>NZ_CP115396.1:1259166-2518333 GCF_027625995.1 Hymenobacter yonginensis
TCCGGCTGGGCTGGCTGTGCTGCGCCAAGAGCAAATCGTTGGCTATAGCTCTTACGCGCAGTTTTTCGGGATTGTGCTGCGCCATCCGCTGAATTTCAGTACCCGCTACCTATGGCATCTTTTCAACGGGCTTGATGTGCAGCAGCCCGCCCCGTACCTGATACGGGAATACGGGTCAGAGCGTCCGTGGGTGCAGCTGCTCAACTATACGGCGCTGGGCGTGGGCGGGCTGGTGTTGCTGACAGGACTGCGGTGCTTTCTGCAGGATCCTACGGTGTGGGCGCTGCTGCTTTCCTGTGTGGCGGGCATCCCAACAGCCATCGAATGCCGTTATCTTCTGCCACTGCATTTGCTGCTGCTTACACTGGCCGCGTTTGGGTTTTCGCCGGCTGCATGGGCTGACCGGCTGTGTGGCCGGCGGGGGCAGGCGCTGGCCGTGGTGCTGGCTACCGTACTGTGGTTGGGGGGCTGCTTCTGGGTTTCGGCGGCCACTTTCCGCAACTTGCAGCCCGACCACGGCAAGTCTCTGGTTGATGACTAAACTACATCTGCTCTTGAGATTACTTTCCCTCCTGCCCGCACGCTGTAGCCGGGTGCCGTCTTACTGGCGCTTGACGATGCTGGTTTTGGTGGTGTACCTAGCGTATCTGCCGTTCTCGGGGTATACCGCCATCTACTTTGATGCGCTGAACTACTGGTTTATCTCCATCTTCTTCCACAAGGACGGCCACCTGTCGTTGCTCAACTTCCACGACAGTTTCCGCGGCTATCTGCTGCCACTGCTGCTGCTGCCTATGCGCATCGTGCAGTTCTACAGCGGGCTGCCGGCCATCCTGTTTGCGCGCCTGTTTGGGGCGGTGCTGGCAGCGGTGGGCTTTGGCTGGCTGGGGCCGCGCCTCTGGCAAACGGTTGCGCAAACCGGGCCGCTAAGCTGGCCGCGCCGGGCGGCATTTGCGGCGCTGGGCTTTGCGCTCTGGCGCGACTATTTCAACTTCCCGCTCACCGACTTTCCGAGCCTGGGGGCGCTGCTGCTGGGTTTGCTGCTGCTCTACCGGCGCGGCCTGTGGTGGACTTTGCTGGCCGGGGCCTGTCTGGCGGCCGCCTGCAACATCCGGCCTTCCTACCTGATTGCTATTCCGTTTTTCGTGGCGCTGGCGCTGGCGCTGCCGAGCCCGGCGTGGAAGTGGGGGCGGCTGGCGCGCGGGCTGGCACTGGTGGTCGGGGTAGCGCTGGTGCTGGGGCCGCAGCTGCTCATCAACCAGCGCCACTTCCACCAGAACACGCCGATGGTGCTGGCCCAGGACGAAAACCTGGAAACCGACAACCTCTACCGCGAAAAGCTGAAGTGGGGCCTGCTGCACCAGAAGTACGAAACCCGCATTGGTACCGACTACCCCGACCGGGTGATGGTTTTCCGGGACTATGCCGGCGAAGCCCTCGTGCGGCAGGAGCGCATCGGCTGGTTCGATTCCTACGGCAGCTACCTGCAACTGGTTCTGCGCCACCCCGTGCTGTTTGCCCGCATGTACGCGTGGCGGCTGTTCAACGGCCTCGATATCCAGTACCCGACGCCGTACATCAAGCAGGTGTACGTGCCCACCTGGGGGCTGGCATGGCTGAACTACACGGTGTGGTTTGGGGCGGGGCTGGTGGTGTTGCGCGCCCGCCTGCGCTACCTCACGCTGCCGCAGGGACTGGCGCTGGCCGTGCTGCTGGTGCCGTGCGTGCCTATGCTGCCCATGAGCATGGAATGCCGCTTTCTGCTGCCGCTGCACCTGCTGCTGTACGCCGTGCTGTGTTTCGGCTGGCCTCGGGCGTGGCACCCGGCCCGGCTGCCACGCCGGCAGCTGGTGGCCGTAGGCGTGTCGTATGTGGCGTTTGTGGCGCTCTGCTTCTGGGCCTCGGCCACGGCGCAAGCCACGCTGGAACTGGGGCCACGGACGCTGTGGTGAAATCAAAGCCCATAAAAAAGCCCCACAACCAACTTGGTTGCGGGGCTTTTTCGTGGAAGCCGGAGCTTCCTTATTTCTTCACGTACATCACCTCACGCACGGCATTCACGGTGCGGGCCACGTTGGGCAGCGAGGCTTCGATGAGGGTAGGGGCGTAGGGCAGGGGCACGTCCATGCAGGTTACGCGCACTACCGGGGCATCGAGGTAGTCGAAGGCGCGGCGCTGCACGGTGTAGGCCAGCTCCGAGCTGATGCTGGCCAGCGGCCAGGCTTCCTCTACCACCACCATGCGGTTGGTTTTCTTCACCGAGTTCACCAGCGTGTCGTAGTCAATCGGACGTACGGAGCGCAGGTCGATTACTTCGGCTTCGATGCCTTCCTTGGCCAGTTCGTCGGCGGCGGCCAGGGCAATCTTCATCATCTTGCCGAAGCTCACCAGCGTCACCGATTTGCCTTCGCGCACCACGTTGGCCTTACCGATTTCAAGGATGTACTCCTCCTCCGGCACCTCGCCTTTGTCGCCGTACATCTGCTCCGACTCCATGAAAATCACTGGATCTGGGTCGCGGATGGCGGCTTTCAGCAGGCCTTTGGCATCGTAAGGGTTGGAAGGAACCACCACTTTCAGGCCGGGCGTGTTAGCGTACCAGTTCTCGAAGTTCTGCGAGTGCTGGCTGCTGAGCATACCGGCGCTGCCCGTAGGCCCGCGGAACACGATGGGGCAGGAGTATTGCCCGCCCGACATCGAATAGATTTTGGCGGCCGAGTTAATCACCTGGTCGATGGCCACCAGCGAGAAGTTGAATGTCATGAACTCGATGACCGGAATCAGGCCGTTGATGGCCGCGCCCACGCCGATGCCGGCAAAGCCCAGCTCGGCAATCGGGGTGTCAATCACGCGCTCCGGGCCAAACTCGTCCAGCATTCCCTGGCTTACTTTGTAGGCGCCGTTGTATTCGGCTACTTCTTCGCCCATCAGGAACACGCGCGGGTCGCGGCGCATTTCTTCGGACAGGGCTTCACGCAGGGCTTCCCGGAATTGGATGGTCCGCATAATCTGTGGCAGTTCGAAAGTCAGAATGAAAATGCCGGCCTCAGCCGGCGCGTAAAGCTACGACGAGTAGCGCGGTTGGGCAAATAACCACTTGTCATTGCGAACGGAGCGAAGCAATCCTTCCTCTTAATGTGCTGAGTAGCCCTTCGCAGAAGGCCTCCATTGGTAAGTCGCCAACCCATTGCTGGGAGAACTTTGCGATGAGGAAAGTGTGTGCTGCGAGAGGAAGGATTGCTTCGCTCCGCTCGCAATGACAGCCTTTACCGCAGCGTCTCCAGAAACACCTTGCCGCTGGCGTAATCCATGAACTCCAGGTCCTCGACGGCGCGGTTGGCGTATTTGCGGTCCAGCTGCACGGCGCGGCGCAGGTTCTCACCCAGCTTGGCTTCGTCCTTTTGGCGAGCGGCTACTACGGCCAGGCAGTAGTAGGCCAGCGGGTCGTTGGGCTGAAGCGTGAGGGCCTCCTGGTAGATGCCGGCGGCGCCGTCGTAGTTGCCCTTGAGCAGGTAGATCAGGGCGCGGTTCATGGTGTTCTGGTAGCTTTTGGCGCTGTAGCTGAGGCTGCCCAGCGCATCATCCAGCTGCCCGATTTCAATTTCCAGCGCGGCTTTGTCGGCAAATACTTTGTCGAGGACCGGGCGGGCGCCGCCGAGCTTGATGGCGTAGTCGTAGTTCTGCAGGGCCTCCAGCTTGTCGCCGGCGCGGTGGTAGGCGGTGGCCACGCGGTAGAACATGGTGGCCGTGGGGTTGCGGTGCGCCGCCAGCGTGAAATTGACGGCCGCGCGGCGCAGGTAGGCCTTGCGCACCTTGTCGCTGACTTCCTTTTCGGAGCGCTGCAGCAGCACCACGGCCAGGTTGTGGTAGGCTTCCCAGCGGCCCGTGGTAGCGGCCGAGGTTTCGTAGATGCGCTGCTTTTCGGCCAGCAGCGGCGTGAGCGTGGCCGAGTAGCGCAGCTCTTCCGGCGTGAGGGCATCCACTTCCAGCTGTTTGTCGACAATCTTCTTGGACAGCAGGTAGATTTCCGAGTCGTAGCGCTTGGGCGCGGTGTACTGCACGGCCACGGTGCCGAAGCGCATCACCGGGTAGATGTACTGCTCTAGGTAGTCAAAAAACGACAGGCCGTGCAGGCTTTTCTCTTTCTGAGCGTAAGTGCCGGGCGTGTCGTTGATGAGCAGCAGCACCGAATCCACCTGCGCCGGCTTCAGCGCCGACTCCTGCACCTTGTTCAGGAACAGGTCCCAGCGGCGGTGGTAGGCCTCAGTTTCAAAGTCGATGTCGCGCACCCGATTGAGGTAGGAGTCGGTGTCGACGCGGTTTTTGTAGTAGCGCTGTAGGGCCTGCACCCGCTTGTCGGCCAGGCGCAGGTCGTGGGCATCGAGCGAGTCGGGCGAGTGCCCGGCGACAATCATCACCTTCTCGGTGCGCTGGTTGGCCTCAATGAAATCTTCCAGTGCTGCCACGTTGGTACCCAGAAAATTGCGTATTTCCGAGCGACCGGCGTCAAAGAAGAACGGCAGCACGCGGGTGCCGCTCATGTTGTTGTCGGCCAATTCGGGCAGCAGGGCAATGGCCGTATCCTGGCGCACTACCAGGCGGCCGGTGCTGGCCACGCCCCGCGCCAGCCGGGTTTCCTGGCCCTTGAGGCGCTTGCCGTTGGGCTTCAGCTCCCGCACTTCGGCCAGGGCCAAGAGCTGGCCAGGGTTTTTATTGGGTGCGTATGGAAAGGATAGCTGCTTTTTGATGACCAGCTGATCTTTCTTTTCCTCGTCGTAGACATACTCGCCCGACTGGAAGCTGAGGCGGCCCAGCGTGTCTTCGCGCAGGCCGTTGTCGTAGACGTAGCGCAGGTTGAGGCCGTAGGCGGCGCCTTTTTTCAGGTGGCTGGCTGGCACGCGGGCCGTTACCTCAAACAGCACGTTTTCGCCGTTGCTTTCCAGCACCGCCGGCTGCACGCTCACTTGCTGGCCGCTTTGCGCAACCTTCAGCATCCGGGGCAGCGTACAAGCAGGGAGCGTGCCGGCCACAGCCAGCAGCAGAATAGAAAGATTACGGGGCAACGGGCTTCTCATACAGGCAGGTTCGGGGCGGAATTTCCAACAACAAACGCAAAACCGCGGAAGGGAGACGTATCTTCGAAGGAAAATACCCTGCTTCGGCTTGCTTCTACTATCGTATCGTGCTACCTTGTACGGGGTTAGCAGTGTGCATCACTTACCACCATCCGTCATGAAACGACTCACCGACTACATCGAAAAGCAGAGCTTCGGTGTCTGCAACGCCCTGGGCAACCGGTTGGGTTTTTCCACGGGAAGCGTCCGGCTGTCCTTCGTCTACGCGTCGTTCTTCACCTTCGGCTCGCCCATCGTGCTGTACTTCGCGCTGGCCTTCTGGATGAACGTGCGCCGCGCCATGCGCCGGCAGCGCAGTACCGTCTGGGACTTGTAGCACCTATTGTTGCCGTACAGTTGATTTCACGGCCTGCCCTGCAAAGGGCAGGCTTTCTTATTCGCAGATTTTGCAGATTGAAGGAGAAAATCCCCGGAATTCTTGGCCGATAGTTCTCGCAAACAGCCTATTCTGTATGCCTGCTGCTCAATTTAGTAAATCTGCATCCAGCTCCGAAAACTTCCGCTTGCCCTGCCCGAAATAGGCCCACACGAGGCTGCCGCGAAATACGCCGGGGCGCTCGGCCAGCGTAAGCCGCGGCGGAAACTGCTGCCGCTGCTGCTGCCAATAAGCGCGGCGGCGGTAGAAGTCGCGCTGGGCGCGCACGATGGCGCGGGCATCGGGCAGGGCGCCTTGCAGCAGGAAGCGCAGAGCCGCCACCCAGTCGAGTAGCACCCGCACGGCCAGCGTGGTGGTCAGCTCGCGGGCGTGGGTGTTTTTGTAGACCAAGGCCAGGCCGTTGCGGAAGTTGAGGTAGGTTTTGCGTGGGTTGGACTTGTGCAGCGTGCCGCCGCCCACATGAAACACCGTGCTGCCGCCGTGGTACCACACCTCGTGGCCGGCATTCCAGAGGCGCCAGCACAAGTCGATTTCCTCCATGTGGGCAAAGAACGTGGACTCCAGCCCGCCCAGCGCGTGCCAGGCGGAAGCCCGCACCAGCATGCAGGCCCCGGTAGCCCAGGCCACCGGGCGCGGGTCGTCGTACTGGCCGTGGTCGGTTTCGAGGGTGTCGAAGAGGCGGCCGCGGCAGAAGGGGTAGCCGAACCGGTCGAGGTAGCCACCGCCGGCGCCGGCGTATTCCAGCAGTTCCCGTTGGACCGGGTCGGGGCTGTACTGCCGGATTTTGGGCTGGCACGCTGCGGCCTGGGGCCGGCTTTCCAGCAGCGCCCGCTGGGGCGAGAGCCAGCCCGCCGTTACTTCCACGTCGGAATTGAGCAGCACGTAGTACCGGAACCCGAAGGTATCGGTCCGGTCTCGGCCGCGCTCAGCCGGCGGCCGGGTCGGGTTGGTGTCGCCGGTCAACGGGCCCAGCCGGCGCACCTCGTCCAGCGCAGCGTTGTAGCCCCGGCAAAAGCCCAGGTTATCGGCCAGCTGTACCACCTGCACGGCTGGAAACTCCTGCCGCACTACCTCCACCGAATCGTCGGTGGAGGCGTTGTCGGCCACGAAAATGGCGGCTCCCTCAGAGTGCGCCAGCACCGATGGCAGAAACCGGCGCAGGAAATCCCGCCCGTTCCAGTTCAGGATTACTACCGCCACATCGGCGCAGGCAGCTGCCGTTTCCGGAGCGCTACTAGAGGCCAAAGCCGCCGAGGTCGAGGCCGGGAATGTTGGGAATCAGGCCGCTGGTTTTGCGCTTCAGCTCTTCCTTGGCCTTGTCACCGGCTTCGTCGAGGGCTTTGTTCACGGCGGCCACTACCAGGTCGGCCAGCATTTCGCGGTCGGAGAGCAGCGAGTCGTCGATTTCGAGCTTAATCACGCGGCGCTGGCCGTTGGCCGTGGCGCGCACCAGACCGCCGCCGGCTTCGCCGGTGGCCGTCACAAACTGCATTTCCTGCTGGGCCTGCTGCATTTTCTCCTGCAGCTCTTTCATTTTGCCCATCATGCCCATCATATCAAACATAGGTTCTGCGTCGTTATTTCCGGCGGGCCGGAAGTAGGTTAGGGAAAAGGCCGGGGCCGGCCTGGCTGCGTCGACGGCCGGTTGGGGGCAGTGCCTGTCAGGCAGCTGTACAAGCCAAGGGCGGCGGAAATCGGGCGCAATTTACAGTACGCATACGCCCGAAAAGCAAGAATAGGCGGGGCAGCCTGCAAGATCCTGCGGTTGCGGCCGCCGCGCCTCCCGCAATGCAACTGGAAAGCAGTTATGCAACAGGTGCTTATGCGCGGCGATGCTGTTAGTGCGGCAGCCGTTCGCGCAGCGCGCTGTATGTCCAGGTGCCGGCCAGCGCCGCCAGAATCATGACGGCGGCGGCGCCGGCCCCGCTGCCGAGCTGGGCAAACAGCGGGCCGGGGCAGGCGCCGGTGATGGCCCAGCCCAGCCCGAACAGGATGCCCCCGATCCAGACGCCGTGGTTGTACTGCTTGTCGGCCAGGTGAATTTCTTCGCCGGTGAGGGTTTTAAGGTGGTAGCGCTTGATGAGCTGAATAGATACTAGCCCCACAAAAAGGGCCGAGCCGATGACGCCGTACATGTGAAAGGCCTGAAACCGGAACATTTCCTGAATCCGGAACCAGCTGATTACTTCGCTTTTGGTAAGGATGATGCCGAACAGTACGCCCAGCACCAGGTATTTGAGGTTTTTCATTTTTTGGGTATTGGGGTCTTAGGGTCAGGGACTTGCATATACCCGTCTTTAGGGCGTGGCAAATGCCGTCAGAACAGCAGCGGGTAAATCACCCAGGTCATCAGGAGGCCGCCGGCGAAGAAGCCTACTACCGCCACCAGTGATACCCACTGCAGGTTGGAAAGTCCCGAAATGGCGTGGCCCGAAGTGCAGCCGCCGGCGTAGCGCGTGCCAAATCCCACCAGAAAGCCCCCCAGCACCATAAATACCCAGCCTTTCCAGGTGGCCAGGTTTTCCAGGGCAAAAAGCTCCCGGGGCAGCAAACCCGAAAAGTCGGTCAGGTGCAGCTGGGTACGGAGGTCGTGCACGGTTTCCGGCGAAATGGCCACCGTGGCCGGGTGGCCCAGCACCTGGTAGCCTAGGAAGCCGCCCAGCCCAATGCCGAGCACGAACCACAGGTTCCAGACTTCCTTGCGCCAGTTGTAAGTCAGAAACGGAATGCCGGCCGGCACGCAAGCAGCGCACACGTGGCGCAGCGAGCTGCTGATGCCCAGCGCTTTGTTGCCGATGAGCAGCAGCGCCGGTACCGTAAGCCCGATCAGGGGACCAGCCACGTACCACGGCCAGGATTGTTGCAGAAAGTCAGTCATCAAAAAAAACGAGCAAGGAAAAAAACAGAAAACGCAGCCTAGTGTGCCGCCGCAGCCCCCTGGAACGACCGGACCGCCTCGCCCAGATCATACACTGGCGTGCCGGGCAGAGCAGGCGCCACGATGCTGCTGCCCGCGGCTGAGCGGTAGCCGCCCGCGCAGTGCACCACCACCGGCTTGCCGGCCGGAATTTCGTGGGCCCGCTCGCGCAGCTCGGGCAGCGGAATGCTCAGCGCCCCCGCAAACAGCGGCTCGGTGCTGGCCTCTGCCGCGCTGCGGATATCCACGATGGTGTAGGCGCCCGGCTGCTGCCGAAACTGCTCGACATCTAGCAAGGGCAGGGTGGCTGTGGCGTCGGGCGTGCCGACAATAGCCCCCGCAATCAGGGGCTCGTAGCCGATTTTGGCGGCTTTTTCGATCAGGTTTTCGCGCTGCGCTTCGTCGGCGGCCACCAGGTAGAAGCGCTCCGCCGGGCCCACGATAGAGCCCAGCCAGTTTTCAAACTTGCCGCCCTGCTGAATGTTGAGCGCGCTGGCTGCGTGGCCCTGCTTGAACTCGGCCTCGGGGCGCGCATCCACCACTAGTACGCCGCTTTCCAGGGGCGCGCCGGTGGGCAGGCGCGGCACCTGCCGCACCCCCGCCGCGTAAGTGGGGGCCCCGGCTTTGTTGAGGGCAACGTCGTAGCCGAAGTATTTCGGGATGAAGGGCTGATCGGACAGCAGCTCGCGCACAAAGTCGGCTTCGCTCATGGGCTGCAGGGCGTAGTTGCCGGCTTTTTCGGCCCCGATGGTGCTGCTGCCGGCGCCGCCCAGGGCCTTGCCACACAGGCTGCCGGCGCCGTGCGCCGGGTATACCAGCACTTCGGGAGCCAGTGGCAGCAGCTTTTCGCGGGTGCTGTGGTACATCTGGCGAGCCAGCTCCTCGCGCTTGGCAGTCAGGTTGCCGGCCTTTTCCCGCAGATCGGGCCGCCCCACATCCCCCACAAACAGCGTGTCGCCGGTGAAAACGGCCACGTCCTGGCCTTCGCGGCTGAGCACGATGCTGATGGAGTCGGGCGAGTGCCCCGGCGTATTCAGCGCCCGAAACGTGAGCTTACCCATCGTGAATTCCTGGCCCTCATCGAAAGCCTCGTGGGCGTAATCAGCCCCCAGCAGCCTGCTTACCCGGATGGTGGCGCCCGTGGTCTGGGCAATTTCCAGGTGGCTGCTCACGAAGTCAGCGTGCGGATGGGTTTCGATGATGCTCACGATGCTGGCGGCGTGCGCGGCGGCAAAATCGTAGTAGGGCTGCGGGTTGCGGGCGGGGTCGATGAGCACGATTTCGCGGGCGCACTCGCTCAGGATGGCGTAGGAAAAGTGGGCCAGGCCCTTGTCTTCAAACTGTTCGATTTTCATGGGGCAAGCAGTAAAGGGGGGAGAAACGTTGCAGCTGCAACGCCCCGTAGGGCGTGTAGCTGGCAGAGCCGGAACTGCCGCGGCAGGTGTCAGTGGATCAGAAAACCAGCTCGCGCAGCAGAATAAAGGTGCCCATGGCCAACGTGAACCAGCCAAAAGCCGGCTTCAGGCGGGCGCCGGGGATGAAACGCGCCAGGTAGGTGCCCAGCACAATGCCGGCCAGCGCAAAAGCCAGAAAGCCGATCAGGAAAGGCCAGTCGATGAGCGTGCCGGCGCTCAGGTCGCCGGTGAAGCCAATCAGCGAGTTGAGGGCAATAATGGCCAGCGAAGTGCCTACGGCCAGCTTCATGGGCAGGCGCGCACCCAGCACCAGGGCCGGAATAATCAGGAAGCCCCCGCCCGCCCCCACAAACCCCGTAAGCAGCCCCACCAGCAGCCCGATGCCCAGAATGAGCGGATAGTTTAGCCGCTGGGGCCGCGGTGGCTCCAGCTCCGGAGTGCCGGCGGCCGGCTGGCTCCGGATCATGGACGCGGCGGCCACCACCATCAGCACCGCAAAGGCCACTAGCACCAGCAGATCCTTGGTAAGCACTAGCCCGCCGCCCAGTGGCAGCAGCTCATGCGGGATGGCCGGCATCAGTACCTTGCGGGTTAAGAACACGGCCGCCACCGAAGGCCCCAGAAACAGCAGGGCCGTGGGCACCGATACCAGGCCCTTGCGGAAATACCCGGCGGCGCCCACCACCGCGGTGCTGCCCACCACAAAAAGCGAGTAGGCCGTGCTCAGCACCGGGCTCACGCCCAGCAGATACACCAGCACCGGCACCGTCAGGATAGAGCCGCCGCCCCCCATGATGCCCAGTGAAAGCCCGATGAATACCGCCGCGAAGTAGCCCAAGAAATGCAGCATGAGGAAAAGGGAATCGTATGAAAATATGAATAAATGTTCATGTGTTTCGGCAAAAAAAAGCCCGACCTCTCATAGGAAGGTACAGGCGGCCAGGCACTGAATAACGTCCACCACTTCCCGCATTTTGAGGCTGTAGAAGACGTTTTTGCCTTCGCGTGAGCTGCTAAGGATGCCTTTGAGCTTCATGCCTGACAGATGGTGCGACGCCAGACTCTGCTCGATAGAAAGCCGCTCACAAATATCGTTCACCGACAGGCTGTCGTGTTGGGCCAGCAGTTGCACGATGGCAATGCGGGTGGGGTGCGCCGTCGTCTTTAGGATAAAGGCCACCTTTTCCATCTTCTCGACGGACATGTTCAGGTCGGCGGCAATATCAGCGGAGGAAGTAGGAGCCATAGGGTGCTGCAAATGTATGATCATTCGTTCATAAGTACAAGCTTCGCCTGTATCTGGTTCCCGTAGGATAGGATCTGGCTGCTGGCTGGGACCGGCTGGTGTGTGTGGCGCGTGAGCCGGACAGCTACAAGATGAGGGATTTAGTGGTAGCAGGCATCTATTCTTCTTTGATATTTAGTGAAAACAGTGGCGGCCCACGTTGCCCCAGAGAAGCCAGTGAAGGCGTTTCCGGGGCAGCGTGGGCCGCCACTGTTAGCAGGATTTTAGCAGACTACATCAGGTAGAAGGTATCGGACGTAAGCGGCGCCGGCACGTTGGGCTCCTCCAGCAGCTGCTTCAGGTTAATTTCGACGTTGCGGGAAATGGCCGTAACGGGCGTGTCGGTGGGGGCATTGTTGAAGGGGTCCTGCAGGTAGCGGGCCGTGCGCTCAATCAGGAAGAACGTGGTGGCAATGAGCAGTAGCACCGGCACCTCCCAGAAGCCCATCGACTCCACCAGGCTCAGCGACAAAGTGCCCAGGAACAGGTAGATCAGGAAGTGAACCAGCAGCCGGTAGTTTGCCGGGAATACCGTGCTCTTGATGCGCTCGGCCTGGCCCATCGTCTCGCACAGGCGCACCAGCGTGGAATCAAGCTGCACCTGCTGAAAAGTGTTAACGGCCTGCTTCAGATGCAGCTCCCGGATCTGGGTGCTGTGTAGGGCCAGCAAAGCCAGCGGGCGGTTTTTCTGGGCCTGGGCGTAGGCCAGGTCGGGTTCAGACAGAAACTTCGCCAGGGAAGGCATCGGGTCCTGGCCGCGCAACGACTCGCCCAGGCTGTAGCACCAGGCAATCTGGCGGTAAGCAACGGCGGTCAGGTGCTCGGACGCTTCGCGTGCCGAAAGGGCCTCAGGCTGCAGAAAGCTGCGCACCTGCAGTACCAGCGTCCGGGAGTCGTTCACGACGGCGCCCCAGATCTTGCGGCCTTCCCACCACCGGTCGTACGACTGGCTGACGTTGAAGGCCAGCAGCAGGGAGATGGAGCTGCCCAGAATGGTGGCCAGCTGCAACGGAATCAGCGGCAGGTAGTGGCCAAAGAAGTATTTCAGCAGCTGGAAGATGATGGAGATGAGCATCACCCGCAGAATGTCGGGCAGGATGCGCTTGAAAATGTAGTAAACAGGAAGCTTGACGTCGAGCAGCATAGGCGGAAAAACAGATACAACAGGATGTTGCCTACGCAAAAACTGCCTGTTGAGCTACATTTTCTGCCGCGCATTGTAGAGGAAGGCCCGGCTGCTTCGCCTACCTGAAAGCCAGGGGCCGAACCCGGCCACCACCGCACAACCGGCGTGTACGGTGGCGTGGGGCTTATTTTACTATCGTGACGGTGCCGTGCTGCACTACGGTTTTGCCGGCGGCATCTACGGCTTCAAACCGCCAGACGTAGGCCCCCAGCACCGGCTGCTGGCCCCGGATGCGGCCGTCCCAGGCCTGGGTGCGGTCGGTGCCGCGGAAAACTTCTTGGCCGTTGCGGTCGACCACCGTGAAGGTATAGGAGCGCAGAAAACGGCCTTTCACTTCCAGCACATCGTTGAGGCCGTCGCCGTTGGGGGTGAAGGCCGTCGGCACGTAGGCTTCGAGGGGGCGCACCGCGCTGGCAATGTTGGAGTAGCTGGCGGTAGGCAGGCCCGCGCCCGTTACCTCCAGGCGGTAGCGCACGGCCTGCAGGTCGGTGGGGGGCAGCTGGTCGAGGTAGGTGCCGCGGGAGCTCACGGCGTAGCTGTTGCGCACCGTGTTGTCGGGGTTGAGCACCAGCAGGCGGTAGCGCACCGAATCGGTGGCGGCGGCGGGGGCGCCCCGCAGCCCCGACCACCGCAGCCGCACCGCCGAGTTGCGGGTGCCGGCCAGCTCGGCCGCCAGCACCGCCGGGCAGAAGGCCGCACTAGCCGCCGAGCGGTTGGCGCAGTCGTCCTCGAACCGCACCTGGTAGCACGGCGCCGAATCGGGGCTGTAGCTGGCCAGCGAATCGCGGAGCGTGCGGGCCGCCGTGGTGCCCAGCACAGTGTTGTTGCGCAGGTAGGTGAGCTGGCCGGTGCTGGGGAAGCGGGCCACACTAGCCGTTAGCACCACCCGGTTACGCTCATCGAAGGTCGCCAGCAGCCGGGGCGTGGCCGGCGCCTGCGTGGCCGTGGCCACCACCGATACAGCCTCCGAAACCGATGAAACCCCGCCCGCATAGCGCGCCGTGAGGCGGTAGGTGTAGCGGATGCCGCAGGCCACGGCCGTATCGGAGTAGGCGCGGGCGGCGGGCGGCGGGGCGGGCAGGGGCGTGCCGTTGCGTGTCAGCTCGTAGGTGGCAGGGTTGGGGCCGAGCTGCCAGGCCAGCTCGTTGCGGCGCTCAGCCGGCTGGACCGTCAGCGTGAGCGTGCTCACCGGCTCGGAAACAGCCTGGGCCTGCTGGCAGATGTCGGTGCGGCGCAGGCGGTAGTAGCCGGGCCGGCCGGCCGGCACCGTGAAGCCGCTCAGACCGTTGGCCACCGCCCCAGGCACCGCCTGGAAGGTGGCTGGCGTAGCGAAATCGGCCTGCTCGACCGTGTAGGAATAGCCGGCTACCAGCGGCGCGGTTTCCAGCACTACTGAACTGTTCTGCACGCTCAGGCGCTGAATAATCAGCGGCCCCGGCGCGGCCAGCTGCGGCAGCGGCTGCGTGGCCGAGCGGGTGCACAGGTCGCTGTCGGAGTAGACGCCGGCCACCGTGACGGACGTGGCGCCGGGCGGCACCGGAAACGTGCGCACCTGCCCGGGCTGGGCCGCAAACGTGCTGCTGCCAATCTGGACGGTGTAGCTGTTATAAGGAGCCCCGGGCAGCGTCACCTGCACAAAGCCCGGCGAGCAGGCCGCCACCGTGAAGGCCGGCATGGGATTGTCGTAGACCTCGAATACCCGGAAATAGATAGTGGAAACCCCGCCACTCGACTGCGCCTGGCCGTTTTCGGTGACCGTGACGGGGCCGGCGGCCGTGGGCGTGTAAACGAAAGGCGACGGGCGCAGGCCGGGGCCGCAGGGGTTGGGGTAGGCGTTGGTGCCGGGCAGAACCTGGTAGAAATACACCAGCGGCGGCCGTCCCGAGCACAAGTCGAAGCGGACGGAGCGGCCCACGCACAGCTTTTCTACAACGCGGTTGGTTTGCACATCCACCGCCACGAAGGTGCAGGCGGGCGGATTCGGCGAGGAGGTGCAGGCCTGGGCCAGGGCAGGTGCGGCAGGGGCCAGCAGCATCCCCAGCAACAACCAGATGTAGAGAAACTTCACGGAACGCATAAAATAGCAGCAGATGAAACGGAGCAAACCCCGGCCGGACGGTAACGCCAAGATACCCACAATCGGCATACGCCGCCGCCGTCGGCCTTCATGTCTAGGACCGGTGGCTGTGGCACAGCGCGCCGCCGCCTACTGCCACTGGTAGCTGCGCACGAAGTCGGCGGCGGCGTGCAGGTCGGAGTAGAGCACCCGGTCGTGGCTCACGAAAGACACTTTCTCGCGGAACGCGGCCACCACCTGCTCCAGCGCCTCCGAGGTGCGGGCGGGCCGCCGGAATTCCAAGGCCTGGGTGGCGTTCAACAGCTCGATGCCCAGCAGCTGCTCCACGTTCTGCACCACGCGCAGGGCCTTGGTGGCGGCGTTGGCGCCCATGCTCACGTGGTCTTCCTGGCCGTTGCTGCTCACTACACTGTCCACCGAGGCCGGGGTGCAGAGCTGCTTGTTCTGGCTCACGATGCCGGCGGCAGTGTACTGCGGAATCATCAGGCCCGAGTTCAGGCCGGGCTCGGCCACCAGAAACGGCGGCAGGCTGCGCTGCCCGCCAATAAGCTGGGTGGTGCGCTGCTGCGAAATGCTACCGATTTCGGCGGTGGCAATGGCCAGCATGTCCAGGGCCAGGGCCAGCGGCTGGCCGTGGAAATTGCCGCCGCTCAGGATGGCGTCGTCGGCCGGGAAGATGTTGGGGTTGTCGGTGACGGCGTTGCACTCGGTTTCCACGGTTTGCTGCACGTAGGCCACGGCGTCGCGGGAGGCGCCGTGCACCTGGGGCATGCACCGGAACGAGTAGGGGTCCTGCACGGCAGTTTTGGGCTGGCTTTGCAGCTCGGAGCCGGCCAGCAGCGCCCGCACGCGGCCCGCCACCGCCACCTGCCCGGCGTGGGGCCGCAGCTGGTGCAGGCGCGCATCAAACGGCTCCGGCAGCCCATCAAACGCCTCCAGCGAAAGCGCCCCGATGATGTCGGCGGCGGCCAGCAGGCGCTGCACCCGCAGCAGCCCGTGCACGGCGTAGGCCAGCATAAACTGGGTGCCGTTGAGCAGCGCCAGGCCTTCCTTGGCTTCCAGCGTGAGCGGCGCCCAGCTGAATAGGCTCATGGCGTCGGCCGCGGCCAGGCGGTAGCCTTCGTAGTTGACTTCGCCCAGCCCCAGCAGCGGCAGACACAGATGTGCCAGCGGGGCCAGGTCGCCGCTGGCTCCCAACGAGCCCTGCTGATACACCACCGGCAGCATGCCGCGGTTGTAGAAATCGAGCAGGCGTTGGGCGGTGGCTACCTGCACCCCGCTGTGGCCGTAGCTCAGGCTCTGCACTTTCAGCAGCAGCATCAGGCGCACCAACTCGGCCGGCACCTCCTCGCCCGTACCGCAGGCGTGCGACATCATCAGGTTCTGCTGTAGCTGCTGGCGCTGTCCGGCCACAATGGTTTGGTTGCAGAGTGCCCCGAAGCCGGTATTGATGCCGTACACCGGTGCGTCGGAGTGTTCCAGCCGGTCGTGCAGGTACTGGTGGCAGATGGCAATGCGCTGGCGAGCGTCGTCGCCTAAAACCACGCGGGCTTTGGTGCGCAGCAGCTGGTCGAGGGTGGCGAGGTCGAGGTGGGTGGCGGGCGAAAGAACGTAGTCGTCGGGCATGATGGGCGGCGAAAAGCAGCGGGTGGGCTGGGGTGGAAAGTAAAAGTGAGGTTTTCCCGCGCAACAAAAAAGCCCGCCATGCCGGGCGGGGCATGACGGGCTCTGGTTTGGACGATGCTCCGGCCGCCCCGGCTACTGCGCCAGCTCGACCAGCACGTCGGCCAGCGAAACGGTGCGCTCCTCGCCGCTGGCCAGGGTTTTGAGCTTGAACAGGCCGGCGGCGCGCTCCTCAGGACCCTGGATGAGCACGTAGGGAATGCCCTTGGCATCAGCAAACTTGAACTGCTTGCCCAGCTTGCCGGCCTCCGGAAACAACTCACTGGCCACGCCGGCCTCGCGCAACTGGCGCAGCACCGGCAGCATAGCCAGCTCGCCTTCGGCGTCGAAGTTGGTGAGCAGGCAGCGGGTAGTGGTAGCCACGGCTTCCGGGAACAGCTTTAGCTCCTCCAAGCAGTCGTAGAGGCGGTCGACGCCGAACGAGAAGCCCACGCCCGACACGCCTGGCAGCCCGAAGGCCCCGGTGAGGTTGTCGTAGCGGCCGCCGCCGCTCACGCTGCCCATGTTCACGTTGTTGATCTTGATTTCGAAGATGCAGCCCGTGTAGTAGCTCAGGCCGCGGGCCAGCGTCACGTCGAACGCCAGGTTATCCCACTTCTCGAAGCCGAAGCCGCGCAGGTAGTCCAGCACGCGCTTCAGGTCCTGCAGGCCTTTGTAGCCGTCGGCGGTGGCGTTATCGGGGGCCACGCCGGCCGTCACGAAGCCGGCCAGCAGGCGCTCCAGTTTCTCCTCGAAGCTGCCTTCCACGCCCAGCAAATCAAACAGCCGCTCAATAGCCGCCGCCGAGAAGCCACGCTCCGCCAGCTCCTTTTCCACGCCTTCGCGCCCGATCTTGTCGAGCTTGTCGATGGCCACGAACAGGTCGGTTTCGGTGCCCTCGCCGCCCAGTGCCTGGTAGAAAGCGCCCAGCACGCGGCGGTGGTTGATTTTGATGGTGTGGTCGGTGAGGCCCAGCGTGGTCAGCACCTCGCTCATCATCAGCACGATTTCGGCTTCGCAGAGCAGCGAGTCGGTGCCCACCACGTCGGCGTCGCACTGATAAAACTCGCGGTAGCGGCCGCGCTGGGGCCGGTCGGCGCGCCACACGGGCTGGATCTGGTAGCGCTTGAACGGGAACGTGAGCGTGCCGCGGTTCATCACCACGTAGCGCGCGAAAGGCACCGTGAGGTCGTAGCGCAGGCCTTTTTCGGCCACTTTGGGCAGCAGACGCTTGCTGCGGTTGTCGGCCCCAAGGTCGTCGGGCGTCACGTCCTTGGCGAAGTCGCCGGAGTTCAGGACTTTAAACAGCAACTGGTCGCCTTCGTCGCCGTACTTGCCGGTCAGCACCGACAGATTCTCCAGGGTCGGGGTTTCGAGCGGGGCGTAGCCGAACTTCTCGAACACGCGGCGAATAACGCCGAAAATATAGTTGCGGCGGGCCACCACGGCCGGGCCAAAGTCGCGGGTGCCGCGCGGGATGCTGGGTTTTTGAACGCTCATCAGGAACTGTGCGGATTGATGGCGCGAAGGTAAGCAAACGCGCGGCCGCTTAGCGCGCCCGCCGCGCCTGCACCAGCACCGGCGCCGCCAGCGGCGACTTCAGCGGCACCCGCAGCCCGGCCCGGCGCAGGGTGCGCACGGTCCAGTCGTTGCAGGTGCGCAGGGCGTGGTAGCGGCCGGTGGCCCGGAAGAAAAAGTCGGTAGGCGTGTAGCCGGCAGCGTTGCGCAGCTGGTAGTGCTGCAGGCTATCGGCCTGAAACGAGGCGGCCACCTGAGCGGCCAGCGCCTGGTATTGTGCCACCGAAATGCGCAGCGGCACCACGTGGGAGCCGGCCACCGGGGCCTGGCGCAGAAACCGCACGTGCATGAGCGTGGGTTCCGGCACCACGGCCCGCAGCACTACGCCGGGGCCCGGCAGCTGGTGGCCGTAAGAAGCCAAATAGAATCCTTCGCTGCCCCAGCCGAACGCGGCGTAGGGGTAGCTGCCGAACCGGGCCCGCAGCGTGGAATCGGGCAGGTGGGGCAGCCAGCTGATGCCGGTGCGCGGCTCCTGCAGCGGCAGCACCACGTCGGTGTGGGTGCCGTTGGATACCACGAACACGGGCACGCCGTCGGGCGTCTGCCGGAACCGGCGGTTGACGGGCAGCAGGGCGCCGGTCATCAGCAACAGGATAAAAGCGGTAAAGGCGGCCGACATAGCCCGCAAGTTCGGCGGTGGCCCGGGATTTACCGCGTCTTCCTGCATGCACCGACCATGAGTCCTGGTCAGCGCCGCATCATACCAATGGCACCACTGCTCCGTAAGCCGTGGTGCCACGTGTCAAAAGGTACTATAGCTATAGCTAATTACCGTGGTTCATCGTCTCCGTGGAGCTAGTATAGCTGTTTTTTGATGGCTAGGAGCCCAAGCGCTGCGCCGGCACGTTGGTTGGCTGGGTACTGCTGCGCTGGGCCACGGCCTGGCGGGTACCCACTACAACCGGCTGCCCCGGCAACGACTGCAGCGTGAGCGTGCCCAGCTGCTGGCGGTTGTGCAGGGGGCGGAACGCTACCGTAGGCTGCAGGGGCTGGTAGCCAAGCGCCGTCGATTGCACGATGTAGCGGCCCAGTGGCAGGTAGTGGAACTTGAAGTTGCCGTTGGCGTCGGTGGTGCCGGCGGCGGCCAGCTGGTGGTTGTCGGCGCGCAGCACTACCACGCTGGTGTACGGAATGGGCTCCTGGGTGTCGCCGTCGCGGAGACTGCCGCTGACGGTGCCGTGGCCCAGCACCTGGGCCGAAAGCTGCAGTACAGCCAGCGAAGAAATGAAGCCAAGAAGGGTGCGATTCAAAAAGGACGTTTTCATGATGCTCAGAAAGATTGGAATGAGAAGGCAAGGCGCTGCCCGTCAGTCGGCCCCAACGGGCCGGCGAAAACCGGGAGCAAGTGAGAAAAGCAGGTGGAACACCCGGCGCGCTATGGGCGCAGGCCAGGACCAGACCCCGCCACCCAAATTGGCGGGACAACAGCGGCAGGAAACGAAAACGGGGTCCGGCCGGGAGTAGGTGTTAGTTGTATGCGAAGCAGCTGATCTTCTGGTTGATAGATGGTAAGTGTTTGGGGAAGGATGCCTGAACGGGGAAGGAAATTTTCAGGCATTTGCCAGAGCAGCGCGCCGACCCAAATCAACGGGGAAGTGAAGGCTAGCCGCCGAAGCCGCCGCCACCGCCTTTGGGCGCGCCATCGATGCGGCCGGCTTTGGCTTTGGAGGCGCCTACGTACCAGGTGAAGCCCAGCCAGCCCACCCGCGTTTCGGGCTTGGTGTAGAGGCTGGCTGTGAGGTCGGGCGAATCGACAATGGAGCGGCGCACCTGTGTGTTCAGCACATCGGACACGCGCAGGGTGAGGGCGGCGCGGTTCTGCCACAGACGCTGGCGCAGGGCCACATCAATGCCCCCGTAGGCCAGGCGGCGGCCCTGGGCCGTGAGGATGGCCGAGTTGTACTGGCCGGTTAGCTGCACATCCAGGGTAGGCGTGGGCGTGAAGTTCTGGTTCAGGCGCACGTTGCCGGCCAACGCGCGGCGGTCCACGGTGTTTTCGGCGTTGGTCTGGAACTGGGTGCGGTACAGCGAGCCGCTGGCCTGCACGCGCCACCAGGCCGTGAGGGGCTGGGCCCAGGTCATCTCCAGGCCCACGTTGGCGGTGGTGCCGGCGTTGCGGTAGGTTTCCACCAGCACCAGTCCGGCGGCAGGGTTGAGGTTGGTAGCCAGCGTATCCACGTTGCGCAGGCGCTGGATGGCGTTGCTGGTGAAGCGGCCGAACAGGGTGGTGGTAATTTCGGCCCCGCCGGGCAGGCTCAGCTGGTGGCCTACTTCCAGGTTCTGGCTGAACTCAGCGCGCAGTGCGGGGTTGCCGAGGCGGTAGAAGCGCGGATCCTGGTACAGCGGCACGGCCAACTGCTGCATGAAATCGGGGCGGTTGAGGCGGCGGGCGTAGCTGAAGGAAAGCTGCTGCGGCTGCGCGCCGCCCTTGGTAGAATCGGCCCGGCCCATGCCCCGGCTGATGCTGGCGGTGGGGAACAGGCCCAGGTAATCGAGCTGAAACTTGCCCTGGCCGCCGTTTACGGCCCCGTTGGTGTTGGTGTACTCGGTGCGCAAACCGGCCTGGGCGTTCCAGCCGTTCCAGCCGCGCTGGAAGTTGGCGTAGGCGGCCGGCACGGTTTCGCGGAAGTCGTAGGCCAGGGAGCGGGCCGGGTCGCGGACGTACTGGCCGGGGGCGTCGGGCTGGAGGGCAAACAGGTCGGCAATGCCGTTGCTGCGCTGCTGCTGCACTTTCAGGCCGGTTTCCAGCTTGCCCTTGTTGCCGGCCAGCGGGTGGGTGTAGTCGATCTGGGCGAAATAGATGCGGGCCTGCACATCCATCTGCTGCCGCCAGCCGCTGAGGGCGCCGGCTTCCAGCGTCTGGGTCACGGGCACCTTGGCGTCTATCAGCACCGCGCCGCCCACGGCCGTCAGCTCGCGGCCTTTGTGGGCTTCCCAGGTGCGGCGGTAGCTGCCCACGTTTTCCAGTATGCGCACATCCACGTTTAGCTCCTGCTGGCCCAGTTGGGTAGTGGTGGGCTGGCCGGCCCGCTCGGTGCTGAGGCGCTGGAAGCCCAGGTCCTGCTCGTGCTGCCAGGTGGGCGCAACGCTCAAACTCAGGCTTTGCTCAGGCGTCAGCTCGTAATCCAAGCCGAGGCGCAGGGAGTGGGAGTCGTTCCGCTCCCGGCCGGTGCCGTCTTGGCGGGTGGTCACGTCGCCGGAGGTCTGGCGGTTGTTGGTGCGGTTGCGGTAGTGCTCATCCTGGCGGTCGTAGCTCGCGCTCAGGTTGCTCTTGCCTTGGTGCCGGTTCAGGCTGAGGCTGGCGTTATACTTGTCGCCGGTGCCGCCCAGCAGGCTGGCCTGGCCGTTTACGCCGTTTTTGGTCTGCTTTTTCAGAATCACGTTCAGCACGGCCGTACCCTGGGCGTCGTACTTGGCCGAGGGGTTGGTAATCACCTCGATACGCGAAATGCGGGAAGCCGGAATCTGGTCGAGGCGCAGGCCGGGGCCGCCGTTGCTACCGCCCGAGGGCTTGCCGTCGATAAGAATCGTCAGGTTGGCCGAGCCGCGCAGGCTCACTGCGCCGTTGGCATCCACGGCCACCGAGGGCACGTTGCGCAGCACGTCGGTAGCCATGCCGCCCACGCTGGCCAGGTCTTTTTCCACGTTGATAACGCGCTTGCCGGGCTCATTTTCAATGGTGGCCCGCTCGCCGGTTACCGTCACGCCCTTGAGCTGGGTGGCGGTCGGAACCAGTTTCAGAGTTCCCAGCCGGACGCTGGGCGCCGTACTGCTCAGCGCCACTTTCCGGCGAAATCCCTGGTAGCCAATGGCCGAAGCCTTCAGCAGATAAGAGCCCAGCCCCAGCGAAGCCAGCTCGAAGGTGCCGTTTTCGCCGGTTTGGGTGCCGCTCACAAACGTGGAATCCTGGGCCCGGAGTACCACCACGTTGGCGAAAGGCAGCGGCTGCCCGCTGGTTTGGTCGAGGAGGGTGCCGGAAACCGCGCCGGTTGGCTGTTGGGCTGCTGCGGTCAGCGGAGCGAGCATAGCGAGGAACCCCAGGCCTTTGAGGGCCTGGCTGAAAGACGTAGAGGAAGTCATGGGGAGTGGTGAGTTGAAAAACAAACCAGGCAAAGGGGTGCCGTTCCAGGCGGCCGCGGTTCCGCTGGGAGGCTGTTTGCCCGTGACAAAGGCACGAAAAAGAGGGGCCACGCTCAGGACATACCTGAGGTGCCAGAGAAGCCAAAACACGCGGACAGCAGCCGGAAACGAGGTTTTCGAGCGAACTGCCTACTGCCGGCCCGATTGGCGCGGAGGTGTCTGGCGGTGGCCGCGGGTGGGCTCCGGTTCAGGAGCAGCACAGGCAGCTGAGAGATTTGCTACTTAATGATCCAAAGGTAAGTAAAGGTACTATGTGACGCAAGGTACTGGTGAAATTAATTTTGTGTTACGCGGTTATCAGGTTGTAGAATAGGGGGCTTAAGAGTGTCCGATGTTTGCTGGAAGGCAGCAAAAAACCTTCTTTAAAGCATGCTAAACAGGTTCCTTCGGCGTTCGGGTAGATAGATGCGCCTCGGCGCCAAAGGGTAGCCTGAGGTGGCAACTTTATTTGTCGACTCTCCTGGCTTTCCCTATTTCCTCGCTGGCTGTCGTCCAAACTGCGCGTATCAGCCCTGGTGCAGCCACGGCTGCCCACGGCCGCCATCTTCGTTGATATTTCAGACGCTACCCAAAAAAGCACGCGGCGCCGGCCGGAGCAGCGCCACCCATCGGGAAGCGTCTCCGGCCAGCGCCGCGTATCGTTTTGGGGGTGCTGGTGAGGCTATTTCTTTTTCACCGGGCCTCTGGTGGCGGGGGCTTTCGGTGCCGGGGCGGCTGTGCCTTCGGGCACTAGCTGGCCGTTGCGGTAGGTGACCTTTTCCTGCACGGTCTTGCCATCTGGGCCGAAGGTGGTCCAGACGCCCGACTGCTTGCCGTTGCGGTAGAAGCCACTTATTTCCGGGGTGCCGTCTTCGCGCAGCTGGCGGAAGGTGCCCGTCTTGAGGCCCTTCACGTAGATGGTTTCCGCCTTCAGCTTGCCCGACTCATAAAACTCCTGGCCGAGGCCGGTGGGCTTGCCGTTCTCATAAACCAGCTTGCTAAGGACGGTGCCGGTGGGCGAGTAGCTCAGCTTCTCGCCGGCCAGGCGCCCATTCACATACGTTTCCTGGGTGGCGGGCTGCTTGCCGCCAGGGTGGAAGGTGCGCCACTGCCCGGCCGGCTGCCCGGCCTTGAACTGCTGCTCGGCCTTCACGGTGCCGTCCTCGAAATAGGCCGTCACTTTACGGTCGCGCCCCTGGTTGGCGTGCTCGATCTTCTGCTCCGGCTTCCCCGACTCATAAAAATCCTCCTGCGTGCCCGTCAGTACGCCCTGGCGGTAGGTCATCTTGCTTTTGAGGGCGCCGCTTTCGTAGTAGGCTTTGGCGGGGCCTTCGAGGTTAGAAGTACCGCCGGCCAGGCTGCGGGCCTGCTTGGTGAGGTCGTCGCCGAGTGGGTTTTTCACGGCGCGGCCCGCGAAGGTGCTGGCCACGTAGCTGCCCTCGGTCTGGAGCTTGCCGGAGCGGTAGTAGCTGCGGTAGCTGCCCTTGCCCGACTTGTCGGCCAGCACTTCGGTTTCGGTCTGGCCGTTGTCGTAGTAGGTTTTGTAGGGGCCGGCCAGCAGGCCGCGGCTGTAGGTGGCTTCACTCTGCAGCTGGCCGTTGGGGTAGTAGGTTTTCACCGGGCCGTTGGCCTGCCCGTTCTGGTAGGTGATTTCCACCTTGGGCTTGCCCGACGGATATAGCTCACGCACAGCCCCGGCGGGCTGGCCGGCGGCCAGCGTGGTTTCCAGCTTCACCTCGCCGTTGGGGTGGTAGTAGCGCAGCGTGCCGGTGGGCTGGTCGTTGTCGTAGGTGCCTTCCTGGGCGGGTTTGCCGGTTTCGTAGTAGGTTTTGAACGGGCCTTGGCGCACGCCCTGCTGATACGTCACCTCCAGGCGGCGCTGCCCGTTCGGATGAAACTCCACGTAGCTGGAGTCGCGCTTGCCGCCGGCATAGCGGGTCTGGGCTTCCAGCTTGCCGGAGCGGTAAAACCGTTTGTAGGGCCCTTCCATCACCGTGTCGCCGGCCACCACGGCCGAGTAGATTTCGCGCTTGCGGGTGTTAGTGGAATCAAAGTAGGTGGTGAAGCGCCGCATCTTCTGGGCCTGGGCCGAGGTAGCGGCCGTGAGCAGGAGCAGGGCAAAAGCAGTTCTTTTCATAGCGGCAAGAACGAAAGTCCGGGTGAGATAGTGCAGCCGCAGGTTTTCTGCGCCGATGCACTAAGGCGGCACCAAGGCACGCAGAGTGGTTGAGGTTTCCAAAAATATCCAGCCAAACATAAGGCCCTGCCGCTTCAGCGCGGCAGGGCCTTATGTTACTTCGGAAATCGACTACAAAATTCGTGAAATCCGAATAATCCGGTTAAATCCGTGATTAGAGTTTCTCCAGCACGATGCTGCTGGCTCCGCCGCCACCGTTGCAGATGCCGGTCACGCCGATTTTGCCGCCTTCGTTCTGCAGCACGTTCAACAGCGTCGTCACGATGCGGGCACCGGAAGCGCCGAGCGGGTGGCCCAGGCTCACGGCCCCGCCGTACACGTTCACGTTTTTACCTTCCAGGTTCAGCAGCTTGTTGTTGGCCAGCGAAACCACCGAGAAAGCCTCGTTGATTTCGTAGAAATCCACTTCCGAAGCCTCCAGACCGGCGTGCTTCAGCGCCTTCGGAATAGCCAGCGACGGCGTGGTCGTGAACCACTCTGGGGCCTGCTCGGCATCGGCAAAGCCGCGCACGATGGCCAGCGGCTTCACGCCCAGGGCCTCGGCTTTCTCGCGGCTCATCAGCAGCACGGCAGCAGCGCCGTCGTTGAGGGTAGACGCGTTGGCGGCCGTCACGGAGCCTTCTTTGCCGAACGCGGGCTTGAGGGCCGCGAACTTGCTGAAATCAGCCTTGGTGTACTCTTCGTCGTCGCTGATAACGGTTTCCTTGCCGCGCACCGTGATGGTCACGGGCACAATTTCGTCTTTCTTCTTGCCAGCCTGGGCGGCGGCAGCGCTCCGCTCGTAGCTCTGCTGGGCAAAGGCGTCCTGGTCTTCGCGCGTGATGCCGTAGTGGGTGGCGGTGCGGTCGGCGGCTACGCCCATGGCGAAGTCGTGGTATGGGTCCCAGAGGCCGTCCTTCATCAGGCCGTCAATCATCTGGCCGTGGCCATACTTGGCGCCGAAACGGGCTTTGTCGAGGTAATACGGTACGTTCGACATGCTTTCCATGCCGCCCGCCAGCACCACATCGGCCTGGCCTAGCATGATGGCCTGCGCGGCGTACATAATGGCTTTCGAGCCCGAAGCACACACTTTATTCACCGTGGTGCACTCCACCGTATCGGGCAAGCCGGCTTTCTTGGCGGCCTGGCGGGCAGGTGCCTGGCCCAGGTTGGCCGAAATAACGTTGCCCATTATCACCTGCTGTACTTCGGAGGCATCAACGCCGGCCTTTTCCAGCGCGCCCTTCAGGGCAATGGCACCCAGCTCCGTAGCCGACAGCGAGGCCAGGCTGCCACCAAACGAGCCGATGGGCGTGCGAACAGCCGATACAATTACTACTTCTTTGATTTGCATAAAACAGGGGGTGGGGAAGTGGTTGGAATCTGTGGGTAAAGGTACGAGTGATTGGGGAATGGGCTGTAGGCGGCCGGCAGCCCGGTTTCGGGTGCTGGCTGCCACTGCCTCACCAGGTGGGCTTGTTGGGGTCGGGTTTGGCGGTGGCCGGGCGGGGCAGTTGCTGCAGGTATTGCTGCTCGGCCGCGCTGAGGGCCTCCAGAATCTGCCGGGCCTGGCCGCTGCTCAGGTTCATTTGCTGCAGGCGGGCCCGCTGGGTTTGTAGCTGAGCCTCGTCGGGGGCGGCGGTTTCGGTGCCGGGCTGGCTGCTGGTGCCGCTGCGGCCTTCCGGGCCATCAGGGGCGCTGCTGAAGCCGCGGGTGTTGCCGGGCTGGCTGCCCTGGGCCACGCGGCGCTGCTCGCCCTGGCCCGGCTGAAAGTTGCCGCTGGCGCTGTTGCCGAGCTGGTTGCTTGGCTGGTTGGGGTCGCGCTGGCCGTTTGGGTTAGCCTGGGGCTGCGCCGGGTTTTGCTTGTCCTGCGGGCTGTTGGGGTCGTCGAGCTGGCCCGGTCGGTCCTGGCCGGCACGGGGCTGCGGCGCCGGGCTCGGGCCATTCGACTGATCCGGCTGGCCATCGGTGCCGGGCGGAGCCTCGGCCGGAGCGGGCGGCGGAATGGTCGGGTCCTGCTGGCGCCGCGTGAGGTAGTCGCTCACTACCTCGTAGTTGTAGCGGGCCAGCGCATTGGCCGGATTGGTTTGCAGGGCCTGCCGAAGCAGCCCCAACGCCTGGGCGTAGTCGCCTTTGCGGGTGGCCAGCACGGCCAGCTGCTGCTGGGCAGTGCTGCGCACCACCGCCGAGCGACTGGTCAGCAGCCGGCCGTAGGCGTTCCGGGCCAGGGCAGTCTGGCCAGCCCGGGTGCTGGCATGGCCCAGGTTGAGCAGGATGGCCTCATCCGTAGCACCGAGCTCCTGCACCGCCTTATTATATAGTTGCGTGGCCCGCGCAAAATCTGCGCTGCGGTAGGCTGCCTGGGCCTGCTGCGCCGCCTCGTTCCGGTCGTGGATGCCACTCAAACTGCCCCAGCCTCCCAGCAGCGTCAGCAATATTATACTTGCGTGCTTCATAGCTTGATTACGCGAACGGTGAGCAAGATGTCCAGCGCCATCAGCGCCAGTGCCAGCGCCAGCGGATACCGGTAGCGGTTGTCGGCCACGGATACAGTGCGCACCTGCTCGGTCTGGCCTTCCAGCCGATTGAGCGCATTCACCAGCAACGGAAACTCGTCGCGCCGGTCAGACAGCTCGAAATACCGGCCCCCAGTCTGCTCAGCCAGCCGCTGCAATGGGGTAGGAGAGAGGCGGCTCACGGCGTCGCGGCCGCGGGCGTCGCGCACGAAGCCGCCTTTTTCGCGCGGCAGGCGGGAGCCATCCAGCGTGCCTACGCCCAGCGCAAACAGGCGGGCACCGGAGCGCGCCAGCAGCCGCAGCGTTGGCTCCAGATTTTCCCCAAAATCCTCCCCATCGCTGACCAGCACCAGCGCCGTCGCGCGCGGTGACGTGGCTGGTAGTTTGTTGAGGCGGGCCAGCACCAGTTCCAGCGGGGGCGTCAGGTCGGTGGTGCCCGCTGGCACTAGGTTGGTTTGCAGGGTGCTCAAAAACAGCTGCAGGGCGCTTTGGTCATAGGTGAGAGGGCATTGCACGTAGGCTTCCGCCGCAAAAACAATCAGCCCAATCCGGTCGGCCTGAAAGCGGGAGGCCAGCTGAGCCAGCTCGGCCTTGGCCTTCTGCAGGCGGGTGGGCGCAATATCCGGGGCATCCATGGAGCGTGAAAGGTCCACCAGCAGCCACACGTCTTTGCCGGTGGTGCGCACCGGCTGCCGGGTGAGGCCATACGCCGGGCCCAGCAGGGCCATGCCCAGCAACCCCATGTACAGGAACCGCAGCGTCAGTTTCCAGCCCAGCCGCCAGCCTTTTTGGTTGAGCGGAGCCGCCAAACGGCGGGTCCTGAAAAAAAATCCGAGGTAGAGCGCAAAAAAAATGCTGAGTGCCGCCACCTCTTTCCACGACACGGAATAGGCCCAGTTCAGCATGGCAAAAGAGCAGGCAACAAAATGAAAATCATGCGAAAAGCAGAGCGGGAAGTAGGGAGCGGCGGGGCAAAGATAGGTGCTGGCGCAGCCCGGGCAGCAGCCCAGGCTACAGCCAAGTTCAAGATATTTTTTTTGAAAAAGGGGTGTTTATCGGTTCTCCTAGTATATTTGCACACCCTTCAGCCGGAAGGGACCACCAACGGAGAGGTGGGTGAGTGGCTTAAACCAGTAGTTTGCTAAACTGCCGTAGCTCTAAAGGTTACCGGGGGTTCGAATCCCCCCCTCTCCACAATTCTTTAAGATGAGGAATTGAGAATCGGCAATGCCAATTGCTCCTGAGCGTAGTAGCTCAGACTCTCAGTTCCTCATTCTTTTTTCGGGGTGTAGCGTAGCCCGGTATCGCGCCTGCTTTGGGAGCAGGAGGCCGCAGGTTCGAATCCTGCCACCCCGACCATCGAATAGCCGTCAGCCCACCTCTGGGGCGGGCGGCTATTTGTTTTTGACCCCGTAGCTCAGCTGGATAGAGCAGCTGCCTTCTAAGCAGCCGGTCATGTGTTCGAATCACATCGGGGCCACCAACGAAAAAGCCGCTCAGCTTATAAGCTGAGCGGCTTTTTCGTTGGTGGTGCAGTGCTGGCTGCCTGACTGCACTCCTGAAACCCAACGTAGCTGTTGCACGCTGAAATAGGGACAGACTGTCCTGGACAAAACAACACAGCTACGCCTTAAGCTGGCGGGCCTTTGGGGGATGCAGGCGTTCGTCAGGCTTATAGATCAGGAGTCTGAACCACAGTTTGTGGTGCGCTCATGTAGGCGCTGCACCTACGGCCCTGCCATTACTCAAGGCATTTGCCATAGGCTTATGAATAGCAGCAAGGCGGGGGTAATTTGGCTGTATTGCTGGAAAAGCATACATTGAACTGCAAAAATTTCAGTTTTTCGCCTGTTTCTCACTCTTCACCACCATTCGCATCATGAAAAAAACCTTACTCGGCATTTCTTTCCTCTTGGGCCTTGGCCTGCAGGGCTACAGCCAGGGTACTCCGGCTATCAGCTCCTTCACCGCCCAGAACTCCAACCTGCCGGCTGACTTCCGCATCGTCGGGATTCAGGCCATTGATGCCAATACTGCCTGGGGACTGGCAGGTACGCTCAATCCGGCCGGCACCAGCATCGATGCCAACACCTATCTGCGCACCACCAACGGCGGCACTGCCTGGCAGGGCGGCCTGATTGCTCCGGCGGGTTTCACCGGCTACACCGCCGGCAACCTCTACGCCGTGAACAGCACCACTGCCTGGGCTGCTATGTTCGATGGCACTAATGGCGGCGGCCTTATTGCCAAAACGTCCGATGGGGGAGCTACCTGGGTTGCTCAGACCAGCCCTGCCGCTGGCCAGTTCGCGGCTCCGGATGGTTTCGGCAACTTCGTTTATTTCTTCGATGCCAACAACGGCGTATGCATGGGCGACCCCAACCGCCAGGGTACCTCGAGCATCAAGTTTTTTGAAATCTATACCACCACCAACGGTGGTACCACCTGGGTGCGCACGCCCCGTGCCAACGGCTTGGCCAGCAACACCAGCGAATACGGTGTAGTGAACCAGTACACCGTGGTGGGCAACACCATCTGGTTTACGTCGCTCTACGACCCAACCTCCATCACGTCGCCCTCGCGCGTGTTCAAGTCCACGGACCGTGGCCTGAACTGGACGTCGGTGAACAGCAACATTTCCAACCGCGTGTCGGGTGTGGCTTTTGCCACCGCCAACAACGGTCTGATCTGGAATAATGAGAACCTGAGTGTGACCACCAACGGTGGTACGTCCTGGACGACCCAAACCTACAGCACGCCCTTCCGTGATTCGGACGTGAAAGCCATTCCCGGCAGCAACACGTATGTGGCGGTTGGTCTTGATGCCCGCGTGGCTACGCCTTCGGCTGCCGATATCGGCACTTCCATCAGCCGCGACAATGGTGCTACCTGGACGACTATCGACAACCGGGCGCAGTATCTGTCGGTTAGCTTTGCTTCGGGCACGGTGGGCTGGGCTGGTGGCTTCACGGCGCCTGCCGGCGGCGGTGGCATCGGCAAGTACACGGGCACCAACATTCTGGCTAACCGCAACGCGGAGCTGCAGAAGGCGCTGGCCGTGTATCCTAACCCAAGCGCAACCGGCGTATTCACGGTGCAACTGGCTTCGGGCCTGAAAACGGGCGCTACGGTGCGCGTGTTCGACGTAGTGGGCCGCCAGGTAGCTGCCCAGACGCTGAACGCCACGGCTGTAGCAGCCAAGTCTACCACTGTAGACCTGAGCAGCGAAAAGGCCGGTATCTACACGCTGGAGCTGCGCACCGACGCTGGGGTAGCCCAGCAGAAGCTGGTGGTTGAATAGTAGCCGTCAGTAGTACATGCATCCTGAAGCCCCCATTCCTCTTGAATGGGGGCTTTTTTGTTATTTGGCCGTTGTCAGCCAACCATTTTTATTTGCTGGTGCTCTTACTGTCAACTTCTCTAAAACATCCTTCCTTTCATCCATCCTTTCCTCATGTACAAACCATTACTATTCGTATCCGCATTTCTTGCCATGGGTGCCACCGCGCAGGCCCAGTGGGCAACCCAGCCGATCAGCTTTGCTAATCCGGTCGCCTCGCCGGCCCTGATTGAAGCCGTCAGTCCTACCGTAGTCTGGACGATTGGTTACGACTTCACAGACGAAGACTCCAACCTTGTAGCAGTGAGCACCAACGGTGGGGTTTCCTGGTCGACCTCGACGGTGACGGGCGTGGATAATACCTCTGAATTCGTGTCGTCGCTGGCCGCTATCAGCAATACCACCGCGTGGGTGACTGTGGTTGGCAACCGGGCCGATGGCCGGGTGATGAAAACCACCGACGGCGGCCAGACCTGGGTGCGCCAGACCACGGCGGCGCAGTTTGGCAGTACCACGAGCTACCCGTCCGTCGTGCACTTCTTCAACGCCAACGACGGCGTAGTGCTGGGCGACCCGGTTACGGACGGCGGCCCGTTTGAGCTCTACACCACTTCCAACGGCGGCGCGACCTGGACGGCCGTGGCGGCCCCACCGGTTTCCAGCCCCCGCGAAGACACGTACGACGACGCGTTTGCCGTGGTAGGCAATACTATCTGGTGCGGAACGTACCAGGGACGCATCCTGCGCAGCACCGACAAGGGCCTGACCTGGGCGGCGCCGGTTGCCAGCGGGTTGACGGCTGTGCGGAGTATTGCGTTCCGGGATGCCCTGAACGGCCTGGCCATTTTCCTGGCTGAGGACACCGGTGAGCGGGAACTGTCGCGTACCACCGACGGCGGCCTTACCTGGACCCGGGTGAACTACACCGGCACCATGCCCGGCTTCGGCATCGACAACGTGCCCGGTACCAACCAGTACGTGAGCACCGGTCTTGACCTAGGCGACGGCATCAAAGGCACGGCCTATACCCGCGACAATGGCCAAACCTGGGTGACAGTCGAAAGCACCAACAACAACCTGTTCGTGGATTTTGCCAGCCCAACCGCAGGCTGGACGGGTGGTATTAACCTCACGACTGGCGCTGGCCAGGGGATGCGCCGCTTCACCAGTTCCGTGCTGGGTACTAAGCAGGCCACTGTAGAGCAGCTGGGCTACAGCGTGTACCCCAACCCAAGCGCCGATGGCCGCTTTGAAGTACGCGCCCAGGAAGCCCGCACCGGCGTGCTGCTGCGCGTATCCGACGCGCTGGGCCGGGAGGTAGTACGCCGCCCCTGGACGGGCAACGGCACGGCTCCTGTCACGCTCGACCTGAGCCAGTATCAGGCCGGGGTGTATACGCTCGAAATCAGCTCGGCCGCCGGCACTGCCCACCAGAAGCTGGTGGTGAAATAAGCTGCTGCTTCATACGCCGACTGGCGGAAAAGCCTCCGTTCGAGAAAAACGGAGGCTTTTTTATGGATTCGTGCCCGCCGTCAGCCAACCATTTGTACTGCTCTGTACTCTAGCTGTCAACTTCCATCCTTTTCCATCTATTATGCGCAAACAATTATGCATGCTGGGCTTTCTGCTGGCGTTTGGTTCGGCCCGAGTTCAGGCCCAATGGGTCAACCAGCCCGTGAACAACCCCACGCCCGACCAGTTCAACCTGCTCATCTCTGCCGTAGATGCCAACGTGGCCTGGACCACCGTGGTAGGCAGTGAGGATTTCTTCACCCAGCTGTTCAGCCGCACCACCAATGGCGGCACCACTTGGACCACGCTGGCCATTCCGGGCCTGACGCCCAACGACCTCGTGACCAGCATCTACGCCCGGAACGCCACCACTGCCTGGGTAACAGTGGCTGCCGATTTTGTAGGGCCCGGCCGCATCCTGCGCACCACCGACGGCGGGGCTAGCTGGGTCACCCAGACCACGGCCAGCCAGTTTGCCGGGGCCAACAGCTTCCCGACCGTGGTACGCTTCTTTGATGCGGTGAACGGCGTGGCGCTGGGCAACCCCAACAACGGACGCTTTGAAATCTACACCACCAGCAACGCCGGCGAAACCTGGACGGCCATTCCGGCTGCCAACGCACCCCAGCCTCAGGGGCTGGAAGACCTGGTGACCGGCGTGCCGGTGGTGGCACAGGCCGGCAACAGCATCTGGGTGGCCACCGACGAGGGCCGAATGCTGCGCTCCACCGACCGGGGCCTGACCTGGGCCGTATCCGCCACCGGCCTGGAGTACCCGGCCAACGTGGCATTCCGCGACGCGCTCAACGGCCTGGCCCTGGACGAAGACGGCAGTTACGTGCGCACCACCGACGGTGGGGCCACCTGGGCGGCCCTCAACCCCACCGGTTCTGTGCGCCGCGTCGGCCTCGACAACGTGCCCGGCACCCGCACCTACGTATCGACGGGGTTTGGCGCCTACGGCCCCGGTTCGTCGTATTCCACCGACGACGGCCAGACCTGGATAACCCTCGAATCAACCATCAACCACGCGTTGGTGGATTTCGTCAGCCCGAGCGTGGGCTGGTCGGGAGGCCTGCTGGTGGATGCCGACGGCGAGGTGGCGGGCGGCAACGGCATGAACAGGTACGTGGGCATCACGCTGGCCAACAACGCGGCCCTGGCTTCGCGTCTGGGCATCAGTGCCTTCCCCAACCCCGCGCCCGATGGCCGCTTTGTGGTGCGGGCCAGCGGCCTGAAGGCCGCCACCCCGGCGCGCGTGCTCGATGGGCTGGGCCGCACCGTGCGCACCGAAACCTGGACCTCGCCCGCGCTGGCCCCGCTTTCGCTGGACCTGAGTCAGCAGCCGGTGGGCGTGTATGTGCTGGAGCTGAGCACCCCCGAAGGGCTCGTGCGCCAGAAGCTGGTGGTGCGCTAAGCGGCCGAAGCGTCAGGAATATCGGATTATTCGAAGGCCTGTTCCCAGCCCGGAGCAGGCCTTTTTTTGCCCATGCTCCGGCGGCCTTTCTCGCCACTGTTAGGCGGGCTTATTCGGGGCTGGCGCTAGCAAAAACGGGATATTTTCGGTACTTTTGTAGGATAGCATCCTAGCTGAACTTACGCCCGAAACATGAGCGAAACACAAGAGATAATCGGTGCCTCGGACTACTCCGCGGATAGCATTCAGGTACTCGAAGGGCTCGAAGCGGTACGCAAGCGTCCTTCCATGTACATCGGCGACACTGGCGCGAAAGGCCTTCACCACCTGGTGTGGGAGGTAGTGGATAACTCCATTGACGAAGCCCTGGCCGGCCAGTGCGACCGAATCGAGGTGAGCATTCACCCCGGCAACTCCATTTCTGTACAAGACAACGGCCGCGGAATTCCCGTCGGCATCAACCAGAAGTTCGGCAAATCGGCCCTCGAAATTGCCCTGACTGTGCTGCACGCCGGCGGTAAGTTCGACAAGAACAGCTACAAGACCTCCGGCGGCCTGCACGGCGTGGGCGTGTCCTGCGTGAATGCCCTCAGCACCCACACCCACGTGAAAGTGCAGCGCGAAGGCCGCATGTACGAGCAGGAATACACCATCGGCGTGCCCCAGTACGACGTGCGCGAGATAGGAGAGGCCAGCGGCCGCGGCACCTACGTGTGGTTCCAGCCCGATGGCACCATATTCGACGAAACGCTGGAGTACTCCTACGAGCGGATTGCCACCCGTCTGCGCGAGCTGGCCTACCTCAACCGCGGCATCCGCATCATCCTCACCGACCTGCGCGAGCAGGCCGCCGATGCCGAAGGCCAGCCCCTGCGCACCGAGTTCTACTCGGAAGGCGGCGTGGCCGAGTACGTGCAGTACCTCGACAGCAGCCGCACCGTGCTCATGACCAAGCCCGTGTACGTGGCTACGGAGCGCGGTATTCCGGTGGAAGTGGCGTTCCAGTACAACGACTCGTACCAGGAGCACATCTTCTCCTACGTCAACAACATCAACACCCATGAAGGCGGCACGCACGTGGCTGGCTTCCGCTCGGCCATTACGCGGGTGCTGAAAGCCTACGCCGAGAAATCCGGCGAGGTGGCCAAAGCCAAAATCGAGATTCAGGGCGACGACTTCCGCGAGGGCCTCACCGCCGTTATTTCGGTGAAGGTGGCCGAGCCCAAGTTTGAGGGCCAGACCAAGGGCAAGCTGGGCAACTCTGAAGTGAGTGGCGCCGTGAACCAGGTGGTGGGCGAAATCCTCAACCAGTACCTGGAGGAAAACCCCAAGGAAGCCCGCGTCATCGTCGAGAAGGTGATTCTGGCCGCCAAAGCCCGCGTAGCCGCCAAGAAGGCCCGCGAAATGGTGCAGCGCAAAACCGTGCTGGGCTCCAACTCGCTGCCCGGCAAGCTGGCCGACTGCTCGGAGTCGGACCCCGCCATCTGCGAGCTGTACCTAGTGGAAGGTGACTCGGCCGGCGGCACCGCCAAGCAGGGCCGCAACCGCGCCTTCCAGGCCATTCTGCCGCTCCGGGGTAAGATCCTGAACGTGGAGAAGGCCCAGGAGCACCGCATCTACGAAAACGAGGAAATCCGGAACATGATTACGGCCCTCGGCGTGAGCTTCGAAAAGAAGACCGACGAGGACGATGGCAGCACCAGCCGCTCGCTGAACCTCGACAAGCTGCGCTACCACAAGATCATCATCATGACCGATGCTGACATCGACGGGTCGCACATCCGGACCCTGATCCTGACGTTCTTCTTCCGCTACATGCCGGAGCTGATCGAGAAAGGCTACATCTACATTGCGCTGCCACCGCTGTATCTGGTGAAGCGCGGCAAGGAAGAGCGCTACTGCTGGACCGAAGAGGAGCGCATGGCCGCCCAGGAAGAAATGGGCCGCGGCAAGCCCGAGACGGTGAATGTGCAGCGCTACAAAGGTCTCGGCGAAATGAACGCCGAGCAGCTCTGGACCACCACCATGCAGCCCGACACCCGCTCCCTGAAGCGTGTAGACGTCGACTCGGGCGTGGAAGCCGACCACCTCTTCTCCATGCTGATGGGCGACGAAGTAGCGCCTCGCCGCGACTTCATCGAGAAAAACGCCAAGTACGCCAAGCTGGACGTGTAACGCGCTGATACTAAAAAAAGCCCGCTCCGTGAGCGGGCTTTTTTATTGATGTCTGCCAACCAACAAACCCCGTAGAAGCAGCTACATTTATTAAAAGCGCAACAGAAGGTCCGGTACCAGCGTGTATCTTGCCGTACTGCCTTCTGGATGCCCTTCCTCCGTTATGAAACTCTTCAAGTCCGCCGACCTTATCCGCAAAAGCAAATACATCAGCCGCGACCTGAGCTGGCTGCGCTTCAACTACCGCGTGCTCGACCAGGCCAAGGACGCCGGCCGGCCGCTGTTCGACCGGTTACGGTTTCTGGCCATCACGTCGTCGAACCTGGATGAGTTCTTCATGATTCGCGTCGGCTCGCTTTACAACTACCTCGACTACGGTAAGGAGCGGGTGGACTACTCGGGGCTGCGCGAGCTGCCCTTCCGGCGCAAGCTGCTCGATTTCGCCCACCGCTTCGTCAACGACCAGTCGATGACATACCTCAACGAGCTGAAGCCGCAGTTTGAGAAGAACGGCTTCAACATCCTGCGGATGGACGAGCTGACGGAGCTGGAGCTGAAAAAGGCCGACGGCTACTTCAAAAACACCATCTTCCCGCTGCTCACGCCGATGGTGTACGACTCGTACCACGGCTTCCCGCTGATGATGAACCAGATGCTGATTCTGGGCGTGGTGACGCGCACCGGCACCGGCGACCTGGAAACCGAGAAAGGGCAGGAGCGCCTCACCTTCGTGCAGATTCCGCAGAACCTGACGCGCTTCTTCGAGCTCACGCGCAAGGAGAAGGTGCTGTTTGTGCCGATTGAGGAAATCGTGCGGGCCAACCTGCCCAAGCTGTTCCGCAACGTGGAAATCGAATCGGCTGACCTGTTCCGTATCACCCGCAACGGTGACTTCACGCTGGAAGAGTCGGAGGACATCGATACCGATTTCATTAAGGAGCTGCAGCAGGGCCTCAAGACGCGCAAGCGCGGCCGCGTGGTGCGCCTGGAGGTGGAGCCCAACGCCTCGGCGCTGCTGATGACCGTGCTCAAGGAGCGCTGGAAAATTGACAACGGCAACGTGTTCGTTATCAACTCGCTGATTGACCTGAAAGGGCTGCTGCAGATTCTGAAGCACCCCAACTTCCGCGGCAAAACCTCGCGCCAGCCCGCCCCGATTGCGCCGCTGAGTTTGCCCGAAGGTGCCGACGAAAACCTGTTCGAGTACCTCAAGCACCACGACGTGCTGTTGCATCACCCTTATAACAGCATTGAGCCGATGGTGCGGCTGCTGGAGCAGGCCGCCGAAGACCCGCAGGTACTGGGCATCAAGCAAACCATCTACCGCCTCGCCGACGACTCGCGCGTGACGGCGGCGCTGCTGAAGGCGGCCGAAAACGGCAAGCACGTGTCGGTACTGTTCGAAATCAAGGCCCGCTTTGATGAGGAGCGCAACATCCGGGAGGGCGCGCGGCTGGAAAAGGCCGGTTGCTTCGTGATTTACGGGGTGAGCAAGTACAAGACGCACACCAAGATGCTGATGGTCATCCGGAAGGAAGGCGAGAAGGTGACGCGCTACGTGCACATCGGCTCGGGCAACTACAACGAGCAAACCAGCAAGCTCTACACCGACGTGAGCCTACTCACGACCAACGACGTGTACGGCCACGACGTGTCGGAATTCTTCAACGTCATCACCGGCCACTCGCAGCCCGACGACTACGAGTACCTGATTACGGCGCCCAAAGACATGCGCCAGCAGCTGGTGCACCTGATTCGGGAAGAAGCCCGCAACGCCAAGAAAGGCCTGCCCAGCGGCATTGTCATCAAAATCAACTCTCTGGAAGACAAGGAGGTGATTGACGAGCTGTACAAGGCCTCGAAAGCCGGCGTGCCCATTCGCCTGATTGTGCGCGGCATCTGCTGCCTGCGGCCGGGCCGCCCCAGCCTGAGCGAAAACATTGAAGTGCGCAGCGTGGTCGGCGATTTGCTGGAGCACTCGCGCCTGTTCTACTTCCACCAGGCCGGGCAGCCGCGCCTCTACGCCGGCTCTGCCGACGTGATGGTCCGCTCCTTCGACCGGCGTATTGAGGCGCTGTTCCTGATTGTGAATCCGCAGCTTAAGCGCGAGGCCATCGGCATCCTGATGCTCAACCTGCTCGACAACCAGAATAGCTACGTGATGCGCGAGGATGGCGCCTACATCCGGCGCCAGCCGCAGCCCGACGAGGTGATTGTGAACGTGCACAAAGACTTCTACCGCCGCGACGAAGAGCGCCTGGCCAACGCCACACCCGACGGCATGCTGTTGCTGCTGACTGCGGCAAAAGCAGCTGAAGAAGCTGCCCTCGCCGCCGCCCAGGAACCAGTAGAAGCCTGCGGAGCCGATGAGGAAACGCCCGCCGAAGAGCCCGAAGCCGTAGTCGTGGAATATATGGTGGCGGCCGAGGCCGAAGAGAAGGCCGAAGCCAACCGCACAAACGCGTAGAAGCAGCGTGTCATTGCGAGGACGAAGGACGAAGCAATCTTTCCTCTCCGTGCGCTAAGCGTGAATTAAGCGGAAAGCCCTCCGGCGTTAGTGTACTACACTACTGCCGGAGGGCTTTCTTTGTTGATGGCGGGCAGTAGCGTGAAGCTTTTCTTTACTTCGCGTTTTCGACGCCTATCACAACCGGTGGCTCAGGCGCGAAGCAAAGGCTTCGCGCTACTGGTTGGCCGTTTACTCTACCTCGGTGGGGCGGCTTTGTACTGTTGGAATAGGCGTGCGGTTGGAATGGTCGTCGCGGGCCCGGATTTCGTCGAAGTGCTCTTCGAACAGGGTCTGAAGCATGCCGTCTTTCAGGCCGATGTCGGGCACAATCATCTGGCTGATGTTGGCCCATTCCATGGCCGAGAGGTAGATGTGGCCGGCTGGCACGATAACGTCAGCGCGGTCGGGGTTGAGCATGGCCACGTTGACGCGCTCGTCCATGCTCAGGCTGGTCAGGTGGTCGAGGATGGTGCCGATGCGGCGGCGCGTGACAGGCTTGTCGAGCTGAGGTTGAGCCAGGCTGTAGAGCTTGTTGATGTTGCCACCCGTGCCAATGGCCCGCGTGACGTGGTAGCGGCGGGCATTTTCCGTCACCCATTCCTCCATGCGCTGCCACAGGCCAGCTTGGGCATCTGTGTTGGCGAGGCCGCTTTCTTCCTGCTGCATGCGCCGGATCGAGCCAATCTCAAACGACTGCGAGGCCACCTTGCGGCGGTCGTGGTAGATGTTGAACTCGGTGCTGCCGCCGCCCACATCGATGTGCAGATAGTGCTTTTTGTCTTCGAGCAGGTGCTCGATTACGCGGTTGATGTAGGCGGCCTCGGCCTGCCCGTCAATCACCTGCACCGACATGCCCAGCTCCTGCTGAATGCGGGCGGCTACTTCGGCGCCGTTGGTGGCCGTGCGCATGGCCGATGTGGCGCAGATCAGGTAGTGGTTGGGGGCCACGTCGTGCACTTCCATCAGCAGCTTCAGCGCGTGCAGAAACTTGATGAACTTCTCCTGCTTCTTCTCCGAAATGGTGCCGGTGGCAAACACGTCTTCGCCGAGGCGTAGCGGATAGCGCACGTACTCCACCCGCTTGAGCCGGTACCGGTCGCCGTAGTGCAGGACTGCTGAAATCTGACAGCGAACAGCGTTGGAACCGATATCAATGGCGGCAAGCTTCAGCAGAGGATATTGCACGGGCAGTGGGGTTGGCGAGAGGAGTGAGGGCAAAGATAGCCGTTTGGGCAAAACAGGCCCTTTTATGAAGGACGGCTTAGGCCGCTGTTCATAGTATTTGCTTACTATATAGTAACTTATAGTAAACCAACGCCCTTCGCCATGCTCTCCGACCTGACTTATCTGGACGCCCCGGCGCCGTTATGGCTGGTGGCGGTGTTCCTGGGCACTGTGCTGATGGCCGTGGCGCTACTGCTGCACCTGTGCTACCGCGCCGATATCTGGCTGCTGCCGCCGGCGCTGCTGCTGGCGTGGTGGCTGCTGCTGCAGGGAATCTTGGTGTACATGGGGTTTTACCGGAATCTGTACGCGGTGCCGCCGCGCCTGCTGGTGCTGGGCGTGGGGCCGCCATTGGTGGCCATGGCCGGGCTGCTGCTCACCCGATCCGGCCGAAGCCTGCTCGCCCGCTTCGACCTAGTGGGCCTTACACGCCTGAGCGTGGTGCGGATTCCGGTGGAACTGTGCCTGTATGGGCTGGCGCTGCACCATCTGGTGCCCGACCTGATAACGTTTGCTGACCGCAACCTCGACCTGGCCGCCGGCCTCACGGCGCCGCTTGCCGCCTACTGGTTTCGGGGCCGGCTGATGGGGCCGCGGCTGCTGCTGCTCTGGCACGCGGGCAGCCTAGTGTTGCTGCTGAATGTGGTGGTGTTGGCGGCCGGGAGCATGCCCACGCCCTGGCAGCAGCTGGGATTTTCGCAGCCCAATGTGGCGGTGCTTCACTGGCCGTTTGTGTGGCTACCCACCTTCATTGTGCCGCTGGTGCTGTTTTCGCACGTGGCGGCATTACGGCAGCTGCTGGCCTCGCCACACAAAACTGCCCCGCTACAGCCAAGTAGCAGGGCAGACGAGTGGCATTTGGAGCCGTGGTTTATTGGTCGATCCGGAAGCCGAGGCCGAACTGGATTAGGCCGCTTTCTTCGGGCGAAATCTGGTAGGAAACCGACAGGGTTAGCTGGTCGGTGACGGGGGCCAGGTAGAAGCCGGCGCCGTAGCCGTCGTGCCAGCCTCCGGGCGAGCTGCCTTTGTAGTACACCCGGCCCCGGTCGAAGAACCCGAACGCGCCGTAGGAGAAAGGCAGGAAGTTATTTTTGACCTGGCCCAGAGCCAGCCGAAGCTCGGTGTTGAGGTAGAGGCTGGCGTCGCCGGTGAAGCGGTTGCGTACGTAGCCGCGCAGGTTTTCGCGCTGGCCCAGGTTGGCGAACTTGTAGAACGGAATTTCGTCGTCGGGGCCGTAGGTTTTGGCGCCGCCGCCTTTCAGTACCAGCGTTACGGGAATGAGCAGGCGCGTGGTGCCATAGTACTCGGCAAAGCCCTGCGAGAGGCCAAAGTTGCTTTTGTCGCGGTTGAGCTGGAAGTAGGTGTCGTGCTGGGCGCGCAGGCGCACGCCGCGGCGTGCGAAGCGCGGCCGGTCGCGCAAATCCAGATCAAACAGCGCGTTCAGCGCGGCCAGCCGCTGGAAGCCGGTGTTGGGGCGGATATCCCCGGCGGTGGGGTCCTGCTCCAGGCGGCCCAGGTAGCTGGTGCCGGCAAAGTTGGTGCTGTACTGCTCGTAGCCGCCACCCAGCCGGACGAGGCTGCGCTGGAAGAAAACCCGCTCCGTGAAGAGGCCGGCCGTGTAGCCTTTGTAGCGCGCCTTGTAGAAGTTGTTGTCGTAAAGGCCATCGTCTTTGGTGGTGTTGTTGCCGAGGCCGAAGAAGTTATAGAACTGGAAGAAGTTGCCGTACTCGGTGCGCACGCCAATATCCCAGAGGCCGATGGCGTGGCGGTGGCGCGAAGCCAGGCTCGCCTGGAAATTGCCGTTGGCGGTGCCCTGGATGTCGAAGCTGTAAAGGTTCTTGTAGCCCGGCTTGCGGAAGCCCTGCCGCAGGAAGTCGATGCCCACGCCGGCCCCAAACCCGTCGGAGCTGTTGTAGATGAGCGTGGCGCTGGGCTTGTAGCCGTTGTACTGGAACGACTCCCGCTCGTACAGATTCACGTCGGGCGCGGTGGAAGTGCGGTTGTCGGACTCGGGGCCCAGCTTGAGGTCGGTGTCGGGCACGTCGTAGACTTTGGTGAGGGCGCGCAGGCCACTCACGCGCGAGTCGTCGGCAATCCGGTCTTTGCCGTCGCCGCCGATGATGCGCAGCAGCACGCTGTTTTTGGCCGTGCCCGTCACCGTAAACACGTCCTTGCCATCGAGGCCGTAGAGGCTTACTTCCTGGGTTTCCTTGGGCGAAAAAGTGCGGTCGAACAGCGGCTCACCGTCGGGCGCGTCGCCGTCCTTGCCTTTGTCGAACATGCGCACGCGCATGTTGCCGTCGGTCTGGCGCTCCACCTGGAATACTTCGGCCTTGTTAGAGCCTACCACGTCCACGCGCTTGGCCAGCATCAGGTAGTAGTCGTCGAGCACCTGGGGCAGCTCCTGGATGCGCTGCTTGAGCTTGCGGTTCAGGTCGTTGCCGGAAAGCGGCATCAGCTTCTTCGGCAGCTGGGCCGTGGCTTCGTCAATAGCTGCCGGCGTGATGCGGGCCTGCATATACTGGCCTACCTGCTGCCACTGCTGGCGCGTGAGGCTCTGCAGCAGGAACCGGTCGAGGTCCCGCGCCGGCCAGTTCAGGCTCCTGAGGTCGTGGAATTCGCCCTGGAAATCCTCGATGCTGCCCACGGCCCATTCGCGGTTGGCCAGGTAGGTCAGCAGGCCGTTCCAGAGCGTAAACGACTGGTCCCGGTCGCGCGGAATGGGCTTGTAGACGGTGGTTTTGCCTTGTTTGAAGCCGGCCCACTTCCAGTTGTCTTCGTGCTTGCCGAAGTCGGCCACCAGCATATCGAAGGCACGGGCCTGGGCAAAAGCCTGGGCGTCGATGCGGTTGTCGTGGTCTTTGTAGAGCTGGCGGAAAAAGCTGAACGAGCGGCGCACGTCGTCGGCGCCACCGAAGCCGGGCAGGTTGGGCTTGGGGTCGCCGGGGCGGTCTTCCAGGGTGCCCAGCAGGCCGGCGTACTCCTGGCGGTAGGGCCCCAACTGGTTGTTGTCGGGCAGCACGAACAGCCGCGGCCGGGCGTGCAGAATGTCGGTTTTATCGAGCAGCGAGGTGATGACCAGCGCCGAGTAGGGGTGGGCCGTGGGCGTGATGCCCCGCAGCACGTCGGCCGCCACCGAGTTGCGCAGCTCCGGCGGCAGAATCTTGGTGACATCTTTATCCACGGACCGGAACACGTATTCCGACGAGTCGGCCGCAATCAGCTTGAGCGAGGTAGTCTGGCGGCCGCCGCCGCGCCCGAACACGCGCAGCCCGCCTTTCTCGGAAGCCAGATCGAGGGTGCGGACCTGCACCGGCTGGGTCCAGGACGTGCGGTAGCCTTCGCCCAGGAAAAACTTCGACGCGCCCGAGCCAGCGTACTGCTTGCCGGCCGCCAGCGTCTGGGTGGCCTGAAACGGCGCGTCCGGCTTCACATCGGCCACACCCTTCGGCGCCGACGGGCACTGCGGAATGAAGCTGTTTACGGGTACGTTGGGCAGGCGCGGCTCCTGGCACGCCGACTGAAACAGCACGGCATTGTAGGTTTCACTGACCGCCGCATCCGCCGAGCCGAAAGCGTAGAAATAGGCCTTCACGGTGCCGTCGGCGAAATACTCCAGCTTGGAAAAGCCCTCCTCGGAGCGGTTGAACTGCGCGTTGCCGTCGGCCCCGACGTGCTCTTTCTCGGCGAAGGAGCCTGAAATCAGGTGGTAGTTGTCTTCGAAGCGGGTGAGCTGCAGGCTGTAGTCGTGGGAGGCCGCGTACACGGCGCCGGGGTGGTCCTTGAGCGTGCCCAGCAGCTCCTTGCGGAAGCCCTGGTACTGCGGATTGGCCAGGTCGCGCGGGGTACCCACGTTCTGGCGGTAGGCCGCGTACACCGAGCCCAGCACGGGCGGCAGCAGGTGGCGGCTCAGCGGCTGCTTGCCGCCGTACACGCCGTTGCTGATGACGGGCTGGTGGCCCACCAGCAGCACGTTTTTGCCTTTGGTATCGTCCAGCAGATCCTGCAGCTGCTCCCGAAATTCCTGCTGGGTGAGGGTTTTGCAGTCGGTATCGGGGGCTTCGGGCCGGTCGAATGGATGCGTAAACCAGGGCGAGTTGATGGCCACCATGCGCACATTGGGCGCCACGTCGATGACCTCGGGGCCGGGGCAGCCGCCGGTTGGCGCAAAGGCGTTCTGGCCGGGCAGGCGCTTCTCAATGTAGTCTTCGAGGCGGCGCACCCGCTTCAGGCCGTCGGGGCCGGAGTTGGCCCAGTCCCGGTCGCCGGGCACGAAGTAGATTTTGCCGTTGGGCAAACCCTGCACCAGCGCAATCAGGGCATCAGCGCGGGCGGTTTCGCCGGCCCGGCTGGAGTCAGTTTTGGTGCCGAGGCCATCGTGACCCACAATATCGCCGAGGTGGACTACGGTGAAGGCGCCGCGTTGCTGCTCCAGCGTGCGGCGCAGGGCCTGCAGACGGGCCGTAGGAAGGTCGGCAGTGGCGGTGTTGCCGAGCAGGTAGACTGTGTGGGCAGGGGAGGAGGCAGTCTGGCCCAGCAGGGGCTGCGCCATAGCCAGACCCAGGGAGGCCAGCAGCAGACGACGGTAGAGTGAGTGCATAGAAAAGGAGCTAGATACCCCCATACGGAAAAACCGGGAAGTCGATTTAACCGAAATTTAATTTACTGGCTTTCCGATATGCTTAGGTGGCAGAGGCTCTTCGCAGCGGGGCTATTGCCCGGCCAACGGCCAGTGCTAGCAGGCAGGGCAGGCCCACCCACAGCAGCTCACTTTTCAGCACCCGCGCCGCCCACTCGCCCACAAACTTCTTCACCCCGATGGGTGAAACCTGCAAAGGCCGCCATGGGAAAAAGTAGCGCTGCTGCTCGAACGGGCTGAAAAACGCCACGCCCTCGCCGCCAGTGGTCAGGGCATCGAGGACGCCATGCGAAGCCGTGGCCAGAAACAGCAACAGCCACAGCCGCCCGGCCGGCGGCGTGCCGGGCGCGCGTCGGGCCCACGCCAGCCCAGTCAGCGCTGAGGCTACCACGGCCGCGGCCAAGATGGAGTGCGTAAGCCCGCGGTGCCCCCAAAGGCTGGCGTAGGGAACATGAAACTTGAAGCCGATAACGTCGGCATCGGGCAGGAAAGCGCAGGCGGCGGCCAGCAGCCAGTAGCGCCAATGCCGCCGCTCCGGCAGCAGCAGCTTGCCCAGCGTGGCGCCCAACGCGCAATGCCCGAAAATGGAAGCCATTGGTGAGAGTGAGAGAAGTGTAAACGGGCGCAGTAGCGCGAACTTTGTAGTTCGCGTCCCCACGCCGCTGAAACGGAATTGTCTGAACGGCGCGGGGGCGCGAACTGCAAAGTTCGCGCTACTACTTGCCCAGCAGCTCGGCGGCCAGCCGGGGTACGCCGGTGCTGGCCGGCTCCATGATGAAATGCAGGTTGCGCCGCGCCGAAACCGGGGGGCGGCTGGGGTCGATGAAGTACACCGGGCAGTTGGCCGGGGCGTAACCGACCAGTCCGGCCGCCGGATATACCTGCAGTGAAGTACCTACTACCAGGAAAATATCGGCCGTGGCGGTTTCCTCCATGGCCTGCTCCATCAGCGGCACGGCCTCGCCAAACCACACAATGTTGGGCCGCAACTGGTGGCCCTTGGCGCACCGCTCGCCCAGCTCAATCCGGTCAGTATCCATCGGGTACACCAAGTGCTCGAAGCGAGAGCTACGCGCCTCCAGCAGCTTGCCGTGCAGATGGATAATGTGGCTGGAGCCGGCCCGCTCGTGCAGGTCGTCGACGTTCTGGGTGACGACCACCACCTCAAACTCCCGCTCCAGCGCAGCCAGCGCCAGGTGGCCCGCATTGGGCTGGGCGGCCCGGGCGGCGGCCCGGCGCTGGTTATAGAACTCCAGCACCAGCTCCGGGTTGGCGGCCCAGCCTTCCGGCGTGGCCACGTCCTCAATGCGGTGGCCTTCCCACAGCCCATCGGAGCCGCGGAAGGTAGCCAGGCCGCTTTCCGCGCTAATGCCCGCGCCGGTCAGGGCAACAATCTTCTTCTTTTTCATAGTATAAATGTAGCACAGGCTTCAGCCTGTGCCGTGACAGAAGCTGCAAGGCTTTGAAGCTGGAAGGGTTCTGAGCTGCAAGCTATAAGCCTCAAGCTGCAAGAGGCAAGCTACAGCTCATAGCACACAGGATATAACCATATCGATACAGCTTGCAGCTCACGGCTAGCTTGCGGCTCAAAGCTTACAGCCCCAAACTTGCCGCTTCAAACTCACTTTAGAACCGCTTCAGCTCCTCGCGCCGAAACGTCCATTCCGGGGTGCTGAACCGGGCCTGGCTGGGGTCGACGGCAAACCAGGCGCCCAGCGCCGGGTCGCCCCAGGCGTTGCGCAGCACGTGAATCTGCTGGGCCGGCATGTAGCTCTGGGCCAGCAGCACGTAGCGGCGGCTGCTACCGGCCTGCTCGGCCACGTCCAGCACCAGCACGGCGTGGCCCGGCGAGCCGCCCCGGATGAGCACGTCGCCGGGCTGCACCGCGGCCAGCGGCACGGGCTTCAGCTCCCGGTCCAGCGAGAGGGTGCCGGCGTAGGTGAAAATCTGGTCGAGGTAGCGGCGGAAGGTGGCGTGGGTGGGCGCTTCCACGGGCCGGGAGGCCGGCAGCACGTCGTTTCCGCTTACCCGGAAGCCCTTGCCGCCGTACCAATCGGCAAACCGGATATCGTGGCCACTGGTGAGGTGGAAGTGCACCTGGGCCGGGTTCTGCGCAAAGAGGTACTCGCCCCGCAGCCGGATAAGGGCATCGGCGCACTGCTGCAAATCCTGCGTGCCCACGTCAATGTTGACCACGGCGGCGTGCACGTCCTGCGGGTCTTTCAGCTGGCCGTTGTAGAGCTTCACGGGCGTGCCGGCGGGCAGAAGCGGCAGGCCACGCAGCCACTGCCCGAACGAGCCCGGCGCCACCGCCACCCGCACGCAGCCACGCGGCGGCGCAAACCGGCTGGCCACGCTCCGGCGGGCATCATAGGCGCCGGCCGGCAGCCACGCATAGGGGCTGGCCGCCGACGGCGCGGCAACGGTAGAAGTCGGTGGGGGAGTGGGTGGGTTGTCAGGATAGAGAGCCGCGCCTATGGAAGCGGCATAGCTGAGCAGCAGAACTGAAAAGGGGAGAGGCAGCATGTCAGGCAACAAATAACACCAGATAGAATAGCCGCATAACGATATAAGCCGAGCGGTATTTCAAGCCCAACAATACAAAAAAAAATCCCCGGCCAGGAAGGGCCGGGGATTTTAATAAACAGCAGCTGATTGGGCTACTTGGCTTTGGCAGCCGGTTTTTTGGCGGTAGTACCAGCAGCCTTTTTCGCGGCGGGCTTTTTGGCTGCCGGCTTCTTGGCGGCGGGTTTTTTCGCGGGCTTGTCGGCGGCGTCGGCCTTGTCGGCGGCGGGGGCCTTCTTGGCGAAGCGGCCACCCTTGGCGGGCTTGTCGGGCGTCAGCTCGCCCAACTCCAGGCAGCGCTCCAGCGTAAGGTCGGCCGGCTCTTCGCCTTTCGGAATCTTCACGTTTTTCTTGCCCACCACGATGTACGGCCCGAAACGACCGTTCAGCACCTGCACGTCGTCGCGGCCCTCGAAGGTCTTGATGAGGCGCTCGGCGTCGGTCTTACGCTTGTTCTCAATCAGCTCAATGGCCTCGGGCGCCGTGATGGTGTGCGGGTCCTGCTCCTTGGTGAGCGAGTAGAACTTGCTGTCGTGGCGGATGTAGGGGCCGAAACGGCCCAGGGCGGCCGTCATGGATTTCTCCTCAAACTCGCCAACCACGCGGGGCAGCTTGAACAGCTCCAGCGCCTCTTCCAGCGTGATATTCTCAATGAACTGCCCTTTGCGCAGGCTGGCGTATACCGCCTTTTCGTCCTCGGGCGCGCCTTCTTTGGGCTCGATCTGCACGTAGGGACCAAAGCGGCCGAGGCGGGCCGTCAGCTTCTGGCCGGTTTCGGGGTGCAGCCCGATTTCGCGGTTGCTGCCCAGCGTGTTGCGCTCGATGTCCTTGCCGCGCTCCACCGTCTCGTGGAACGTGCCGTAGAAGCCGGCCAGCATGTCGGTCCACTGCTCTTCGCCGTCGGCAATGCGGTCAAACTCGCCTTCCACTTTGGCCGTGAACTGGAAGTCCACAATTACCGGGAAGTGCTCCACCAGGAAGTCGTTCACCACCATGGCGGTGTCGGTGGGGAACATCTTGGCCTTGTCAGCCCCGTAGGTTTCGGTTTTGACTTCGGTTTTCACCTCGCTGCCTTCCAGCGTCAGCACGTGGAACTTGCGCTCCTTGCCTTCGCGGGTGTCTTTTTCCACGTAGCCGCGCTTCTGAATGGTGCTGATGGTAGGCGCGTAGGTGGAAGGTCGGCCGATGCCCATTTCCTCCAGCTTTTTCACCAGCGAGGCTTCCGTGTAGCGGGCAGCCGGGGCGGCGTAGCGCTCCACGCCGCGCAGCTGCAGCAGCGGCATCAGCTGGCCCACGGTCAGGGGCGGCAGGCCGCGCGAAAACGACGATTCCGTGGTGGCTTCGTCCTGCTCTTCCTCGTCCTTGCTTTCGCTGTAGGCTTTCAGGAAACCCTCGAAGGTGATGACCTCCCCCGTAGCCGTGAGCGTAACGCCGGGCTGGGTGCTGATGCCGATGGTGGCCACCGTCCGCTCAATCTGAGCGTCGGCCATCTGCGAGGCCATGGCCCGCTTCCGGATCAGGTCGTAAAGGCGCTGCTCCTGCGAGTCGGAGCCGGCTTTCATCAGCGCGAAGTCGGTGGGGCGGATGGCTTCGTGAGCTTCCTGCGCCGAGGCCGACTTTGTTTTGTACAGACGGGTCTGGGCATATTCGGCCCCGTATGCGCGGCTGATTTCCACCTGCGCGGCCGTCAGGGCGTCCTGCGAGAGGTTCACCGAGTCGGTACGCATGTAGGAGATTTTACCGGCTTCGTAGAGCTTCTGAGCCACGCTCATCGTCTGGGCCACCGAGAAGCCGAGCTTGCGCGAAGCTTCCTGCTGCAGCGTAGACGTGGTGAAGGGCGGCGCGGGGCTGCGCTTGCCGGGCTTTTTCTCTAGGTTCTCGATGCGGTACTCGGCGCCGGCGCAGCGGGCCAGGAAAGCTTCGGCCTCTTCGCGGGTTTTGTAGCGCGTGGGCAGGTCGGCTTCCAGCACAGCACCTTTGCCGGCGTCCAGGCGCGCTGTAATCCGGTACGCCGACGACACTTTGAACTGGTTGATTTCCCGCTCGCGCTCCACCACCAGCCGCACGGCCACGCTCTGCACGCGGCCGGCCGAAAGGCCCGTTTTCACTTTCTTCCAGAGCACCGGGCTCAGCTCGAAGCCCACCAGCCGGTCGAGGACGCGGCGGGCCTGCTGGGCATTCACCAGGTTCAGGTCGATTTCCCGGGGGTTGTCGATGGCGTGCAGGATGGCGTTCTTGGTGATTTCACGGAACACGATGCGGCGCGTCTTGGAGCTGCCGGTCAGGTTCAGGGTTTCGGCCAGGTGCCATGAAATAGCCTCGCCCTCCCGGTCATCGTCACTCGCCAGCCAGACGGTTTCGGCCTCCTTGGCCAGCTTCTTGAGCTGGCTGATAATCTCCCGCTTGTCGGCCGACACCACGTAGGTGGGCTTGAAGTTGTTGGCTACGTCAATGGCATTGTTATCCTTCGGCAGGTCACGGACGTGCCCGAAAGACGATTTGACGACGAAATCCTTGCCCAGATAGCCTTCAATGGTTTTGGCTTTCGCGGGGGATTCGACGATGACTAGATTTTTAACCATGGGGGGAAGGTGGAGACGGAAGGAGGCAAGCTAGCGCGCTTTCCTATAGAAAACGGGGCAGCGGGCAAGAAGTTGAATTTTGCCGCAAAGATGCTGGAATAATCCGGCCCGCCGTTGCTGCCCCGCAGAATGAGGCCCAGCCGGGCGGGCCCGAAGTCGTATGTAGGCAACAGTCAGGATAGCTCAACTGGTTCACCAGAAGTAAGTTCTGAAACAGCAGGAATAGGTGCAGAATCCTTCTGGGCGAAACAGGCGTATTCGCTACCTTTGCCGGCATAGGCAAAAGCAGCAAGGTGTGCATTGCGCCCTGCTTCACCGCCTTCCGCAGCCTCCGATACTCCTTGCTATATGGCATCAGGTAAGACTACTTCTCCCGCCCGCCGTTCTGCCGCCTCCGCCCCGGCCGACAGCACTCCGGCTCCGGCCGTTACCACCGTGGTGCCTGCCAAGCCCGCCAACGGCAAGGCGCCCGCCGTCGGCGACGCCGCGCGCCGCAGCGGAAGTGCCAAAGGGTCCAACCTGCGCGGAACGGCGACCCTGGAAAACACCGATTACGTCAACGAGCAGCTCAACCGGGTGCTCTACGCCCTCGACGCCTTCAAGAAAGGCGACGTTTCGGTGCGCCTGACCAAGCAGAACGACGACATTTTCGCCGAAATAGCCGAGGCCTACAACTCCATGGTGGAGATGATTGGCGGGGTAGGGGGCGAGGTGTCTCGCATCTCGAAGGTGGCTGGGGTGGAAGGCAACCTGAAAGCCCGCGCGTCGGCCGAGAATGCCGCCGGTTTCTGGCGCGACATGATCAACAATATCAACGGCCTCGTCGACAGCATTGCGGTGCCGGTGCTGGAGGTGGGCAAGGTGCTCAAGAACATCAGCAAGGGCAACCTCGACGAAACCTTCCAGATTCCGGTTTCCGGCGACTTCAAGGTGATGGCCGAAACCATCAATAAGACCATCGACAACCTCAACCTGTTTGCCGGCGAAGTAACCCGCGTGGCGCAGGAAGTGGGCACGGAAGGCAAGCTCGGCGGCCAGGCGTCGGTACCCAACGTGGGCGGCATCTGGAAAGACCTGACCGACAACGTAAACTACATGGCCTCCAACCTGACGAGTCAGGTGCGGGACATTGCCAACGTAGCCACCGCCGTAGCAAAGGGCGACCTGACCCAGAAAATCACCGTGGACGTGAAGGGCGAGCTGCTGCAGTTGAAGCAGAACCTGAACCAGATGGTGGACTCGCTCAACCTGTTCGCCGGCGAAGTAACCCGCGTGGCGCAGGAAGTGGGCACCGAGGGCAAGCTCGGCGGCCAGGCGCTGGTGCCCAACGTGAGCGGTGTGTGGAAAGACCTGACCGACAATGTAAACAACATGGCTTCCAACCTGACGCTTCAGGTACGGGACATTGCCAACGTGGCCACGGCCGTAGCCAAAGGCGACTTGTCGCAGAAAATCACCGTGGACGTGAAGGGCGAGCTGCTGCAGTTGAAGCAGAACTTGAACCAAATGGTGGACTCGCTCAACCTGTTTGCCGGCGAAGTAACCCGCGTGGCGCTGGAAGTGGGCACCGAAGGTAAGCTTGGCGGTCAGGCCGACGTGCCGAACGTGGCCGGCGTCTGGAAGGAGCTGACCGACAACGTAAACAACATGGCCTCGAACCTGACGCTGCAGGTACGAGACATTGCCAACGTAGCTACGGCCGTAGCCAAAGGTGACCTGTCGCAGAAAATTACCGTGGACGTGAAAGGGGAGCTGCTGCAATTGAAGCAGAACCTGAACCAGATGGTGGACTCGCTCAACCTGTTTGCCGGCGAAGTAACCCGCGTGGCGCTGGAAGTAGGCACTGAAGGAAAGCTCGGCGGCCAGGCGTCGGTACCGAACGTGGCCGGTGTGTGGAAGGACCTCACCGACAACGTGAACTACATGGCCTCCAACCTGACCTCTCAGGTGCGGGACATTGCCAACGTGGCCACGGCCGTAGCCCGCGGCGACCTGAGCCAGAAAATGACGGTAGATGTGAAAGGAGAAATCCTGGAGCTGAAGAACATCCTCAACCAGATGGTGGACTCACTCAACATCTTCGGCGACGAAGTAACCCGCGTGGCCCGCGAAGTAGGCACCGAGGGCAAGCTCGGCGGCCAAGCCAGCGTGCCGCGCGTGTCGGGTACCTGGAAAGACCTCACCGATAACGTGAACTACATGGCCTCCAACCTGACGAGTCAGGTGCGGGACATTGCCAACGTAGCCAGCGCCGTAGCCAAAGGCGACCTGACCCAGAAGATGACGGTGGATGTGAAAGGCGAGATTCTCGACCTGAAAAACATTCTCAATCAGATGGTGGACTCGCTCAACATCTTCGCCGGCGAAGTAACCCGCGTGGCCCGCGAAGTAGGCACCGAGGGTATCCTGGGCGGCCAGGCCTCCGTGCCGAACGTGAGCGGCACCTGGAAAGACCTGACTGACAACGTAAACACGATGGCCTCCAACCTGACGAGTCAGGTGCGGGACATTGCCAACGTGGCCACGGCCGTAGCCAAAGGAGACCTGAGCCAGAAAGTGACGGTAAACGTGCGCGGCGAGCTGTTGCAGCTGAAGGAAAACCTCAACCAGATGGTGGACTCGCTCAACACCTTCGGCGACGAAGTAACCCGCGTAGCCCGCGAAGTAGGCACCGAGGGCAAGCTCGGCGGCCAAGCCGACGTACCAAACGTGCGCGGTACCTGGAAAGACCTCACCGACAACGTAAACTTCATGGCCGCCTCGCTCACCAGCCAGGTGCGCGACATTGCCAACGTAACCACCGCCGTAGCCCGCGGCGACCTCAGTCAGAAGGTATCGGTAGATGTGAAAGGCGAGCTGCTCGACCTCAAGGACAACATCAACCGGATGGTGGACTCACTCAACATCTTCGCCGGCGAAGTAACCCGCGTGGCGCAGGAAGTGGGCACCGAGGGCAAACTGGGCGGCCAGGCCGACGTGCCGAACGTGAGCGGCGTGTGGAAAGACCTTACCGACAACGTAAACACCATGGCTACCAACCTTACCACGCAGGTGCGGGGTATCGGTAAGGTAGTGACCGGCGTATCGCAGGGCGACCTGACTCAGAAGCTGACGCTGGAAGCCAAAGGCGAAGTGGCCGAGCTGGCCGACACCATCAACCGCATGGTGGACGACCTGAACCGCCTGGCGCTGGAAGTAAGCCGCGTGGCGAAAGTGGCCGGGGTGGAAGGCAAGCTCACCGAACGCGCCACAGTAGGCGGCGTGAGTGGCTCGTGGAAGGAAATCGTGGACACGCTCAACGACCTGCTCGAATCCATTGCCTCGCCGGTACTGGAAGTGAGCCGCGTGGTACGGGCCATCAGCGAAGGCGACCTGACCCAGCAAGTGGAAATCCAGACCGCCGGCGACATCAAGTCGATGGCCGACGCCCTGAACCTGGCCGTGGATAACCTCAACGACCTGCTGGCCGAAATCAACGAGTCGTCGCAGGTGGTAGGAACGTCGTCGGAGGAAATGGCAGCGAAAGGGCAGGAGATGAGCCGGGTGACCGTCGACGTGGCTTTGGCCATGCAGCAGATGGCCGAAGGCGCCCAGAACCAGGCCCTCAAGACCGACCAAGCCTTCAAGCTGATCGAGGAAATCATGCAGGCCACCAAGGAAACTGCCGGCAAAGCCGATGTGGGTATTAAGGCGGCTATTCTGGGTGAGCAGACTTCCCAGCTCGGCCTCAAAACGGTGGCCGAAGTGGTGAAGAACATGGAAGAAATTTCGGCGGCAGCGGCCCAGACGGCCAAAACCATCGAAGTGCTTTCGGCCCGCTCGCAGGATATCAGCAAGTCGCTGGGCGTTATCACCGACATTGCCTCGCAAACCAACCTGCTGGCTCTGAACGCCGCCATCGAGGCGGCCCGAGCCGGGGAAGCGGGCCGCGGCTTTGCGGTAGTAGCCGAAGAAATCCGCAAGCTGGCCGAAGGCTCCCGCCGCTCGGCCTCGGAAATCGGCACGCTCGTAGACGATGTGCGCAAGGATACCACCTCGGCCGCCACGGCTATCAGCACCATGGAAGGCCGGGTACTGAAAGGCAAGAATGCCACCTTCGAGGCCAGCTCGGCCTTTAAGAACATTGCTACCAGCTCCGGCGAAACCTTGCGCACCTCCCGCGACATCCTCACGGCCACCGAAATTCAGAAAACGTCTATCGGCGACGTGGTGAAGTACGTGGAAGAAGTGGTAGCCATTGCCGAGCAGACGGCCTCGGGCACGCAGCAGGTAGCCGGCACGGCCAAGCAGCTCTCCTCGAGCATGCACGAGCTGACCGTTTCCAGCCAGCGCCTCACCGACATTGCCGACGACCTGCAGCTGGGCCTCTCCAACTTCCAGCTGCTGGAAGAAATCGAGCCGGAGCCCGAGCCGGAGCCCATCCGGCACCGTGCCCGCCGCGTGGCGCACCAGCCGGCCTCGGCCACGCCGGAGCGCGACCGGGCCACGGCCCGCCGTGCTGACGCCGCCACCGATGCGGCCCACGCCCAGGTGGTAGCCAACCGCCCGCTCACGACCACGCGCCGCGGCGACGCCCGTGCCACAGCAGCAGCTCCGGCTCCGGTCCGCTCGCAAACCAATGCCGAGCAGACCGAGGCCCAGCGCAGCCGCAAAGCCAGCCGCCGCAAAGCCGACGCCACGCCCGCCGAGCCCGCCCCGAATGGCAAGGCCGGCGCCGAGGCTCCGGCCGCCAAGCCCGCCCGTGCCCGCAGCCGCAAAGAAGCCAAATAGCCACTTGAACTGTTAACTCCCGGAGGGGCTGATTTTCCTGTTGAAAGTCAGTCCCAGCCAGGAACATCTTTGCCATATGGCCGAAGCTGAACAATCCAGCGACAAAAAGACGTCGAAGCCCGACACCATCATCCAGCTTATCGTTTTCCGGCTCGGAAGCGAGGAGTATGGCCTGCGCATCGAGCAGGTGAAGGAAGTGACGCTGACACCCGAAATTGCGCGCATGCCCAAAACGCCGCCGTTCGTGAAAGGCATTGCCAACCTGCGCGGCGACATCATTGCCATCATCGACCTGGAGCAGCGCTTCGGCCTGCGGAGCTTCGAGGAGGAATTGCCGGCGCTGTCGTACACGCTGGCCATTGAAGCTAAGGACTACACCATCGGGATTGTAGTCCGTGAAGTGCCCACGCCACTGTCGATTCCGGCCTCCAGCATCGAAAAAGCGCCTGAGTTCATTCAGGACATCAACATCAACGACAAATACATTGAGGGAATCGTGAAGGTGGATGGCCGCATCATCATCGTACTCGATATGATGAAGCTGCTGACCCCCTCAGAGATTATGCAGCTTCAAACGCGCTAACATCTTTGCCGGCGCTTCGCCGTACAAAGCTCGGCTTTCCCCTTTTGGCCCTCATTCTTCCCGTTTTTTGAATTGCTTCTTATGAAAAACCGCATTCTCATCGTCGACGACTCTTTCTACATGCGCACGATGCTCAAGAACATGCTCACCGATGCCGGCTACGAGGTAGTAGGAGAAGCCGCCAACGGCCAGCAGGCGCTTGAAATGGCGGCCGCCACCAAACCCGACCTGATTACCCTGGACGTGATTCTGCCCGACAACACCGGACTGGACGTGCTCAAAGGCATCCGCCTCAACGACCCGGACGTGAAAGTGGTGATGTGTAGCGCCGTAGGGCAGGAGGTTATCGTGACCGAAGCGCTGGAAAGCGGGGCATCGGCCTATATCGTGAAGCCTTTCTCTGAGGAGAAGGTGCTGGAAATCGTCAGCACTGCCCTGCAGCCTGCCGAATAGCCTGAATACCGCATTGCCTTTTCTGGTGGGTAGCCGGTAGCGCCAACCGTTGCCGGCCGCCTGCCTGCTTAGTTTCTTATCCGTGTCCGACCGTTCCCTTTCTTTTACCATTCTGCTGGGTAACCTGCCCACTGCTCTGCGGCTACGGCTGCTGCGCCTGTTTCAGGGCCAGCCAGACTGGCAGGTGGTGGGCGGCGCAGATGCGGGGACGGATCTGCCGGCGGCGGCCCGTCGGCTCCGGCCCAGCCTGATCATCGTGGGGCAAAACCAGCTGCGCGATATCGAGCAGTTGCGCCGGTCGGCCACTATCCCCGTGCTGCTTTTCGCAGAGGCGCCGCCGCTGCCGGGAATGCTGCGCGAGGTAGCAGCCTGGGGCGTTTATGGTTACTTTCAGCCCGACTCTGGGCAGCCGCTCTGGGCGGCCGAACTGCTGCGTCAGGTGCGGCAGGCCATGCCGGCGCCCGTGCGCCCGTTGGCACAGCCTACGGCAGCCACAGCCGTCCCCGGCATTGCTACCGGCTTGGTGATAGTGGGCGGCTCTACGGGCGGCACGCTGGCGGTCGAGCAACTGGTGCGGGCCCTGCCCACCACGCTGTCCTGTGCGGTGCTGGTGGCCGTGCATCTGCCGGCCTCTTTTCTATCGTCGTTCGTCGACCGGTTGCGGCGGGCTACGGCCCTGCCCGTAGTGGCGGGAGGCGCGGGGGTAGTGCTGCAGCCCGGGCAGATTGTGGTGGCGCCCGGTGGCCGCAACTCCCTGGTTACGGCCGCTGCCAACAGCCCGTGGCAGGCCTGGCAGACGGAATTCACCGCCGAGCTCAGCCCATCCGGCGACGAACCGTCTCTGGACGTGCTGATGCGCTCGGCCGCCCGCACGGTGGGCCGCAACGTGCTGGGGGTGGTCTTGACCGGCCTGGGACGCGACGGTACGCTGGGGGCTCAGGCCATCCGGCAGCACGGTGGCACGGTGCTGGTGCAGGATGAAGCTTCCTCGGCCGTGTTTTCCATGCCCAAATCAGTAATTCAGGCGGGGTGGGCTAATGCTGTGCTGCCCCTCCACGAGCTACCCAAGGCCATTGGCCGGCACGTTGCCCTGTTCCAGCAGGCTTCCGCGCAGGCGCGGCTGCCCCATCTTATTCCTGCCCGCGCTTTTTAACCTATGAAATCACGCGAGCAGGAATATCGGGAAATCTACATGGCCGAGGCGCTGGAAGCCTACGACGGCATGAGCCGGCACATCAGTGAGCTGGAGCGCAACCCGCAGGACCAGCAGGCCCTGAACGAGCTGTTCCGGCTCATGCACAACCTCAAGTCTAACTCGCGGGCTATGGGGTTTGTGCAGATCGGGGAGGTGGCCCACAACATGGAAACCATCTTCGGCCTGATTCGCAGCAAGGACCGGGAGTTCAGCGGCAGCCTGGCCAAGGTGCTGTTCATGGGCGTTGACGTGCTGAGCGCCATGATCCGGGCCGTGGAAGACGAGTCGACCATGCCCGACAGCGCGCCGCTGCTGGCCAACCTGGAGCGGCTAGTGAACGGAGAGGAGCCGATTCTGGAAGAAGAAGAGAAGGACGACGAGGACGCCAACCGCAAGCTGGAGCTCTCCGACCTGGTCTACATCCAGATCAAAAAGCTCGACCACCTGCTGAATCTGGTAGGAGAGCTGATAATCGACCGGGACCGAATTCTGACTCTGAGCCAGGAAATCGGGCATCCGGCGCTGCAGGCCACGGCGGCGCACCTGTTCCGCATCACCGACGAGCTGCAGTATTCCGTGATGGATGCCCGCTTGGTGAACGTGGGCTCGCTGCTGAACAAGTTTCCGCGGGTGGTGCGCGACGTAGCCACGGCCGAGAAAAAGCAGGTGGAGCTCACGCTGCTGGGCCAGGACATTCAGATTGACCGCAACATCCTGCAGATCATCACTGATGCCCTGCTGCACCTAGTGCGCAACGCCATTGGCCACGGCCTGGAAACCCCCGCCGACCGGGAGAAGGCCGGCAAGCCCGCCCAAGGCAACCTGGTGCTTTCGGCCCAAACAGAACGCGACGACGTGCTGATTCGGGTGGCCGACGACGGCCGCGGTATCGACGTGGAAAATGTGCGCCGCAAGGCCATAGAGCGCGGCCTAGTGAGCAAAGAAGCAGCCCGCCACCTCGACGATGCCGCCGTGCGGGCCTTCCTGTTCGAGCCGGGCTTTTCGATGGCCAAAGAGGTAACGGAAATTTCCGGCCGGGGCGTGGGCCTCGACGTGGTAAAGCTCGCCATTGACTCGCTGGGCGGGCAGCTGCGCGTGGATTCCGTGCTGGGCAAGGGCACCACGTTTACGCTCGTGCTGCCTACGTCCATTGCCGTGAAAGGCGCGCTGCTCTTCGAGCTGGATGGCCGCAATTACGCCATTCCACTCATGCACACCGATTCCGTGGTGTCGCTGATGCCGGACGTGCTGCACGTGGTGGGCGGCGTGCTGATGGCCGAGGTGCAGGGCGAAAACGTGCCAGTGGTAAGTTTGCGCCGTCTGCTGCATAATGGCGACGGCCCGCTGCCGCCCGCCAACCGCACCGAGCTCGAAGGCCGCCAGGACATCATCATCATTGCCTACAACAACCGCAAGCTGGGCCTGATCGTTGACCGGTTTCTGCGTCAGCAGAACATCGTCATCAAGCCCATGAGCAAACCCTTGGATACCATTGAATTGTTTGGCGGCGTCACCCTGCTTGGAAGCGGGCAGGTGTGTCTGGTGCTGGACGTTCCGGCTTTAACTCGTCTGTTTATAGCCCGACGAGTCTGAAAATACGTAATGCTGACTCCGAAGCAGCCGCTCCGCGGTAAACTTTGGCCAACTGATTGAACCATATGGACTTGCACATGACAGAGATGGAGCGCGACGTCGTCCGTGAGATTCTGAACATAGGACTGGCTCGCGCCGCCGACTCCTTCGCCGTAATTGCGCAGGAGCGGGTGCTGCTGGAAGTTCCCAGCCTCGACCTGATGCCCGGCAAGGGCATGCTGGAGATGGTGCGGGAGATTCAGAAAACCAACGTGCCGATTCTGTCCGACATCCGCGGGGACTTCAACGGCACCACGCTCATGTTTTTCTCGGGGCAGCATGTGCAGCGCCTCTCCAAGGTTTGTCTGCGGATGAATACCTCCGCCTCCATCCAAATCGATGAGATGCAGGAGTCGCTGCTGCTGGAAATCAGCAACATTATCACTGGCGCCCTGGTCACGCAACTGGCCAATATTCTTAAGGCCAACATCTACGGCGCTCCGCCGTCAGCGCCGCGCGGCGACCTGGCCGACAGCCTGCAGAACCTGCTGGAAACCCAGCCGCCGGTGCAGCCCATGATTTTTTCGGTTATCACCCAGTTTTCCGACGCCGAATATTCGGTAGAACTGCCGCTGATGCTGTTTTTCGACCGGGCTACCTTTGTCAAGATCCTGGAAATCATCCGCACCTACGACTTTCTGGGCGGCACGCCGGCTTAGCTGACGACTCTCTTAAGACTTTGTAACCACTCTGTAGGGCGCTGTGCGGCGGCTCTTACGGAGTGGTTATTTATTTTTGCCCATCTTTTTCCTGTTTCCCCGATAGTATGGCCCAGCCGACTCCAACCAGTCTAGAGAAAAAACTTGCCGCCTTCGACCCTAACGCCCTCGGCGACGCGCAGGGCGGGGTGTATGGCCTGCCCTTCACCGTAGATGAAGCCCAGGTGGTGATAGTGCCTGTGCCGTGGGAAGTAACCGTTTCGTACCGGGCCGGCACCGCCGAAGGCCCCGCCGCCATCCGCGACGCTTCGCTGCAGGTGGACCTCTACGACCCGGACCTGCCCGAAGCCTGGCGCATGGGTTTGGCCATGGAAGACGACGACGAGAAAGTGGCAGCCGAAAGCCAGGAGCTGCGCCCCCGCGCCGAAGCATACATCGGCTGGCTGGAAGAAGGCGAGCCCGAGGCCGACCACGCCAAGTATTCGACAGCCCCGGCCCACATCAACCAGCGTGGCGAGGCGCTGCTGCAGTATCTCAAGCAGAAAACCGGCGCCTACCTCGACGCCGGCAAAGGCGTAGTGCTTCTCGGCGGCGACCATAGCACGCCGCTGGGCTATATGCACGCGTTGGCCGAGCGCCACGAGGAGTTTGGCATTCTGCAGATTGACGCGCACTGCGACCTGCGCCCCGCCTACGAGGGGTTTGAGTTTTCGCACGCTTCCATCATGTACAATGCCCTGAAGCTGCCGCAGGTGAAGAAGCTGGTGCAGGTAGGCATTCGCGACCTGTGCCAGCAGGAAGCCGAGATGGTGGAGCAGAGCAAGGGCCGCATCACCATGTTCCACAACCGGTTTCTGAGCGACGAGCGGTTCGCCAAGAAGTCGTGGAAGAAGGTGTGCGGCAAGATTATCGCGCAGCTGCCCCAGAAAGTGTACCTGAGCTTCGACATCGACGGCCTCGACCCCAAGCTGTGCCCCGGCACCGGCACGCCCGTGCCCGGCGGCCTGGAGTTTGAGGAGGCCCTGTACCTGATTCGGGCGGTGGTGCGCTCGGGCCGTACCATCATCGGCTGCGACCTGAACGAAGTGGGCCCCGGCGACACCGAGTGGAACGCCATTGTAGGTGCCCGTCTGCTCTACAGCATGGCCAACTGGATGGGCGTGTCGCAGGGCCGCCTGCAGGACCGGGGCGCCGATAAGTAGCCGCGGCGCCGGCCGGAGCGTGGGATAGAAGGGAAGTATAGCCCTGGTCTTATCCTTTTTGACGAGGGTACGTACACCGACCAGATTTTCTCTCCTTCACTTCCCTAACTCCACACTTTTCCATGGTAGGTTTCATTCTCAAATTCCTGCTCACGGCCGTTATCACGTACGTGCTGGCCAACTTCCTGCCCGGCGCCCACATTGCCGGCTTCGGCGACGCCATTTTGCTGGTGATTGTGCTGGCCGTGCTCAACGCCGTGCTCAAGCCCATTCTCAAGCTGCTCGGCTTCCCGATTACGGTGCTCACGCTGGGCCTGTTCCTGCTGGTTATCAACGCGGCTATCGTCATGATTGCCGACGCCATGCTTTCGGGCTTCTCGGTGGACAATTTCCTGTACGCGCTACTCTTTAGCGTGGTGCTGTCCGTCGTGACGTCCATCGTGGACATGGTGGTAGACTAACGTCCGGCGCCTGTTAGCGTAGACAACCCCGGCTGCCTGTGCAGCCGGGGTTTTTTATGCCTCACCCTCATGCATAACCTTGATTGGTATGACCACTACCTTACCTACCGACGTGCGCCGGACGCTGGCGGCAGAAACTGCGCCGGCCGCTGCCCTCACGCAGGTGCTGGAGCTAGTCGGGCAGGCGCTGGCCGCCGACCGCTGCTTTCTGTACGTGCGCGACCCGGCAGCGGGCCGCGGCCGTATTGCGCTCTGCTGGCGCCGCCACACCGACATCCCGAACCCCATCCACGACTGGCAGGACGATACCACCGCCCTGCCGCAGGAAGACCCGCTGTTTCGGGCGGCGCTGGCGGCCAAGCCCTCCGTGTTTGTGGAAGACGTGGAAACCGCGCCACCCACGGTACTCAACCGCGCCTTCGAGCACAAAACCTTCGGCCACCGGGCCCTCATTCACGCCCACATCACCGAGCACGGCCAGCTGTGGGGCATCCTGCAGCCCTGCCTGTTTGGGCAGCCCCGCGCCTGGACCGCCGATGAGCGTGCTGCCATTGAAAGCATCCTGCCGCTGCTGGTGGCGCCCATCAAGGCCTATATGCAGACCGTGACGACGATCTGAGGCCCGCCGCCGAGCAGCCCAACGGTCAGGCTGCCCGGCGACGGCGCCGCCACCAGAAGCGCAGCATTGCCACGGCCAGCCCCAGCAGCGCAACCAGCGGCCAGTTGGCTACCACGCCCAGCACTAGGTTGGTGAGCAGCTGCCAGCCGCTGTAGAAGGATTCCAGCAGCCGGCTGCCAAACGACAGCACTGGCTGGTCGGGGGTGGGGCGCGCCAGTTCCTGGTAGTAGTTCAGCGTGATGGTGGAGTAGGCCACCTCGTTGTCGAGGGTGCGCAGGCGGCTTTCGGTGGCCTCAATGTCCTCCCTGATTTCGCCCATGTTCTCCTCTATCTCCAGAATGTCCGCCACTTTGCGCGCTTGGCCCAGCAGGGCTAGGTAGCGTTGCTCGAGTGCCCGCTTGGAGCGCAGCCGCGCCGATATGTCGGCGTGCTGGGTGGTTACGTCGTCGGTGCTGAGCTCTTTGTGGCGGAGGGTGCCCAGGCGGTTGAGGCCGCCGAGCAGGGCCTCGAAGCGGGCCGGCGCTACCCGGAGCTTCACGTGGTGCCGCCACTGTTCGTCTTCGCGGGTTTCCGATATTTCCTCCGCGTAGGCCCCAAATGCGCGGATGAGGCTGTCCACCTGCTGGTTGGCTGCTGGCAGGTCGGCTACTTTGATCTGGACTTCAGCATGGTATACCAGTTTGCGGGTGGCCGCCGGCTTGGCCTCATTGGTAGCAGGTGCGCCCAGGCCGGGCGGTGGTGGAACGGGTGCTTCGGGCGCTATTGCCAGCTTATCCACCGACTCCTCGTACTCAGCAGAGGAAGGAGACATCATCACGGCGGGCCGCGCTTCGCCGGCGGCTTCCACTTCTCCGGCCGGTTCGGCGGGGTGGTCGGCGCAAGACGTTGCAAGCAATACAAACAGCAGCTGGGCAAGTGGCCTGATACGCATAGCACGGAATGGAATAAATGAAACAATCAACCTGCCCGCTGCCACTCCCAACCATTCATCCGGCAAACGCTGCCGCCAACTGAAACAGTATAGCCGCTTTCAAATACAGCTGAGCCAGCCAGCTGAAACGCGAAATGCCCGGCTGCCAAAGCGGCAACCGGGCATTTGTGTGTAGGAAAATCAAACAGCCTACAGGCGGCGAATCTTGGCGCCGAGGGCGGTGAGGCGCTGGTCGATGTACTGGTAGCCGCGGTCAATCTGCTCCACGTTCTCAATCACGCTGCGGCCTTCGGCAGAGAGGGCCGCAATCAGCAAAGCCACGCCGGCCCGGATGTCGGGGGAGGTCATGCTGATGCCGCGCAGTTTCTGGCGCTGGTCGAGGCCGATGACGGTGGCGCGGTGCGGGTCGCAGAGAATCACCTGCGCGCCCATGTCGATGAGCTTGTCAACGAAGAACAGGCGCGACTCGAACATCTTCTGGTGAATAAGCACCGTGCCTTTGGCCTGGGTGGCCACCACCAGCACAATGCTGAGCAGGTCGGGCGTGAAGCCGGGCCAGGTGTGGTCGGAAACCGTCAGGATGGAGCCGTCGAGGTAGGTGGCAATTTCGTAGTGGTCCTGGGCCGGAATGTGGATGTCGTCGCCGCGGAACTCCAGCTTGATGCCCAGCTTGCGGAACGTGTCGGGGATGATGCCCAGCTCCGGAATCTGGCAGTCCTTGATGGTGATTTCCGAGCCCGTCATGGCCGCCAGACCAATGAAGGAGCCGATTTCAATCATGTCGGGCAGCATGCGGTGCTCGGTGCCGCCGAGGCTTTGCACGCCCTCAATGGTGAGCAGGTTGGAGCCGATGCCGTTGATTTTCGCGCCCATGCGCACCAGCATCTTGCACAGCTGCTGCAGATACGGCTCGCAGGCGGCGTTGTAGATGGTGGTAGTGCCCTGGGCCAGCGCGGCGGCCATCAGAATATTGGCGGTGCCCGTTACGGAAGCCTCGTCCAGCATCATGTAGGCGCCGGTCAGGCCGTTTTCGGCCTTGATGCGGTAGAAGTCGGTGCCTTCCAGCGTGAGCTTGCCGCCGAGCTTCTCCAGGCCCAAAAAGTGTGTATCCATCGGCCGCCGGCCGATTTTGTCGCCGCCGGGCTTGGGCAGCTGGCACTTGCCGAAGCGGGCCAGCATCGGGCCCAGAATCATCACCGAGCCGCGCAGCGCGCCAGCCTGAGCAATGAACTCGGGCGTATCGAGGTAGTCGAGGTTGACGGCGTCGGCCTGAAACCGGTAGGTGTCGGAGGCCAGCTTGCCCACCTTCACGCCCATGTCGCGCAGCAGCTCAATCAGCTTGTTAACGTCGCGGATGTCGGGGATGTTGGAAATCGTGACGGGCTCTGGCGTGAGCAGCACGGCGCAGAGGATTTGCAGGGCCTCGTTTTTTGCGCCCTGCGGCACGATTTCACCCTTCAGCGGATGCCCGCCAATTACTTCAAATGAAGCCATGTGTTATTGAGCTACCAGCCGTAAGCTACAGGCGGCAAGCTGATTGAAATGGTTGGAATAAAGAGAAGCAAGCGGGTAGCTTGCGGCAGAGGTGTGCTTACTGCGGAGGCTGCTGTGGTTCCTGGCGGCCCTTTTTGCCGCCCCGGCGCTGCTTGTCGCGGCGGTTGCCGTTGCCACCACCGTTGCCGCTGCGGCGACCTTCGCGCTCCTGGCGCGGCTGGGGCACAATGAACGGAGCCGGACGACCACCGGCAACGGCCGGAGCGGCGGCCATTTCAAACAGGCTCTGTGCTTCCACGGTGGCCGGGTCCAGGGTGAGCTGGCCGCCGGACAAGTCCTTCAGGTGCTTCAGGATCGTGACGTCCTTGGCGTTTTCCTTGTTGTGCGAGCGGTACAGGAACTTCATCGTGCGGCCGATGGTGATGGTGGCCTGCTCGCGTTCCGTGGGGTCTTCCAGCGTGAGGGCTTTCTCCACCATCAGCTCCACACCGCGGCCGTAGGCGCGCAGCTTGAGGTTTTTCTCGGGGTAGGCGAGGGGCTTGGGCTGCTGATGCAGCTCTTTCAGGCCTTTCAGTTGGAAGGGCGCGTCAATATCCAGGTCTTCATCGGCCATCTCGTAGAGGTGGTTCCAGACTTTCTCCTGGGAGTTGGGCTGGTCGCGCAGGCTGGGCTGCAGCCGGAAAATCAGCTGCACGATCTGCGTGGCGCGGCGCGTGCGCTCGGCCTTGTCTTCCACTTCGCGCAGGCCCTGAATGAGCTGAAAAGTGGTTTGGCCGTACTCGCGCTGGAGCAGCTCGTGTTTATGTAAGATGGGAAGGGGCATTCTAAGAAAATAAGCGCCGGCGCAGGCCAGCGGCAGTGCAAAAATAGGAGGCTGTTGTTCCGGATTGTACCAGCAAAGCAGCGTTAGCCGGTGGGTAGGCGCGCCTGGCGGCGGCGTGCGGCCCGGAACAACGGTTAGCCCAGCACGCGCAATTTCGCAAAACTCAGCAATAACGTCTTCTCGCCGACCTCGTCGAAGTTGATAATGGCTTTGGTGGTGCCCTGCACGGTTTCCAGCTTGGTTACCTGGCCAAAGCCGAACTTGGGATGCTCGACGCGCTGGCCGGTTTGCAGGTTGCTGGTGTCGGAAGGTACGAAATCGGCCGGTGCCACGTACTTGGTGGCAGCTGTCTTACGCGGCGCGGGCGGAATCAGGTTCGAGCGGCGCTCAAACACGTGCCCGAACGGCGACTCGCCCGGCCCGGCGCGGTCGGGCCCGGGGCCGGCCGAATACTTGAAGTCGACGAATTTTGGGTCGATTTCGTCGAGGAAGCGGCTTTTCTCGCAGCTGCGCAGGTTGCCCCACTGGTAGCGGGAGGTGGCGTAGCTCAGGGTCAGCTTTTTCTCGGCCCGGGTGATGGCCACGTAGAACAGGCGGCGCTCCTCTTCCAGATCGGCCTTGGAGGTAATCATCATCTGGCTCGGGAACAGGTTTTCCTCCATGCCCACGATATAGACGTTGCGGAATTCCAGGCCCTTGGCCGAGTGAATGGTCATCATGGTCACCTGCTCGCCCTCGGCCTGGGCGTCCTTGGTGTCGGCGTCGGTCACCAGGGCAATGTCCTGCAGGAAGGCGCCCAGCGTTTTTTCCTCGCGCTCGGGGTCTTCCACGAAAGCCTTCACGCCGTTCAATAGTTCCTGGATGTTCTCGTAGCGGCTCAGGCCCTCGATGCTCTTATCGGCGTAGAGCTCCTCAATCATGCCCGAGTTCTTGGCAATGAACTTGGCCGCCTCGAAGGCATCGTCCTTGGCCGCAATGGCCGTGTACGCCTTAATTTTCTCGGCGAAGTCCACAATCGGGTTGGCGGCACGGGCCGGCAGAAACTGGTCGGCGTTGGCCACCACTTCCCAGATGGTGTGGTTGCTTTCCTCGGCCGCGCTGAGCAGCTTGGCAATGGTGGTGTCGCCGATGCCGCGCTTGGGGTAGTTGATGACGCGGCGCAACGCCTGCTCGTCGTTGGGGTTCACCGTAAGGCGCAGGTAAGCCACCAAATCCTTGATTTCTTTGCGCTGGTAGAAGCTCAGGCCGCCTACAATCTTGTACTTGATGTTGAGCTTGCGCAACGATTCCTCCATGGCCCGGCTCTGGGCGTTGGTGCGGTACAGGATGGCAAAGTCGTCGTACGACAGATGCTGGTTCATCTTGTCCTCGTAGATGCTCTGGGCCACCAGCTTACCCTCCTCGTTGTCGGAGGCAGCCTTCAGTACCTCAATCAGCGGGCCTTCCTCATTGTCCGAGAAAACGTCCTTGCGCAGCTGGGCCTGGTTGTTCTTGATAACCGAGTTGGCCGCCCACACGATGTTCTTGGTAGAGCGGTAGTTCTGCTCCAGCTTGAACACCTGCAGTTCGGGGTAATCTTTCTCGAAGTTGAGGATGTTCTGAATATCAGCGCCCCGGAAGGCGTAGATGCTCTGCGCGTCGTCGCCCACCACGCAGATGTTGCGCTCCTTGGCGGCCAGCTTGCGCGCAATCAGATACTGGGAGTAGTTGGTGTCCTGGTACTCGTCCACCATCACGTACCGGAACATGTTCTGGTACTTGTTCAGCACGTCGGGGTGGTCCTTGAACAGCACGTTGGTCTGGTAAAGCAGATCGTCGAAGTCCATGGCCCCGGCCTTGAAGCAGCGGGCGGCATACTGCTGGTAGATGGCGCCCAGCTTGGGCCGCAGCGCCGCCTCGTCGTCCTGCCGGATTACGGGGTCGTTGACGTACTGCTGCACCGAAATTAGCTTGTTCTTGGCCGACGAAATCCGGCTCAGCACCATGTTCGGCTTGTAGAGCTTGTCGTCGAGCTCCATTTCCTTCAGGATCTGGCCGATGAGGGTTTTGCTGTCCTGCGTGTCGTAGATGGTGAAGGAGCGGGGGTAGCCCATCTTGTCGGCCTCGGAGCGCAGAATACGCGCGAAAATGCTGTGGAAGGTGCCCATCCACAGGTTTTTGGCCTCGGGGCCCACCACCTTCTCAATGCGGGCGCGCATCTCCTTGGCGGCCTTGTTGGTGAAGGTGAGGGCCAGCACGTTGAACGGATTGACGCCCTGCTCCAGCAGGTTGGCAATGCGGTAGGTCAGCACCCGGGTTTTGCCCGAGCCCGCGCCGGCTATAATCATGCAGGGGCCTTCAATCTGCATGACGGCGGCGGCCTGCGAGGGGTTCAGTAAGGAATGATAATCGAGTCCCATGCGGTGTTGGCTAAGCATATTGGCTTGTTAGCAAAGGTACGGCATTGCAGCCGGGCCACGAAACAGGGTTATCTTTGTGTTTCCGATTTCCTGCCGTGGGCCCCGGCGGTTTTGCCGCCGACTGTTCTCCGGCACACTGCAAAACCGTCGGCAGGCGCTGCGGAACCCTACTACCATGATTCAGATCCAGAACACCCTGATTTCCGACGACGTTCGGGATAATTTCTTCGTCTGCAACCTCGAAGCCTGCAAGGGCGCCTGCTGCGTGGAAGGCGACCTGGGCGCGCCGCTCGAAGACGCCGAGCTGGCCATCCTGGAGCAGGAGTACGCCGCCATCAAGCCCTTCCTCACCGAGGCCGGCCAGCAGGCCATCGAGGCCCAGGGCCTCTACATCAAAGACTGGGAAGGCGACTACAGCACCACCACCATCAACGACCGGGAGTGCGCCTACGCCCTCTATGACGAACGGGGCATCCTAAAGTGCGGCATCGAGCAGGCCTACCTAGCTGGCGCCACCAGCTTCAAGAAGCCCATCAGCTGCCACCTATACCCCATCCGCATCACCAAGTACGACGGCTTCGAGGCCCTCAACTACGACCGGTGGAGCATCTGCTCGCCCGCCTGCAGCTTCGGCGCCAACCTGGGCGTGCGCGTTTATCAGTTCCTGAAAGAGCCCTTGATCCGCAAGTACGGCGAGGACTGGTACGGCGAGCTGGTGCACGAAATCGAGCACGGCAACCCTGCCGAATAAGCAAAAAAGACCGGCTATACAGCCGGCCTTTTCTTTTACATGCTTTTCAGGTTACTAAAACCAGCTTACTGCCACGTTTCGGTGCGCGTCTGGCTGGTGCCGGTGGGCGTGAAGGTGCGGTTGGCGCCGCCTTCATAGAGCACGTTGCCGGCGGCATCCTTGCGGATGTACTTGTACTGCACGCTGGTGCCGCTGGTCAGGTTGATGGTGCCTTTCCACACGGGGAAGGAGGCGCCGCTCAGCTTGATGGCGTTGGCCGTGTTCCAGGCGCCGAGCTGGGCGGTGCTGCCCAGCACGTACACATCCTGCCCCGATACGGTGCCGCTATACGTCACGTTAAACGAAACAGCCGTGGTAGTGGTGGATGGAGGCGTCGTGACGGTGCCGCCGGGCACCCATACCGAGTAGCTGCGGGCATTCACCGGGAAGTTGCCGGTGCCGTTGGCATCGGTGGTCACGGTGCTGGTGTTGTTGCCGGTTTTGTCGGTCAGCGTGGCGCTCTTGAAGGGCGTGGTCACCGTTTTGGTGCGGGCCGTGCTGCCGTCGTTGAGCAGCAGGAGCAGGCCTTTGTGCGAGGCGTCGCCGGCGCGGGAGTACACGTACACGTCGGCGTCGTTCACGCTGGTGTACTCGGCGGCGGCACCGTAGGCGTTGGCCTGGCGGATGCCGTTGAGGGTTTTAATCTGGTTGCCGAGGCCGTAGTTGTAGTAGTCCTTGTAGAACACGCAGGGGTAGCCGTTGGCGCGGGTCAGGATGTAGGCGTAGGCCAGCATCTTGAGGTTGGTCACGGGCGAGTACAGGGCGCCGGGGTGGTCGGTGTCGTGGTTATCCACGAACGACACCGACAGCGTCGGGTTCGACTCAGTGAAACCGGCGAACTGCAGCCCGCGCATGTCCCAGGCGCCGTTGCCGTTGCTCATGTCCTGGAAGGTGTAGTGCAGCGGCACGTCGAAGAGGCTGGTGCGGCCACCGGTGGCGGCGGCGTAGTTCTTCAGGTCCTGCAGGTTGCGGAACCACGCCTCCGAAACGGCAAAGCGGCCGTTGGTTTTCACCGCATCCAGCCACTGGTTCACGTAGGGCGTGTAGATGTGCTTGGTGGCATCGAGGCGGTAGCCGTCGAGACTCATCTTGGTGGTAATCCAGTTGCCCCAGTTGATGGTCTCGGTCTGGTTGCTGGTGTTGCCATTATACTGGATTTCCGAGCCGAGCAGGTTGTCGTAGGCGTCGTTGTTGGCGTAGGGCTGGAAGTCCCAGCTTTTCCACTGGTACCAGCCGTTGTTGGGCGCCTGCTGCGTGCCGGTGAAGTTGTTGAAGGTCCACTTGTAGCTGCTGTAGGTGTTGCCGCGGCCGGGGAAGTTGAACTTGGTGTACACCAGGTTGCCGTTCACGTTTTCCTGGGCGTCGGCCCAGGTCATGTGGTTCATCACCATGTCCTCGTACACCTGCAGGCCCTGGGCCTTCATGGCCCCAATAGCGGTCTGCAGCTGCCCGATGGTGCCGTAGCGCGTGGCCACGGTACCTTTCTGGTTGAACTCGCCCAGGTCGTAGCGGTCATACACGCCGTAGCCGACGTCGCTCTGGCTGCCGCCTTTGTATGCCGGCGGGAGCCACAGAGCAGTAATGCCGGCGGACTTCAGCTCGGCGGCCCGAGAGCCCAGCACCTGCCACCAGGTGCCCTGCGTGCTGCTGATCGGCACATCCCAGTAGAAGGCCTGCATCATCACACCATTGGTCGCCACGGCACTCTGTGTGACCGGGGCGGCGCTTGGGGCTGCCATGGGCTGCACCGCGTCTTTGTTGCAGGCTTGCGTCAGCAGTCCTGCGGCAGCCAGCCCGCAGAGGGCCAGCGCGTTCATTTTTCTCATAAAAGTGGGAGTTGGTTGTGGTAAGAAAGAACGAAGCAATACTACCGGATTTATGAGAATTATTCAATTGACGCCCAGTGATTTTGCGTGTAGAATTTGGGCTAATATTCAAAATAAGCCATTTTTAGCGCCTGAGGCTATGTTTAGCCGATTCGCCTGTGTATCAGGATGCTTGTAATAATACTATATTGACCAAAGCTGGTGCTGTGTTGCTCCGTTTCGGATGGGCCACGCACGAAAACGCCCGGCCTGCAAAGCAGATCGGGCGTTGAAACGAAGGCGGTTAGCGGGCTAAACTTACAGCTCCGTGAAGTCGAAAGAGGTTTCCAGGAACTTCGTGGTGAAGTTGCCCGACTTGAAGTCGGCGTTGTCCATCAGCTTCAGGTGGAACGGAATCGTCGTTTTCACGCCTTCCACCACAAACTCGCTCAGGGCGCGCTTCATCTTCACGATGCACTCCTCCCGGGTCTGGGCCACGGTGATGAGCTTGGCAATCATCGAGTCGTAGTTCGATGGAATCTGGTAGCCGGCATATACGTGCGTGTCTACGCGCACGCCGTGGCCGCCGGGGATGTGCAGGGTCGTGATTTTGCCCGGCGACGGACGGAAATCCTTGCTTGGGTCCTCGGCGTTGATGCGGCACTCCATGGCGTGCATCTTGGGGGCGTAGTTGTTGCCCGAAATCGGGATGCCCGCCGCCACCTTGATCTGCTCCTTGATCAGGTCGTAGTTGATAACCTCTTCCGTCACGGGGTGCTCCACCTGAATGCGGGTGTTCATCTCCATGAAGTAGAAGTTGCGGTCCTTGTCCACCAGAAACTCGATGGTGCCCACGCCTTCGTAGCCGATAGCGGCAGCTCCAGCAATGGCGGCTGCGCCCATCCGCTCGCGCAGATCGTCGGTCATGAAGGGCGAAGGGGCCTCTTCCACCAGCTTCTGGTGGCGGCGCTGAATGCTGCAGTCGCGCTCCGAAAGGTGGCACACGTGGCCGAACTGGTCGCCGCAGATCTGGATTTCAATGTGGCGGGGCTCCACCACAAACTTCTCCAGGTACATGCCGTCGTTGCCGAAGGCGGCTTTCGATTCGGTGCGGGCGTCGTTCCAGGCTTTCTCGAACTCGTCTTCGGAGTTGATGATGCGCATGCCGCGCCCGCCGCCGCCGGCTGTCGCCTTCAGAATAACGGGGTACTTGATCTTGGCGGCAATCTTCTTGCCCTGCTCCACCGATTCCAGCAAGCCCACCGAACCCGGAATGCAGGGTACGCCGGCCTTGATCATGGTGGCTTTGGCCGAAGCCTTGTCGCCCATCTGGTTGATCATCTCGGGCGAGGCCCCGATGAACTTGATGCCATTTTCATGGCACACGCGCGAGAATTCGGCGTTTTCGCTCAGGAAGCCATAACCCGGATGAATGGCGTCAGCGTTGGTGATTTCGGCGGCGGCAATCAGTGTCGGGATGCTCAGGTAGCTCTGCGACGAAGCCGGTGGGCCGATGCACACGGCCTCATCAGCAAAGCGCACGTGCAGGCTTTCCTTGTCGGCGGTGGAGTACACAGCCACCGTCTTGATGCCCATCTCCTTGCAGGTGCGGATAATGCGCAACGCAATTTCGCCCCGGTTGGCAATCAGTATTTTTTTGAACACGAGTTCAGTATTGAGTGGTGAGTATTAAGTAGTGAGTAATGAGCAACAGCCACTTCATGATTTCTGGAGTTACCCAGTCTCACTACTTAGTACTCACTACTCCATACCAAAAATTACATCGGCTCAATCAGGAACAGCGGCTGGTCGTATTCCACTGGCGAAGCGTTTTCCACCAGAGCTTTTACCACGCGGCCGCTCTGCTCGGCTTCAATTTCGTTGAAGAGCTTCATAGCCTCAATGATGCAAATCACCTGACCTTTCTCCACCAGGTCACCGACTTGGATGAAGGCGGGCGTTTCGGGGCTGCTGCTGCGGTAGAACGTGCCAATCATCGGGGATTTCAGCGGTACCATGTTGGCGGCTTCGGCCGGAGCCGCGGCGGCTGGGGCCGGAGCTGCTGCTGCCGCTGCAACCGGGGCTGCTGGGGCCGGAGCCGCCACGGCGGCCGGAGCTGCCTGGGGCGCTGGGGCCGCTACGCTCATCACCTGGCGGGTGTTGGGCTCGCGCTGAACCGAGATTTTAAATTCCTCGGTTTCGATGTTGACTTTGTTCAGTCCCGACTTGGCGATGAAGTCGATGAGGTCCTGGAGTTCTTTGGCTTTCATGGAGGAAGGCTTGAGTGGCTGCTTACTTGACTCTTTCGACATAGGAGTAGTCGCTGGTCTTGATGCGGATTTTGGTGTCAGTATCAATGAACAGCGGCACCTGAATGCGGGCGCCGGTTTCCACGATGGCCGGCTTGAGGGTGTTGGTAGCGGTGTCGCCTTTCAGGCCGGGCTCGGTGTAGGTCACTACCAGCTCCACGGTGGTCGGCAGCTCGGCCGTGAGGGGCTGCTCGGTCTCGGCGTGGAACAGGATGGTGGCCACTTGGCCTTCCTTCATGATATCGGCGAAGGGCACCATGGCCTCGGGCAGCACTACCTGCTCAAACGACTCGTTGTCCATGAACGTGTAGCCGTAGTCGTCTTTGTACAGGTACTGGTGCGGGCGCTGCTCTACGCGGGCCGTCTCCACTTTTACGCCAGCATTGAACGTGTTGTCGATGACGCGGCCGGTTTTGATGTTGCGGAGCTTGGTGCGCACGAAGGCCGGGCCTTTGCCGGGCTTCACGTGCTGAAATTCGGTGATGACGTGCAATTCGCCGTTGTAGTTCAGAACGAGCCCGTTGCGAAAGTCTGCAGTGGTTGCCATGGGTGGGAATTAAGAATTAGGAATTAAGCATCAAGAAGTACACATTATCCATTGGCTGGAAATCTGGCTGAAAGCAACGAGCCAATGGCTAATTTTTACTTCTCAAGTCTTAATTGAAAAAAGAAGTGCCGTCCCGGCAGTGGTGGCGGGGCGGCACGACGGGAGTGCAAGTATAGAGGTTTTCCGTTTTCGCGCCGCTATTCCTGGGGGGCGTTTGGATCGGGTTTGGGGTCGTAGGCCCACTTCAGGTAGATGGAGCCCCAGGTGAAGCCCCCACCGAAAGCGGCCAGCACGAGGTTGTCGCCGCGGCGCAGCTGCTGCTCGTAGTCGGCCAGGCACAGCGGAATCGTGCCGTTGGTGGTGTTGCCGTAGCGGTGGATGTTGAGCATCACCTTCTCCGGGCCCACGCCCATGCGGTTGGCGGTGGCATCAATGATGCGCTTGTTGGCCTGGTGCGGTACTAGCCACGCCACTTCCTCGTTGGTGAGGTGGTTGCGCTCCATCACCTGAGCCGCTACGTTGGCCATGTTCGTGACGGCGAATTTGAACACCGTGGCGCCTTCCTGATACACGAAATGCTCGCGGTTGGCCACGGTTTCGGAAGAAGGCGGGCGGCGGCTGCCACCGGCTTTCTGATGCAGATACTGCTCGCCGTTACCGTCGGAGCGGAGCACCTGGTCGAGTACGCCGAAACCATCCGTGTTAGGTTCGAGCAGCACGGCGCCGGCGCCATCCCCAAAGATGATGCAGTTGGCGCGGTCGGTGTAGTCGATGATGGACGACATCTTGTCGGCACCCACCACCACTACCTTCTGGTAGGTGCCAGTCTGGATGTACTGGGCGCCGGTGGCCAGCGCAAACAGGAAGCCCGAACAGGCGGCCTGCATGTCAAAGCTGAACGCCTTGGTGGTGCCCACGGCAGCCGAAATAATGTTAGCCGTGGCCGGAAACACCAGGTCCGGGGTGGTGGTCGAGCAGATCAGCAGATCAATGTCCTCGGCTTTGGTGCCCGTTTTCTCCAGCAGTTGCTGCACTGCCTTGATGGCCATCACCGAAGTGCCCTGGTTTTCGCCTTTCAGGATGCGACGCTCCTTAATGCCCGTCCGGGTGGTAATCCACTCGTCGGTTGTATCTACCAGCTTCTCGAGTTCGTGGTTGGTAAGCACGTAATCGGGCACGTAAGAGCCCACTCCGGTAATTGCAGCGGTTATTTTCATTGAAGAAAGGTCGGGGGCGCGGCAAGAAAAAATCCGGCCGGGGCCGGACTTAGTCGCTAGGACTTGAAAGTGTTTTTTATCTGGTCGGAGATGCCGGAATGTGCCATCTGGTAGCCTTGCAGCAGCATGTTGCAGATAGCCAGCGGCGTGCTGACACCGTGCCCGATGATGGCATTGTCGTTGATGCCCAAGATAGGGGAGCCGCCGACAGCTTCGTAGTTGAACTTGTCGAAGAACGGATCCTGCATCTTCTTGTCGGCCATGATGTCGTAGATGGACTCGGCCATCTTCAGCATCACGTTGCCGGTGTAGCCGTCGCAGACGATGACGTCGGCCTTGTCGTTGAATAGGTCGCGCCCTTCGATATTGCCGATGAAGTGAATATGGGGGTTCACTTTCAGCAGCTGATGAGCGGCCTGCGTGATAGAAGTGCCTTTGCCTTCTTCTTCACCCAGGTTCATCAGCCCAACCTTGGGCTTGTCGATGCCCAACACGTACTGCGCGTAGAGGGAGCCCAGCTCGCCGAATTGCTCCAGCATTTCGGGCTTGCACTCAGCGTTGGCCCCCACGTCCAGCAGAATACCCAGGCCGCCGTGCAGCTTGGGTACAAAGTTGGCAATGGCCGGGCGCATAACGCCCGGAACCGGCTTCACGCTGAACATGGCCCCCACGAGCATAGCGCCCGTGTTGCCGGCCGAGCAAAACGCTTCCACCTCGCCGGTGTGCAGCATACGGTAGCCGACGGCAATGCTGGAATCCTGCTTCTGCTGGTAGGCTTTGGCCGGATGCTCGCCCATTTCAATAATCTGCGAGGCCGGCACCAACTCCAGTTCAGCAGCTGCCGCACCATGCTTTTCCAGCAGCGGACGAACAGCATCTTCCTGGCCGATTAGCACAATCCGGGCCTTGCCAGCCAGCTGTTGGGCAGCCAGCACAGCACCGTCAACAGCTGCCTGGGGCGCAAAATCGCCCCCCATAGCGTCCAGGGCTATCTTCATGTACGGGGTATCAAAGAGGAGTCTGGGAGAGAAACCCGCAGCTAACTCCCGGGCCCCGCCCTACGCCTAAAAAGCGCAGAGCGGGGCCACTAATAGGGGAGCAGCCGCAGGAAAAGCGGCGACGCGACTATTCTTCGTCGTTGTCGGAGGCGGCAGCCGGAGCAGCTACGGGAGCGTAGTCCTTGATGGCAACTTTGCCGTGCAGGTACAGGTCGCCGTCCACTACATAGGCCTTGTGGCGCAGGTGCAGTTCGCCGGTGGTAGCGCAGAGGCTTACAGCTTTCGGGGTCAGTTTGTCGTGCGAGCGACGCTTGTCGCGGGTGGCGGAGGAGGTCCGGCGTTTAGGATGAGCCATGGTACAGTTAAAAAAGAAAAGTTGAAATCAGGAAAAGGGGCTAAGCCGGGGCTTAGTTGAGATTGCGCAGGGCATTCCAGCGCGGGTCAATATCGTCGTCGCCGTCGTCATCCCCATCCGAGTCGCCATCCTGGCGGGTGGTGAAGATGAGCTTGGTGGCAGAGTCGGGGTCTTCATCGGGCTCGTTCTGGAAGCGCGGGTGCAGCTTCTTCATGGGCAGCGCCAGCCCGATGTAGTCGAACAGGTGCTGGGCCAGGGGCAGCGTCTGGGTGTCGGCCGTAATCTGCAGCACGTTATCGTCGAGCTCCACCTCCCGGTCGCCGTAGCGCACGAGCAGCTGCTCCTGCGTGTCGATTTCCTGGTCGTAGTCGTCGAGGCTCCGGTCGCAGACCTGGCGCACGGTGCCCTTGATGTCGAAATCGAGGGTCAGCAGGCGGTCGGTTTTGTGCAGCGTCACGTCGGCGTGCACGGTCCCGTCGGGGATGAGCTGCTGGTCGAACTGCTCGAAAAAGGCACGGTCGAGCTCAAACGCAAAATGGTGCGTTTTGTCGGCCAGTTTGGCAATATTCAAGTCGTATTGCGAGTCCTTCTTCACGGTTTAGTAGGTAGCAGGGGGCAAAAGTAATAAGTTTTCCCCGTTTTGTAAAAGCAGATAGTGCTGTTTGGCGGGCGGTCAGGCGTATTTCAGGATGAAATCGGGCGGGATGCCGAGCCGCTCGTAGAGGCGCTTGGCCAGGTCGAGCGTGACACGCCGCTTGCCGCTGAGAATCTGGGAGAGGCGCCCGGCGGGCACTTCCAGCAGCTGCGCCAGATCCTTCTGCTTGAGCCGCATCTGCTGGCGCTTCAGCTCAATCATCTCCGCTAGCGAAGTGGGCAGGTTCGGAATCGGGAGCAGGCCCAGCTTGCCTTCGTAGGCATCGAGGGCCGCAATCAGCTCCCGCAGCTCGGCTTCCAGGGCCGCATTGCCTTCCACGCCGGCGGCCACCAAGGCGTCGAGGCGACGCAGGGCGGTACGGTAATCAGGCGGAGTGAGAAGCAGCATTAGGAAGTAGTACGGGAACCGGAATCCGGGTAATGATGCTGCAAAGCTACGGTGCGTGTTTCGAAAGGCCAAACAAAATTTCGATTTTGAAAAGAATGTTTCAATAAGGAAACGAAAAAGCCGCCTCCCCCACATGGAGAGAAGACGGCTTTTTAGGCTGATAGAAAGCTGATTGGCGCCTACTCGTGGCGGCCGCCGCGCAAAGGCGGGCCGGGCACCAGCGGCTTGATGCCGGCCAGCAGCTGACGCTGGCGCACCAGCTCGCAGGCCATATACAGCGCCTCCCGGAACGACGTTTCGTCGGCCTTGAACTGCCCGGCCAGGCCGTAGGCAGTGCCGTGGTCGGGGGAGGTGCGGATGACGGGCAGGCCGGCCGTGAAGTTCACGCCCCGCTCGAAGGCCAGGGTTTTGAATGGAATCAGACCCTGGTCGTGGTACAGGGAAAGCGTGGCGTCGAACTGGCGGTACTGGCCGGTGCCGAAGTAGCCGTCGGCGGGGTAGGGGCCATAGACCAAGTGGCCGTCATGGAGCAGCTGCTGTACCACGGGCGTCACGACGTCGCGCTCCTCGGTGCCGAGCAGGCCGTTTTCGCCGGCGTGGGGGTTGAGGCCCAGCACGGCCACGCGCGGCTTCTCAATGCCGAAGTCTTGCTTCAGCGACTTGAGCAGAATGCGCAGCTTGGTGTTCAGCAGCTCCTTGGTAACGCGGCCGGGCACGTCCTTGAGCGGGATGTGGCCGGTGGCGGTGGCCACGCGCAGCTCATCGGCGGCCAGCAGCATCAGGCTCTCCTTGGTGTCGAAGAAAGCCGTCAGGAACTCGGTGTGGCCGGGGTAGCGGAAATCGTCGGCCTGGGTGTTTTCCTTGCTGATGGGCGCCGTGACAAGGGCGTCGAGCAGGCCGGCTTTCAGGTCGCGGGCGGCGGCGAGCAAACTCTGACGGGCGGCGGTGCCGCTGGCGGCACTGGGCTGGCCGGGCGTGAGGTGGAAGTCGTCTTCCCAGCACGTCACGGCGTTGTGCTTGCCGGGCGCAATGTCGGCGGCTTCGCGCACCTGCCGGAACGTGAGCGGCTCGCCATCGGCGGGCACCGGAAAGTCGTCGAAGAGCACCGTAGCGGTGCCGTACACGACCGGCGTGCAGAACTTGAGCAGGCGCTGGTCGAGGAAGGTTTTATAGATGATTTCCGGGCCGATACCGGCAAGGTCGCCAACGGAAATGCCAATGCGTGGAAGCATGATTTTAGGGCTTGGGGATTGAGGGGGCTTTGAACGTCATGCAGAGACGCAGCCGAAGCATCTCGCTCGTGTAGTGATTACCATACTGGCGAGATGCTTCGCTACGCCTTCGGCTTCGCTCAGCATGACGGCCTTTTACAGGACGTTCTTAGGCCTTGCCTTTCAGGAATTCATACGTGAGGCGCACGGCGGTGCCGGTGCCGCCTTTGCCGCGGTAGGAGTCGGGGGCGGTGAGGAAGGCGGGGGCGGCAATGTCGAAATGCACCCAGGGGTAGCCGTCGGTGAAGCGCTCCAGGAACTTGCCGGCCGAAATGGCGCCGGCTTCGGCCTTGCCGATGTTGTTGATGTCGGCAATGTCGGACTTGATGTGGTCGGCGTACTCATCCCAGAGCGGAAACTCCACCAGCCGCTCGTGGGTGGCGTGGCCGGCCTTTTTTAGGGCGCTGAGCGTGTCTTCGTCGGCGGTGCCCATGCACACGATGCCTTCCTTGCCAATGGCGCGGGCGGCCGAGCCGGTGAGCGTGGCGAAGTCGAGCACCAGCTCGGGGTCATACTTTTTGGCAAAGGCCAGGGCATCGCCGAGCAGCAGGCGGCCTTCGGCGTCGGTGTTCATCACCTCCACGGTGAGGCCGCTGTACATGGTAATCACGTCGCCGGGGGCGAAGGCGAGGCCGCCGGGGCGGTTGTCGGTGGCCGGCACGAGGCCGATAACGTGCAGCGGCACCTGGTTTTTGGCCAGCGCGTAGAGCGTGCCCACCACGGCGGCGCCGCCGGCCATATCGCACTTCATCATGTCCATGCTGGCGGGCGTAGGCTTGAGGCTCAGGCCGCCGGTATCAAACACCACGCCTTTGCCGACCAGCACGTAGGGCTTCTTATTGGTGGCGCCTTCCGGCTTGTACTCCATGATGGTGAACGTGGGCGGCTCGGGGCTGCCCTGGTTGACGGCCAGCAGGCCACCCATGCGCAGGGCCTCAATCCGCACCAGATCCAGGATTTCGGTGTGGAAGCCAGCTTCTTCTCCGGCCGCAGCCATGCGCTCGGCAAACTGCAGGGCGTTGAGCTTGTTGAGGGGCGCGTTTACCAGGTCGCGGGCTAGGAATACCCCATCCAGTACGTGTTGCAGCTCCTGCACCCGCTCGGCGCTGAGGTGCGGGCCCACCAGCGTTACGCTTTCCAGCGGGGCCGCCTGGCGGGATTTCTCGTCGGTTTTGTAGCCTTCAAACTGATAGGCCGTGAGGGCCAGGCCCTCGGCCAGCGGCAGCGCGCCGCCGTCGGTCAAGTCCTGGATGAACAGGTTACGCACCTTGTCGGCCTTGAGCTGGGCGTGCAGCTGGTGGCCGCTTTTGCGCAGGGCTTCGGCAGCCAGGGCCGGCGTCTTTTTGTCAGCGGCCACCACGTAGTAGTGGTGGTGGGCGTAGTGGTTGATGCGGATCAGCTTGCTGTCGGCGGCCAGCTGGTCGGCCACGTACTGGCGGGCCGGCTCGGAGAGGTCGGCAGCGGCGGCTACGGGCAGCTCGGTGGTGCCGGCTGGCAGGATAAACACGGTATCGGCCGAGGCGGAGAAATCGGCAGCGTAACGAAGGAGCAGCGACATAGAAACAGGGAATTTAGAGCGGAACAAACCAGAAAAGCACGCCAGCGCCGGATTCAGCAAGCGGGACCGTACCTTTGCGGCCGTGAAGGTAGGCCTTTTGTAGAAGTGAGATAATGAAGTGAGGCGGTGACAAGCTGCAGGCAGCCGGCGGCGTTTTGATTCCGCCAGCTTCCCGGGGCGTTGTTGTATTCCTCGCTCCATTTGCCCACGACCGTATTGCTCCGTCACCTGTCACCTCATTCCTCCCGACTGCATGGATTCCGTTAAAGCCAAAAAACACCTGGGCCAGCACTTTCTGGCCGATGCCAACATTGCCCGCAAGATTGTGGAGGCGCTGCGCCTGCCCGACGGCGTGCAGGAAGTGCTGGAAATCGGGCCGGGGATGGGCGTGCTGACCGGCACGCTGCTGCAGCATGCGGAGTACCGCACGTCGGTGGTGGAAATCGACCGGGAGTCGGTGGCGTATCTGGGCAAGCACTTTCCGGCACTGGAAGGCCGCATCCACAGCCAGGATTTCCTGAAGATGAACCTGGCCACACTATATCCGGGGCAGCCGATTAGTATCATCGGCAACTTTCCCTACAACATCAGCAGCCAGATCTACTTCCAGATTCTGGCCCACCGCCAGCAGGTGCGTGAGAGCGTAGGCATGATTCAGAAGGAAGTGGCCGACCGTCTGGCCGAAGGGCCGGGCTCGAAGACCTACGGCATCCTGAGCGTGCTGCTGCAGGCATTCTATACCATCGAGTACCTGTTCACGGTGCCGCCGCACGTGTTCAACCCGCCGCCCAAAGTGCAGTCGGCCGTTATCCGGCTCACGCGCAACGCCACCGAGAAGCTGGACTGCGACGAGGTGCTGTTCTTTAAAGTGGTGAAGCAGGCTTTTTCGACGCGCCGCAAAACGCTCCGCAACGCCCTAAAGCCCTTCGGCATGCCCGCCGAAGCCACCACCGACCCCATCTTCGATAAGCGCGCCGAGCAGCTCAGTGTCGCCGATTTCGTGGGGCTGACGCAACTGGTGGAGCGCGAGCGGCAGGCGTAGTGCCAGAATACGGCAATGCACCGTGTGATTCACGGCCGATACTTACTTCCTGATTAAAAAATGTCCCTCTGCCTCGTCATCGACGAAATGCACCCCAGCCTGCCCGACCTGATGCAAAAAATCGGGGTGACGCTGCACTACCGGCCCGACCTGAGCGTGGCCGAAGTGCCCGCCGCGTTGGCTGCCCACCCCTACGAGGGCCTGATGGTGCGCTCCAAGCTGCGCGTAACGGCCGAGCTGCTCAGCCACGGCCCGCAGCTGCGCTACGTGGCCCGCGCCGGTGCCGGCGTCGATAACATCGACGAGGCGGCGCTGACGGCGGCGGGCGTGACGCTGCTCAACGCGCCCGAAGGCAACCGCGACGCGGTAGGCGAATACGCCGTAGGGCTGCTGCTGGCGCTGTTTCGCAACATTGCCCGCGCCGACCACGAGGTGCGGGCCGGACAATGGTGCCGCGAGGCCAACCGGGGCGAGGAAATTGGGGGCAAGACCATTGGCCTGTTCGGCTACGGCCACATGGGCCGGGCCTTTGCGCGCCGCCTGCAGGCGTTTGGCTGCACCGTGCTGGCCCACGACCACGACCCGGCTGTGCTGCCTGACGCAAATGCCACGCTGGTTAGCCTAGCCGAGTTGCAGGACCGAGCCGAGGTGCTGAGCTTGCACATTCCGTATTCGGCGGCCAACCACCACTGGGTGAACGAGGAGCTGCTGGCGGGCTTCCGCAACGCCATCTGGCTGCTCAACACGGCCCGTGGTGAGGTGCTCGACCACGCGGCGCTGGTGCAGCGCCTGCAAACCGGCCAGGTGCGCGGCGCCGCCCTCGACGTGCTGGAAAACGAGAAGCTCACGACCCTGACCGCCGGGCAGCAGGCCCGGTTTGCGTATCTGGCGGCGGCGCCCAACGTGGTGCTCTCGCCGCACGTGGGCGGCTGGAGCTACCAGAGCTACCAGCGTATCAACGAGGTGCTGGCGGGCAAAATTGCGGCTTTTTTAGGCCGTTAGGCTGGCCGGCTACCGGGCTCTGGCCCAATAGCTGACGCGGCGGCACGGATGGCTAACCGGCGCGGCCTCATCACCGAGGGGTGGCTTCTTTTCCCGCAGATTCGTATATTTGCCATGAACCCGTGTTGGAGAACGGTCGGCAGTGCCGGCCGTTCTCCTTGTTTTTTAGCTTACCATCACCCTCCCATGGCCACCATCAACTATTATACCGCCGAAGGCCTTCAGAAACTCAAGGACGAACTGCAGGACCTCAAAATCCGTGGCCGCTCTGAGGCTGCCGAAGCGCTGCGCGAAGCTCGCGACAAAGGCGACCTGAGCGAAAACGCGGAGTATGACGCCGCCAAGGAAGCCCAGGGCCTGCTGGAACTGAAAATATCGAAGCTCGAAGAAGTGGTCGGCAACGCCCGCATCCTCGACGAAGCCGGCCTCGACCTCACCAAAGTGCTCATCATGAGCAAGGTGAAGCTCAAGAATCTGAAAAATAACATGGTGCTCGACTACACGCTGGTAGCCGAGGAAGAAGCCAACCTGGCTGCCGGCAAAATCTCCGTAAAGTCGCCCATCGGCAAAGGCCTGCTGGGCAAGTCGGCCGGCGACAAAGCCGAGATTACCGTGCCCGCCGGCAAGCTGCAGTTCGAAATTTTGGAAATCAGTCGTTAAGGGTGATTTTGGTGATGGAGTGATGAGGTGAACTGTGACAAGTGACAGGTCACAAGTGAACCGCCCCGCCATCAACCCGTAGAAAGCCAGACGGCGAAGCATCTTGCTTCGCCGTCTGGCTTTTTGCCTTACTTTGGCCTGACCGACAAAGGCCCTTTTCACCTGTCACGGTTCACCTCACACCTGTCACCTGTCACGGTTCACCTCATCACCCCATCACCAAAATCACCACCCACACCAATGGCTTCCATTTTCTCGCGTATTGTGTCGGGCGAGCTGCCCGCGTATAAAGTAGCCGAGGACGACCAGCATCTGGCGTTTCTCGACATCACGCCGCTGGTGGAAGGCCACACGCTGGTGATTCCGAAACGCGAAATCGACTACATCTTCGATATGCCGGCCGAGGAGCTGGCGGCCCTGCACCTGTTTGCGCAGCGCGTAGCCAAGGGCGTGCAGGCGGCCGTGCCGTGCCGCCGAATTGGGGTGGCCGTTATCGGGCTGGAGGTGCCGCACGCCCACATTCACCTGATTCCGATGAACAAGGTGGCGGACATGAACTTCGCCAACCCCAAAATCAAGGTGGCCGAAGACCGAATGCAGGAACTGGCCGCTGCCATTGCCGCGCAGGTGCCCGCCGCCGTTGGCAGCCGCACTGTAGACGCTCTGGACACCAAAGGTGGCCGCGAAACCGCCGCTGCCAACGAGCCGGCAGCTTCCGCCACCGGCGCTGCCCCGGCCGACAGCACCACGGCGCAGCTGCAGCAACTCACGAAAGGGCTATTGTTTCTGAGTGAGTCGGATGCGGCGCTGGAGCCGGTGAGCTACGACGCGCCGGCCGGCCCGCTGACCGATGCGGCGCTGCTGCAGGCCGTAGGGGCCGAAGCCGGCAGCAAGGTGGAAACCCAGGAGCTGACCCTGTTCCTGCGCAACCACACCGCCGACGACGGTGTGCTCGGCGACCCGGCCCAGGCCAACCGCTTCAAGGCATTGCAGATGTACCTGAAGCAGGAGCTGCAGGACGTGAAGGTGTACCGCGTGGGCACCGGCCCGCAGGTGCAGGCTTACGCCCTCGGCCGCACCACCAGCGGCAAGCTGGCCGGCTTCAAAACCGTGCTGACGGAAACGTAGGAAGTGTGGCACGGACTTCAGTCCATAGCCCCGCCGGCATGGCCCCAGCCTTGGTATAACGGCGTTGAAACCCTGCTCAGCAGATATATTGTGGTGCCGTACTCCTCCGGGGTGGCACCACTTTTTTTGTGAATTGATTGATGATGAAGCCAATAACTGCCTCCGTGCTGATCGCCCTGCTTCTGCTAAGCAGCGCGGCCCACGGCCAATCCGGAAAAAAAACACCCAAACCCCTCCGCAAGCCGCTAAGCAGCATCAGTCCGGCCGGGTTCAGGACCCACGTGCAGTACCTCGCCGACGACCAGCTGCGCGGGCGGCAGCCGGGCACGTCGGGCTACAAAATGGCCGTCGACTACGTGGTGGCGCAGCTGCAGCAGCGCGGCGTGCAGCCAGCCGGCGAAAATGGCACGTTTCTGCAAACCGTGCAGCTGCGGCGCGCCATCACGGAAGCCGGGGCCACGCTGCGCCTGACACCGGCCACGGGCCCGGCCAGCGCGCTGGTCTATGGCACTGACTTCACCTTGTATCCCAACCCCGAGCAGCCGAAAACGGCCGTGGAAGCCGGGCTGGTGTTTGCCGGCTTCGGCATCAGTGCGCCAGAGCTGGGGTATGACGACTACGCCGGCCTCGATGCCCGGGGCAAGGTGGTGGTGCTGACGCGGCTGGAGCCCACCCGTTTCCCCGACGCCGTGCGCCTCTACAACGCCGACCTGCTGACCGTGCTGCAAACCGCCGCCCGCCACGGCGCCGTGGGCGTGCTACTGGCCGCGCCCAAAACCACCACGAAGCTGCCCGATCCGCCCAAAGGCCTCGTGAGCGTGTTGGGGGCCGACGGGAAAGTGGTGGTATCGCGCAGCTTCCAGCCGCAGATTCAGGTGGCGGGCTTCATCAGCGCGGCCACGCTGCAGCGGCTGTTTGCGGGAGCGGCTACTGATACCACGCGGGCCATGGCCGCCCTGAGGGCCGGCAAACCTGCTTCGGTGGCGCTGCTGCCGCGCCTGGCCGCCACCCAGCGCAGCCGCTACCAGGACGTGACCAGCTACAACGTTGTAGGTAAAATCGAAGGCGCCGACCCGCAGCTGCGGCAGGAGTACGTGGTGCACACTGCCCACCTCGACCACCTCGGCGTGGGCACCCCCGTGGCCGGCGACTCCATCTACAACGGCGCCCACGATAACGCCACTGGCGTGACAACGCTGCTGGAAATTGCGGGCGTATATCAGCAGCTGAAGCCCAAGCAGCGGCCGAAACGCTCGGTGCTGCTGACGGTGGTGACGGGGGAGGAGCTGGGTTTGCTGGGCTCGGCGTACTTTGCCCGCAACCCCACCGTGCCTCGCGAAAAGCTGGTGGCCAACGTCAATACCGACATGCCCACCATTATTGCGCCGCTGCTGTCGGTGGTGGCGCTGGGGGCCGAAAACTCCACGCTGGCCGCGCCGGTGGCGGAGGCGGCGCGGGCGCTGGGTGTCACGGTGGAAGCCGACCCCGAACCTGCCCAGAACCGTTTCATCCGCTCCGATCAGTACAGCTTTGTGACGCAGGGCATTCCGGCGCTGCACATCAAATACGGCAACAAAACAGCTGACGGCCGCAATAATCTAAGTGAGCAGGTGCAGAAGTGGCGCGCCGTCACGTACCACAAGCCCCAGGACGATATTAACGGGCAGTTCGACTTCGAGGCCGGCAAGACCTACGTTCAGCTGAACTTCCTGGTGGGCTATCTGGTGGCCAATTCCGCGCAGCGGCCCACCTGGAACCCAGGCAATTTCTTCGGGGAGCGGTTTGGGAAGTAGCGGCTACGGCTGGGCCGCCGTGTCGGCAGGAGCGGGGCGGTGGCGGTTTTCGCGCTCAAACACGCGCATCAGCACCATGAAGTAGGAGAGCAGCAGCGGCCCGATGACCAGACCGAGGATGCCGAAAATCTCCACTCCCAGAATCACGCCCACCAGCGTGACGAGCGGGTGGATGTCGCCGATGCGGCGGGCCAGCACGATGCGCAGCAGGTTGTCGATGTTCATTACCACCACCAGCCCCAGCAGCAGAATGCCCACGCCCTGCCCGGTGTGGCCCTGCGCCAGCTTAACCAGCGCCGCCGGCCCCCATACCAGCGGGGTGCCCAGCACCGGAATGAAGGCCATGAAAAACGACACCATGCCCCAGAACAGGGCGTCGGGCACCTTAAACACCCAGAGCAGCAGCCCCGTCAGGATGGCCTGCACCAGCGAAATCAGGGCTTGGCCGAGCACGTTGGCGTGCACGTTGTTGCGCAGGGCCTCACCCAGCTCGCGCAGCGTTGCGTCGCGGAAGGGCAGGTAGCGGCGCAGGCCGTGCAGAAACCCTTCCTCCTGCACAAACATGAAGTAGAGCGTGAACAGCATCAGGCCGATGACGATGACGAAGTGTAGCAGCCCGCTGGCCAGCGAAGGCAGCCGCTGGCTGAGCCAGCCCAGGCCCTGCCGGATCAGCGTCTGTACGTTCTGGTCGGCCGTGAAGCTGACGCCGATGCGGCGCTCGAAGGCGTGCAGTACGGCCATGAGCTGGGTGGTGTCGGTGTGCACGGCGTAGAACTGCAGCCGGTTGACGAGCATCAGGGTCAGGGCCGTGAAGGGCAGGATGATGACCACCAGCGCAAACGTCAGCAGCGTGGCGCTGGCCAGCTGCCGGTTCCAGTGGCGGCGGTGCACCAGCGCCGCCCACCACGGCCGCAGCACCACATACAGGATGCCCGCCCCGAACAGCCCGGTGATGTAGCTGCCCAGCCCAAACAGCACCAGCCCCGCCAGCACCAGCAGGCAGACAATCAGCAGCACGTATTGCTGCCGGGGAGTGTAGATGGAGTGCGACATGGCGGCAGGAATGGGCGGTGAACAAGACAGTATACCATAAAAAAACGGTCATTGAGAGGCAGTTGCCCTTTCAATGACCGTCCTCTGCCGGCCGGGCGCAGTACACGTATCACCGTTTACCTGTCACCTGTCACGGTTCACCTCATCACTTCATCACCCCTTCACCCGACTAGCCAGCGCCGCCACGCACAGGCCCAGGCCGGCAATGATGGAAAACGACACCCGCAGGCTGGTGAAGCCGGCCACAATACCAATCAGCGGCGGCCCGAACAGAAACCCCAGGAACCCGACCGTGGACACGGCCGCCAGCGCCACGCTGGCCGGCATGGTGGTGGAGCGGCCCGCCGCCCCGTACACCAGCGGCACCACCGACGACACCCCGAACCCCACCAGCAGAAAGCCCAGAATAGCCGTGGGCAGGGCCGGCAGCGCCACCGACAGCAGCAGTCCGGTAGCAGTGAGCAAACCGCTTAGCTGCAACGTGCGACGCAGTCCGTAGCGGTGCGCGAAGCCGTCGGCGATGAAGCGGCCGCCGGCCATGGTGCACATGAAGGCTGTGTTGCCGGCGCCCACCCAGGCGGCCTCGGCGTGCACCACCTTGCGGAAATACACCCCGCTCCAGTCGAACATAGCGCCCTCGCAGATCATGGAGCAGAACGCCAGCACCCCCAGCAGCAGCAGCGACTTGTCGGGCAGCGCGAACAGGGGCACCTTCACGTCGGCACCGATGCTGGCGTCGCGGGGGCGGATGGAGGTGCTGCAGGCTGCCACGCCCGCCACCACCAGCACGGCCACCAGCACGAAGTGCGGCAGCGGTGCCACCTGCCGGCCAATCATGAGGGCGCCCAGCGCCGCCCCGGCAAAGCCCGCCAAACTCCAGAGCCCGTGGAACGAGGCCATGATGGACTTGCGGTGCAGCTGCTCTACGCCCACCGCCTGGGTGTTGACGGCAATATTAGACAGGTTGGACACGAAGCCAAACAGCACCAGCCCCGCCACCAGCAGCGGCACCGACTGCGCCAGCCCCAGCAGGACCAGCCCCAGCGCGTAGCCCACAATGCCGCCCAGCACCACCCGACGGCTGCCTAGCCGCGCCACCAGCCACCCCGCCACCGGCAGTGAAGCCATGGAGCCCACCGGCGCCGCCAGCAGCAGCAGCCCCAGCCGGGCTTCCGAAATACCCAGCTGCTGCTGGATGGTGGGAATGCGCGACGCCCAGGTGGCAAACGTGAGGCCCATCAGGAAAAACAGGACTCCCACGGCCACCCGGTAAACCTGGCGGGGCGGGCGGGAAACAGCAAGCGGCAAACGAAGCGTAAGCATAGAAATAGGCAGAAAATCAGCAGAAAACCAGCCCCCGTAGGCCACAAAAAAGCCCACTAACCCCTGCTGGCAGGAGTTGATGGGCGGGAGAGGCAGGGCAGGAGCAGCAGCAGCGCCAGGGCGCCGCCGCCACAAAGATACCACTCAATCAGGAAGTTGCAGGCAGCGCGGAAATGCCCTGCCGCCCATCAGGGGTAAGATGGCAGAAAAGCACTTTCCGGCGCCATTAGTTCCCGGATGAAAGCTGGGGCAAGGCGGGAAGCAGAGCCGTGCTGTGTATGAACGTCATGCTGAGCTTGCCGAAGCATCTCTGCCGCTTCGTTGCAGTGCCGATTGATTAGCCTCGGTAGGGATGCTTCGGCAAGCTCAGTATGACGTTCTGTTAAGAAGTTCTACCGCACCGGGCCCGTGTCTACCGTTTTCTGCAGACGGGTCTGGGCTTCCAGGGGAAGCTTGCTGAGCAGGTCGAGGCCGGTGGCGGCTTCCAGGGCGTCCACGCTCACGCGGTAGCGGCTCCAGTCGGGGTCAACGGTTTGGTCGTTGGGGGTGTCGATGGCAATGATGCGGGCCTGGCCGGCGGCAATGCGCTGCAGGTCGTTGGTGCCTTCGGGCAGCAGCACCAGCAGCTTCCAGACGCGGGCCGGCACCGTCACGCGTCCCTGGTCGATGGTGGTTTTGAGGCCGTTGAGGCCGGTGCCGCCTTTGCCATAGCACCCCATCACCACGTACACTTCCTGGCCGCGCTGCACCTGAGCGCGGGTCCATTCCTCGAGGTTGCCCCAGGTGCGCTGGTTGTTGTTGGCCGCCTGCGGAATCATGTTGGTCATCAGGAAGGTGGCCGAGTTGTCGTCGAGGTCGGTGGTGCGGTCGGCGCTGGGGCAGTTATGACCTTTGTCGAAGCCGGAGCCGGAGTAGCTGTTGCGCGTGACGGCGTAGAACTGCCGCGGCAACGCCGGGTCGGGGCGGAAGTCATCCTGGCGCGGGGCTGCGCCCATCCAGGCGCGATTGAGGTGCCAGCTCACCCACGTGGGCGTGCCCCGCTGGGCGTTGTAGCCGATGGTGAACTGGGGCTTGGTGAGCAGGTAGTTGGTGGGGTTGTTGGCGTCGGCGGTGGCGCCGCTGGGGTTGCCCAGGGCCATGTTGTCGTCGCGGGTATTGGCGGATTGCCGGGGTGGTGGAGTGGGGGATTGGGTGGGTTTGGGGGGCTGGGGCGCGGAAGGCACGCTGCCGCCCGCCACAGCTGCGCCGCCAGCGGCTTCCAAGGCAATGTCGTCGATGTTGAGGCGGCCGGAGCCGCCGTCGGTTTTGCGGATTTCCAGGCGCAGCGGCGCGGGCGTGGGACCGGCCTGGAAGGTGGTGCTGAGCAAGCGCGGGCTTTGCACCCGCACTGGCTGCCCGATACGACGGAACGTGCGGCCGCCATCCACGCTGCCCCACAGCTCCCAAGTGGCGGCGGCATCCTGCCCGTACAGCGCGCTGCTGACCCGGATGGTGCGCACGCCGGCCGGCGCATCGAAGTTCATGCGCACCCGGCCCTTGCCGCGCAGGCGGGCGGCGTGCTCGCCGTGCTTGTGGTCCTGCTCTGAGGAGCCGATCAGGGCGTCTTCAAAGTACCACAGCCCCGTGCCCAGCGGCTCAGCCGCGGCCGTGTAGGCGCCTTTGCTGCCCGCCTCAAAGGTTTCAGGAAAGGCGGTGCTCGCCTGTGCCACGCCGCGGCCGCCCGACTCCACCGGAATAGCCGGAGGCCCCTCGGGCAGTGGCGGGCGGGTAGTCTCGACGGGCGCCTGCGAGCAGGCCAGCAACGGAAGCAAAAGCAGCGGGAAAAGGCGCATAGCAGCAGAGTAGGGCGGTAGAGAAACGAGGAGTGGCGCGAAGTTTGACACCCGCCTGGTCCGGGAACGAGGACGGGAAGATTGCCCCGCGAATCGGCCTGAAAACTACGTGAATCCTTTTATTTCCTTTCCGATGCTGAAAAAACTATGCTGCCTGCTGCTGCTGGCCGGCGCCGCGCCGCTAGCGCACGCCCAGACCCGTCCTGCGCCGGTGAAAGTGCCCGCCACCACCGCTACTCCTCTGGAAGCTACTGCCACCAAAGAGCACGATACCATGGTAATAGAGCTGACCGATGCTCCCATGGTGATCTGGCGACGGCTGGCGCAGGTACTAGCCGTGCGCGGCTACGCCATCGAGCACAGCAGCCCGGAGCTACTGACGCTGGCCACGTATCCGCTGGAGGTGCGCAGCTCCAGGATACGGATAGCGGGTATGGTGGAAGGCCGGACGCTGATGGTGCGGGCCTATGCCGTGTATCAAAATGAGGGCTACCCCGAAACCAACCAACGAGCGCGCCGCCGTGGTGGCGATAATGCCGAATGGGAAGAACTGGCAGCCATTGGGCAGCAGCTGGGCGGCACTATTCGCTACACCACCTCGGCCGCACCGCAGTAGGACGCTTCGCCGTGGCACGGGCTTTAGTCCGTAGCCCACTGCTGTCCATGGGTAGCGTGTGGGCTACGGACTAAAGCCCGTGCCACAGGAAGATGGGCTTCTACTTCTGCTTGGTTTTGAGCTTGATGGTACCGACGGGCACCTTGGCCTGCTGCATCTGGGCGGCCAGCGGCACGCTGCTCATGGCCAGGATGGTCTGGTCGTCGGCGAGGGAGGCGCAGGAGAGGGCCACCAGTGCGCCCTGCCACTTGCAGCTGAAGCCCTGCAGGCGGCCGGGCCCGTAGAGGGCCTCGAACGTAGGGCGCACCTTCTGGGCGTCAGCGGCGCCTTTCACGATGATGGTGACGGCCGCAAACTGCCCCCGGAAAAACTTGTAATGAATGCGTGCCGCCGTGAAGCTGCCCACGCGCAGCTGCTCGTCCAGCCGCTCGTATATTTTCTCATCGCCTTTGTCCTGCACCAGGTTCAGGTGAAGCGCCTCAGTCAGCGGCGAGCCAAAGGTGAGCCCCCGGAAGCCGTTGGCGACATCGAGACGGGCAACGGACTGGGCGCGGGCCGGCAGGATGAGCAGCAGGCAGAGCAGGGAGGCAAGCAGGAGTTTCATAGAAGAGAAAAGCAGCCGGGCAGATGGGGCTGCGCGGCATTAGCAAACGTTGCGCCAGAGACAGTAGTGTGGCAGTAGGGTATCAACAAAAAACCACGCCTTATTCCCGGCGGGAGGCGTGGTCTTCGTGGGGGCGGCAACCGGCCGGACGGTGGCGCCGTCGGACCGGGGCGGCGGTGCTACTGGGCGGCCGGTTGCCGCTGTTGGTGGCGGAGCCGGTTGTGCATTGTTTTGGTGAACGAACTCCCTGACTGAGTATTATGCACGCTTTACATCAAGCACTTTAAGCACCGTATAGTGTAGCAGTGGGTGGCCAAAAGTGCCCTGATAAGTTGTTTTGGTTTGCAGCCGGACGCGTAGATAATCACAGGGACGCATTACCACCCGGCCTTCCTGGAATTCGGTTAGCCAATCAGTATCAGCTATTTTGGCCGTGATAGGATGGTTGCGGAGCACGAGTTCCCACATGGCCTCACCCATGAAATCGGGACGCTTGATACGAACCAAGTATTCGTTTTCGGATAGCTCACTGCTACTTTCAAGCAAAGCCCGCAAATTGGAAGTGTCGAAATGAGGGTTGATGCGCACCTTGCCCGCTGTTGAGCGATACTCGGCGTAGTCGGTGGGGCGCAGTTGTGAGGCGGCTCGCACTATGTCTTCCAGTAACGCTACGAGCTTACCCATTGGCAGTTGCCCCGGTACTTGCAGCGGATTAAGGTGGGTAGTGGGAGCCATGTTCTCAATTTCAAGCCGCAGGTTTTCCAGTTCGCGCACATCATACACTCCTGTGCGACCTTCCAAAAACCGAAGCAGGCGGTACTTCGCTTTTAGCAGAAAGTGGCCTACCAGCTTCTTCCAATCAAAGTTTTCGATAGCCGTATCTGGAATGCCGCGTAGCACCGTGGCAAGCTTCGACCGAATGGATCCAGTTTCGACATCATCGAGCAATAAATCGGTTTGCAACTCTGGCAAGACAATCTGGGCCAGTAACTCATCAAATTTGCCAAAGGCGGTTATTAGGTCGGCCACTGCCTTGAACACCCGTTGCGGGGCTTGGCTCTGGCGCTCAAACTGAACGTAAATTTCAAATTCGGCAACACGTAAATCCATAACAGGCGATAAGGAGAAAGTGGAAGGAGCGGAACAACACCCATCGTTGAACGGGTACATCGCCCCACTAAGGGTTTTGTTGCTTTATAGTGACTACTAATTACCTATATGTTGCCCCTCTGGGGCCACGTAGGAGCGGGCTAATGTAGAAACAGCCCGCCAAAAGCCGCCTTCACCAGCTTCAGTACCTCCTGTGCCTGGGTGGGGTTGAGGGCCAAGCTGGTAATGGAGCTGATGAAACCGCCGATAATCCAGTTCTGCCAATCCTTCTTAGTCAGCCCTTCGGCCTTCACGGCGGCGGTCTGGGTCAATTCAATTAGCTTTTGCCGGGCAGGTTCAGGCAGGGTTGCGGCGGTAAAGCTCTGCTGCAACTGGCGCAACTGGCCTTGTACTTCGGCTAGCTCGGTGCGGTTGAATTTGTCATCGGGTGCTTCGGTGGTGCCGGCAAAGAGTTGGGCGGTCTTGGCGGCTTCGGCCCAGAGGTCGGGTGTGTCAAGTTCTTCCTTTAAAGCTGATGCCCAGCTATCAAATTTATCAGCCACCTCCTCCCACGACCTAACAGCAGTATTGCTAGTAACTATACCTCTTATGCCTGGACGCATTGCTAATTCATACTGGTATGAATTAGCCTCCAAATGGAAGAAGTATTCGTCATCAATAGTGGAGAAAGAAAGTTGGTAAGATTCTTCCTCTCGGTTTTCGTCAAGGCTAGTTGGTTCTATACCATGAACCCTAAGTATTGAAAAAAAATCGTTGCGTTGTTTTTTCAGCAGCATAATTGATTGTTGAGTCTATTATTGGTTGTACAATTACGTTCAAGCGTGAGAAGGTCCTTCCCTCCGCTCAGGATGACAATGTAGCGGGTAAAAACTGAGGTCGGAAGATATGGGGCTGCAATCCGCAATACCAAACCCCGTCCTTGCCCGCTACCTTGCCGCTTCAACCCCCTTCACTACATGAAACACCCGCTACTCCTGGCTGCCACGTTGGCGGCCGCTGCTTCCCTGGCCGCCTGCTCCGACTTGCCGGGGCGCAAAGCGGCCGAAACCGACGCCCAGCCCGACGTGGCGTTTGAGCGCTACAAGTCGCGCTTCATCGACTCGCTCTGGTACTACAACCCCGAGTGGGCCAGCGGCGCCGGCTACCACCGCTACGACTCGCTGCTGGTGGTGCCCAACGAGGGGCGGCGCCGCACCGAGGCCAAGGCCCTGCGGCGCCGCGCCACCGAGCTGGCCACGTTCAAGCCCGAGGAGCTGAGCGTGAACAACCAGACCGACTGGCGCCTGATGCAGAACTACGTGCGCAGCAGCGGCTTCTACGCCGACACGCTGCGCGACTGGCAGTGGAACCCGGCCAACTACAACCTAGGCGCTTCGGTGGGCGAAATCCTCAACGGCCGCTACTGGCCGCTGGATCGTCGGCTGCGGGCCATCAGCCTGAAAATCTCGCGCGCCGCCGACTACTACGCTGCTGCCGAGCAAAACATCAGCACGCCCACCAAAGAGCACACCGAGCTGGCCATTCTGCAGAACCAGGGCGGGCTGGAGGTCTTCGGTAAGGCTCTGGAAGACTCCGTGGCCCGCTCGGGGCTGTCGGCACGCGAAAAGGAGGACTTTGCCAACCGGCTGGCTACCACGCGCCTGAGCATCGAGGACTACCTCCGGTTTCTGAAAACGGAGGTGCTGCCGGCCGGCAAGTTCCGCAGCTTCCGGCTGGGGCAGGACCTGTTCGCCCGCAAGTTCAGCTACGACATCCAGAGCACTTACTCGGCCGGGCAAGTCTACGAGAAGGCCCTCACGCACAAGCAGGAGCTGCTGCGCGACATGAAGACGCGCGCCACCCGGCTCTACCCCAAGTACTTCCCGGGCCAGCCGCTGCCCGCCGACTCGCTGGCTACCGTGCAGCAGGTTATCGGCAAGCTTTCGGAGAAGCACGCCACGCCGGCCGGCTTCGTGCAGGCCGTGAAAGACCAGATGCCCACGCTGGTGAAGTGGGTGGATGACCACAAGCTGCTCACCCAGGACCCCTCCAAGCCGCTGGTAGTGCGCGAAACGCCGCTGTACATGCGCGGCAGCGGCGCGGGCGCCAGCATTTCGGCCCCCGGCCCCTACGACAAGGCCGCCAACACTTACTACAACGTGGAGCCCCTCACCGGCCAGCCCGACGCCCAGGCCCAAAGCTACCTGCGCGAGTACAACCAGTACACGTTGCAGATTCTTAACATCCACGAGGCCATTCCGGGCCACTACACGCAGCTCGTTTACGCCAACCGCAGCCCCTCGCTCATCAAGTCCATCTTCGGCAACGGCGCCATGGTGGAAGGCTGGGCCGTGTATGCCGAGCGCATGATGCTGGAAAGCGGCTACGGTGGCAACACCGATGAAATGTGGCTGATGTGGGACAAGTGGAACATGCGCGTGACCCTCAACGCCATCCTCGACCACGAGGTGCACGTGAAAAATGCCTCCGAGGCCGCCACCGTTGCTATGCTCCGCCGCGACGGGTTCCAGGAAGAAGCCGAGGCCCGCAACAAGTGGCGCCGCGCCACCCTCAGCCAGGTGCAGCTCAGCTCGTACTTCACCGGCTATACCGAAATCTACGACCTGCGCCAGGAACTGAAAAAGGAGCAGGGCCAGGGCTTCGACCTGAAGTCCTTTCACGAGCAGTTCCTGAGCTTCGGTAGTGCCCCGGTGCGCTACATCCGGACCATGATGCTGAAGAAAGGATGAGCAGCAGATAGCCTGTTCTATTATGAAAAAGCCGTCCCAGAATGGAATTTCCGGGACGGCTTTTTCGTATGGGTTGCCGGAAGTATAGCCGCGGCGGTGTATCTTCGAAGTTGGGTATCTCTAAAATCATGGCGCTGCTGGATGGCAGTGCGCTCTTTTCTTGCCGTATGAAAGTTGCTGAACGACAGCGGGTGCACGATGTAAACGATGAGCAGCTACGCAAGCTCACGCATGAGCACATGAAGGTGTTTGCCAAATTCACTTCGGAAAACTGCGATACGTGCGAGTTGCTGGCCCCGCCGTTCGCCAAGTTCTCGGATGACGAGGAATTTGAGACTATCTTGTTTGTGCGGCTGAACTCCGACGAAAACCCGGTCGCCAAAAAAATCATGCAGGAGAAAGTAGCCCCCTTCTTTGTGTCATACTGCCAGGGCCGGCTGCTGGAGTGCGACATGCTCACCACCGAAGCCGACGTGCTGGATATGCTGCGCCGGCTACAGAAGTATATGCCCCAAACCGCATGAGTGAGCTGCGCCTGCACAAAGCCGTGTGGGCGCTGGTAGCCCTGGTAGTTTCGCTGCTGCTCATGCTGCTGCTGTTTCGGTAGCCGTAGCGGCAGATAAGGCAGAAGCCCATTGCGCCCGGCCAACCCGAGCGCAATGGGCTTTTTTATGAACTTGCGGCCCCCAGAGCCCCGGCGGCTCCCACTCAGCAGGCAGTGCATGATAACAGTAGCTCCCCTCCAGCAGGAACACGTGGCCAGCTTCTACCGCTGGATTCGCGACCCGGAAGTAATTGAGTACTCGCTGTCGGCTTTCCAGCGCATGCACACCGACGAGCAGATCCGCCAATGGTACGCGGCTACGCTGCAGGATCAGAAAAGCCTCAACTTGGGCATCTTCCTCCCCGATACCAACGAGCTGATCGGTTACGCCGGGCTGTCGGGCATCTCCGCTATCAACCAGTCGGCCGAGTATTTCATCCTCATCGGGCAGAAAGACCACTGGGGGCGGGGTATCGGCACCGCTGTAACCAGGCAGGTGCTGGCCGTGGGCTTCTCAGTTTGGCAGCTGAACCGGATCATGCTCACGGTTTCGGAAACCAATATCGGCGGCTGGAAAGCCTACGCCAAAGCCGGCTTTGTGGAAGAAGGCCGGATGCGGCAAGCCTGCAAGAGAAACGGCCTGTTTCACGACAAAATCATCATGTCGGTGCTGAAAGCTGAGTGGGAGCGTGCCGCCCACTGACACGCGCCTCCGGCATTGCGGCTACCTTTGCCTGGACTGGCGGCCAGCTTCCGGCGCCGGGTTTTAGCTTTTCGCAGTGTTCTTCGTTCTCTCCAAGCTCCTCGATTTTGTATTGTCGCCGGCCGTGTGGCTGGTAGTGCTGCTGCTGGCCGCCGTGCTGGTGCGGCAGCCGGCACGCCGCCGCCAGCTGCTGCTGGCCACGCTGGCGCTGTTGCTGCTGCTCACCAACCCCGGCCTGATCAATGAGGCGCTGCTGGCCTGGGAGCTGCCCCCGGTGCGCCTGCGCCAGCTGCCGCCCCGCGCCGACGCGGCCGTGCTGCTCACGGGCATCACCAGCGTCAGCAAGTCGCCGCACGACCGGGTGTACCTGCACGAAGGCGCCGACCGCCTCACCAATGCGCTGTGGCTGTGGCGGGCCGGGCGTGTGCGCTACATTCTGGTGTCGGGCGGCTCGGGCGCCATGCTGCAAAAGGCCCACACCGAAGCCGCCGACCTCATCACGCTGCTGCACCTGGCCGGCGTGCCCGATTCGGCCATTATCAAAGAAGACCAGAGCCGCAACACCCGCGAAAATGCCCTGTTCACGCGCCGCATCACGCAGGCGCGCTCCGAGCTGGACACGCTCATTCTGGTGACGTCGGCGTTTCATCAGCGGCGGGCGCTGGGCTGCTTCGCGCAGGTGGGCCTGCACCCGCAGCCCTTCCCGGCCGGCTACTACAGCACCGACCGCGCCGCCACCCCCGACTACTGGCTCATGCCCGACCCGCAGGCCTTGAGCCGCTGGAGCCTGCTGCTGCACGAAATCAGCGGGTATGTGGTGTATAAGGTGCTGGGCTACGCGTGAGGTAGTGGCCTAAAAAGGTTAATAAGTAAGCCCGTCATGCTGAGCGGAGCGAAGCATCTCGCTAGCGTGGTAGAATCATTTACCACACTAGCGAGATGCTTCGCTCCGCTCAGCATGACGGGCTAATAGCTTATCGTTCCGACCAACTTACTCCACCTTCTTCTTACCCGCCGCCGGCTTTTCCTCCTTGGCTATCCAGATGGACTTCTGGTTTACGAACTCCCGGATGCCCAGGTACGACAGCTCGCGGCCGTAGCCCGACTTCTTCACGCCCCCAAACGGCATTTCCGGGGCCGACTTCACGAGGCTATTGACGAACACCGCGCCGGCTTCCACGCGCCGGGCCAGCGCCTCGCCGCGCGCCACGTCGGCCGTCCAGACGGAGCCGCCGAGGCCGAAGCGCGAGTCGTTGGCGAGGCGCACGGCGTCGTCGGCATCTTTGGCTTCCAGCACCAGCGCCACCGGCCCAAACAGTTCCTCGTCGTAGGCACGCTGGCCGGGCCGGATGTTGCTCAGAATCATGGGGCGGAACAGGGCCGTTCCAGGCTCACTCTGGCCACCGTACAGCTCTACTTTGGCACCCTGCTTAATCGAGTCGTTCACCTGTTCGGTCAGCTCGTCGGCCAGGTCGGGGCGGGCGAGGGGGCCGTATTGCGTATCCTCCGCAAGCGGGTCGCCGGGCCGGAAGGCCAGCAGGTGGGTTTTCATCTTCGAGATGAATTCCTTCAGTACCGGCTTCTCCACGATAAAGCGCTTGGCCGCAATGCAGCTCTGGCCGGCGTTGATCATGCGGGCCTGCGCGGCCGTTTTGGCGGCCACCTCAATATCGGCGTCGGCCAGCACGATGAAGGCGTCGGAGCCGCCCAGCTCTAGCACGGTTTTCTTGATGTAGCGCCCGGCCGTGGCGGCCACCTGGGCGCCGGCGGCTTCCGAGCCGGTGAGCGTCACGGCCCGCACCCGGTCGTCGGCAATGAGCGGCTCAATCAGGTCGGAGCCGATGAGCAGCGTACGGAACGTGGCAGGCGGGAAGCCGGCATCGTGGAAAATCTTTTCCAGCGCCAGCGCGCACTGCGGCACATTGGAGGCGTGCTTGAGCAGGCCCACGTTGCCGGCCATCAGGGCCGGGGCCGCGAAGCGCACCACCTGCCAGAACGGGAAGTTCCAGGGCATGATGGCCAGCACCACCCCAATGGGCTCGTGGCTGATGAAGCTGCGCTGGGCTTCGGTTTTGATGATGTCGTCGGCCAGAAACTGCTCGGCGTGCTCGGCGTAGTAGTCGCAGCAGAGGGCGCACTTCAGGGCTTCGGCCCGGCCGTCGGCCAGTGGCTTGCCCATTTCCACAGCCATCAGGCGGGCCAGCTCGTCCTGCCGCTCGCGCAGCAGCTCGGCGGCGCGGCGCATCAGGCGGGTGCGCTCAGCAAACGGCGTGGTGCGCCAGGTGGCGGCAGCGCGGTGGCTCTGGGTTACGATACGCTCGGTCTTCGACCAGGAAAATGCGCGAAACCGGCGCTCTACGCGGCCAGTGTAGGGGTTACGGGACTCAATGGGCATAGCAAAGGTGGGTAGGGAAAGAATCGGGCCGCCGGAAAGGCTCGACCGTAGAACAACTTATAGGCAAACGCAGCCGTAGCACGCAGGTTGCCATCAGGTGTGCCGGCGCAATTATGAATTAACCACCAGCCCCACGCGAACAATTGCCCGGGAAGTGTACTTTCGCTTGTCGGTAAGCTTTGCTTCATTGCTCACTCGTCTTATATCCCATTGCCCGTGAATGTCATTCCCCCCGAAGCCATGCCCCCGATAGCCGATGGCGAAGACCTGCTGGTGCAGCGTCTGCGCGACCGGGACGAGGCGGCCATGACGCTATTCTACGACCGATACTCGGCTGCCCTCTACGGCGTTATCATGCGCGTCGTGAAGAAGGAAGAAGAAGCCGAAGACGTGCTGCAGGAAAGCATGGTCAAGATCTGGAACTCTTTTTCCTCCTATGATGCTAGCAAAGGCCGGCTATTCACGTGGGTAATGAACGTGAGCCGGAATTTAGCCATCGACAAAATCCGCTCCCGACAGTACCGCGTAGGTACTCGTACCCAGCCGCTTGAAGACAGCGCCGCAGTACGTGAGCCCGCTTCGCCCACGTTCCGGCCCGAGCACATCGGTTTGCAGGAAATGACCAAAAAACTCTCCCCTGACCAACAGCAGGTCGTTGATATGCTGTACTTCGGAGGCTACACCCAGAGTGAGGTAGCCGACGAGCTGAATCTGCCGCTAGGCACGGTGAAAACCCGCGCCCGCGCTGCTATCAAGGTACTCTCTAAACTGATTCGATAGCCGTGGACATTCAGCAATATATCGAATCAGGCATTCTGGAAGAATACGCGCTAGGCGTACTCTCCGCCGCCGAAGCTGCTCAGGTAGAGCAGGTGGCTGCCGCCCATCCGGAGGTACAACACGAGCTGCAGGCCGTTATCGGCGGCCTGGATGCGTATGCCGAGGCCCACGCCATTGCGCCGCCGACCGCCATGCGGGAGCGGGTGCTGGCGGGCTGGCAGCAGGCCATCCGCAGCACTTCTGCCCCTGAAACGCCCGTGGTACCGTTCGTGCCCGCCGCCGCGCCTTCCACTGCTGACGCTGCCCCACTGGGCGTGCCCACGGCCCCCATTGTGCCCGACCCCGTAACCAAGGACGAGCCGGTTATGCGCCCCATCAACAGCGCTCCGGAGCCAGTATATGAGGCCGCGCCACGCGCTGGTTTTGGCTGGCTGATGGCGGCCTCGGTGGCGCTGCTGCTGAGCCTGGCCGGCAACTACGTACTCTACAACCGCTGGCAGAACACCGAAACGGCTCTGTTTGCGGCTCAGAACGACCAGGCCCGCTTTGCCGCCACGCAGCAGGCTTCTGAAAAGCGCCTGCTCACCCAGGACCGCGAGCTGGCCGTGCTCCGCGACGAGCAGTACCAGAGCGTGATTCTGGCCGGCACACCGGCCGCGCCCTCGGCTAAAGCGCGGGTGCTTTACAACCCTACGACCAAAGCCGTGTACGTGAACGTGCGCAGCCTGCCCGCGCCACCCGCCGGCAAGCAGTATCAGCTCTGGGCCCTCGACAACGGCAAGCCCGTAGATGCCGGCGTACTGGCCGCCACCACCGCCGCCGGCGACAGCCTGCAGCAGATGAAGGACATTGCCAGTGCCCAAGCCTTCGCCATGACGGTGGAGGATGCTGGTGGCAGCGTTTCGCCTACGCTTTCTACCATGACGGTGCTGGGCAAAATGCTTTAAACCGCGAAGCCACGTATCGGAAGGCGTGAAGAGGAAAACTTCTTCACGCCTTCTTTTTGTCAGGTAGTTTCTGGCCGGATTGGTGTTATTTAGACTGGAAAATCTCTTTTCACCAGACTTTACAGTAGTGCACGGTACCATCTTCACGCTTCTGAAGCGCTACGTTCAAACGCAGTACGACCACAGTACGTGGGTGCGGCTGATGGAAGCGGCGGGCCTGAGCGCCACCAGCTTCGATCATAAAAACGTGTATCCCGACGAGCACATGTATGCGCTGGTCGGGCACGCCGCCGAAATGACCGGCCTCTCGGCGCAGGAACTGCACGAGAAATTCGGGGAGTACCTGGTGCCCGACCTGATGTATATGTACCAGAAGCTGCTGCAACCCCAGTGGACCACGCTGGACATGCTGGAGCACACCGAAAACACCATGCACCGGCAGGTCCGGCAGGAGCACGCCGAAAACGCCCCGCCCGTGCTGCAGGTCACGCGCCTCTCGCCCGACGAACTGGAAATCAACTACGTATCGAAGCGGCGCATGGGGGCGCTGGCCGTGGGCATCGTGCGCGGCATTGCCACTTACTACGACGAGGCCGACCGCATCCTGGTAGAGCCCGAAACCAGCGAGGACGGCGAGCATGTCCGCATCCGGGTGCGCCGGGTGGCGGCGGCCTGAGGTCAGTCGACCCGCCTGTCCATCCATCAGAATCTATTCTCTCTCACCACATTCTATTTCTTCCCATGGAAAAGTCAACCTATTACAATCCGGCCGACCTGGCCAAATTTGGCAACATCACCGAGTGGCAGCCCGAAATGGGCAACAAGTTTTTCGCCTACTACGCCGAGGTGTTCAAGGATGGCGCACTGTCGGAGCGCGAGAAGTCGCTGATTGCGCTGGCGGTGGCCCATGCCGTGCAGTGCCCCTATTGCATCGATGCCTACACCTCTGACTCGCTGCAAAAAGGCGCCGACGAAGCCCAGATGATGGAGGCGGTGCACGTGGCGGCTGCCATCAAGGGCGGCGCGGCTTTGGTACACGGCGTGCAGATGATGAACAAGGCCAAGGAGCTATCCATGTAAATCGCTGATTTGCGCTGATTGAGGTGATTTTGCTGATTTTTTCAGTCAGATATTATGCCCTTTCAGTAGCAGTTTCTGGTGACCAGTAATCAGTGAAATCAATCCAACCAGCGTAAATCAGCGATTTATGAAATCTCTCCAGGCGCGCCACGCGCTATTGGCCGATACTGGCTACCAACTGACGGTTCTTTCGCAGGCGGATGCCGCCGGGGCGCACCTGCCGGCGTTTGCGCACAAGCTGCGCGAAACCGGCCTGCTGCCGTTGCGCCCAACCAGCCTGCGCGTGATGCAGATCAACGTGGGCAAAATGTGCAACCAGGTCTGCAAGCACTGCCATGTAGACGCCGGGCCCGACCGCACCGAAATCATGACCCGCGAAACCATGCAGCAGTGCCTGGCAGCGCTGGCGCAGTCGGACATCCAGGTGGTGGACCTAACGGGCGGAGCGCCGGAGATGAACCCGGACTTCCGCTGGCTGGTGGAGCAGATTTCGGCTCTGGGCCGGCAGACCATTGTGCGCTGCAACCTCACCATCATCGTGGCCAACAAGAAATACCACGATTTGCCGGAGTTCTTTGCCAAGCACCGGGTGCAGGTGGTGTCGTCGTTGCCGCACTTCTCGGCGGCCCGCACCGATGCCCAGCGGGGCGAAGGCGTGTTTGGGCGTTCCATCCGGGCGCTGCAGATGCTGAACGAGGTGGGCTATGGCGTGGAAGGATCGGGCTTGCAGCTGGATCTGGTGTTCAACCCGTCGGGGGCGTTTCTGCCCGGCAATCAGGCGTCGCTGGAGCGCGAGTTCAAGCAGCGGCTGCTGCGCGAGCATGGCATCGTGTTCAACAACCTGCTGGCCATCACCAACCTGCCCGTGAGCCGCTTCCTGGAGTATCTGCTGGAAAGCGGCAACTACGAGAGCTACATGGAGAAGCTGGTGGCCGCCTACAACCCCACGGCGGCCGAAAACGTGATGTGCCGCAGCACGCTCAGCGTGAGCTGGGACGGCCTGCTCTACGACTGCGACTTCAACCAGATGCTGGAACTGCCCGTGGCCGCCACCGCCCCCCAGCACATCCGCGACTTCGACGAAGCGGCGCTCAATGCTCGGGCCATCGTGGTAAACCAGCATTGCTTTGGCTGCACAGCTGGTGCGGGCTCCAGTTGCGGCGGCGCTACCACGTAGCCACTTCGGCCAGCGCAACTGCCATAAACCGCACCACTAAATATGCTGAATCGCCTTGTACATAAGCTGGCCTGGCTGCGCCGCACGAGTTTGGTGTCGTCGGGGCTGTGGCTGCTGGCGCTGGGGGCCTGCGGGCGGGAGCGGCAGGGCGAGCCGGCCCGTAACAACACCGCTTACGACCAGCTGCTGAAAACGCTGTACCGCAACACGGTGCCGCTGATGCAGCCGGCTCAGCTGGCCGCCCTGCAGGCCAAGCCCGGCGGCGTGGTGCTGCTGGACACCCGCACGCCCGAAGAGTACCGCATCAGCCACCTGCAGGGCGCCCGGTTTGTGGACTTCGGCACCTTCGAAAAGGCCGAGTTTCGCGATGTGCCCCGCGACCGGCCGGTGGTGGTGTACTGCTCGGTGGGCTACCGGAGCGAGCGGGTAGGGGAGCGGCTGCGCGCCCTCGGCTTTCGCGACGTGCGCAACCTCTACGGCGGTATTTTCCAGTGGGTGAACGACGGCTACCCGGTGTTCAACGCCCAGGGCCGCACCGACGAAGTACACCCATACTCGGTGCTGTGGAGCCCGTGGCTGAAAAAAGGCCGTAAGGTATACGAGTAGGCGCGTCGGTCCTGACGCTGTGTAGCGCGAACTTTGTAGTTCGCGCCTCCGCGCCGATGGAACGGCTACGGATGTAGCGCGAACTTTGTAGTTCGCGTCCTCGCACCGTTGAAACGAAATCGTCCGGGCGGCGCGGAGGCGCGAACTACAAAGTTCGCGCTACACAGCGGCGTCACGTCAGCTTCTCACTCATTGCTTTTAAATTCTCTTCCGCTTATGTCTACCACCAGTGCCAACCCTGCTCACCAGCACCTGCTCGTTTTCGCCCGTCATCCGGAGCTGGGCAAGGTGAAAACCCGACTGGCCGCCGGCATCGGCAACGAAGCGGCGCTGGCCGTGTACCGGGAGCTGCTGGCCCATACCCGGGCCGTGGCACAGGCGCTGCCCGCCCATAAAACCGTGTGGCTGGCCGAAGCCCCCACGACCACCCCCGACAGCGCCGACGCCTGGCCTGACTACGAGCAGCAGCTACAGTTTCCCGGCGACCTGGGGGCCCGTATGTTGACGGCTTTTGCCCACGCCTTCAATCAGGGCGCCCGCGCCGTGCTCATCGTCGGGACGGATTGCCCGGGTTTATCCACGGCTATTCTGGAGCAGGCATACGCTGTGCTGGCTACGCATGACCTGGTTGTAGGGCCGGCTGAGGATGGCGGGTATTACCTATTGGGAATGAAAGAGTTGTGCGAAGATGTTTTTCTTGGAAAAAGCTGGAGCACCGACTCCGTGCTGTTCCACACCCTGGCCGACGCCGACCGGCTGGGCCTGACCGTCGCACAGCTGCCCACGCTGCGCGACGTAGACGATGCCGCCGACTTGGCAGCCTGGCGCGCTACTTCCGGCGCGTAGCAGCCGCGGCCGGATTCAGACTCCGGCCAGCAGCTAAGCAGCCGGACGTACCAGCCGCCGCCGATAATCCCAAACCATAGCGCCCAGCAGCCCGCCATATTCCAGCGCCAGCAGCCACGGATTCTCGGTGTAGGCTGTGGTCTGGTAGGCCGCGTACGACAGCACCACCAGCCCCGACCAGGCGAAGGCGTAGCGGTAGCGCGTGAACACGCTCAGGGCCAGCAGCGGCGTCAGGTACCAGGGGTGCACGATGGTGGCCAGCAGGTAGTAGCCCGTAAGCAGCAGCAGCAGGGTGGCCGGCAGTGCGGCCCAGGTTGGGCGCTTTTCGCCGAAAGTCAGCAACAGGATCCAAGCCACGCTGCCCAGCGCCAGCGCCGGCCCGATGCGGGCAATCTGGTTGTAGCCGGTGAGGTAGTAGCCGCCGGCGCGCAGCAGGTAATACACGCTGGCATTGAACTCGAAGCTGCGGAAGTACAGGTTGAGGCTGCGGCCGATGTTGCGGGTCAGCTTCGTAGACACAAACGGCGCGAATAGCAGCGCCACAGTCAGCAGTGTGAGGGCGCCGTAGGCTGCCGTGCGCCACCAGCCCAGCCGGCGCAGCAGCAGTGGCAGCAGCAGCAGCGGCAGCAGCTTGGTGCCCACCGCCAGCCCCAGCGCCCCCGCCGACACCGCCCAGCGTCCCCGCACCAGCAGCCACAGCGCCAGCAGCAGCAGCGCCACCACTAGGGCCTCGAAGTGCAGGTTACCAGTCAGCTCCACCAGCACCAACGGGTTGAGCAGGTACCACAGCGCCCGTTGCCGGGGCAGACCCAGCTGCCGCAGCAGCGCCAGCAGCAGCCCGGCCGTGGCGGCTTCGGCCAGCAGCAGCACCAGCCGCATCAGCATGACCGCGCCCCGCTCATGGGCCGGAAAAATTCCCGACGCTGCCCCAAACACCGCTTGGCACACCGGCGGATACACGGAGTAGTAATGCGGCGAGTTCAGCTTCGGATAGAGCGTCTGGAGTTCCTCAGCAACGGGCCGGGGCGAGGTAGTTACCGGCCGGGGCGGGGTCGGGTTGGCCTGAATATCAGCCGCTGGACTGTCTGCCACGAGTTCATCCGGGCGGTACTGATAGGGGTTGAGGCCGGCGGCCACCAGCAGGCCGTCCCAGCGGAAGCGGTGGTAGTCGTCGGAGAGGGCGGGGAGGGCCGGCAGCCACAGCAGCCGCAGCAGCAGCGCCGCCAGTAGGCCCGCCCGCAGCGGCAGCCGTGAGTGTAGCAGCCACGCATACGCCCCAAATGCCACCGCCAGCAGCCCCAGCAGCAGCTCGAATTCTGCCCGCGGCGTGGCGTAGGCCAGCCCCGCATACGCCCCGCCCGAAACCAGCAGGGCCAGCCATTGTCGGCCGGTTATCGGCCGCGAATCGTTAGCAAGCGGCTCAGGTGAGTGTTTGTCTGTCAGGCTGTTCATGCCGGGTAGCTAATCTGTTGGATGAAGTAGCTGACGACTGGTATCATGCCCGGTGGCGGACGGAATACAGGAAGACAATGCCGTAGCCGACCGTGAGCATCAGGTGGAACGGCAATAGTCCCCAGTCGCCCAGATACAGCCCGGCGCCGACTCCGAAAGCGAAGTACAGCGCCAGCAGCCCTTCCGTGAACGTGAGGCCGTCGAGCAGGTCGCCGGTGCGGTAGCGGCGGCCGCGCCAGCCTCCGGCGCGCTTCACCAGCCCCAGCTTGGGCGTGCGGATAAACGCCGACTGCCGGCCCCTGTAGCCCAGCAGCACCGCCCGCGCATTGTGCAGCGTCAGCCCCATCGACACCGATAAAAACAGCAGGAAGTCGGCTACGAAGCGCCAGCGCGGGGCGGTGGGCTTGTCGAGGCGCCAAGCTGTGTAGTAGTAGTACACCAACGGCACAAACGCCAGCAGAAACACCGACGCCACCCGCAGCACCGGCTTCAGCTCCGGCAAATCGGCCCGCACGAAGACCAGCGGCACACTCACCAGCGCCATCACCAGAATAGCCACAAACACCGAGCTGTTGAGCAGGTGAAACGTGGCATGCAGCTTGGTCGATAGCGGCTGCCCGGAACGGAGCACGTTGCGCAGGTGCTTGCGGGCGGTTTCGGCGGCGCCCTTGGTCCAGCGGAACTGCTGCGACTTCAGCGCGTCGAGGGTGGCGGGCAGCTCTGCCGGGGCCACCACGTGGGGCAGGTAGTGGAAGCGCCAGCCGCGCAGCTGGGCCCGGTAGCTGAGGTCCAGGTCTTCGGTGAGCGTGTCGGCGTGCCAGCCGCCGGCATCCTCGATGCAGCTGCGGCGCCACACCCCGCCGGTGCCGTTGAAGTTGATGAAGTGCCCGCCGGCGTTGCGGCCCAGCTGCTCCACGTGAAAGTGCGCGTTCAGCCCGAACGCCTGCAGCTCGGTGAGCAGCGAATACTCCTCGTTGAGGTGGCCCCAGCGCGTCTGCACCACGCCCAAACGCGGCTCCTCCTGAAAGTACGGCACCGTGCGGCGCAGGAAATCGGGCTGCGGCACAAAGTCGGCGTCGAAGATGGCCACCAGCTCGGCTTCGGAATGAGTCAGGCCGTAGGCCAGGGCGCCGGCCTTATAGCCTTGGCGGTCGGGCCGGCGCACCTGCTCGATGTGCAGGCCGCGGGCCTGGTGGTAGGCCACGCGCGCCGCCACCAGGGCTACGGTTTCGTCGGTGGAATCGTCGAGGACCTGGATGTGGAGTTGGGCGGTGGGGTAGTCGAGGGCGGCGCAGGCGTCAATAAGGCGCTCGGCCACAAACACCTCGTTGTAGAGCGGCAGCTGAACCGTCACGCGGGGCCACACGGCCGGCGCGGCCGGCTCCGGCGCCAACCCCTGCCGGTAGGCACGCCGGGCCAGCCGCGTCAGCTGAAACTGCGTGAGGCTGAAGCCCAACACAAACAGCAGACACAGCCCATAAACGACCAGCAGCGTAATTTCGAGGAAAAGCATTTCAAAAGATGACTAAAGAGAACGTCATGCAGAGGCGGAGTCGAAGCATCTCGCTTGCTGAGGTTGAGTTACTAATCCTGAGTAAGCAAGCGAGATGCTTCGGCTGCGCCTCTGCATGACGTTTTTACTTGCACCTCATCACTCCATTACAGATACCGGAAAATGGTCCAGAGGATTTTGTAGCCGGCGCCCAGCGTGCCGCGTACCGTGCCCGATACCTTGCTGGTACCGATGCGGCGGCGGTAGCGCACCGGTACTTCGGTGTTGCGCAGGCGCAGCTTGGCGGCTTTGAGCTGCATTTCCACCGTCCAGCCGTAGGTGGTGTCGGCCATGCCAATACGTTGCAGCGCCTCCCGCCGGATTGCCCGGAACGGGCCCAGGTCGGTGAAGTGGGCCCCGTAGAGGCGGCGCAGTAGGGTAGTGGCCAGCCAGTTGCCGAAAATCTGCTGCGGCATCATGGAGCCGGCTTCCCGCTCGCCCAGCGCCCGCGAGCCAATCACCATATCGGCCTCGCCGCGCAGAATGGGGGCCACCAGCAGCGGCATTTCCTCGGGATAGTCGGAATGGTCGCCGTCCAGAAACACGATGATGTCGGCCTGCTCGGGCAGGGGGCGGGCGAAGGCGTGGGCCATGCCGGCCAGGCAGGCGTGGCCGTAGCCGGGGCGGGTTTCGCGCAGCACCGTGGCGCCGGCCGCGCGGGCCACTTCGCCGGTGCGGTCGGAGGAGTTGTTGTCGACTACAATGACTTCCCGTACCAGACCGGCCGGAATCTCGCGCAGCACCTGCGCAATGGACTGCTCTTCGTTGAAAGCAGGAATAATGACGTCAATCAGCATGGCAGGGGCAGCACATAGCCGCCCGCTTTTGGAGGGCAGAGAAAGTTACAGACTACAAAGATGCAGACTTGGACCCGGTTGCCCCCCACGCCGCCCCGCGGCGGGCGCAACATTCGGCCCGGGCAGCGGGTTTCCAGCTACTTTTACGCGCCGGCTTCCCATCCTATGGGGTGGCATTGGCTTTCTCACACCATCAGCTCGCGCACATTGCGCGCCTCATATATGCTTCAGATAGGCGACCAGGCCCCCGACTTCACCCTCAAAACCACCACCGGCGACTCGTTCCGCCTGAGCGAGCAGCGCGGGCAGCGGGCCATCGTGCTGTACTTCTACCCCAAAGACGATACGCCCGGCTGCACCGCCGAAGCCTGTTCGTTCCGCGACCAGTACCAGGATTTCCAGGACCTCGGGGCCGAAGTGGTGGGCGTCAGCTCCGACTCGGAGGCCTCGCACCAGAAGTTCACCCAGAAGCACCGGCTGCCCTTCCCGCTGCTGGCCGATGCCGGCGGGCAGGTGCGCAAGCTCTACGAGGTGCCCCGCGCCCTGCTGGGTTTGCTGCCCGGCCGCGTCACGTTCGTCATCGACAAGGAAGGCACCATTCGCTACATCTTCAACTCCATGAACCGGGCCACCGACCACGTGGAAACGGCCAAAAAAGTGCTGGCCGAGCTGAATCAGGCTTAATATATTGCATTAAATATATTAGCCATTCTGCTTCGGGACTGGTAATTTTGCCCCTATGGATGCTTTGCCTGACCAGTTGATTCCAGCAAATGATGCGCACCGTCTGCGCACCCTGCACCAGTACCGGATTCTGAACACCACGCCCGAGCCCGTTTTCGATGAGTATGTGGCGCTGGCAGCCCAACTGTTTAACTTGCCCATCTCGCTGATTTCGTTGGTGGATGAGGAGCAGGTGTTTTTCAAGGCTAATACCGGACTGCCCGGGCTGGAGCGGGTAGATCGGGCCGATAGCCTGTGCTCGGCGGCGGTGTTGCAGGATAAGGTGCTGTCGTTTGAGGATTTGTCGGCCAATAGCTGCCGCCTGATTAATCCGTACACGGCGCAGTCGGCCGGGCTGCGGTTCTACGCCGGCGCGGCCCTGCGCATGCCCAACGGCGACAATATCGGGTCGTTGTGCGTGATTGGGCGAGAGCCCCGCGCCATCACGGCCGGCGAAGAAGCCCTGCTCACTACACTGGCCGACCTAGTGAGCCGCACCATTCAGCTGCGGCGCCAGCTCCTGGACCACGGCCTGCCGGAGCGGTGGGAGGCCGCCCAGACCGAGCTGCAGGAGGGCCTGCACGACAACTCGGCGCTAGCCCGCTACCTCACCAGCCGCACCGGCACCGTATCGGCCAGCGAGGCCGACCGGCAGGCAGTAGGGCAGCGGCTGCAAGCGCTGCACCGCCTCCTCGACGGCTACCTCACGGAAATGCCGGCCTAGGGTTCTTCGCTCAGCCCGCAAAAGCAGCTTAACTGCGGTAGTAGCAACCGGCGGCGGCCTATATTTACGGCCTTTAGCTGTTTACTACGATGGGAGCTTTATTGATTGATATGCTGCAGCGGGCCCAGCGCAGCCGCCGCATCGTGTCGGTGCAAACCGGCGGCACGCTGTTTTTGGGCTACGTGCTCAGCATCAACCCCGAGCTGCTGGTGCTGCGCACCATTACGCGGCAGGGCCTGCTCACGGGCGTGCGTACGCTCGGCCTGGAAACGGTGTCGGAAGTGCATTTCGATGACCGGTACGTGCGCCTGATTGAGTTCAAGGAAAACAACCCCGAAGTAGCCTACGGCCAGGCCGCCGCCCCCGACGGCCTCGATACCACCTACCACACCGTGCCCGCGCTGCTCCAGCACGCCCTCGACTCGCACCAGCTGCTGCTGCTTGAAACCCAGAACGACCACGACTACTACGGCTACGTGGTGCGGCTCACGGAAGAGGAGCTGCTGCTGGAGGTGTACACCCAGTACGGCGAGCCCGACGGCCATACCGTGCTCGGCCTCGACGACGTGCGCAGCGTAATCTGGAGCGACGAGGACACGCGCACCATCGAGCTGCTGCTGCGCCAGCGCGACCAGGCCGCCGGCAGCTAGCAGCACAAGAAGCAGAAGCACGATGCCGGTGTTTTCCGAAGTGCGCGCGCCCCGCATCCGGCTGTATAGCTGGGCCGGGCTGAACGGTATAGCGGGCTGCCTGCTGCTGATAGTGGTTTATTTCGGCCACCTGCTTTTGGGGGCATCCGCCGTGGTGTGGCTGGCGTGGCTGCTGGCCGGCAGCCTCTACAGTATCTGGCTGCTGTTTGGCCGGTTCAGCGTTTCTCCCACTGAAGTGCGCCTGGTTACTGGGGGCTGGTTGTGCCCGCACCGCTACCGGGCGCCGCTGGAAGCCGTGCTGGTGAATGGCTGCTGGTTGCTGGATGGCACCGTTCGGAACAACAGCCAGCCAGTTGCAGTGCTGCAGCTGGAAGTGGCGCAGGAATTTGATACCGACGAAGAATACTTGGCCATTACCTACAACGGAGAAGAAATAGACCATTATTTCTCTTTGCGGCAATGGCCCGATATCGTTGCGGCTCTAACGGACATGGCAGCGTTGCGCCATGAAGCATCGGCAGCCCGGCCTGCAGGTTCTGCGTAAGCAGCAGCTCACCTATGCTGCTTTGCTGATGCTGCGTTCCTTTCTTCTGGTGCTGATGTTGCTGCTGGCCCGCGCCGTGGTGGCCCAGCCCGTGCCTGCCGTGCTCGATGCCACCCTCTCCGGTTACGACTACCCGTTTGCGGTGCGTATGCTGCCTTTGAAGCTGGAAGGCCAGCCGCTGCGCATGGCTTACATGGACGTGCCGCCCACTGCCCGCCCCAACGGCCACACGGTAGTGCTGCTGCATGGTAAAAACTTCTTCGGCGCCTACTGGGTGGAAACCATCCGGGCGCTGACGGCCGCCGGCTTCCGGGTGGTGGTGCCCGACCAGCTGGGCTTCGGCAAGTCCGACAAGCCCGACATTCACTATTCCTTTCACCAGCTGGCCCGCAACACCCGGCAGCTACTCGATACGCTGGGCGTGAAAAAGGCCGTGGTGGTGGGGCATAGTATGGGTGGTATGCTGGCCACGCGCTTCGCTTTGCTCTATCCCGAAACCACCGAGAAGCTGGTCCTGGAAAATCCCATCGGGCTGGAAGACTACCGCGTGGGCGTGCCGTTCCAATTCGTCGATCAGGCCGAGGCTACCGAGCGCAAAAGCACCGAAGCCAGCATCCGGAAATACCACGCTACCTACTACCCGCACGGCTACCCCGCCGCCCACGACCAGTGGCTGCTGCCGCTGGCGGCCCAAACCAAAAGCCCGGATTTCGGGCAGGTAGCCCGCGCCAATGCCCTCACCTTCGACATGATCTACCAGCAGCCCGTCTGCTACGAGTTCGGCCAGGTGCGGGTGCCCACGCTGCTCATCATCGGGCAGGATGACCGCACGGTGGTAGGGAAGGGCCTCATCAACAATCCGCAGGTGCTGGCCGCCATGGGCCAGTATCCGGTGCTGGGTAAGCGTGTGACTGCCCAGATCAAATGAGCCAAATTAGTGCCGCTGGCGGGTGTGGGCCATATCCCGCACCTGGAAGCCACCCCGCAGTTTCTGGCGGCGCTGCTGGCCTTTGTGAAGCCGTAGGGCGTTTGCCGCTGACGCCGGCCGGCTACTCCGGGCAGATGTGTGGATTCAACTGTAAGTTGCAGCTGAATCCTGCCTGTTTATGTCCCAGACCTATTTGCGTTGGCTGCTGCCGGCGCTGTTGCTGACTACGGTGCCCGCGCTAGCCCAGCGGACAACTCCAACTCAATCCAGGAAAAAAAGTGCTGCGGCCGGTTGGCCGACCAAGGCTCCGGCAGTAGTAACGGCCAGCCCCCGGGCGCTGGTCGTGAGCGTCGGCGACACCGGGAAAAGTGCCTTCGTCGTGCCGCAGGTGCAGCTGCCCGTGGCGGCCGCGGCCAGCCGCATCAACCAATACCTGGTAGATGCGGCATTGGGCGAAGACCTGGAAATGCTGCCCGAGCCCTTGACGGCCGCCAGTGGCCTCAGGCAAGCGCTGGCCGAGTACGAAACCAACGGCCAGAGTGGGTTTGTGGGCACCAGCTACGAGGTGCTCTACAACGATAACTATCTGCTGTCGGTGGCCCTCACGGCGGAGTACATGGGGGCGTACCCGTCGTCGTCGGTTCGGCACGCCACCTTCGACTTGCGCACGGGCCGCCTGCTGCAGGTGCGCGACCTGCTGGCCGACACGCTGGCGCTGCGCCGGCGCTGGCAGCAGTCCATCAACCGCCGCATTGAGGCCCACCTCGCCGCTTTGCCCGCCAGCTACCCGGAGCTGGATACCGCCATGCTGGCCGATGTGCGGCAGCGCCTGCACTGGAACGAGAGCACCCGCACCGCCACCCTCGAAGCCAACGACCCGCGCTTCTACGACTTCGCCCTTACGCCCTTCGGCCTCACGCTTTACTACGACTTCGGCTTCCCGCACGTCATCCTGGCCCTGCAGCCCGAAACCGACTACCTGTTTCCCTACGCCGACCTCAAAGCCTGGCTGAAGCCAAAAGGGCCGCTGGAGTTCAGGCGCTAGGTTACGGGAGCCCGTAAACGCAGCCTCAAGCCAGTAAGCATAGAAAAAAGCGGCGGCACTTTCTTGTCAGGAAGTGCCGCCGCTTTTCTGTTGTGGCAGTTGATAGTTGGCTTAGCTCAAAATCCGCAGTGAGTCGGCGTGGATGAGCTGGCTGCCCTGGTAGCGGCCTTCGGTGGGGCCGTTTTCGAGGTTGAGCACGCCGCGCGGGCAGGCCGTGGAGCACATGCCGCAGCCCACGCACGAAGCCCGGATGATAGGCTCGCCGCGCTGGGCGTACTGCTTCACGTCGATACCCATTTCGCAGACGTTGGAGCAGTTGCCGCAGGAAATGCACTGCGCGCCGTTGGTGGTGATGCGGAAGCGCGAAAAGTGCTTCTGCAGCAGCCCCAGGTACGCCGCCATTGGGCACCCGAACCGGCACCACACCCGCGCCCCCATCAGCGGGTAGAATCCCACCCCAATCACGCCCGAAAACACCGAGCCAATAGCAAAGCCGTAGGCCTTAGACAGCGGCTCCGTAACGGCTTGTAGGGCCGGCACCGCGCCTGAGGCGCCCAGCCATAGCAGGGCCGTGAGGGCCACAATCAGCACTAGCACGGTGTAGATGATGCGCACTTCCCAGCGCCAAGCGGCGCGGCTTTTGTCGGAGAGGTGGCGGTAGGGGTCGCCAGCGGTTTCGGCCAGCCCGCCGCAGCCGCACACCCACGAGCAGTACCAGCGCTTGCCAAAGAAATACGTGAGAATGGGCGTGCCCACAAACGACATTGCCGCGCCCCAGAACACCATGAACACGCCCAGCGCGGGGCCGCCATCCTTGAGTAGGTAGCTCACCGTGCCTGGAAATAGGTAGTCGTATTTCAGGGGCCAGAAGTAGGAGAAGTAATATTCGGGCCGCTGAAAGGCCAGCAGCAGACCGGGCAGCAGAAACGCAAACCCGAGCTGAAAGAACATCACCGAGGCCGTGCGGATGCGCTGGTAGGGCGAGTGGCGGTACTTCCAGAGCGCCCGGCCGCCCATCAGCAGCACGGCCAGCGTGTAGAAGGTGCCGTACAGAAACCACTGGTCGCTGGGCTTGTGGCGCAGCCACTGGCTGAACGGGTCGAGGGCGTGGATGAGCTGATTGAGCGGCCCGAAATTGCCCTGACCGTTGTCGTTGCTGAACCAGTAGAGCACCACGTAAAAACCCGTCAGGACTACGGCCGTGAGCCAGGCCACGGCGCCGCGGCTGCTGCTGGCCCGCAGCCAGAGGTTGTCCTGGAGCACGCCGGCCGGCTGGCGCCCAAACGTGTACCAGGCCCAGCCCAGCGTGCCCGCGCTCAGCAGCAGCACGCCGGCCCAAAAGCTGAGGCGCGCCCGGCCCGCATCGGCATCGAAAGCCACGGTGAGCAGCGCCAGCAGTCCCAGGCCAACCACTGTGAGCAGGGTTTTCTCGGTGGCCGTGGTGTCGGGTACCGGTGGGCGGGGCAGGGTCAGGTTAGCGTCAAAAGCCATGGCAGACAGCGGAAAACAAACAGGAAATGAGAGCTGGAAACAGGCCGCTCTTAGTGGTGATGGTGGTGGTCTTCGTTAGGTTTGCCGAACAGGTTCAGCAGCGAGCCTACCACGTACAGCGCCGCCCAGCACACGTACAGCCAGTTGTAGCCGGGCAGCGAGTGGTGCGCGAAGAAGTGCAGAATCAGGTGCGCGCCGCCGCTCATAATCAGGCCCGTAACGGCAATGAACTGGAAGCTGTTGAGGGCGCTGGGACGGTAGAGCTTGGAGAAATCCACAGGAAAAGAGTAGCTGAGTGGTTGAGTAACGGAGTAAGGTGAGCACGTCATGCAGAGGCGCGGCCGAAGCATCTCGCTCGTGTAGTAATCAGTAGCACCACAACTTCAGCACGCGAGATGCTTCGGCTGCGGCTCTGCATGACGTTTTTAGTTACTCTTTGAAAGAAGCTGTTGATTGAACGTACGCAGGATGGCGGGCTCGTGGCGGCGGAAAAATTCGGGGTCGAAGTTGGCGCGGCGCAGCTGGGCCAGCACTTCCTGCACCGGCGTACCGGCCCGCAGCCAGCTTTCCCATACGTCGTGGCGCTGCCGGATGCCCAGGGCATTGACGCCCGTTACGGCGTTTCCTTGGCCGGGCCGGTAGTTGATGCGCAGCGCGTGGCGGCCGTTGGGGTGCTGCCAGTAGCAGGTTTGCTCCCCGGCCGTAGCCTCCGCCGGCACCCGGCCGTAGGTCTGGTATTCGAGCTGAAAGAACTTGGCTGAGTTGAACCAGGGCCCGCGCTGGTAGGGCGTCGGCTGCCCGCAGATGGTGTAGGCCACGGTTTCGCCCTGCATACGGCCGGTGTACCAGAGCTGCTCGATGGGCACCTCGTCGGCGCCGGGCTGGCGGTGCTGGGCACAGTCGCCGGCGGCGTACACGTCGGGCAGGCTGGTTTGCAGGTGTGCGTCCACCAGAATGCCGCGGTCGGTTTCCAGGGTGGGGCAGGTGCGGGCCAAGGCCAGGTTGGGGGCCACGCCGGTAGCCAGGCCCACCCACTGGCAGGGCAGCTCGGTGCCCTGGGTGGTGCGCACAGCGCGCACCCGGCCGGTGTCGTCGGGTAGGATTTCGGCCAGCTCGGTGCCATAGTGCACTGTAGTGTGGTGCGCGCGCAGCTGCAGCTCAATCAGGGCGGCTTCTTCGGGGGGCAGCACCGAGCCCCAGTAGCGGCTGTCGCGCACGAGCATGGTCACGGCAATACCGCGGGAGTGCAGCATCTCGGCCAGCTCAATCCCGATCAGGCCGCCGCCCACCACCACGGCCTGCCGGATGCCGTGCGTGTCGCGGTGCATCTGCTCCAGATCGGGCAGCGAGTACAGGCCCTGCACGCCCGGCAGATGCTGGCCGGGCCAGCCCGCCAGCCGGCTCACTGAGCCGGTAGCCAGCAGCAGCTTATCATAGGTGAGGGGCGGGCCGGTGCTCAGGTGTATGGTTTTACGGCCGGCATCGAGGGCGGTGGCGGTGGCGTACACCAGCTCCAGGCGGTTTTCCAGCCAGAACCAGTCTTCGTAAGGCTTGATGTCTTGGGCGCGCATGTGGCCCATGTACACGTACATGAGGGCCGTGCGGGAAAAGTGGTGCGGCGTCTCCTCCGACACCAGCGTGATGCGGGCCTCGGGCGAGAGCCGCCGCACTGTCAGGGCGCAGCTCACGCCCGTAATGCCGTTGCCGATGATAACCAGGTGCATAGCGCGAAGAGGAGGGAGAAATGAAAAAAGCCCGGCGGCAAACATCGTCAATGTCGGGCAAACCCGGCCGAAACCGGCTGAGGCCGACTACTGGGTATACGGGCCAAAGCTGGGCTGCGGATGGGCCCGGGCGGCCGCCCCTGATGCGGTTGACGCCGCCGCGGCCAATACCTGACAGGCTGCTGCCGGATTTTTGGCTGCGGCCGGAACCTGGCCGCAGCACAACTTCGCGGCGCCGGGCGCGTACCTGCATACATAATTCCTCACCCACTACACTTCCCCTAACATGGCACTAGATAGTCTGTTTGGCAGCGGCGACGATGTCAATAAAAACGACCAGGAAAATAAGGACATCACCGACAACAGCAACACGGCTCAGAACGAGCAGCTGGAAAAGGAGAAGGACTTCAAGTCGCTGCTCAGCAATGGTAAGGAAGCCAACGACCCTTCGGCACAGCGCAACACCGGCGCCAACGGATACACCCAGCGCAGCGACCAGAAAAACCAGCTCGACAACCTGCACATTGGCGGTAGCGAAACCGAGCCGCAGGGCGGCAACGACCACCAGAATGCCGGCGAGCAGGCCCAGGGCCCGGGCTTCGAGGCCGAAGGCAGCTACGATATGGGCAACGCCGTCCGGTCGCGCGACCAGGATTTTGGCGAAAAGGAGCCCAGCGGCCCGGCCAAACCGGCCCACGACTAACACCGCTGTCTGCTACGGCAATCAACACAATCCCCGCTTCTTTTGAAGTGGGGATTTTTTTGTGCTGCCACGCAGGCCTGTTTTATTGCCAAAATCAAAAAAGCAAGCTCCCCAGGCCCCGATAGTTGCAATAATTAGGATAAAATGTAACAGTTCCTATATCTTTAGGAACCCGTGGTGAACCCCTTTTTCAACCCCTGTTTTTTCAGGGCTGGCAGTCAGGTTCGCCTCGGTTTGCTCCGATTTTTTTCCAACACTCCAATCCATCCCTATGCCCACTAAATTTACTGTTCCTGAACCTGAAACCGACGACAGCGCGCTACTGAGCGAAGAAGAGGACTATTCCTCCGGTAACGGCCGGCTGGCCCTGATTGTAGGCGCCATTTTGCTGCTGGCCGTCATCGGCTACATGTTTCTGCCGGGCTCCAGCGGCCGCCGCGTGGTTACCACCATCATTCCGTCGGTGATGCTGGGTGAAGCCAGCGTGACAGGCGCCAAGGAAGTGGCGCCCGCCGCTGCCGCCGACGTAACGGCAGCCGAAGAAAAGGCTGCTGCCGATGCCGCCAAGCTGGCCGCTACCGATGCCAAGAAGCCCACGGCCGCCCGCCCGGCCGCCGAGGATGGCTTGGCCGCCCGCACCACAGAGTCGGTGGCGCCAGTAGCTGCGCCGGTAGAGGAAGCCGCGCCGGTGGCTGAGGCCGCCCCGGCCGCCCCGGCTGCTCCCGCCACCGTTACGCTTTCGGGCCGCATTCTGGACGAGGATGGCCGCCCCATGGCCGGCGCTACGGTGCTGCTGAAAGGCTCGCGCAAAGGCACTGGCACCGATGCCAACGGCAACTACACGCTGGAAGTACCCGCCGGCGAAAATGCCCTCGTGTATGGCTACGGCGGCTACCAGGACCAAGAAATCCGCACCCGCGGCTCCCAGCCCGTCAACGTAACCCTGCTGCCTTCAGAAGGCACCAAGCGCCGCCGCAAGTAATCAGTATTTGATATTGAGTATTTGACGATAAGAGTTGAGCGGAGGGCTGGACTGAGTTTCAACATCCACACAACTTTCTCCCTCTAACTACTCACTACCAACTACTACCTGCTCACTGACCGCAACAACAAGAAGGCCTCCCCGGATCTCCGGGGAGGCCTTCTTGTTGAAAGTAGCCGCGGCGGAGCGCCGGGGCCGTTATTGTCCGCCGAAGCGCTTGCCAAACAGGTAGTACACCGGCACGCCCAGCGCTACCAGCAGCAGCCCCAGGCCCGCGTCGCGTGCGGTGGTGGGCGACACCAGCAGGATGATGCAGAAGGCCGAGGCCAGCACCACGTACAGCAGCGGAATCACGGGGTAGCCGAGGGCGCGGTAGGGGCGGGGCGCGTCGGGGCGGGTGCGGCGCAGCACAAAGATGCCGATGATGGTGATGACGTAGAACAGAATCACCGAGAACATCACGTAGTTGAGCAGCTGCCCGTAGGAACCCGACAAACACAGTCCGCAGGCCCAGATGCACTGGGCCCACAGCGCCACGCCGGGCACGCCGGCCTTGTTGAGGCGGGCCATGCCGGGGAAGAACAGGCCGTCTTTGGCCATGGCGTAGTAGGCCCGCGCCCCGCTCAGGATGATGCTGTTGTTGGCCCCGAACGTGCTGATCATGATGAGCACGGCCATGAAGCCGGCGCCCACTTTGCCCAGAATGCTGCCGGCCACGGCTGTGCCCACCCGCTCGTCAGCGGCGTACATGATGCCGCGGCTCATGAGGTCGGAGGCGGCGGCGGCCGGGTCGCCGTGCAGCGGCAGCACCAGCAGATACACCAGGTTGATGAGCAGGTACAGCCCCGTCACGATGCCGGTGCCGATGGCCATGCTGAGCACGATGGTGCGCTCGGGCCGCACGATTTCGTCGCCGGAGAAGCCGATGTTGTTCCAAGCGTCGGAGCTGAACAGGGAGCCGGTCATGGCCAGGCCGATGGCGCCTACCAGGCCCCACGTGGTGAGCGGCGTGCCCTGGCCGGCGGCGTCGTAGCTCACAGCCTCCCACATGTTGTGGAAGTTGAGGCTTACGGCCTGGTCGCTGATGCCCAGGGCCAGCCCGAACAGGATGAGCAACGCCAGCGCCACCAGCTTGGTGCTGCCGAAGATGTTGGAAATCAGCTTGCCGCCGCGCACCCCGCGCGAGTTCACCCAGGTGAGGCCCACCAGCATGACGATGGCCAGCAGCATCACGGTGGAGAACTTCAGCGGGCCCAGTTCAAACAGCACGTTCTGCTCGCTGAACCACGGTACCAGCACGCCCACAAACCGCGCAAACGCCACGGCCACGGCCGCAATTACGCCGGTCTGAATCACGAGAAACAGCGACCAGCCGTAGAGGAAGGCCACCAGCTTGTTGTAGGCCTCGCGCAGGTACACGTACTGCCCGCCCACCTTCGGGAACATGGCCGCCAGCTCGCCGTAGCTCACGGCGCCGGCCAGCGTGATGAAGCCCGTAATCAGCCACACCACCAGCAGCCAGCCCGCCGAGCCAACCTGCCGCGCAATGCCGGCTGAGACAATAAAGATACCGGAGCCAATCATGCTGCCGGTGACAATCATGATGGCGTCGAACAGCGTAATGGCCCGCTGAAAATGGCCTTGTTTCTCAGACATAAAAAAGAGCGAAAACAGGATTTGGGCCGGGAAGATAGAAGTATTCTGAGCATCGAATACCATGCGGGGCCGCGGCAAGGCTAGAAACCGGCCGCCCGGAACCTTTGCGGCTACGGGCGCTGTACTCAGCAGCAGGCGGTGTCCGGCCGGGTAATGTGCGTACTTTTGGTGGGCGCCCGGTGGCCTGCAACCTATGGGCCCCGGCCTGGCTCTTGTTTCTGCTCAGACTTTTTTCTTTTCTCCCTATGCTCCCATCCTTTCTTCGCACCGTTTCTTCCGCCCGATTCCTGGTAGCTGGCAGCCTGCTGCTGTCGTCGGCTGCGCTGCTCACGGCCTGCAACAACTCCGGCATCGACATCGACGCACTGAATGCCCAGGCGCTGCTGCGCCAGAAGCAGGTGCGCGCCGCCGATTCGCTGGCCATCACCAAGTACATTGCCGACAGCAGCTTCACCACGGCCCGCCGCCAGCCTTCGGGCGTCTACATCATCACCAAAAAGCCCGGCACCGGCAACCTGCCCACCGTCGGCCAGCAGGCGTCGGTGGTGTATAAGGGCATCCTGATCAGCAACAACCAGGTGTTCGACAAGTCGCGCGTCGGGGCTGATGGCCAGCCAGTGCCATTCGTGTATGCCTTCGGCACCGGCCAGGTGATTCCGGGCTGGGAGGTGGGCATTGCGCAGATGCGCAAAGGCGAAAAGGCCATTCTGCTGATTCCCTCGGAGCTGGCCTATGGCCCGGCCGGCGCCAACGGCGCCATCCCGCCCGACTCGCCCCTGCGCTTCGACGTGGAGCTGACCAACATCCAATAAGCAGTTGACGCTCGCCAGACGGGGCGGCCACCGGAACTTCCGGCGGCCGCCCCGTTTGGTTTTGGGAGGCCGGATGTATGCGCCGTGTGAACGGGCAAAAACCTCCTGCGAGTCGTTGTAAGAGCCCTAAAACTCGCTTCGGTCGTACCAGCTGCGCATGCGCCATGGGTCGCCTTTCTGGCGGCGTACTAGCACCAGCCGCGCCGAGCCGGCCCCGCTGAACTGCTGGTTGTCGCGCTGCTCGATGCTGAGCTGGAAGGCCCGCTCCACGTACACCAGCGTGTCCGAAAACAGCGTATCGGTGGTGGGTAGGTACTGGGTCCACTGCAGGTTGGCGGTGCGCGAGGCCCGGAACAGGCGGTAGGTGGTGGCAATTTCCACGTCGCGGTTCCAGGTGCGGTCCACGTTGGCCGCGAAGTCGCGGTACGTGAACGTGAAGCGCCGGTCGAGCAGCTGGCCGTAGAGCGTGGAGTCGCGTAGCTGGTAGGCGCTGCGGAACCGCTCGAAAAAGCCGCGCACCGTCACGGGGTTGCCCAGCAGCTGGTTGGGGTCGGTAGGCTGGTCGTCGAGGCCGGGAGCAAACGGGTTGCAGCCCGCGGCCCCCACGGCGCAGAGCGTAACTGAGTAACGGAATAGCTGAGTAAGTTGGGGCATAGGCGGATATGCGGCAGCGGCAGGTAAATTAAAGTACTCAGATACTCAACTGCTCAGCTACTCTTCAGTTGCGGATAAAATACTTTTTCAGGTCAGTCCAGCTTAGGGCGCTGGACGTGCGCTGGTCGCGCCAGCTGGTTATCTTCCATTCATTATTACGACGCCGCACCAGCAACCGGATGTTGCCTTCCAGCATTGTGGAGCGAAACGCCGTGTCCGACTGCACGATTTTCAGCTGGTAGAGGGCCGAAACCTCGGCCGAGTCGGCGGTGAAAAACTGGTCGCGGCGGCCGCTGAACGTGAGCTGGTTCTGGGCGGTACCGGCGGAGCGGCGGCGCAGGCCGTTGAGGTAGTCGCGCTCCTCGTTCACGCTCCAGTTGGTAAACAGCGAGGTGGCGGTGCCGGCCGCCGTGGGGTCGGGCACGAAGCGGTACTGTGGCCCCGCAAACGTGCGCTCGTAGTTCACTACGTTCAGGGTCTGCACGGCTGTGGTGAAGTTGGCCAGCAGAATATCAATCTGGGTGGGCGGCAGCCAGTCGCTGGCCGCGCCGGCCGGCTCCGGTTCGCGCAGCTGGAAGCAGCTCGAAAGCAGCACCAGCGGCCCGGCCAGCAACCCGGCTCTGAACAGGAGCCCTGCGGCCCCAACCCCGGAAAATCTGCCACGGAAAGTCATGGGTTGAAGATAGGCAGATTTACGGATCAGCTACGCTCCGGCCCGGCTGTTGTTGACTACGGCGGACTGGCTCGGACTCCGGCGGTTCGGCTTCGCGTACGCCGGAGCCGTATGACGGGCAATAAATCGGTTGGCTACGGTTGAATACCTATTTTTGCCGCCCGCTCCCGGTGTTCCAATGTCGAAAAAGCTACTTGTATTCCTTACCGGTTTGTTGCTGCTGGCGGCGCTGGCGTCGTACGTGTACTACCGGCGCACGGTAGCCGCCGTTCCTCTCGACCCCTGGGCGCTGGTGCCCGACGACGCCGTGCTGGTAACGGCCACCCGCGACCAGCCAACGCTGGTGCGCCACCTCAAGGAGACGCAGGTCTGGGACAACCTCACCACCGTGCGGTATTTCCAGAGCCTTGAAAATACCGTGGCCCTCATCGACAGCCTCACCGGCAGCCGCAACGTGGTGCTGCGCTTTCTGGGCCGCAAAAACGTGCTCACGTCGGTGCACGTCACCGGGCCCGGGCGCTTCGATGTGCTGCTGCAGGTGCCTATTGGCAGCGTGCGCGAGTACCGGCAGGTGCGCGGGCTGGTGGATGCCCTGGCCCGCGACCCGCAGTTTCGGGTGCGTACCCGCGACTACGAAGGCACGCTGCTCACCGAAATCGGTGAGCCCGGCACCGGGCGCGGCCTCACGTTCATCAACCACCGCAACCACCTGGTATTTAGCCCCAACCCGCTGCTGGTAGAAGCCGTGGTGCGCCGCCTGGCCGGCCCGGAGCAGCCCACCGTAGCGGCCGACTTCCAGGGCACCGACTTCTTCCGGCTGCGCGACGTGGACGCCACGCTGCTGGTGAACTACCGGCGCCTACCGCAGCTGCTGGGCGTGTTTTTCCGGGCCGATGTGGTGCCGGGTATTGGTTCCGTAACCAGCCTGGCCCGCAACGGCCAACTGGAAATGAAGCTTGCCGGCAATAAAGTAGTGCTCAGTGGCTTTGTCAACCCCGAAACCACGGCCGGCAGCCTGCACGAGCGCCTGCGCGGCCAGCCTGCCCAGCGCCTGCGCATGGCCGAAGTGCTGAGCCTGCGCACGGCCCTGCTGGTGCACCTGGGCCTGGGCCCGGCCAGCGTCCTACGCGGCCCACGCCCAACTGCCCCCCGCCCCGATACCCTCAACCCGGCCGTGCTGCCGCTGCTCGACAGCCTCACGGCGGGCCTGAGCCAGGAAGTGGCGCTGGCCTATCTGGCCCCACCCACGGCCCGCGTGAAGCCCGGCCGCCTGGCGTTGATGTGGTGCGCCCGGCCCGCGCAGCAGGCGCTGCTGCTGGGCCAGCTGCGCCGGGTGGTGGGCGCCAGCCCGTCGTTTGAGCGGGTGGGGCCCTATCAGATTCACCAGACCGGTGTGCCGGAGCTGCCGGCTAGGCTGGTGGGGCCGCTGTTTGCCGGTTTCCGGGCGCCGGTGGTGGCCGTAGTGGGCAGCTACCTGGTCTTCGGGGATGATGCCGCCGCGCTGCGGGCCTGGCTGCAGGACGTGGCCGCCGAAAACGTATGGTCCCGCTCGCCCACGCAGGTGGCCTTCCTGCAGGAAACTCAGCCGCTGGCCCGCCTGAGCGTGGTGCTGGACACCCGCAACGCCTGGAACCTGCTGCTGCGCGGGCTGGTGGAAGAGCGCCGGGCCGGGCTGCTGCGCAACGAGTCGTTGTTTAAGCGGTTTCCGCAGGTGGCGCTGCAGTTGGTGCCCGCCGCCAACGAGCAGGAAGAAGGAGCCCAGTATTTCAGCCAGCTGCTGCTGCGCCATCCGCTGGTGGGTCCGGCCGTGGCGCGGCCGCAGGGTAGCACCGGCACGGGCAGCGTGCTGGCCTTCAAAACGCCGCTGGCCGGATCCCCGCTGCTGGTGCCGGTGGCCGGTGCCACCCGGCCCGGCGTGCTGGTGCAGGACGCCGCGCAGGTGCTGCACTACGTGACGCCCGAAAACGTGGTGGCCTGGTCTGACTCGCTGCCGGGGCCGCTGGTGGGGCGGCTGCACCGCCGCACGGTGGCGGGCCGCGCCGGCTATCTGCTGGCCACGGCCGGCCAGCTGCACTTCTTGGACCAACAGGGGCGCACGGCGCCGCAGTTTCCGCTCAACCTGCCTGATTCAGTGCGGGCTACGGGCCTAAGTGTGTCACCGGAAGGAGCGGGGGCGGCCCCGCGGCTGCTGGTGGCCGGCGGCGGCGGCAACCTGTTTCTGTACGACACCAACGGCAACGCCTACCCCAACTGGCAGCCCAAGCGCCTGGACTTCAACCTAGCCGCCCAGCCGCTGTACCTGACCGTAGGCGGGCGCGACGTATTGGTGGTACTGCTCGAAAACGGCTACGTCTATGCCTTCGATCAGCAGGGCGCCACCTACCCGGGCTTCCCCATCAGCATGGGGGCGCGGCTGCAGAGTGAGGCGCTTGTGGAAACGGCCGGTCCTACGCTCAGCCGTACCCGCCTTACCGTGGTCAATCAGCACGGTGAGCAGGTGACTTTCACGCTGGCCGGCGACATTGTGAGCCGCCGCCGGGTGGCCACCTGGAGCCGCAGCTCGGTGTTCCGGCTCATTCCTGATCAGCAGCGCCGCACTTTCGTGGTGGTGCGCGAAGCCGGCGGCCAGCTGGATCTGTTTGAAGCCGGCGGGCGGCGCCTGCTGGGCCAGCGCTTCCTCACCTCCGGGACCAAGCCAGTGCAGTTCTTTGACTTCGGCAACGGCCGCCGCGTGTATGCCATCATGGAGCCCGGTCCCGGCAAAGCCTACCTCTACGACAGCCAGGGCCGGTTGCTGGGCGGGCAGCCCTTCGAGAGCAGCGCCCCGGAAATCGGGCTCGAATACGAAGCCGGCACCAACACCTACCACCTCTACCGCACCGCCGGCCCGGAGCTGCGCCGCACGGGTCTGGAACTGAAATAGCCGTCTGGAAGAGGCTGGAGCGTGCTATGCAAACGCCGCAAGGCCGGCTTCCATGCGAAACTGAATATATTGCCTGTTCAGCCAGCCGCTTTTTCAGGCCGGCCTCAACTTCACTGCGCTTGAACCCAACTTCTACTTCCGTTGCTTCCTGGCCTATCGGGCTGGTGGTGGGCAAATTTCTGCCGTTTCATGCCGGGCACCAGTGGCTGCTGGAGCAGGCGGCGGCCCGCGTGCAGGACCTCTATGTGCTGGTGTACTCCAACCCCGATCCGGCCACGATGGACGCTGAAACCCGCGCCAGCTGGATCCGGCAGATCTACACGCCGGCCGGGTCCGAGCCGGGCACGCCGCCGCGCATCGGTAGCACGGTGCTGCACGTGGTGGCCCTGCCGGTAGGCCAGTTGCCCGTGCCGCCCAACGAAGCCGACGACCACTCGCACCGCGAGTTTGTGCGGCGCTGGCTGCGGCAGCAGCCCCTGCGGCCCGATGTGGTGTTTGCTTCCGAAGACTACGGCCCCGGCTTCGCGGCTCATATCGGCGCTGAGTACGTGGGGGTAGACCCGGCTCGCACAACGGTGCCCATTTCCGGCACCCAGATCCGCGAAGACCTGTACGGGCACAATGCCTTCCTGCATCCGGTGGTGCAGGCGCACTTCCACTCGCCCCAGTTCATCCGCAAGATTGTGCTGATGGGGGCCGAAAGCACCGGCAAATCCACGCTCAGCAAGGCGCTGGCCGCGGCCTACGGCACCGTGTGGGTGCACGAGTACGGCCGCACGCTGCACGAGGAAAAAAACGGCGCCACCGACTTCGATGATCTGCTCTACATTGCGCACCGCCACCGCGAGCTGGAAGACGAGGCCGTGCCGCACGCTCGCCACTTCCTGTTCGTGGACACCAACGCGGCCACCACGGCGCAGTTTTCCTACTTCTACTACGCCCGCTGCGCGCCCGAGCTGCAGGCCCTGGCCGCCGAGTGCCGGCAGCGTTACTTCCACACCTTCCTCTGCGCCCCCGACATTCCGTACGAGGACGACGGCTGGCGCGACCCGGAAGCCCTGCGCGACTTCCACCACGGCATGGTGGCCATGCAGCTTGACATGCTGCAAATCCCCTACACGCTGCTCACGGGCTCGGTGGAAGAGCGCCTGCAGCAGGTGTACGCCGTTCTCGGCGAGCCGCAGAACGTGCTGGCCTCCGCCCTCACCACCGACCCGCGCAAGTGGGGGTAGGTGGTGAGTTGGTGGAGTGGCGGATTGGTGGATTCGTCAGCCTGAGCAGCACTGGTACGTAGTAGCGCGAACTTCGCGGTTCGTGCTACCGGCACTCCACCAGCCCACTACTCCCCAAACTCACCTATTCGTGAGCCAGCCTTTGCGGTAGAAGTACACCAGCTGGAATATCACAATGGCCGCCAGCACCACCAGCAGCACCGGGTAGCCCCAGGGCTCGTAGAGTTCGGGCATGTTGAGGTGATTAATGCTGCCGTCGGGGTTTTCGCGTTGGAAGTTCATGCCGTAGAGGCCCACCACGAAGCTCAGCGGGATGAAGATGGAGCTGATGATGGTCAGCACCTTCATCACCTCGTTCATGCGGTTGCTCTGGTTGCTCATGAACAACTCCACCAGGCTCGTCACCGATTCGCGGTAGCTCTCGGCCAGGTCCAGGGCCTGGATGGCGTGGTCGTAGCAGTCGCGGAAGTAGACCTTCATTTCCTCGGGCACTATCTCGTCGGGCATACGCAGGATTTCGGCTACTTTTTCGCGCTCCGGATACACGAAGCGCCGGAACCGGATGATGTCCTTTTTCATGCGCAGGATGCGGCCCAGTACGCGCCGGTCGGGGCGGTCCTGCAGAATCCGGTCTTCCAGCTTCTCAATATAGTCGCCGATGGCGGCCATGGTGGGGTAGTACTGGTCGAGCACCACGTCGGTGAGGGCGTAGGCCAGGTACAGCGGCGGCTTGCGCTTGATCTGGCTGAAGCCCGACCGGATGCGCTGCCGCACGGTATCGAGGCAGTCCACGTAGTCGTCCTGAAACGTGAGCACGTAGTTGGGGCCGGTGAAGATGGAGAGCTGGTCGTCGTCGATTTCCAGCAGCTGCGTGAACTCCGTCATGCGCGACACCAGAAACAGGCGGTTGTCGCCGAACACGTCCACTTTGGCCCGCTGGTAGTCGCCCAGCACGTCTTCCATTTGCAACGGGTGCAGCTCGAAGTCGGCCATAATCTGCTGCATCAGCTCCAGGTCGTTGTAACCGCGCACGTCAATCCAATGGCGCAGCTCGGGGTGGCCGTGGAAGTAGGTCAGCAGCTCCTGGTAGTTGTCGTATTCGTGCTCCTGGCAGGAATTTTCGTCGTAGGAAATCAGAAACAGCCGGGGCGTGAGCGAGCCTTCGCGGATGGTGAGCGTGCCCGGGCGCTGGCCCACGTGGGCCTCGCGGGCCAGGCGGGTGTCAGCGCGGTCGGCCACGGAATGCCGGCGCTCGGGCGTGGGCTCGGTGGAGGCATCGGGGGGCGGCAGCAGCGGGGCGGCGGCTGTGGGAGAAGCGGGTTCCATAGGAGGGAGGCGGATTGAGGCCAATGTACGGCGGAAGGTGGGGAGAAAGTTGGCCGGCGTACTTTTGGCCTCCATGTCAGTTGCCCGCCCATCCGCCGCCACGCCGCTACCCGCGCCCGCCGCGCCGCCCGCTGCCCGGCAGTTTGTGCGCGGCTCGGTGGGATCGGGCGTGGCCGTGGTGGCGCGTGCGGCGGGGGCGCTGCTGCTCAACAAGCTGCTGGCCGTGTACGGCGGCCCCGGCGGCCTCACGCTGCTGGCGCACTTCCAGAACCTGATGGCCCTGTTCACGACGCTGCCCAACGACGGCACGCACGTGGGCCTGGTGAAATACCTGGCGCCGCTGCCGGCCCGCGCCGGCCGCTACCGGGCGTGGCTGGGGGCGGCACTGTTGCTGAACGGGGCTGCGCTGGCCCTGGGGCTGCTGGCGCTGCTGCTGTTTCCGGGGCCGCTGGTAGGAGTGTTTCAGCCCTCGGTGGGCTGGGTGGCTCTGTTTGGGCTGGGTATTGCGCTGCTCACGGCCTACGCGCTGCTGGGCGCCGTACTGCTGGCTGCCGGGCAGCTGCGCGCCTATATTAGCCTGACGGTGGCGCTGAGTTTGCTGGGGCCGGCGGCGGTGGCGATGGTGCTGGCCGGCGGCGGCGCGGCAACCACGGCGCTGCTGACGTATCTGCTGGCCCAGGGTGCCACGCTGCTGCCGGCCCTTTGGCTCACGCACCGGGCCGGGCTGCTGCCGGCGCTGTGGCCGGGCCGCCTGAGCAAAGCCGCGCTGCGGGGACTGGGCCGTTTCCTGCTGATGGCCGTGGGGCTGCTGCTGTTCGGCAAAGCCGTGGACTTTGCGGTGCGGGAGCTGCTGATCCGGCAGTTCACCCTCGCCGAAACCGACCTCTGGCAGGCCGTAGCCAAGCTCTCCGACAACTACACCATGGTGATGACCGCCGTGATGAGCAGCGTGTACTATCCGCGGCTGGCGGCGCTGGCGTCTCAGCCAGCCGCGCAGCGGGCCTGGGTGCGCACGGTGCTGCAGATGCTGGTGCCGCTGCTGGCCGCCGGCCTGGGTTTGCTCTACGCGCTGCGCCACTGGCTGCTGCCGGTGCTGTTCGAGGCCCGTTTCGGGGCAGCCGCCAGCCTGCTGGGTCCCCAGCTGCTCGGCGACTGGCTGCGGTTTGTGGCGTGGCCGCTGGTGATGGTGCTCACGGCCCAGGCCCGCGTAGGGCGCTACGTAGCGCTGCAGACAGCCTCGGCGGTGCTGTACGCCGCGGCCCTGGCGCTGCTGCTGCCGCGGCTGGGTTTGGTGGGAGCCGTATGGGCCTCCGCGCTGCGCCACGGCCTGCTGCTGCTCTGGTGCGGCTGGTATTTTCGGCGGTTTTGGGTCGGGGAAGTGATGAAGTGATGGGGTGATGGGGTGATGGGGTGATGGGGTGATGAGGGGTTAGGTAAGACGAAACAAACAGCACGTCATTCCGAGCGGAGCAAGAAATTTCGCCAGCACGGTAGAATCATTCACTACACGGGCGAGATTCCTCGCTCCGCTCGGAATGACGTGCTTACTTTGTTACCTGTCACCTGTCACCTGTCACCTCATCACCTCATCACCTCATCACCTCATCACCTCAGAAGAAATGACGCCTCTGGTTACCATCGTGGCGCTTTGCTACAACCACGGCCGCTTCCTGCGGCCCGCGCTGGATTCCATTCTGGCCCAGACGTATCCGCGGCTGGAGGTGTTTCTGGTGGATGATGGCAGCACCGACAACAGCGTGGCGGTGCTGCGTGAGTACGCCGCCGCGCATCCGGAGTGGAAAACAGTTTTTCTGCCCGAAAACATCGGCAACTGTGCGGCTTTCAACCGGGCGTTCTTCCAAAGCCAGGGAGAGTTTCTCATCGACTTCGCCACCGACGATATTCTGCTGCCCGAGCGGGTGGCGCGGCAAGTGGCGCGGTTTCAGGAGCTGGATGCCAGCTATGGCATGCTCTACGGCAACGTGGCGCTGCACACCGAAGGCGGGGAGTTTCAACGGCTGTTTCACGCGCCCGGCCCTACGGGTGCGCTACAGCCAGCTCCCGCTTCGGGCTGGGTGTTTGAGGATGTGCTGCGCCGGTTTTTTATCAGCGCGCCGTCCATGATGATGCGGCGCGCCACGCTGGAGCAGCTCAACGGCTACGACGAAACGCTGGCCTACGAGGACTTCGATTTCTGGGTGCGGGCCTCCCGCAACTGGCAGTTCAGCTACCAGGATGAAATCCTGACCGAAAAGCGTCTGCACCCCCGTTCCATGTCGGCGCAGGGCTACCGCCCCGGCGACCCGCTGGTGGCCTCCACCATCCGCATCTGCCACAAAGCCGCCGCCCTGTGCCGCACCGCGCCCGAGCGCCAGGCCCTTGCCGAGCGGGTGCGCTGGGAGCTGCGTCAGGCCGCCCGCTGGGGCAACCTCCCCGAGGCCCGCGACCTGTACGCCCTGCTGCGCGAGCTGGGCGGCGCCGGGCTGATTGAGCACGGAATTGGAGCGTATCTGAAGGTGATGAGGTGATGAGGTGTCAACGTTAAGAACGTCATTCCGAGCGGAGCGAGGAATCTCGCGTGCTGACGTTGGATTACTATTGCAACGTCAGCACGCGAGATTCCTCGCTCCACTCGGAATGACGTTCTTTCTTTACCTGTCACCTGTCACCTGTCACCTGTCACCTGTCACCTGTCACCTGTCACCTCATCACCTCATCACCTGTCATCCAAAACCACCTCATACAACTCCACCGGCCCGTCCTGGGCTACCAACTGGCGGTGGGGGAACCAGGTTAGCATGGAGTCGGCGGAGTATTGGATGAGCTTGCGGGTTAGCTCGTCGTTTTGCAGGGTGGCGCGGTTGAGCAGCAGCCATGATTTGTCGCCGGGGCGGCGGGCCACGGAGTCGCGCCGCGCGAACCGTTCGTAGTGCAGGCTGGGGGTGGGGCGGAAGCCGTAGTAGAAATCGGCGTGGCGCAGCAGCATATCATCGGTGAACACCACCCCGCGGCGGCTGGCGGGTAGGTGCGTTTTCAGCAGCCGCGCCTGCGCAAAGTGAGCCGATACGCTGGGCTTGCGCGTATAGTACACCGGCCGAATCAGGAGCAGCAGCGCCAGCGTGCCCAGCAGCAGCGCCCCAAAACCTGAGGTGCCTGGCGTGAGCCAGCCAGGTAGCCTACGTACGTAACGCAGGCCGGCTACAGCCAGCAGCAACAGGCCCAACCCACCATACAGCACCGCTACGCCGTTGTGCAGCCAGCCCGCAAAGCCCAGCATCACCAGCCCGATCAGCCAGCTTCCGCGCCCGGTTTGCCATAGGTTGCGCAGTCCAAACCCGGCCGCCAGCGCCAGCGGCGGCAGCAGCGGCGTCACCATGCGGGCCTGCAACGAAATCGGGTTGTACTCGTGCAGGGAGGTGCTGCCCCACCAGTAGAACGCCAGCGTGCTGACCGCCAGCGCCACCCAAAACCCGGCCTCATCGTCAGACGTGGCCGCATCTGCCGGGCCTTGTGGGCGGCGACGGCCGAAGCCGGCCGCTGCGGCCAGTACCAGCATCACGCCCATGCCCAGGGCCACAAAAAAGTCGAGCGGCTGCCAGGTTACGCGGCCCAGCAAGGCATCGGCGTGGCCCTGCACGTAGTTGCCGTCGCGCATGTAGGCATTGGTTTGCTCGATGATGTGGTAGCGGTAGAGCACGTCGCCGGTCAGTACCTGGTAGTAGATCAGGTAAGCCGCCAGCAGGCCGGCGCCGGTCAGCAGCGCCGCGCGCCAGAACCGGCCATGCTGTTTTCGCCAAGTATCCAGCGCCAGCAGGCCCAGGTAGAAGGGCAGGTAAAACACGATGGTTTCCTTGCTGAGCAGCGCCGCGAAGCTCAATACGGCGAAGCCCGCACCCCAGGCCACTGGCCGAAGCTGCACTGCGCGCCGCCCCGCCAGCAGCGCCGCCGCCCCGGCCAGGCACCAGAACATCAGCACGTTGTCGGGGTAGAGGTAGGTGCTCAGGTTAAGGGTGAAGTAGTGCAACCCCAGCAGCAGCACAGCGCCGGCCGCCACCAGCGGCTCGCGCCGCCGGTACAGCTGCCAGATGATGCCGGCGCAGCCCAGCGTGCACAGCAGCGGCCAGAGCGTGGTGCTGATGATGTTCACGCCTAGCACCCGGTAGAGCGCCGCCACCGGCCCGAAAATCAGCAGGCGCTCCTGCAGCGGATCGTGGAGCAGGTGCTGTGGGTCGGGGAGGGGGCGGTAGGTGCCGCTGGCCAGGGCCTGCGCGTAGCGGGCGTAGAGGTAGTCGTCGAGGTCGTAGAGGCCCTCGTGGGCCAGCCCGAAAAAGGCCACGGTCACGACCAGCACCAGCACCAGGGCCAGCGTAGGAAAGCGGAAAAGCATGCGGTGATTCACACCGGCAAAGATGGTGATTAAGTGATGAGGTGGTTTTTGGTGATGAAGTTATGGGGTGATGAGGTGATTAGGTAATAGGGGGCACGTGACAGGTGACAAGGAATCAGGGGTAATGAGAGAACGTCATTCCGAGCGGAGCGAGGAATCTCGCGTGCTGATGCTGCGCTGCATGGGCAGGCTTGCAGTTATTCAGGGGCATGTTTGTAGCGTCTGGGTGAGGAGTGGAGGGGCGAGGGCCGCCGCCCGCCCGCAGTCGTTCGACAGTCTTTTTGCAGCGTACATTTACAGCACAGCTATAGAACAGTGTCAGCACGCAAGATTCCTCGCTCCGCTCGGAATGGCGTTCTTCCCTTATCACCCCATCACCCCATCACCCCATCACCCCATCACCCCATTACCCCACCACCCAGAAAAATGCCAGCTAAACTATTCCGACGGGTGCTGCTGCCGGCGCTGCTGCTGCTGGCCGTGGGGTGGGGGCTTGGGGCGTATTGTGAAACCAACGACGACGTAGCCATCATGCAGCTGCTGCGCGGCACCAGCGCGGCGGCTCCTGTCACCGACCTGCACCTGTATTTCCACGGCCTGGGCGCGGGGCTGAGCTGGCTCTACCAGGTGATGCCCGCCGTGCCCTGGTACGCGCTGCTGCTTTATGGGCTGCTCTATGGCGCCACCGTCGGTGCCTTCACCTTCCTCGACCGGCTGCTGCTGGGCCGGCTGCCGGGCCCCTGGATTGCGGGGCTGCTGGCGTTATTTTTCCTGGTGGCTTGGCTGGAGCACGGCTTTTGGTTCAGCTACGTGCGGGTGCCGCTGCTGCTGGCAGGTGTGGGCGTGCTCACGACCGCCCAGCGCCCCGCCAGCCGTTTCGCGTTGGTCCTGGGGCTGCTAGCCTTCGGGCTGGGCTGGCTGATTCGGCCCAGCGTAGCCGTACTGGGGCTGCTGGCGGCCGCGCCGGGAGCGTGGTGGCTGGGCGGCCGCCGGGCCCTGCCGGTGCTGGGCGGGGCGGCGGCCGTGGCTGTATTCGGGGCGCTTTTCCTGAACCTGACCTGGAGCCCCACCGCGGCCACTTTCCGCCGCCTCGATGTGCGCAAGTCCAACATGCTGGATTTCCAGCTCTACCAGCCAGCCACCGGCCTCTCGTCCGCCGACAGCCTCGGGCTGGCCGCCGCCCGGCACTGGCTGCTGGCCGATTCCACGCTTGTGAACGAGGGCCTTTTCGACCGTGCCGCGCCCCTGCCCACGCCGGCCTATTTCCTGCGCACCCTAGCGCCAGCCAAGCTCCGGCTGGCGCTGCCGCAGCTCCTGCGCGACTACTTCCCGCTGCTACTGCTGCTGGCGGCCAGCGGCTGTCTGCTGACTGCCGCAGCGGGGCGGCCCCGTGGTTTTTGGCTGGTGCAGGCGCTGTTTGCTGGGTTGGTGCTGGCGCTGGCCGCGGTGCTCAAGCTGCCGCCCCGCCTCGCGTTGCCGCTGCTCGATGTCTGGCTGCTGGGCAACCTGGCGGCGGTGTTGCCGCTGGCCGGAAGGCGGGCGCCCTGGGTGCTGCTGGGGGCGCTGGCGCTGGTGGCCGGGCCCTACGCCTACAAAACCGCACACCGCGCGGCTGTGCTAGGTCAGGAGCGGCAACACAACCAGCTGGCCCGGCAACAGCTGGGCTGGCTCACGCGGCAGCGCGGCAGCGCCGCCCCCCAGCTAATCGTGTCCGACGCTTTCGAGGCCACCGGCAAATCGGAGTCACCTTTTGCCGTGGGGCCGCTGCTGTCGGGCCACTACTTTGGCACCTCCCGGCCTGAGCCCCGCTATATGCCCGTGGCGGGCTGGCTGACGCTGCATCCCTCGCAGGCAGCGTGGCGGCGGCAGCTCACCGGCACGCGCTATTTTCCCGAGAGCATGCGCCGCCTCGCTGCACGGCCCGGCGTAGCCTGGATTCTCACGCCCGAAGCGGCCGCCATCCTCAACCGGCAGCTGGCCCGGCCGGCCGGGCCGCGTGTTCGATTAGTACCAATTCTGCCCCGTGCCCTGCCTGCGCAGGGGGCGAGAATTCAGGCCCGCAACGCCGAAACCGGCGCTGCCCGGGCGTATGAAATGCGCGTGGAAACAGTGCAACAAACGAAAAGGCCAAAATTTTATAGCCGGGCTTCTGGACTTATTCGGCACAATACGGGGTAGTGGTTGTATACCTTTGAGCCGCTCTCCTACTTTCCCTATTTTAGTCCCACTGCCATGATTGCAACCACCACCTCCCGCGGAGAGGTTTTGCAGCACCTCGAACCGTTTTTGCGCGAAAACATGGGCACCTTCCTCAAGAGCGTGGAAGACAGCTGGCAACCCGCCGACTACCTGCCCGATCCGCGCCTTGATACTTTCTACGACGAAGTAAAGCTGCTTCGCGAGCGGGCCCAGGGCCTGAGCTACGACCTGCTGGCCGTGCTCATCGGCGATACCATCACCGAAGAAGCGCTGCCCAACTACGAAGCCTGGTTTCACCAGCTCGACGACCTGGGCCGCGACCACAATAGTGGGTGGGGCCAGTGGATCCGCGGCTGGACGGCCGAGGAAAACCGCCACGGCGATCTGCTCAACCGCTACCTCTACCTGAGCGGCCGCGTGAACATGCGTGAGTTCGAGGTCAGCACGCAGTACCTGATTGCCGACGGCTTCGACCTGGGCACTGCCCACGACCCGTACCGCGCCTTCGTGTACACCAGCTACCAGGAAACGGCCACCAACCTCTCGCACCGCCGCGTGGGCCAGCTGGCCCGCAAAGTCGGCGACGACGGTCTCTCCAAGATCTGCGGCATGATTGCCGGCGACGAAAACCGCCACGCCCGCGTCTACAAGACGTTCGTGGAGAAGATTTTCGAAGTTGATCCTTCGGAAATGATGCTGGCCTTCGAGGACATGATGCGCAAGAAAATCGTGATGCCGGCGCACTACATGCGTGAAATGGGCATCGAGATGGGCAAGACCTTCGGCCACTTCACCGACGCCGCTCAGCGCCTCGGCGTGTACACCAGCCAGGACTACACCGACATCCTCGAAACGCTCATCGCCGACTGGAAGGTGGCCGACGTAACCGGCCTTACCGGCCCCGCCGAGAAAGCCCGCGACTACGTCATGGCGCTGCCCAACCGCCTGCGCCGCGTCGCCGACCGTATGTCGGTGCCCAAACTGGAGTACCGCTTCAAGTGGATCGACTAACCTCATCACGGATTTTCCCGGATTAGACGGATGAGTCGGATTTTGTAGTCGACACTGATCCGGCTTCTTGTCAATCAACTGAGTACATAAAAAAGGAGACTTGCCGTTTGGCAAGCCTCCTTTTTTGCTTTTCGGCTACGTGATGAGTCGGCTACAAAATCCGACCCATTCGTTTAATCCGGAGAAATCCATGATTCTTATTGGCCGTCCATTACCTGGCCCATGGTCCATTTGCCGTCGGCACCCAGCTTGTAGGTGATGGTGCGGCTGGTTGGGGTGGTAGCGGCCGGCGTGGTGCCGTCAGTGGTAGAGGCCGTGGCGGTGGTTACCGGGAACGAGCGGCTGAGCATGCCGTTGCTGAGCATGTAGGTGTCCTTTCCGCTGTAGCCGGTAGCGGCCGTGCCCGAAATCATGCCGGGTGAAGCAACAGGCGTGTAGCCCCGCTCGCCGAACTCGTAGCCGTAGAAGCCACCGTTGGCCGAAGCGTTGTCGGTGAAGATGTACAGTTCGGGCTTGCCGTTGCCATTCAGGTCAGCCGAAACAGCGTCGCGCACGGCACCGTTGATGTCCACGCGTACGGGGTCGGCCGAGAGGGCCGAGCCACGGTAGGCGCGGATGGTGAGCTGGCGCTGGGCGCTTTCGCCCGTGGTGCGCACCTCGAAGCGCGAGTCACCCTGCGTGATTTCGCGCGTGAAGCTTACGGGTTCAGTAGAAGCCGTATTCTCTACGGTTGGGGTGCTGGAAGAGGTGTCTTCCACTGCCGTACGCGACGAATCACAGGCGGTGGCGGTAACCAGGGCAGTGCCGAGCAGGGCGAAAATGGGAGCTTTCATAAAAAAAAAGTAAGGAAGAGTGGTACCAGAAGTCAGCCCGAAATCGTGCGGGCTACCAGCCCCGAAAGGTTGGTGAAAGAGCAATCAAAGCAAGCCAATCACTATCAACTGGGCACGCAAAGAATGCGCAGTGTATACGCAAGGTACTGTATTCTCGGTCAAATACAAATTAAAAACGGACAAATGCATTAAATTAATGCAGCAACAGGCCACAACTGCCGCAGCTGGCAGTTCGGCTTGGATGCTGGCTATGAGGTGCTTACCGGCGGCCACGTTCCGGCCTAGCCCGCTCGCCTGTTTCCACGCAAAAGAGCCGGAAGCCGGTGGAAAGCGTGCGTGGCTTTCGTGGGCTTCCGGCTTTTCGGAAACTGGATTAGGGAAGGCGTGGGGCTAGCTTTGCACCTGCACGCCCTTCCAGAAGGCCACCCGGCCCTTAATCTGCTGGGCCGCATCCTTGGGTGCGGGGTAGTACCAGGCGGCGTCCTTGTTCAGCTCGCCGTTTACGCGCAGGGAGTAGTAGCTGGCCTGCCCTTTCCAGGGGCAGGAGGTATGCGCAATGCTGTCTTCGAAAAACTCCCGCTTGATAGAATCGGCCGGGAAATAGTGGTTATTCTCAACGACTACGGTTTCGTCGCTTTCGGCAATGATGGTGTTGTTCCAGATGGCTTTCATGGGTAGTCGGGCTTTAGTTGTTAGTTGTCGGTTGTCTCAGGTTGTAGTTGTTGGCTGCTTGGTTTCGTACTAACAACTGACAACCAACAACTGGCAACTACTACCTACTCTCCCGACAACTAAAAACCGGCTTACGTTGTTCTAAAAGCTCACTCCCCCAATTTATATGTCCGCAGGCTTTCGTTTTCGGGATTTCGTGCCCGAGGAGTCGACTGAGAAAGGCTTCGACTCCCTTTTCAAGATATTTATGCAGCTGGTCACTATTACCAGCGGCGACGTGGGTGAGGCGCTTTCCTGGCTGAATGAGCTGGATAAGCAGTACGGCCTCACCGACGACGGCTACGGTATGGGCGACTTCATCGAGGACCTCAAGAAGAAGGGCTACATCGACGAAAACGAGCAGGAGCCGGGCTCGTTCAACATCACGGCCAAAAGCGAGCAGACGATTCGCAAGTCGGCGCTGGAGGAAATTTTCGGCAAGCTCAAGAAGTCGGGGCAGGGCAACCACCGCACGCCCCACACCGGCCAGGGCGACGAGCAGAGCACCGACATGCGGGAATTCCGCTTCGGCGACTCGCTCGACCAGATTTCCATGACCGAGAGCATCCGCAACGCCCAGCTCAACCACGGCATGGACGGCGACAATTTCATGCTGACCGAGGGCGACCTGGAAGTGCGCGAGAACGAGCACAAAAGCCAGACCAGCACCGTGCTCATGATTGACATCTCGCACAGCATGATTCTGTACGGCGAGGACCGCATCACGCCGGCCAAGAAGGTGGCCATGGCCCTGGCCGAGCTGGTGAAGCAGAAGTATCCTAAGGACTTCCTCGACGTGATTGTGTTCGGCAACGACGCCTGGCAGATTGAGGTGAAGGAACTGCCCTACCTGCAGGTGGGCCCCTACCACACCAACACCGTGGCCGGCCTGGAACTGGCCCTAGACCTGCTGCGCAAGCGCAAGACGCCCAACAAGCAGATCTTCATGATTACCGACGGCAAGCCCACCTGCCTGAAGGAAGCCGGCGGCTACTACAAAAACTCGTTCGGGCTCGACCGCAAAGTGGTCAACAAAACCCTGAACCTGGCCGCCTCGGCCCGCCGCCTGAAAGTGCCCATCACCACCTTCATGATTGCCGACGACCCGTACCTGCGCCGCTTCGTGGAGGAATTCACGGAGGTGAACCAGGGCAAGGCGTACTACTCGTCGCTCAAAGGCCTCGGCCACATGATTTTCGAGGACTACAAGCGCAACCGCCGCAAAAACGTGTAAGCGTTTACCGGCCTCGCAGTAGCGCGAACTTTGTAGTTCGCGTCCCCGCGCCGTTCAAACTATTACAACGGCGCGGGGGGCGCGAACTACAAAGTTCGCGCTACTGTCTACCTCTTTCCATTCGCTCATTCTATTCTCCATTCATGCCTTCTTACGATTCTCTCTCCGCCGACCAGCTCCAGCAAATCACCACCCTCGGTGCTCTGAAGCAGGCGGGCTACCAGCCGCGCTCCGTGAAACAGGAGCTGCGCGACAACCTGATCAAGAAACTCCAGAGCAAAGAGGACGTGTTTCCCGGCATCTTCGGCTACGAGGAAACCGTGATTCCCGAGCTGCAGCGCGCCATTCTGGCCGGCCACCACATCAACCTGCTGGGCTTGCGCGGCCAGGCCAAAACCCGCATTGCGCGCCTGCTCATCGGCCTGCTTGATGAGTACGTGCCGGTAGTGGAAGGTTCCGAGCTCAACGACGACCCGCTGCAGCCGCTGTCGGTGTTTGCCAAAAACCTGATTGCCGAGCACGGCGACAACACGCCCGTGACGTGGATGGGCCGCCAGGACCGCTACACCGAGAAGCTGGCCACCCCCGACGTATCGGTAGCCGACCTCATCGGCGACGCCGACCCCATCAAAGCGGCCACGCTGCGGCTGCCGTATTCCGATGAGCGGGTGATTCACTTCGGCCTGATTCCGCGGGCGCACCGGGGTATTTTCGTGATTAACGAGCTGCCCGACTTGCAGGCCCGCATTCAGGTGTCGCTGTTCAACATTCTGCAGGAAGGCGACATCCAGATCAGGGGCTTCAAGGTGCGGCTGCCGCTGGACCTGCAGTTCGTGTTCACGGCCAACCCCGAGGACTACACCAACCGCGGCTCCATCGTGACGCCCCTCAAGGACCGCATCGACGCCCAGATCATCACGCACTACCCGAAATCCATCGAAATCGGCAAGCGCATCACCAAGCAGGAAGCCCGCATCCAGGACGTGCAGAAGGGCATGGTGACCACCAACGAAGTGATTCACGACTTGGTGGAGCAGGTGGCCGTAGAGGCCCGCGGCTCCGAGTTCGTGGACGCCAAGTCGGGCGTGTCGGCCCGCCTCACCATCTCGGCTTTCGAGCAGGTGGTGGCCGGCGCCGAGCGTCGCGCGCTGGTGAACGGCGAGACTACCACCTACGTGCGTATTGCCGACTTCATTTCGGCAGTGCCGGCCGTGACGGGCAAGGTGGAACTGGTGTACGAAGGCGAGCAGGAGGGAGCCGGCATCGTGGCCGAGAAGCTCATGGGCAAGGCCATCCGCACGCTGTTCCTGAACTACTTTCCCGACCCCGATAAGGCCAAGAAGCTCAAAGGCCGCCCCTCGCCCTACAAAACCGTGCAGGAGTGGTTCGGCCAGGGCCACACCGTGGACCTGCTCCACGACGCCAGCACGAAAGACTACCGCGCCGTCCTCGACCAGGTGCCCGGCCTGCGCGACATCGTAACAGAGCTGCACCCCAACGAGACGCCCGAGCACACCTACTTCCTGATGGAATTCCTGCTCCACGGCCTGAGCGAGTACAGCCTGATTTCGCGCAACCGCCTCACGGCCGGTGCCCAGTTCAAAGACCTGCTCAGCAGCATGTTCACCATGCCCAGCTTCGGCGAGGACGACGACGAGGACGACGAAGACGAGAAACCTCAGCGCGGCCGCCGTCGGTAGCCAAAACCAGTAGCGCGAACTTTGCAGTTCGCGCCCTCGCGCCATTCCAACGACTCTACCGGCGCGGAGACGCGAAATACAGAGTTCACGCTACAAAAAACGCCCCGCGTACCGGAAGGTGCGCGGGGCGTTTTGATGTTTAGAAAGCGAAAAAGCTAGGCCTGCTCGCTTACCACGATTTTCTGAATCTCGTCGTTGGCCTGAATCTGGTCAATCACGTCGAGGCCTTCTACCACTTTGCCGAACACGGTGTGGTTGCGGTCGAGGTGGGCAGTGTTCTGGCGGTCGTGTACGATGAAGAACTGGCTGCCACCGGTGTTGCGGCCGGCGTGGGCCATGCTCAGGGCGCCGCGCTCGTGGTATTGGTGGTCGCCGGTCAGCTCGCAGTCGATTTTGTAGCCGGGGCCGCCGGTGCCGGCCATGCCTTTGGCACCATCGCGCGAGTTGGGGCAGCCGCCCTGAATCACGAAGTTGGGGATGACGCGGTGAAACTTCAGGCCGTCGTAGAAGCCCTGCTGGGCCAGGTCGGTGAAGTTCTTCACGGTTTTGGGAGCATCTTTTTCGTAGAACTCCACTTTCATCACGCCCTTGTTGGTGTGGATTTCGGCAGTCTTCATAAGGAAGGAAATTAGGATTAACGGCACCTATACGCAGTGCCCGGGTCCGCGGGTGCGGGACCGGGCGCAAAGGTAACCAATTCAGCTGCGGCATAAACATCCGGGTGCCGCAACAGTTTCGTAAGCACACTACCACGGCGTCCTCCGACCGGAGCCGCCTTTCCACCAATCCACTTTCCGTTTTTATGAAAAAGAATCTGCGCACCGCTTCCCTGAGTGTTCTGTCGGCTGGTCTGCTCTCGTTTGCTTTGGCAAGCTGCGGCGACAACAAAACCACCGAAACCACCACCGCGACCGACATGGCTACCACCGTCGACTCCACGGCGATGATGACCGACTCGGCCCGCATGGCGAAGCCTGAAGGCGTGATGGTAGACGGCGTGGCCATGACGCCCGATAAGAACATCGTGCAGAATGCCGTGCAGGCCAGCAGCGTAACTACGCTGGTGAAGGCCGTGCAGGCCGCTGGCCTCGATGGCACGCTCAGCGGCCCCGGTCCGTTCACGGTGTTTGCCCCCACCAACGCCGCCTTCGATAAGCTGCCCAAAGGTGCGCTCGACGGTCTGCTGAAGCCCGAAAGCAAAGACAAGCTGAAAGGTGTGCTCACCTACCACGTAATTGCCGGCCGCCTGCTGGCCCAGGATCTGAAAGATGGCCAGAAACTGACCACCGTTAATGGTCAGCAGTTGACGGTATCGGTGAAAGACGGCAAGGTGATGATCAGCAACGGCAAAGACGCTCCGGTAAACGTGGCTACGGCCGACGTCATCTCCAGCAACGGCGTGACGCACGTTATCGACGGCGTGCTGCTGCCCACGGCGGAGTAACATTGTTCATCTGACACGCTGAATAAGTGCGTCAGATGAACACAAAAAAAGACCCGGCCATCTCGGCCGGGTCTTTTTTTGTGGGTGTTACTTCGTCCGTAGGGCTTGCCACCGGGCTTGGCTTACAGCCCGGCGCCGTCGGTGATGCGCTCGGCAAATCCGGCCCAGTCGCCCTGCTCGCCTTTGGCTACGGTGGTGGAAAGGTGGTCGTGAAGGATATTGGCGAAGGGCATAGGCACCAGGTGCGTGCGCGACTCATCCAGTACCAGGCGCATGTCCTTGCGGATGATGGCCGGGGCCGCGCCTACGGGCTGGTAGTGGCGCTCGGCCACCAGCTTGCCGTAGCCTTTGTAGATGGGCGTGTTGAAGAGGGTAGAGGTGAAGAACTCGTACACCTGCTGCCGGGCGAGGCCGCTTTTCTGGGCCAGCGTGAAGGCTTCGGCCATGGCCTCGATGGCGGCCCCCAGCATGAAGTTGCCGCAGAGCTTCACGGTGCTGGCCGCGCCGGGGTCGTCGCCGAAATCGTGGACACCCTGGCCGAGGGCCTCAAGCAGCGGCGCGAGTCGTTGGCGGGCGTCGGCTTCGCCGGAGGCGGCCAGCCAGAGTTTGGCCGCGGTCGCCACGTCGGGCTTGCCAAAGACGGGCGTGGCTACCAGGGTGCTGCCGTGCTGGGCGTGAGCTTCGGCTAAGCGGCGATTGGTGTCGGGGGCCACGGTGCTGCAGGAGGCGTGCACGGCCCCGGCGGGCAGGGCGGCAACAAGCCCATCGGGCCCCAGGCACAGCTCCAGCAGGGCGGCGTCATCCGTGACCATGGAAAACACGAAGGCCGCGTCGGCAACGGCGGCGGCGGGGGTGGCGGCCACGGTGGCGCCCAGCTTTTCGAGGTCGGCGGCTTTGCTGGCCGTGCGGTTATACACGGTGAGGCGGTGCCCGGCTTTCAGGAGGTTTTTTGCCATGGCCTCGCCCATATTTCCCAGGCCGAGGAAGGCTATGTTATGCTGTGTCAAGAGTGGTGTAGTGATGAGGTGATGAAGTTATGAGGTGACAGGTAACAGGTGAAAAGTAGCAGGGGTTATAACGGATGAACGTCATTCCGAGCAGCGCGCAGAATCTCGCGTGCTGACTTTGCAATAGTAGCCAGGCATCAGCACGCGAGATTCCTCCCTTCGCTCGGAATGACGTTCTTTCTTTACCTGTCACTCCATCACCCCATCACCAAAAAACACCTATTTCCGATTGTCGTCGGCTTGCTGCATGCTTACATAGCTGTCGTAGCGGGGGAGGGCAATGCGGCCTTTGTCGACGGCTTCGCGTACGGCGCAGCCGGGCTCGTGTAGGTGCTGGCAGTTGTGGTAGCGGCACTGGTTGAGCAGGGCGCGCATTTCGGGAAAGTAGTGGGCCAACTCGCCGGCTTTCATGTCCACGAGGCCCAGTTCCTTGATGCCGGGCGTGTCGATGAGGAAGGTGCCGGGGCGCACTTCCAGCATCTCAGCAAAAGTGGTAGTGTGCACGCCCTTGTCGGAAAACTCGCTGATTTCGGCGGTTTTTAGGTCCAGGTCGGGCACCAGTGCATTGATAAGCGTGCTTTTGCCCACGCCGGAGTGGCCGGAAAGCAGGGTGGTTTTGCCGTTGAGCTGGGCGTCGATTTCCGCCACGCCTTCGCCGGTGTGGGCCGAGCAGCGCATGCCCGGGTAGCCGATGCGCTGGTACATGTCTAGAATCTGCTCTTGGTAGTCGGCGAGGTCATCGTCGTAAAGGTCGGTTTTGTTGAAAAGCAGCGTTACCGGAACCCGGTAGGCCTCGGCCGTCACCAGAAACCGGTCGATGAAGCCGAACGAGGTAGCCGGCGAAACCAGCGTGACCACCAGCATGGCTTGGTCGAGGTTGGCGGCGACGATGTGGGCGTGCTCGGTTTTGTGCACCGAGCGCCGGATGATGTAGTTGCGGCGCGGCTCGATGTGGTGAATTACGCCAGCGCCTTCGGTCTGCTCTTCCACCGTGAAGGCCACCTCGTCGCCCACGGCCAGCGGGTTGCTCACCTTCAGGCCTTTGATCTTGAATTTGCCCCGCAGCCGGCAGCGGTGCAGCTGCCCCGTGCCGGTTTCGCGCACCACATACCACGAGCCTGTGGATTTTACAACGGTTCCGGTCATGAGAGTAACTGAGTAAAGGAGTATCTGAGTAAGGAGTAACTGAGCAGTTGAGTAACTGAGTAGCAGGGTCGAGCTGTAGAACGCACTACTCAGTTACTCAACTGCTCAGTTACTCTGGTCGAGCCAGCGCATGATTTTGTTGGTGGCGCCGCTGTGGTCGTGTACGTAGTCGAGGCTGAGGTCCTGCACTTTCAGGCGGGCTTCTTCCTGGTGAAACAGCGGCCCGAAGGCGCGCAGCAGCTCGTCTGCCGAATTTACCGGGAAGGCGCAGCCCAGGTCTACCAAGTCTTCAGCTTCCTGAAACTTGTGGTAAGTAGGGCCGAAAAACAGCGGTAGGCCAAAGGCAGCGGCCTCCAGCGTGTTGTGCAGGCCTTTGCCGAAAGCCCCGCCCACGTAGGCAAAATGCCCAAACCGGTACAGCTGGCTGAGCAGCCCCACGTTGTCGATGAGCAGTACCCGGGCCTGGGCCACGGTGGCGGGCTCGGCGCGGGAGTAGCGCACCACTTGGCCGGGCAGCACGTCCTCCACCAGCCGAAGCGTGGTTTCACTGATTTCGTGGGGCGCTACGATGAAGCGGAGCTGCGCGGCGTACTGGCGCAGGAGCGGCGTGAGGGCCGGCAGGTCTTCGGGCCAGCTGCTGCCGATGATGAACACGGGCACCCAGTCGTCGGTGAAGGCGTCTACGAGGGGCAGCGGGCGGGGCGTGGCGGCAGCGGTGCGCACCACCGTGTCGAAGCGGGTGTCGCCGGCCACGCTGGCCTGCCCGATACCGGCACCGTGCAGCAGGGCGGCCGAGGTTTGGTTCTGGGTGAAGATGTGGGTGAAGCAGCCCAGGATTTTCCGGAAGAAGCCGCCCCAGGGCTGGAAAAACAGCTGGTCGGGCCGGAAGATGGCAGACACGCAGATGGTAGTGATGTGCCGCCGCTGCAGCTCGGCCAGAAAGAAATACCAGAACTCGTACTTCACGAATACGGCCAGCTGCGGCTGTACCGCATCCAGGAAGGTGCGGGCGTTGGCAGCCGTATCCAGTGGCAGGTAGAAGATGTAGTGGGCGCCGGGCCAGTTTTTGCGCACCTCGTAGCCGGAGGGCGAAAAGAACGTCAGCACGATTTTGTGGCCGGGGAAGCGGGCGGCGTAGGCCTCCATCAGGGGGCGGCCCTGCTCAAACTCGCCCAGCGAGGCGCAGTGAAACCAGGCCAGCGGCGCAGTTTCGGCCTGCAGGGCGGCCTGAATCCGGGGCAGCAGCCCCTGCCGGCCCTGCACCCATTGCGCCGCTTTGGGCACAAAAGGCGCTACCAGCTGCAGCAGCCACGCATACAGGCGCAGGACAATGGAATAGAGAAAAGGCAACTTTCAGGACTTAGGGCATGGTGCTTAGGGCTTGGGCCCAGAGCAGCGAGTTCTTGGTGCGTATCCGGAAGCTCGAAAAACAATCCGTTTACACTGGAATGCGCAAAAGTAGGCTTTTGCCTGCAGGCGAACTAAAAAAGGCTCCGACGTATCCGCCGGAGCCTTTAAATCGAAGTGCTTCTAAGCCTAAGCCCTAAGCTCAGATACCTAGTGGTTGGCCTGCTTGCCGAGGTAGTTGGCAACACCTTCGCGGGTGGCCGACATAGCCTCTTTGCCTTCTTCCCAGTTGGCGGGGCAAACTTCGCCTTTCACCTCGAAATACTGCAGCGCGTCCACCATGCGCATGGCTTCGTCGATGCTGCGGCCGAGGGGGCCGTCGTTTACTACCTGGTGGCGCACGATGCCGTCCTTGTCAATCAGGAACAGGCCGCGGTAGGCCAGGGGCGAGCCCACGAAGGTCATTTCGCCGGCCTCGTTGTAGTCGTAGTGGCCGCCGAGCACGTCGTAGTTGGCCGCAATGGTTTTGGTGGCGTCGGCCACCAGCGGGTATTTCACGCCTTCGATGCCGCCGTTGTCGCGCGGCGTCTGCAGCCAGGCAAAGTGAGAGAAGTGCGTATCCGTCGAGCAGCCTACAATGGCCACGCCCTTGGCCTCAAAGTCGGCAAGACGATCCTGGAAAGCAATAATTTCGGTGGGGCAAACGAACGTGAAGTCGGCGGGGTAGAAGTAGAAGATGACGTGCTTCTTGCCCAGGTAACGGTCGAGGGAGAAATCCTCTTCGAATTCGCCGTCAATTACAGCGGTAGCTTTGAAAGAAGGGGCACGCTTGCCTACGAGAACTGCCATGGATTGGTGATTTGGTGATGAATTGATTGGGTGATGGGGAGGCGAAGAAGGGGGAGTACAACCGGATGAAGCAGCGGAATAGGGCAGGCCACGCTACGCGAAAAGCCATACGGCTAAGCCTAGGAGAATGACCTTCGTGCTGCCCTAGCGGGCTACTTTCTCGCCGGTGATGTGCAGGGAAAAGGTGTGGGCCTGAAAGCCGGGCATGTTGCGCTGCGCAAAAAACTCCTGCAGCAGGGCATCCAGCTGCGGGTCGTGGAAATCCAGGATTTCCTGCGTGTCGGAGCAGATCAGGTGGTGATGCGCCGAGCAGTCGGCGTCGTAGCGGCGCGAGGCGCCTTCGGCCGATGCTACGCGGCGTGTGAGACCGGCTTCCACAAACGAGTCGAGGGCCTTGTACACGGTGCCCAGCGACAGGTTGGGCACCTGCTGCAGCACCTGCCGATGCACCTGCTCGGCCGTGGGGTGGCCCGGCAGCTGCAGCAGGCACTCCAGAATGGTCAGGCGCTGCCGGGTAGCCCGCAGGCCGGCCTTGGCCAGTCGGTCGCGCAGTTGGCCCGGCGTGGGCGGCGTATGTTCAGGATGAAAGGTCACTAGGTAAGAATGCTTCTCCGCAAAGATACGGCTATAAGCCCGCCAGTCCCAAAAATGTTCAGTCAAGCCGCTGGAAGGGAGTTGTCAGTTGCTCGTTGTCAGTTGTTAGAAGCCGCTTGCTGCAGATGCATTGTGCCTGACAACGAACAACTCCCTAAACCTGCCCGCGACAGACTACCTGAAAGGTCTGGCGGGTGCGTTGCTCCAGCAGCAGCTCGCGCCCCTCGGTGAGGCGCTGGATGCTGGCCGCATCGTAGTTTTTGATGGTGTAGAGCTCCAGCCCCGTGTTGTAATGGATAGTGAACTGGTCGCGCAGCAGCGCCAGTAGCTTTTCGAGGCGGTAAGCCGAGAAATCCGTGCACACCGAAAAGCTGATGGCCGAGTTCTGCATCAGATGAATCTTGAGCCGCACCTGCGCCAATGCCCCGAAAATCACCTCCAGATTCTCCTCGGAGATAAACGTGAGGTCCTTGCTCTCAAACGACACCAAGCACTGCCCGTCCTTGCGGATAAAAGCCGGCGCCAATAAGCCGTGGCGGCAGTCGTGGATGCGGGTGCCCTCAGCGCTGGGGTCCAGAAACGACTTCACCAGCAGCGGAATCCGGCGCACGGCCAGCGGCTTGATGGTTTTGGGATGAATGACGCTGGCGCCGTAGTACGCCATTTCGATGGTTTCCTGATAGCTGATTTCGGGGTAGCGCACCGTATCCCGGAAAAACTTGGGGTCGGCGTTCAGTAAGCCCGCCACGTCCTTCCAGATCGTCACCGACTCGGCCTGCAGGCAGTAGGCGAAGATGGCGGCTGTGTAGTCGGAGCCCTCCCGGCCCAGCGTGGTGGTCTGGCCGCTGGACGTGCCGCCCACGAAACCCTGGGTCACGACGGGGCCGCGGGCCAGCAGGTCGGGCAGCGCGGCCAGCAGGTGGCGCTCGGTGGTGGGCCAGTCTACGCGGCCCTCGCGCCAGGTGTGGTCCGTGCGAATCAAGGAGCGGCAGTCCAGCCACTGGGCATGCAGGGCGCGGGCCACAATGCACGTCGCCAGCAGTTCCCCGAAGCTCACAATCTGGTCGTACTGCCGGTCGTAATCGCCGGGAAGGAGGGTGGCCATCCGGTCGCCGAGCTGCTCGAACAGTGTGGCCAGCAGCGGCGCGGCGCTGTCGGCCGGTGCTGCCTCGTCGGCTACACCCAGTTCCGCGGCTACGCCCGCATGAAACTCGCGCAGGCGGGCCAGTGGGGCGGTAAAATCCTGGCCGCTATAAGCCAGCTGAAACAGTTCCTCCAGCGCGTTGGTGGTTTTGCCCATCGCCGACACCACAATCAGCAGCGGCGCGCCGGCCCCGTATTCCTGCACAATGCGGCCGAGGTTGCGGATGGCGGCGGCGTCTTTCACCGAGGCGCCGCCAAACTTGTAGACTTTCAACTGAGAGGATTCCTGCATGGGCTCAAATGTAGGGCGGAACGGATATTTGTGCCACTACGCCCGAAAAAGGTTAATTTTGGCTTCCCACCCATCCGTTCATTCTCTCAGGCTTTTATGAATCAACACGACAAGCTGGCGCTGCCCGTAGGCACTACTCTGGACCGTTTCATCATGCGCAAGCAGGAGGATTTCCCTTATGCCACCGGCGAGCTGAGCCAGTTGCTGCGCGATATTGCCCTGGCCGCCAAAATCGTGAATCGCGAAATCAACCGCTCCGGCCTCATCGATATTGCCGGCGCGTACGGCAACCGCAACGTGCAGGGCGAAGACCAGCAGAAGCTCGACGTCATTGCCAACATCCGCTTCATCCGGGCGCTGCGCAACGGCGGCGAGGTGTGCACCATCATCAGCGAGGAAGACGAGGAAGTCATCCAGACCGGCAACGTGCAGGGCAAGTACATCGTGGCCATCGACCCGCTCGACGGCTCCAGCAACATCGATGTAAACGTGTCCATCGGGACCATCTTCAGCATCTACCGGCGCGTATCGCCCACCGGCGCCGAAGGCACGATGGCCGACTGCCTGCAGAGCGGCACCCACCAGGTAGCGGCCGGCTATGTAATCTACGGCTCCAGCACCATGATGGTGTACACCACTGGCAACGGCGTCAACGGCTTCACCTACGAGCCCAGCCTAGGCGAGTTCTTCCTCTCGCACCCCAACATTCAGTCGCCGAAATCCGGCAACGTGTACTCCGTAAACGAGGGCAGCTCGGTTTCCTTCTCGCCCGGCATGGCCGCCTACGTGGCGTATTGTAAGGAGCAGGGCTACTCGGCCCGCTACATCGGCTCATTGGTAGCCGACTTCCACCGCAACCTGCTCAAGGGCGGTATCTACATTTATCCGTCCACCCAGAAGTCGCCGAAGGGCAAGCTGCGCCTCATGTACGAGTGCAACCCGCTGGCGTTTATCGTGGAGCAGGCCGGCGGCAAAGCCAGCAACGGCTACATGCGCACCATGGAAATCGAGCCCCTGGATATGCACGACCGGTGTCCACTGTTCATTGGCTCTGTAGACTTGGTGAGCCAGGCTGAAGAGTTTATGGCCCGCGAGCTGGCTCAGGCAGAGTAGACGGCCGCTTCGGCCGTATTTAGCTGGCATACCTATAAAAAGAAGCCCGTCTGCACTACTGCAGACGGGCTTCTTTATTGCTGTTGAAGAAAAGAACTAGTCTTTCTTCTTGGCGCTTTTCTTGGGCGCCTTTTCTGCTTCCTCAGCGGGCTCAGCGGCTTTCTTCTTGGCTTTCGGCTTTTCTTCCGTAGCCTCGTCGTCGGCTTTCTTGGCTGCTTTCTTAGCAGGCGCTGCAGCGGGGGCTTCGGTTTCAGCGGCGGCAGCTTCGGTAGCTTCTTCAGCGGCCTCCTGGTACTCCAGGCGGCTGCTTACCACGTGGTACCACTGCACCAGCTTCTTGATGTCGGACATGTACACCCGGTCCCGGTCGTAGTCGGGGATGATTTCGCCCATGAACGCCGTCAGGTCCCGGTCATCCGACTTGTGGGTGAGGGCCAGGCTGCTGCCGTGCTTTTGGTAAATCCGGTCGAAAACTTCCGTCAGCGGTACCGTCTGGTCGTAGTCCTGGGTGTAAATGGAAATCTCCTGCAGCAACGACACCTTGTTGCGGGCCGAGGCCACGGAGCGGGTTGCCTGCTCATTGAGGGCTTCCACGATTACGCCAGCGCGGGTTGGCTTCACGAGGCGGTACAGACCGGGCATTCCGCTGATAGCGGCAATCTCCTTCAGGTCGTAGGGCATAGGGGTAAAACAGTTGTTGGAAAAAGCAAAGTTACTCAGTTGCGGCGGCTTGGCCGGGGGCTGGCAGCTTAAATACAATCGGCAGGCTGGTCAGCACTGCGTAGTCGGGCTTCTTGAACTGGAGCAGGCGCACCACACGAAGCGCCTCCTCGCCGCAGCCACCCCCGATATTCTTTACGAGCTTGATGCCTTCCAAGGTTCCGTTGGTTGTGAGCGTGAAGCTCACGATACAAGTGCCCTGGATCCGGTTGCGGCGGGCCAGAATCGGGTACTTCTTTTCCTTTTCAATAAAAGCATACAGGGCATCCTGGCCACCCTCGTAGTACTCGGCTACCGGAATGGTTTTGCCCACGTTGCCTACCTGATGCGCCGGAGCTGCCGCGGCTGGCTCGGCTTCAGGCGCTACCGTTTCCGGCGCCGGCCCGTCAGTCTTGACCTTTACTTTGGTTTTCTGCGCCAACGCCGGCACCGAGCAGGCCAGCAGGCCCAGGGCCAGCGCGAAGGAAAGTTTTTTCATGAACGTAACAGCAAGAAAAAAGGGAAGGAAAAAGCCGGAACAACCCGGCCCGGTACCCAGACAATTACGAGGCCAATCTACACAATCTCCTCCGTTTGGGCCATCTGCCGGTTCACGTCTTCAATGAAGGCCAGCACCTCGTCGCGGCCCGTTCTCTCCTCCGCCGACGTAATAAAATGGCGCGGCACCTCATCCCACGACTCGCTCATCTTGCGCATGTATTCCGTCACGTTCTGATGCGTGCGGCTCCCGGATTGTTTGTCGGCTTTGGTGAAGACCATCACAAACGGAATGCCTTCGGTGCCGAGCATTTCCATGAACTCCAGGTCGACGGCTTGGGCCGTATGGCGGGAATCAATCAGCACAAACACGCAGGATAGGTTTTCTCGCTGGCGCAGATAGAAATTAATCATGCGGCCCCACTTCACGCGGCTGTCCTTGCTGACCTTGGCATAGCCATAGCCCGGTAAGTCAACCAGATACCACTCTTTGTTAACCAGAAAATGGTTGATGAGCTGGGTCTTGCCCGGCAGGGAAGACGTTTTGGCCAGCCCTTTGCGCTCCATCAGCATATTAATAAGCGAAGATTTGCCCACGTTGGAGCGCCCGATAAAGGCATACTCAGGGAGCGTGGGCGGCGGACATTGGTCTACCCGCGTATTGCTCATTAAGAAAGAAGCGTCACGAATTTGCATACTGAAATCAACAGGTGTGTAAGCAAAGGTACGCCCGGAAATACATTGATTCCCGCTGTGCCAGGTAAACCGTAGCACAGGCAAATTTCGTAGGCTAGTCAAGGTTCTTTGTAAAGCAGGCCTATATTTGCGCGGTTCGAGTGCCCTGCTCCAGGCAAAAAAAGTGGTATATCTTTATTTTTTTCCAGGCGTTGCTGCACTTATTTAACTGAATTGGATGGGACTAAGGTGGTATTATAAAATTTCTATCTTTGCCCCCAAATTCATTGGTGCTGCACTCGCCAAAATCCGGTAATAAGTAGCGTAATGAAGAAAAACAACTCTTTCTAACGCGAAAAAAATAGTTCCCTACTTAACCCTAGGACAGGTTTTCAGTATAAGAGGCATCTTACCGCAAAACCGCTGCCACAATCAGCATCCGCACCTGGGTTAACTCCTCTTGCAACTCCTTATTCCTCAAACCCCTCCTCAGATGGACAACTTAGTCAAAAGGTTATTGAAAGCCTCTTGCGCCTTAGCTCTTACCGCTGCCGTGGCCCAGCCTGCGCTGGCCCAGAGCACGCGCCAGCAGCTTAAGACGGCAAATAAGTTATTCGACCAAGAAAACTACCGGGCCTCTATTCCTTACTATGAGCAGGTACTGGCAAAGGAGCCCAACAATGCGTTAGCGCTGTTCCGCGCCGGCATTTCTTATATGTCGTTCGACAAAGAGAAAGCCAGCGACTACATCTACAAGGCTCAAAAGCTGAAGCCTAAAGTTTCGAAGGACGTAGAGTATTGGCTCGGCCGTGTCGACCACCTCAACTACAACTTCGATGAGGCCATCACGCACTACCAGGCTTACAACGCCACGCTGAAGCCCAAGGACACCCGCAAAGCCCAGTTGGCGCAGTTGATCCAGCACTCGAAAAACGCCAAGGTGCAGTTCAACAGCCCCAAGGACATCTTCGTGAAGAACCTAGGTCCCACGATCAACACGCCTTACTCGGAGCACAGCCCCGTGATTTCGCAGGACGACAAGATCCTGCTCTTCACGTCGCGCTCCGACAACATGAGTGCTCAGTCGGTTGCGCAGGACGCTAAGAACAACAAGAAAGACAAGAATCTGGCAACTGACGGCCAGTACTACGAAAATATTTACGAAGCGCGTCGCATCGACGACGAGAACTGGGAGAAGCCACGCTCGTTGAGCACGGTGCTCAACGGCAAAGGCCACGATGCTTCGATTCAGGTGTTCGATAACGACACCAAGTTGCTGATGTATCGCAACGACGAGAACGGCGACATCATGTACGCCGAGAAGTCGGGCGCTGACTGGACGGAGCCGAAGAAGTTGAACGACAACATCAACTCCAAAGCCTTCGAGTCGGACGCGTACATCACGCCGGACGGCCGCACCATCTACTTCTCTACGGGCAAGTACTCGGAAGACGGTACGCTGGACATCTACTACGCTACCCGTCAGCAGGGTGGCGACTGGGGCACGGCCAAGCCGGTTGCCGGCATCAACACCAAGTACGATGACGACAGCCCGTACCTGAGTAAAGATGGCCGGACGCTGTACTTCGCCTCGCGCGGCCACAACACCATGGGTGGCTACGACATCTTCAAGTCGGAGTATGATTCGGTAGGCAACAAATGGGGCCGCCCGGAGAACATGGGCTACCCTGTGAATACGCCCGATGATGACACCTACTACCGTCTGAGCCCGAACGGTTCGTATGCGTACCTGTCGTCGTACCGCATCGGTGGCTATGGTGAGAAGGACATCTACACCATCAACTACATCAAGAATGCCATCATCCGGGGCAAAGTGTTTAGCAAGCGCGACAGCACGACGGTAGTTCCCGGGGTGGAGCTGGTGTTCAGCGGCACGCAGGCCGATAAAACGGCCCTGAGCTACCGCGACGTAACCAAGCCAGAAACCGGCGACTATCAGGTGAACGTGCTTTCGGGCCGTACGTACCAGGTAGCTGCTTCCAAAGACGGCCAGAACGTAGCCACGGAGGAATTCGCAGTACCCGTATCGACTAACGATTCGACGGTTATTGAGAAAAACTTCTACGTTGACTACGTAGATACGAGCACGGTAGCTGGTGTGGCTATGAAGCCCATCTACTTCGATACCGACAAATACAAGCTGCGCGCTGAGAGCATCACGGAGCTGAACAACATTGCTGCTATTCTGGCTGCTAACCCTGGTGTGAACATCTCCATCGAGGGCCACTGCGACTCGCGCAATACCGACGAGTACAACATGGTACTGGGCCAGAACCGCGCCAATGCTGCTTACAATTACCTGAAGAAGCAGGGTGTAGGCGAAACCCGCATGGTAACGGTGAGCTACGGCGAGCGTCGTCCGGCTGCTGGCAACGATACGCCGGAGAACATGCAGCTTAACCGCCGCGTGGAGTTCCGCACGATCCTGAAAGAAGGCGAAGCCATGCCAACCATGACGCCTCCTGCCGCTCCAACCTCGGCTACTCCGGTGCGCACTGTGCCGCTGCAGCCCGGCAAAAGCAAGGTGAAGATGGCCGACGGCACGAAGGTGAAAACCAAAGTGGACGAGGACAGCGACAAAGTGAAAGTGAAAACCAAAGGCGCTTCGGACGAGAAAAGCAAAACGGTTACCAAAGACGGTACCATTGATGCCAAGACCAAAGACGCCAACGGCGAAAAGACCAAAGTGAAGACGGACAACGACTAAGCCGCTTCAGACAGCAAGTAAAACGGGCCGGGCACATTGCCCGGCCCGTTTTTTTTCAACATAATGGCCGAACCAGCGTTATGTTTGGGCAATTTCGCCCCCGAATTTTCGTTGTTCGCCCCAGAACTATGGCCGTAGTACCTTACAAAGACGACACCGCTGGCAAAAAGTCGCAGGTGGCGCACATGTTTAACAGCATCGCCGGGAAGTATGACTTCCTCAACCACTTCCTGAGTGCGGGCACCGATATCTACTGGCGGCGCAAAGCCGTGAGCGAGCTGAAGCAGCTGCGGCCGGCCCGGATTCTGGATATTGCCACCGGTACCGCCGATTTCGCCATCGAAACGCTGCGGGCGGCCTCGGCCGATGCGCAGGTAACGGGGGTGGATATTTCGGAAGGCATGCTGGCGGTTGGGCGTAAGAAGCTGGAAGCAAAAGGCCTCACCAACCGAATCCGGCTGGAGCTGGGCGACTCGGAGAATCTGCCGTTTCCGGACGGCCACTTCGACGCCGTAACGGCTTCGTTTGGGGTGCGCAACTTCGAAAATCTGGCAATTGGCCTGGCCGAAATGCGGCGGGTGCTGCGGCCGGGTGGCAAGCTCGTGATTCTGGAGTTTTCCAAGCCCACGGCCTTTCCCATGAAACAGGCTTATAATTTTTACTTCCGGCATATTCTGCCGGTATTTGGTAAACTCATCTCCAAAGACCGCGCCGCCTACACGTACCTGCCCGAATCGGTGCAGGCTTTCCCGGACGGCCCCGACTTTCTGGCTATTCTCCGGCAGGTTGGCTTTACTTCTCCCGCATGGCAACCCCTCACTTTCGGCATCAGCTCCATTTACACCGCACTCAAGTAAGCCAGGTTGCATTGGCCGGCCTGCTGGCTCTGGCCGTGCCGCTCAGCGGGCTGGCGCAGAACAAGAGCCGGAGCAGCGCCAGCCGGGGCAAAGGCGGCCGCGTGAAGTCCATTACGGTGCAAAACCTGCCCGGCTACGACGACAAGTGGTTTCACCCCGGCTTCTACATTGCCCCGAACTTCTCGAGCTACAAGGTCGAGCAGTCGCCGGAGTATATCGCCAATTTTGGCACGTCGCGCGGCGTGACGGCTAATTCCAAGATCAGCCCTGGCTTTGCGGTGGGCTTTGTGGGCGATGCGCGGCTGAACGACTACCTGAATCTGCGCTTTGCGCCGGGCGTGAGCTTTATCACGCGCCAGATTGAATTCAAGCCAGATGGCTACACGCCAAATCCTGCCAACGATAATGACCCAGACGAAATCCTGACCCAAGAGGTAGGGGCCACGCAGGTGGATCTGCCGCTGCTGGTGAAGTTTCACTCGGAGCGTCGCCGCAATACGCGCGTGTACGTGGTGGGTGGCCTCAAGCCCAGCGTAAATGTGGGTACCCGTCGCAAAGACCCGGACCGCAACCAGCTGTCGGTGGCCAGCAGCGACCTGGCTATTGAGTATGGCGTGGGTCTCGACCTGTTTTACCCGTTCTTCAAGTTTGCCCCCGAGCTGCGTTTCTCGCATGGCTTGAGCAACCAGCACCAGGGCGTAGACAACATCTACAGCCGCAGCATTCAAAGCCTGCGCAGCAACACGGTGACGCTGTACCTGACCTTTGAGTAACCTACGAATGCGTGGCTGAAATCAAGAAATGGCTGGCTGCCCAACAGTGTGTTGGCGTGGCCAGCCATTTTGCATCTGGCTCTCTGTCGTTTTAACAAGTCTATATGAAAACTGCCTTCATCACCGGGGCTTCCTCGGGTATTGGCCGCGCTACGGCCGTAGCGCTGGCACAGGCCGGGTTCCAATTGGTCGTTACCGGGCGCCGCCGCGAGAAGCTGGAGGAACTTGCCCGGGAACTCGCCAATACACCCACGCATATTCTAACCTTCGACGTGCGCGACCGGGCGGCGGTGGAGGCTGCCGTCGGAAGTTTGCCTGCCGCGTTTGCTGAGGTAGACGTGCTGATCAACAACGCCGGCAATGCCCACGGCCTGGCCCCGATTCAGGACGGCAACCCCGACGACTGGGACGCCATGCTAGATGGCAACGTGAAGGGGCTGCTCTATGTGAGCCGGGCCGTGCTGCCCGCCATGACGCGCCGGCAGGTGGGCCACATTATCAATATCGGCTCCATTGCCGGCATTGAGGCCTATGCCAACGGCAACGTGTACTGCGCCTCCAAGGCGGCCGTATCGATGCTGACCCGCACCATGCGCCTGGATCTGCTGCCCCACAACATCCGGGTGGCAGAGGTGAACCCGGGCGCGGTGGAAACCGACTTCTCAAAGGTGCGCTTTAAAGGCGACGAAGCCCGGGCCGAGTCGGTGTACAAGGGCTTTCAGCCGCTGGTGGCGCAGGATGTGGCCGAAGTCATTCAGTTCATGGTGACCCGCCCGCCGCACGTAAACGTGGCCGAAGTGCTGCTGCTGCCAACGGCACAGGGCGCGGCTGCTACCATTCGGCGGGAGTCATAACCGAAAGCCAACGCACTGCAGCGTGCTGCAAAAACAAAGCCCGGCCAATCAGTTGGTCGGGCTTTGTTGCGTTTAGAGCTGTCGGGAGGCCAGCTGCTGCAGCAGGCCGGCGTGCAAGGTGTGCTGGCCGGCGAAGCGCAGGATTTCAGGCTCTACGCCGAATTCGCGCAGAAACGCACTTTGCTTCTCTACATCAGCAGGCGAAACAAACTCGTCTTCGTCGCCGCAGACCAGCGTGACGGGCAGGCCGCGCAGCAACCGCCCGGCTGCCTGAAAGTCCATGTCGGGCGGGAAGGCGCCGGCCCACAGCACCAGCCGGGCCGGCCGGAAGGGCGCGCGCGCCAGCCAGCGGCTGACTGTAGCAGCGCCCTGCGAGAAGCCCAGCACCGTTACCCGGGCCTCAGCCGAGGCTTGGGGCAGCAGGGTGGCGGCCAGCTGGTTGAGGTAGCCGACGTAGTCGTCGATTTCGAGCAGCCGGTCTTCACGCGTCATCCAGGTGGCGCCCACACGGCCGCTGGTACCTTGTAGGTAGAACCGCGAAAGGCCCTCGGGCGCCACCACCACCAGAGAAGGATCGGCGGCGCTGATGGCCGCGAAGTGCCGGATGAAATACTGGGCCAGCTGGCCGTAGCCGTGGCACACAAACCACACCTGCCGGGTGGCGGCGGTTAGCTCGCCCAGCTGGAAATAGCGCGCCGTACGCGCAACCGATATGTGGTGTTCCTGAGCCATAGCACGCAAAATCAGTTCGGGCCGCCCGCCCGTTCGTCAGGGCAGAGCGCCCAGCAGTAGCCGTTGCCTGCCGAACAAACGGCGGCAATATGCGGGCCGAACGAGGAAAGAGAATCAGCCTTTCGACGGCAGATCGTCGGCGCTGAAGCCAAACGGCAGCAGGTCGGAGAGGCTGCGGAAACGGTAGATGCTGCCGTCGGGGCCGGGCATGAGCAGCGGAATGGCCTGCTTCTGGCGGTGCTCGTACTCGGCCATCACTTGGCGGCAGGCCCCGCACGACGATACCGGCACGAAGTCGCCGGCGGCGGGGCGGGCGGCTACGGCCATGCCCAGAATGCGCCGCTCGGGCTGCGAGGCGGCCAGCCCAAACAGAGCGGTGCGCTCGGCGCAAAGCCCCGACGGGAAGGCCGCGTTTTCCTGATTGGTGCCCCGGAAGATGGTGCCGTCGTCGAGCAGGAGGGAAGCGCCGACGTGGAAGTGCGAATAAGGCGCGTAGGCCTGGTCGGTGGCGGTGCGGGCGGCCTGCCAGGTAAGGGCTTCGGCGGGCGTTAGCTCGGCTTCAGTGAGAACCTCTACGTGAATGGTGAGGTGGAGCGGGTGGGCCATGAAATAGGCAGAAATAGATATTCCGGTACCGGCTCGCGGCCCCGGCAGAAGAAGGGGCGGTGAATGTACTACAAATCCGGCGGAGTATCGGTATGCAGCCCGGAGAAAGGCGGCCGCGGGAATGGCTGTTCCGCATTTGCAGTCTGGCCTGATGGCCGACCAGGGCTGCGGACAGACCGGATTGGCAGGAATTCGTTAGAATTGGCCCTGTTTTGTGCCTTCTCAACTGCTGTGCTGACTTGCCCACTATGCCGGGCCTGATTGGCTTCTCCGCAAATTCCCACCCATGACCCGTATCACCCTGCTCGGGGCCGGCCGTTCGGCTTCCTCGCTGATTCAGTACCTGCTGCGCCACGCGCCCACCGAAAACTGGTTTCTCACCGTGGCCGATGCCAACCCAGCGCATCTGGTGCCGGTGCTGGCCGCGCACAGCGAATACGCCCGCGCCGTGCCTTTCGCGCTGGAAGATGAGGCCCTGTTGCAGGAGCTGGTAAGTGGCGCCGACATCGTTCTTTCGATGCTGCCGGCGCTGCTGCACGGGCCGGTAGCGCGCATGTGCGTGCAGCTGGGCCGCCACCTGGCCACGGCCAGCTACGTGAGTGAGGAAATCAGGGGCCTGGATGCGGCGGCGCGGGCGGCCGGGTGTACGCTGCTGATGGAATGCGGCCTCGACCCCGGTCTCGACCACATGTCGGCCATGGCCGTGATTGAGGAAATCCGGGAGCGGGGCGGCCGCATCACCTCGTTTAAGTCGTACTGCGGGGGGCTGATGGCGCCCGATTCGGAAGGGGATAATCCGTGGAAGTACAAGTTCACCTGGAACCCCCGCAACGTGGTGCTGGCCGGGCAAAGCACGGCCAAGTATCTGGAAAATGGCCATCCGCGCTACATCCCCTACCAGCACCTGTTTGCCCGCACCGAGTCGATATCGGTGCCCGGCTACGGCGACTTCGACGGCTACGCCAACCGCGACTCGCTCAGCTACCGCGCGCCCTACGGCCTCGACGATATTCCGACGATTCTGCGCGGCACACTGCGCCGGGCCGGTTACTGCGCCGCCTGGCACGCGCTGGTGCGCCTGGGCCTCACCGATGATACCGTGCATCTGGGCAATGCCGCCGACCTGACTTGGCGCGAGCTGCTGGAGTCGTATCTGCCGGTGCTGGTGCCGCGGGCCGCCACCGAAACCGCGCTGGCAGCCCACTGTGCCGACTATCTGGGGCTTTCGATGGCCGGGCCGGAGATGGAGAGGCTGCAGTGGCTGGGCTTGTTTGGGGAGCAGCCCGTGGGCCTGGCCAATGGCACGCCGGCCCAGCTGCTGGAGCGCCTGCTGACGCAGAAGTGGCAGCTGCAGCCCGCCGACCACGACATGATTGTGATGCAGCACCTGTTTGAGTTTGAGCTGGCGGGCGTGCGCTACGGCCGTACCAGCTCGCTGGTGGTGCTTGGGGATGATGCCACGCACACGGCCATGGCCAAAACGGTGGGCTTGCCGCTGGGCATGGCGGTGCGCCGCCTAGCGCGGGGCGAGGTGGCCGCCCGGGGCGTGCTCATCCCCACCGGTGCCGACCTCTACCAGCCGATTCTGGCAGAGCTGGCGGCCGACTACGGCATCCGGTTCGAGGAGCACGAAACCGCGCGCTAGGCTTGCTAACAGCTGTTGTAAGGCAGGAACAGGCGAGGTAGCTACGCAATAGTTGGAGTCTCGTCGTTGAACGACTGACGCCGGATTGTGCGGCGAAACAACATCAGCAACGGCGAGACGCAAGATATTGCGCCTCTACCTCGTTCACCCAGCCGAAAAGTATCTATAACAGCTTCTCTAGGCAGCCGCGGGTGCGTGCCAACTTAGGCATGTGCCCGGCCGCTTCCCTGTCCTGGATCAAATCAATTCTGCGCGCTTGAAAGGGTATCTGTGGATGCGGCTGCGAATAGGTGGCCGCTTGCTGGCCGAGCTGGGCTGGTGGCGGCTGGCATTGCTGGGGCCGTTTCTACTCTTGTCGGTGGCGCGCGCCTTCGTGGTGCTAGCCCCGCACGCGGCCGGGCAGTGGCTGGTGCCGCTGTTGGTGGCCCTATTCATTGGCAGCCAGCACCGCCGCCGCCCCGATCTGGCGTTTCTGCAGCTGACCGCGCCCAGCTTCCGGCCGTGGCTGGCCGCCGAATACGGGCTGTGGAGTGTGCCGGCTGTGGCCGCACTGCTGGCCTTCGGGCAGCTGGGCGCGGCGCTCCTGACGCTGGGGCTGGCCGTGGCCGCCGCTTGGCTGCCGGCGGCCTGGCCTCAGGACAGCAAGAAACGCCGCCGCAGCCTGGTGCGCAGCGAGGCCTTGGAGCTGGTGAGCGGCCTGCGGCAAACGGCTGCCGCGGTGTGGTGGCCGCTGCTGCTGGCCGGGGCCGTGTGGGGGCGGCAGTATCCGGAGGTGCCGGCCCTGGCGCTGGTCGTTTGGCTGTTGCTGCTGGCTGGGTGCTACGGAAACCCTGAGCCCTGGACGCTGCTGCTGCCGGCCCTCCGGCAGCCGGGGGCGTGGCTGCGACGGCGCGTGGGGCTGGCACTGCTTTACCTGCTGCTCACGGCCGCGCCGTTTGCCGGGCTGCTGGCCTTGGGGCCAGCGGGAGCCGGCGGGGCGGGCCTGCTGCTGCTGGGCGGAGCGGTGCTGCTCACGATGGTAGTGCTGGCCCGGTATGCTTTCTACCCCGATGCGCTGCTGGTGCGCCTCACCCAGGGCGCCATCCTGTCACTAGCACTGCTGGCGGGGCAGCCGGTGTTTCCGGCGCTGCTGCTGGTGGCGTTTGCGGGGCTGCTCTGGAAAAGCCGGCAGCGGCTCTCCACTTTCCGACAAGACTGAGGCATGATTGAGATTCGCAACCTGAGCAAAGCCTTTGGAAGCCAGCCGGTGCTGCACGATGTGAGCCTGACGCTGCAGACCGGCACCCTGCACGGCTTGGTGGGGGCCAACGGCGCCGGCAAAACCACGCTGCTGCACTGCCTCTACGGCCTGCACGCCGACTACCAGGGCACAGTGGTGGAAACCACCGGCCTGCCCATCCGCGCCCACACCGGGCTGCTGCCCTACGAGCCGTATTTCTACCCGCGCCTCACCGGCCGCGAATACCTGGAGTTCACGCTGCAGGCCCGCGGCCGGGCTGTGGGGGATTTCAACGGCTGGAACCAGCTGCTGGAACTGCCCCTCGACCAGTACGCCGAGGAGTATTCGGCCGGCATGAAGAAGAAGCTGGCGCTGCTGGCCTTGCTGGTGCAGCCCTTCCGCTACCTCATCCTCGACGAGCCCTTCAATGGCCTCGATCTGAATGCCAACCTGCTGTTGATGGAAATTCTGCGGCGACTGCGCGGGCAGGGCGTGGGCATTCTGCTGACCTCGCACCTGCTGGGCTCCCTCACCGAGCTCTGCGACGAGCTGACTGTGCTGGCTGACGGTACCGTGCGCCGCCGCTACACCGCCGCCGATTTCGGGCACGTGCAGGCCGATCTGCTCGACGAGTTCTACCAGGAAAAGCTAGCCCAGGTCCACCGGCTTTTGCCAGCTGAAGGCCAGGTCTGAAGCAGCCACTACAGCGCCAGATAAAACGGCCCCAGCAATTCCCGAAAAGCCTGCGAATACTCCTCATTGGCACCTTTTATCAGCAGCTCCTGCTGCCGGAGCGGGGCAGGCTGGCGCTCAAACGTAGTGATGTGGCGCAGCGGCTTGCTGCCGGCCCGGTGCCGCACTATCAGTTGGGTGGTCGGCCAGAGGCCAGCTTTGGCGGCGGCCTGCTCGAAGTGCTGCATTTCAGGCGGTGGCAGCAGCACCGTGAGGTGGCCGGCTGGGGTCAGGAAGTCGGCTGCGAACTGCGCCAGCTCCGCGAAGGTCAGTGAATCATCCGTGGTGTGGCGGGCGGTGGTGCGCCGGGCGTCGGGCGAGCGGAGGGAGTGGCGGAAGAAAGGCGGGTTGCAGATGATGCCGTCGAAGGGAGCAGGGTGGGTGGCGGCCAGGCCGGCCAGTGGTACCGCGTGCAGCGTGAGGCGGGCCGCCCAGGGGCTGGCTCGGAAGTTGGCAGCGGCCTGCGCGGCGGCGGTGGGGTCCAGCTCAATGGCCTCGATGGCCGCGGCGGCATTGCGCTGAGCCGCCATCAGGGCCAAAAGGCCGGTGCCCGTCCCGATATCGAGCAGCCGTTGGGCGCCGGCCACCGGGGCCACGGCACCCAGCACGCAGGCGTCGGTGCTCACCTTCATGGCGCACGCACCCTGCTCAATCCGGAACTCTTTGAACTGAAAATACGAATTGGCCACGACAGACAGCAAACAAACGGGCCGCAAAGATCCGCAGCGTATCGACTGTTCCAGCGCGGGCCAGCGTTTTTCAGCGAAAATGACCTGCCAAGTCCTGCTGTGTTCCGCGGCTATTGGCTAACGGCGCGACGCTTTTCCTCCTCGGCTCCCGTAGCCCGCTTGCGGGCCGGCGGCACCTCGTTGCTGCCGAAGCGGTACGTAAACGACACCGTGGCCGCCCGGCTGTCCTGGTTGGCGCGGTAGCGTTCCTCAAACACCTGATAGCGCGAGGTGGCCGTAATTGGCGCCGTATAGAGCAGGTCAGTGGCGTTGAGGCGCAGCGTGGCCCGGCCGTCGAGCAGGCTTTTCTGCACGCCCACACCCAGCTGCCCAAACGCCTCCACCACCTGGAAAGCGTACCACTCGCGCGAGTGGTAGCTGCCATTGAGGTCGGCAGTCCAGCCCTTGCCCAGGGTGAAGGTGCTGTTGGCGCTGGCAATGGCACCCGGCCGGCCGGCCGGGGCGGTGGTACTGCTCAGGCGGCCATCGAAGTAGATGTAAAACAGCTCGATATCGGTGTAGAGCTGCCACCATTTGGTGGGGGCCAGCGGGGCCGTGAGCGTGAAGGCGTAGTAGTGGCGGGTTTGCAGGTTCACGTCGGTGGCGGCCACCAAGCGCTCGGGGCCGGGCTGGGCCAGGTACACCGGCACGATGGGCCAGTGGCCGCGCGCGTAGCTCAGGCCCGTGGTGTATTTCTGGCGCCAAGTGTGGTTCAGCTCGGCGCTGTAGCTGGTCATGGGCTGCAGGTAAGGGTTGCCGGCGCGGTACGAGGTGGCGTCGACGTAGGTGCGGAAGGGGTTTAGCTGGGTGTAGGTGGGCCGGTCGAGGCGGCGGCTCAGGGTGAAGCCCACCGTGTGCGCCTCCGACAGCGTGCGGCTCAAACTCAGGTTCGGGAACAGCTGCAGGTAGCGGCGGTCGAAGTTTTCGTTGCCGATGTTCTGGCGGCCGGTGGCCACGGTCTGCTCGGCGCGCAGGCCGGCCGTGAGCGTGAGGCCCGGCCGGGTACGGCTCATCGTCAGGTAAGCCGCCCGGATGCTTTCGTCGTAGCGGAAGCGGTTCGACTGGGTGGCGTCCGGCAGCAAGCTGCCGTTTCGGTAAAACACCACGTCGTTGTCGGCGCGCACCTGGCTGGCTTTCAGGCCCAGCTCCAGGCGCAGGCCGCGCGGCAGCGGGCGCACGTAGTCGGCCTTGGCGCTTTGGATATGCAGCGTGCCGTCGTGTGTGCCGGTGAGCGTCGTAGCCGGCCGGTCGGCGGGCAGGCTAAAGGTTGTCGCCAGGTTCAGCCCGCGTCGGATACCGTAGCGGGCCATGTCGGCATCTGCCGTCAGCTCGGGTGTGCCCGCCGAATCGGGGCGGAACGTGTGGCGGAACGTGAGGTTGGCGGCCACGTTGGGCGTGCGCAGGTCGCGGAAGTTGTCGGAGGTGTAGCGGCTCACGGGCTGGCCCTGGGCGTCAAAAAACGCCGACTCATTAGTGCCCTGCCACGGCGACTGGCTGGCCAGCCCGCTCACCATGGCGCCCAGCGTGGTTTGCTTGCTCAGGGTGTAGTCGAGGCCCGCTTTCCAGGTGTGCGACACCAGATGGTTGCGCATTTCGTTGCGCTGCTGGCTGCTGGCCTGGGGCAGCCCCTCGGGCCGGTGAAGCCGCGAAAACACTAGGTTCTGAAAGTTGCGGCGGTCGGTGTAGGCGTAGGTGGCGTAGAGGTTGGCGTGCGGCCCCCGGTGGTTCAGCGACAGGCCCGAGGTATGCTTGCCGTAGCGCCCGCGCCCGTAGCTGGCATTCACGCTGCCGTTGGTGCCCAGGTGCTGGTCTTTCTTCAGGTTGATGAGTATGACCCCGGCCGTACCCTGCGCGTCGTACTTGGCGGGCGGGTTCGGAATCAGCTCCATGGTGCTCACCTGCTCGGCGGGTAGAGCCCGCAGCATATTGGCTAGCTCGGCGCCGTTCATCGGCACCCGCTTACCGTCGAGCAGCACCAGCACGCCCCGTTTGCCCCGCAGCGCCAGATCGTCGTTGCCGCCAACCGTTACGCCCGGGGCGCGGCCCAGCACATCGAGCACGGTGTTGCCGCTGGAGAGCGGGCTGTTTTCCACGTTGATGACGGTGCGGTCGGGCAGGCGCTCGAAGGGCGGCTTCTGGCCCGTGACGGTAACGCCGCGAAGCTGCTGCGTGGTGCTGGGCACTAGCGTCAGGCGCAACGGCTGCATCGGTCCGCTCGTGACAGTGACGGGGCCCGCCCAGGTCTGCGCGTAGCCGACGTGCACCACCGATACCAGATACTGGCCTGTGCTGGCCGGAACCAGCAGGAAATGGCCGCTCGCATCCGTAAACTCGGTTTTTAGCGCCACCGAGTCGATGGCGCGGTGCAGCATTACGGTGGCATATTCCACCGGAGCCCCGTTGGCGGTACGCACCTGGCCCTGAACTGCCGCCGGCAACTCCTGCGCCGCCAGCGGCCCCGACAGAGCAAGCAGCGGCAGTAGATAGGAAATCCGGCGCTGAGCGTCGGCAAAAAAAGGATTCATGGGTGCACTTTCCGGTGGGAGAGAAAAACGGAACGTGCAATAGGTGTTAGGTTGAGTTGCCGGCGCTGGTCAGGACAGGCACTCAGGTAGGTAGCGAGCAGATAGAGCAGCAAAAAAGCAGGCAGATAGCCCCCGGCTTACTTTGCATACTGAAAGGTAGCAACAAACTATGTTCCGGCAAAAATACTATTCATTGAATATTCTCATAGTTGGATTGGCCTTGCGGGAACAAATGATTGCCAGGTATTTGATGGCACACCGCTAAATCAGCCCGCAGCCTGCAAAACGACCAAACAGGCCCAAAAAGAGAATCCCTGGCCGTATCAGCCAGGGATTCTTCATAAAAGCGCCGGGCGCACCGCCGCGAAACCAGGACAAAGCCGCGCCGCGCAGCTACCGCAGCGCGTCCAGCGCTGCCCGCAAACGGGGCAGGGCCGCCTCAATCGACTCCAGCGACGCGCCGCCCACCGACATGCGGAACCACGGCGCCGTGCCGGCCGTGCCGAAGGCGCTGAACGGCACCAGCGCCAGCCCGGCGTCGCTGATCAGGTAGGAAGTCAGCTCTTTGGTGGTGCTGAGCAGCTGGCCGGCCGGGGTGGTTTTGCCCAGCACATCAAGGCGGGCCGTGAGGTAGATGGCGCCCATCGGCACGATGGAATCGACGGGGTAGCCGGCCGCTTTCAGCTCCTGCAGGCCCGTGTGCAGCGTGTCCAGGCTGCGCTGAATCTTCTCCTTGAACTCACCGACGAAGCCATCAACGGCCGGGGCGTTGGGCAGAAACTTGGCGGTGGCCACCTGCTCGGCCTTGGGCGCCCAGGCCCCCACGTGGCCCAGAATGGCCTTCATCTTGTCAATCACCACGGCCGGCCCGAAGGCATAGCCCACCCGCACGCCGGTGGCGGCCAGGCACTTCGAGATGCCGTCGATGTACACCACATAGTCGCGCAGCTCGGGGCGCAGGTTCACCGGGTCGAAGTGCTCGGTCTGGCCGAAGGTGAGCATCCAGTAAATCTGGTCATAGAGCAGGTAGAGCGGCTTTTCGCCAGGCTGGCGGCGCTGGTTTTCGGCCAGCACCAAATCGCAGATGGCCAGCAGATTGTCGCGGGTGAAGACCGTGCCGGTGGGGTTGAGCGGCGAGCAGAGCGCCAGCAACGTAGCGCCAGCCAAGTGCGGGGCCAACTCCTCGGCCGTGGGCATGAAGTTGTTTTCGGGCCGGGTTTCCACCATCACCGGCTCGGCACCCGAGAGGTGGCAGTAGTGGTTGTTGTTCCAGCTCGGCACCGGAAACACCACCCGGTCGCCGGGGTCTATGAGGGCCAGGTAGGTGGCATAGATGAGCGGCCGCGAGCCGCCGGCCACCAGCACGTCGTTGGGGGAGTAGTCGAGGCCCAGGCGCTCCTTGGTGAAGGCCGTGGCGGCTTCGCGCAGGGCGGCCATGCCGTTGGCGGGCGGGTAGTTGGTGTGCCCGGCCTGGTAGGCGTTGGTGATTTCGGTTTCGAGGGCGGCCGGAATCGGGAAAATGGCGGGGTCGAAGTCGCCGATGGTCAGGTTGCAGATCTGCTCTCCCCGGCGGATCATGTCGTTTACTTCGTTGCCGATTTTGATGATTTCGGAGCCGATGAGGCTGCCGGCCATTCGCGAAACTTGCATGAGAAAGACAGTTTGTGGTCGGCCAAATGTAGGAAGAACAGAAAGGCGGAAAAATTCCGGCCCCCGACAATAGCGCCGCAAGCATGCCGGGCAGGTCCGGGCCACCTGCTACCTTGCGGCCCCAATCTGCACTAATTCCTATGCTGACACTCGCAATTCCGGGCCTGGAGGCCCTGCCCGCCGTGGCCGACCAGGTGCGGGACGCTTTACAGGGCCACAACATCGTGTGCTTCGAGGGCGAGATGGGGGCCGGCAAGACCACGTTCATCAAGGCCCTGTGCGTTAGCCTGGGCGTGCCCGAGGACGAGGTCAGCAGCCCCACGTTCTCGCTGGTGAACGAGTACCGCGACGCCCGCAACCAGCCCATCTACCACTTCGACTTCTACCGTCTCAACAATCCCGGCGAAGCCGAGGACATTGGCGCGTTGGAGTACTTCGATTCCGGCTATCTTTGCCTGATCGAGTGGCCCAGCCGCATTGAGGCGCTGCTGCCCCCCGAACGACTACTCCTCACGCTCACCGTCACCGGACCTTCATCAAGGGAATTAAAAATTGAGAATTAAAAATTAAAAATTGCCTGAAACCCTTTCCTCTGAATGAGTTGTGTAAGTGCAATGGTCTCAATTTTTAATTTTTAATTCTCAATTTTTAATTGAAAAAAATGCCCGACGCAGTACCCCCCGGATTCGAGTCGCTGGCTACGGGCCGCGCCTACTTCACGCAGGAATCCATGCTGGCGGTGGAAACCCGGAAGCGCAAGCTGTTTATCGGGTTGCCGCGCGAAACGTCGCTGCAGGAAAACCGCATCTGCCTCACGCCCGAAGCCGTGAAGCATCTGGTGGAGGAAGGCCACGAAATCATCATCGAAAGCGGGGCCGGGGAGCCCAGCAAGTACTCCGACCACAACTACTCTGAGGCCGGCGCCACCATTGCCTACTCGCAGAAGGAAGTCTACGAGGCCGACCTCATCCTGAAAGTGGCCCCGCCCACCCACGACGAAATCGAGTTCCTGCACGCCAACCAGACCCTGATTTCGGCCCTGCAGTTCGGCACGCTCACCTCCGAGTACGTCATGGCCCTCACCCGCAAGAAGGTGAATGCCATTAGCTTCGAGCTGATCAAGGACCCGAGCGGGGCGCGGCCGGTGGTGCGCGCCATGAGCGAAATTGCGGGCTCCACGGTCATGCTGATTGCGGCCGAGTATCTGGCGCGCTCCAACGAAGGCAAGGGCATCATTCTGGGCGGTATCACGGGCGTGCCGCCGTCGCAGGTCGTGATTCTGGGGGCTGGCACCGTGGCCGAGTACGCCGCCCGCGCCGCCACCGGCCTGGGCGCCGAGGTGAAGGTATTCGACAACCACCTCTACAAGCTGCGCCGCCTCAAGCAGAACCTGGGTACCCAGCTCTACACCAGCACCCTCGACACCTTCGCCCTCAGCCAGCAGCTGCGCCGCGCCGACGTGGTCATAGGGGCCCTCAACGCCGAGGAAGGCCGCGTGCCGTTCATGGTGCCCGAAAGCATGATCAGCAGCATGGCCCCCGGCTCGGTTATCATTGATGTGAGCATCGACCAGGGCGGCTGCTTTGAAACCAGCGAGATGACCAGCCACAGCAAGCCCGTCTTCCGCAAGTACGACGTGATTCACTATTGCGTGCCCAACATTGCCAGCCGCGTGCCACGCACCGCAACCAACGCCCTGAGCAACATCTTCACGCCCATTCTGCAGGAAATCAGCCAGCACGGCGGCATCAACGAGGTGCTGTTCACGAATGAGCACTTCCGCAGCGGCGTGTATATCTACAAAGGCTCGCTCACCAACGCCACCATCGCCAAGCGCTTCAACATGCGCTACAAAGAGCTGGGGCTGATGATTGCCGTGCGCAATTAGAAACGCGGATTTTGCAGATTAGCACGGATTAGTCGGATTTTGTGGACGATTCCGGATGAGCAGGGCCGGCGCGGAAGCGCTGGCCCTGCTTGTTATAAGTAGCCGGACATTGTTCAAACGCCTGATTGACGATCATTCAGAGATTGTCTGGATACTTAGCCCTTATATCTTGCTACTTAAGGGCATTTGGTGTGAATATTGTGCGTGGCTGGCCGCCGCGGCTTTGGCGCTTGTGCGCGGGCAGGGGCCGCTTCTTTACTTACTTCTACTTTACTTATTCTATCAATGACCAGACATTACGTATTGGCCGTGGCCGGGCTGTGGCTGACCTGTAGCGCTCCTGGCTTCGCGCAAACCCTGGCTGCTACCACGCCGGCCGCATCGGCGGCAGCCGCCGCCGTGGCCCATTCCGGATTGAGCACTGCTCGCTACGACCGCTCGGATACCTTGCGGGCGGTACAGCACCTGTTTGTGCAGCGTTCCAGGGCCACCCGTGGCTGGCTGCAGACGGGGGCCGGCCTGATGACTACAGCCGCCGTGGAAAAAACAGCACTGGCGCTGTCAAGCGCCAAGAAAACCGACAAGAAATTTTACCAGACACAGCAACAGGAGGCCAACGGCGACCTGCTGCTGGGCGGGCTGATGGCCGGCTACGGCCTCTTCCGGCTCAGCCGGTTCGGGCCGCAGCAGTACCAGCGCGTAACCGAAGCCTACGCGCAGGGCGCGCCGCTACCGTCTTATCTGGCGCGCCGGCTGCAAACGAAGTATTTCCGGCTACTGCCTTTGTAAAAACGCGCAAGCTATTCGGACTGTTGGCAAGTTTGCCTTAACCGCTACTCCGCGGCCAGTAGTAGCACCTTCCAGGCATCTGGCATATTGCCTTCTTCAAGCAGCTTCTGGCCCAACAGGATCAGTTGGCGGCGCTGCTCGGACTGGTCGGTGGCGTGTTTGCTGAGGGTGTAGCTTACCAGCGGGTCCTGCCGGAATGCCTGTACCTGCTCGGGCGTGGGCATGGCTTCGGCTTCGATGTTGGCGAGGCGGCCCAGGTTGTTGCCGGTCAGGATGGTGGACTCGCGCAGGTAGGCCGGGAGCTGGTCGAAGCCGATGCCGAGGCGGCGGTTGGGCTTGGGCACCTCGAACAGCGTTTCGGCCGAGCGGCTGTACCAGTCGCCGCCGAGGCGGGCCACGGCGTCGAGCTTGCGCGGGTCGATGCCGATGCCGGAGGGCAGGATGATGTCTTCGCGGAAGTGGGCCAGCACCACGCGGCACAGCACCAGGTTGCCGGCGCCGTTGTTCTGTCCCAGCTCAATTACCTGCTCCACCACGCACTCGAAGGCGGCCGGGGCTTCCAGCACGCGCGGCGGCCGCACCAGCTGGCTGGGCGCCTGCGTAAAGCCGGCTTTCACGAACTCATTCACGCCCTTGGCATACTCGGTGCTGGCCAGCGACATTTGTTCCACCATGGCGTAGTCGCAGATGTGAACCACGCACTCGGCCACTTCGCGCACGTTTTGCAGGGTGTGCTTCTGCGAGTTGTCGCGCACACGGTTGGCGGGCGAGAAGGCCAGGATAGGCGGATTGGAGCCAAAGCAGTTGAAGAAGCTGTAGGGGCTCAGGTTCACGCTGCCGTCGGCGGCCACGGTGCTCACAAAGGCCACCGGGCGCGGGGCCACGGCCCCCACCATAAACGGGTGCCAGTCGGAGGGGCTCAGCTCGGAAGGAACGATGGTGCGGAAGGCAGCAGGCATAGGGCAGGAGGGAAGGCGGCACCACGGCCGCCGGGTGGGAAGAAGAACAGGACGCGTTGAGGCCGCAAATATGCCACAAAGCCCCCGGACTGCCGGCGTCGCCCGCCGTAGCGCGAACTTGGTAGTTCGCACCCTCGCACCGTTGCAACAAATCCAGCGGCGCGGATACGCGCACTACCAAGTTCGCGCTTCTACAGCCTGCTACTGCCGGAACCGTGCTATGCCGGGGTGGCCCAGGTGGTGGGCAGGGATTTGTCTGCCAGCGGCAGCTGCATGATAAACTCGGTGTACTCGCCCTCCACGCTTTCCACGCGCAGCGTGCCGCCGTGGCCCCGCGTCACGATTTCGTAGCTGACCGCCAGGCCGAGGCCCGTGCCTTCGCCGCTGGGCTTAGTGGTGAAAAAGCGCTGAAACACGTTGGCCCTGGCGGCCGCCGAAATGCCCAGGCCATTGTCGCGCACCCGCACTTCCACGTAGTCGCCAACAAGCTCCGTGACGAGCGTCACCTGGGGTACGTAGTCGTCGTCGAGGCTTTGGCGCTGGCGCTGTTGCACGGCGTAGAAGGCGTTGGTGAACAAACTTACCAGCACCCGGCCCACATCCTGGCGCACGAGCGGCACCATCGGCAGATCGGGCCACAGGCGCGGCAGCAGCGCCGCGTTGAAGTGTCGGTTTTTCAGGCGCTGGTCGTGATATACGAGGCGCATATACTCGTTGGCCAGCACGTTGAGGTCGGTGGGCTGGCGCAGGGCGGGGCGGCTGCTGGAGTAGTCCAGCATACCCGCCACAATGTCATCGGCGCGCTGGCCCTGCTTCACGATGCGCGACTGGTAGCGGCTCAGGTTTTCAAACATGCCCTCAATGTCCTGCTGCTCGTCGAGGGCCAGCGGGAGCTTGGCCAGCTCCTCCCGGATTTCCTGGCAGAGGGCCGCGCTGATGGCCGCCAGGTTTTTCACGTTGCTGATCGGGTTCTGAATCTCCTGCGCCACCCCCGTCATCAGCTCGCCCAGCGTGGCCATCTTCTCGCGTAGCACCAGCTGGCTCTGGGCCGCCCGCAGCTCCTGCAGCATGTGGGCCAGCCGGTCGCGCTGCTGGGTAAGCTGGCTTTTCTGCTCCGTTATCTGCTCGTTGAGCTGCTGCAGCACTTGGTTGGCGCGGCGCTGCCGCCACACAAAAGCGCCGAGCAGCAAGGCCGTGAGGGCCATGATGCCCAGCCCGGCCCACAGCAGATACAGGCGGAGCGAGGCATTGAAGCGGGTGGTTTCCTCTTCCAGCTGGCGCAGGCGCTGCTGCTCGGCGAAGCCGATGGCATCGAGCTGCTTGATACGCTGCGGGTCGTGCAGGCTGTCCTGGGCCGTGAGCATGATGTGCAGGTACTTGAGCGTGCTGTCGGGACGGCCGCGGGCCTCGAAGGCGTTGGCCAGCAGGGCGCTGTTGCGCAGAATGCCCAGCGTGAAAGGCAGCGTCTGGCCCACTGCAAGGGCCCGCCGGGCGTAGAATATGCTGGAATCGGGCAGCTGGCGGGAGCGGTAGAGCTCGGCCAAGTACTGATAGGCCCGGCTGCGGCTGCGCTGGTCGTTTTCGGGCACGGCGGCGGCGGCGCTGCGGTGGTAGTACACAATGGCCTGGGCCGTTTGGCCCCGCGAGGCATGCAGCAGGCCGATTTCGCGCAGTACGTAAGGCAGCGGATTACCCCAGCAGCTCCAGCCGCGTGGGTGCGGGGCAATGGTGAGGGCATGCGCCCGGTCGAGGAAGTAGGCCGTGGAATCTAGTTGGTGCAGGCCCTCGTAGCTGGCGCCCAGGTTGGTGAGCACGCTGATCAGCTGCGAGTCGTCGGTGCTGCCGCTCTGCTCATACAGCTGCAGGGCCCGGAAGAAATAGCGCAGCGCCGGCCTAAAATCGTCGAGGGCGAAGTAGAGCAGGCCAGTCTGGTTGAGGGTGCGGGCCGTGCCGGCCAGGTCGTGGCTGTCTTCGTTGAGCTGCAGCGCCTGCAGGTTGATGCGCAGGGCGGCGGGCAGGTTGCCCCGCTCACCCATCAGAATGCCCAGCCTCGACAGGCAGCGCCCCTCGCCCCGGCGGAACCCGATACGGCGGGCCAGCCGCAGCCCACGCTGGGCGTAGTAGCGCACGGAGTCGAAGCGGGAGTAGCGGTAGGTGGCGCTCAGGTCGGCCAGCAGCAGCACGCAGGCCGTGTCGGAAGTGGCCCGGGCCAGGGCGCGCTTCAGTGGCGCAGATTCGGGGCTCTGGGCCCGGGCCAATGGGCCGGACAGCAGCAGCAAAACACCCAACAACGGCACCCAACGACAGATGATCATGCGTGAAGGTAACCACGCCTGTAACGCGTGGCAAGCCACGTGGGCGAACCACCCGACGAATTCCGCCCGCAGTCCGACGAGCCTGCTATCTTACCAGCCCGGCAATTTCCCTTTATCCCTATCCCGATGCCAGTTTCTACGCTTCCGCTATGGCTGGCGGCCCTGCTGCCACTGCAAGCTGCCGCTCAAGTACTTCCCCCGGCTGCCCCAGCCGATACCAGCCAGCTGCGGCAGCATCTGGTGGCCCTCATCGGCACCCCCGAGCCGCGCAACTATCAGCACCTGCCCAGCCTCAACCAGGCCGCGCGCTACATCGAGCAGCAGCTGCAGGCGGCCGGCGCCCAGCCCGTGCGGCAGCCCTACGACGTGCAGGGCAACACGTATTACAACGTCATCGGCCACTTTGGGCCTGCCACCGGCCCGCGGCTGGTGGTGGGGGCGCACTACGATGTATGCGGCGAGCAGCCCGGCGCCGACGACAACGGCACCGGCGTGGCGGCGCTGCTGGAGCTGGCCCGGCTGCTGGGGCGCCAGCCCACGCTGCCCTACGGCATTGAGCTAGTGGCCTACACGCTGGAAGAGCCGCCGTTTTTTCGGACGCCGCAGATGGGCAGCTACGTGCACGCCCGGGCGCTACACGACGCCGGCGTGCCGGTGCGCGGCATGGTGGCTTTGGAAATGCTGGGCTATTACGACGACCGAAAAGGCAGTCAGGACTACCCGTTTGGGCCGCTGAAATGGGTGTATGGCGGCCGCGGCAACTACGTGACGGTGGCCCAGAAATTCGGCAACGGACAGTTTGGGCGGCAGTTTGCGCGCCGCTACAAAGGCCTGGCCACGCTGCCCGTGCGGCGCTTCAAGGCCCCGGCCTGGCTGCCCGGCATCGACTTCTCCGACCACCTCAACTACTGGCAGTTCGGCTACTCCGCCGTGCTGCTCACCGACACGGCTTTCTACCGCAACAAGCACTACCACCAGCCCACCGACACCCTGGCCCGCCTGGACATGCGCCGCCTGGCCCTGGCCGTGGATGCCCTGCTGGCCACTCTGCTACGCGGTTGATACCCCAGCCGCCTGCCCCACCCATACCCAGCCGGTCTGCACCATCAGGTACTCATCATTATCCTCCGGCTGACAGAGGTAATGCGGTTTTGCCAGCGCCCAGGCCGGCCAGCCGTCCGGGTAATCAAACGAATCCACCAGAACTTCCCAAGGGTGCGCGTGCCATGTCAACTGATTGGCCCCGGGCAAGGCGCGGTATTCTGCCGGCAGGGGAGGGCCCGCTGGGTCAGCTTCCTGAAGTCTGTCACGATACCGCGCCCGCATTTCTTGGATTGCTGCTACTACTTTTGAGCTGTGTGCAAACTCAGGGCTACAAACCAGCCAGATAGCCAGATAGAATGGCTCGGGCTGCGCTTGTAGCTGTTGTTGCCAGTTGAAAAAGGTGGTGAGCGGGTGCTGGGCAGCCAGCTGCCGCACCCGTTTCGGCGGTTGCCGATGGTGCCAGTGCCAGATGCCCAGGCCCAGCCACTTGTAGTCGTAAGAAGAGTGTTGTAATCTTTGCTCTGAGAGTGACGCCGCGGTTTGGCTCAGCTGCACCAGGCGTTTCAGGTGGCGTTTGCCGCCGCGTATCTTCTTATATCGTCCGTAGTTCATGGCCGGCAAAGGTATATCTGCGTATAACGCTCAATACTTGCTAAAATGGTATATCTTTACTAATTAGCTATAGCTATTTAGTAACCACTTACTCACCTACTCATGGCCCAGATCAGCTGCCCGAAGTGCGAATCCAAGGAAGCTACCAAAAGTGGCATAGTGGGAGGAAGGCAGCGTTATAAGTGCCGCAACTGCGGCTACCACTACTCGGTGGCCAAGACGGGCAAGGAAACCAATCCGTACTACGTCATCAAGGCGCTGCAGCTGTATGTGGAGGGTGTGAGCTACCGCGAGATTGAGCGGCTGCTGGGCGTGAGCCACGTGAGCGTGATGAACTGGGTGAAGAAGTACGGGGTGAAGGCGCCCCGCCAGACCGAGTATCACCCCACCTATAAGATTCTCAATCAAAAGGAATTGGCGGAGTTTTTTCAGAAGCCTGAAAACCTGAAAGAAGCCGGGCTGATGGTGACGGAGCTGGGCGACAAGTACATGATGATCCGCTGGGAGCGGTTCCGGCAGGGGTAGCGGCTATAGTGGTTAGCGGAAGTATAGCAATGAAGTGGCTTCTGTTCAGGGATTCCGCTACTTGGTGGTGTAGTCTGGCCCCGGCAAGGGGCTGGCTGCCTTTCCTGCGCTTCTCCCACTTCCATTCCCACCACCTCTACCATGCAAAACACCCGTTACGCGCTGGCGCTGAGTGCCCTTCTTTCGGCCGCCGGAGCTTCGGCTCAGGTGACGCCTACCCCGCCACCCAGCACCACCCCGCCGGCCCCGGCGCCGGCGGCTCCTGCCCCCGTGGTAGCGGCCACCCCACCGGCGCCCACCGAGTCGGCTCCGTATGGGCCGGGCATGAAGGTGAATATCTCGGCCGATGGCTCCAAGTATATCCGCTTCATCACTTGGCACCAGGTGTGGGCGCGCTACACTGAAAACAACACCGGCACGCTCCGGGCGCCCGGCAAGCCCCAGTCTGATCAGATAGACTTCGCCCTGCGCCGCTCGCGCCTTATCGTGCTGTCGCAGCTGAACCCGCGGTTTCTGGTGTACACTCACATCGGCATCAACAACCAGACGGCGGTGAGCGGAGGCTTTGCGCCGGCCGTGGATGGCAAGAAGCCCCAGCTGTTTGTGCACGAGGCCGTGGTGGAGTACAAGGTCAACAAGTACCTGAACTTGGGCGCCGGTATGCACTACCAGAACGGCCTCTCGCGCATGACGCGCTCCAGCACCATCAACTACCTCACGCTCGACGCTCCGCTCACCAACTGGCCGGTTATTGAAGCCATCGACCAGTTTGTGCGGGGTATTGGCGTGTACGGCAAGGGCCGCGTGGGCAAGCTCGACTACGTGCTGTCGGTCAACGAGTCGTTCCTGACCAACCAGACCGGGGCCTTCAGCACGCCGCTGGGCCTGGGTACCACCACCGGCACAGGCGCTGCCGCCGTCAACCGCGGCACCAACGTGGCGCAGTACAATCCGCAGGGCACCAACCACATCTACCAGGGCTACTTCAGCTACGAGTTCCTGGATCAGGAAGCCAATCTGCTGCCGTTCAACGTGGGTACGTACTTGGGCGCCAAGCGCGTGTTCAACATCGGAGCCGGCTTCTTCTACAACAAGGACGGCATGGTGTCGCGCTCCAGCAACAGCGTGCTCGATGCGGCGGGCATTGCCGCCGCCACGGCCGCCGGTACCAGCGCCTTCAATACTGTACCGGTTGACAAGCACGACATTGCCCTGTTCTCGGCCGACGTGTTCTTCGATACGCCGATCAACAAAGAAACCGGCACGGCTTTCACGGCCTACGCCGTGTACTACAACTACAACATGGGCCCCAACCACACCCGCTTCATCGGGGCCGCCAACCCTGGTTGGGGCACTGATGCCCGCCGTGGCAACGCCGTGCCGCACTCCGGCACCGGCAACGTGGGCTACGTGCAGGCCGGCTACCTGCTGCCCAAAAACCTGCTGGGCCCCAAGCTGCGGGTGCAGCCCTACGCCTCGCACCTGCTGGCCGGCTACGAAGGCCTGCGCAAGTCTGATGGCGAGCAACAGAACGTGAACATCTTCGATGCGGGCGCCAACTTCTACATCGACGGCCACAACGCCAAGTTCACGCTCAACTACCGCGCCCGGCCTGATTTCACCGACGTGAACAACGTGAACTACAAGCCGGAAATCACGCTCCAGACGCAGGTAGCCCTGTAGGAAATTTCCTCCCGACTTACGGCCACTAAAGCAGGAATCAGCCCCGGAAAACGGGCTGATTTCTGCGCCGGACGTGGTTTTCATCCGCAACTTCATCTTCCCACTTCATTCTGTCCATCATGAACCAAAACCTACCGCAGCGCGACTCCGGAGCGTATTCCGGGGCCGCCCCCGTGGCCGGCACGGCCGGTGCCGTGACGCACGACAACAACGACGTTTCGACCAGCAAGATCTGGCAGGTGATTACGGCCTCCTCGGTGGGCACCGTAATCGAGTGGTACGACTTCTACATTTTCGGCTCGCTGGCCGCCATCATCGGGCCGGTGCTGTTTGGCTCGACGGGCAAGATTGAGGACACCATTCTGGGCACGCTGGCCGTGTTCGGGGCGGGCTTTGTGGTGCGGCCGTTTGGGGCCGTGTTCTTCGGCCGCATCGGCGACATGATCGGGCGCAAGTACACGTTTCTGCTGACGCTGCTGATTATGGGCGGCGCCACGTTCGTGACCGGCCTGATTCCGAGCTACGACAAAATCGGCATTGCCGCCCCCATCATCGTGACCTTGCTGCGCTTGCTGCAGGGCCTGGCTTTGGGCGGCGAGTATGGCGGCGCCACCACTTATGTGGCTGAGCACTCGCCGGACAACAAACGCGGCTATTACACCTCGTTTATCCAGATTACGGCCACGGCCGGCCTGTTTCTGAGCATTCTGGTGATTATCACCACCCGCAAAACCATGGGCGAGGACGCCTTCAAGGAGTGGGGCTGGCGCATTCCGTTCCTGTTGTCGGGTCTGCTGGTAATTGCTTCCTACTACATCCGCCGCAAGCTGCACGAGTCGCCGCTGTTTGCCAAGGCTAAGGCCGAGGGCAAGACCAGCACCAACCCGCTGCGCGAGTCGTTCGTGAACCCCGTAAACCGCCGCCTCGTGCTGATTTCGCTGTTCGGCGCTACCATGGGCCAGGGCGTGGTGTGGTACACCGGCCAGTTCTACGCCTACTCCTTCATGCAGAACACGCTCAAGCTCGACCTCGTGGACGCCTCGCTGGTGCTGTGCATTGCCCTGCTGATTGCCACGCCGTTCTTCGTGTACTTCGGCAGCCTCTCCGACCGCATCGGCCGCAAAAAGATCATCATGATGGGCCTGCTCTGCGGTGCGCTGTTCACCATCCCGATTTTCTACGGCCTTAAGGCTTTTGCCGGCCCCCTGACGGAAGTAACTGCCGCCACCGTGGATGCCAGCGGCAAAGCCGTGCCGGCCGTGATGAAAGCCCTGACGCCCAGCCTCGTGCCCATGACAGTGCTCACCTTCTGCCTGGTGCTGTTCGTGACCATGGCCTACGGCCCGATTGCGGCTTACTTGGTGGAGTTGTTCCCCACGAAAGTACGCTACACCAGCCTGTCGCTGCCCTACCACATCGGCAACGGCGTGTTTGGGGGCTTCGTGCCGTTTATTGCCACGGCCCTCACGCTGCGCGCCGCGGCCCAGCCCGAAGGCACGCTGTTCAAAACCTACAGCAGCTTCGCCGGCCTGCTCTATCCGGTCATCATTGCCCTGATCTGCTGGTTTATCGGGCAGGCGTTGATGAAGGACGTGCGCAACGTGAAGCTGATGGAGGAAAACTCCGGCGATGTAAAATAGGCTGCCTGTTTCCGGCCGAAACCTACAAAATCCGCCGGGCCGTTGGTTCGGCGGATTTTGTAGGTTTAAGCGCTGCCGGTACTGCTACCGGCCTCCTGCTACCAGCTCGTCTTCCCCGCATGTCTGCTCCCTCCAAACCTAGCCCCGCACTGTCCTCCGTCCCGCCGCCCGACCGCCCAGAACAGCGGCTGGGGCAGCGCTTGCTGTTCGTGGCCGTGCTGTTCGGGGTGCTGCTCACGTTCCCGTTCCTGGGCACCTTCGACCGGGAAACGCGCATCGGCGGCATCCCCGGGCTCTACCTCTACGTGCTGCTCGCCTGGTCGGCGCTGGTAGCCCTGACCGGTTGGTTGGTGAGAAGAATTAGTAATTGAGAATTGACTGAGTACTGCAAGCACCAAGAGTTGCACCGGTATTTTGCTACCCGACCAATGCCCGTTCATTCACCTCAAAATCGCCTGAGAATTCTTCATTACTAATTCTCAATTACTAAGTAAAACCTCATGCCCACCTGGCTCGTCATTGGCTTTTCGTTTGGCTACCTCGCTCTGTTGTTTGGGGTGGCGTATGCGGCGGAGCGACGGGCTGGTTCGGCGCGGCGGAGCCTGGTGAGCAACCCCTACGTGTACGCCCTGAGCATGGCCGTGTACTGTACTGCCTGGACGTACTATGGCTCGGTGGGGCGGGCCGCGTACTTCGGGCTGGAGTTCGTGGGCATCTACCTCGGGCCCACGCTCATGGCCCCGATGGCGTGGCTGGTGCTGCGCAAAATCATCCGCATCTGCCGGCTGCAGCGCCTCACCTCCATTGCCGACTTCATCTCGGCGCGCTACGGCAAAAGCGCCTGGCTGGGCGCCCTCGTGACGGTGGTGTGCGTGCTGGGCGTGGTACCCTATATTTCGCTGCAGATCAAGGCTATTGCCGCCTCCTTTGATATTCTGACCGGGGGCGGCGGCACGCTGCATGCGGCGGGCAGCGTGGGGGTGTCGTCGGCGTTTGCTACTACGGTGGCGCTGGCGTTTTTCACCGTCATTTTCGGGGTCCGCTCCATCGAAGCCACCGAGCGGCATGAGGGCATGGTGCTGGCTGTGGCTTTGGAAAGCCTCGTGAAGCTGGTGGCGTTTCTGGCGGCTGGCCTGTTCGTTACCTACGGCCTGTTTGATGGCTTTGCCGATGTGTTTGAGCGGGCCGCCAAAGTGCCTGATTTGAGCCGGCTGTTTACGCTGCAGGGCGCTGGCACCGGCGGCAGCCAGTGGCTCACGCTGCTGCTGCTGAGCATGTCGGCCATTCTGCTGCTGCCGCGGCAGTTTCAGGTGGCGGTGGTGGAAAACGTCAACGAAAACCACCTGCGCAAGGCCATGTGGCTGTTTCCGCTCTACCTCATCGTCATCAACCTGTTTGTGCTGCCGCTGGCCTTTGGCGGGCGCCTGCTCGACGGGGCCGGCCAGCTCGATGCCGACACGTTTGTGCTGGCGCTGCCGCTGCAGGCGGGCCGGCCGTGGCTGGCGCTGCTCATCTACCTGGGCGGGCTGTCGGCGGCCAGCAGCATGATCATCGTGGAAACCATTGCGCTGAGCGTGATGATGAGCAACCACCTGCTGATGCCGCTGCTGGTGCGGGTGCCGGCCGCCCGCGCCGAGGGGCCGCGCTGGTTTGCCTACCTGGGCCAGGTGGCGCTGCACAGCCGCCGGCTGGCCGTGGTGCTGGTGCTGCTGCTGGCCTACGGCTACTACGTGGAAGTCAGCCACCTGCTGCCGCTGGTGAACATCGGGCTGGTGTCGTTTGCGGCGGTGGCGCAGTTTGTGCCGGTGGTGCTGGGCGGCCTCTACTGGAAGGGCGGCACCCGGCAGGGCGCCACGGCGGGCATTCTGGCGGGCTTCGTGGTGTGGTTCTACACGCTGGTGCTGCCCACGCTGGTCGGGCCGGAGCTGCTGCCCGACACCGTGCTGCGCGAGGGGCTGTTTGGCTTGCACTGGCTGCGGCCGTTTGCCTTGTTCCACCTCGAAGGTCTCGATTACCTGTCGCACGGGCTGTTCTGGAGCTGGTTTTTCAACCTGGCGCTGTACGTGGGGGTGTCGCTCCGGCGCCAGCCCACCGACCTGGAGCTGCACCAGGCCGACGTGTTCGTGGACGTGTTCCGGCACGGCGCCGGCTTCGAGGGGCGCGCCGGCTGGCAGGGCGTGGCGGCTTTGCCCGACGTGCGGGCGCTGCTGGCTGGCTTCCTCGGGAAGAAGCGCACCAACCAGGCGCTGCGGGCCTTCGAGGAGCGGTTTCCGGATGCCCACGCGCCCGAAACCGACGGCACACCCGCTCCGCCCCAGGCCGATCCGCGCCTGCTGGCCTACGCCGAAAAGCTGCTGGCCGGCAGCATCGGGCCGGCGTCGGCGCGGCTGCTGCTGCGCTCGTCGGTAGGAGTGGAGGACATCAGCTTCGACAACGTAGTGGGCATCCTGCGCGAAAGCCAGCAGCTGCTGGAAGCCAACCGCCAGCTGCAGAAGCAGCAGCGGCAGCTGCAGCGCCTTACGCAGGAACTGCAGGCCGCCTACGACCAGCTGCAGGAGCTGGATCAGCACAAAGACGAGTTCCTTTACACCGTTACGCACGAGCTGCGCACGCCGCTCACCAGCATCCGGGCGCTGTCGGAAATCCTCACCGACAACCCCGACCTGGAAGAAGAGGAGCAGCACCGGTTTCTGCTCACCATCACCAAGGAGTCGGAGCGCCTGAGCCGCCTGATTACGTTGGTGCTGGACCTGGAAAAGTACGAGTCGGGCAAGGCCACGCTGGAAAAGGCCCCGGTGGACGTGGCCGACGTCATCACCGACGCGCTGGAAGCCATTGGCCAGCTCATGCGCGCCAAGCACATCCACCTCGACCTGGCCGTGCCACCCGGTTTGCCGCCCCTTTCCGGCGACCGGGACCGGCTGATGCAGGTGCTGGTGAACCTGCTCTCCAACGCCGTTAAGTCGTGCCGCGCCGATGGCGACGGCCGCATCCTAGTGAGCGTGGAAACCCCCGCCGACTGTCTGCGCATCACGGTGCAGGACAACGGCAAGGGTATCGACCCGGCGTTTCACCAACTCATCTTCGACAAGTTCTTCCAGGCCCGCAACCAGACCATGCGCAAGCCCGAGGGCTCGGGCCTGGGCTTGGCCATCACCAAGAAAATAGTGGAGCTGCACGCCGGCCGCATCTGGGTGGAAAGCGCCCCGGAGCAGGGCGCGCGGTTCTCGTTTGAATTGCCGGTTGTATGAGCGTTTCAGGCCACAAAGAACGTCATGCTGAGCTTGTCGAAGCATCTCGCGTGCTGACGTCAGATTACCATTTCAGCGTCAGCACGCGAGATGCTTCGACAAGCTCAGCATGACGTTCACTCGCAATTCCGCTCCACCCACGCCCATCCTCCGAAAACAACTACCCCATGCCTACCGCCCCGCACATTCTCATTGTCGATGACGAGCCCAACATCGTCATGTCGCTGGAATTTCTGATGCGCAAAAGCGGCTACCAGGTCAGCATTGCCCGCAACGGCACCGAAGCCCTGGAGGCCATCGACCACACCGCCTTCGACGTGGTGCTGCTCGATATTATGATGCCCGACGTCGACGGCTACCAGGTGTGCCGCCACCTGCGCCAGCGCCCCGACCGCACCGCCACCCGCGTGGTGATGCTCTCGGCCAAAAGCAAGGAGGCCGACGTGCAGAAAGGCTACGACGCCGGCGCCGACCTCTACCTGCCCAAGCCCTTCAGCACCCGCCAGCTCATGGAAAAAGTAAAAAGCCTGCTCGTAGTGCTGTAAGGGGTAGTGGTCCTACGAATCGCCCGAAGGGCTTCGTAGGACCACTACCACCCGAACGACCTGCCTGCAACGACTTAGTGGTCCTACTAACCCCTTCGGGGAATTGGTAGGACCACCCCGCCACTCCGCCACCATCCCGCCCATGACTTACTCTGCCGAATACGCCGCCAGCCTCCAGGACCCCGAAGCTTTCTGGTCCGCGCAGGCGCAGCAGCTGCACTGGTTCCGGCAGCCGCCCCGGCCGGTGCTCAGCCAGGCCCCCGATACCGGGTTCTACCGCTGGTTTCGGGGCGGGCAGCTCAATACCAGCTGGCTCTGCCTGGACTACCACGTAGAAAACGGCCGCGCCGACCAGCCGGCCCTGCTTTACGATTCGCCCGTGACCGGTACCGTGCGCTGCTACACCTACCGCGAGCTGCTGGACCTCACCAGCCGCTTTGCCGGCGGCCTGCGCCAGCTGGGCGTGCAGCGCGGCGACCGGGTCATCATCTACATGCCCAATATGCCCGAGGCGGTGGTGGCCATGCTGGCCTGCGCCCGGCTGGGGGCGGTGCATTCGGTGGTGTTTGGCGGCTTTGCGCCCCACGAGCTGGCCGTGCGCATTGACGATGCCCAGCCCCGCGTTATCGTCTGCGCTTCGGCGGGCATGGAAGTCACGATGCCCATTCCCTACAAGCCCCTCGTGGATGCCGCCATCAGCAAGGCCACCCACAAACCCGCCCATGTGGTGGTGCTGCAGCGCGACTTCTGCGCGGCGGAAATGCAGGCTCCGCGCGACGTGGACTACCGCACGCTGCTAGAGGCGGCCCCCGTGCCGGCCGTGCCGCTCGACGCCACCGCCCCGCTCTACATCCTCTACACCAGCGGCACCACCGGCAAGCCCAAAGGCGTGGTGCGCGACAACGGCGGCCACGCTGTAGCCCTGAAGTACAGCATGAGCGCCATTTATGACGTGCAGCCCGGCGAAAACTTCTGGGCCGCCTCCGACCTGGGCTGGGCCGTGGGCCACAGCTACATCGTGTACGGGCCGCTGCTGCACGGCTGCACCACGGTGCTGTTTGAGGGCAAGCCCGTACGCACGCCCGACGCCGGCACGTTTTGGCGCATCATCCAGGACTATCAGGTGCGGGTGCTGTTTACGGCGCCCACCGCCATCCGGGCCATCAAGAAGGAAGACCCCAGCGGCCAGCTCGCCGGCAAGTACGACCTCAGCAGCCTGCGTCACCTGTTTGTGGCCGGCGAGCGGTGCGACCCCGCCACCTACGACTGGGCCGGCGCCACGCTGGGTGTGCCCGTGGTCGACCACTGGTGGCAGACCGAGTCGGGCTGGCCGATGCTGGCCACGCTGGTGGGTTTGCCCGATATGCCCGGGCCCCGCGCCGGCAGCGCCGGCCACCCCGTGCCCGGCTACGACGTGCAGATTCTCGACGAAGCCGGCCTGCCCGTGCCGCGCGGCACCACCGGCCTAGTGGCGGTGCGCCTGCCGCTGCCGCCCGGCTGCCTGCCCACCCTCTGGCACGACGACGCCCGTTTCCAGCGCAGCTACCTCGACACCTTCCCCGGCTACTACCTCAGCGGCGACGGCGGCTACCGCGACGCCGAGGGCTACCTCTACATCATGGGCCGGGTGGATGACGTGATGAACGTGGCCGGCCACCGCCTGAGCACCGGCGAGATGGAGGAGCTGCTGGCCGCCCATCCCGCCGTGGCCGAGTGCGCCGTGCTGGGCATTGCCTGCGAGCTGCGCGGCCAGGTGCCCGTGGGGCTGGTGGTGCTCAAAGACGGCCAGACCCTCCCCGAAACCCAACTGGAGCAGGAGCTGGTGCGCCTGATCCGGGAGCAGATTGGGGCGGTGGCCTGCTTCCGGCACGCGGCCGTGGTGGCGCGCCTGCCCAAAACCCGCTCCGGCAAAATCCTGCGCAAAACCCTGCGCCAGCTCGCCGACGGCGAAGACTGCCCCATCCCGTCCACCATCGACGACCCCGCCATCCTCGACGAAATCCGGGAGGTGCTGCGCCGAAGGCAGATAGGGCAGGCGTTTGAAAACCCAGCAGCTATAAGCTAAAGCTAAAAGCTAGTTCCCCTCCTTGGAAAGGAGGGGCTAGGGGTGGTTGACAATCGTTGAAAATCATCTGATTCTAGCTCTAAAAACCGTCCAACGTTCATCAACCACCCCTAGCCCCTCCTTTCCAAGGAGGGGAACTAGCCTTAAAATTTCACCACCTCAATTCTCCCCATACCATGCCCGAAGCTCCCGTGAAACACGCCCGCATCCGTACCCTGGAAGAGTACCACGACGCCTACCGCCGCAGCACCGAAGACCCCGAGCAGTTCTGGGCCGATGTGGCCGCGCCCTTCACGTGGCGCCGCAAGTGGAACAAGGTGCTGCACTCCGATATGGCTACCGGCCACAACGAGTGGTTCCAGGGCGCCCGCCTCAACATCACCGAAAACTGCCTCGACCGGCACCTAGCCACGCGCGGCAACAAGCTGGCCATCATCTACGAGCCCAACGACACCAAGACCCGCCACCTGCGTCTCACCTACCGCGAGCTGCACCAGGAGGTCTGCCGCTTTGCCAACGTGCTGCACAACAACGGCGTGGAAAAAGGCGACCGGGTGTGCATCTACATGCCCATGATTCCGCAGCTGGCCATTGCGGTGCTGGCCTGCGCCCGCATCGGAGCAGTGCATTCCGTGATTTTTGCCGGCTTCTCGGCCACCGCTATTTCCGACCGGGTGAACGACGCCCAGGCCACCGTGGTGCTCACCGCCGACGGCCTCAACCGCGGTGCCAAGCAGATTCCAGTGAAGCGCGTGGTGGATGAGGCCCTGGAAACCTGCCCCGGCGTGCGCCGTGTGATTGTAGTGGAGCACCTGGGCTGGCCCGTGCAGATGAAGGACGGCCGCGACGTGTGGTACCACGAGGAAGCCGAGGGCGTGGCCAAAACCTGTCCCGCCGAGGAAATGGACGCCGAAGATCCGCTGTTCATTCTCTACACCTCGGGCAGCACCGGCAAGCCCAAGGGCGTGGTGCACAGCACCGCCGGCTACATGGTGTGGGCCGATTACACGTTCCGCAACGTGTTTCAGGTGGAAGAAAACGACATCTACTGGTGCACCGCCGACATCGGCTGGGTGACCGGCCACACCTACCTGCTCTACGGCCCGCTGCTGGCCGGCAGCACCTCGCTCATGTTCGAGGGCATCCCCACGTACCCCGACGCCGGCCGCTTCTGGGAAGTCATCGACAAGCACTCGGTCAGCATCTTCTACACCGCGCCCACGGCCATCCGCAGCCTGATGGCTGCTCCGCTGGATAACGTGCTCAGCTACTCCCTCGACTCGCTGCGGGTGCTGGGGTCGGTAGGGGAGCCCATCAACGAGGAAGCTTGGTACTGGTATTTCCAGCACGTGGGCAAAGAGCGCTGCCCCATTGTGGATACGTGGTGGCAGACCGAAACCGGCGGCATTATGATTTCGGCCTTGGCCGGCATCACGCCCAGCAAGCCCACCCACGCGGGCCTGCCGCTACCTGGGATCCAGCCCGTGCTCCTCAATCAGGATGGCACCGAAATCGAAGGCAACGACCAGGAAGGCTACCTCGCCATTAAGCACAGCTGGCCCGGCATCATCCGGACCACCTACGGCGACCATGACCGGGCCGTGCAAACCTACTTCGCGCCCTACAAAGGCTACTACTTCACCGGCGACGGCGCCCGTCGCGACCCCGACGGCCTCTACCGCATCATCGGCCGCGTCGACGACGTGATAAACGTGAGCGGCCACCGCTTCGGCACGGCCGAAATCGAAAACGCCATCAACCAGAATCACAACGTCATCGAGTCGGCGGTGGTGGCTTTCCCGCACGATGTGAAGGGCCAGGGCATCTACGCTTACGTCATCTGCCGCTCGGGGGCCGTGGAGAAGGAGTCCGATAAGGCACACATCGAAGCCAGCATCATCGAAACCATCGTGGCCCAGATCGGCAAAATCGCCAAGCCCGACAAGATTCAGATTGTATCGGGTTTGCCCAAAACCCGCTCCGGCAAAATCATGCGCCGCATCCTGCGCAAGGTGGCCGAGGGCGAAATCAGCAGCCTCGGCGACACCACCACGCTGCTCGACCCAGCTGTGGTCGACGAAATCATCGAAGGCCGCAAGTAAACTGTCTGGCTGTTGCCAACTGGCTAGCCTAGAGAACAAAAAAACGCCCCAGCTGAAAAGCTGGGGCGTTTTTTTGTTCTACGCTGCGCTAACGTAGTGGCCAATTAAAACCGGCTCAAATAGTCTTTCTTGACGGGTTTGGGCTGCTTTTTCTTACCAGAAGAAAGCCACACCACCAAACCAGCCGTGACGGCGCCAATCGTAGCCAGCTTAGTCACGAAGGCCGGGCGGTTGTATTTCCACTCCATATCATAGCCTTTCTCGGCCCAGATGTTAGGCAGCTTGCCGTGGGACAGGTCGGCCACAATGCCTTCCACCACGCCCACCCGGTCGGCCACGATGAGCGGCAGCCAGTGTTTGTACTCATTCTCGCTGTACTTGAAGGCGGCCCGGCGGATCAAGCCGCTCAACCCCATCGGCGGGGCCGGCGTGCCGAACACGGCCGACACATCGGGCCGCTCAATGGAGCGCAGCACTTCCGTGTCCTCCGGCTGCAGGTGGTCGGGGCGGTGCTTGCTGTCGGGGTCTTCGCCCACGTTCATGCGCTTGCGCATGGGGTAGGTGGGGTCGTTCTTGGGGTCGGCATCAATGCCCCAGCCTTTGATCTGCTTGGGGTCGATGCGCGGGTTTTTCGGGGTGTTCTTTGGAGTCTTTTCCATGATAACGAGGCGTTACTGGTTGGCGGTGGGGGGCATCAGCACGGTTTTGATGCAGTTGTCCAGCTTGGCGGAGAACATGCGGTAGCCGTCGGCCACGTCTTCCAGCGGGATGCGGTGCGTAATCAGCGCCTTGGGGTTGAGCACGCCGTTCTGCACGTGCTCAATCAGGCGCGGCAGCAGGCGCTTCACCGAAGTCTGGTTGCCCCGGATGGTGAGGCCCTTATTCATCATGTTGCCGATAGGCACGAGGTTGTCTGTAGGGCCATATACGCCCACGATGCTCACCACGCCGCCTTTCTTCACGGAGTTGATGGCCCAGTGTAGCGCCGTAGCCGAGCCCGCCTGCAGCAGCAGCTTGCGGCCCGTTACGGTCTGCATAGTGTTGCCGGCCGCCTCGGCGCCCACGGCATCAATCACGCAGTCAGCGCCCATCCAGTCGGTGATTTTCTTGATGAACAGCACCGGGTCGTTCATTTCCTTGAAGTTGTAGGCCTCGCAGTAGGAGTAGTTGCAGGCAAACTCCAGGCGGTAGTCTTCCTGATCAATAATGATGACGCGGCCGGCCCCAAACAGCCAGGCGCAGCGGGCGGCCACAATGCCAATCGGCCCTGCCCCAAATACCACCACCGTGTCGCCGGTCTGGATGCCGGCCATTTCGGCGGCCTGGTAGCCGGTCGGGATGACGTCGGTGAGCAGCACGGCGTCGTCGAGGTCCATATCCGGCGGAATGATGGTGGGCCCCACGTTGGCGTAGGGCACCCGGGCGTATTCGGCTTGGCCGCCGTTGTAGCCGCCGGCCGTGTGTGAGTAGCCGAAAATGGCCCCTACGGCCGTCGATTCGGTGTTGGATTCGTGGCAGTTGCCGAACATGCCTTGGCGGCAGAAGTGGCACTCGCCGCAGGCAATGTTGAAGGGCACCAGTACCCGGTCGCCCACTTTTACTTTGGTGACATCGGCCCCGATTTCCACGATTTCGCCCACGAACTCGTGGCCGAAGGTGGAGCCCACGCGGGTGTCAGGCACGTTGCCGTTGTAGAGGTGCAGGTCGGAGCCGCAAATGCAGGTGCGCAATACGCGTACAATGGCATCCTGCGGGTGCTTTATCTCCGGCATGGGTTTTTGCACGGCGCGGACCCTTTTCGGGCCCCGGTAGTCCATGGCTAGCATAAGCGTTTGGCTTTAGGGGAAATTGAACAGGTGAAACGAGGCCGCAGCATGGCTGAAATGCAGCGCTTGCTGCCGAACTCGCTGCTGGGGTGTACCTGCTAGCGTGTGCCAAGGTTGTTAGTGTTCAGCTTCAATGCTGACGGCCGGCAACGGAACTGGTTGCCAGTCAAGTTTCTGACGATCCGATAAATAACTGGCGGCTAATTGGCTAAAAAAATAAGCCAAACCTGGCGGCGAGTTGCGTATACTGGCATTCCAATTATGGCTCGCTGAACGCTATGCACTGCTTCACCCGCGAAACTCACCTCACTCAACTCGCTGAAACGCCGGTCTGGGACGTGCTCATCATCGGGGGCGGGGCCACGGGGCTGGGCGTGGCTGTGGATGCCGCCAGCCGCGGCTACCGCATCCTGCTGCTGGAGCGCACAGATTTTGCCCAGGGTACCAGCAGCCGCAGCACCAAGCTGGTGCACGGCGGCGTGCGCTACCTGGCGCAGGGACAGGTGGGGCTGGTGCGCGAGGCCCTGCGCGAACGGGCCCGGCTGCTGCGCAACGCGCCCCACTTGGCGTACCGCCAAGCCTTCGTGATTCCGTGCTACCGGTGGTGGGAGCGGCCCTGGTACCTGCTGGGGCTGAAGCTCTACGATCTGCTGGCCGGCCGCCGGGGCATTGGCGGGGCCCACCTGCTGAGTGCGGCCGAAGCTGCCCAACACCTGCCGGGCGTGCAGCCCGCGGGACTGCGCGGCGGCGTGCGCTACTTCGATGGGCAGTTCGACGATGCCCGCCTGGCCCTCACGCTGGCCCGCACCGCCGCCGACCACGGCGCCACCGTACTCAACTACATGGCCGTAACCGGGCTGCAGAAAGACGCCACCGGCCGCGTGTGTGGCGCCACCGCCCACGACCAGGAAACGGGCCGCACCTATACGCTGCAGGCCAACGTGGTAGTGAATGCCACCGGCGTATTCGTGGATGAAGTGCTGCGCCTCGACACGCCCGCCGCCGCGCCGCTGGTGCGCCCCAGCCAGGGCGTACACGTAGTGCTGCCCGCCGATTTTCTGCCCGGCCCCGAGGCCCTCATGATTCCACAGACGCCCGACGGCCGGGTGCTGTTTGCGGTACCGTGGCTGGGCCGCGTGGTGGTAGGCACCACCGATACGCTGGTGCCGCAGGCCACATTAGAGCCCCTAGCCCAGGCCGAAGAAATCCGCTTCATTCTCGAAACCGCCGGCCGCTACCTCACGCGCCCGCCGCAACTCCACGACGTGCTCAGCATCTGGGCCGGCCTGCGCCCGCTGGCCGCACCCACGCAGGCTGGGGCCGCCACCAAGGAAATTTCGCGCAGCCACAAGCTGCTGGTATCTGCCTCGGGGCTGCTCACTATCACGGGCGGCAAATGGACCACCTACCGCCAGATGGCCGAGGACGTAGTGGACCGTGCTCAGCAACTGGGAAGCTTGCCCGTGCAGGCCTGCCGCACCGCCGTATTGCCCCTGCATGGTGCTCCCGCCTCCAACCTGCCACTGCCCAATGCGGCGCTGTCCGCGTACGGCTCCGACGCCGCCGCGCTGCAGCAGCTACTGGCCGAAAACCCAGCCTGGGCGGCGCCAGTAGCGCCCGGTTTCCCCTATGTATGGGCAGAAGTAGTGTGGGCCGCCCGCCACGAAATGGCACGCACCGTAGCCGATGTGCTGGCCCGCCGTCTGCGGCTGTTGTTTCTGGATGCCCGCGCCGCGCTGGCTGCCGCTCCGGCGGTAGTGCAGCTGCTGGCCACCGAGCTGGGGCATTCCGACGTCTGGGAGCAGCAGCAGTTGGCGGAGTTCCGGGAGCTGGCGGCCGGGTACCTCACCCCCTAGCCCCCTCTCTTTTGGAGAGGGGGCTAGGGGGTGAGGTCTCTACACCACCGGAGCCGGCAGCACCTTGCCCGTCACCTCCCCGAAACCGATGCGCAGGCCGTCTTTTTCGCAGTAGCCGCGCATGGTTATAGTGTCGCCGTCGAGCAGAAATTTGCGCTCCGAGCCGTCGGCCAGGGGCAGGGGGCGGGTACCGCGCCAGGCCAGCTCCAGCATCGAGCCCAGCGAATCGGGCGTGGGGCCCGAGATGGTGCCCGAGGCGTACAGGTCGCCGACCTGCAGGTTGCAGCCGTTGGAGGCGTGGTGGGTGAGCTGCTGGGCCATGCTCCAATACATGAGCCCGAAGTTGGAGCGGGAAATGGTGGTTTCGGGGCCGTTTTCGGGCTGCAAAGCCACTTCCAGGTTTACATCGAAGTTGTGCTGGCCGGGCTGACGTAGGTACAGCAGCGGCTCGGGCTCCTGCACGGGGCCGGCCACCCGGAACGGCTCCAGCGCATCCAGCGTCACTACCCACGGCGATACGCTGCTGCCGAAGCTCTTGCCCAGGAACGGCCCCAGCGGCACGTACTCCCAGCTTTGAATGTCGCGCGCGCTCCAGTCGTTGAACAGCACCAGCCCGAAGATGTGCTCCTCGGCGTACTGAATCGGTACCGTGTCGCCCAGGTGCGTGCCCTTGCCCACGATGAAGCCCACTTCCAGCTCGAAATCTAGCTGCTGCGAGGGGCCGAAGGTGGGGGCGGCGGCATCGGGGGCCTTACGCTGGCCGTTGGGGCGGCGGATATCGGTGCCGCTCACCACGATGCTGCTGGCCCGGCCGTGGTAGCCGATGGGGATGTGGCGCCAGTTGGGCAGCAACGCGTTGGCCGGGTCGCGGAACATGATGCCCACGTTGGTGGCGTGCTCGATGCTGCTGTAGAAATCGGTGTAGTTATGGGGCTTCACGGGGCGCAGCATCTGCACCTCCGTCTGGCGCAGCAGGCACTCGCGCATCACCTCATCCGAGCGGAGGGCGGTGCTGTCGTGGCGCAGTAGCTCCGAGACGCGCTGACGCACGGCCCGCCACGCCGGCCGGCCCAGGGCAATGAACTGGTTGAGCGAGCGGCGGCGGAACACCTTGGGCATCTTCGCGCCCAGCTCCAGATCCTCGAAAAAGCCGAACTGCGCCACGGCGTACAAATCCAGCACGTACTCGCCAATGGCTACGCCCAGCCGTGGGCCCCGTTCCTCCGTCTCGAACACGCCGAAGGGCAGGTTCTGAATGGGAAAGTCGCTGCCGGGGGCAATATCAATCCAGGAGTGCAGGGAAGGGTCGTTGGGGTTGGCCATGCGGGCGGGGTGGTTGGTGGTAGGAGCGGCAAAGGTAACGGGGCCGGCGGAATGCGGGTACAGGAGGCAGAATCCTAGATGCAAGAAGCATTATCTTTACTAAGGCATCAGCTACAACCACCAACGATTAATAGACGCGAAAATGAATCAGATTAACTATCCGGAATTTGCTAATGATTGTCTTCATGATCTAATAGAAAAGCAGGATATATTTAATGCTGCATATGATATTAACGGATATGAAAATTGGTTTTATAATCAGGCTACAGGTTTGCTTACCTTTTCAACTGGTGATGATGAATTGAATTTTAAATACGTTGAAATAGGTACTTTCTCCAAGAAGTCTAATACTTGGAAATGGTCATGGGACAATGAGCATACTTTGCCTAGCGTAAAGGACGAAGCTATACAGCTTAAGGAATTTGGCGCGAAGTACGGATACGAAAAACTAACGGAAGGATATTTTGCCAGCAGTGAGGAAGAAGCCTGGGAGTTTACGGCTATTGCTGCCAAGTTGATAAAAGGTATCGGGGCATATAGACCAACATCAGAGCAGCTGTTGATTTTTATGGTGCTCACTGAATTTGTTGATACTGAAACTGCTAAGAATGTCAAAGATTTATATGTGGAGTGTGGTAAGCACGAATATCGCAGAAGGGCATTTGTCTGCAGCCATTTAATGGCTCGTAAGAAAGTTGGATTTGAAGAATCATTCGATACGTATGAGAATATGGAATTGCACGATGAGGATGACTATCAGGCATGGTGTAATGAATGTGAAGTAGTGCGGCAGCAGGAAGATGGTTGGAATGAAAAGTCAATGGAGTTTGCCGACATCAGAGTTGTTTGCGAACAATGTTATTTTGAGATGAAAGAAATAAACCTCGGTTATAGATGATAATTGAAAAGGTAAATAACCACAGCGCCCCGCCCCAACCGGAAAACCGGCAGGAGCGGGGCGCTGCTGTGTTACGTAAGAAACGAACGGCTACCGGACCTGGCCGGCGGGCTGCTCACTCATGGGCGTGACGTTGATGGCTTCCACGGCGCGGATTTCGGGCACGGCCTTCTTCACCGATTCCTCTACGCCGGCTTTCAGCGTCATCGGCGACATGGGGCAGGTGCCGCAAGCGCCGAGTAGCTCCAGGCGCAGCACCATGTCGTCGGTGATTTCCAGTACGCGCACGTTGCCTCCGTCGGCGGCCAAGTAGGGCCGGATGGTATCCAGGGCCTGTTCGATGCGGGGCAGGAGCGGATGAGTTTCCACGGTGGGCGATACGGTCATAACGGGGATTTCACGGGTTTTACGCTGGGTGGGCGGCAAAGCGCCCGCCAGCGTCGGCAATACGAAAGCAAAAGTAGAACATTCGCCCGACGCTACGGTAAACCGGCCGGAGAGGGGAGAAGTTCAGGGGGAAGCGTAGCTACGGAGAACGTCATGCAGAGCGCAGCGAAGCATCTCGCGTGCTGATGTTGGATTACTTTGGCAACGTCAGCACGCGAGATTCCTCGCGCTGCTCGGAATGACGTTCTGGCTCGTTCCGCCAGTTACGATTTCATCTCCACGATGTTGGTTTTCGGGGCTACGGCGTTGCGGATGCTCACCTGGCGGGCCAGCTCCTCGGCCAGCTGGGCGAAGACCTCGGCGGCCGGCGTGTTTTCCTGCAGGATGGCGGGCGTGCCCTGGTCGCCGTTTTCGCGGATGCTCTGCACCAGCGGAATCTGGCCCAGCAGCGGCACCTCGTGCTTGGCTGCCAGTCCTACGCCGCCGCCTTCACCGAAGATGAAGTACTTGTTGTCGGGCAGCTCGGCGGGCGTAAACCACGCCATATTCTCCACAATGCCCAGCACCGGCACGTTGATTTGCGGCAGGCGGAACATCTGCAAGCCCTTTTCGGCGTCGGCCAGGGCTACTTTCTGGGGCGTGGTCACGATGAGCGAGCCGGTGACGGGCACCGTCTGCACCATGGTCAGGTGGATGTCGGAGGTTCCGGGGGGCATGTCGAGCAGCAGGTAGTCCAGCTCGCCCCAGTCCACTTCCGTGATGAACTGCTTGAGGGCCGAGGAGGCCATCGGGCCGCGCCACACAATGGCCGACTCGGCCGGGGCCAGGAAGCCGATGCTCATCAGCTTCACGCCGTGGGCTACCACCGGCTGAATGAGGTTTTTGCCGTCGGGGCCCTGAAACACGTGGGGCCGCTCGTCCATCACGCCGAACATGAGGGGCATGCTGGGGCCGCTGATATCGGCATCCACGAGGCCCACTTTGGCGCCGGATTTGGCCAAGGCAATGGCCAGGTTGGCCGTGACGGTGCTTTTGCCCACGCCGCCCTTGCCCGAGGCAATGGCAATGATGTTCTTCACGCCGGGCAGCAGGTCGCGGTTCTGGCGCATGGTGGTCACGCGCGAGGTCATCACAATCACCACCTCGGCGCCCGGGTCCACCATCGTGTGGATGGCCCGCTCGCAGGCGTCGTGGATGAGCTGTTTGAGGGGGCAAGCGGGCGTGGTGAGCACGACGGTGAACGACACGCGGCGGCCTTCAATCTGCACGTCCTCAATCATGTTGAGCGTCACGAGGTCTTTGCCCAGGTCGGGCTCCTCCACGTAGCTCAGGGCCTTGAGGACGGCTTCTTTGGTAATGGGTTCCATTATAGTCAGCGAAGAAAGTGCGGATGCAAAGCGCAAAGATAACCCGGAAACCGGGGCGGCGGTTGCGCAACATTGTTCCCATGGAACGTCATTCCGAGCATGTGGCGCATTAAGCCAGCGACGAGGAATTTCGCGTGCTGACGTTGTGGCCGTGGGAACGATGTAGAGACGCAATATTTTGCGTCTCGTCGTTGCTGACGTTGTTTAAGTGATGCGGTTCCGGTCGTTCAACGACGAGACGCGAAGTGTCGCGTCTCTACATCGTTCCTGCGAACCCAAAGTCAGCAACGACGAGACGCAAAGTATTGCGTCTCTACATCGTTCCTGTGAACCCGGCATCAGCACGCGAGATTCCTCACGCTGCTCGGAATGACGTTCTTTTTGGGGCAGACTACAGCCCGAACTGCGCCAGCAGGGGTTCTTTGTGCTGCTTGCCGATGGGCAGCTTTTCGGGCAGGTCGTAGAGCTCGACTTCGTTGCCGCTGATGGCCCGGATGGCGTCGAGGCGCACGATGTACGACTTCTGGATGCGGATGAAGCGGCTGGGCGGCAGCTGGTCTTCCACGCGGCTCATGCGCAGGTAGGTGATGATCATCTGGTTTTTGAGCACGATGCGGATGTAGTCCTTCATGCCCTCGATGTAGTAGATTTCCTCGAACAGCACCCGGCGCAGGGAGTGGCCCTCCTTCACGAACAGAAACTGCGGCGCGGCGGCCACCGGGGCGGCCGGGCGGCTGCCCACCACGGCCAGGGCCTTGTTCACGGCCTTCATGAAGCGCGGAAACGACACGGGCTTCACCACGTAATCGAGGGCGTCGAGCTCGTAGCCTTCCAGCGCGTGGTGGGGCGAGGCCGTGACGAAGATGACGTAGGGCGGGTTGTGCAACGAGCGGATAAACTCCAGCCCATTCACCTGGGGCATGTTGATGTCGGAAAACAGCAGGTCGATGCGCTGCTGCTGGAGCACTTCCAAGGCTTCGAAGACATGCTCGCAGCTGGCTACCAAGTGCAGGCCGGGCATCTGGGCAATGTAGTCCTGCAGCAGCTCGCGGGCAAAGGGTTCGTCGTCGATAATCAGACAGTTAATCATAGCATTGGGGAGATGGGCAGGAGGAAAGCCGCAGCAGTAACGGCGGCGGCCGGGGCGAGGCGCAGGGCCAGGGCTACGCGGTAGGTGTAGGCGTCGGGGTCGTGGGTGAGGCGGAGCTGGTAGTCCGGCGGGGCATAGTGCAGGGCCAGGCGCTTCTGCACGTTGGCAATGCCCACCCCGCCTACTTCGCGCCGGGGCGCATCGGGGCTGAAGCTATTGCTGACCTCGAAGTGCAGCCAGCCATCGGCGGCCGTGAGGGAAATGGCCACCCAGGAAGCGTCGAGGCTGCTATCCACGCCGTGCTTGAAGGCGTTTTCCACGAAGGGGAAGAACAGCAGCGGCGTGACGCGGTAGGCGTCCAGCGGGCCGGTTTGCTGGTAGTCGATGCGCACTTTCTGGCCGTAGCGCAGCCGCTCCAGCTGCAGGTAGGCCGCCAGAAACTCCACCTCCCGCGCCAGCGGCACCAGCGCCGCATCCGACTCAAACACCGTGTAGTGCAGCAGCCGGGTGAGGTGCTGCACCATGTCGGGGGCGCGCTCGTCCTGCTTCACCACCATCATATACAGGTTGTTGAGGGTGTTGAACAGGAAGTGCGGGTTCACCTGGGCTTTCAGGAAATTCACTTCCAGCTGCAGGTTTTCGCGCTCCAAGCGCAGGCTGTGGTTGCTGCTGCGGAGCAAAAACCGGATGAAGCGCAGCAAAATGGGTGGTATCACCGTCACGGCAAAATCGTTGAGGCCCATGCTCACGCTGCGCCACGAAAACACGCCGGCCCACAGGCTGCCATCGAGGAAGCGGTGCGCGTAGCTGTAGAGGTCCTTGGAGATTAGCCCGTAGCGGTCCAGCAGGGCGTAGCAGGCATAGGAGCACAGCGCCCAGAAGTAGTAGATGGCCACCAGCCCCAGGGCCGTGAGCAGCCAGCGCCGCCGCAGCAACACGCGCGGCAGCAGCACTTCCGAGAAGAAATAGTAGCTGCCGATAGTGGCCACCGCGTCCTTCAGCACGAAGCTCCAGGTTACAATCGGCGTCTGCCTGAAACTCTGGAAAACGTAGTATTCAAAGCCCACAAACAGCAGCCACCAAGCCGCGTGCCGCAGCCCCCGACCGCCCGGCGTGGCGAAAAACCGGCTGGCGCGGGTGCGTGTATCAGCGAGCCAGCGGCGCATCGGGCGGAAGTTGCAGGTGGAGGCGCAGGTGCACGCGGTGGGCGTCTTCGGTGAGGGCCACGGTGTGCCGGCCGGGGTAGAGCAGGGCTAGGCGGCGCAGGGCGGCGTCCACGGCCGCGTCGGGGCGGTAGGTGAGGGGTGCGGCGCTGGTGCGGGTCAGGGTGAACGTCACGGCGTCGGGCTGCACCGCCACGGTGCTGTGCAGGGTGGCGGCGGTGCCGGGCGGGGCGGCGTCGAGGCCGGCGCAGAGGCGCTCCAGAAACGGGTGCAGCAGCAGCGGCGCGAGCTGCTGGTGGGCGGGCGTGCCGGTGGTTTCGTGGGTGATGCGCACGGTATCGGGGCGGCGCAGGCGTTCCAGGGCCAGGTAGTCTTCCAGGAACTCCAGCTCCCGGCTGAGCAGCACCCGCTCGGTATCGGTTTCGTAGAGCGTATAGCGCATCAGGTCGGCCAGGTGCAGCACCACGTCACCGGCGCGGTCGTCGCGGGTGCGGGTAAGCTGGTGCAGGCTGCCGAGGGTGTGGAACAGAAACTGCGGGTTGATTTGCGACTTGAGGTAGCCCAGCTCCAGGCGCAGGTGGTTGCGCTCCAGCTGCAGCCGGCGGCGGTCCACCACCAGCGCGTAGGCCAGAAAGCTGATCAGCACCGGAAACAGACAGATGGCCAGCAGCCCGAAAAACACGCTCAGCTGCTGACCGGGGCTGAGGAGCCCGGCCCAGAAGCCTTCCACGTAAAACCCGTGCAGGGTGCGCCGCAGCACCCCCGACAGCGGCACGTACGCTTCGGCCAGGCGGGTGCCAATGTACATCCAGAACTGAAAGGCATAGAGCAGGGCCACCCCGCCCAGCAGGGCCCGGCCGTAGCGCCCGCGCAGCAGCCAGCGCGGAATAATGAGGTACACTAGGGCATTGAACAGCAGCACGGCGTAGCCCATCTGCAGCCCTACCAGCGGCCAGATGGGCCCTTCGAAGCGGAAGTTGGGGCGGTTGTTCCAGGCGAAGTAGAACCCGGCCAGTACCAGCCACAGCAGCGCCTGCAGCAGCAGCGTGGTGGTGCGGGTACTCGGGGCCGGCCAGCGCCCGGCGGCCCGCAAAACAGATTCTGGCATAGCAAAACAGCAGACCAAGTCGGGCTTTGGTGGTGTGGGACCCGCGCTTGGTCGAAGAAACTTCGGAAGCCTAAAGCTCTGCAATTTCTTCGTTCCAGAATCTACCGCTCGCCAACTAAATCTTCCCCGATGTACCCTTCCTTCCGCCTTTCGCTCTGCTCTTCTCCCGCCACTGCCGCCCGCCGTTTGCGCCTGGCCGCTGGCGTTGCGCTGGCCGGCCTGCTCAGCCTGCCCGCCCAGGCCCAGGACAGTACGCTCACCCGCCTCACCCACAAATACCAGTTTGCGCTGGAGCAAAAGGGTACCCAGTTTTCTGGGGCGGGCTGGGACAAGCTGCGGCAGGACATCGAGAAAAGCCAGCTGGTGCTGGTGGGCGAAGACCACGGCATGGCCCAGATTCCGCAGTTCACCCAGGCCGTGGCCCAGGTGCTGAAGCCGAAAGTATTCGTGGCCGAAATCGACAAGTACCAGGCCCGCGACCTGACGCAGCTGGCCGCGCAGCCCGGCCTGCCCGTAGCCGTTGAGCGGAAGTGCCCGATGGGGTTTGCCTTTTACAGCTGGGCTGAGGAATTTGAGTTGGCTCGGGCGTTGCGGGCCCAGAATACGGCCCTTGTGGGGCTGGAGCAGGTGGGCTTTTTCGCGCCGGGCCGCTTCTACGCGCTGCTGGCCGAGAAAACCAAAAACAAGCAGTCGGCGGCGTATTTGCGGCAGCGGGGCGCGGCTTACCAGGCCCACAACCAGGCCGTGATGAGCACCAACCCCGGCCAGCTGATGGTGTACCGCCACACGCCATCCACCCTGGACAGCCTCACGGCCCTGGCCCGCCAGGAAAGCCCGGAGGTGCAGCGCATGGTGAAGGAGTATATTACCAGCGTCCACATCAACCAGACGGCTATCCAACCCAAAACCGGCCTCCAGAGCCACCAGGACCGCGTAAACCTGATGCGCCGCAATCTGTTGGCCGAGCTGCCCGCCTACCAGAAGCCCGGCCAGCCGCTGCCCAAAATGCTCTTCAAATTCGGGGCCGGCCACATGGGGCGCGGGGCCAGCTTCACGGGCGGCGTGTACGATGTGGGCAACCTGGCCCTGAACCTGGCCGAAATGCAGGATCAGAAGTCGCTGCACATCTTCATCATCGGCAAACAGGGCACCCAGAACAGCGGCTTCAATCTGCAGGATTTCAGCAAGAACGTGGCCACATATTCCAATGCTGATAGCGACATGATCCGTCCCTTTGTGGCCGCTACGCCGGCCGGCACTGCCTGGCAGGTGTTCGATGTGCGCCCCCTGCGCCGCGCCCTGCTCCGCGACCAACTGAAAATCAGCAGTTCCGAGCTACTGACGACCATCATGAACTACGATTACGTGGTCATCATCCCCAAAACCACCGCCAGCCACAACATCTAGCCCCAGCAACAGTAGCGCGAACTTTGTAGTCCGCGTCCCCACGCTGTCCGGATAACTGAAATGGCGTGGGGGCGCGAACTGCAAAGTTCGCGTTACTGCCGTTCTGAGATGCTGAACGGTGTAGAGACGCGAAGTGTCGCGCCTCTACATCGTTCAGCGAACCGCCAGTTGTCCGGCAGGCCGTAGCTTTAGCCCTGACAACGGAAAACTAACAACTGACAACTCCCCCTCATGCAGCTTGGTATCGACAGCTTCGCCGCGGCCCCTACGGGTGGCACCGCCTCCGACAACGCCACGGCCCTGGGCCAGCTCCTGGAGCGCATCGAGCGGGCCGACCAAGTGGGCTTGGATTTCTTCGGCATCGGCGAGCATCACCGCCGCGAGTTCCTCGATTCGGCCCCGGCCGTGATTCTGGGCGCGGCGGCCGCCCGCACCAGCCGCATCCGGCTGGGCAGCGCCGTGGCCGTGCTCAGCGCCGCCGATCCGGTGCGGGTGTTTCAGCAGTTTTCCACCCTCGACCTGCTCAGCCACGGCCGGGCCGAGCTGGTGGTGGGCCGCGGCTCCTTCACCGAAGCCTTCCCGCTGTTCGGCCTGAACCTGCACGACTACGACGCCCTGTTCGAGGAAAAGCTGGCGTTGCTGCTCCAAATCCGCGACCAGGAGCAGGTGAGCTGGTCGGGGCGGTTCCGGCCGGCTCTGACAGGGCAGGCGGTATACCCGCGGCCCATGCAGGCGCAGCTGCCTATCTGGCGCGGCGTGGGTGGCACGCCCGAGTCGTTTGTGCGGGCCGGGGCCATGGGCCTGCCGCTAATGGTGGCCATCATTGGGGGCGAAACCCACCGCTTCCGCCCGTTGGTTGATTTGTACCGGGAGGCCGGTCGGAAGGCGGGGTTTGCGCCCGAACAGCTGCAAGTCGGGCTCCACTCCCTGGGCTACGTGGCCGACACCACCGAGCAGGCCATTACCGACTACTACCCTGGCTACGCCCGCACCTTCACCCGCATCGGGCGGGAGCGGGGCTGGCCGCCCGTCACGCCCGGCCACTTCGAGGCCCAGCGCGGCCCGCGCGGTGCGCTGCTGGTCGGCAACCCCGAGGAAGTGGCTGCCAAGATTCTGCGCCACGCCGAGTCGCTGGGTGGCGTGAGCCGCGTCACGTTCCAGATGGACAACGCCGACCTAGCCCCCGAAAAGCTGCTCCGCGCCATCGAGTTGCTGGGCGAGCGGGTGAAGCCGCTGCTGGGGTAAGTAGGGTAGGAAGGCGCAAATAGAACGTCATGCTGAGCGCAGCCGAAGCATCTCTACCGCTTTCAATAAACGTTAATTTATCCGTCATGAACGACAGCGCATTTGATTCACTTCTTGAATTTCTGACCCAAATACCAGCTATTGAAAATGTAACTGGGACGGGAATCAACGAGGCGGGCCTATGGTGGGTGAAGTTTAAAATAGATATCAAGCATAAGTTGGTTTGGCAAGTCGTACAAGAATTGGGGCATGTTATAAATTATGTGTCTTTGGGTGAACGTTTACCGACTGTCTTCTACCCAGTTTCACCTCCACCATACATGAATGGTGGGCCGTTTGATTTTCTATCGTGGATGATTGAAAACAAGCATAAAGACTTCACGCCTGATGATTTAAAGGAGTGGCTGGAAGGCAGGTTGCCTCAGCCGGTAGATAGTGAGTCGGAATGGTTAACTGATGATGAAGATGATAGTGAGCCAGAGCTGTAACTTCAACGAAGCGGGAGAGATGCTTCGGCAAGCTCAGCATGACGTTCAAAGGGACTTAGCCAGCCAGCTGTAAACCCAAGGCGTGCCACTTCGCGGCGGTTCCTGCCTACCTTTGGGGTTCTGTTCCGCTGCTACCCCTGTTGCCCGCACCGCCTTGGCCCGTATCCCCAAAGAAACCGTCGACCAGATTATCCACCACGCCGACATTGTGGAGGTGGTGGGCGACTTCGTGAGCCTCAAGCGCAAGGGCCAGAATATGTGGGCCTGCTGCCCGTTTCACCACGAAAAGTCGCCGAGCTTCTCGGTGGCCCCGGCCAAGGGGCTGTACAAGTGCTTCGGGTGCGGCAAGGCCGGCGGGGTGGTGCAGTTTATCATGGACATCGAGGGCACCAGCTACGTGGAGGCCCTGAAATACCTGGCCAAAAAGTACGGCATCGACGTTCAGGAAGAGGAAAAGACGCCCGAGCAGCAACTCGCCCAGAACGAAAAGGACTCCCAGTTTATCGTCTCGAACTGGGCCAAGGACCACTACCACAAGCTGCTCCAGGATAACGAGGAAGGCCAGAGCATCGGCTGGAGCTACCTCCGGCAGCGTGGCCTCAACCAGGCCACCATCAAAACCTTCGAGCTGGGCTACTCGCTGGATCAGTGGGACGACCTGCTGAAATCGGCCTCGGCAGCGGGGTTTGAGCTGAAGTACCTGGAGAAAACCGGCCTCGTGGTGCGCCGCGAAGACGACCAGGGCCAGGACACCGGCCGCCGCTACGACCGGTTCCGGGGCCGGGTGATGTTCCCGATTCACAACATTTCGGGTCGCGTTATCGGCTTCGGGGCGCGCACGCTCAAGCCCAACGATAAGACCGCCAAGTACCTCAACTCGCCCGAGTCGGAGATTTACCATAAGTCGGATGTGCTCTACGGCCTCTACCAGGCCCGGCAGCCCATCCGCTCGGAGGAGCTGTGTTACCTGGTGGAAGGCTACCTCGACGTGCTGAGCTTGCACCAGGGTGGCATCAAGAACGTGGTGGCCTCGTCGGGTACCTCGCTCACCGACGGCCAGATCCGCCTCATCAAGCGCTACACCGACAACGTAACGGTACTCTACGACGGCGACGCGGCCGGCATCCGGGCCTCGCTGCGCGGCATCGACATGCTGCTGGAAGGCGGCCTGAACGTGCGCGTGGTGCTGTTCCCCGACGGCGACGACCCCGACAGCTACATCCGCAAAGTCGGCGACCAGCGCTTCAAGGAGCACTTGGAAGTTGCCAGTCAGGATTTTATCCAGTTCAAAACCGACCTGGTTTCGCGCGAGGCGGCCCACGACCCGGTGAAGAAGGCCGAGGCCATCCGCGAAGTGCTCCAGAGCATTGCCAAGGTGCCCGACCCCATCAAGCGCCAAGTGTTCCTGCAGCAGACCTCGCAGGCCTTCGGCATCGACGAGCAGGTGCTCATCACCGAGTACAACAAGCTGGTGCGCAACGCCACCCAAAAGGCACCCGGCGGCCAGAGCAGCAGTGGTGGGAGCGGGGCGGCGGGTAGTGCCAGCGGCTACAATAGCAGCTATGGTGGTAGCTCCGGCGGCCAGCAGGTGCCAGGTGGTGGCGCCAGCCAACGCCCGGCCCCGCGGCCCATGAGCCCCGAGGAAGAGGCCGAAGCCCTGATGTACGGCGCCTCGCCCGAAGACCTGATGGGCGGCGGCGGCGACCTGGGCACCCTCACCCGCGAAGACTTGGAGCCCGTGCCAGACGTGCTGGAGCAGTGCGAGCGGGAAGTGGTGCGCCTGCTGCTGCTCTACTCGGCCCAGCCGCTGGCGCCCGAGGTGGCCGTGGCCCAGTACCTGCTGCAGCAGCTCGACGATACGCCCTTCAAAACCGGTGTCTATGCCGATTTGCTGCACCTGTGCCGGCAGGAGCTGGAGCAGGGCCGCTGGCCCGAGGTGCGCACGCTCATCCAGCACGGCCGCTCCGATATCCGCAGCGTGGTAGCCGAGCTGGCCACCGAGAAGTACGAGCTCAGCCCCAACTGGACCACCCACCAGATCCACGTGCCCCGCGAGCTGGACTTGCTGCAAACTGCCTGCGACAACGCCATTCTGCGCCTCAACAAGGTGAACGTGGAGCGCGAGCTGGCCGTGCGCCTCGAAGCCCTGCGCCACCCCGCCGACGAGGCCAGCATGATGGAAAACCTGCAAACCATCCATCTGCTCAAGCAGATGGACAACCAGCTGGCCAGCCTGCTGGGCACGGTCATCCCGCGCGGCGCCTGATTCAATTATAAATTCAGGATTAAAGATTTAAAATTGGTCCTGCCGGTGAATCTTGCGCCGTGAGGACGGGGCTGCCGGGGGTTGTCATGGCCTGGAATAGTTGGCGGCGCCCGCCTGAGCGCCCGCGCCAAGCCACCAATTCCTACTTTTTAATTCTCAATTTTTAATTGAAAAAATGTGGCACCGCTTTAACCTGAGTCGGTTTTTTCTGGCTGTGGTGCTCACCATTGTCAGTTTCGGTAGCGGTATTCTGGGGTTCATGTGGATTGAGAAATTCACCTTGGCCGAGGCCTTCTACATGACCATGATTACCATCTCCACAGTGGGGTTTGGCGAGCTGCATCCGTTGTCGCCGGACGGGCGGCTGTTTGTCTCGGTTTATATCTTCTTCAACCTGCTCGTGGTGGCCTACCTGGTGTCGGTGCTGACCACCTACATCTTCGATGGCGAGCTGCGCAACCTCTTTCAAATGCTTCGCACTGACCAGGAAATCCGCAATGTATCCAACCACATCATCGTGTGTGGCTTTGGGCGCAACGGCAGCAAAGCCTACCACGAGCTGCACGACAGCGGCTCGCAGGTGGTGATTGTGGAGCAGAGCGAAGCCTTGCTCAAAAGCACCGTAGAAGTGCTGGGCGGCAAGATTCTGGCCGTTTTCGGCGACGCCACCACCGACGAAACCCTGCTGGCCGCCGGTATTGCGCGGGCCCGGGCCATCATCACGGCCCTGCCCAAGGATGCCGACAACGTCTTCGTGACCCTAACGGCCCGCGAGCTGAACCCGGGCATCAAAATTATTGCCCGCGCCAGCCTCAAAACCAGCGAAGCCAAGCTGCTGCGCGCCGGCGCCGACTCGGTGGTCATGCCCGACGAAATCGGCGGCTCGCACATGGCCAACCTCGTGATCCGCCCCGAAGTCATCCGGTTTCTGGACATGATTTCGGGCTTGGGTCCCAACAAGCTGCGCCTGGAAGAACTGCGCCCCGACGAAATGCGGCCCGAATGGCGCGGCCGCAGCATCCGCGAGCTGGACATCCGCTCGCGCACCGGCGCCACTGTCATCGGCCTCAAGCACCACACCGGCGAGCTGCTGGTGAGCCCCAGCGCCGACACCATCCCCCAACCCGGCGACGTGATGCTGTTCCTGGGCACCGACGAGCAGATTGCCTCGCTGGTCCGCCAGTTTCATGTGTAGCGGCGGCGCGGTGCCGGGTAGCCGGTGTGGTGCTACGAGTTGCCCGCAGGGCCTCGTCGGACCACTATCTTTGAACGATCCGGCCCGCATCGGCCAACGAATAGTGGTGCTACGAGGCCCTGCGGGCAACTTGTAGCACCACAACCCACCATTCCACCATCCCACCATCCACTACGTGCACATTCTGCAGCTTTGTCCGCGCGTTCCGTTTCCTACCACCGATGGCGGGGCCATTGCCATGTACGACGTGGCCGCGGGCCTCGTGCGGGCCGGTCACCGCGTCACGATGCTGGCCCTCAACACACCCAAGCACTATCAGCCCGCCACCGCCCTCGACCACCTCGGGCCCAATTTCCGCCTGGTTACGGTGGATATTGACACGCGCCTTTCGCCCTGGAAGGCCCTGCGCAACCTGCTTTCCAGCGAGCTGCCCTACAACGTGGAGCGGTTTGTGAGCGAAGCGGCAAAGGCGAAACTGGCCGAGCTGCTGGCCGCGGAGCCTTATGATGTGGTGCAGATGGAAGGCACTTTTGTGGCGTGGTACGCTGGGTATTGGGCCGAGGCCGGCCGGCCCCGTGGGAGGCACCTGCCGCCGGTGGTGCTGCGCGCCCACAACGTGGAGTACACCATCTGGGAAATGCTGGCTCAGCGTGCCGGTAACCCCTTAAAGCAATGGTATCTGCAGCAGCTGGCCCGCCGCCTCAAAACCTTCGAACACCACGCCCTGCACCAGTTTGATGCCGTGGCGGCCATCACCGAAGCCGACCAGCAGCGGCTGCGGCAGCTGGGCTGCCCGGAGCCGGTGGTGTTCATTCCGGCCGGCGTGGAGCTGGAGCGGTTCCGGTCAGATGTCGCCATCGTGCCCCGGCCCCGTAGTTTGTTCATGATTGGCTCGCTGGACTGGCTGCCCAACCAGGAGGGCCTCGACTGGTTTCTGCGCGAAGTCTGGCCCCAGGCCACGGCCCGCTACCCGGGCCTGGAGCTGCACTTGGCCGGCAAGCAGATGCCGGCCCGCTTCCGCGAGCTGCAGCTGCCCGGCGTGACGGTGCACGGCTTCGTGGAGTCGGCGGCAACCTTCATGCAGCAGCACGACATCATGCTGGTGCCGCTGCTGAGCGGCGGCGGCATGCGCATCAAAATCATCGAGGGCATGGCCCAGGGTAAATGCATTCTGAGCACCACGCTGGGCGCCGAAGGCATCCATGTGAAAGACGGCTTCGACATTTTGGTGCGCGATACGCCGGCCGCCTGGCTGGAGGTGCTGGGCCGCTACTACGCCGGCGGGCTGGCGTCGGGCCTGATCGGGCAGGAGGCGGCTCACACTATTCGGCGCCTTTACGACAACCGCCGCGTGGTGGAAAGCTTCGTGGATTTGTACAGTGTGGTGCGCCAGCGGCGGGCCGAAACGGTGTAAGTTTGCCGGCAATGAAGCTTCTTGTACTGCTGTCCCGGTTTCCGTATCCGCTCGACAAGGGCGACAAGCTGCGCGCCTACCATCAGCTGCGCCACCTGGCCCGGCACCATGAGGTGTGCCTGTTTGCGTTGTCGGATGAGTTGGTGACGGCCGCGGACCGCGCCGCCGTGGAGCCGCTGTGCGCTGGCGGCCTGCACGTGCACTCCCTCAGCCGCCCCGGCATTGCCCTCAACATGACCCGCGCTCTGGCGCAGGGGCTGCCGCTGCAGGTGGGCTATTTCTACGACCGCACGGCCCAGGGCCACCTCGATGCCCTGATCCGCCAGTTCCGGCCCGACCACGTGTATTGCCAGTTGATCCGGATGGCGCACTACCTGCGCGCCCACGTCCCGCAGCTGCCCATGACCATCGATTACATGGACGTGTTTTCGAAAGGCATGCTGCGCCGGGCCGAGAATGCGCCGCTCTGGCAACGGCCGCTCTGGCTGCGCGAAGGCCGCCGCCTGCGCTCCTACGAGGCCCGGGCGTTCGACTGGTTTCGCCACCACACCATCATCTCCGACCAGGACCGCCAGCTCATCGAGCACCCGCACCGGGCCCAAATTCAGGTGGTGCTCAACGGCATCGACACGCAGTTTTTCCAGCCCCGCGCCACCGCGCCTACCTACGAGCTGCTGTTCTGCGGCAACATGAGCTACCACCCCAACGTGGATGCCGCCGTGTTTCTGGCCGAGGAAATCCTGCCGCTGGTGCGCCAGCTGCACCCCGAAGCCCGCCTACTGATTGCGGGCACCACACCCTCGGCGCGGGTGCTGGCCCTAGCCTCGGCCGCCGTCACGGTCAGCGGCCGCCTGCCCGACATCCGCGACGCCTACGCCGCCACGCAGGTGTTTGTGGCGCCCATGCGCGTGGGCACCGGCCTGCAGAACAAGCTGCTGGAAGCCATGGCCATGGAGCGCCCCTGCGTGACCACGCCGCTGGCCAATAACGCCCTGCGCGGCCGCCCTGGCCAGGATCTGCTGGTGGGCGAGTCGGCTCCGGAGCTGGCGGCCCTCATCATCGGCCTGCTCAACGACCCCGCCGCCGCCGCGACGCTGGGCCAACAGGGCCGCCGGTTTGTGCAGGAGCACTACGATTGGGAAGCCGCCACTAACAAGCTAGAAGCGTTGTTTCAGTAGCCAGCCAGATGATTTGGTTCTTGGGTGTGCTGGTGGTGATAGTATTTGGCAGAACATGGCTGCAAAGCTGCAGGGAAGGATTTGTGTCATTAAAGAGTGCCACCCGCCTCAAACGAACCGGAGTGCACAAAACCGGCGAAATAATAGGGTTTGAGGAGTGCGTCGACAAGGAAGGCGACAAGTGGTTTTACCCCATCATTGTGTTTTCATACCAAGGCAGGCAGTGGCAGTTTATATCACAGGCAGGATATGACGATAAAGGTCTTGCCGGAGCGTACGTTCGCGTCATTCATGACCCGCTGACGCCCAACCTGGCTGAAGTAGACAATCTCATGGCGTTGTTCGGTGGGCCTGCTTTAACTCTGTACTTTCAGATACTGTTCTTGGTTTTGGCAGCCGGCTACGCAATTCAGGAATTTCTCGCGTAGGTTGGATAACACAACTTGGGGGGTGTTTGAGCAGCGCGCCAGCGTTAGCTTGCTTAATTCAGCTTGTCGCATGGCTGCGTTAAGCACATTTGCGAAGTGCCTTCATACCCTCAATTCACCTTCTTCACTCAATTCCCATGACTCCTCTTCGCATTGCAATTCTAGGCTGCGGCAACATGGGCATGGCCTTCGCCAAGGCGTTTCTGCACTACAATCTCGTGGAACGCCCCGATTTGCTGCTCCTCGGGCGCGACGCGGCGCACTGCCAGCGGCTCGATGCCACCCATCGGGGCCTGCCCACCGGACTGCTCGAAGCGCACGTGGGCACCTACGACGTGGTGATGGTAGCTGTGAAGCCGCAGGATTTCAACAAGATAGCGGCCGGGCTGCGGGACGTGCTGCAGCCCACGCAGGTGGTGGTGTCCATCATGGCCGGCATCCCGATCGGGCGGCTGCAGCGCGAGTTGGGCCACCAGCAGGTGATGCGCGCCATGCCCAATACGCCGGCGCTGCTGGGGCTGGGCATCACCGGGTTTTCGGCGGCGCCGGAAGTGGAGCGCAGCCGCCTGCACCAAGTAGAGAACCTGTTGAACGCCACCGGCCGCTCAATCTTCCTGGAAGATGAGAGCCTGCTCGACGCCGTGACGGCCGTAAGCGGCAGCGGCCCAGCCTATTTCTACTATATCGTGCAGGCCATGATGCAGGCCGGCCGCGAACTGGGCTTCTCCGAGTCGGTGGCCGGGCTGCTGGTGAAGCAGACCATGCTGGGCGCCTACCACCTGCTCAACACCTCCGACAAAAGCCCCGACGAGCTCATTGCCGCCGTGGCCTCCAAAGGCGGCACCACCGAAGCCGCCCTGCGCGAATTCCAGGCCGGCCACCTCGCCGAAACCCTGAAAGCCGGCATGAAAGCCGCCCAGCAGCGCGCCACCGAGCTGGCGAAGGAGTAGCTGAGTAGGCAGTAGCGCGAACTTTGTAGTTCGCGCCCCCGCGCCGTCCGAATGGCTCTAACGGCGCGGAGACGCGAACTACAAAGTTCGCGCTACAGCCATCGGTACAGTATGAAAGCTGCCGGGCATAACACCTGTGCGAAACAGAGCGTTACCATCCTCCTCCATTGCCAAGCCGACGCGGTTTTACGCAGTTACTCCGCTACTCAGCTACTCTCTCGTAACTTCGCGGCGTGGCTGCTGGTTGTAGCAGCAACTTTGCGGGGCTCCTCGGGGCTGCACCTCCTGAATCCGCGAAATCCGAATAATCCGTTTAAATCCGTGATTCCATGCTGGATTCCATTGAAGACGCCATTGCCGACATCCGCGCCGGCAAAGTCGTAGTAGTCGTTGACGACGAAGACCGTGAAAACGAGGGCGACTTTATCTGCGCCGCCCGCTGTGCCACCCCCGAGGTCATCAACTTTATGGCCACCCACGGCCGCGGCCTCGTGTGCGCCCCGCTCATCGAGCAGCGCTGCGAAGAGCTGGGCCTGGAGCTGATGGTAGGCCGCAACACGGCCCTGCACGCCACCCCGTTCACCGTGAGCATCGACCTGCTGAAAAACGGCGTGACCACCGGCATTTCGGCCTCCGACCGCAGCAAAACCATCCTGGCCCTCATCGACCCCGACACCAAGCCCGAAGAGCTGGGCAAGCCCGGCCACATCTTCCCGCTGAAGGCCCGCAAGGAAGGCGTGCTGCGCCGCGCCGGCCACACCGAAGCCGCCATCGACCTCTCCCGCCTCGCGGGCTTCGAGCCGGCCGGCGTGCTGGTAGAAATCCTGAAGGAGGACGGCGAAATGGCCCGCCTGCCCGAGCTGCGCGAAATTGCCACCAAGTGGAATCTGAAGCTGATTTCGGTTCAGGACCTCATCAAATACCGCCTCGATAAGGAAAGCCTCATCACCCGCGAAATTTCGGTGAAGCTGCCCACCGACTACGGCGACTTCGACCTGGTGGCCTACACCCAGCGCACCACCAACGCCCAGCACTTGGCCCTGGTGAAAGGCGACATTTCGGGCGACGAGCCGGTGCTGGTGCGCGTGCACAGCTCCTGCGTCACGGGCGACATCTTCGGCAGCTGCCGCTGCGACTGTGGCCCGCAGCTGCACCGCGCCATGCAGCACATCGAGCGCGAAGGCCGCGGCGTAATCGTATACATGAACCAGGAAGGCCGCGGCATCGGCCTGCTCAACAAGCTGCGCGCCTACAAGCTGCAGGAGCAGGGCCGCGACACGGTGGAAGCCAACCTGGAGCTGGGCTTCGGCATGGACGAGCGTGACTACGGTGTGGGCGCCCAAATCCTGCGCGACCTGGGCATCTCGAAGATGCGCCTACTTTCTAATAACCCCCGCAAGCGCACCGGCCTGATCGGCTACGGCCTGGAAATCGTGGAATCGGTAGCCATTGAGGTGGAGCCCAACGAGCACAACGAGCGGTACCTGACCACCAAGCGCGACAAGCTGGGCCATACCATCCTGCACAAAGACCGCACCCCGCACCCGGATGTAGATTCGGCAGTAGGCGTGGAGTAAGCCTGCATTCTTTTGCAATAGTCACCAAAAACGCCCCGTATGGTTTCATGCGGGGCGTTTTTGATGGTGCGAATACGTTGGTGCGGGGCCTCACATATTCGGGTGACAGAGTAGGATGTTGGCTTGAAAATCAATAGCTTATCCTAAATATCTTGCTGTCCTGTCATGCAACGCCGCTCCTTTCTGCACCTGACGCTGGCCGCTCCCGGGCTGGCCGTAGCTCCCTCATTTGCCAGTATGGTCCAGGGCGGAACGGGCGAGTCCCGCAAGAGCCTGCTCGTCAGGGCCGGGGCCGACAGTACCAACCGACCCTTTGAATTCCTGGATGCCACGTTCACTGTGAAGGTTTCCGGCCGGGACACGCAGGGCCGCTGCGTGATTTTCGATACGCTGCGCCGGGAAAAGGTGGGCCCAATGCTGCACCTGCACCTGAATCTGGACGAGTGGTTCTACGTGCTGGACGGGGAGTTTAAGTTTCAGGCCGGGGCGGAAATCATGCGCCTCAACGCTGGCGACTCGCTGTTCGTGCCCCGGAATATGGCGCATGCCTTCGTCAAAATCAGCGAAGGCCCGGCCCGCCTGATTGTGATGCACCAGCCGGCCGGCACCATGGAGGAGTACTTCCGCATCGTCAGCGCCATGCCCGACCAACGCCCGGAAGCGCGCAAAGCCCTGGCTGAAAAGCACGACACGCGCTTCGTTGGCCCGCCTCTGAAACCAGATTGAAGGTGGCACGCCTCTTCTGCTTTACGCAAAAGGGTAGAGCATTACTGCGCTATTATCAACGATACATCAGCAGCGGGAGCGGCGGATTGTCAGCTTACGGCTGCTTGGTGGCCGAATGATTGAGCAGGTAGAGCAGCACGCCGTTGGTCCAGCCGAAGCCATCCTGCAGCGGATACTCGCCGCCGCCGGCGGGCAGGCTGGTGTTTTGCACGTTGTATTTCTCCAGCAGCTTGCCGGTTTGCTGAAATACGCGGCTATTCAGGCGCACCCAGCGCGTAGCTACCGTGTCGGCGAGGGGCTGCTGGTTGTAGCGGCGCAGGCCCTGGATGGCCAGGTACTGCAACGGCGCCCAGGCATTGGGGGCGTCCCACTGCTGGCCGCTGGCGTTGAGGGTGGTGAGCAGGCCGCCATCCTTCAGAAAATCCGCTTTCAGGCCGGCCGCCACCTGCGTGGCCTGCGGCGCAGTAGCCACCCCGAACGCCAGCGGAAACACGCCCGCCAGCGTCCGGATGGTCGCCGGACGGCGCTGCGGGAGGTCGTAGTCGGTGTACCAGCCGGCGGCTTTGTTCCAGCAGTAGCGCTGAATGGCGGCCTGCCGTTTGGCGGCTTTCAGCTCCCAGGTTTTGGCCGTAGCGGCTTGGCCCTGGGCTTTGTAGGAGCGGGCCAGGGTTTGTTCTAGCGTCAGCAGCAGGCAGTTCAGGTCTACGGGCACCAGCTCGGTGGTGCGGATGGACGTCAGCTTGCCATCGGGCCCGAACCAGCGGGTGCTGAAGTCCCAGCCGGAAGCCGCCGCCGCCCGAATGTCGCGGTAGAACTGGCGCGGATTGGGCAGGCCTTTCGCCGCCGCCACGTCCTCGGCATACGACTCTTCGCGGGGCTCGGTGCTGCTGTCCCAGTAGCGGTTGAGCACCTCGCCGCCCGGCATCCGCACGGCGCGGCGGCTGGCCTTGCCGGGCGCCAGCGAGTCGGCCCCGCCCATCCAGTAGGCGTATTCGCGCAACAGCGCGGGCTGGTAGCGGGGCAGCACCGAGTCGGTTTGCTGCTGGGCCAGCAGCTGCACCATCAGGGCGAAGAAGGGCGGCTGCGAGCGGGTGAGATAGTAGCTGCGGTTGCCGTTCGGGATGAAGCCGTAGCGGTTCAGTAGGAAGGCGAAGTTGTCGGCCATGCTGCGCACCAGCGGGGTGCGGCCGGCCTCGCTCAGCCCGATCATCGTAAAATACGAATCCCAGTAATACACTTCCCGAAACCGGCCGCCCGGCACCAGATACGGCTTGGGCAGCGGCAGCAGCGACGAGTACCGGGCCACCGAATCCTGAGGGCGGCGCTCCAACACGCGCCAGAGCGTATCGAGGTGGGGGCGCAGGCCGGCGGCCACGTTGCTGCGGTAGGTGCTGGCGTCGGAAGCCGGCAGCCGGAAGCGGGCCTTCACGAAGGTGGCCAGGTTGAAGCCGGGCTGGGTGCGCTGCTGGGCATAGTCGGCCAGAATGCGCGACGGCGGCGCCAGCGGCACCATGTCCACAAACGTCTTGTTGTCGGGAAACACGCGGCCCTGCTGCACGGCCTCAAACAAGCCGGGATAGAGCTGGCGGGGCGTGAGCGGCAGCTGGGCCGAAGCCCAGGTAGTGGACAGGCAGCAAACGAGGAGCAGAAGGTGGCGCATGGCGGTAGGATGGGGCATTGCTGGCCTCAAGATACGGGTTCAGCTACTGATAATCAGGAATGTACTGCCGAGGGCAGCGGCACCGGGCGGGCCGGCCCCGAACAGGACGGTTGTAGGATCTACGGAACCAGGCCGGCCGAGGGAGAGTTAGCTGGAAAAAGCCGTGTCAGAGCATGGCGGCCACGTATTTTTTCGGCTATCTTTCCCCGGCTATGAGGAAGCTCCCTACCATTATTTTTGCGCTGCTGACCGCCCTGGCGCTGGGCACGGCCCCGGCCGCCCGGGCCCAGCAAGGCCAGCGGGCCCTGGTGCAGGAATTTGCCGGCAGCACCATCCTGCTGACCTCGGGCGACACGCTCCGCGGCCCCGTAACGCTGCGCCGCGACCAGGACGTGCTGCTCATGGCCCAGCCCGACGGCACGCTCACTACGCTCTCAGCGGTAAGCGTCAACAGCTTCGCGGTGAAAGGCGAGCAGATTGACAGCCGCCTCGGCAACGGCTACTACGACAACTTCCTCGATGCCCGCAACGGCTACTACTACGGCAACCCCATGTACGGCGCGCCGCGCCTGCGCCCCGAAACCGAAAACCTGAACCGCGTGCGGGTGTTCCGCACCTTCCGCTGGAACCGCGGCAACGACTACAGCGACTTCACGTCGCCGGCGTTTTTTGAGCAGCTCAGCAACGGCCCGCGCATGCTGCTGCGCCGCGAGTCGCTGGTAGAGCGCACCGTAAACAACGGCCCGTACGGCTATGGTGGATACGGCTACGGCTACGGCGGCCGCAACTTCGGCACCTACACCGACAAAAAGGACGATTTCTACCTGGCCACGCCCACCGGCAGCATCATTGCCCTGCGCAACCCAAAAAAGGACCTGCTGGCCGTGTTCAGGGGCCAAGCCAAGCAGCTGGAGCAGTACGCCCGCGACAACCGCCTCAGCTTCACCGTAGCCCGCGAACTGGCCTTCATCGTCAACTATGCCAACTCGTTGGTGAAGGAGTAGAACGTGGTTGTCATTACGAGCAGAGCGAAGCAATCCTTCCTCTGAATAATGGACAGTTCCCTAACAGACAAGCCCTCCGGCATTAGTGTACTAAACTAACGCCAGAGGGATTATCTTGTAAGGAGAGTGACTGCCACGTGAGGAAGGATTGCTTTGCTCGCAATGACAACTGTTACAAATCACGGCTGCGCAGCAGCAAGTAGCTCAAACCCCAGAACAGGGCCGTGTAGGCCAGGGCCAGCGGCAGCGCCTGGCTGGGCAGCAGGGCCATGGATGGGCCCGTGACGGTGGCCATCAGCTCCTGGCCGGGCATGGGCGTGAGGCTGTTGAAGATCTTGGCCGGCAGGAAGCGGTCCAGCTCGTCGGGCAGCGACAGGCGCAACAGTGGCTCGGCCACCCACAGGTACAGCAGAAACAGCAGAATGGCGGCTCCGCTGCGGCGCACCAGCACCGCCACCAGCGCGGCCAGCGCCAGCACGCCCAGCACCTGTACCCCATAGAGCAGCACCGCCGGCAAACCCGCCGTGGCCTGCGCCACCGTGCCCGCCGCCCGCGTCAGCCCGAAATACGTCCCGATGCCCAGCACCACCAGCACCGCAAAGCCCGCCAGCAGCCCCGATACGGCCAGCTTGTTTTGCAGCAGCCCCGCCACCGAGCTGCCATCAATCACCTGTTGCCGGAACGTGCGGAACTGAAACTCGTCGGTGACAAGAATCACCAGCAGAATACCCAGCAGCATGGTGAAGTAGCTGGCCACAAACGTGAGCTTCTCCCACAGCCCCGGAAACACATACAGCGAGTCTCCCAGCCGCTGCCCGTTCACGTTCAGGCTGCCGCCTGCCGACACAAACAGCAGCAGCAGCACGGCATACGCCAGCAGAATGATCCAGACGGTGCGGTAGGGGAGAATCTTGCGAAGTTCGGCGCGGAAAAGCATGAGCGGTTGAATGGCTTGATGGTTGAATTGCTGAATGGTTTGATGGCTGAATGGTTGAACACTGTGAAGGCCGGGGCAGAAAGATGAACCTTCAGCTATCCAGTCCTTTAACCGTTCAACCATGCAGCCATCAAGCCATTTACTTGGTCAGCTCCAGAAACTGGGCTTCCAGGCTGCGGCGGCGCAACTCCAGGCCGGCCAGGGCAATGTTCTGGGCGAACAGGGCGCGGTTGAGGTCGGCGGGGCCGTGGCCGGGTGCCAGGGCGGCGCTGAGCTGGCCGTCGGGTTCGGGGCGCACGTCCGACACCCAGGGCAGGGCGGCCAGTGCCTGCTGCACGGCGGCGGCGGCCTGCGGCTCGGGGCGCAGCAGCACCCGGTCGGCGGTGGCCAGGATGTTGCCGACGGGGCCGGCCGCCCGCAGCTCGCCGCGCTGCAGTACCGCCACATGCGTGCATACTTTCTCGATTTCATCGAGCAGGTGGCTGGCCAGAATTATGGTTTTGCCCTCGGAAGCCAGACGCTGCACTAGGCCGCGCACCTCGGCAATGCCCTGCGGATCGAGGCCGTTGGTGGGCTCGTCGAGCACCAGCACCTCGGGGTTGCCGAGCAGGGTGGAAGCTAGGGCCAGCCGCTGCTTCATGCCCAGCGAGAACCCGCGGAAGGCATCGTGCTGCCGCGTGCCCAGCCCCACGGTATCGAGGGCCTGGTCTACGCTGCGCGGGTCGGCCCGCTTGATGTCGGCGGCCAGCTGCAGGTTCTGGCGGGCCGAGAGGTAGGGGAAGAAGTTGGGCGTTTCCAGCAACGCCCCGATGCGCCGCCGCCCGGCCGCCGTGGGCGGCTGCCCAAACCAGCGCACCGTCCCGCCCGACGCCCGCAATACGCCCAGCGCAATGCCTAGCGTAGTGGTTTTGCCGCTGCCGTTGGGTCCCAGCAGGCCATACACGCTGCCCGGCTCCACCTGCAGCGTCAGGCCCCGCAGCGCCGTGGTGCCGCCGTAGGTTTTGGAAAGGTTGTCGAGTTCGAGAATGGGCATGAGTAGGGAGGGAATTGTATAAGGTCCGAGGCTGCAACGTTAGCACGTCATGCAGAACGCAGCCGAAGGCGAAGTGAAGCATGACGTTCAAACTACTCCACTGGCAGCGCGCCGCCCATCCAGCGGACTACCGGGTAGCGCAGGTGGGTTTTTTCGTAGTTCGGCGACTGGCGGTACACCCAATCCAGCTGGGCGGCGCCGCTGGCGGCAAAGGCAGGGTTTTGCTGCTTGAGCTTCTCCAGCCGCTCGCGCAAAGCCGGGTCGCGGCGGAGCAGGTCGGCGGCCACGTCCTCGAACACGTAATCGGAGAAATACTCTTTCTGCTGCAGCACGCTGTCGAAGAAGCCCCAGGCAAAAAACGAGTCGGTGGCCTGCGGCTCCAGCGTTTCGATGAGGTAGCGGGCGGCCGGCTGGTTGAGGACGGCCACGTAGTCGCCTTTCAGAAAGGCCACGGGCTGCGGCGCGGTGCGCAGCTCCACGGCCGTGTGCACATAGTGGCCCTCATAGGGGCGCTGGCCGGTTTTGTAGTCCTGCACGTAGTACACGTCGGCCGTGAGGGTGGTGTCTTGGCGCAGGCGGCGCAGCTGCACGCCCGAGAGGCGCAGGCGCTCCAGTACCTCGCTCCAGGCCTGCGGAATCAGATAAGCCGCAGGCCGCTGCACCTGCACGGTAGGCTGGAACGTGTTGTAGTACGGAATCTGGCGCGAATACGGGGCTTTGCGGTCGTAGTAGAGGCGGGGCTGGCCGCTGATGTCGCTGGGCTTGAGCTTGCCTTCGTAGCCGAGAAACGTCACTTTGTCGGCGGCCGTGGTGTCGAGCTTCCAGGCCAGCGGGAAGGTGGTCTGGATGGCGGTCTGCTGCTGGGCGGCGGCGCGGGCCTGCGCCAGGGCGTCTTTCTGCTGAGCCACGGCCTGCACCAGCAGCTCCAGGAAATCGTACTGAGCCTTCACGCGGGGCGCGTAGGCTTTGAGCATGTGCGTTTCCGTGACGAAGCCGATGGTATTAAACAGCGTGGTGTAGCCCGTGGAATAGCGCGGCGACTCCATGAAACCCGTCAGGCCGCGGGCGTCGGGCGTGCGGCCCTCAAAGTCCACGTAGGGCGTCATGGGCGTTTTGCGCTTGGCCATGCCGCCGTACACGGCCGGCAGCAGCTGCCCGTTGAGGTAGCTGCGCAGGGCCGGGTGCAGCTTGCTTTGCTGCGTGGCAATGAGCGTCATCGTGTACTGGTAGTCGGCGCCGTCGGAGGTGTGGGTGTCCACGAACACGTCGGGCTGCCAGCGCTGGAACAGCTGCGCAAAGGCGCGGGCGTTGCGCGAGTCCTGCTTGATGTAGTCGCGGTTCAGGTCGAGGTTGCGGGCGTTGCCGCGGAAGCCGTAGCTCTCAGGCCCGTTCTGGTTGGCGCGGGTGGTGGAGTTGCGGTTCAGCGAGCCATCGACGTTGTATATCGGGATGATAACTAGCGTAATGTCCGTAAGCTGGCGGCGCAGCTTAGGCTGCTGCACGTAGTCGCGGGCCAGCATCATGGCCGCATCAATGCCCTCCGGCTCGCCCGGATGAATGCCGTTCTGGATGAACACCACCTGCCGCCCTTTGGCCCGCACCGAAGCCGGGTCAGCGTCGCCGTCGAGGCTTATCACTACCTCGTGCAGGGGCCGGCCGCTGTCGGTGGTGCCGGCCTCACGCAGCGTGATTTCGGGGTAGGCCGCATCCAGGCGCTGGTAGTAGGCGATGCAGGCGGCGTGGGTGGTGGTGGTATTGCCGTTGCCCAACTCGTAGGGCGTGCGCCAGTCGGTTTTGGGCGCCGCCGACGTGAGCAGCAGCGCAGAAAGCAGGAAGGAAAGCATGCGGCAAAGGAAGGAAAACCGCGCGGGATTATAGGGAGGTGATGAGGTGAATGGTGATGAGGTAATGAAGTGCGGTGTTATTTCTCACCATTCACCTCATCACCATCTACCTCATCACTTAATACAAGCGGCGGCGGGCCGGGAACAGTAGCTGGTCGAGGCTGAGGCGGCCGGGGCCGGCTAGCAACAGTCCCAGAAACAGGAAGGCCGATTCCAGGGCGTGCGAGTAGCCGCTGAACCCGTCGCCGGCGCTCAGGTGCTGCACCGTAGCCATAATCATGGTGCCCAGCAGCAGGGCACACGCTACCCGGAAAAACAACCCCAACGCCAGCAGCTGCCCGCCCACGGCCTCGGCCACCGCGGCCAGAAAGCCCCAGAAAGCCGGCGCAAAATCCAGCCCCACCACCTTCATCACGCTGCCCACCTTCACCCAGGCCTCGGGGCCGCCCACCAGCTTGGGGTAGCCATGGATGGTGAACATGACGCCAATGCCCACCCGCAGCAGCAAGAGGCCAAGGTTGTGGGTGCGGTAGCGGTTTTCAAACAGAGTCATAGGAAAAACGGTATTCCTAAATGCTTGGCCAGAGAAAAGAGTGTGCTTTCGTTGGCAAAGTACAAGAAATACGCAGCATCACAATCTGCAGGGTTTGCCGGCTACTGGTATAGTAATACCCCGGTGATGCGCGCTGCCGGCGGGATATCTGTTGAGCTCATTTCCTCCGGGTGCTTGTCGGGCAGCGAGTTGGGGTCGATAACCCAGGCGGTTTTCACCTCGCCCGACACGGCCGCAAAGCCGGCCGGCGTGTTGCGCACCTTGGTAAGCCCCAGGTTCTGGCGGGCGGCCCCAAACGGCGAGCCCACCCCAATGCCTTCGGCCGTGCGGTACTGCGGGTCGTAGATGCGGATGCGGCGCAGCCGGTAGCCGCCGGCCGAGTCCGGAATCATGTGCAGGATGTTGGCGGGAGCGTCGGGGCGCTTGGCGTCGCGCATTTCGTAGGCGGGCAGCTGCCGGCCGTTGTCGGAGTAGGTGGTGGGGCGGAGCTGCTCGGCGGGTACCACCTTTTTGAGCTGGGTTTCGCGCATGCCCAGGCGCAGCACGCCGGCGCGCCCCGGGCTGATCAGGTATTGCAGGTCGATGTTGTCGGCTGGAGTGGAGGTGCCGGGCTCCTGGGCTACGCCGGGGGCGCCAGGCTTGAGGGCCGCCGGGTCGGTGGCCCCGTCGGCGGGCAAGAAGGGCGGCGTGCCCGAGTCGGAAGGAGAGCCGCAGGAAGTGGCGAGGGCAGTGGTAAGCAGGGCCGCGGCCAGCGCCGGCACCAGGGAAGCAAATCGATTCAGCATCATGGGCATACGGCAGAACGCGGCCGGTAGTTGATGGCCGGCCCGGCAGATAATTTGGCTATAAGGTCGGCCGTGCTACCCGGCTGGCGCGTACGGAAACGAGTACCTTTGGCTTCCTGATCGTTCACCACACCCTTTCGAATCGTGTCTGATACTGCCCGCAAACCCCTGATTCTCATTTCCAACGACGACGGCATCACGGCCCCCGGCATTGCCACGCTCGTGCGCGTCATGCGCCGCATCGGCGAGGTAGTGGTAGTAGCGCCCAACTCGCCGCAGTCGGGCATGGGCCACGCCATCACTATCGGCACCTCGTTACGCCTCGACCCCAGCACCATTTTCCCCGGCATCGAGAGCTACGAGTGCAGCGGCACCCCGGCCGACTGCGTGAAGCTGGCCAAGCACCACGTGCTGAAAGACCGCCAGCCCGATCTGGTGGTGTCGGGCATCAACCACGGCTCCAACTCGTCGGTAAATGTGCTGTACTCGGGCACGATGTCGGCGGCCATCGAGGCGGCCATTGAAGGGCTGCCGGCCATCGGGTTTTCGCTGTGCGAATACGGCCACAACGCCGACTTCGAGCACACCGAAGCGTGGGTGGAGCACATTGTGCGGGAGGCGCTGGCGCACGGCATCCCGCAGGGTACGGCCCTGAACGTGAACATTCCCAAGAAATCGGAGCAGCCGATTGCGGGCATCCGCATCTGCCGCCAGGCCCGCGCCAAGTGGCAGGAAGAGTTCGATTTGCGCCACGACCCCTACAAGCGCCCGTATTACTGGCTGATCGGGGAGTTCGTGAACCTCGACCAAGGCACCGACACCGACGAGTGGGCGCTGGCCAACAACTTCATATCGGTAGTGCCCTGTCAGTTCGACCTTACGGCCCACCATACCATCAGCACCCTGAATGCCAGCTGGCAGCTGGGCCCGAAATTCGACGGCCCCACGCAGCCCGCGCCGCACCTGGGCAGCGCCACCCCCGAGCCCGGCGAATCGGCCGAAGGACTGGGGTAGAGAGTAGCTGAGTAAGATTGCCCAGAGTGAGCAGAAGCCGCGTAGCGGCGGCAGGTTTGTAGCAGCCAGCCAGTCTATCTTGGAGCAAAGCCGCGTAGCGGCGGCAGATTCGTTAGCAGAATCTGCCGTTGCTACGCGGCTTTTTTGTGCGTGGTGCAGTAGGCTATTTGTTCCACACATGCTTCACGTGGCGCACTACTGGCCCGGGCGCGTGGCGCACTACCAGCGGGACGCTGTGCGCTACGGCTGCCGGCGGGGTGGGCCTGAGCAGCACGGGCAGGTAAAGCAATACGGCCAGCGCGGCCAGCAGCAGCAAAATGCCGAGCAGCGGCCGGGCGTAGGACTTGTGGCGAATAGAAGAGAATTTCATGCGGGTGGGAGTTGAGCGAGTGGGAGCTCTAAGCTAGCACGCTCAGCATGAAGACTGTATGAGGGAAAAGCGCTAGGCGCCAGAGGCTTTAGTGGCAGCTTCACCGGCAAATTCCAGCGCAAACGTGGTGCCTTTGCCCAGCTCCGAACTGGCCGTGAGGGTGGCCTCGTGGAAGGTGGCAATGGTGAGGGCAATCGGCAGACCGAGGCCGAAGCCTTCCGGCGAGGCGGCCCCGCCCGCATTGAAGCGCCGGAACCGGTCGAAGAGGTGGGGTAGGTTTTCGGGCGCAATGCCCGGGCCGGTATCGGCCACGGCCAGGCGGTAGCCGCCAGCCGGCAGCCGCGCCCCCGTCACGGTGATGCTGCCGCCCCAGCGGTTGTACTTGATGGCATTGCTGAGCAGGTTGAACAGCAGCGTAAATAGCAGCGTGTGGTTGGCGCGGAGCAGCACCAAGTCGGGGGAGAGCTGGGTGTGCAGGTGCAGCTCGCGCTGAGCCAGCCGGTCGTCGAGCTCGTTGAGTACTTCGGCCAGCACCGTGGCCAGGCTCACCGATTCCTCGCGCAGGTACTGCTCGTTTTCGATGTTGGCGATGAGCAGCAGCGTCCGGACGGTGTTGCGCAGTCGGTACAGCGTTTTCTGCGACTCTACAATCTTCAGCGAGTGCGCGTGGCTGAGGTCGGCGTCCTGCAGCATGTTCTCGAAGCGCGTCTGCAGAATGCTGACCGGCGTCAGCAGCTCGTGCGACACGTTGCTCATAAACTCGCGCTCCTTCTCAAACGCCGATTGTACTTGGTGCATCATTTCGTTGAGGCTGTCGTCGAGGCGGCGGAAGTCGGTGGTGCTGGTGCTGATGGGGGCGAAGGGGAAAGCCGACGGGTGGCGCACGTCGCGCAGCTTGCGCGTTATCAGGTCGCCGAGGGGGCGCAGCAGAAAGCGCGCAAAGGCTGCGTCCGTCACGATGGTGAGCAGCGCGCCCACCACCAGCACCCACAGCGCCAGTTGCCGCAGCGTGGCTTCCAGCAGCTCCACCGTGGCCAGCGACGAGCCGATTTCCAGGCGGTAGGGGCGGCCCTGGGCCGCAAACCGGTAGCTCAGAATCCGGAAATCCTCCACGTCGTTGTCGACCTGCCGCTGCTCATCGAAAATGCGCTCCACGGCCACAGGCGCGGCGCGTCCGGCTTCTGGCGTCAGGCTGATGTATTCCTGCTTGAGGATGTTGTAGTCGGCGTAGGCCTCGTTCTGTTCCTGCCGCACAAAGGCCGTCAGGCCGTCGCGGGCAATCAGGGCCAGCACCTCACGCTTCTTCTCGTGCAGGCGCTGGTCGGTGTGCGACACGGCCACCCGGCTCACGATAGGCGGAATCACCAGCGCCCCCAGCAGCACCAGCAGCAGCTTGGACAAGGCATTGAACAGGGCCAGTTTCGCTTCGAGGCGCATGGGAGAGTAACTGAGTAGTGGAGTAGCTGAGTAAATGTGTTGACAGGTATCTTACTACCTCACAAAAGCTATTCCGACTATGACCAAGGAAGAAAAAGCGGCCTATAATGAAGCATTCCGCAACCGCACAAAAGCCGCTGCACTGCGCGTTATCCAGGTGGTTGAGCAGTTACCAAGAACTGCGGCGGCTGATGTGCTGGCCAGGCAGCTGTTACGGTCTGCTACTTCTGTGGCTGCTAACTATCGGGCGGCGTGCCGGGGCCGTTCTGCCGCCGAATTCTTTGCCAAACTCAGTATTTGCGTTGAAGAGGCAGACGAAACGCAGCTCTGGCTGGAAATGCTGGGAGATGCCGGAATCGTGCCTAAGTCCAGGTTGGCTGCTCTGGAATTGGAGTATGCCCAAATCACGGCAGTCCTCACCAAAGCCCGAAAAACAGCCTCGGGAGAGTAACTGAGTAGATGAGTAACTGAGTAAGACGTTCTTGTGCTTGAACGGCCTACTCAGTTACTCTATACCCAATTCCGCGCACGGTTTCCAGGAAGTCGGCGGGGGCAAAGGCCGTGAGCTTCTTGCGGATGTTCTTGATGTGCACGTCGATGTAGTTGGAGTCGGAGTCGTCTTCCAGCACATTGCCCCACAGGTGCTCACCCAGCTGCAGGCGCGTGAGCACGCGGCCCTTATGCAGCAGCAGATAGTGCAGCAGGTCGAATTCCTTTTTGGTGAGCGGCACTTCCTGCTCGCCGTGGCGTAGCACGCGGGCCGTCACGTCCATCTCGAAACCTTGGCCGAAGGTGATTTCCTGGCGCCGCAAACCAAACTTGCGGCGCGTGATGGCCTGCATCCGGCTTTGCAGCTCCAGCAGCGAAAACGGCTTGGGCAGGTAGTCATCGGCACCCAGGTCCAGGCCTTTGATCCGGTCGTCGAGGTCGCCGCGAGCCGTCAGGATGATGAAGGAAGCTTCCTGCTTATCGTTCTGGCGGGCTTCGCGCAGCAAATCCAGGCCGTCGCCGCCGGGCAGGCCCAGGTCCAGCAGCACGAAATCGTAGCTGTTGACATAGATTTTCTCGGAAGCCTCCGCAAAGGTGAAGGCTGAATCGACGAGGTACTGCGACTGCAGCAGGAACTGCTTCACCTCTTGGTGCAGGCCTTTTTCGTCTTCGACAAGCAAAATGTGCATAGAAACGGACTAAGTGTGGTGCAACATACGCCTCCCAGGCGTGAAGAGAGCGTGAAGTACCGCAAAATGGGCCCACGAAGTACGCAGGCGAATTACCTCAGGTATGCACTCAGCTCTGAAATAGAGCTGATGCCCAGCGCCTGCGCCTGCTGGCGGCGCATCAGTAGGGCATAGGTGTTGTTGAAGCCCAGTGGCGCCAGCCACTCCAACTGGTAGCGTCGCCGGAACTGCTGGCGCACGTAGCCGAACACCGCCCCGGCATCGGCCCCCAGCGAATCGACTGTGGCGGGCGGGGGCTGCAGCAACACCAGCAGCCCGGTGCCGCTGTATTCGGGGTACATGTCGATGGCGCCGCTGCGCAAGGCCTCGAAGCAGATGGTGGTACCGCCCAGCCCGGTTTTGGTGCTTACGTCCAGCGAAGTGTAGCCCCGGATCAGGCTGGCGTACAGCTCGGCCAGAATGTACTGCTCGGCGAAGATCTTGGAGCCCAGCTTCACGACGGGCGCGTCCGCGCTCAGCGGCCGGGGCGCCCGCCACAGCCCGCGCCGCCGCAGAAACGCCAGGGCCACCGCCTTCGGCTCCTCGTGCAGGTAGTCAACGCGGTAGTTGAGGTCGGTCATCACGGAGTCGGAGAGCTGGCCGGCCAGCATCCCGAACACGGCCCGCAGCTCGGGGTGCTCCGTGAGGAGCCCGGCCCGCACCACGGGGGCCGCGAAGTAGGGCGGAAACACGTGCCGGTCGTCGTGGAGCACGCGCAGGTGGTAGGCTTTGATGCGGCCGTCGGTGGAGTAGCCGTCGATGAGGTCGACGTTGGCGCTGCGGGCGGCCTCGTACACCAGGGCCGGGGCCAGCACCACGCTGGGCAAGCGACCCAAGCCGTAGGCCTGGCGCAGACCCGGTAGCCCGTCGGCCCGGCCGATGAACTCGGGGCTGAAGCCGGCCAGCAGCTTGCCGGTGGCGCGGGGCAGCAAATAGAGGCCCGCCAGCAGCGGCAGCGCCACCAGCAGCCCGCGTCCCACCGCCACCAGCTTCCGCCCCGACAGCCGCTGCACGCCGCCCAGCGTGGCATCAAAGGCCAGCGCCAGAGCCGCCGCCGGAATGGCACCGGCCAGAATCATTACCGGGTTATTGAGGGCAATGCCGCCAAAAATGAACTCGCCGAGGCCGCCCGCCGCCACGTACGCCGCGAGCGTGGCCACACCCACATTGATGACGGCCGCCGTGCGGATGCCGGCCATGAGCACCGGCAGCGCCAGCGGCAGTTCCACGCGGCGCAGCAGCTGCCCGTCGGTGAAGCCCAACCCGCGCGCGGCGTCCACCACGGCCGGCGGCACGCCCTGCACGCCTGCCACCGTGTTGCGGATGATGGGCAGCAGCGAGTAGAGGAACAGAGCCAGAATAGCCGGCCCCGGCCCGATGCCCAGCAGCGGAATCAGGAAGCCCAACAGCGCGATGCTCGGAATGGTCTGGAGCACGCCGGCCGCGCCCAGCACCCACGGCGCTACCCGCGGCCGGCGCGTGAGCCATAGCCCCAGCGGCACGCCCACCAGCACGCCCAGCAGCAGCGAGGCGGCCGTCAGGCCGATGTGCTGCAGGGTCTGTTCGCCGAGTTTGCCGGCCTGCGTCTGCCAGAAAGCCAGGAGTTCGTGGAGCGTATTCATGGCTTCGATAGACGGTGGACAGCCTGCCCAAAAGCACTCATCAGCGAGGCTAGGGTGAAGGGTACGGCCGGCGCCTCAGCGGCTGCCGGTTGCGTCAGCAGCACCCGCTCGGTGGCCGGGTCTGAGACCAGGGCGTCAGCGCTGAGAGCCTCCAATGCTTCCTGGATGGTTGCTGTAAGTGGCAGGGTTTTATGGTTTGAAGATGAGTTGTTTGTGTACTCGGAAGCTAAATCGGGTAGCACGTCCTGCAGCTGTAGCGTGCGGAACTGCAGGCTCAGCTTTTCGGCCTCGAAGAAGCGCCGCGCGAAGTCGTTGGCGGGCTGGAACAGCAGCTCCCGCGGAGTGCCCAACTGCTGCGCGCGGCCGGCGTCCAGCAGCAGAATTCGGTCGGCCAACTCGAAGGCTTCCTGCACGTCGTGGGTCACCAGCACCATGGTTTTGCGGCGCAGTTCCTCCAGCTCCCGGAACTCGCGCCGGATGCCGGCCCGCGTAATCGGGTCGAGGGCGCCGAAGGGCTCGTCGAGCAGCACCAGCGGCGGGTCGGCGGCCAGGGCGCGGGCCAGCCCCACCCGCTGCTGCTGCCCACCCGACAGCTGGTGCGGGTATTGCTGGGCGTAGCGCTCCGGCGGCAAGTGCAGGCGCGCCAGCAGCTCGTGGGTGCGCTGGGCAATGGCGGCCGGCGCGTGGCCCAGCAGCCCTGGCACCACACCCACATTCTCGGCTACGGTGTAGTGCGGCAGCAAGCCCACCTGCTGAATCACGTAGCCGATGCCGCGGCGCAGCTGTTCGGGCGGCAGTTGGCGCACATCCTGGCCGGCCAGCTCCACGGTGCCGCTGTCGGGCTCCACGAGGCGGTTGAGCATGCGCAGCAGCGTGGTTTTGCCGCAGCCGCTGGGGCCCAGCAGCACCAGCGTCTCGCCGGGCTGCAGCGCAAACGTCACATCCTGCACCACGGCGTGCGGGCCGTAGCGCTTGGTCAGGTGGTGTACCGCAAGGGCGGGGGTAGGCGTAGGCATAGGCTGTAAGGTAGCGACGGATGCGACAGCAGCAACCGGCACGAGGGCTGATGCGCTGCCGCCGAAGTGGATGGGACCGTGGTGGGTGCAGAGCTGGCAACCTGGCTTTGCGGCAGCAGCCTAACAAAGAAAAGGCTCCCCCGGCGACGGGAGAGCCTTTGTCAAGCTGATTTCAAGCGGCAAGCCTACTGCTTCACCACTTTCAGCACCGCCGACTGGCCCGCAACTGCCACCCGGGCCAGGTACATGCCGGCTGGCAGCTGCGCCAGCTCCAGCGTGAGGAGCTGGCCGGCAGAAGCCGGGAAAGCCTGCTGATGCACGCGGCGGCCGGCCAGCGTCAAGAGCTCCACCGTGGTTGGCTGCCCGGCCTCGGCGCCCGCCACCGTCAGCACGAGTTGGCTGCCGAAGGGATTCGGGGCGGCCGTAACCTGCAGCGGCTGACCGGTTTTGCGCCCGGCCGTGAGGGCCAGCACCGGCGAAGTGGTGCTGGTGCCGTCCTGGTCGATCTGCAGCAGGCGGTAGTAGCGCACGCCGGCCTGTGTGGTGGGGTGCTGGTAGCTGTACTGGCGGCGCTGGCTGGACGTGCCGGCTGCCTGCACGCGGCCCACCGTCCGGAAGGTGCGGCCATCGGTGCTGGCTTGTACCTCAAAGGCGGCTGAGTTGACTTCCTGCGCGGTCTGCCAGGTCAGGGTGGTTTGGGTGGTGGCGGCTTCGCCTCCAAAAGCCGTCAGCTCTACGGGCAGCGGTGGGTTGAAGAACGTGGCAGCCTGCGCGTTGTACGCTACAAATGCAATGTCGCTGCTACCGCTCAGCAACACCTGGAAGCCGCGGATTGCGCTGGCGTTAGCTGCTGTAATGCCAAAGGCGCTCAGATCGGCCGACCACAGCCGTAGTGGCCGGTCGGTGCGAGTGAACCCGCTAGTTAGCGTCATGGGGTTTTTGGAGGCTTCATAAAAATCAGCCGTCCAATTAGCTACCACCCCAATGTTTGTGAAAGTCACCGCCACCGTATTGCCCACGACCTGGCCGTTGGCATCCAGAAACTGATACCGGTCTTGGGCGCTGGATGGATCAGCAAACTGGGTGACCAGAATATCCGGAATACCGTCGGCGGCGGCGGCGGGCACCACTTGCGAGATGGTGAAGGTAAGCGTACCGGCCGGGGCATTGGCCGTGCCCGTGCCCAGGTTAAGGCCATTGCGGCCGTCGCGCAGGTAAAACGGGATGTTGTTGGACGGCGGGGGAGAACTGGCGCCATTTGGCACGCCATCGTAGCTGGCGCCCAACCCTACCTTGGTATTGGGGTCAGTGATGGTGCCAAGGCTTTCCACTGGCAGCCCCTTGTACTGTCCGGCTACGAATGTCAGGCCCCGAGCTGTCAGCAGGGCATCGTCCACGCCAGTGGAGTAGCGCGTGCCGCTCAGCGTAAAAGCCAGCAGGTCATGCGAATTGTCGGGCTTGACGGGGTTGATGGCGGTGGTAGAGCTCTGGAAAAAGCCCCCGAAGTCGGTGATGATTTCCGTGACGTTGTTGACGGATTGCGCGGATGCGTACTTGGCTTGGAGCAGGCAGATAGCTGCTAATAGGATAGTCTTCGAAGGCATGCAGGGAGAAAAAAGGACAGAATCGGGCCGCTTTGGCCAAGCTATAAGGTGTGCGAAGCCACAAACCTACTGTCAGATTTTGATAGAATTGTGCTAAACCAATAAAAAATAAGTTCGCCTGAACCCTCACGGATACCTTACTCGATGCCGCCGCCGAAATTCTATAGCCCGCTCAGATTGCTCCCCGGCGGATTTCTTGCGTGCTTTAGCCCATGAAACGACTCTACTGCGCCCTGCTGCTGCTGGCCGGCCTGGCCCGACCGGCCGTCGCCCAAGTGTACCGCACCACCGACCCGCTGGCCCACACCTACAGCATCGTGGCCCGCGACCCGGCCACCGGCGACCTGGCCGTGGCCGTGCAAAGCCACTGGTTTTCGGTGGGCACCAGCGTGAGTTGGGCCGAAGCCGGGGTAGGGGCCATTGCCACCCAGTCGTTTACCAACAAGTCGTTTGGGCCACGCGGGCTGGCGCTGCTGCGCGCCGGCAAAACCGCCCAGCAAGCCCTCGACGAGCTGCTCAGCACCGACGAAGGCCGCGACGTGCGCCAGGTGGCCATCGTGGACAGCAAAGGCAACGTGGCCACCCACACCGGCGCCAAGTGTATTGATTTTGCCGGCCACCGGCAGGGTACCCAGTTTTCGGTGCAGGCCAATATGATGCTCACCGAGAAGGTACCTGCCGCCATGCAGCAGGCGTTTGAGGCCGGCACCAAGCTGCCGCTGCCCGAGCGCATGCTGGCCGCCCTCGACGCGGCCCAGGCCGCCGGCGGCGACGTGCGCGGGCGGCAGTCGGCGGCGCTGTTGGTGGTGCGGGCCAAGCCGGGCGCGGGCATTTGGGAAGACCGCCTCGTGGACCTGCGCGTGGACGATGCCGCCGAGCCGCTCAAAGAGTTGCGCCGCCTGCTGAGTTTGCACCGCGCCTACGAGCACATGAACGCCGGCGACCTAGCCGTGGAGAAAAACGACGTGCCGGGCGCCATCCGCGAGTATGAAGCCGCCGAAAGGCTGTTTCCCAACAACCTGGAAATGCGCTACTGGCACGCCATCAGCCTGGCCAACAAAGAGCAGGTGCCGGCCGCGCTGAAGCTGCTGGCCCCCATTTTCCGGCAGGAGCCCAACTGGCGTGAGCTCACCGGCCGCCTGCCCAATGTGGGGCTGCTGACGGTGAGTGCCGCCGAACTGAAGCAGATTCTTAGCCTGAAATAAGTCCGACCGTGTTCTTCCTGCCCCCGTTTTTTATGTCTGCTTTCCGCCCTGCCGCTTTTCGTTTGCTTCTCTGGCTGCTGCCGCTCTGGCTGGCTGGCAGCGGCTGTACCGCCTCGAAGCAGACGCCGGCAACCAGCGCCTCCTACACCACGGTCTATGTCGTGCGCCACGCCGAGAAAGACCTCACGCCCGGCCTCGCCGACCCACCCCTGACACCTGCCGGAGAGCAGCGGGCCCTGGCTTTGCGCGAAACGCTGAATAAGGTACCGCTGGACGCAGTATTCTCCACGGCCACCACCCGCACCCGCGCCACGGCCGCCCCGCTGGCGGTCCTGAAAAACCAGCAGGTCGTGCCCTACGACGCCAAGCAGCTGCCTGCCCTGGCCGCCCGCATCCGGCGCGACTACCAGGGGCGCACGGTGCTGGTGGTCGGCCATTCCAACACCATCCTGGAAACCGTGGAAGCCCTGGGCGCCGCCCGCCCGGTGCCCACCGTCGGCGACAACGAGTACGACTACTTGCTGGAAGTACGCATCCCGGCGGATTCCACCCGTACCGCTACGGCCACCGCCCGGCGCTACGGGGTGCGTAGCGCCGGCCAGTAACGGGCGCGCCGCTGCAACCCGCCCCGCTTTTCCTGCTACTTTAGCCGCGCTGTGCCACCCCAGGCGCTGCCGGTTTCTCTCGTTTTTCTGCTCTCTATGATTTCATCTTTCCGTCGCCTTACCCTGGCTGGCCTGCTGCTGGCCGCCGCCCCGGTAGCCGCCCAGACTGCCCCCGCCACCGACTCCCTGGCCATCCGCCGCCTCTACGACGAAGCCCTGCTGCGCGGGCAGAGCTACGACAACTTGCGTGAGCTGTGCACCAAGATCGGCGGGCGCCTCAGCGGCTCGCCACAGGCCGAGCAGGCCGTGCAGTGGGGAAAGCGCGAGATGGAAAAGATGGGCCTCGACCGGGTGTATCTGCAGGAGGTGATGGTGCCGCACTGGGTGCGGGGCGCCAAGGAAAAGGGCCGCGCCACCGGCGCCAAAGGCAAGGGCGTCGACTTCAACGTGTGCGCGCTGGGCGGCTCCGTCGGGACGGGCGGCAAGCTGAAGGCGCAGATAGTGGAGGTGCACAGCATGGCCGAGCTGGCGGCGTTACCCGCTGATAAAGTGAAAGGTAAGTTCGTGTTCTTCAACCGCCCGATGAACCCCGTGCACGTGGAAACCGGCCGGGCCTACGGCGAAGCCGGCGACCAGCGCCGCAGCGGCGCCTCCGAGGCCGCCAAGCGCGGTGCCATCGGGGCGCTGGTGCGCAGCCTCACGCTCACCCACGACGACTACCCCCACACCGGCACCATGCGCTACGACGAGGCCGTGGCCAAGGTGCCCGCCGCCGCCCTCAGCACCAATGGCGCCGACCAGCTCAGCCAGCTGCTCAAAGCCGACCCCAACCTTCAGTTTGAGCTGGACATGAGCTGCCAGACCCTGCCCGACGTGAAGAGCTACAACGTAGTCGGCGAACTGAAAGGCTCGAAGTACCCCGACGAAATCATCACCGTCGGCGGCCACCTCGATTCGTGGGATTTGGCCCAGGGCGCCCACGACGACGGCACGGGCTGCGTGCAAAGCATGGAAGTGCTGCGCCTGCTGAAGGCCTCGGGCCTGAAGCCTGAGCGCACCGTGCGGGCCGTGCTGTTTATGAACGAGGAAAACGGCGTGCGCGGCGGCGAGAAATACGCCGAGCTGGCCAAAGCCGCCAACGAAAAGCACTTGGCCGCCATGGAGTCGGATGGGGGCGGGTTCACGCCGCGCGGCTTCAACATTGAGGCCGATGCCGCCACGGTGCGCAAGGTGCAGCAGTGGCAGCCGCTGCTGCGCCCCTACGGCAGCGCCGAGTTCAACGCCGGCCACGCCGGCACCGACATCGGCCCGCTGAAAGCCCAAACCAAAGCCCTCATCGGCTTCGACTGCGACTCCCAGCGCTACTTCGACCTGCACCATGCCGCCACCGACACCTTCGACAAGGTAAACCGCCGCGAACTGGAACTGGGCGGCGCCAGCATGGCCGCGCTGGTGTACCTGATGAGTAAGTACGGGTTGTAAGTTTGATGGCTGAACGGTTAAATTGTTGGATGGCTGAATGAATAGGTAGCAAATTTGCGCAGCGGCGGTTGTGCAGCCACTACCTGCAGGCATAATGACCAACCTTCAACCATTGAAATTACTCTACCTGATTGCGCTGGTGCCGCCGGAGCCGGTGCGCGGGCAGGTGTGGGCCCTGAAGCAGGAGCTGCACCAGCGCACTAGCAGCCGCAACGCCATCGGTCTGTCGCCGCACATTACGCTGGTGCCGCCTACCCGGCAGCCGGAACCGTTTACTGCGGAAGCCACGGCAAGCCTGCACGGGTTTGCAGCCACGCAAAGTGCGTTTGAGGTGCGTTTGCAGGATTTCGGCTGGTTCACGAACCGTACGCTGTTTGTGCAGGTAGCGGAAAACCCGGCTCTGCGGCAATTGCAAGCGGCGCTGATGGGCTGGTGCGGCCAGCACCTGCCCACGATTCAGCCCGAGGCGCGCCCCTACACGCCCCACATGACCCTGGCCACCCGCGACCTGCCACCCGCCCTGGTACCGGAGCTGCAGCAGGATTTCGCGGGCCGCCACTACCAGGCCACTTTCCCGGTCAAGTCCTTCGAGCTCTTCCGCCACGACCGCCGCCAGTGGCACAGCCTCGCCACCTTCCCACTACCACCAGCATAAAAAAAGGCCGGGCGCTTCCAACAGAAGCACCCGGCCTTTTCAATTGTAAGCGGAATCCGCAAGGCCGTTATTCGAAACAGTCAGAAATTGAGACAGAAGCCAGCCGTGTAACTGGCTACAAAGGCCCGCGAAGCAAAAGCTTCTCGCTACACCGAATCGTCCACAAAATCCGTGAAATCCGCGAAAAATCCGTGCTAATCCGTGATCCTAGTTGGCCTCCAGGATCTGGAACAGCTCGTCGAGCTTGGGCGTGAGGATGATTTCGGTGCGGCGGTTGATGGCCTTGTTGGCGGGCGTGTCGTTGCTGGCTACGGGCATGTACTCGCTGCGGCCCGAGGGCGTCACCTGGGCGGCGGGCAAGCCGGAGCTGGTCAGGATACGCGTGATTTCGGTGGCGCGCAGCACGCTCAGGTCCCAGTTGTCCTTGGCCCCGTTCACCACGCCTTTCAGCGGCACGTTATCGGTGTGGCCTTCCACCAGCACGTTCACGTCCTGATTGCCCTGCAGGGCGGTGGCCAGCTTTTTCAGGGCCTCCTGGCCTTTAGGGTCCACTTTCGTCGAGCCCGACTTAAAGAGCAGCTGCTCCGACAGCGACACGTAGACCTTGCCGTTTTTCACGTTCACCTGCAGATCCTGGGCATTGAAGCCCAGCAGGGCGTCGCCTACTTTCTGGCGCAGGGCCTTCACGGCGGCATCTTTCTGGTCGAGGATACGCTGCATTTCGGCAATGCGCTGCTCTTTGGAGCGTAGGTCGGCGGAAAGGGCGGTGTTAGCCTGCTCGGCACCGCTCAGGTTCTGGTTGAGCTGGTTTACCTGCTGGTTTTTATTGAGCAGGCTGGAGCGCAGGGCTTCCTCGTTGCGGGCTTTTTCCTGCTCCAAAGCCGTTTTCTGGGCCTGCAGCTGGTCGCGCGACGACGTGAGGGTGGCATTCTGCTGCTGCAGGGCCGCAATTTCTTTGGCGTTGCAGCCGCCGAGCAGCAAAGTACCGGCACTGCACAGCATCATCAGGGAAATACGCATGGCAAGAGTGGGAATAAAAGGCGAAGAATCTGGACAGCACAGCCGTGCCATCGGGGTTTCAAACGGCCCCGGCGGCAGGGGAGTTGCCAGCGGCCCCAATGCCGTGCGGATTCTGCGTTACTTTGCCCGCAGGTATACCAGGCCCCAGGTCAGGCACAAAATCCGCCGGTTTCCGCGGCCTCCCGAACGGTTGTTGCCGGCTGGTGCGCCCGGCATTTGCGGCCGGCCTGGGTGGAAAGGGTCTGTATCTGACAGCTATTGCTACATGATTGAGTTGACGTTTCTGCCGTGGCGCGCCGCGGTGTTCTGCGCGATGCTGAGCCTGCCGTGGGCAGTCCCGGCAGCCTCCGCCCAAATAGCCGCTGGCCCGCCTACGGCCGGCTATTGGGTGGAGCTGCGCGACAAGGCCGGCGTATCCTTCAATCCCGGCACCTACTTCACGGCCGCTGCCCAGCTGCGCCGACAGCGCCAGCACCTGCCCGCCGCCGACAGCTCCGACTTCCCGGTGCGCCCCGACTACCTGCGTAGCGTGCGCCAGCACGCCGACTCGGTGCTGCTCGTCAGCCGCTGGCTTAATGCCGTGGCGTGCCGCGCTACGCCGGCGCAGGCCGCCGCGCTGGCCCAACTGCCGGGCGTGCGGCGCGTGCTGCCGCTGGCTGGGGCCGAGGTGCTGCCGGCCGCCCGCCCGGCAGCCTTGCAGCCAGCGGCCAACCGCCCTATCAGTACTGCTGACCGCCAGCTGGCCCGCCGCCAGACCCGCAGCCTTGGTGCCGATGCGTTGCGCCAGGCCGGCCTCGATGGCAAGGGCCTGCGTATTGCGGTGTTCGATGTGGGCTTCAGTGGCGCAGACCGGCACGCAGCCTTTCAGGAGCTGTTTGAGCAGAAGCGGGTAGTGGCGACCTATGATTTTGCCCGGCGCACGCCCGACGTATTTCACGGCGGCGGCCACGGCACCGAGGTGCTGGCCTGCCTGGCCGGTCGCCTGCCTGACGGCACGCCGCTGGGCCTGGCCACTGGCGCCACCTACCTGCTGGCCCGCACCGAGCGGATGCAGCGCGAGATTTACGCCGAGGAGCTGGACTGGCTGGCCGCTGCCGAGTGGGCCGACCGCAACGGCGCCGACATCATCAACTCCTCGCTGGGCTACACGGCGCGCCGCTACTTTCCGGAGCAGATGACCGGCCGCCGCAGCCTGGTGGCGCGGGCGGCCAGTTTGGCCGCCCGCAAAGGCATGCTGGTGGTCAGCGCCGCCGGCAACGACGGCGACAACGACGACTGGCGCACTGTAGGCACTCCCGCCGATGCCGACTCCGTGCTGGCCGTGGGTGGCGTCGACCCCGAAACCGGCCTGCACCTCGACTTCAGCGCCTACGGCCCCACCGCCGACCGCCGCCTCAAGCCCAACGTGGCCGCCTTCGGCACCGTCCTGACGGCTGCCCCCGGTGGCAGCTACGCGCGCGTCGATGGCACGTCGTTTTCCAGCCCGCTGGTGGCGGGGCTGGCGGCCTGCGCCTGGCAGCAGCAGCGCGGCCTCACGGCCATGCAGCTGTTTGGCCAGCTGCAGCAGTCGTCCACGCTCTACCCATACTACGATTACGCCCACGGCTACGGCCTGCCACAGGCCGCCCGCCTGCTCCGACCCGCCGCCAGCCCGCCGCCTACTCTCGATTTTGTGGTGCTGGACAGCCTGCTGGCCGTGAACATCCGGCCGGAGGCCCTACAGCCGCTTCCTTTATACGCCGACTCGCTCAGCCCGCAGCCCGAGGGTGCCCGGCGCGTGCCGGCCGTCGGGCGTGAGGAGTCGCGCCCGGCCGGGTCTACGCAGGCGGCGCCCCCGAGTGAGGCCGCGCCGGTGGCTGTGCCCGCCACCCGCTACCTCTACTGGCACGTGGCCGATGCCCGCGGCGTGCTGCGGCGCTACGAGGTGCTGGAAGTCAGCCAGCGGGCCATTCTGCGCATTCCGCGCCGCACGCTGCAGCCCGGCGACGTCGTGCGGGTGTATTATCTGGGTGCCACGCACAGCTTTCCGGTTTTATGAAGCAACTCTGTTTTAGTATGGTGCTGGCCGCCGCTGGTTTGGGGCCTGGTTCCGGATACGCCCAGCGCGTGCTCCTGCAGGCCACCGTCGCCAAAGACACGGTGTATGAGCAGTATGGGCCCAACCGGGCGTTTTTCAACCACCTATACTTCAACTACCTGCCGGTGGTAGGTGCGGCGGCCGGCCCGGGCGCGCCGCTGCGCTACGGCAGTTCGGCCGAGCTGGCGGTAGGCGTGCGCAACAAGTTTCGGCTGAGTGAGCCCCTGAGTGCGGGTTTCGACCTGCGCTTTGTGCGCCGCACCTACGACCTGGCCCAAAAGGCGGGTAAGCTGCTGCCCACCTCGGCACTGCACTACCGCGAGTCGCTGGCCACGTCGGAGGCGCATATGGAGGCGTTTGTGCGCCTGAACGTGGGGGCGCGGGGCAACGTCATCGGGCGCTACCTCGACCTGACCGGCTGGGGCGGCTGGGCCCTGAGCACCGCCCACCGCACCGAAGACCGGCCCGGCAGCGGCGCCAAAAAAGTGCGCACCGCCGAAACCGGCTTGCCCTACCTGCGCCGCTGGCCATACGGGGTGGGGGCCCGGCTGGGCACGGGCCGCTACGCCGCCGTGGCCCGCTACCGCCTCTCCGACACCTTCACGGCCAGTGCGCCCGCCACCTATCCGGAGCTTCCGCGCTGGACGCTAGGGGTGGAAATCGGGTGGCTATAGAGTAACAGATCCGCCAGCATCCCCCCCCAAAGCCGCCGTTCGCTCGGGCAGTATCTGCCGCTGGCATACTGGATTGGGGGCGGCGATGAAAAAGAAAAAAGTAAACCACCCCAACCCTGTTCTATTTTTTGGGTAGATAGGGGCAGAGCCGTAACTTTGATATAGAATTTCCTCGTTATGGCAGTTAGATACTTCCCGTATACTAGGAAGTTTTGCCCATAGCTGACTAGACTTGCTAATGGTTTCGCACCACCAAATGAAAAAAATCTTACTGGCCGCTGCCTGCACCGGAATTCTGCTCCAGACGACCTCCTGCCTCAACACGGAGAAGGAAATGGGCACTTCCCGCAACCCTGACCGGCCCTTCACGCCCACGCCCGAAGGAGCCCGTGGCCGCGTGAACGAGCGCACCGTGCTGCGCACGGTGAATGCCACCCATTACTTCTCGAATACCAAAACCAAGGATAATTTCGTGCTGCAGCTGCAAGGGACTAAAATCCTGAGCGCGCAGGCGCGGCTTATCATTATCAGCAGCGCCGGCGACACCCTCCGCAAAGAGTCGATGCCGGCTACCGCCCTGCTTGATCAGCGTGAGATGGACGACCCCCAGTCGGCCACGGTGCGCGACAAGGAAATTGCCATCCTGCAGGGCATGAATGCTTTCTTCCGCGAAGACCGGTTTATACAGCCTGCCGTGGCCCGCACGGCCACCCAGCCGGCTGAGGTAGATGCCGAAAGCTGGCAGGCCGTGAAAGCCGATAACAAGGCCTATGGCTTCGACTACATTGCCAACGGCAAAGAGCGCCGCCTGGCCTATGCCAAGAAGCTGCAAAAAGCCGTTATTGTAGCGCAGTAAAGCTGCTTTCAGCAAATAGAAAAAAGCCCCGTTCGAAACCGAACGGGGCTTTTTGTCTATGGATAGCCTCTGTTTCAGGAGACTTAGTAAGCAGTCCTGCGTTTAGCAGAGGTACTGCTACTTGTCCAATCACCGATGCAAGCTGCCACGCCGCCCATGAGTAATGCGTGAAGCAGTTGCGGCTATCCATTGCTGCGGCCTAGTGTCGGTACCTGATATGGCACGTGGCCTGCCGATGGTGCTACCAAGTGGCAAGACATGAGAAATGGGTATTTAGACGTTAGTCAAAAAGCTGTAAATCAAATTTTTGAACAACCCATGACTGCTTAGGAGCCCAGGTTGGCGTTCATCAGCCAGCCCAGCTGGCCGGCGGCGCTGCGCACCAGCCGATAACCGCCAAACTCGCCCAGTACGGCTACCGAGCTGCGCGCCGGCAACGAATCGAGGGCTGCGGCCCCGATGGCGGGGGCGGCGTAGAGGTCGGTGGCGGTGGGGAGGGCCAGGCGACGCAGGGCCGCGGCCGGCACCACGGCGCGGGCCGGCACATAGCCGATCTGGCCGTTGGGGTGCTGCACCCGGTACCAGTCGGCCTGGCTGCCGACTACTAGCAGGGGCGTATTGCGGGGCAGGGCGGCCACGGTGGCCTGTTTGGCTACTGGGCCGCGGCGCAGGTCGGTGCGTTTGTCCTGCACGCGCACCCACTCGCCGAGGCGGCCGGGGGCGGTGCGCGGGGCGGCGGGGTCGGTATCGGCGCGGCGCACAAACGGGAACGGGTCGACGGCGCCGCGGCCGCCGCGGTACACGCCAAAGTGCAGGTGCGGCGGGGTGGTGCGGGCGTTGCCGGTGTTGCCTACCAGCCCCAGCGTATCGCCGATGCGCACCTGCTGGCCGGGTTGCACCAGCTGCTTGTCAAGGTGGGCGTAGTAGATATGCTGACTGTGCTCGGTGTCCATGAGCCAGACCACGCGGCCGCCGCGCGGCGTCTCATTCACGCGGGTGATGTAGCCGTTGGCCGCCGCCACGGCCGGGGTGCCGCGCTTGGCGAAGATGTCGATGCCCTCGTGGCGGCGGGCGCCGCCGTCCCGATCAACGCCCCAGAAGCTGCCCACGGCCACGTCGTTTTTGCCGTGCACCGGAAAGCTCAGGCTGGGTGCCCGCTGAATCCGCAGTGTGAAGCGGCCGGTGCGCAGCAGCTCCGGCTGCACGCGCAGCAGGTGCTGACGGTCGTCCTCGGCCACGTAGCTGAAGGCCAGCGCCGTGGTGTCGGCGGAGGCCAGCGGGCGGGTAACACGGCGCTCGGGGTCCAGCTCGAAAGCATCGAGGAAGACGTGGGCGTCGGTGTTTTTGTCGAGGGTGAGGCTGATGCGGACGGTTTCGCCTTCGCGCACTTGGTAGCGGAAGGCGGCCGCCGTGGCGCGGTCGGCAGAGAAGTAGCCGGTTTCCTGGAAGGGCAGCGTCACCACCAGCGAGTCGCGCAGGGCGCGGTCGGCGGCGGCCAGCCAGTCGCGGCCCAGGGCGGTTTCCAAAAGGCCGGCCTGGCGCAGCTGGCGGGCGTAGGCTTCGTGGGGCGTGGTTTTCTGGAAGATGCCCTGCAGCGTCTGCTGCTTGCCGCAGGCGGCCAGCACTAAGCAGGATATAAAGAAGAGAGCGTAACGAACGGGGTGAGGCATGAAGCGCGGTTGGTTTCCTGCTCAACCCCAAAAACCGCACCGTAGTTCGCCGTAAATCAGCAGATGAGGGGCCACTGCGGTTGCGGAAACCAGTATACTTGGGGCGATTTAAGCCAACTACGCTTGCTGCTATGTTTTCTGCCGCCCGTATCATTACCATCCGCAAAAGCAGGGGTTTCTCCCAGGAAGTGCTGGCCGAGCAATCGGGCGTGAGCTTGCGCACCATTCAGCGGGTGGAGCAGGGCGACACCATGCCGCGTGGCCACACGCTGCTGGCACTGGCGGCGGCTTTGCAGGTACCACTGGAAGAGCTGCAGGTGGCTTCAACGTCAGCCACAGTCCCGGCCGATGCCTCAGTTGCGCCGCTACCCGAAGCTGCCGCGCCGCGCCATCCCTTGTTCCCAGAACTGCCCGTAACCTCAACAGCAATCCTGGCCACTGTTCCGGCTACGCTGCCCGCCAACCAGGCATCCGGCGCGGCCACCGTAGTACCGACGACCGGGCCGGCTCCCACGCCCATCCTGCGCGCCGACCCCGATTTTCTGCAACTGCTCAACCTGAGCGCGCTCAGCTTGCTGTTGCTGCCACTGCTCAATCTGGTGGTGCCGTTTGTGCTGTGGCGGAAGCACCGACACACCATTGCGCACGCGGCCGAAGTGGGGCGGCGGGTGTTGGGCTTTCAGGTGCTGTGGCAGGTGGGTTGCTTTTTCGCGTACGTGCTGCTGGCTGTGGGGCAGGTGGTGGCGGTGCAGTTTCAGCGGGCGCCCATAAAAGGCGGCTTCCTGCTGGTGATGGTCGTGACGTACCTGCTCAATGTGCTGACGGTGGCCTACTATGCCCGCCGCCTGCGGCAGGGCCGGCTGGATATCTATCCGGTGCGGCTGTAGCGGCAGTATCGCGGGGTGTTTTGTAACAGCTACAAGCAATGCGGCGCCTTGGAAACACTGCACTCTGCTAGCATCTGTATGATTGGAGAATTATGAAATGAATTGGCAGTAAGGTGCTTGCAAAAAGTGGCGGGCAAATGGCGGGGAAATGACGCACGGCCGGGTGAAGACAGCGGGTAGGTTTGCTGTCGTCTTCCAACCCCCATTTTCTCTCTATGAAAACCCTCGTCAGAATCCTGCTTTCAATAGTGCTATTGCTCGCTGTGATCGGTCTGGGTGGCTACTTCTACATGAAGCAGAAGTTCGCGCCGCCCGCCAATCAGCTTTCCATCACCAACCTGCCCGCCACCGGCCCGTTGCGCTGGACTGCCGACACCACGGCCAAGCCCGCCGTGCTGCACGAGGCGTTGCTGGTGCCCGTCCGGCTGCCGAACTGTCCGCGTACGCTCTACCTGCAGCTGGATACCGGCGCGCCCTATACGGTGCTCTACGCCCATCAGCTGGCAGTGCTGCGTCACCACTACCCGGCGTTACGTGCCGCGCTGCAGGCCCCGCAGGATACCGTCCGCAACTTCCGGTTCAGTTTGGGCGGGGCAGCCGTCACGATGCGCCGGAGCAAGGTGTTGCTGCTGGGCCGCCCGGAGTTGCTCGCCGATACCCTGGCGCCCTACATCATCGGAACGCTGGGCACGGATGTGCTGGAAGGCCGCGTGCTGCTGCTCGATTACGCTCGCAACCGGTTCACGCTGGACCAGCACGTGCCCGACAGTCTGGCGCGCCGCGCCGAGTTCGGGCCGCTGGCTTTCACCAACCGCCGCGTCCTGCTCGATGCCGGGCTGCAGCAAAAGCAACAGCAGCTTCTGTTCGACTCTGGTTCCAGCGCCAATGCCCTAATCACCAGCCAAACTATCTGGCAGGAGCTGGCTACACCGGGCGCGCCCACCCGCACCACGGCCTCCAGTTCTTGGGGTAAAAAGCTGCTCGTGCACACGGCCCCCACAGATGCCCAAATCCGCTTCGGTGCCATCGAGGCCCCGCTACGCACCGTCACGTACATCGAAGGCATGAACCTGATGCAGCGGACGCTGATGCGCTTTTCGGGCATGGCCGGGATGCTGGGCAACGAGCCTTTTCTGGGTGCTATGCTCATTCTGGACGTGAAAGGCGGCCGCTACGGCGTAGTACGGCATTAGCCCGCCAGAGTCGGGCGGGTCGCACCGGGCAGTTGTCGGGTAGGCTTCTACCTTTGCGGTTCCCCCCTCAGCTTGCTGCCCATGAAACTCATCGACTGCCCCCGCGACGCCATGCAGGGCTGGCCCACCTTCATCCCGACTACCCAGAAAATAGCGTACCTGAACGGGCTGCTGCGAGTGGGCTTCGACACGCTGGACTTCGGCTCGTTTGTGTCGCCGAAAGCCATTCTGCAGCTGGCCGACACCACCGAGGTGCTGGATGGGCTGGACCTGGCGCAGTCGGGCACGCGGCTGCTGGCCATTGTGGCCAACCTGCGCGGGGCCGAAACCGCCGCCCAGCACCCCCAAATCCGCTACATAGGCTTTCCGCTGTCGGTGTCCGAAACCTTCCAGCAGCGCAACACTAATAAGAGCATTGCCGAGGCCTTCGACGACGTGACGCGCATGCAAGAGCTGTGCGCCCGCACCGGGCAGCAGCAGGTGGTGTACCTGAGCATGGGCTTCGGCAACCCCTACGGCGACCCGTGGAGCCCCGAAATCCTGGGCGAGTTCACCCAGAAGCTCGACGCCCTCGGCGTGGGCATCGTGGCCCTGTCTGATACCATCGGGGCTTCCACGCCGGCCACCATCGCGCCGCCCTTCCGCGAGCTGACGGCGGCTTTCCCGCACATCGAGTTCGGGGCGCACCTGCACACCACGCCCGCCACTTGGCGCGAGAAGGTGCAGGCGGCCTACGAGGCTGGCTGCCGCCGCTTCGACGGCGCCCTGGGCGGCTACGGCGGCTGCCCCATGGCGGCCGATGCTCTGACCGGCAACATGCCCACCGAGCGCCTGATTGAGTTTGCCACCGAAAAAGGGGAGGAGCTGCACTTGAACACAGAAGCGCTGGCCGAGGCCATGCAGCTGAATCAGGAGATATTTGCCGGGCATTAGGACGAGCATATTTGATGGTGAAGCAGCGCAAGATGTCGGGCTGGCTAAATGCCAGTTGGCAACAGCGGTTACTGATGCTGGTTTTTCCTCTTGCATTGCTGAGCATGAGTGGGGTGCTGACCTACCGAGCCTTACGGCCTGCATCCTCACTGAATGTACTACGCGGGACTGTGGAAGATGCCCGAGTCATTCGGGACAATGGCCGAACCCGTCCTTATGTCACTGTTTTCAAGCTCAAGAACAACGAAACTCTTTTAGGCATCTATGCTGGGCAAAACGACCAGCAAGCGTATGCGTCTCTTGCCTTGCTGAAGCCCGGAAACCGTGCTGTCGTGTATTTCGACCAGGAAGGAGCAAAAAGCAATGGCGTCAATCTGCATGTCTACCAAGTGAAAAGCAACGAGAAAGTGGTACTGGCAAGGCTCGAAACACAGAACCAAGACGGGATTATGGCCGTGCTAATGGCGGCTATGAGCGCCCTGTTTCTATGTGCTGCGTACCTTTCCCGGCGGAATACTGCTTCCCAATAACCTTTCGTCTTTGCAACTCATGCCAACTGCCGTCGATATATTCATCCCCTGCTTTGTAGACCAGCTGTTTCCGCAAACTGCCATGAACATGGTGAAGGTGCTGGAAGCCGTGGGCTGCGAGGTGCACTACAACAGCAACCAGACCTGCTGTGGCCAGCCGGCCTACAACGCCGGCTACAAAGCCGAAAGCCGCGAGGTGGCGTGCAAGTTTCTGGATGATTTCCCCAACGAGCCGGGCCGCTACATCGTGAGCCCGTCGGCCTCGTGCGTGGGCATGGTGCGCAACTCCTACGCCGAGCTGTTCGACGGCAGCCCCGAGCAAAGCCGCTACCACGGTACCCAGCGCCGCATCTACGAGCTGACCGAGTTTCTGGTGGACGTGCTGGGCGTGCAGTCGGTGCCGAAGGCCCGCCTCAACGGCACCTACACCTACCACGACTCCTGCTCGGCGTTGCGCGAGTGCGGCATCAAGGAAGGCCCGCGCCGCCTGCTCGACGCCGTTCCGGGCTTGCAGCGGCTGGAAATGGTGGAAAACGAAACCTGCTGCGGCTTCGGCGGCACCTTCGCCGTGAAGTTCCAGGCCATATCCGTAGCCATGGCCGAGCAGAAGGTGGAGCACGCTCTGGCCACCGGCGCCAACTACATCGTCAGCACCGACACAAGCTGCCTCATGCACCTCGACGCCTACATCCGCCGCGAAAAGAAGCCCATCAAGACGATGCACATTGCCGACGTGCTAGCGAGTGGCTGGTGAATCACTGATTGTGTTGATTGCAGGAATTTCGCGGATTTGGGTGACTATATGAAGCAGACCTTGCGGAGTTTTATGGTAATTGTTCTACTTGGAACTGCTTCCTGCGGAACTCAGGCTGATACGTTGGAGTCACTTACCGCGGGAAGTAAGCCTGAATCGGCCAGGTCGGAAAAAATCTTCACCAAGAACAAGGAGTTTATCTATGCGGTGAGTTGCTACGACGACCAACGGCAGCTTAAGGCCACGGACACTATTGCGCTGACCTCTACTGGCGCTGTTTGGGAAAGCGACTCGACGCAAACGAAAATTGGGTGGGGCAGTAGAATGGCCAACAAGACGGCCAGTACTGAATGGAGCGGAGTGAGGGAAAACACTGTGGGCGTCTGGATACATCCGCCCCGTTTCGACAGATATGTTATTCTGAGAGTTAGTCCGTTTCCAGAAGTGAAGCTGCCATTTGTGAAAGGGCAGGAGTGGGATTGGGAACTAGCCGTAGGGGAGCAATGGGCGAACCCAGCTTGGGGTGTTTGGAAAGGTGATATGCTTGTGAAAAGCCATTATCGGGCAATAGGCGAACAGGTGGTAACGACTCCTTTAGGCCGCCTGGCGTGCCAACGGGTGGCGGCCGTATCCCGCTGCTCCCAAGGCAGCTCCACGCTAAACCTGTTGTTTCATCCGCGCTACGGGTTTGTAGAGTTGGACTACCAAACAATTGACAGCAAAATATTGAAAATCAGATTGCTGTCAGCAGGTGTGGAAAGTAAGTTTGATGGAGGTGAATATTTTGGGCCGAAGCATAGTGGGGTCAGCAACTAACGGTTGCCTAGTATACCAACGACCATCCAGGTTGAGCCCCAGCGGGGCGGCATATCGGTAGCATTTGGCATTGTCTGCAAACCAAAAGCCCCAGCGGGGCGACAACTTAGCCACGTAAGCAAGGTGCCGCCCCGCTGGGGCTTTGATCTTTCAAGGGACATGCTCACCAACCAAGATGCTGCCCCTCCGGGGCTTGCTATCGATTAGTGAGCATGTCCCTACATCAGCTGCTTCACCCGCTCCAGCAGGCCCTTTGAAGCCTCCAGCAGCGGCAGGCGCACGGCGCCGGAGCAGAGGCCCTGCGCGGCCAGGGCGGCTTTTACGCCTACGGGGTTGCTTTCCTCATACATCAGCGGGTTCAGGTCGGTGAAGCCGAACAGCAGCTGGCTGGCCTTCGGGAAGTCGCCGGCCAGGGCGGCGCGGGTCATGTCGGAGAAGCGGCGCGGGAAGGCGTTGGCCAGCACCGAGATGATGCCCACGGCTCCGAAGCTGATGAGCGAAGTCGTCATCATGTCGTCGCCGGAAATCAGCAGGAAGTCGGCGGGCTTGGTGGCGGCAATGGCAATGCACTGCTCCAGGTTGCCGCTGGCTTCCTTGATGCCGATGATGTTGGGGTGCTGGGCCAGGTGCAGTGTGGTGGCTGCCGTGAGGTTGGAGGCGGTGCGGCCGGGCACGTTGTAGAGGATGATGGGCAGGGGCGAGGCGTCGGCCAGCCGCTCGTAGTGCGCGATGATGCCGCGCTGGCTAGGCTTGTTGTAGTAGGGCGAGGCCGACAGGATGGCCGAAACGCCGGTCAGGTCGGTGGAGCGCAGCAGGGCCTCCGTGGCGGCCGTGTCGTTGCCGCCGATGCCGTACACCAGCGGTACGCGGCCGGCGGTATGCTCCCGGGCCACGCGCAGGATTTCCGCCTTTTCGTCGGCGGAAATAGTGGGCGACTCGGCCGTGGTGCCGTTGATGACGAGGTACTCCACGCCGCCGTCAATGACGAAATCGAGGAGGCGGCGCAAGGCCGGGTAGTCCACGGCGTGCGTATCAGAAGTAAAGGGCGTGACGAGGGCGACGCCGGTGCCGTGAAGCTTGTCCATGCGAGGAATTAGCTGTTGCTTTGTAGGGTAGGAGGTCGGGGGCGAAGGTACGCCGATGTTCTGCTGGACCTTCTTTCCACAAAAATACAGCATTTGCCGGCTCACCGGCCGCTTTCCCCTTTCCATGAAGCTTACCCCCTCCGTGCTGCTGACCGCAGCCGCCCTGGCCTCGGCCCTCACGCTGCCTTCCTGCAACGACGCCAAAACGGCCGCCACCGCCGAAACCAGCACCCCTGCCAGCACCGCCATGAGCGGCACCGCCGCCACCGCGGCCGCCGAAGACTCTGCTGCTAAAGCCGATACCACCGCCGCTCCGGACCCCAGCACCATTCCGGCCGGCAGCATCGCCGATGCCGCTACCATCACGGCCCGGCCGCAGGTGCCCATCCTGTGCTACCACCAGATCCGCGACTGGCGCGCCAAGGACTCGAAAGGCGCCAAAGACTACATCGTGCCCGTCGATGCCTTCAAAAAGCAGATCCAGATGCTGGCCGACTCCGGCTACCACACCATTCTGCCCGACCAGCTCTACGCCTACCTGACCACCGGCGCCAAGCTCCCGAGCAAGCCCATCATGCTCACCTTCGACGACACCGACCTCGACCAGTTCACGGTGGCCAAACCCGAGCTGGACAAGCACAACTTCAAGGCCGTGTACTTCATCATGACCGTGAGCCTGGGCCGGCCCAAGTACATGAGCAAGGCGCAGGTGAAGCAGCTTTCGGATGAGGGCAACGTCATCGGCTCACACACCTGGGACCACCACAACGTGAAGAAGTACCAGGGCGAGGACTGGGTGACGCAGATCGAGAAGCCCACCAAAACGCTGGAGGAAATCACCGGCAAAGACATCAAATACTTCGCCTATCCTTTCGGCCTCTGGAATCCCGAAGCCATTCCGGAACTGAAGAAGCGCGGCATGGTGGCCGCCTTCGTGCTGGCCGAAAAGCGCGACCCGCAAGACCCGTTGTTCACCATCCGCCGCATCATCGCCAGCGGCTACTGGAGCGCCCGCACCCTGCACAACAGCATCGTGCAGAGCTTCTAGGATCACGGATTAGCACGGGTTTTAGCTAATTGCACGGATTTTGTAGCTGGTTCGCTTCCTGATGCTTTCATGAAAACGCCCCGTCTGCTTGCGCAGGCGGGGCGTTTTGCGTTGTCGAGTTTTTGAGCCCGGAGGCTACTCGGTTTTGGCGCCGGCTTGCTTGAGGTTGGGCAAAGAACCGCCGTTTACCACTTTGCGCAGGCCCTGCTGGCGCATGAGCGTGGCGGCTTTGCTGCTGCGGTTGCCACTGGCGCAGTACAGGAGGTAGGTTTGAGTGCTGTCGAGCTGGCTGACCTGTTGGGCGAAGTCGGCGGCTTTGAAATCCACATTGCGGGCCCCCACGACGTGGCCGGTGGCGAATTCGGCCGGCGTACGCACGTCCAGCACCACCACTTTATGGCGCCGGATGAGCTTGGTGGCCTTGGCCGGTGCTACGTCGGGTGGGGGCGGCGTGGGCGCCTGGGCCAGCGCCGCGCTGCCCGTGAGCATGCTGGCCAGGGCCAGGGTGGAAAGGAAACGACGCATAAGCAGGGAAATGATTTTGTGAGAGAGCAGGCCGGTGATCCAGCCTGTCATGCAGAGCGAAGCATCTCGCGTGTTGATGCATATATACTGTTGCAACTTCAACACACAAGATGCTTCGCTCTGCATGACGGGTTTCTGGCTTACAGCCGACACGGTTACGCTAGAACAGCGAAGTCTGGGTTCCAGTGCCCTGGGTCGGCGCTGGGTTTGACGCTGACGGAGCAGAATCTTCTGTAGCGGCTGTTTCCGCGGGATTTGAAGTGGCTTCCAGGCCGGCGGGCAGCATGGCCAGCAGTTCGGCTTCGCTGATGATGGGCACTTTGAAGCCGGTGGCTTTTTCGCGCTTGGCCGGGCCCATCTTGTCGCCGGCCACCAGGTAGCTGAGCTTCTTGCTGATGCTGCCCGTGATTTTGCCGCCGTGTGCCTCAATCAGGGCCTGCAGCTCGTCGCGTGAATGCAGCTCAAACACGCCCGATAGCACAAAGGTGAGGCCTTCGAGGCGGTTGCTCATGGCTTGCGGTGCTTCGCCGGTTAGCTCCAGCTGCACGCCTGCCGCCCGCAGCCGCGCCACCAGCTCTTGGTTCTGCGGCTCCTGAAACCACGCCGCCGCCGACTCGGCAATGACGCCGCCCACTTCCGGCACGGCGGCCAGCTCGGTGGCCGTTGCGGCCATCAGGGCCTCCATGGTGCGGTAGTGGTTGGCTAGCTTCTCGGCCACGGTTTCGCCCACGTACCGGATGCCCAGCCCGAACAGCACCTGATCAAACGGCACCAGCTTGCTTTGCTCCAGGCCTGCCAGCAGCCGCTGCACCGACTTCTCGCCCATCCGGTCGAGCTGGGCCAGCTCTGCGGCTTTGGCGGGCAGGTCGTAGAGGCTGGCCGCGTCCGTCACAAGGCCCAAATCGAAGAAGCGGCCCACAGTTTCTGCGCCCAGCCCGTCGATGTTCAGGGCCTTGCGCGATACGTAATGCTCCAGCTTGGCCTTGCGCTGGGGCGGGCAGCCCCGGTCGTTGGGGCAGCGGAAGTGGGCCTCGCCCTCGGGCCGGATCAGGGGCGTGTTGCAGGCTGGGCACGTCGTGGGGTACACGATGGGCTGGCTGTCGGCGGGGCGGGCGGTGAGGTCCACGCCGGTGATTTTGGGGATGATTTCGCCGCCTTTCTCCACAAACACCATGTCGTTGAGGCGGATATCAAGGGCGGCAATCTGGTTGGCGTTGTGCATGGAGGCGCGCTTCACCACGGTGCCGGCCAGCGGCACGGGGTCGAGCAGGGCCACGGGCGTGACGGCGCCGGTGCGGCCCACCTGGTACTGCACGTCGCGCAGGCGGGTGCGGCCGGCTTCCGCCGGATACTTGTAGGCAATGGCCCAGCGGGGGCTTTTGGCCGTGTAGCCCAGCAGCTCCTGCTGCCGGAAATCGTCAATCTTGATAACGATGCCGTCGGTGGCGACGGGCAGCGTGAAGCGCTTTTTGTCCCACTCGTGCACAAAATCCAGTACCTCGGCCAGGGAGTTGCACCGCCGCCAAGTGTCCGATACGGGCAAGCCCCAGGCACTCAGCGCCTCCAGCGAGGCGCTGTGCGTGGGGAAGCTGCTGCGGCCCGGCATCAGGAAGGAGTAGGCGTAGAAGCGCAGCCGCCGGGCGGCCACCAGCGCCGAATCCTGGAGCTTGAGGGCGCCGCTGGCGGCGTTGCGCGGGTTGGCCAGCAGGGCCTCGCCGTTTTCCTCGCGCTCAGCGTTCAGCTCCGCGAAAACCGGCTGGGGCATGAAGATTTCGCCGCGTACCTCAAACTCCGGCGGCTGAGTTGGGCCGGCGGTGCGCAGGTGCAGCGGCAGGTTCTTGATGGTACGCACGTTGCTGGTCACCACGTCGCCGCGGGTGCCGTCGCCGCGCGTGACGCCCTGCGTGAGCTGGCCGTTTTCGTAAGTGAGGCTCATGGCCACGCCGTCGAACTTCAGCTCGCAGACGTAGGCGTATTCCGCACCTTCCAAACCCTTTTGCACCCGCTCGTCGAACTCGCGCAGGTCGGCTTCGGAGTAGGTGTTGCCGAGGCTGAGCATGGGGTAGCGGTGCACGGCCGTCGGGAACTGCTTGGTGATGGTGCCGCCCACGCGCTGGGTGGGCGAGTTGGGGTGGGCCAGTTCGGGGTGCTGTTTTTCCAGGGCGGCCAGCTCTGCCAGCAGCTGGTCGAACTCCTGGTCGGGAATCTCGCTGATGTCGCGCTGGTAGTACTGGTAGTTGAGGTGGTGCAGGCGCTCGGTGAGGGCCGTGATGCGGGCCTGGAGGTCGGTGGTGGACATAGAGAAGTAGGTAGCAAGGGCTTCCGCCTGGGCCAGCGCCCACTCGAAAAAGTAGAGCTGCCGGCCATGGTGCAAGCTACGGCTTTATGGGTATTTGGAACAGAAAAAGCCCGCCTGAAATCAATCAGACGGGCTTTCTAGTACCTGAAAACAGTCGGCTGCGCGGCCCAGCCGCAAACCTATGCTACAGCGTTTTGTCGGCTACCAGCACGCCGTCGGCCTCGAAGTTGAGCTGCTCCTCGGGCGTGGTAATGGCGGCTACTTCCTTTTCGGACTTGCCAGCATCCTTGGCATAGTGCTGCAGGTCCGACACGGGTACTACCTCGCGGTGCGCCCAGCCGTTTATCACCACCGTTTTGCCGCTGATGTCTTTAGGCACGAAGAAGGCGTAATCCTTGAACCGCACCCGCATTTCCTGGCCTTCGGGCGTTTTCATGGTCAGCCAGCAGCCCTTGGCCTGGCACACGGCGTCGGCCTTGCCAATCAGCTTCACCTGGGCCGAGTCCTGGGTGCCCAGCACCTGCTTCAGTTCCGAAAGCGGCTTGGCGCCTTCGGCCGTGACGGCCGCGCCGTAGGTTTTGCCGGTGAGGGCCACCGTAGTAGCCGGGGCGGCGGTGGTAGCGGCCGTTTCGGTGGTGGGATTGGTCTGGCAGGCGGCCAGCGCCAGGAGGGAGGCGGCCAAACTGAATTGCTTGATGGTCATGGGGATGGGCGAGGATAAGGTCTCGGCCCGGAAATTACGACTTTTTTATCTTGACCTTCACCTTGTCGTAAGTCTGGGTGGAAGCGGCCGTGCGCGAGGTCAGCTCGCGCACTTCGCTGAGCTTGCCGGTTTTGGTGTAGCGCTCGGTGCGCACGATGCCAACGCCGGGGGCGTAGAAATCAATCTGCTTGGTGCTGCTGCGCATGGCCATATCGGGGCGCGGAATGGTGGCTTCCTCGCGCTCGGCCTCCACCTTGTAGACCTGAAACGTGCCGGCCGGCGTGGTGAGGGCCATGGGCCCGCTCACTACGCGCCGCTTTTGCAGCGTAGTGCTGACGGTGGCAATGCTCACCACCGAACTGCTGATTTTGATGCTGACGCCGCCGGCCGGCAACTCCGTGCCTACGGTGGGCTGGTTGGGCCATGCCAGCGGCGTGGCTTCGTAGGCGAGCTTCCGGTCGCGGAAGGAGCGCAGGGCGTCGTTGTTGATTTCGCCCATGCCGTCGGTGAAGCTGGTGTCGCGGCGGGCGCGGAAGGTGAGGTCCTGGATATGGTCTAGGGTGTTTTTGCGGGCGTAGTGGCCGCTTTTGAGCAGCATGGTGTTCTCGGCGACCTTGCTTTTTTTGCCTTCCTCCCGCTCCCCGGTTTTCAGATCCACCACCCGCTGGCGCACTTCGCCCACCGGCTTGCCCCCGGCATCGAGGACGCGGTACACGAGCTCCATGTTATCGGCAAGGCCGAATGGCTGGCCGGGGCTGGGGGCGGGGGCGTCGGGAGCCTGGGCGGAAACGGAAGAGGCGGCAGCGGCCAGCGCGGGCAGCAGCAACAGCGAACGGAAAAAGGAGAGGGGCATAAGCCAGCAGAACAACAAAGGATGGAACGGGCCAACATACGCAATCCGGCATATTTTGATTGCCAGGGCCCATGCTGCCTACGCAAAAGTGCGGCCAGAGTGTTTGCCTGTCTGCTCCGCCATTGCCCCGAATCCGGCAGGGGCATGTAACTTGCGGGCCGCCGCGCCGTTTTCCGGCAAGGCTGGCCTGTGTGCGCCGCTACTTCCCCTAACCACCCTTTCTCATGCCCGATTCTTCGCAACAACCCGCTTCCTGGGCCGATACGGCCGCTTCGCTGCTGTCCAAAATCTCGGGCGGCGTAGAGCTGGCCCTGGCCTTCGACCAGATGGAGCTGCAGGTGCCCAACCCCCAGAACCCCGCCGCGCCGGCTGCCACCTGGCGCCTCAATGGCTCGTTGCGCATCCGCACGCGCGGCGAAAAGCCGGCCGAGGCCGCCCTGCCACCTGCTACGCCCCCGTCCGTTGGCTAGCGGCCTCGAAATAGAGGCGCAGCTGGTGATTTCGCTGGATGGCTACGACGTGCAGGTAGCGGCTTCGGGCACCTACCTGATTATCAACGTGCCCAGCCAACGGGTGCTCGACAAGCTCACCAGCGGCCCGCCCAAAGACCCCAACGCGCCGCCCAAGCCCAAAAACGCCGCCGACCCGCTGCAGCAGCTCAACGACCTGGCCCTGCGCCTGGGCCTGGTGCTGGATCTGCGGGTAGCGGGCAAAACCTACGTCACGTTCGGCACAGGCCGCAGCCCCAAAATCACGCTCAACGCCGTGCTGGGCAAAATCGGGTCATTCTTTAAAAGTTAGGGCTCAGGGCATAGCACTTAGGGCATAGGGCTTGGGTCGTCTAGCTAAATGAACTACCTAAGCCCCAAGCCCTAAGTGCTAGGCCCTGAGCCCTAAAATACCCCGAATCCTGCTTGTCGGAGAGTGGGGGTTTTACGTATCTTGGAAGAAGGCTGAAAGCCTGGGCAGCGCCATTATACCGGAACTAAAGGCGGTTGGAATGGTTTGCCCTACAACCATTGCCACTTCCGCTGCCGCGCATGAACTCCGACAAAGAACGCAAAGACAAGGTGGGCGCCAACCAGCCGGCCACCTCCTTCCAACGCATGGAGCGGGTGCCGCCGCTGCAGATGATGCTGTACCTGGGTTTGGTGGGCATAGGCGTGCTATTTCTGTTCCTGACAGTGGCCTACATCAGCACCCGCTCGGCCACCCAGCTGCCGGCCGGAATTCAGCAGTTCCCCAAATTCTTTTCCATCAGCACCATCGTGCTGCTGCTTAGCAGCTACGTGGTGGCACAGGCCCCACGCCTCTACCGCGCCGACGATGTGAACGGGCTGGCGCGCTGCCTCGGGGCCACGCTGCTGCTGGGCAGCATCTTCGCGGGCCTGCAGGTGCTGGGCTGGCGCGAGCTGATGCTGCAGGGCGTGTTTTTCGAGGGCAAAGCCAGCGGCACCTACGTCTACCTGATTTCGGCGCTGCACGTGCTGCACCTGCTGGGCGGCATGCTGTTTCTGCTGGCCCTGCTGCTGCGCACCCTGCACGCCTCCCGCGACGCCGTGCGCAGCCTGGTGTTCATCCGCAACCCCTACCGCCGCCTGCAGCTCCGGATGCTGGGCATCTACTGGCACTTCATCGACGCACTCTGGGTACTGCTGTTCGTGGTGTTCGTGTTTATGTATTAAGTGTTTTCGGGTGATGGGGTGAATGGTGATGGGGTGATGAAGTGAATAGTGATGAAGTGAATCGTGACAGGTCATAAGCAAAGGAGGGTATGAAGTAATAGATGTGCGTGCACCATCCCAGTTACCTCATACCCTCTTTACTTTATTACCTGTGGCCTGTGACCTGTCACCTGTCACCTCATCACCATTCACCTCATCACCTGAAAAAACACTTACCGCGCCAGCGTGACGGGGCCTTTGAACTTGCGGCCGTCGGTGAATTCGATGAGGTAGAAGTAGGTGCCGGGCGCCAGCTGGCTGCCGTCCCAGCGAAAGTTGCGGTCGGTGCTGCGGTAGACTAGGTTGCCCCAGCGCGAGAAAATCTTGATATCGGCGAAGCGGGAGTCGCAGAAGTCGGGCGGCAGGTTTTCCAGCTGGAAGTACTCGTTGAGGCGGTTGGGATCGTTATTGGGCGTGAAGATGTTGGGCGGCGTGAAGGCCACGGTGTCGGGATTGATCAGCTCGAAGCGCACCACGCGGGAGCGGGGCTCGGGGCGGCAGGTTGTTTCCTGCAGCCGGAATGTCACTTCCAGCGCCCCGTCGGGCAGCTTGAGGCCGGTGCAGTTGGGGTCCCAGCGGAAGGTGGCGGTGGCACGGCCGTTGCCGTTCTGCGGCCGGAAGCTCATGCCCGCCGCCGCCAGGTCGAACCCGTTGCCGGTAGCCGACAGCACCAGCGGATCGGTATCGGCGTCGGTGCCGGTGAAGGTGGCCTCATAGGCATTCCCGATCAGGCGCCGCACCCGTACCGGCGCATCAATCGGGCCGGTAGTGCTGGGCGCGGGCAAACTGGAAACCAGCACCGGCGGCGTGTTGGAGTAGTCGATCTGAATGGGAATGCGCAGGCCGACGGCCGTGGGCTCGGAGCAGGGGCCGGCGCTGGCCGTAAAGTCGAACTCGTAGGAAGTGCGGGCCGCGGCCCGGCAGTCGACGCGCCACGTGAAGCGGCCCTGCAGCTGGTTGCCGCTGGCCTGCTGCACGAAGGTGATGCCCAGGTCGGCGGGCGAGAAGCCACGGCCGGCCATGCTCAGCGTCATCGGGTCGTTATCGGCATCGAGGCCCGTTACGTCGAAGGTTATCAGGTCGCCGATGCGGGCGCGCAGGGGCAGCGCCGCTGTGCTGCTGATGGTGGGCGGGCTGTTGGGGTCCGGCACGGCCGTGAAGGCCAGCCGCACGGTGTCGCGCTTGGGCAGGCTGCAGCCGTTGTCGGCCACAATCAAATCCAGCAGATATACCCGGCCGCGCGTGTTGAAGCAGGCCGGAAAGCACAGCTGCGACACCAGCGTGTCGGGCGCGCCGGGGCTGCGCACCGTGCCCTGGGTGGTGCTGATGGTGGGCAGCTGACCGGCCGTGAAGTTCACGGGCCGCAGCGACATGGTAAGGCGCGAGGGCGAATCGGGGTCGGAAACCTTAAGTGTAAGGCAGCGGCTGAACCCCGGGCGCAGGCGCAGCGTGTCGCGGCCGGGCCGGAAGGTGCCCGCGCCGCTGGGCAGCGTCACGCGCATGGTGGGCGCGGCATTCTGGGCGCACCGGATGACTTTGAGCTGGAAGTCGCGCCGCGCTTCGCCAATCTTCATACCCCGCCGGTATTCTGCGCAGCGGATGCCGAACACAAACAGGCCCTCATCGGTGGGGCGCACCTGCAGGCGGCCGGTCTGGCGGTTGATGGTCAGGGTAGGAGCGCCGGGAATCTGGTTGAGCGTGCTCAGGCCGGCACTCCAGCGCACCGGCTGGTAGGGCTGCGGGTCGGCTACGGGCGGCTTGGGCAGGCCGGGGGTGGAGTGCCCGTTGAGCGGCGTGGCCAGCTCATACACCAGCGAGTCGCCATCGGCATCCTGCCCCCCGAAGTCGTAGTAAAACAGTTCCCCCAGGCAAGCATAGTCGCCGAGGGGCGGGAAGATGCGGGGCGTGGAGTCGCGGAAGGGCTGACCGTTACGCACCACCGGCGGAAACTCCAGGTAGAAGGTCTGGCCGGCGTCGGCTGGGTCCTGGATGTTGCGGATGCCGCTGTTGCGGCAGCAGCGCTCCACGGCCGCGTAGTAGCCGGCCGGGTTGGTGTACACGTTGGCCGGCAGCTCCAGCCGGCCCGAGTACACAAGTTTGCGCGTCACGAGCGAAGTGGGCAGCGCGCAGGCCGGGCTGGTGTAGTTTACCAGCGTGTTGGCGCCCAGCGGCAGCGTCAGGTTCTGCATGCGGCGGTCGGTGCCCTTCTCAAAAATACTAACCGTCAGGTCGTTGTCAAGAGCGCCGGAGCTGCCGTTGATGGCGTCAAAGTACAGGTTGAGCGTGAGCTGGTAGGTGGCATTCTGCAGGTATTGCAGGTCCATTTCGCCGCCCACAATGTGCGTGGCCCGGACTGGCAGCACCAGCAGCAGCAGAAGGGCCAGCAGCAGCCCCCGGAACGGGCCGGCCGTGCGGCGCCGGGTAAGTAGAAGTGTAGGCATAATACAAGGGCGATGGATAGCGCGACTAGTCATCGAATATACGATACCCTGCCGGAACCTGAGTTCCGCTGGTGGCCGTTGTCTGCAACAGGCTCTGTATCTTGGGTGCCATATTCTTCACTTGCCACTCTTTCACTCATTTAGCCTTTCATGCTGCGATTTTACTCTTTCCTGACGGGGCTGCTCCTGCTGGCTCCGGGCCTGCGGGCGCAGGCCCAATCCCCGGAAGCCACCCGGCTGGCCCCCGACGATGCCGCCCTGCTGTGCAGCCAGGCCCACACCCGCACGGCCTTGCGCGGCCCCGCCACCACCGTAACGCACCGCCGCAAGATGGACCGCTACGATGTGAAGTATTACAAGCTCGACATTGCGCTGGAAAACAACTCGCGCAACGTAGGCGGCAACGTGCGCATGCTGGCCCGTACCCTCGCCCAGCCCCTCGACTCGGTGGCGTTTGAGTTGTATCCGACCTTCACCATCGACTCGGTGGTGGTGAATGGGCGCCGGGCCAGCGGCATCCGCCGGGCCGCCTCCGACGTGACCGTGGCCCTGCCGCAGGTGGTGCCTGGCAATACGCTCTTCAATACGCTGGTATACTACCGCGGCACGGCGCCCAACGGCAACAGCGCCGCCATCGGCAACGCCCTGAACACGCAGCTGCAAAGCACTTACGGCGTCAACGTGACCTGGAGCCTCTCGGAGCCGTTTTCGGCCCACGAGTGGTGGCCCTGCAAGCAGGTCCTGACCGACAAGGCTGACTCGCTGGATGTATGGGTGACCACCAGCAACATCAACAAAGTGGGCTCCAACGGCGTGCTGGAGCGCGTAACGGCGCTGCCCACCGGCAAGAGTCGCTACGAGTGGAAGCACCGCTCTAAGCCCATTGCCTACTACCTCGTGTCGGTAGCCGTGGCGCCCTATCTGGAGTACGTGAACTACGCCAACCCCGTAGGCGGTCCGCGCATTCCTATCGTCAACTACGTCTACAACCAAGCGGCCCTCAATGTCTTCCGCGCCGAAATAGACCGTACGCCGGGCTTCGTCGAAAACTTCTCCAGTCTGGTAGGCCTCTATCCGTTTGCCAGCGAGAAGTACGGCCACAGCATGGCACCCATCGGCGGCGGTATGGAGCACCAGACCATGACCACCCAGGACGGCTTCAGCTTCACCCTGACGGCCCACGAGCTGTTCCACCAGTGGTTCGGCGACAACGTAACCTGCGCCTCGTGGGAGGATATCTGGCTGAACGAGGGCTTTGCGTCCTACGGCGAGTACCTATCGCTGCAGCGGTTTTCCACCGAAGCCAATGCCCGCAGCTGGATGAACAGCGCGCAGGCTACGGCCCGGCAGCAGCCTGGCGGCAGCATCAAAGTAGCCGATACCACCAACGTAGGCCGCATTTTCAGCTCGCGCCTGAGCTACAAGAAGGGCGGCGCCGTGATTCATATGTTGCGCTATCTGCTCAACGATGATGTGAAGTTTTTCCGGGCCCTGCGCACCTACCAGAGCACCTACAGCGGCAGTACGGCCCGCACCATCGATTTGCAGCGCATCTTTGAGGCCGAAGCCGGCCGGCCGCTGCAGTATTTCTTCGACCAGTGGTATGCCGGCCAGGGCTACCCTAGCTTCAATGTGCGCTGGAACCAAGTGGGCCAAAGCCTCTACCTGAGCACCACCGAAAACGTTTCGATGGCCTCGGCAACGCCGTTTTTCGATACCGAGGTGAATTACACCATTCGATTCTCCGATGGCACCGAGCAGGTGTCCCGCTTGCGCCAGGGGCAGCCTGTATCGTCGTTTTCCGTGCCGGTCAGCAAGGTGGTGTCCTCTGTAGATGTTGACGTGGAAGGCTGGCTGCTGAAAGGCCAGGGCACCACCGTGCGCGACAATACGCTGGTGCTGGCTACGGCCGCCGCCCGCGCCGCCCGCCTGAGTGTGTACCCCAACCCCTGCCGCGAAACGTTGCGCCTGCCCGACCTGACGACCCGCGCCACCGCCGAAGTGACGGATGCTACCGGCCGCGTGCTCCTGCGCCAGACCGTAGACCCGCAGCACGCTCAGCTGGATACCCGCACGCTGGCAGCCGGGCTCTATCATCTGCGCCTCACCTCAAGCGCCGGCAACGTATCCGTGGCCCGCTTCGTGCGCGAGTAGCAGCAGCTGGTTGCTGAAACAAAAAAGCGGCTCACTTGATCAGGTGAGCCGCTTTTTTGTGTGAATAGCGTCGGAAAAGCAATTTTAGTCCTTCCAGTAGTCTTTTACCAAGGCCTGCACCTCGGGCGGCGCGGGCGGCATGTCCAGCACGGCCGCCATCAGCTCATCAAAGCTGTGGGCCGGCGTGAAAATGGTGTCCTGATAGGGGTTGCTGACGAAGCGGATAAACCCTGGCTGGTCGTTTACGCGCACCAGATCCACCGTGACGTTACCGTAGCGCTGGTTGCAGCGGCCGGTGGCGGTGCAGTCGTTGGGCAGCGGCTTCAGGAAGTACTTTTCCACGGTTTCCGAGTACCGCTCGTGGTGCAGTGTGCGCTGGTCGGCGGCCGAGATGTTGTAGCCCAGCGCCTGCACCCGGTCGCGCAGCAGGTCGAAGAAGTGGCGGAAGTTGCCGGGGCCCATGCTGGGGTCGTACAGGAGCACTGCTCCCTGCCGACCGGCTTCTTCCAGCAGCTGCACCCGAAACTGCTGCCCCGTGATGCCGGCCTTGCTGAAGTGGTAGGCTTTGAAATACGGACCCGCCCAGTTCAAATACACCTGCTGTTCCAGCCAGCGGGCACGGGTGCGCTCCTGCGCCGGCGTGCGGTGCAAGGGTTGCCAATCCGTGGTTTTGGGGGCGGCATCCGGCGAAAACAACTGTTTGAGAAAGTCGAGCAAAACGGTAGAGGTGTATGAGGGAAGAACACCCGCCGCCGCAAATGGTTTTAAAGGGCGAGGTGCTTTAGCGGTCAATGAAAAGCGAATTTCAGTCCAAAAAATAAAGGGCAAACCCCGCCAGGAGCCCACCCTTCAGACTGCCGGTCCGCGCTGCCGCTACTTCACCCGCTGCCAGTAATGGGCCTTGCCAATCAGCGAAAACCCGATGTAGCCCTTCACCTCCAGCCGGTCTTTGCCGGCCGCGGCCACGTAGCAGGAGTAGGTGCGGCCGTTGTCGGGGTCGTAGATTTCGCCATCCTCCCACCGGTCGGTTTCGGCGTTGTAGCGCAGGTTCTGCAGCACCGTCAGGTTCAGCAGGGGCTGGGTGCGCCGTTCGGGAGTAGGGTGGTGCTCATCTAAGCGGGGCTTGCCGTTGGCATCGGTGGGGGTGCGCAACCATACAATACGGCCGCACAACTGCTCGCCACAGCGGTACAGCTCAATATGCGAATCGCCGGTATCGTCGGCCCACACGCCCAGCGGGGGCGTTTGCGCCGCGGCCGGCAGCTGTGCCAGCAGGCCTATCAGTAAACTCAGCAGCAGGTATTTCAAGCGCGAAAGAACCGTTAAGGAAACAGGATACTTTGCCCGCTGCCGGAGTTGGGCAGCAGGCGCAGACCACAAAAAAACGACGCCTCCGCAGTGCGGAAGCGTCGTCAAGTATACGCAATCAATGGCAGACAGGCCTATTTCACGCGGGTCCAGGTCTGCGACTTGCCAATCATGGAGAAGCCGATGTAGCCTTTCACTTCCATGGAATTGGCGTTGAGCATCTTCATGTAGCAGGAGTACGTTTTGCCGCTTTCGGGGTCGTAGATTTTGCCATCGTCCCACTTGTTGTCGTCATCATACTCAAAGCCCTGCATAAACACCATGCCCAAGCGTGGGCGGGTGCGCAGCTTGGGGTTGGGATTCTGCGAGTCGGTTTTGGGCTTGCCGGTGGCGGGGTCGTTTGGTACGGTCAGCGTCACGATCTTGCCGCAGAGCTTATCACCGCACTTATAGATTTCGAACGTGGCTTTCTTCTCCGAATTGGTCCATGTGCCCAGCGGAGACAGGGTTTGCGCCGAAGCCAGGCCGATGGCCCCGAACAGGAAGGCGAGAGAAAGGAACAGGAATTTTTTCATGGTGTAAAATGAGGAATTGGGGTAAGGGTGGGAAAAGATAGGAGAAAACTCCTACATGGCAGCATCCGGCCATTACGAAAATGTTGATCTGGTGGATGGCAAGTTTGAGGCCAGGCTTTTAGCGGATAGGCTATGCAAAAGAAAGCGGCTGATCATCAGGGCGCTGGCCCCGAAACCCCGGTGGGGCCCTAAAAAAAGGGGTTTTTATTTTGAACCATCCGGCAGGCTTATAACTTTACCTATCGTAGTGAGTGCTACAGCCCCGCCCAAGCAGCCCTAAGGTGCTGGGAGGCGCGGCCGGGGTTATGTCGAACGTAAAGAAAGGAGGTACAAAATGTCTAGTAGTCCCAAACAAATCCTGCCAAGCCTGTCGAATGTAGTTCGCCTCACCGCCGAACGCGCTTAACAACAGCTTTCGCGCGGAAAAACGCCCCATTTGGCTTTTTCCCGCATTCTGGCAAGGTCTTACACAACAGATGGCGGGGCTGTACCCCAGACTCGTCGCTTGGTAAGATTTGAAGGATTAGATGCCCGGTCCGCCCAGCAGCCTCTCAATTGAGGACTGCATAGGCGGCCGGGCATCGTTTTTTTACGGAGTAGCTGAGTAGCGGAGCAACTGAGTATCTATGTTCGATACAACAGAACGATTACTCACTGCTGTTTCGCAGTATGATGGTTTCAGTGGCGCAGGGACGCGAACTGCAAAGTTCGCGCTACTACCGTTGCCTAACAGCAGTTACTCAGTTACTCCACTACTCAGTTGCTCTACAGCACCCGTCGCACCTGCATGAAGCGCCGCTCATAGTCGGTGCCTTCCACCTGGCTGATTTTGACGCCTGACTCGCGGCGTGCCGACGAGGAGTGAATGAACTTCAGCGGCTGGCCCGGCTCCGAAACCACAATCCCGGCGTGCCCGGGCGTGGCAGCACCAGGCGCCGTACCCGTAAACACCACAATGTCGCCGCGGCGGGCCTGCTCCCGGGTCACGGGCCTGCCTACCGCAATCAGCAGGGCCGTGGAGTGCGGCATGGCCACCCGAAACTCCTGAAACACATACTGCACGAAGCCTGAGCAGTCGAAGCCGGTGGCGGGGGTGCTGCCGGCGTAGCAGTAGTTGGTGCCCAGCTGGCGCATGGCAAAGGCCACGACGCTGTCGGGCGTGGGGCGGGTGCCGGTGACCAGCGCCACTTGGTGCGTCGGCAGGTTCGATTGTTGGCTGGGGCCGGGAGCTGAGGCCGGGCGCGAAGTTCCGGCAAAGTAACCAACCAACAGGGCTGCCAGCACAAGAAAGCAAATCCAGACGTAGCGCATACCAAATAGCAGGGGTGAAGGCTTCGCTAACGGTGGAGCCAGGCCGGTAGTTTCCGCGGCGGCACCCTGCGGCTTGCAGCCCTGCCCGTTTTTCGCCGTTCTTTGCCCCAACGATAACCTCTCACTCACTTCCTTTTCATGACCCATTCTCGTACCCGAGTGCTGCTGGCGCTGGTGCTGGGGCTGCTGCTGAGCCAGTTTGGCCCGGCTATGGCGGCTCCCGTGCTGCGCTACACGCTGGCCATGCCGGCGCCCCAAACCCATTATTTCGAGGTCGAAACCAGCCTCAGCGGCTTCGGCAAGCCCTATACCGACCTGAAAATGCCGGTGTGGGCACCCGGCTCGTATCTGGTGCGCGAGTTTGCCCGCCATGTGGAAGGCTTCACGGCCCAGGCCGGCAGCGAAACGCTGCGCACCGAGAAAATCACAAAAAACACCTGGCGCGTATTTCACCCCAAGGCCAGCAGCTTCACGGTGCGCTATAAGGTGTACGCCTACGAGCTGAGCGTGCGCACCAGCTTCCTCGACGCGGCCCACGGCTACGTGAACGGCACCAGCGTGTTTATGTACCCCGCCGAGGCCAAGCAGCTGCCCAGCACGCTGGAAGTGAAGCCCGCCACCGGCTGGGCCCAGGTTTCGACCAGCCTCAAGCCGGCCGGCGCCCCCAACACCTTCCGCTCGGAGAGCTACGACGAGCTAGCCGATTCGCCTATTGAAATCGGCAACCAGAAGGTGCTGAGCTTCGAGGCCAACGGCACGCCGCACACGGTGGCCCTGTTCGGCGCCGCGAAAATGGACGAAGCCAAGCTGCTGGCCGACATGAAAAAGGTGTGCGAGGAAGCGCACCGCGTGGTGGGCAAAAACCCGCTGGACCGTTACGTATTCATCGTGCACAACATCGACCGGGGCACGGGCGGCCTGGAGCACCTGTATTCCACCACGCTGTCGGTGTCGCGCAACGCCTATGCTTCCGATGCCGGCTACAAGGGCTTCCTGGGGCTGGTGGCGCACGAGTACTTTCACCTCTGGAACGTGAAGCGCATCCGCCCCGTGGCCCTCGGCCCGTTTGACTACGACAACGAAAACTACACGCACATGCTGTGGGTGAGCGAAGGCGGCACCAGCTACTTCGGCGACCTGATTGTGCAGCGCGCCGGCTTTGTGAGCGTGGATGACTACCTGGCCAGCACCAGCAACGGCATCACCCGCGTGGAAAACACGCCCGGCAACAAGCAGCAGTCGGCCGCCGAAAGCAGCTTCGACGCCTGGATCAAGGGCTACCGGCCCAACGAAAATTCCAGCAACACCGGCATCAGCTATTACGACAAGGGCGAGCTGATCGGGGCCGTGCTGGATCTGATGATCATCAACGAAACCAAGGGCCAGAAGCACCTCGACGACGTGATGCGCTACCTCTACGATGAATATTACGTGCAGAAGAAGCGCGGCTTCACCGACGAGGAATACCAGGCCGCCGTGGCCAAAGTAGCCGGCCGCCGCTTCGACGACTTCTTCCGCCGCTACGTGTACGGCACCGAAACGCTGCCCTACGCCACCGCCCTTGGCTATGCTGGCCTGAAGCTGACCGTGTCCCCGGCTCCGGCCGAACCAGCGCTGGGTGCTACCATCAGCGGCGCCAACGGCAAATACACCGTGACCAGCACCACCCGCGACGGTAGCGCCTGGCAGGGTGGCCTGAACGTGAATGACGAAATCCTGGCCCTCGATGGCGCCCGCCTCACCGCCGACCCCACCCAGCAGCTCAGCAGCCGCGCCGTGGGCTCGGAAGTGAAGATGCTGGTGTCGCGCGACGGGCAGCTGCAGGAGCTGCGCTTCCCGCTGCTGGCCAGCACCACGCAGCGCTACCGCATCGAGCGGATGGAAAACCCCACCGCCGAGCAGAAAACCGTACTGGCTAAGTGGCTGGCGGTGAAATAAGCGCCAGCCAGCCATCAACTAAAAAAGCCTCTTCCGGAATTCCGGAAGAGGCTTTTTTAATGCCCAGGCAAGATTACTCTACAGCGGCTGTGCCCCAATGGCGGTAGCCACGTTCACGCGGCCCCAGCCGAAGCTGCTGCTGCGGGCGCTGCGGTTGGAGCTGGCTGCCACCAGCCGGCTCATGATCTGGGCGCGGGTTTCGGTGGGGTAGCGGGCCCACACCAGGGCCGTGAGGCCGGCCATGCTGCTAGTAGCCACGCTGGAGCCGCCTACGGTGCTGGGCGCATCGCCGGACATGGCCAGCGTGAGCGGCCGCCGGTCGACGCTGGTGCGCTGCATCACTACCGTAAACTCCACGTCGGAGCCCACGTGGCACTCGTCGCAGCGGGTGGTGAGGTTGTCTTTTACGCCCGTTACGGCCACGGCTTCGGGCAGCGAGGCCGGGTAAATGACGCCTACCAGCCCCGCGCTCCAGTCGAAGGACGTGCCGGCGGCGCAGAAGATCAGCTTGCCACGGTCGTAGGCGTAGCGGATGGCGTCGGCCATCTGCGAGGAGCTGGTCAGGCGGCCCATGCTCATGCTGATGATGCGCACGTCGGCGCGGTTGCCGGCCAGAATAAAGGCGTCAGAAACACCTTTCACTTCGCGGCTGGCGTCCAGGAACACGTCTTCGGCGGCGCGGACCGTAATCAGGCTGGCGTTGTAGGCCATGCCCACGGCGGCGCCGTCGGTGCCGCGGGGGGCGGCGCAGGCGCCGGCCATGCTGGTGCCGTGGCCGCAGCCGTCGTTGGGCGTTTCGGCGTCGCCGTACGGGATGCCGAAAATGGTGTTGCGGGGCATGGTCACGAGGCGCTCAATGGTGCGGCCTGAGCTGAGGCCCTGGTTGAAGGCTGAGCCAAGGTTTTCCTGCGCATCCGAGCAGCCCGAGTCGATGATGACCACCTTCACGCCCCGGCCGGTGCTCTGGTTCCAGGCCGTGCGCACGCCGTGGTACTGGTCGGCCTGGTTCCACGACGACTTGCTGCCGTTGCTGAGCACCGTGTAGTCGGAGCCGGCTACGAGGCCGGCGGTGGCCGTGTTGCTGCCGCAGCCGCTGCTGCTCAGTACCGACTCGCCCCGGTTGGCCTCGGGGCGGTTGGGCTCGTAGCCCATGGGCTCGGCGTAGCGCACCAGCCCGGATGCCCGCAATGCTTTGATGGTGCTCAGCTCCCGCACGGTCACGTCCAGCACGGGCAATATGCTTTCATCGTAGGCCACCAGGTCGGCGGCTGTTAGGCCGGGGTGGGTTTTCTGCTCTTCGGCCAGAATGAGGGCCAGCACCTGGGCGCGGGCCTGCTGCCAGGCCGGGTTGCCGGCCGCATCGGCGGGCAGCTGACCGGAGAAGCGCGCCGGCCGGTAGCCCACCGACAGCACATAGTCGGAGCGGCGCAGGGCGCTCCACACAGTGTGGGCGCTGGCCTGGTTCCAGTCGAACTTGCCGGTTTCGCGCAGCCGCGCCATGATCTGGTCGTCGAGCTGCTGGGTGGTGAGGGCCTCGGTGGGCTCGGCTTCCAGCTGGGGAGTGGGTTGTTCGTCGGGCTGGCGCTGGCAGGCCGCCAGCAGCAAAGCCGCCAGCACCGCGCCGGACAGGGTAGAAGTACGCATACGCTTGTGGGAGTTTGGGTTGTGGAAAAAGAGCGAGTCCTGAAGAGAAGGAAAATCTGCGCAAAATGCAAGTATTCGGCTTGCCTAATTTTCGGGAGAACCTACGCTAGATAGCCGAAACGCAAAAGCGCCTCACTGACTGGCAGTGAGGCGCTTTTTACAGGGAGAGCAGCCGCAATTGGGAAGCGTTATTGAATCCGCTTCAGGGCCACGTCGCGCACCGGCGTGATGACGAGCGGCACCTTTTCCACTTTCACCGAGCTGGTATCGAGGCCGAAGTATTTGTCTTCGGAGGCAATGAACTGCTTAATGTAGAAGTACGCCTGCATCACCAGCTTCTCGGCCCACGGAAACTCGTTTTCCACCGACAGGAACTTCTCCAGCACCACAAAGCGGAAGTCGCCGGTCACGTGCTGCTTGCTCAAAGACTCGTAGCGGGAGGTGATATCCACCTCTTTGTTGCGCACCAAGTCTTCCACCACCTTGCGGAAGTACAGGTTGATGCGCTGCTCCACCCGGAAACCCAGCCGGAACGTGATGCGGAACACGTCGTCCTGGGCCAGCTCCGTTACCTTATACTCCATGGTATACGGCTCGTCGGTGGTGTCTACGTGCACAAACCAGTAGATATCGGCGCGCTTGGGGCGCTTCTGAAAGATGGAGTAGATGATCTTGCTTTCAATTTCCGACTGCCGCTCGGCCGACGACATGAACACGAGGTGCGTGGCGTATTTCGAGACGGTTTCGTCGTTGCTGAGCTCCTTGAGGGCCTCCACGTACGGCTCAATCTTCACAAACTCTGTGAGGCGGCGCTTGATGTAGAACGCCCGCAGCCACACGTACATCACGCCCATCAGCGTGGCGCCAATGGCCAGCGACACCCAGCCGCCGTGCGGGAACTTGATGAGGTTGGCAATCAAGAAGGAGCCTTCGATGGCGCCGTACACCAGCACAAACAGCGCAATGGCCGGCAGCGGCACCCGCTTAGTGCGCAGCCAGATGGTGAGCAGAATGGTGGTCATGAGCATGGTCAGCGTGATGGCCAAACCGTAAGCCGCTTCCATGTTTTCCGACTTCTGGAAGTAGAGCACCACGGCAATGCAGCCCAGCAATAGCAGCCGGTTCATGCTGGGCACGTAGAGCTGGCCTTTCACGTCGGTGGGGTAGTTGAGCTTCACTTTGGGCCACATGTTGAGACGGATAGCCTCGGCTACGAGCGTAAACGAACCCGTAATCAGGGCCTGCGAGGCAATGATGGCCGCAATGGTGGCAATGCCGATGCCGATGAGCAGGAACCACTCCGGCATCAGCTCATAGAACGGGTTGCGCTTGTTGAGCATCTCGCCCTGGTGCGCCAGCAGCCAGCCGCCCTGGCCCATGTAGTTGAGTACCAAGCAAGTCTTGACGAACACCCAGCTGATGCGGATGTTGCCCTTGCCGCAGTGGCCCAGGTCGGAGTAGAGCGCCTCGGCCCCGGTGGTGCACAGGAACACAGCGCCCAGCAGCCAGAAACCGCCCGGGTAGTTCACCAGCAGGTCGTAGGCGTAGTAGGGGTTGAGGGCTTTCAGAATTTCCGGATGATCCAGAATGCCGTTTACGCCCAAGGCAGCCAGCATCGAGAACCAGACGAACATGATGGGCCCAAATGCCTTGCCTACAATCTGAGTACCAAAGCTCTGGAGCAGAAACAGCCCCGCAATAATACCGATGACAATGGGCACGGTGGGAATATTCGGGTACACCGTTTCCAACCCTTCAATGGCCGAGGAAACTGAAATGGGCGGCGTAATCACTCCGTCGGCCAGCAGGGCCGAGCCCCCGATGATAGCCACAGCCGAAAGCCAAGCCCCGCGACGCCGCACCAGCGCATACAGCGAGAAGATGCCGCCCTCGCCGTTGTTGTCGGCGTTGAGGGTGAGCATCACATACTTGATGGTGGTCTGCAGCGTCAGGGTCCAGAATACGCAGGAGATGCCGCCGTAAACCAGCATGGGCGTAATCTGCTCCGGAACAATGGCCTTCATTACGTAGAGCGGCGATGTACCGATGTCGCCGTAGATGATGCCGAGGGCAATGAGCAGACCTGCCGTAGAAATGGCCGTGTGCGAATGTTTGGCGTCCATGTGTGGAATAAGAGAAGGAAATGGTGCCGTAAAAAGCGCCCAAAGGTAGGGGAAGGCGCGCAAACGAGCCCTTACGCAATACGCGGAAAGAAAGCCGGAGTAAAAGAGAAAATCAGCGGCGGCTATTCCGGGGCCGGCAGCTCAGGGGGCAGCATAGCGGCCTGGGCGGCCCACAGCGCCTCGGCAGCCGCGCGGGCCGCTTCATCGTGGCGGCGCTGAATGCGGCGGTTGGCTTCGGCTACCAGCTTCTGCCAGCCAGGCAGCTCGCCGGGCAGGGCAAAGTTGGCGGTTTCGCGGCCCAGGCGGTGCAGGCGCAGGCGGTTGGTGCCGCGCTGGCCCCAGGCCAGCAGCACGGCGCCCACGGTGAGGCCCAGCGCGGCCGGCATGGTGCGCACCCAGTTTTGCAGCAGCCCCAGCAGGAAGCCGGCCAGCGTGAAGCCGCCCAGCAGAAACCACAGCAGCCACCGCACGTGGTGCACCTCCACGGCTTCCAGCTCCAGCAACGCATAGCGCTGCCCGTTCACCTGTAGCGAGTCGTCGGTGAGCACCAGGCGGCCATCGTCGCTGCGGAGGGTAGGCAGGGGCGGGGGCGCCGGCAGGGGTAGTGCCGGCGAGTAAGCCGGCTGCTGCGGCGCGGCGGGGTCGGGAGAAAGTTCTTCGGCAGGGAAGGCAGACACGGCAGGGCTATAACAGGTTCGCCCGGCTACCCCGGAGCCGTCCGCCCCAATAGGGCGGCACCGATTCCACAGTAGCCGGGCGAAGGACTGGTTACACTAGTTGTTGACTTTCAGCAGCTCAACGTCGAAGATGAGCGTCGAGTCGGGGCCGATGTCGCGGCCGGCGCCACGCTTGCCGTAGGCCATATCCGATGGGATGTAGAGGCGCCACTTCGAGCCTTCGGGCATCAGCTGCAGAGCTTCTGTCCAGCCCGCAATTACTTGGTTTACGCCAAACGTGGCCGGCTGGCCGCGCTGGTAGGAGCTGTCGAATACGTTGCCGTTGAGCAGCGTGCCGTGGTAGTGGGTGGTTACCTGCGAGGTAGGGCCGGGCTTGCGGCCGCTGCCTTCGGTCAGGACTTCGTATTGCAGGCCACTGGGCAGCGTCGTGATGCCGGGCTTGCTCTTGTTTTCGGCCAGGAATGCCTCGCCTTCTGCTTTGTTGTTGTTCATGGCTGCGTCGTTAGTGGTGTCGTCGTCTTCTTCGGGGCCACCCATCTGCTGCTGCAGTTGCATCATGGCTTCCTGTACCTGCTCCTGGCTGAGGCGGCTGGGCTCGCCGCTCAGGGCCTCCTTCATGCTGCCGGCCAGAATGTCGATATCCAGGTCCAGGCCCTGCTGGGAGAAATTGCGGGCCATGTCGCGCCCGATGATGTAGCTGATCTGCTCTTTGAGGCTACTCAGGTTCATAAATCAGTGGTTTTGGCTGTTTCCGGCCCGCCGTGGCGCTGCGCCACCCGGCCGGAGTGGTAGCCGATGAAAGATACCCGGGGCCCACCACGGGCTTCCGGACTGTGAAGTACCGAAAACAGCTGAGAATAGATGTGGTTTTTTGCCGCTAATCTGCTAAGCCCCTGATTCTGAATCGGGCTTTGTTTACGGGCCCAAACCAAACGAACCCTGCTGGGGGGCAGGGTTCGGGCAAAACGGCGGAAAAGGCAGCTGCCTAGAAGTGCAGCTCCTCCTCGTCGCGGAGGTCAAAAAACAGGTTCAGATCCAGAACCTGCGCGGCCAGATAGCTCAGCGAGCCAAGGCTTCCGAGTACCAGCAGCGAAGAAAGGGCGGCGTTGCGCTTGTTCATAACAAAGAGGGTATGTAGATGCAGATCAGCTTGATGGCTGCAAAGATACTACGGCCTGCTCGATAATTTGTTATGCAAGCATCATATTTTTGTTAGGCTTCTGTTACCGGTACAGCCGCGCAGGCAGCAAGCTGTACGCTACCAGTGCCCGAGTATTCAGGGCTGCGGAAATACCTTGTTCAGGAAACTGACCGTGTAATCCAGCGTGGGCGTGAACCAGGGATGAAAGAGCGGAAACGGATGCGGCGCCTCCGGAAAATAATGGAGCTCGGTGTAGATGTGCAGGCCCGTGAGCTGGCGCATCATGTCGTCGCGGCCGGCGTGCATGCGCGCCACGCCGCTGTTGATGAACAGGGTGGGCGGGGTGTTGGGGCTGAGGTGGCTGAGGGCGGAGCCCTGCTGCCACAGCTCGGGGCGGGTGAGCTTGTTGCTGCCAAACCACTGCGTGGCGGCCGAAAGGCTCTTGCTGTCGTCGCCCTCGCCGGATTCCGGGTGCAGGAAGGCCAGGATGCCATCCACATCGACGATTGCCTGCACGCTGCTGGAGCGGCTGCGGAAGCAAGCGCCGGCTTCGTAGAGCGGGTCGTGGTTGGTGGTGCCCACGAGGGCCGCCAGCTGGCCGCCCGCCGAGAAGCCCCACACGGCCACCCGGCTGGTATCGAGGGCGTAGGGGCGGGCGTGGGCGCGCAGCCAGCGCAGGGCGGTTTTCAGGTCCTGCACGGCGGCCGGGTAAGGGGCTTCCGGGCTCAGGCGGTACTCGGCTGTGACGGCCACGAAGCCCCGCGCCGCCAGCTGCTGGGCCATTGGCACGTGCTGGCTTCGGTCGCCGGAGCGCCAGCCGCCGCCGTGCACCAGCAGCACACCCGGAAACCGTTGGCGCCGCTTGCTCTTGGGGTAGAAGACGTCCAACTGCAGCGCCCGGCCGTTTTCGGTGCAGTACGTGAGGTTGGTCTGGCTGCGGATGGTGGCCGGCACCGGCGGCCGGGCGATGCTGATGTATGGATGCTGGACTTTGGCTTTGGTGTAGGCGCTGTGTACCGTGAACGAAGTGTCGCGCTGGGCGGCTGGCTGCTGCGCCACAGCTGCCGATGACCAGAGGGCGCCGGCCAGCAGCAGCGTTTTTAGGAAGCCTGAACAATAGGTAGGGCGCGGCATACGGGAGGTGATGAAGAGCGGATAGAACTGGCCCTAAGCTACGGCGCATACCCGTTTACGAATGCATAATAAGCCGGCAAAAACCCGGGCAACTCAGTAAACAGCCATTGCGGCCGCCGTACCTGCTTCCAAGTAAAGTGGGCCCGCGGCGGCTGACAGGCCGGTGATTTCGCCATGAATGAGTTTACTGTGCTCAGGTGCGCCGACAGATACTTCGAGTGTAGGATTCTTCCGTAGCTTGCGCCCTTCTTCAATTACCTCTTTCATTTTATTATGAAGTATATTCTTACCCTGGCAGCGGTGCTCACTATTCAGCAGGCGCAGGCCCAGATCGGGCTGATTATGGGCGGAACCCGGGCCGCGGTTTCGGTGGCTACGCTGGCCGCCCGCCAGAAAAAGGCGAAGGCCGGCGCCCCCAAATCAGAAGGAGCTGCCGCCACGCCAACGCTGGGCCGGGGCGTTACGCTGTTCAATTACCGCGGGCAGAGTGTCCAGCGCAAACGCACGGCCCCCGAAACCTTCAAAGGCAAAGGCGGCCCCGAAATCCAAGCCCTCGAAGCCCTGCTGGAGCAGCGCCACCAGGCCTTGCTGGCCGACTCCACCGCCTCGGTGCTGAGCCCAGAGCAGCTGACGGCCCTCACCACGGCCGCCCGCACCGCCGCCACCGCCCGCCCCGACTGGAACTACGCCCCTTACCAGCAGGAGCTGGCTTTCTACCAGAAGGAAGAAGAGCGCCGCCACCCGGCCGCCCAGCCGGTGCCAGCTAAATAAAGCGCCTGCGTCAGGCGTATTCCTGAATGAAAGTGGCCGCCTCTGAGCTCAGAGGTGGCCACTTCCCCTTTATAAAGCTGGCCAAGTTTAGCCACGGTTCTTGCGCTCAGCAGCGTCACTCTGCTTCGGCTGATACTTCTACGCGGCGGTTGCGGGCGTCGGGCGAGGGGTGTAGGGGGCGGGCGTCGCCGTAGCCGGTAGTGCTGATGCGGGCCTCTTCCACTCCCAACTGCACCAGACGCTGCTTTACGGCCTCGGCCCGCTGCTCACTCAAGACCTGGTTTTTCTGGGGTTCCCCGATGCGGTCGGTGTGGCCGGCTACGCGCAAGCGCAGGCTGGGGCGGGCTTTGAGCTCGGCTGCCAGCTGCTGCAGGGCCGGCTGCGCTTCGGGCAGCAGCTCGGCCGTGCCCAGCCGGAACAGCACCGTGGGCAGCACTACCGGCCGATCGGCTACCAGCGGGGCCGGGCGGGTGGTGTCGGGGGGCGCGGTTGGGGTGGGGGGCGTCGGGGCCGGGGTGGCAGCGGGGGGCGTGCCACTCACCCGGATGGTGATGGGCACGGCTGTGCTCTGGCGGGTGGGGTAGTAGCTCTGGCGCAGGTAGAAAGTGGTGGTTTTACTGAGCTTGGTGCGGTAGATGTTGCCGGTAGCCACGGGCTGCTTCAAACTAGCGTCGGTGTACCACAGCACGTTGCGGCCCGACACGCGCAGCGTGGTTTCGACGCCGGCCGGCACGGTGGCGTCTGATTTCAGCCGGACCCGGTAGAACGTGAGGGTGCCTTTGTCGCAGTCGTTGAGGGGGGTGTAGGTGGCGCGCCCGGTCAGCTTTTCCAGGGCCGGGTCGTAGGTGAAGGTGATAGAGCCTTCGCACCAGTAGGAAAAGGGCGTGCGGCCGGTTTCGGTGAGCTTGCGCACGTGCTCCAGCCGCAGGCCGGCGGCCGTGCGCGTGCCGGCCATCTGAAACGTGGCCGATACGCCCGGCTCGCCGCCCACTTCCTGATACAGCACCCCAAATACGTTGGTGCCGGAGCTTTTCTGGAGCCGAAGCACCGCCGGCCACACGGCCCCGGGCTCCCCGGTGTCAGTTTCTACGCCCTGCCATTCGCCCGTCAGGGATTGGGCCTGCGTGGAAGCCAGGCTCAGCAGAGTCAGCACCACCAACCAAAAGCTGCGTTTCATGCCACGAAGTAAAATCAGATTCGCCGAAAAGAGTCGGGCTTGGCGGCGGGAGGTTGCAACCGGCCCGCTACTCCAGATACGCCATTTCCTCGGCGCTCAACCGGATAGTGGCGGCGGCCAGGTTCTCGCGCAGGTGAGTTAGCCGGGAGGTACCCGGAATCGGCAGCAGCCAAGGCGACTTGTGCAGCAGCCAGGCAATGTTGAGCTGGGCCTCCGTAACGCCGTGGCGGCGGGCTACTTCGGCCACGCGGGTATCGGCCTGGGGCAAAGCGTGAAGCAGCGAGAAGAACGGAATGAGCGGGATGCCATGCTGCTCGCACAGGTCCAGCACCTCCTCGCCGCCAGGGTTAGTGCCGTGGGCGTGCACCAGGGTGATGCGCTGGGCGTGGCCGTACATGTTCTCGACGGTGGCAATGGGTCCCTGCTGCAGCCCCGCTTCCAGCTCCGCCCGCGTGACGTTGCTCAGGCCCACGTGCAACACCTTGCCTTCGCGCTGCAGCTCAAACATGGCGCCCAGCTGCTCGTCGAGCGGCACCGGGCCCGCGCCCATCAGCCGCAGGTGTACCAGCTGAATCTGCTCCTGGCCCAGGGTGCGCAGGTTGTTGTCGATGCTGGCCCGCAGCTGCTCGGGGCGGTTATAGGGCACCCAGCTTTTATCGGGGCGGCGGGTGGCCCCCACTTTGGTGCAGATAACCAGTTCGGCCGGGTAGGGGTGCAGGGCCTCGCGGATGAGGCGGTTGGTCACGTCCTCGCCGTAGTAGTCGGCCGTGTCGAGGAAGGTGACGCCCGCGTCCACGGCTTCGCGCAGAATCTGCAGGGCCTCGGGGCGGTTAGCCGGCTCGCCCCAGATGTCGGGCCCGGTGAGGCGCATGGTGCCGTAGCCCAGCCGCGAAACAGTAAGCGGGTGGGCAGAGCGCGGGGCAATGGTGATAGTGGACGTCATAGCAGGAAAGGATGAGGGGGTAGGATTACCAAAGAATCAGCTGAGTGCCGGGCGCTGGCAATCTGTGTTACGTCAGATTAAACGGTGCAGCCGTTGGTGCTTCGGCAGTGGGATGAGTACTCAACGAGCCGCCTTGTAGATCTTATCGGCCAGCACTTCCAGGTCGGCGGCGTCGGTGTTGGTCAGTAGAATAATGACATGGCGGAATTCCGGGTCGGTAAGCAGGACGGAGTTGAAGCCCTCGATGCTGCCGCGCCGTTCCAACACGGGCTGGGACAGGGTTTTGTCGTTGTAGTAAAAGCCGATGGTGGGGTAGCCCCGGGCGTAGTCGATGAAGGCTGACTGCTGCGGCTGCCGCACCAGCGCGGCCGTGGTAGCGGCCGACAGCAGCGTGTGGTGGCGCAGGGCTTCCGTCAGGCGCAGCAGGTCGGCGGCGGTGGAGTAGAGGGCCCCGGCCCCGGCGTAGTTGGAGAGGTAGCGGGGCGCGTCGTTGCGAAGCGTGTCGCGGGCGGTGCCGGCCCCGAAGGTGTAGTTGTGGTAGCCATAGGCCAAGCGCGGTATCACCCGTTCTTCCTGCACCACGCCCGAGTCATACATCCGTAGCGGCGTGAGGATGCGGGCCTGCAGCAGGCGGGCAAACGGCTGCTGCGTTACTACCTCCAGCACCCGCGTCAGCACCACGTAATCCACGTTGTTGTAATGAAACGTGCCGGGCCGGCGGGCTTCGTCGTGGCGCACAAAGCGGCTGACGTACTGGGCCGGCGAGTACGGGGCGGCGTAGGCATCCTTGGGCTCATTCTGCAGGCCCGAGTGGTGGGTGAGCAGGTCCAGCAGGGTAATATCTTGGCAGTTGGCCGGCAGCTCCGGCAGGTACACACCAACTTTATCCGTGAGGCGGAGCCGGTTCTGCTCGACCAGTTGCAGCACCAGAATGGCCGTGAACGTCTTCGACAGCGACGCAATGGGAAAGCGGGTCTCGGGGCCGATGGGAACGGCGAACTGCTGGTTGGCTAGGCCGTGGCTGATGCGGGTGGTGGGCCGGCCCTCGCGGGCCACCAGCACCGTACCGCTGAAACGCCCGGCTTCGTATTCGGCCCGGAGCAGCCGGGTAATAGAGCCCTGCGCGTAGCCCCCGACGGGCAGTACCATCAACCCCACCACTAGCACCCGATACCAGAATAAGAAGGACATACTTACAAGTTGATACGATAGGAAAAGCCTGGGTTATGGGTGCAGGCGGTGGTCCAGAACCAGGCTCCAACCGGCGCAAATGCGCGAAAAAGGTCCTATATCAACCCGGTTGGGGTGTCAATATATGAATTGAAGCACCTGAAGGTGGGTAGTTACCGTGCTTTGGCTCACATCCTGGCTGATTCCGCCCAGACAAGTCTTTCCATTCACCCCCAACCCCCGCTGCCATGCTCCGCTCCCTACGCCCGCTTCTCGAACCCGTTGTGCTGCCCCATTGGTGGCAGGATGCGTTGCTGCTGCTGCCCCGCGTGGTGTGCGGCTATCTGCTCACCGCCGAGTTCGGAGCCGCCAAGTTCGGCCTGCCCTGGTCACCGCCCGACAACAACCTAGGCTTGTTTGAAGTAGCCTTCTGGTTCCCGAACGATGTGGCGGAGTATGGTGGCATCTTCGCCCTGCTGCCCGCCTTCTTTGCCTGGATGGGGGCCTTCAGCGAAGCCGTGGGTGGCCTGCTGCTGCTGGCCGGGCTGGGTACGCGGGTGTCGGCCTTCCTGCTTAGCTGCACCATGCTGGTGGCTATCTTCATGCAGCAGCTGCCGCAGGGCATGTGGAATACGCTGCCGGCCGCCGGCTTTCTATGGGTCAGCCTGATGGCGCTGGTGCTCGGCTCGGGCCGCTTCGGCCTCGATTACCTGCTGGCCCGCTGGCTCAGCCGCCGCCCAACCGCCCCGGCAGCGGCCCCGGGGCGCCCCGCCGCGGCCCTGCTGCTGCTGCCCCTGCTGGCGCTGCTGCTTCCCGGCTGCGTGCAGCCCGCCCACGACAAAACCGTGGTGTACCTGCTCAACGTGAGCGGCCACGGCCCGGTGAAGCAGGTGGGCCTGCGCGGCCGCGACAAGCCCCTGAGCTGGGAGCAGGACCTGGTCCTCACGCCCGTAGTGCCCGACAGCCTCTACCGCGCCGTCGTGACCACCTACACCGGCTACCGCACCACGGAAGTCAAGTTCACCCTCAACGGCGACTTCGAGCTGGCCGGGGCGGATAACCGCCGCATCGAGTTCGGCCTTGGCGACACGGTGACCTACCGGGCCCGGCTGGGCGTGGCGCAGTAGCGGGACCTCACCCCCCGGCCCCCTCTCCTTGGGGAGAGGGGGAGCCTAACGATGCGTATCCGTCGGCCTTCTGTATCTAATGGATCTGTCATTGATGCTCTAACAGGTTTGTCGAAACAACACTACCGTTTCGTCTGCTTTGGCTCGATGAAGCGGTAGAGATGCTTCGCGGGGCTCAGCATGACTGTTCTGAACTTTCTAAATAGCTTCAACTGCAAATAACTCCTGTTCACAACTCCGGCACCTGATCATCTCATCCAGAACGCACCCCTCTCCCCCGGAGAGGGGCCGGGGTGAGGCATCTATTCCTTCTTGCCCACCTGCATTATGGGGTGGCGGCTGAGGTCGAAGGGCTGGGCGAAGGGCACGCCGGCCAGGGCGGCATCGTCCTGCTGCTGTTGGGCTTGGCGGGCCGCGTTGGGGCGCAGGGTGTGGGTGGCGAGGGGGCGGCCCTGGGCATCCAGCACCTGCACCCGCAGCTCCCGGGACGACTGGTGCAGGTGCAGCGTGGCCCCGTCGGGCAGCTGCACTTCCTGGGTGGGGAAGGGCGCTACGTCTACCACGGCGGTAGTGCTGAAGCCGTGCAGGATGTAGCTGTGGGCGGCGGTGGGGCCGGGCTGGTACTGGGCATCGAGCTGGCCCGCGCCGAGGCGCACGGTGTAGCGGAGGGCCGGGCAGGCCTGGGGCAGGCGCGGGGCCAGGGTGAGGCGGCCGGTACCCAGGTCGGGGCGAATGCCGAGGAAGTACTGGTACCACACGCGCAGCTGCTCGGCGTTGGACCAGGCCTGCAGATAGGTGCCGGTGAGGCGGGGCCAGGCTTCGCCGGGGTGCGGGTAGGCGTCCATGTTTTCGCTCAGGCCGCCCACCACGCCGCGGGTCAGGGTTTGGCGGTTCATGTTCGCAAACAGCTGCCAGGCCGTGGCCGACTGCCCGGCCTCCAGCATGCGCTGCATGGCAATGCCGTTGTTCCAGAGCCACACGGCCCCGCGGTGGTAGGCCGCATCCTTGTGGTACACGCCGGGGGCGAGGTGGTAGGGGTGGAAGGCCGGGGCCTGGCGGTTGAGCGAGGCCACGCCCCATGGGTACACCAGCTCCTGCCAGCACTGGCGCACCACCTGGCGGCGCAGGGCGGCATCGGGCACCAGGTCGAGGGCGTAGAGCTGGTTGGGGCGTAGGGTGAAATCGGGGCGGTTTTGGGCGTCGAGGCGGTCGGCCAAGTAGGGGTGCCGGGCGTCGGGGGCGAAGTCGCGGGCGAAGTGGGCCTGCACCCGGTCGGCCAGCTGCTGCCACTGCTGCTGGCGGCCGGCGTCGTGCAATAGAGCGGCGAAGGCCGCGCCGGCCCGCAGCTGCTCTACCCACAGGGCCTGGATGTCGTTGGCGCGGGTGCCGCGGGGCGTGTAGGCCACCAGGTTCTGGTCGCGGGCATCCATCCAGGTTTCGTTGTCCTCGTGCAGCAGGTAGCCTTTGTCGTCGGTCCAGTACTTCAGAGCCCCCTCAATGCTGGCCCGCACGTTGGGGTAGAGCTGCCGCACCAGGGAGGTGTCGCCGGAGTAGCGCACGTAGTCCTGCAGGCCCAGCACGAAGCGCGGGGTGCCGTCGGTGGTGTGGTAGTCGATGTTGCTGGGGTTGACGATGTTGGGCACCCGCCCGTAGTAGCGCGAGGTGGGGTCGAGCTGCTGGTACTGGGCAAACGACAGCAGGATGCGCCGGGCGGGCCCGAACTGCCCCGTCACCAGGGCCATGCCGGGCAGGGAGATGAACTCGTCGCGGCCCCAGTACTCGTTGAACCACGGCAGCCCGGCGTAAATGCCCTCGCCCTGCTGGTGGGTGATGAGCTGGTCGGTGGTGGCGTGCAGCCAGCGCAGGGCTTGGGTCAGCGAGTCGTGGGGGCTGTGCAGGTACACGGGGCCGCGCAGGTACTCGCCCATGCGCGTGCGGCGGGCCTGCTTCAGCTCCTCGCCCCGCTGCTGCGCCTCCCGAATCAGGGCCGTGGCCTCGGCCTCATCCTTGCCCACGGCCACCAGAAAGCCGGTGCCGCCGGTAGTCTGGGCGCGTTGGTTCTGTACCGTCAGCGCCTGCCCGGCCTGGCGCGGGGCCACGGCTATGAGGAAGTTGCCCTCCCGCGCCGAGAAGAACGCCACGTCGGCCTGCTGGCGCAGGAAGTTTACTTTTTCGCCTTTCAGGTGCAGGGCCAGGGGCGCGTTGTGGGTCTGGTCGAGGTCCACGGCCAGCACGTTGCGCTCATCCAGCAGCCACAGGGTTTCCACCGCGCCGCCGGCGTGTCGGCGCTGCAGCAGGTGCGGGTACACGGCCACTTCGGTAGCGGCGGCGTTGTCGAGGGGCTGGCCGTTCACCCACAGCTCGTAGCCGCCGAACACGCGGTTTTTGGCTACGTTCAGGCCCTCAAACCAGCTCCACTCGGGGTGGTCGGTGCGGTGCGTCTGGGTGAAGTAGTAAGCGGCGGCTTTGTTGGTAAACGACACCGGGCGGTTGGCTGCGCGGGGCACCACCATGCGCATCTGCGCCAGCAAATCGGGGGCCGAGGGACGGGACATGGCAGTGGGGCGGCCGGGGCGGCCAGCGGTGCAGGCGGCCACGGCCAGCAGCAGCAGCGGCGCGGCCCGGCGAACCAGGAAGGAAGACATAAGCAACGGACTAGGGGCGGTAAAGGTAAGTCCTCAGGCCCGCCCGCCGCGCCCACCGTCGTCGAAAAGCCGTTTGCAGTACAGCTCAACAATGCCTCTGGAGCGGAATCAGGCCCAGTATCCCGGTCCGACGGGCGTAGCTCGTCCGACCGGTTGTCGGCCGAGTTTGTTAGCGCATCGTCGTTCCTGCGTCAGCACGCAGCTAACCGGTCGGACGAGCTACGCCGTCGGACCGGGGCACCGTTTCAAAATTCACCTGGCTTTCCCCGGCGTCACCCGTGTTCCATCATCATGAAGCGGCTTAAAAACTGTCATCCTGAGCAGCGCGAAGGACCTTAACACGCTTGAACAACCCGTTTCAACGTGATAAGGTCCTTCGCGCTGCTCAGGATGACAGACAACTTGTCAAAGCCACCGGCTTGCTACATATCTGTTACTCCCGCCGCGCCCGGCTCATGATGCGCCGTTCCCAATGTTTGCGCTTGGGCGCTACGTAGCCGCGCAGGTATTTTTCCATCACCATCACGGCGCAGGGGGCGGCGGCGGTGGCCCCGAAGCCGCCGTTTTCCAGGTACACGGCCACGGCAATTTTGGGGTTGTTGGCCGGGGCGAAGCCCACGAAGGCGGCGTGGTCGTCGCCCTCGTCGTTCTGCACGGTGCCGGTTTTGCCCGCTACGGTAATGCCTACGTCGGCGAGGCTGGAGGCGTCGGCGGTGCCGCCGCGCTCCATTACAGCCACCATGCCGGGTATCAGGGCCGCGAAGTGGGCGCTGTCGATGAGGGTGTGGCGCTTCTGCCGGAAGCGGGGCAGCGGGCCGCCCGCGCCCACGCCGCGCACCAGGTGGGGCGGATAGTACCAGCCCCGGTTGGCCACAATGGCCGCCATGTTGGCCATCTGCAAACCCGTCAGGTTGATTTCGCCCTGGCCGATGCTGAGTGAGTAGATGGAGCGGTAGGTCCAGCGGCGGCTGCCCCGGGTTTTGTCGTAGTAGGCGGCCGTGGGCAGGAAGCCTGGGGCCTCCCGGGGCAAATCCACGCCCAGCACCGAGTCGAGGCCGAAGGAGCGCACGTAGCGCCGCCACTGCGTCAGGTTGACGTGGCGGGCTGCCACGGTGTCCTGCACCAGCGAGTCGGGCACGTGGTTGATGACGCCCTGCATCACCTGGTAGAAGTAGGGGTTGCAGCTGTACTTGAGGCCTAGCGTGAGGCTGGTGGCCGGCCGGTGGTGGTGCACGCAACTCACCAGGCTCTGGTCGCAGCGGAAGGCGGTGCCGGGGCTGATGGCGCCCAGCTGCAGGGCCACGGCCGCATTCACCAGCTTGAATACCGAGCCGGGCGGGTTGGCCAGCATGGCCGGCCGGTTCAGCAGGGGCATATCCTCGTGGGTTAGCAGCTCGGCCCGCACCCCAGCCTGGTCGGGGGCGGTGAGGGCGCTGGCCGGGTACACCGGCCCCGACACGTACGCCAGGATTTCGCCGGTGCGCGGGTCGAGGGCCACCAGGTAGCCCTTGCGGCCGCCCAGCAGCTTCTCAGCGTAAGTCTGCAGCTTCACATCCAGGGTGAGGTGCAGATCCTGGCCCTGCTGGAAGGCGGTATCCGGGGCCCAGCTGCCGTGCTGGCGGCCCTGCTTATCGAGCAGCGGGTGCTGGTAGCCGCGGTGGCCGCGCAGCAAGCCGTTGTAGTAGCTTTCCACGCCGCCGTTGCGCAGGCGGTAGAAGCGGCCCCGCCCGGTGCGGCGCGCCTGGCGGTAGAAACTCTGGGCCTCGGCGCTGAGGTAGCCCAGGGCATGGGCCGCGGCCGGAGAAGTGTACACCCGGCGGCGCTGCTCCACCAGCTTCAGCTGGGGCCAGGCGGCACTGTCCTGGCGCACGCGCTGCACTTCGGCGGCGGTCAGGCGCAGCAGGCCGGGGTAGCTGGCGGGGCCGGCGCCCGGGTAGGGCAGGGCGTCCTGGATGCGCCGCCGCACGGTGGTGGAGTCCCAGCCCAGCAGCACGCCCAGGGCCAGGGTATCGAGCGGGTAGCGGCGCGGCAGCTGCAGCAGAAACTGCGGCCGGGTAGCTACCAGCACTGAGTCGTGGCGGTCGAGGATGCGGCCGCGCTCCGGCACTTGGGGCAGCACCACGCGGCGGGCGGTGTAGCGCACGCGCACGTCGGGGGCAGTGGGAGGGTGATTTGGCTGGTCGGGAGAGGAGCAGGCGGCCAGGCTGGCCAGCAGTGCCAGCAGGCTTATCCGCCAGCTGATAAGGGCAGTGCGCATGCGGTAAAGCTAGCCAATTGTCGGGCTTCTGCGGCGTGGCTTTCGGTGAACGGGGTTCGGTGCCACCCGAACAGGTCCACGGGCCGGAACAGCCCACGCGAAAGCCATAACCGCTCCAACAGAGCCTACTCGGCGTAGCGGTGGAAGTACAGCATACCCCAGGCGGCCAGGAAGCTGCCGGCGGCCAGCAGCCCGGTCAGGCCAAACAAATCAATCAGCAGAAAACCGATAAACACGCCGAATACCATCCGTAGATACAACTTCATGCGCAGCCCCAGCCAATACAGCACGGCCCGGAACAGCAGCGTAACGCCGAGCATCAGCAGGTTGCCGATAAGCGCCTTGGGCGCGGTGGTAATGCAGAAAAGCCAAAGTGCCTCGGGCAGCAGCAGGATGCCGTATAAAGCGACCTGCTGGGCGTATAGCCGCATTTTGCTGTAGGGAAAGTTGCGGGCAAAACGCAGATACGTCAGCTCGAACTCGCTGGCCTGATACACCAGCACCGCGTGACTCAGGGCCACGCACAGGCCCAGCAGGCCGATGAGCCGGAGGTCGGCATGGGAAGCGGGAAATACGGTGATAATAAGCGCAATACTGATGAACGAAGCGGCTTTGGTAACGGCGTAAGGAATCCGTTTGCGCAGAAGCACTTCATACAGAAAAACGCTGAACAACGGCTTGGGCCAGGTGCTCAGCCACGTAAGTCCGGCCGACCCAGCGGGAGTGGTGGTCAGGTTGTTGGTCAGGCCTACGTAGCGCCAGGCGCTGTACATGGTGAGGGCCAGCAGGTACCCCGGGAGGAGCAGCGGCACCAGCCAATACCCGTAGGCCAAACCCACCACCATGGCATATCCGCCCAGCACCACCAGCGGCAATGTCATCGTAAGCTGCACCACCGCCCACGCCCGCAGCTGCCGGGCCCGGCTCAGGGCATTGATGCTGTAGTACAGAAACGTAGTGTCCGGGGCCTGGAGGCGCGCCCCAACATACTGCCAGGTTTTGGCGCTGTAGAAGAACAGCACAGCAGCAAACAGCAAAACGCCCAGCGGCTCACTGACAGTGGATATGACCAGTTTCAGCGCCGTTTCGAGGAGCTGCTCGGGCGTCAGGTGGCTTTGGTTGAGGACATTGGTGTAGAAGAAGTTGCTGAAGACAAGGATGAACAGCGAGAGCAGCAGACCGGTGTGCGCCTGGTAAAATCCTTTGGCCAGAAGCCTGGTCAGCACGCGTGTGTGGGCGCTGCTCATAGGGCGTGCCGCAGCGTCTGGCGGTCCACCACAATTTCCCGCACATCGGGCAGCAGTTCCCCCTCAAACGCCTGGTGCGACGACAGTACAAACGTGGTGCCTTCCTGCCGGTGCTGGTCGGCAATCCAGGCGTAGAGCACTGGCAGCGACTCCACGTCCAGGGTGGTGAGGGGCTCGTCGAGCAGGATGCAGGCCGGCCGCCCCAGGAAGGCCAGCGCCAGCGACAGTTTCTTGAGCATCCCGCTGGAATAGGTGCTGATCCGGTCGGAGAGGTAGGCGCTCATGCCCATGCTCTCCACATACTGTTCCTCCTGCCGCGCTGGCGCCTCTTTGGCCGACTTAAACAGTTGGATCAACTCGGTGCCGGTCAGGAAATCGGGAAATACGGGTTCGGCCTCGGCGAAATTCACCGCGCTGCGGTAGTCCGTCGGGTGCTTTTTGATGGAGAGCGTGTTGTGCAGGCTGATGTCTCCCTCGAAGGAAATAATGCCGGCTACCGTTTTCAGGAAGGTGCTTTTGCCGGAACCGTTGTGCCCGCGCAGCCAGTGAACACCGGAGTCAATGGTGAAAGCAGGGATGTCAAGAATCAGGTGGCCGTTATACGCTTTGTGATAGTTGTGTAGCGTCAGCATAAAGTAGTAGAAGCAGGGTGCAGGTTCCGGAGCAGACCTGCCCAGCAGAGGTCATATTTTTCCGTCAGCAACGCCCGAACCGCCTGCTTGTTGTACTATGCTCAAATGCGTGGCAGATGTAGAGACGCGTATTCGCGTCTCAATCGTTGCTGACGTTGTTTAGGCGGCGGAGTGCGGCGTGGTACTGGCCGCGTTCAACGACGAGGCGCTAATATGCGTCTCTACACCGGCGGTGATGTTGTTTAGGCAGCGCGGTTCGGTGCGGTACCGCCCGTTCAACGACAAGACTATGCGTCTCCACACCGTTGGCGATGTTGCTTGGGTGACGTGGTACCGGTTGTTCAACTACGTGACGCGAATACGCGTCTCTACACCTAGCGGAACAGGCCTTCTTCGCCGGATTGCTCGTGCTGCCAGCGGGTGGGGTTAGTGAGGATGTAGTGGCGGATTTTGTCCAGCTCCTCGGGGCTGCGCACTACCCGGTCGTAGAAGCGGGGCTGCCAGGCGAGGGGCAAGCCGGCGCGGCGCGCCTGGGCAGTGGTGCCGGCCTTGAAGCCGCGCAGGACGGCCGCCAGGTTGTCGCGCTGCGGCGCAAAGCGGTTTTCGTAATGCAGAGACGGAGTAGGTTCGGTAGGCTTATCGAAGAATAACAGGCCGTGCAGGTGGTCGGGCATGAGGACGAAGGCATCCAGCGTGACGAAGGGAAAGCGAGCTGGAATCTGCTGCCAGCCGTCCAGTACCAGTGTGGCCACGGGCGTGAGGTCCAGGCTGGCCTGGTCCCAGTCGTGGTTGGGCACGATGATGTCGCCGAAGAAGCGGGTGCGGTGCTGGGTACAGATGGTGACGAAGTAGGCCCCGTTCTGCCCGTAGTCGTAGCCCCGTAGCCGGGCCGACGCCACCCGGTATCTATCGTGGTATAATTCGCTATCTATGTAGAGACGCATATTTGCGTCTCGTCGTTGAACGAGGACGCCGGGGTTCGTTCACAGTAAATAACATCAGCAACGATTGAGACGCAAGTATGTGTCTCTACATCCGGTGGTACTGCTCAACAGAACGCCGCCCGGATTGCTTAGCGTGGAGCTTTATGGTTTGCATTATTTAAGCGAATAAAATGATGTAGTAGTACATCATATATCCCAAGAAAGCTATTGGCAAAGCTGAGAGGAATACTTGTAATCTAGAGGAGATGCGCTTTACGCTATGAAATGACTTAATATGGTTTCGTATTAGTAAGACATTGATAAAAATGGGTAGGAAGTAAAGTAGAGCAGTAGCAAAATCACTGTTTATGGCGTACCCAATACAAGCGTATGTCGGCCATAGGCACATGATAATTGCTGTGGCTATGGCAACTGATTTTCCTGATTTAGGAAATATTAAAAACAACCAGCTACTTATTCCAATATGCAATATGCTTCCTGCGAAGCTGGCAATTGGTATCAATGTAATGCCTGCTGCTACTGCTGACATAGCAGCAAACATGAAATAGAGTAGCAATCCTGAAATTATTGTCAATGCATAAGATGTGTAAGTTCGGATCATGTATGAAAAGCTCTGGAATAAAAAAAGGGCGCTACCCCGACAAGGTAGCGCCCTTTTAACTTAGTCCGAAAGAGGAATTACATATTCCGGCGGTACTGCCCGCCAACCTCGAACAGCGCATTCGTAATCTGCCCCAGGGAGCAGAACTTCACGGTTTCCATCAGCTCGGCGAAGAGGTTGCCGTTGGCAATGGCGACTTGCTGAAGCTGCTTGAGGCGCGCTTCGGTCTGGTCGGCGTTGCGGGTGTGCAGGATGTTGAGCATCTCGATCTGGTACTGCTTTTCCTCGTCGGTGGCGCGGATAACCTCGGCGGGCACCACCGTGGGCGAGCCTTTGGAAGACAGGAAGGTGTTCACGCCGATGATGGGGTACTCGCCCGTGTGCTTGAGCATCTCGTAGTGCATGCTTTCCTCCTGGATCTTGCCGCGCTGGTACATGGTTTCCATAGCGCCCAGCACGCCGCCGCGCTCCGTGATGCGGTCAAACTCCAGCAGCATGGCCTCTTCCACCAGGTCGGTCAGCTCCTCGATGATGAAGGAGCCCTGCAGCGGGTTTTCGTTTTTGGCTAAGCCCAGCTCCCGGTTGATGATGAGCTGGATGGCCATAGCCCGGCGCACCGATTCCTCGGTGGGGGTGGTGATGGCCTCATCGTAGGCGTTGGTGTGCAGGGAGTTGCAGTTGTCGTAGATGGCGTAGAGGGCCTGCAGGGTGGTGCGGATATCGTTGAAGTCGATTTCCTGGGCGTGCAGGCTCCGGCCGCTGGTCTGGATGTGGTACTTCAGCATCTGGCTGCGGGCGTCGGCGCCGTACTTCAGCTTCATGGCTTTGGCCCAGATGCGGCGCGCCACGCGGCCAATCACGGCGTACTCCGGGTCGATGCCGTTGGAGAAGAAGAACGAGAGGTTGGGGGCGAAGTCGTTCACGCTCATGCCCCGGCTCACATAGTACTCCACGAAGGTGAAGCCGTTGCTGAGCGTGAGGGCCAGCTGGGTGAGCGGGTTGGCGCCGGCCTCGGCAATGTGGTAGCCGGAAATCGACACCGAGTAGAAATTGCGGACCTTCTCCTTGATGAAGTATTCCTGCACGTCGCCCATCAGGCGCAGGGCGAATTCGGTGCTGAAGATGCAGGTGTTCTGGGCCTGGTCTTCCTTGAGGATGTCGGCCTGCACGGTGCCGCGCACCTGGCTGAGGGTGCGCTTCTTGATGGTGTCGTACACGTCGGCGGGCAGCACCTGGTCGCCGGTCACGCCGAGCAGCATGAGGCCCAGGCCGTCGTTGCCGGCAGGCAGCTCGCCCTGATAGCGGGGGCGGGTCTGGCCCTGGTAGAGAGCGTCGATTTTCTGGTTTACCTCGTCTTCCAGGCCGTTCTCCTTAATGTACAGCTCGCACTGCTGGTCGATGGCGGCGTTCATGAAGAACGCAGCCAGCGTGGCAGCCGGACCGTTGATGGTCATCGACACCGAGGTGCTGGGGTTGGCCAGGTTGAAGCCCGAGTAGAGCTTCTTGGCGTCGTCGAGGCAGGCGATGCTCACGCCGGCGTTGCCGATTTTGCCGTAGATGTCGGGCCGCACGTCGGGGTCTTCGCCGTAGAGCGTCACCGAGTCGAAGGCCGTGCTCAGGCGCTTGGCGGGCAGGCCCATGCTCACGTAGTGGAAGCGGCGGTTGGTGCGCTCGGGGCCACCCTCGCCGGCAAACATACGCGTCGGGTCTTCGCCCTCGCGCTTAAACGGAAACACGCCGGCCGTGTACGGGAACTCGCCGGGCACGTTTTCCTGGAGCTGCCAGCGCAGCAAGTCGCCCCAGGCCGTGTAGCGCGGCAGGCTCACCTTAGGAATCTGCTGGTTGGAGAGGCTGGTGGTGTGGGTCTGGATGCGAATTTCCTTGTCGCGCACCTTAAACACAAACTCCGGGGCCTTGTAGGCGGCTACTTTTGCCGGCCAGGTTTCCAGGAGTTTCCAGTTCTGCCCGTCCAGCCGGAGTTTGACCTCCTCGAAGGTGCTCTCCAGGCCGGCCACGAGTGCTCCGGGCTCGGGTTGGTGGCTGCCGTTCCCGCTGCCAGGTCCGCCAGCGGGGTTTCCTGCGAGACTTTGGACGGCTCCGACGGCTTGTCGGATGCCATAGAGCTGTTGAGCAACGTCAGCTTGTTTTTGAACCCACTGGTCATATTGGCGGTTGGTTTCGGCGATTTCGGAAAGGTAACGCGTGCGATGCGGCGGGATGATATAAATCTTCTCGGAGTCCTCCTTGCTGGTGGCTAGCTGCGAGGCGAAAGGAACCCCGGTCTTGGCTTCTACGGTGCTCAGGATAGCGCGGTACAGGCGGTTCATGCCCGGGTCGTTGAACTGCGAGGCGATGGTGCCGAACACCGGCATGTCATCGAGCGGCTTGTCCCAGTGGCCGTGGTTGCGCTGGTACTGCTTGCGTACGTCGCGCAGGGCGTCGAGGGCGCCGCGCTTGTCGAACTTGTTGAGGGCAATGACGTCGGCGAAGTCGAGCATGTCGATTTTCTCCAGCTGGGTGGCCGCCCCGTACTCGGGCGTCATCACGTAGAGGCTGGCGTCGGAGTGCTCGATGATTTCGGTGTCACTCTGCCCGATGCCGGAGGTTTCGAGGATGATCAGGTCGAACTCGGCGGCGCGCACCACGTCCACGGCGTCCTGCACGTACTTGCTCAGGGCCAGGTTGCTCTGGCGCGTGGCCAGGCTGCGCATGTACACCCGCGGCGAGTTGATGGAGTTCATCCGGATTCGGTCACCCAGAAGCGCCCCGCCAGTCTTGCGTTTGCTGGGGTCTACGGAGATGATGGCAATGGTCTTCTCGGGAAAGTCCATCAGAAAGCGCCGCACCAGCTCATCCACAAGGCTCGACTTGCCCGCGCCGCCGGTGCCGGTGATGCCGAGGATTGGGGTTGGTTTAGTGCCTGGTGCCTCGTGCTTGGTGCTTAGGTCATTCTGGCTGCTGTCCGTCTTCTGGAAGTCGGCAACAAGCTGCTGACGCACCTTTTCGAACTCTTCGGGGAAGTTTTCGGCGGCCGAAATCAGGCGGCCGATGCTGCGGGCGTCTTTCTCCTTGAGGTGCTTTACTTCGCCGTTCAGGTTCTGGCCGGTAGGGAAGTCGCAGCGCTGGAGCAGGTCGTTGATCATGCCCTGCAGGCCCATGGCGCGGCCGGCGTCGGGGGAGTAGATCTGCTCGATGCCGTAGGCGTGTAGGTCCTCGATTTCGGTGGGCAGAATCACGCCGCCGCCGCCGCCAAACAGGCGGATGTGGCCCGCACCCCGCTCCTTGAGCAGGTCGTGCATGTACTTGAAGTACTCGTTGTGGCCGCCCTGGTAGCTGGTAATGGCAATGGCCTGGGCATCTTCCTGAATGGCGCAGTCCACGATTTCCTGCACCGAGCGGTTGTGGCCCAGGTGAATCACTTCGGCGCCGCTGCTCTGGATGATGCGGCGCATAATGTTGATGGCAGCGTCGTGCCCGTCGAAGAGCGCGGCGGCCGTGACGATGCGGATGTGGTTCTGGGGCTTATAAGGAGCAGCAGGAGCAGCTTGCATAGCGCGGAGATGTTGGGTGGAATTTGGGGTAGCGAAGGTACGCAAAAAGCCCCGGCGCGGTAGCGTCGGGGCCTTCAGGAGAAACTAAGCTAAGTGCCTGACAGATTTATTATCCTCCAATTTAAGCAACTAAGAATGGCACTAGCCTTTGGGACTCAGTGCCGTGACGTACAGGCTCACATTGACAAGTTGTACTTTCCACTGGTCTTCGGACTTATCGCGGAAAACCATACGATGGGTAGTTGACAAAGCCGCCGGGATGGTCAGGCAGTACCAGTCTTTTTTCACGTCGGGGGCGCCCCCCAGCCATTCCAGGGTGATGGCCACCCGCTTTTGCTGCGCCACATTCACCTCATAGGGTTTTAGGTCGATGTGCTGCCATCCGGTAGCATGGTTAGCTACTGTGAACAGAATATCCTGGGTCAGTAAGCTGGCCGCTGGATGATCCTGGGCATCCAGTGCGCGCACGTTGAGCCGAAAGCGCAGGTTTTTGAAGTCATTCTGCCCAAAATGAACATAGGCATCTTCCAGGTAGCTGCCGGGCGCAACGTGCAGAATGGTGCCTACTTCCCGGCCCAGCTTCTGGGCAGGATCTTTATCAGCATTCAGATGAAAGTTGTAGAAGGTGATGCCCCAGGCTCCGTCCCGGCCAATGCGGTGTCGTTTCCAGCTTTTGGCACTCACCTTAACTTCTTGCAGCGCGTAGACCTGCGGCTGTAGCTGCACAACCGGCTGCCGACTGAACGCCGCGGCCAGCACCTTCCGCGACTGATACCCGACGCAGGAAACAACCACTGTATCGGTAGGGGCGGCGGCAGTGAATGGGGCAAGCGAAACTGCGCCCTGCGCATTGGCTACCGTACCGATGGGTTTGCCCAGCACGCCCACAGAAGCATACGCTACCGGAGTTCCGCTTGCAGTGCTGATCAGGCCTTGGTCGGGATTTTGAGCTGCCGCTCCCACAGGTATAGCGAGGGAAAGCAAGCACAGGCGCGAAGCGCAAATCAAAGAATTCATGCAGATAGGATGAATAGAGGTATAAGTTATATAGCAATAGAGGCCATTTACTGGCTGATGGGTTGCACCTGCGTACAGCCTACTCCTCCAGCACCGTAAAATACAGGCTGGGCTGCAGCGGGTGCAGCGTCCAGACGGCCTCGCTGTTCTCGCGCTCTACCATCACCTGCTGACGCTGGCGCGTGACCGGGATGGAAAAGTACTTGTCCTCCGGAGCGGTTTTCTCGCTTTGCAGCCACTGGATGGTGACCACTACCGGCTGGGCGGCCAGTTCCAGGGCGTAAGGGCGCAGGTCGATGGTGTGCCAGCCGCGGGCCTTGTTCGTGCAGGTAAGCTGAATGTCTTTGGTGAGCAGCGGCCGGCCCGGCCGGCCGTTTTCCAGGGTATACAGGTTCAGGCGGAAGCGCAGCTGCTCGTAGGTGTTGGCCGACAGGAACACGTGGAATTCCTCCAGGTAGGTGCGGTGCGCGGGCCGCAGGATGGCGCCCAGCTCCCAGCCCCACTCATCGTCTACGGTTTCCTTGCCGCTGGAGCCGCCGGTCCAGGGCAGGTCGCCGGTGGCGGTGCTGCGGCCCAGCTGGGCCGGGTGCATCCGGGCGTGCTCGGCCACGGCACCGTCCAGCGCCACCGCCAGCGGGGCCACCTGAAACACCCGTTGCCCACGGGCCAAAGCGGCCGGCGCTACGGTGGTGCGTGCAAAGCCCACGCTGGTTACTACCAGCGTGTCGGAGAGGTTGGGAGGGAGGCGGAGCAGGTAGCGGCCCTGCTCATCGGCCACGGTGCCGAGGCCGCGGCCTGGAAAGCCCAGCGTGGCGAAGGGCACCGGCTCGTTGGTATGGGCGTTCAGCACCTGGCCTTCCACCACCTGCACCGGAGCCGTCTGTGCCGACGCGGAATAAGGGGCCATGCCCAGCGCCGCCGAGCACACTATAGCTAGTAATAACCTAATCATACGAAATGGGCCCGCCGCTGGCAGGCTCCGGTAAGCAATGAAGTAAAAGAAGTGCCGCTGGTAACGGCCTGCCGCATATCAGCCGAAAGGCACGCCGCGGGCCAGCACCAGCCGGCCCACTACCAGCGCCCCGGCCAGTAGCAGCAGCAACCCCAGCGCCAGCCGCGGCCGGCCGGGCTGCGCGATGGTGCCCTCGAAAAACTCGGTGCTGCTGGCCATCCCCATCGGGCCCAGCAGCAGGAGCAGCAGCACGGCGTGGAGCTGCTCGGTGAGGGTTTGGGCGGGGAAGTAAAAGGCCGCCAGCAGGAGGGAGCCCACCACCCACGGCACCACCACGGTAGCCAGCAGCAGGCGGCGGCGGTTGTGGTGCTGCATCAGCGTGATGGAGTCGTGGCTTTGCAGAAACACCCGCGCCGCCAGAAACCCCAGGCCAATCTGCGCCGCGGCGGCCAGGATGGCCACTCCCACGTTCAGGCCGTTGCCGGCCCGGAACAGCCAGCTCGGCACGTACCACGCCCCCGACTGCGTAAGCGTATCGGCGGCCAGCACGCCCAGCGAGAGGTTGCAGCCGTGCAGCATCACCCACAGCAGAAACTGCTTGAACAGGCCCCGTTGCAGCCGCGCCCGTTTCCAGAACCACGCCAGCGCCGCCAGCGCCATCCCGCCGCACACCACCGGCCCGATGCCGTACACCGCCAGCACGGCCGCCTGCCACCATTCCGCATCGGCCATTTGAAACTGAACCCGGCCCAGCTGCCAAACGCCCCGGATGCCCAGCCGCGCCGCCATGCAAATAGTAGAGAGCTGGTACAGGCCCTGCAGCAGCAAATAGGCCAGCAGGTAAAGAATAGTGGCGTTGGCCGCCGCCAGCGTGGCTTTGCCGGTATCCGACTGGGCGAGGGGGTGATGGGTAGAAGACTGGATATCCATATGGCAGCAGCAAGCACTAAAAGTAGAAACTTGCCGCCAGATGCAGTGCGTTGGAAATCCCCTAAAACAGAAACAGCCGAACTGCCATCAGGCAGCTCGGCTGTTTCGGGTAGTTAGAAGGAGCCCGGCGTTATGCCTTTTCCTTCTCTTTCTTCTTGGCCTTAGGCTTCACGTCCGGAATCAGGTTGTGCGGGTTGATGACGAACTTCTTGGCCACCCCGCTGTCGAACTCGGCGTAGCCTTTCGGAGCGTCGTCGAGGCTGATAACTTCCACGTTCACGGCTTTGGCAATCTGCACCTTGTCGTATAGGATGGCCTGCATCAGCTGGCGGTTGTAGCTGAGCACCGGTGTCTGGCCGGTGTGCAGCGAGTGGCTCTTGGCCCAGCCCAGCCCGAACCGGATGGACAGGCTGCCTTTCTGCGCGGCCTTATCCTTGGAGCCCGGGTCCTCGGTCACATACAGGCCGGGGATGCCGATGGAGCCGCCCGCGCGGGTGATTTCCATGAGTGAGTTGAGCACGGCGGCCGGTACTTCCGTTTTGGAGTCGGTGCCGTGGCCGCTGGCCTCGAAGCCCACGCAGTCGATGGCGCAGTCGATTTCCGGCACGCCCAGAATCTGGGTGATTTGCTCGGTGAGGGTGGCGTCCAGCGTCAGGTCCACGGTTTCGCAGCCGAAGGAGCGGGCATGGGCCAAACGGGCCTTGTTCATGTCGCCCACAATCACCACGGCGGCACCCAGCAGCTGGGCCGAAGCGGCAGCAGCCAGGCCTACGGGGCCGGCTCCGGCCACGTACACCGTCGCGCCCGGGCCCACACCGGCCTTCACGGCCCCGTGGAAACCAGTCGGGAAAATGTCGCTGAGCATGGTCAGGTCCCGGATTTTTTCCATGGCCTGGTCTTTATCGGGGAAGCGCAGCAGGTTGAAGTCGGCGTAAGGCACCATCACGTACTCGGCCTGCCCGCCAATCCAGCCGCCCATGTCCACGTAGCCGTAAGCGCCACCGGCGCGGCCTTCGTTCACGGTCAGGCAGATGCCGGTTTTCATCTCGCGGCAGGTGCGGCAGCGGCCACAGGCCACGTTGAACGGCACCGACACCAGGTCGCCCTTCTTAAGGAACTCCACGTCGGCCCCCATTTCAATCACCTCGCCCGTGATTTCGTGGCCCAGCACCAGGCCCGACGGGGCCGTGGTCCGGCCGCGCACCATGTGCTGATCGGAGCCGCAAATGTTGGTGGAAACCACCTTCAGTACCACACCGTGCGTGATTTTCTTGCCTTTCGGGTTCTTCAGCTCCGGAAATGCAATGTTCTGCACTTCCACTTTGCCGGGACCGGTATAGACTACGCCTCTGTTATCAGCCATCTGAGTAGGAATTTTGGGTGGAGAGATAAAAAAAGCCCGCCCCCAGAGCTGGGAGCGGGCGGGTAGGCGTTAGCGGCCTTCCACGGCCTGTACGCCGGCTTCGGCTACCGTGTGGTCGTTCTCTACCGAGTCGCCCGACACGCCGATGGCGCCGATGACTTTGCCCTCGGCATTCTTAATCGGAATGCCGCCGGGGAAGGTGATGAGGCCCAGGTTGGAGTGCTCGATGCCGAAGAGCGAGCCGCCGGGCTGGGAGAGACCCCCGATGGTGCCGGTAGGCATATCGAAGTAGCGGGCGGTTTTGGCTTTCTTGATAGAAATGTCCAGCGAGCCGAGCCAGGCGTCGTCCATGCGGGCGAAGGCCGTCAGGTTGGCGCCGGCATCCACCACGGCAATGTTCATCTTCACGCCCATTTCCAGGGACTTTTCGTGAGCGGCCTTCACGGCGGCCTGGGCTTGTTCGAGGGTGATACCCATAATGCTTGGTTGGGATGGTTAGGTGAAAGAACAGTCCTCGTTACAACGGGGATTCTCTCACCTTGTTCAGTTCCAGGCTCGCAGTTGCGACGATCCGTGCGCTTTTTGCGACGATACTGTACCGTTGCGCCGGGTTTGCCACTGCCGTTAGCCACCAGGCCGGGCCCAATCCAACCGAAACCGGGTTGAGAAGGACGGCCGGCATGCATAGAGAGTTGGCCATTTTAGCTTTTCCCGGGCCTTTCCCGTATCTTCGCCACTGCAAAAAACCGCCTCTAGTGAAGAACATCCGCAATTTCTGCATCATCGCCCACATCGACCACGGCAAGAGCACCCTGGCCGACCGCCTGCTGGAATTTACCAGCACCGTCTCCAAGCGCGATATGCAAGCGCAGCTGCTCGACAACATGGACCTGGAGCGGGAGCGGGGCATCACCATTAAGAGCCACGCCATTCAGATGCAGTACCCCTACAAAGGGGAAATGTACACGCTCAACCTGATTGACACCCCCGGTCACGTCGATTTCAGCTACGAAGTATCGCGCTCCATTGCCGCCTGCGAAGGCGCTTTGCTGATCGTGGACTCGTCGCAGGGCATCGAGGCCCAGACGATTTCCAACCTCTACCTGGCCATCGGCTCCGATCTGACCATCATCCCGGTCCTCAATAAAATCGATCTGCCCCACTCCATGCCGGAGGAGGTCAGCGACGAAATCGTGGACCTCATCGGCTGCGAGCGGGAGGAAATCATTCCCGCCTCGGGCAAGTCGGGCATCGGCATCGAAGCCATCCTGAACGCCATCTGTGAGCGTATTCCGGCCCCGAAGGGCGACCCGGACGCGCCGCTGCAGGCCCTCATCTTCGACTCGGTATTCAACTCTTACCGCGGCATCGAAGTCCTGTTTCGCATCAAGAACGGCACCATGAAGAAGGGCGACAAGCTCCGCTTCATGGCTACCGGCAAGGAATACGGCGCCGATGAAATCGGTATCCTGGGCCTCAACCAGGAGCCCCGCCCCGAAATCGGGGCCGGCAACGTGGGCTACCTCATCTCGGGCATCAAGGAAGCCCGGGAGGTGAAAGTGGGTGATACCATCACGCACGTAGCCCGGCCTACGCAGGAAGCCATTGTTGGCTTCGAGGACGTGAAGCCAATGGTATTCGCTGGTATTTATCCGGTAGATACTACTGAGTATGAAGAGCTTCGCTCCTGCATGGAGAAGCTGCAGTTGAACGACGCTTCTCTGGTGTGGGAGCCGGAAACTTCGGTGGCTCTGGGCTTCGGCTTCCGCTGCGGCTTCCTGGGCATGCTGCACATGGAAATCGTGCAGGAGCGCCTGGAGCGCGAGTTCAACATGACGGTGATTACCACTGTGCCCTCGGTGCAGTTCCACGCCACCGGCACCAAAGACCAGCGGCTGACCATCAACGCGCCGAGCGAAATGCCCGAGCCGAACATGATCAAGCACATCGAGGAGCCATACATCAAAGCCCAGATCATCACGGCGGCCGACTACGTGGGGCCCATCATCACGCTGTGTATGGAGAAGCGCGGCATCATCAAAGGCCAGAGCTACCTGACTTCCGAGCGGGTGGAGCTGACCTTCGAGCTGCCGCTGTCGGAAATCGTGTTCGATTTCTTCGACAAGCTCAAGACCATTTCGCGCGGCTATGCCTCGCTGGATTACGAGCTGATCGGCTTCCGCGAGTCGGATATGGTGAAACTGGATGTGATGCTGAACGGGGAGAAGGTGGATGCCCTTTCGGCCATCGTGCACCGCTCCAAGAGCTACGAGTGGGGCCGCCGCCTCTGCGAAAAGCTCCGCGAGTTGCTCCCGCGCCAGCAGTTCGAAATTGCCATCCAGGCCTCCATCGGGCAGAAAATCATTGCCCGCGAAACCGTGAAGGCCCTGCGCAAAAACGTAATTGCCAAATGCTACGGCGGCGACATCAGCCGCAAGCGCAAGCTGCTCGAAAAGCAGAAGGAAGGCAAGAAGCGGATGCGTCAGGTCGGCTCCGTAGAAATTCCGCAAGAGGCCTTCTTGGCCGTCCTCAAAATCGACTAACGAAGTGGAACGCGCCCCATCGGGGCGCGTTTTTTTTGTGCTCACACCGAAAACGCATTTTCCACCTCATACACTTCTTGACACGGCGTGCTATGATTTACTCATTCTAAGACATGTCCTCAACCCTTCTCAAGAACTGTACGAGCCAGGAACAGCTGGAAAAAATCATCAAAGGCCAGGAGCGTAAGTTCCGGTGGAGAGATGACTGGCCCACGATGGAAGCCGCCCTGCAAGCCGCCGGCGCCGCCGCCATTGCCGCCCACGAAAGCAAGAAAACCTCCGACCAACCCCAGGACCCTGCTTAATACCAACTACCCCATGACCACTGCCCCCGACGCCACCACCTACCGCCTCATCGACGGCAAGCAAACCGCCGAGGCCATCAAGGAAGAAATTGCTGCCGAAGTAACCCAGCGCAAAGCCGCCGGCCAGAAGACGCCGCACCTGGCCGCCATTCTGGTGGGCCACGACGGCGGCTCGGAAACTTACGTGCGCAACAAAGTGCTGGCCTGCGAGCGGGTGGGCTTCGAGAGCACGCTGCTGCGCTACGAAGACACCATCACGGAGGCCGAGCTGCTGGCCAAGGTGCAGGAGCTGAACGAGGACGACAGCATCGACGGCTTCATCGTGCAGCTGCCGCTGCCGCGCCATATCGACACCAACAAGGTGATTGAGGCGGTGCGGCCGGAGAAAGACGTGGATGGTTTCCACCCGATGAATATTGGGCGGATGGTGGCCGGCTTGCCGGCACTGCTGCCCGCCACGCCCTCGGGCATCGTGGAGCTGCTGCGTCGCTACGAGCTGCCTACCGACGGCAAGCACTGCGTGGTAATCGGGCGCAGTAACATTGTGGGGACGCCGGTTAGCATACTGCTGGCCAAGAACTTGGAGCCAGGTAACTGCACCGTGACTTTATGCCACTCGCGCACCCAGAACCTGGCCGACATCACCCGCACCGCCGACATCCTGGTAGCCGCTCTGGGCCGCCCGGAGTTCGTGACGGCCGATATGGTGAAGCCTGGCGCAGTGGTCATCGACGTGGGCACCACCCGCGTGGAAGACGCCGACAAGAAGTCGGGCTGGGCGCTGAAGGGCGACGTGAACTTTGCCGAAGTGGCGCCGCTCACGTCCTACATCACGCCCGTACCGGGTGGCGTGGGGCCGATGACCATTGCCATGCTGCTGCTCAACACGCTGAAAGCCGCCAAAGGGGAGGTGTACCCTAAGTAGTTGATAGTTGTCTGTTGTTCGTTAATAGTTGTCCGTTGTCAGTTGCTGGTTTGTTTGCAAAAGCACCTCATCAGATACTGACAAAAGACAACTATCAACGGACAACTCCTAACCGACAACTCACTTCCAGCACTCAACTGTAAAATCCAATAAAACCTGCCCCGGGCTTTTGAATTTCGGGGCGTTGTACTACTTTTAAAGTCGGGCCGACGGGGAAGGGGCCGAATCGGTTGAGATTCGGCGTGCCTGCCGGCGGCCCGGCTTTACCTGTTTTCTACCCATTTTGCTGCACGAACTTCCTCTTGTGTCGGCGGCCTCAAGCAACTCTGAGGTTCCGGCCGCTGCGCTGCCCCTCATGGAGCAGTTTTATACCATTCAGGGCGAGGGCTACAACACGGGCCGCGCCGCCTATTTCCTGCGTCTGGGCGGCTGCGACGTGGGCTGCGTCTGGTGCGACGTGAAAGAGTCGTGGGACGCCGACAAGCACCCGCGCGTCGCTATTGCGGATATGGTGGCTGCTGCTACCGCCCACGCGGGCCGCAACGTTGTGATTACCGGTGGCGAGCCGCTCATGTACGAGCTGGGGCCGCTGACGCAGGCCCTGCACGCTGCTGGCTGCCAGAACTGGATTGAAACCTCCGGCGCCTATCCGCTCAGTGGCGAGTGGGACTGGATCTGCGTATCGCCCAAGAAATTCAAGGCCCCGCTGCCCGAAACTCTGCGGGAAGCACACGAGCTTAAGATTATCGTTTTCAATAAGTCGGACTTTGCCTGGGCCGAAGAGCACGCCGCGCAGGTAGGCCCCGACTGCCGGCTGTACCTGCAGCCGGAGTGGAGCAAGGCCTCGCAGATGATGCCGCTGATTGTGGACTATGTGAAAGACAATCCGCGGTGGCAGGTGTCGTTGCAGACCCATAAATTCCTCGATATCCCGTAGTATCCCGCTCTATGCGCCTATCCCTGTCTGCTGTGCCGCTGCTGGCCTGTATGCTGCTCCCACTAGGGGCGGCGGCGCAAGCCACCCTGGCTACCGCCAATACCAAAGCCCGCAGCCTATGGGACAAGGCGCAGACCCAGGCCAAGGAGCGCAACTTTGCCAAGGCCATCGAAACCCTGACGGTGCTCAACCAGAAGTTTCCGTCGCTGGGCGAGCCCTATGTGCTGCGAGGCTCCCTGCTGAAGGCCATGGGCGAAAACCGTCCGGCCTTCGAGGCCTACCGCGACGGGCTGGCCAAGCTGCCCGCCGACGCCAACCGCGCCAACGACTACTATACGCTGGGCGAGCTGGCCATGAGCTTCGGTGAGTACCAGACGGCCGCCGAAAGCTACCGCCGCCTGCTGAAGTCGGGGCCCAAAGCCCAGCGCTTTGCCCCGCGGGCCCATCGCCAGCTGCTCAACTGCGAATTCGCCGCTAAGGCCATGGCCAGCCCCATCGGGGTGCAGCCCGAGCGCCTCGGGGCCCCGCTCAACACGTTCCGGTTTCAGTACTTCCCGGCCCTCACCGCCGACAACCGGTTTCTGCTCTATACGGGCCGGCCTACCTCCGAAAGCGGGGAGGACTTGTTCGTTTCGAAGATGAACAAGGATGGCAGCATCGGCGACCCGGCTTCCATCTCGCCCTTCATCAACACGCCCTACAACGAAGGCGCCGGCACGATTTCCGGCGACGGCAAAACCCTGGTATTTGCCTCCTGCGACCGGCCCAACTCGGTCGGCAACTGCGACCTGTATATCTCGCGCCGCACCGGCAACAACTGGAGCAAGCCGCAGAACCTGGGTCGCACCGTCAACTCGGTGGAGTGGGACTCGCAGCCCACGCTGTCGGCCGATGGGCGCACACTGTACTTCACGTCCACCCGGCGGGGCGGGCAGGGGCAGGAAGATATCTACGTGACCACCCTCGACGCCAACGGCAACTGGACGCCGGCCCGCAACCTGGGCCGTCCCGTGAACACGCCCGGCAAAGACATGGCCCCCTTCATCCACGCCAGCAGCAGCACGCTCTACTACGTGACGGACGGGCTGGTAGGCATGGGCGGGCTGGACGTGTACCGCTGCGAGCAGCAGAGCGCTACCACCTGGAATGAACCCATGAATCTGGGATATCCGCTTAATACACACGAGAATGAGGCCTCCCTGTTCATCTCCTCCGATAACCGCCGCGGCTTCTGTTCCCGCTCCCGGGCCGCGGAGCCGGGTGTGCGCAAAGAGCAGGACCGTCCGGTAGAGCTGTTCAGCTTTGAGGTGCCCCAGCAGGTGCGGGCCCGCGAAACCAGCACCTACACCCAGGGTCGCGTCTTCGATGCCGTCACCAAAAAGCCTATTCAGGCCGACGTGCAGCTCTACGACCTAAACACCGACGAGCTGACCCAGTACGTCACGTCCGACTCGGAAAACGGCGACTATACGGTGGTGCTGAACGAAGGCCGACAGTACGCCATGTACGCGGCGGCCGACAAATACCTGATGAGCAGCCTTAGCTTCGATTACAGCGACAAGCGCAGCTTCGATCCGCTGGTGCTGGACATCTACCTGGAGCCGGTGCGCTCCGGCCGCAGCATCGTGCTCAACAACCTGTTCTTCGACACCCGCGAGTACGCCCTCAAGCCGAAGTCGCGCACCGAACTGAACCGGCTGGTGGGCTTCTTGAAGCAGTACCCGGAAGTGCAGGTGGAAATCATCGGCCACACCGACGACGTGGGCTCCGACGACGACAATCTGGTACTCTCACAGAACCGCGCCAAGTCGGTGTACAGCTACCTCATCAGCCAGGGAGTGAAGGTAAACCGCCTGCGCTTTAAAGGCTATGGCGAGAGCAAGCCGTTGGTAGCGAACGACACAGAAAGCCACCGCCAGCAAAACCGGCGGATCGAGCTTAAAATCCTGTAGCAACAGACCGAAAACAGGAGAGGGGCCGGCCCTGAAACGGCCCGGTAAAAGTCCGACAGCATAGGCTGTCGGACTTTTTTTGTTTGCATTATCTCTTTCTGCCAGGACTTTAAGTGGCTGATAATCAAAGGCAGGATAGGGGCCTGAAAAAGCTAGAAATTAGAATAGTTATAAAAATAATTTGTATTATTAAATTTTGATTGTACATTTGGTTATCCCGAGGGCCTAGCTCCTCCCCCCTACTGCCGGGCCCCGGGTATCAAAATCAGCATTCACATCTTTCACCTTCCAAACCCCTAGTAGTATGAAACACGTTTTTCTCACTGGTGTGGCAGTGGCCCTGTTCTTCGTAGCACAGGCCAAATCGAATGGCGACGCCGCCCTAGTGGCCCGCGCCACGGCGCTGACCCGCATCCAGGCCGAAAAGGCCCATCTCGATGAAGGACAATACCTGCGGGTGAAGCAGCTCAACATCCGCATGTTCTCGGAAATGGAGGACCTGAAAACCCGCTTCGCTGCCGACCCGGCCATTATGGACGAGCGGCTTGCCGTAGCCCAAGCCCGCTACGAAATGGCGCTGACCGCCCTGATGCGCCCGGCGCAGCTGGCCGTATTCCAGCAGTCGCGCTCCACCATGACGGCGCTGAGCACACCGGCGCCGCGCTAGCCGCTGGTAGATTACCGCCACATAGAAAAGCCCGTTTATGCGGGCTTTTCTATTGTAAGGAGGCTGTCGGCCGCAGCTCCTGTTAGTTGCATCGTTTGACGGGTAGCCTTCCTGCTTAGGTACAGCGAGCAAGCCGGGATAGTGCTATAAAGGCGGTTTTGTAAATAAATCGTTAAAATATGTGGATATTCATTTAATAAGTATTATATTCAATAGTGCCTTACCGCAGCCAGCCGCCTTGGATGCGCTGGGTGGCACCATCCCTGATTGTTACCGTTCAACCTCCACCAAAATCCCAACCATCATGAAGAACCTCTCCGCATTTCTCCTGCTTGTGCTCCTGATGACTGTTGGCGTAGCAAAAGCCGGCCCTGGTGATCAGCAGAAGCTCACTTCGCGGGCTACCGCGCTTACCCGGCAAATGGCCCGCGTAACGCCCCTCAACGAAGGTCAATACGTGAAAGTCCGCCAGCTGAACCTGCGCCTGCTCGGCGAAGTGCAGGCCCTGCAGACCCGCTTTGCCAACGATGCCGCCACCCTCGACCAGCAGATGGCCGAAGTACAGGCCCGCTACGAGTGGGACCTCGCCACGATTCTGTGGCCCCGCCAGATGGTGGCCTACACCCAGGCCAAAGCCGACCTCATGGCCTTCGGTAGCCGCTAAGCTGCTTTCCGGATTAGTAGAACAAGAAGAAGGCCCACTCTCAACCGAGAGTGGGCCTTCTTCTTGTTCTAGTGCAGTTTGCTATTAGCTACGCTGCGCGATGGGCTGATAGTCGCGCTCCAGTTCGCCGGTATAGATCTGGCGTGGGCGGCCGATAGGCTCCTTGTTTTCGCGCATCTCCTTCCACTGGGCAATCCAGCCGGGCAGGCGGCCCAGGGCGAACATCACCGTGAACATCTCGGTAGGAATACCGATAGCGCGGTAGATGATGCCGGAGTAGAAGTCGACGTTCGGATACAGCTTACGCTCAACGAAATATGGATCGGTGAGGGCGGCCTGCTCCAGCTCCTGCGCAATCTTCAGCAGCGGATCATCAATGCCCAGGGCGGTCAGCACTTCGTCGGCGGCCTTCTTGATGATCTTGGCGCGCGGGTCGAAGTTCTTGTACACGCGGTGGCCGAAGCCCATCAGGCGGAACGAGTCGTTCTTGTCTTTTGCTTTAGCAATGAACTTGCTGGTGTCGCCGCCGTCCTTCTGGATAGCCTGCAGCATCTCCAGCACTTCCTGGTTGGCACCGCCGTGCAGCGGGCCCCACAGCGCGTTGATACCGGCCGAAACCGAGCCGTACAGGCTTGCGTTGGCCGAGCCTACCAGGCGCACCGTCGAGGTGGAGCAGTTCTGCTCGTGGTCGGCGTGCAGGATGAGCAGCTTGTTGAGGGCGCTAACTACCACAGGGTTGATTTCATACTTCTCCGTAGGGAAGCTGAACATCATGTACAGGAAGTTTGAGCAGTAGTCGAGGTCGTTGCGCGGATAGTTCAGCGGGTGACCCATGTTGTTTTTGTACGTCCAGGCCGCAATGGTCGAAATCTTGGCCATCAAGCGGATGACGTTGAGGTCGATTTCTTCCTTGCTCAGGTCTGGCGACACGCTTTCTGGATAGAAAGCGGTGAGCGAGCAGATCAGGCTGCTGAGGATGGCCATCGGGTGGGCCGCCGACGGGAAGCCGTCGAAAATCTTGCGCACGTCTTCGTGCACGAGCGTGTGCTTGGTAATCTGGTGCTGGAAGTCGTCGAGCTGGGCCTGGGTGGGCAGCGCGCCGTAGATCAGCAGGTAGGCTACTTCCAGAAAGCTGGACTTCTCAGCGAGCTGCTCGATTGGATAGCCCCGGTAGCGCAGAATGCCTTCCTCACCATCCAGAAACGTAATGGCGCTTTTGGTGGCCCCGGTGTTCTTGTAGCCCGAGTCGAGGGTTACGTAGCCGGTCTGGTCGCGCAGCTTACCGATGTCGAATGCCTTTTCGTGTTCGGTGCCTTCGATGACGGGAAGGGAATAGGATTTCCCGTCGAGGATCAATTCAGCAGACTCTGCCATAAAGGAGGATTAGAGGGTGGTTCGGGGGCGAAGCTAAAGAATTACCGGGTAGCCGGAAAGCTTGAGCTTGTTTGAGTACTGCTACTACAAACCGTACCCCTGGGTTGTTTGAGAATGAATGTATCCGCAAAGAAAAGCAGTCCGGCCGTACGGGTAGTATGCTAAGCGGCAATTTAATGCAGATTAAATGTGGCTGCCAGCGAAAATTCGCCTGCAAGATACTGGCTCCGCCTTATTTACCGATGCAGAACTGAGTGAAAATACTGGTCAGCAAATCGTCGGAAGAAATTTCGCCAGTGATTTCGCCCAGCGCCGCCAGGGCGTGGCGCAGGTCGGCGGCCAGCAGCTCGGTGCCGGCGCCTGTCGCCAGGCCCGTCAGCACGGCGTTAAGCGCCAGCGCGGCCGCTTCTAGGCTGCGGGCGTGGCGCAGGTTCGTGACGATGGTGCTGCTGCCCAGCCGGTCGAGGCCTTCGCCACGCACCAGTTGCAGCAGCGCCTGCTGCAGCTCGTCGAGGCCGTCGCCGCGGCTGGCCGCAATGAGCACGGTGCCGGGGCGGCTGCGGAAGGCATCCAGTTCGGGGTCGGAGGCGGTGTCGAGCTTATTGCCGACGGCCAGCACCGGTACGCCGGGGGCCAGTCCCAGGGCCTGAATCTCCGCTTGAAGCTCGGTGGGATTAGTGGTCGTAATATCAAATAGATATACCACCAAAGCGGCCTGCAACACCCGCTTCATAGTGCGCTCCACGCCCATGGATTCCACCACGTCGGTGGTATCACGCAGGCCGGCCGTGTCTACAAACCGGAACCGGATGCCGTCGATGCTGACCTCGTCTTCGATCAGGTCGCGGGTGGTGCCGGCAATGGCCGAGACGATGGCGCGCTCCTCGTGGAGCAGGGCGTTGAGCAAGGTACTTTTGCCGGCGTTGGGCCGCCCGGCAATGACGGTGGTGACGCCGTTCTTGATGACGTTGCCGAGCTCAAAGGAGCGGAGCAGCCGGCGAACCAGCGCCTGCACTTCCTGGAGCAGCGTCACCAACCCGGTGCGGTCGGCAAACTCTACGTCTTCCTCGCCGAAGTCCAGTTCCAGCTCTAGCAGGGCGGCGAACTGCACGAGGCGGCCCCGCAGGTCTTTCAGCTCGCGCGAGAAGCCGCCGCGCATCTGCTGCATGGCTACCTGGTGCGAAAGCTGCGAGTCGGCGGCAATCAGGTCGGCCACGGCCTCGGCCTGAGCCAAGTCGAAGGCGCCGTGCAGAAAGGCGCGCTTGGTGAACTCACCGGCCTCGGCCAGCCGCGCGCCGCGCCGCGTGAAGAGGCGCAGCACCTCCTGCACGATGTAGTCGGAGCCGTGGCAGCTGATTTCCACCACGTCCTCGCGGGTGTAGGAGTGCGGGGCCCGGAACAGCGACACCACTACCTCGTCCAGAATCCGGTCGGCGTCGCGGATGGTGCCGTAGTGCAGGGTGTGGCCCGGCTGGTCGCGCAGGCGCTTGCCGGCAAAGGCGCCGTCAGTGAGGGCAATGGCCTCGGGGCCGGAAAGGCGCAGCACCGCAATAGCCCCCGCGCCGGGCGGGGTAGATAGGGCAATGATGGTGTCGGAAAGCGCGGGAGGATGGGCTAGGGCCACAGGCAAAACAGCTGGTTCGGGCGCAAAGGTACGCAACCCTGGCCGGGCATAAATCTTCCGGCAAACCAGCCCGCCACCAGCCGACCGGACTCCTAACCGGCCACGAACAGGTTGCGGCTTACCTCCGCCGAAAGCATGGTGGTGATGGAGTTGTTTATTCTGACTTCCAAAGAATTATCAAACTCTACCTTGTCCAGTACTTCAATATAGGAACCCAGCTTAAGCCCCGCTTTGTCGAGGTACTGCAGGAAGGCCACCGACGTGTTCTTGACGGCTACCACCGGGCCCTGCTCGCCGGGCAGCAGGTCGGCCACGAGGCGGTGGCTGGGGCGCAGCATGGCGCCGTCCTCGGTCGGGATTGGGTCGCCGTGCGGGTCGAGACGCGGGAAGCCCAGGAACTCGTCGAGGCGGCGCACGAGCAGCGGCGAGTCGATGTGCTCCATCTGCTCGGCCACTTCGTGTACCTCATCCCAGTTGAAGCCCAGCTTCTGCACCAGAAACACCTCCCACAGGCGGTGCTTGCGGATGGTAAGCAACGCCAGCTGCCGGCCCTCGGCCGTGAGCGACACGCCCTTGTAGCGCTGGTAGTGCAGCAAGCCTTTTTCGCCGAGGCGGCGCAGCATATCCGTGACGGAGGCCGGGCGGGTCTGCAGGACCTCGGCAATGCTGTTGGTGCTCACGTCGGAGCCCGGCGCCGCTTCGGCCAGCTTGTACACGGCCTTCAGGTAATTCTCCTCGGTGAAGCTGGGCATCTGTCTGAATTAAAAATTAAAAATTGAGAATCAGGAAGTAAGAACGGCCGCTTCTGAGCTGTAGTAGCGTCAGAAAACGGCCATTCTTCAATTCTTAACTCTCAATTTTCAATCGTCTTCTTTACCATTTGATGAGCGCCGAGGCCCAGGTGAAGCCCGAGCCAAAGGCGGCCAGGCACACCAGGTCGCCGCGCTTGATGCGGCCTTCCTGCACGGCTTCGCTCAGGGCGATGGGCACGCTGGCGGCGGTGGTGTTGCCGTAGCGCTGGATGTTGCTGAAAATCTTGTCGTCGGTGAGGCCCATTTTCTGCTGCACAAACTGCGTGATGCGCAGGTTGGCCTGGTGCGGAATCAGCATGTCGATGTCCTTGGACTCGTAGCCGTTCTGGTCGAGGGCCTCCTTGATAACCTGCGGGAAGCGCACTACGGCGTGCTTGAACACGTTCTGGCCGTTCATGTAGGGGTACATGTCGAGCTCGTTGGCCACGACGTAGTCCACCCGGTTGTTGCGGTTAGAGCCGGGCTCCTTCACAATCAGCTCCTCGGCGTGCTCGCCCTGGGAGTGCAGGTGGGTGCTGAGAATGCCGTGGCCTTCGCGGGTGCTGGGCCGCAGGACCACCGCGCCGGCGCCGTCCCCGAAAATAACCGACACGCCCCGGCCGCGGGTGCTGATGTCGAGGCCCGAGGAGTGAATCTCGGAGCCGACTACCAGCACCGTATCGTACATGCCGGTTTTGATGAACTGGTCGGCCATGCTCAGGGCGTACACGAAGCCCGAGCACTGGTTGCGCACGTCGAAGGCCGGAATGGGGGCCACGATGCCCAGCTCGCGCTGCAACAGCACGCCCGAGCCCGGGAAGAAATAGTCGGGCGACAGGGTGGCAAACACAATCATCTGCACGTCGTCGGGCGTGAGGCCCGCCATTTCCAGGGCCTTGCGGGCCGCGTTGGCGCCCATGTTGGCCGTGGTGTCTTTGCCCTCCTCAAACCAGCGCCGCTCCCGAATGCCGGTGCGTTCCTGAATCCACTCGTCGGTGGTTTCCATAAGTTCAGTGAGGTCGGCGTTGGTTACGACCCGCTCGGGAACGTAGTGGCCAACGCCGGCAATTTCAGAATGTCGGAGAGTAGACATGAGGAAGGGAATTAGGCAGAGAAACGGGGCAGGAGGTGCCGAAAGTAAGAAAAAACAGGCTATCCGCTCTCTAACGGCCGGCAAAGGTCGGCAGTTACCGGATAGAATCCACCACGGCGCCTAATTTTATGGCTTCGGCAGCCCACAGGGCCGCGGCCGGCGGGCCGTCTGGGTAAAACTGGCGAGTGGTCAGCTCCGCTACAAACTCGCTGGAAACGTGAGGGAAATCGACGGTTATGGCCGATGCGTAGGGCGCGGCCACCTGCTGCCACAGCGGATTGGGCGGCATCAGCAGGGGCAGGGCATGGGCCAGATACTCGTAGAGCTTGGTGGGTACGCACTGCGCCGAGCTGGGGTGCGGCCGATACGGCAGCAGGCCCAGGTGGCTGCGTTGGATTTCGGCCACGATGCGGGCGTGCGGCACCGGCACGTCGCCGCCGATGAGCACGACGCCCGGCTCTGTGGCCACCAACTGCAGCAACCGGGCTAGGACCGCCGGCTGCTGGCAGAACCCGATGATGGTGAGCTGCGCCGTGGGCCAGTGCTGCCGCAGGTTCTGCGCAAAGGCCACGGCCTCAAACACGCCGTTCAACTCGGAAATAGTGCCTGAGTACAGCAGCCGCAGCGGCTGGCCTGGAGCCGGCATCGGGCCAGCCTGGGCCGGGAGTGTCTCGCCGGGCTGGGGCTGGTACTTGTTTTCCAGCACTATGGTGTTTTCGGGCTGGGCAAAGGGCAGCTCGGCCGCGTAGCTGCGCTCGGCCAGCAGCACGCGGGCGGCGCGGCGGGCCGCCAGGGTTTCCAGGCCCCGCACCGCGCCGGCCAGCAGCCCGCGCAGCCAGGCCGGGTACACGCGCTGCGTCCGGATATTGAGGGCGTAGTTTTCGCGCACATCGTAGAGGAAGTGGCGGCCACGGCCCAGCGCCTGCCACAGCAGCGTGAGTGGCAGCAACTCCGGGGCGTGCACCACCACCAGCCGGGGCTGCAGCTGCCGCAGCAGCTGCCCGTAGCGGAGCTGGGCCTGCAGCCGGTCCAGGCTCAGGCGGGTGCCACGTAGCAGCGTGTGGGTGTGCAGGTTGGCCGGAGCATCGGCCGGGTGGGGCGCCGCCCGCCCGGCTATGTGCACCACCGTATCCGGCCGCCCGGCCAGGGTGCGCCCGAACTTCCCGAACATGCGGGTATCGTCCAGGGGCTTGAGCACTGAGGCCAGTAATATGACGGTTGGGGGCGGCAGATGCGGCATTGTGGCAGCGAAGATGGTAAGTTTGCGGCTGAGTGGTTGAATTGTTTGATGGTTAACTGGCTGGTCGTTCTGTTGGGCGCGCTACACACTTCTTGAACAAACAGCCATTCAACCATTAATTAATTCAACCATTCAGTAAGAATGACCGACCTGCAGCAAACCATCGAAGCAGCCTGGAACGACCGCAGCCTGCTCACTAATGCCACCACCACTGAGGCCATCCAGCACGTAATCGAGGAGCTCGACAAGGGCCGCCTGCGCGTGGCGCAGCCCGCCGCCGACCAGGAAGGCGGCTGGCTGGTAAACGACTGGGTGAAGAAAGCCGTCATCCTATACTTCCCCATCCGCCAGATGGAAACCATCGAGGTGGGCCCGTTTGAGTTTCGCGACAAGATGCGCCTCAAAACCAACTACGAGCAGCAGGGCGTGCGCGTAGTGCCGCCGGCCGTAGCCCGCTACGGCGCCTACCTGGCGCCCGGCGTTATCATGATGCCGAGCTACGTGAACATTGGCGCCTGGGTAGGCGAGGGTACCATGGTGGATACCTGGGCCACGGTGGGCTCCTGCGCTCAGATCGGGGCCGGCGTGCACCTGAGCGGTGGCGTGGGCATCGGTGGGGTGTTGGAGCCGGTGCAGGCCGCGCCGGTTATTATTGAGGACGGCGCCTTCGTGGGCTCGCGCAGCATTCTGGTGGAAGGCTGCTTTGTGGGCCGCGAGGCCGTTATCGGGGCCGGCGTGACCATCACGGGCAGCACCAAGATCATCGACGTGACGGGCCCCGAGCCGGTCGAGTACAAAGGCACGGTGCCAGCCCGCTCGGTGGTTATCCCGGGCTCCTACACCAAGCACTTCCCGGCCGGCGACTACCAGGTGCCCTGCGCCCTCATCATCGGGCAGCGCAAGCCCAGCACCGACCTCAAAACCAGTCTCAACGACGCCCTGCGCGAGCACAACGTAGCGGTGTAAGGTGCTGAAGGGACGAGGGGAAGGCTGAAAATGATGGATAACCGGGCCCCGCAAAGTGTTGCGGTTAGCCGGCAAGTCGCTATCATTGGCTTTCCCCTCGTTCCTTTATCCCTGTTTACCTCATCACTTCACCACCCCCATGAACACGAAATCTGGGCCGGTATCGGCGGCGGAAGCCCGCGATGAAATCCGGAACTACATTGCCGCCGAATACGAGAAGCCTGCCGCTGAGGTGCAAACCAAGGTGGTGTTCAATATGGACCTGCCCTGGGTGGATGGGGCGGTGCAGCCCTGCTACTTAGTAGAGTGGTTTGCCGGCCTAGCCAACGGCGTGGCCGTAACGGGGCCGTACACCTACAACCTGCCCGAGCTCAACGTAGGCGACACGCGCCAGCTGGGCGGCCTCAACGAGTGGCGCCAGCAACTGCTCAACCTGTATGCTGGCTGCGAGATGGCCACCGCTGCCCGCCTCACCCAGCCCCTCACCGACTTCTCGGACCCCACGCGCACCCGCCTGATCCTGGAAAACCTGCAGGACCGCCGGGCCCCGCGCTTTGTCATCAACTGCTCGGTGCGGGAGTTCCTGCGCGTCGGCACCGACGAGTACTATGTGTTCAACGGCGATTGGGTGCACAATCCGCACTATTCCTACTCGGCTACGTTCGGCTTCAAGCCCCGGCAGGAAAACACCACTCTGGTGCTACCCGAAGACGAAAGCACCATCCGGATTGCGCCCCACAAGTTCCTGACCCCGGTGCCCGAGGTGGGAGCTGACGGTGCTTATCCGGGCGAGCCATCCGGCTTCATCATGATGAAAAACGGCCGCATCGTGGAATATATGGCGGCACCCGCCACCCGCGCCGTGCTCGACAAAGTGGCCATGTACTATCTGCTGGGTCAGGAAAACGGCCCGTTTGCCATCAAGCGGTAAGAGCCAGCACCGATGGGCCTTACCTGATAACGCCCACGAAAAAGCCCCGACCTGCATATGCAGGTCGGGGCTTTTTCGTGAAAGCTCCGTGCGTCTATTGCAGGGCGCCTTTTTTTAGCTTGTCGCCGAATACGGCCCGCACTTTATCTACTTTGGGCCGCACCACAAACTGGCAGTAAGGCTCGCGGCCGTTCTGCTTGTAGTAGTTCTGGTGATAATCCTCGGCCGGGTAGAAGCTCTTGAGCGGCTCAATCTCCGTCACAATAGGCTGGTCGAAGGCTTTGGCCGCGTTGAGCTTCTGCTTGTATTCTTCGGCCAGGCGCTTCTGCTCCTCGTTGTGGTAGTACACACCGGAGCGGTACTGCGTGCCGGTATCGGCGCCCTGGCGGTTGAGGGTGGTAGGGTCGTGGGTTTTCCAGAATATCTCCAGCAGCTGCTCGAAGCTGATGATAGCCGGGTCGTAGGTAATCTGAATCACTTCGGCGTGGCCGGTCAGGCCACTGCACACTTCGCGGTACGTAGGGTTAGCGATGCGCCCGTTAGAATAACCGGACACTGCTTTTTCCACGCCTTCGAGGTCCTGAAATACGGCCTCGACGCACCAGAAGCAGCCAGCTCCGAAAGTTGCCTTTTCCATTGGTTGGGATGTCGTAGTTAAGAGAGAAAATTCTGCACGTAAGCCTGCGGTACAAAGCACGGCGCGGCTGAGAGTTGCATACGGTTAAAAGGTAATTCGGGCCGAAAAAGTTTGTTTTTCGTCGGAGTTACCGCCCTGTTAGCCAAGCTAACATCAGGCAGGTGCCTATACGCAAAAACTGCCTCTCAAGTACTTGAGAGGCAGTTTAAAAAAGGTACTAAGCGGGCAGCGGCCGATCTACTTGCGGAAGCGCTCGGCCACCACCAGGTCCTTGGTGCCGTGGCCCCAGCTGTAGAAACCTTCACCCGACTTCACACCGAGGCGGCCGGCCATCACCATGTTTACCAGCAGCGGGCATGGGGCGTATTTGGGGTTGCCCAGGCCGTCGTGCAGCACGCGCATGATAGCCAGGCACACATCCAGCCCGATGAAGTCGGCCAGCTGCAGCGGGCCCATAGGGTGAGCCATGCCCAGCTTCATCACCGTGTCGATTTCCTCTACGCCCGCCACGCCTTCGTGCAGGCTGATGATGGCCTCGTTGATCATCGGCATCAGGATGCGGTTGGCCACAAAGCCGGGGTAGTCGTTGACTTCCGTCGGGGTCTTGCTGAGCTGCCGCGACAGGTCCATGATGCGGGTCGTCACCTCATCCGACGTGGCATAGCCGCGGATAACCTCCACCAGCTTCATCACCGGCACCGGGTTCATGAAGTGCATGCCAATCACCTTGTCGGGCCGCTGCGTGACGGCCGCAATCTTGGTGATGGAAATAGACGACGTATTGGAGGCCAGAATAGCGTCTTGGGGCGCGTGCTGGTCCAGCTCGCGGAAGATATTGAGCTTGAGGTCCACGTTTTCGGTGGCGGCTTCCACCACCAGCTGCACGTCGCGCACGCCCTCGGCAATGCTCGTGAATGTGCGGATCCGGCCTACGGTGGCCGTTTTATCGTCCTCGCTGAGGCTGCCCTTGGCCACCTGGCGGTCCAGGTTTTTGGCGATGGTGCCCAGGGCCTTGTCGAGGGCTGGCTGGCTGATGTCGATGAGGGCAACCGGGAAACCGTGCTGAGCGAATACGTGGGCAATGCCATTGCCCATGGTGCCCGAGCCAATAACGGCGACGTTGATCATACTAAACAAGAAGGAAAGGGTGGGAAAAGGAGCGCTGGCGGGCCGTGGGGCCGGCCGGCCGCAAAGCTACTCTGAAAAACGCGCCTGCTCCAATCAAAACCAAGGCGCGTCACGGTCAGGGGCCGGCATTAACAGCCGGAATGCTAAAAAGTTTGCGCTAGTAAAATGCTCTTTCCGGGCTTACAGGCAGGTTTTTGATAATCATAGTAGTAGCGGGTTCGGATTTTTCCAACAAGATTATATCCTTTTGATAACCCCCGCGTACAAATCCGCAAATCAGCTTGCTAATGTGGCCCTACTGCATTACAGGCCCAAAAAAACTTCCAAACTCTCTCCACCAACTCAATCCAATCACCATGGGCAATTTGCTGTACATCATCGCCGTAATCCTCATTCTCATCTGGGCACTGGGCTTCTTTGGCGTGCTGGGCACCGGCATGGCTGGCAACAACCTGATTCACATCCTGCTGGTTATCGCCATCATCGCCATCCTGCTGCGGGTTATCCGCGGTGGCCGCGTAGTCTAGCTACGCGCAGCCTGCCGCTGGCAGGCTGGAAATAGTCTGAAAACCTTAAAAGGGCCTCCCATTCAGTTGGGAGGCCCTTTTCTGTTGGTGCTTCAGCTACGGAAAGCCAGTGGCTATTTCAGGTCGTAGAGAAAGCTGAACCGGATAACCGGCTGCCCATACGGCGACAGAGGATAGCCCTGGGTATCGTAGCCATTGTTGAAATTGTACAGCAGCACGATGTCGGCGGCTATCCGGTCGCTGATCTGGTTGCGGTAGCCGGCCCCGGCCAGCGGCGTTTTCATGGTCCGGTTGGTCTTCACGACCTCAAACCGCTGCGCGCCGGTCTGGTAGATATCGTAGCTCTGGGCTTTGGTTACCTCGTACTCGGCATGAAAGAAGAACTGGTCGAAGAGCGTATACTGCAGAAACGCCTTCACCCCCAGACTGTTCAGGTTGATGCTGCGGGGCAGCCCCAGTGCCTGGTAGTCCTGCGGAAAAGAAATGTTGTTGTAGGCGTAGCTGATGCCGGGGCCTACCGACAGCTTTTCGTTGACCCGGTAGCCGATAGAAGGGCTGAGGCTGGCGCTGAACTGCCCGCCGCTGTAGGGGTTGCTGCTGTAGCCCAGGCCGAAGTTGGAGTACAGAAAGTACCGGCGCAACGGCTTGGGCTGCTCACTGGCCCGGCTGCCGGCCGGAAAGTCCAGCCCCGACGGGCTATCCGACGAAGGCTGCGGGGTTGGCAGCGGCGCATTAGTAGGCGCCGGGGCCGGTACGGGCACCGCCTGCTCCTGCGGGCGCGGGGCCGGCGAAGCGGGGCGGGGCGCCGTACCGGGCGGGGCCGTGTTCAGCTGCGGCTTCACGGTAGAAGTACTATCGGTGCGCTGGGCGGAGGCGTTGGGGGCCAGCGCCAGCCCGGCCCCCGTGGTGAGGGCTGCGGCAAGCAGAAAACGGAAAGAGACGTTCATACCGGAAGGTAACGCAGTTAGGAGACGAGTTGATATTTGCGCTGGCGCAGGGCCTTGATCTGCTCATCGGCCAAGTATTCCTCGTAGTTCATGCGCCGGTCGATGATGCCGTCGGGCGTAAGCTCGATAATACGGTTGGCAATGGTTTCGATGAACTGCAAGTCGTGCGACACGAACAGCAGCGTGCCCTGGAAGTCACGTAGGCTGTTGTTCAGAGCCGTAATGCTTTCCAGGTCCAGATGGTTCGTCGGGTCGTCGAGAACCAGCACGTTGCCCGATTCCATCATCATCTTGGAGAGCATGCAGCGCACTTTCTCGCCCCCGCTCAGCACGTTGCTCTTCTTCTGCGACTCCTCGCCCGAGAACAGCATGCGGCCCAGGAAGCCCCGGATAAACGATTCGTCCTTCTCGGTGCTGTACTGGCGCAGCCAGTCTACCAGGTTCAGGTCGGTATCGAAGAACTCGGAGTTTTCCTTGGGGAAGTAGCTTGGCGTGATGGTGGTGCCCCACTTGAAGTCGCCGGTGTCAGGCCGGATCTGCTCAAACAGGATATCGAACAGCAGGGAAGGGGCGCGGTCGTCGCGGCTGATGATGGCCACCTTGTCCTTCTTGTCCAGCGAGAAGCTGGCGTTGCGGAACACCACTTGCCCGTCTACCGACTTGCTCAGGTTTTCCACGGTCAGCAGCTGGTTGCCGGCTTCGCGTTCGGGTTTGAAAGCAATGTAGGGGTACTTGCGCGAGCTGGGCTTGATTTCTTCCAGCGTCAGCTTCTGCAGCAGCTTCTGGCGCGAGGTAGCCTGCTTGCTCTTGGAAGCGTTGGCCGAGAAGCGGCGCACAAACTCTTCCAGCTCCTTGCGCTTGTCCTCGGTCTTTTTGTTGATGTCTTGGCGCTGGCGCAAAGCCAGCTGGCTGCTCTCGTACCAGAACGAGTAGTTGCCGGGGTACATGGTGATTTTCGAGAAGTCGAGGTCGGCCATGTAGTTACACACCGCGTCAAGGAAGTGACGGTCGTGGCTTACTACAATAACGGTGTTCTGGAACGAGTCGAGGAAGTTCTCCAGCCACAGCACGGTTTCGGCGTCGAGGCCGTTGGTGGGTTCGTCCAGCAGCAGCACGTCAGGGTTGCCGAACAGAGCCTGGGCCAGCAGCACCCGCACTTTGTCGGAGCCGCCCAGGTCGCCCATCAGGGTGTAGTGCTTGTCTTCGCCGATGCCCAGGCCGGAGAGCAGCTCGGCCGCCTCGTACTCGGCGTTCCAGCCTTCGAGGTCGGCAAACTCGCCTTCCAGGGCCGCGGCCCGCTCGCCGTCAGCGTCCGAGAAGTCGGCTTTGGCGTAGAGGGCGTCCTTTTCTTCCATCACCTTCCAGAGGCGGTGGTGGCCCATAATTACCGTCTGAAGTACGGGCTGGGCATCGTAGGCAAACTGGTCCTGGCGCAGCACCGACAGGCGCGAGCCGGCCGGCATCATCACCGAGCCCGTGTTGGCCTCAATGTCGCCGGCCAGGATTTTTAGAAACGTGGACTTACCCGCGCCGTTGGCGCCGATGAGGCCGTACACGTTGCCGGGCATGAACTTGATGGTAACGTCTTCAAACAGCACGCGCTTACCATAGCGCAGGCTGACATTGGAGGTGCTAATCATAGAAAGAGAAAGGACGAAAAATCAGGCAAAACAGGGACAACCGGTCCGCGGGCCCGCAAAAATACAGAAAATGCCCCGCGCCTCCGCACCGGAGCCCGTAGCAACAGGCAAAGCCGGCCAAAACGACCGGCAGGAACTACAAAATTAGGCCCTGCGCGCAACAACACCGCCGCAAAACGGTATAGAATAAGGAGCGGCGCCTGGGACAAGCTACTGACAAACAGCAGCTAGTGTGCTTCCGGTTCCGCCAGATGCCCGGGTTTTCTCTTCCAACCTTAACCATTTTGCTACATGAACGACGCACGCATAACCCCCGAGACCAACGGTGTCCGCTACGGCCTTTTCACTTCGGTTGGCATGATGCTTTACTTTGTAGTAGCCTCTCTGTTTGGCCTCACCAGCCGCATAGAGTTTAGCTTCCTCAACTTTGGCATCATGGCGATTGGGATTTGCTTGGCCATTGCCAACTTCAAGCGTTACAAACACGACCGGATGCCTTATCTGCAGGGATTTGGTACTGGCATTATCACGGCCGCCGTTTCCTCACTGGCATTTGGGTTCTTCTTTATCGGCGTCACGGCGCTGCGGCCCGACATCATGGACCAGATTCATGCCCGCGACCTGTTCGGGCTGGAGCTGTCGGCCCTGATTGCGTTTCTGGCCATTCTGCTGCAGGGCGCCATGGTTGGCGTAATCATTTCGCTGGTGGCCATGCAGTACTTTAAAAGCCCTGACCATAAGCCCATTGAGGGAATTGAGTAAGCAGAGATAAAGCTGCGGAAAGGCCGGTCCCGGAAGGGGCCGGCCTTTTTTTGTATCTACAAGCACATTTTTTTCAGTTAGCCGGCACTTTCCAGAAACGATACGGGTTGTCCCAAAAATGAAAATGAAAAAATACCCGGAAAAATTGTTGTTGTAATTATGCTAACATATATTTGTATTAAATATAGTGCTAGCATATACTGCGTGCAGAGCTTACTCCCTGTTTTTCCGAGTGCCTTTTCTTTCTGATTCCTACAGTTTTTTTGCCCTTTTTATGAAATCCGCTGTCTTTACTCTGTTGCTGACTGTAGGCTTGGCCAGCTCTGCTGCCGCGCAGAAGCAGGACCGCCATGCTGAGCTGCCGGGCATCGGCGACCCGCCGGCAGCTCGTGTGGAGGAGATGACTCGTCAGATGTCCAACTCTCTGCATCTGAATGAGGCCCAATACATCCGCTTGCGTGCTGTCAACCACATCAAGCTGGCGCGCATGGACGAAATCAGCTGGCAATACAAAGATGACGTTGCCCAGCAGCGGGCCAAGCTCGGTGAGTTGGAGGCGCAGTACGAAGACGAGTGCAGCCGCATTCTGACACCTTCGCAGCTGAGCATCTACCGCGCCGAGCAGCATCAGGACACCGTTCCGGCAACACCAGATCCGCAGGAGGGAGGCCTGGGCTAAGCGCCTGCTGACACTCACTCTACATCAACGAAAAGCGGCATCCCCAGCCTGGGGATGCCGCTTTCTTTGTTGCTAGGGCTGATGGCAAGCACTTCAGTAGTGCCAGCAGATAAAGGGAACAGGTAAAGTGAATATTGAATAAATTATATTTAAAGACTGTTGGGGCGAGCCGTCAGCACTTCCGTGACGGTGCCCAGCGGTCCGAAGCGGATACTGAGCTTATTGGCGCCCGAGCGTTGGTGCGGGGGCAGGCAGTGTGGGCCCGACTCCAGGTAGTAGTTGTAGATTTTTTCGGTTTGCTCCGCCAGCTCCTCTTCATCGGGGCGGCCCAGTAGCTTTTCGATGGTGGCGGTGCGGAGGCCATAAAGCTGCTCTTTGGCCTGCAAAAGGCTTTTCAGCTGCCCTGGGCGTAGGTCCTGGCAGCCGTAGGTATCGCGCCGCCACACGGTAGCGTCGAAGCCGGGAAGCTCCGGAGTTGCCGGGCTGCAGGCCGCCAGAAGTGGCACGAAAATGACAGTGTAAGCGAACCGACGGAAGAACATAAGCGGGAGGTACGGAACTGAGTGCCTGTTAAAAAGGGTTGACGGCAGCAGGGATGAATGCGCTAAAATACTATTTTTGTAAACCCGAACCCGGGCCCGGAATGTTCGCTTGCTTTTTTGACTTGCTTCGCCTGTTCAGCCGATGACCTTTGCACCGACTGCCGTAGCTACGCTACTTCTTGCCGCCAGCCTTTTCACTACTTTGCCGGTGGCAGGTTCCCGCCCCGACACCGAGCCCACAGGCAACATCAGCAACCAGGCGTTGCGGATGCAGTATCTGGCCGCTTTCGAACAGTACACGCTCAGGAGCTATGCGGAAGCCCGGCTTACCAACTACGGCCTTTCCCCGAATGTTTACCGCGAGGCGCTGCTTGGCTACTACAGCCTGCACCGCAGCGGCGTGGCCAGCCAGCCGGTGGTCACCATCATCGACTTTTCGCTGCCCAGCACTCAGAAACGACTGTGGGTAATTGACCTCAAGCAGCAGCGGGTGTTGTTTCATACGCTGGTGGCGCATGGCAAAAACACCGGCGACAATATGGCCCAGCGGTTTTCCAACGTGGAAGGTTCGGAGATGAGCAGCCTGGGTTTCTACGTAACCGGCCAGACCTACCAGGGCAAGCATGGCTTGTCGTTGAAGCTGCACGGGCAGGATGCGGGCCACAATACCAACGCTGCCAGCCGCGCCGTAGTGGTGCACGGTGCCGACTACGTGAGTGAGCAGTTTGTGCGGCAGCACGGGCGTCTGGGCCGCAGCCAGGGGTGCCCGGCGCTGCCGGTTGCGCAGGCGCCCACCATCATCCGGGCCATCCGGAATGGCTCAGTGGTGTACGCGCACGGACCCAGCAAAGCCGCCTACGCCTCGGCATGGCTGCAGCTGGACCCGGCCCTGACGGCCTTCGCGCAGTGGCGCGGCCTGCCTGGGGCTTAGATCTACCGGCAATTACCTGATAAAAAAAGGGCCCGCCTGATTACAGGCGGGCCCTTTGCATGGCAGATGTGCCGTCTTAGTTATGCCCGGTCGCCGGTGGCTTTCACCAGGTTGATACCGGCAAAGAAGAAAATCAGGCCCACTGCGAAAGGCACGATAGAATTTACCTTGCTCAGCGAGACGCCAGCCATATGCAGGAAGCCCAAAGCGCCATAAATGATGCCGACGATGCCTAGGATAGTGAGGATGGAGCCGAAAGTGCGTTTCTGATTCATGACCGAAGAAGATGTGAGGTGGAAGGAGAGTAGGGAGAGTGGCCGTGAGGCCTGATGGGGACACATACGGCGAAGCGGGCCTTTTGGGTATAGCGGCCAGGCAACCCTGCCTGCCCCGGCCCGTTACAAGCCCAAATAGCCGTTAGAACGGCCTATTCCCCCTTTCGCTCCCTTTTCAACCAACTCCAATCATGAGAGGAAATCTCCGCTACATTATCGCCCTGCTGATGGCTGGCGTGACCCTGCTGACATATTACTGCAAACGCTCTGTGAATGAGGTGACCGGCGAAGTGCAGCACGTGGACATGACAGCCGAGCAGGAAATTGCCCTCGGCCTCCAGGCGGCCCCCGAAATGGCCCAGCAGTACGGCGGCCTGCACCCCGACCGCCAAGCCAGCGCCCGCGTCGAGCAGATCGGGCAGGACATCGTGCGCAGCACCAAGGCCGGCCAGAGCCCCTATAAGTTTCAGTTTCATTTGCTGGCTGATGAGAATACCATCAACGCCTTTGCGCTGCCCGGCGGCCAGGTGTTCATCACGGCCGGTCTGCTGAAAAACCTGCGCAGCGAGGGCCAGGTGGCCGGCGTGCTGGCCCACGAGGTCGGCCACGTGGTAGGCCGCCATTCGGCCGAGCAGATTGCTAAGTCGCAGCTGACGCAGGGGCTGAGCGGGGCCGCCGCCATTGGCATGTACGACCCCGACCGGCCGGCCACAGCTGCTGGCTCCGCGGCCGCTGCCATGGTAGGCAAGCTGCTCACGCTACGCTTCGGCCGCGAAGACGAACTGGAATCGGACCGGCTAGCCGTGGACTACACGGCGCAGGCCGGCTACGACCCCCGCTCCATGATTCAGGTGATGCAGATTCTGGAGCAGGCCGGCGGTGGCGGCGGGCAGCCCGAGTTTCTGAGCACGCACCCCAACCCCGGCAACCGCATCGGCGAGCTGGAGCGGGCCATAGCAACGGAGTTTCCTCAGGGCGTGCCAGCGGGCCTGAAGCCGTAGGCGCTGCCAACCTGTTTTCTCTACCATTGCATGAGGCCGGCCATTTGGTCGGCCTCATGTCGTTTAGAAGACGCATATCTTCGCCCTCATACCTATAATTTCCTTCCGCAACATGGCAGTTCCCACCTCCGCGACGCTCCGCACCTTGTTGTTCGTGCTGAATCCCGTGTCAGGTGATATCAGCAAGGCCGAGCTGGAAAGCGCCATCACGGCCTACTGCACGGAGCGCGGCCGCCGGGCCCGGTTCTACCACACCACCGGCAAAAACGACCTGCAACACCTGCAGCGGCATCTGCAGCAGCATGCCTACGATGCCGTATTTGCGGCCGGTGGCGACGGCACCGTGAGCCTGGTGGCCGAGGCCCTGCTCGGTGGGCTGGTGCCGCTCGGGATTCTGCCGCTGGGTTCCGGCAATGGCCTGTCGAAGGACCTGGGCATTCCGCAGGATCCGCAGGAGGCCCTAAAGCTGACGTGGCAGCACGTGGTGCGGCCCATCGACACGCTGCAGATCAACGGCCGGTTCGCGGCGCATCTGGCCGATCTGGGCTTCAATGCCCTCATCGTGGAGCGTTTCGACCAGGGTGATACCCGCGGGCCGGGCGCGTACGTCCGTATTGCCACGCAGGAGTACCTGAGCTACGTGCCGGCCACCTACCAAGTGCGAACCGAGCACGAGCAGTGGGAGGGCGCGGCCTTCATGCTTACCATCGCCAACGCCCGCACCTTCGGCAGCAACGTCATCATCAACCCCGACAGCCAACTCGATGACGGGGAGTTCGAGATTTGTGTGATTGAGCCGTTTCCCGGCACGGCCGCGCCCGGCATCCTCTACAACCTCTACACGGCCGGGTTCGATGCCTCGGAGTATACGCGGCGGCTGCAGGGGCGGCAGGTGAGCATCAGGGTGCCCGGCGCCACACGGGTGCTGTGCCAAATTGATGGCGAGCCGTGCTACCTAACTACCCCGATTGAAGTGACAATCCGGCCGCGCAGCCTGCGGGTGCTGGTGCCGGCCGCGCTATAGCGGCAGCTCCGCCGTAACTGGCAGCCTCACCGACCGAACGAGCGGCGCCGCCACCACAGGCCCCGGGTACAGGCGCTGCCGAAACACCTCGGGCAGCGGCGCCCCGGCTGCGTCGGGCTCCAGGGTGCGCAGCCACGTTTCACCGTTGGCGTAGTAGTCGAGGCTGAAGAATCCTTTGTGCTCGTGCACGAAGGTGGCCTGGCCGCCCTTCTGCACAAACGCCGTTTTGCTGCCCGCGCCACTCACCAGGTAGTGGCTGCCGTGCTGCTCGAAGTACTGCAGGTTGTGGTCGTGGCCGGCGGCGTAAACCAGGTGGGGGTGCTGGTGCAGCACGCGCAGCAGGCGGCGGCGCATTTTGCGGTAGCGGGGGTGGGCCATGTCCTCGGCAGCCCCCACCAGCTTGCGGTAGAGCGGCAGCAAAGACCCGATAAATGGCAGCGGCACGTAGGCCCGCTTGTGCACGGTGGTGAGCGGAAATACGTGCTGCTTGGCCGTGAACTTGCCGCCGTGCAGGGCATTGGAGTACAGCGGATGATGGCCCGCCACTACAATGCGCTGGTGCTGATTTTCGGTGAGCAGCCGCTGCAGCTGCCGGAAAGGCTCCTTGGAGTCGGAGGTCGGGCGCGGGCCCTGCTGCACCCACCACTGCGTGTTGAGTACCAGCAGCAGCAGCCCATCGGCCAGCTGCAGCGCCACCGGGCCGGGCGTGCCACCCGCCGGCAGGTAGTGCGCCGTCGGCAGCTGCTCGCGGATGTAGGCTTCCTGGCGCAGCAGGTACTCGTAGCCGTCGGGGCGGCCTTTGTTCCAGTCGTGGTTGCCGCTCAGAAACACTACGTTTCCGGGGAAGGGCCGCAGCACGTCCAGCAGGGCATTGAGGCGCTGCTCGGCGGCGGCGCGGCCGGGGTGCTCCGGGGCGGGCAGGCCGGTGGGGTACACGTTGTCGCCGAGGATGATGACGGTGCCGGCCGGGCCGGTTTCGTGCTGCCAGTGCTGCAGCAGCCGGAGCAGATTGTCGGTGCCATCAGTGGCGACGGCGCCCGGGTCGCCGAGCAGGGCCACGCGGTGCTGCAGCGGCGTCAGCGGGTCGGGCTGGTGGAGTTGCCAGTCGTTGTGGGCGGGGGCCACGTAGGGGCGCCGCCGGTAGTGCCGCTCCTGGCGGTAGCGCACCAGCAGCCAGGCCGTGAGAGCCGCCGCCAGCGCCGCCGCTATATAAAAAAACAAGGTCGAAGGAGAAGTCACAGGCACACCAATAAAACGCTACTTACCATACGTATACGGGCGGCCCAATCGTTCGGCCCAGCGCCGACGGCTGACGGCATCAAATCAGAAATTCGGCGGCGTCAGGTTTTTGAAGTGGCCATTGAGGCGCACCCGCTCCTTGAGGCGCTCGGTTTCGAGCAGCACGGGCAGAATGTGCTCCAGGTGCTCCAGCACCAGCTCCTGGCGCTCGGTTTCGGTTTCAGCCTCTAGCAACTGAAACTCCTGCTCGGTGCTCAGCCCCAGGTGATGCGCCACGTCATACACGCGGTAGTCGGCCGGCAGCTCCTGCATCAGCTTGCGCAGCCCCAGCACATCGTAGAGCCGCTCCACGTGCGCCGTGATGCGCGCCTGCAGCAGCACGTCGGGCGTGTTGTCGTCGGCTACTTCCTCGATGAGGCCCCCGGCGTAAAGCTTGCCCGGGGCCTGCCGGTAGAACTCCTCGATGCGGAACACGCCGATGGCGCGGGTGCGGATGTCCAGCTCGCCGCTGTCGTAGCTTTTCTCGACCCCAATGAGCTGCATCTCGGTGCCCAGCATACTCACGGCCTCGTTGCGGTAGGGCGGAATGCCGAAGGTGATGCCTTCGCTCAGGCAGTCGCGCACCAGCTGGCGGTAACGGGGCTCGAAGATGTGGAGATTGAGTTTTTCGCCGGGAAAAACCACCAGATTAAGCGGAAACAGGGCTAGCAGTCGTGACATGGCTTGTTAACAACGATACGGCGAAAAGGTAGGCGAAAACCGGAAACATGCCGGCCTATGACCCCGAAAATGCTACTTTTACGGGTGCTACGGCCATCTGGGCCGCTGCAATCCTCGCAGATTTTTACTTATCTCCGGAAGTGACAACGGATTATACCAAGGTATGGCGGCAGGCCCGGCAGGTGGCCCTGCAGGTAGTAGTGGCCTTATTTCTGGCCTCGATTGCCTGGGTGCTACTCTACCGCTGGGTGGCGCCGCCGGCCACCTGGCTGATGCTGGACCGCCGCGCCCACGCGCCGGTGGGCCTGGGCTACTACGGCATTCAGGAAGACGACCGCACCATCAACTACCATTTCAAAAGCCTCGACGAGGTATCGGCGGAAGTGCCGCTGGCCCTGATTGCGGCCGAAGACCAGCGCTTCCTGCTGCACCACGGCTTCGACGGCAATGCGCTCTGGAAGGCGGCCAAGTACAACTTCGGGGGCGGCAAGCAGCTGCGCGGCGGCAGCACCATCACGCAGCAGGTAGCCAAAAACGTGTTTCTGTGGCACGGCCGCAGCTACATCCGCAAGGCGGCCGAAGCCTACTTCACGGTGCTCATCGAGCTGCTCTGGGACAAGCGCCGCATCATGGAAATGTACCTGAGCGTGGCCGAAATGGGCGACTGCACCTTTGGGGTGGAGGCCGCCTCGCAACGCTACTTCCGCAAGCCCGCCAGCCGCCTCAACCGCCAGGAAGCTGCGCTGCTGGCCGGGGTGCTGCCCAACCCATTGCGGTTCCGGGCCGGCAACCCGGGGCCCCAGGCCCGCGCCAAGCAGCGCCGCGTGGTCCGCAACATGCGCCGCCTGGGCGGCACGGCCTACGTGCGCGAATTGCTGGACTAATTCCGGTGCCAACGCGGTGCCGAATTCGCCGGTAGTTTGCACCTTGGGGCCTTCCGATGTACCTGCGTTACTCTTCCTGTATGAAACGATTTGCACTCCTGCCGCTGGGCGTTCTGCTGGCTTGTTCTGCCAGCCGCCCAACTTCCCCGACAGGCCCGCCGGATGCGCCGGCCGAAACGCGCCGTGCCATCGAGCGGCTGCTGACCACCCAAACCGCCGCCTGGAACCGCGGCGACGTGGCCGGGTTCATGCAGGGCTACTGGCAGAACGATTCGCTGGTGTTCATCGGCAAGAGCGGCCTCACCTACGGCTGGCAGCGCACCCTCGACAACTACCGCCGCAGCTACCCCAGCCCTGAAGCCATGGGCCAGCTCCGCTTCGACGGCCTGCGCATCACGCCCCTGACCCCGGAAACGGCGCAGGTAGTCGGCCGCTGGCACCTCACGCGCCCCACCGCCGGCGACCTGCAGGGCCACTACCTGCTGGTGCTGCGCCGCCTGAACGGCCAGTGGGTGATTGTGGCTGATCATTCGAGTTAGGGCACTTTTTGTCATTGCGAGCGAAGCGAAGCAATCCTTCCTCTCTGTGCGCTAAGAGTGAAGTAAGCAGAAAGCCTTCCGGCTCCAGCGCAGTCATTGCGCTGGAGCCGGAAGGCTTTGCTGTAAGGAAAGTTTAGAACACGAGAGGAAGGATTGCTTCGCTTCGCTCGCAATGACAGGGAGTTACTGCATCACCGGTTTGCCATCTCCTTCGCCGTCGAGGTCGTCTTCGGTGTCGGCGGCTTCGTCTTTCTGCTTTTCCTGCTGCACGGCCGGAATGGCTTCATCGAATATAAAGCCGGCCTTGGCCGCGTGTTCGGCGGCCTGCACAGTGTCCTGTACCAGCAGCATCTCCACTTTTTCGTTGTGCAGCTCTTCAGTCACGCGCTGCACAAGGTTGGCGCGCTCGGGCAAGTTTACGTCGCGGATGTATATGGCTAGCACACGTCCGGGGTGGCGGCGCACCACTTCGCGGTATATGTTGGCATCTTCCTGGCCTGAGTCGCCGATGAGGATGAACGGCAGCGTGGGGTAGGTGAGCAGCAGGTTGTCGATTTCCTTGAGCTTGTGGCCATGGTGCGAGGAGGCCTCGCCCGACTTCTTGGCGGCCAGCGCGGCGTCGCGTAGCAGCAGTGGGCCGGGCGGAATGTCGTTGAGCTGCAGGAAGTCTTCCAGCAGGTCGTACAGGTTCCAGGGCGAGCTGCTGACGTAGAAAAACGGGTTGTTGCGCTTGCCGTTGCGGCCCAGCTGCAGCTGCCGGTAAAATTCGGCCACGCCCTTGAAGGGCAGGCGCGAGCGGGCGTTGCGCACCAGCACCGTACGCGCCATGCGCAGCAGGTTGGTGGCCGAAGTCTGGATGACGGTGTCGTCAAGGTCGGAGATGATGCCATACTCGGCGTCGGCGGGCGGAATCAAGACCGGCGCCATGGCCCGCAGGTCGGTGGTGGTGTAGGGGTGAGGCACCTGCTGGAGCAGCACTTCCACCGGATACCAGAGGTAATCCACCGGCTCGGGCAGACTTGTGGGCTCTAGGTTCAGGGTGAAGTAGCCTTCCTCATCGGTTACTACCGGGTGCTGGGAGCCGTCGGCGGGCTGCACGAGCAGTTGCGCGCCGCTGATTTCGTTGCTGTCGAAGCGGCGGTACATATTCAGCAGGTTGTGCAGGCGCGAGTCGGAGGCGTCGGGCTCGGTAATGCCTTTGTCGGTGAGCAGGCGGCCTTTCACGTAGAGGCGCGTGGGCGTGCCGTAGCTGCGGTAGGGAAGGAGTTGCAGCGGATGCAGCAAACCCAGGCGGGCCCGGGCCCGGGTTAGCAGAGAATCAGCGCGTTCGGCCAGATTGCCGAGGTGGTTGAGCAGGGACATGCAGGCAAGTACGCGCAAATCACCTGATTTGATGCTTTAACGTGCGTTTTTGGGACCTGCAGACATAAAAAAGCCGGCCGCGTATGCGGCCGGCTTTCCGTATAGCCTGGAGATTGGGGCCGGGTTAGATGATGCGCTTCAACTCCTCGAAGTTGCTGTTCGACACCGAGCGGCTGCGGCAGTTGAGCTGCTCAGCCTTGGTCTGGATTTCCTGAATGCGGGTGGCCGGGGCGGGGTGGGTGCTCAGGAAGGCGGGCGGGTTGCCGTTCTGGTTCTGGCTTTCGGCCTTGATGAAGAAGCCCGCCGCGCCGTCGCAGGCGTACTGGGTTTTGTTGAGGTAGATAACCGAGTATTGGTCGGCCTCACTCTCATCGTCGCGGCTGAACTTGAGCTGGCCGAGGCCGGTGGCAATCTGCACCAGCTGGTTGGGGTTGTCGCCGACCAGCAAGCTCAGCAGCAGACTGATGCCGTATTGCTGCTGCAGCTGCTTGGAGGTATGGCGGCGGTCGGCGTGGGCAATTTCGTGGCCCAGGATGCCGGCCAACTCACTTTCGGTGTCGAGAAACTTGATCAGGCCCGAGTACACGTAAATGTGGCCGCCGGGCGTGGCAAAGGCATTCTGCACGGCGTCGTCCTTGATGATTTTCACATCCCAGGGAAACTCGTTGCGGTAGCGCACCTCGCCCGAGTTTAGCACCTTGTTTACCACGCCATCAAGCAGCTGGTAGGCGCGGGCGTTGCGGGTGTTGCGCTCCAGCAATTGGCCTTTGGCGCGGTAGGTGGAGTCGGTCTGGTCGGCCACCTGCTGGCCCAGGGTTTTGTCGTCTTCCACCGAAAACAGTACCACGCCGTCGCCGCCGTCGGAAGAGCAGGCGGCCGTGCCGCCGAGGGTGGCAGCCAAAGAGAAAAGAAGCCAGGGTTTGCGCAGTAGGTGTAGCATCGGAAGGAAAAAGAACAGTGGAAATGAAACAAGGAAACCGTGAGCTGCCGAAAGAAAAAACGGTGCCAGAATCACGCAGGACGGTACGCTTTGGCTCCGCGGGTAGTTGCTGAGGCCGGAAAAACGGCGGCATCTGACTGCAGATCAGCCGAAAAAAAATCTGCTTTAAGCTGCTGCCCGGGCGCAGTGCCTCGCGTGGAGTTTCGCTCACCTTTCCCGGCTGCTTTGCGTACATGCAGGCTACCCGCGCTGTTCTGGCCGGGATTTACCGGCCTATCTATGTCTGCTACCACTGCCCGCCCCAAAACCAAAAAGAAGCACCTGCCGCCGCTGCAGGAAGCCCACGAATTGTATAAAGACCCCGCCCGCCAAGCCGAGCTGGCCGGCCTGCGCTACTTCACTGACGCCAAACCGGGCCTGACCCGCAAAGCCACCCGCGCCGGCAGCTTCAGCTACCACACCGTAGCCGGCGAGAAAATCACCGACGAAAAAGTGCTGACTCGCATCCAAGGCTTCGTGATTCCGCCGGCCTGGACGGAAGTATGGATTTCGCCGTCGGCCAACACGCACCTGCAAGTAACGGGCCGCGACGCCAAGGGCCGCAAGCAGTACCTCTACCACCCAGCCTGGGACCAGGCCCGCAGCCTCACCAAGTTCAGCCGCCTGCGCGCCTTCGGCGAGAAGCTGGCCGAGCTGCGCGCCCAGATGCAGAAAGACCTGGCCCGCCCCGCGCTCGACAAGCCCAAGGTGATGGCCCTAGTGCTCACCCTGATGGACAAGTCGTTTATCCGGGTCGGCAACCGCGAGTACGCCGAGAAAAACAAAACCTACGGCCTCACCACCCTCCGCGACAAGCACGTGCAGGTAACCGGAGGTGATGTGCGGTTTGCCTTCGTGGGGAAGAAGGGCGTGGCCCACGACCTCACGCTGCACGACCGGAAGCTGGCCAAGCTGGTGCAGAAGTGCAAGGAAATTCCGGGTCAGCACCTGTTCCAGTACTACACCCCCGACGGCCACCGGCAGGAGCTGGAATCCGGCGACGTGAACGAGTACCTGCAGCAGGTAACGGGCCTCAAGCTTTCGGCCAAGGACTTCCGCACCTGGGGCGGCACCGTGAAGATGGTGGAGTGCCTGGAGCGGGTACTGGATGAAGAACCCGACTTCCCAAAGCCCAAAACGCTGAAACGCGCCCTCAAAGATGTGGCCCACGACCTGGGCAACACGCCCACGGTCTGCTCGAAATACTACATCCATCCGCAGGTAGTAGAGCTGTTTAACTCCGACAAGCTCATCGACTACCTGCGCCGCCACGATGCCAACCCCGCCAAAAACGACCTGCTGACTCCCACCGAGCACATGGTGCTGGATATGCTGGCCGAGCTGGAGGGAAAATAGGAGAAGTAAAGATTGGGCCGTTCAACCTCTCCCGCAGGAGGCGTTGAACGGCCCAATCTTTACTTCTCAATTTCTACTTGAAATCATCTTCCCGAGCCGTCCCGGTCGAAGGCGTGGCTTTCGACGCCGTGCGAGGTCTTGTCTTTGAGCTCTGGGGCGGGTTCGAGGTCGTTGTTTCGGCTGGTGTCGTAAAAGCGGGTCATGTGGCGCAGGCCGGCTACACGGGAGGCGTCACGCACCTGGTCTTCATCGGGTCCGCCGTAGATGCTGATGAGCGGACTGCGCCGCACCGAGCCCCGCAGCTCAAATACGTCGTCGCCTTTAAGGCCGTGCAGCAGCACCTGGTGGGTGTCGGTGGGGTTGAACACGCGGCGGTACAGCAGCGAATCGGCCCGTTTGGCCGGCGGATCAATTTCGTACACCGATACTACGGTGGTTGAGTCGGTGAGGCGTTCCACCACAAACCGCTCGTCGGCGTCGGTGCCGGCTACCAGCACCTCCCGGGCGCGCAGTGTGTAGTAGTCGGCAGCGGCCTGTGGCAGCTGGTCGCGGCGGGCGCGCAGGGCGGCTATCATCTGGGGGCCTTCTTGCGCGTACACCTCGCGGGGCAGACCTTGGCGTACCGCCTGCTCAATCACGGCATCCGTAAGGCGGCGCTGCAGGTCGCGGGCCGTGCTCATGTAGGCGGCCCGGTCCAGCTCCGTCAGCACGTGCTCGTCGATGTAGCGGGAGTTGCGGGTGTAGCCCTCAATGCTTTGGTAGCGCGGGCCGAAGGTGCGGAACTTGGCTACGGCCTTGCTGGCCAGCCAGGAAATCAGCCCATCATCAAACCGGAAAAATACCTGGTCGCGGTCCTGTGGCACCGGCTCCCAGCGGGTGCGGCCGTCGGCCTGCGGATAGGCGGCCCAGGTCCACTGGCCTTCGTGCCGGTCCCAGTCGCCGAGCCACAGGTCGAGCAGGCGGGCCCGCAGAAAGGTGGCCTCGTCTATGCGGTGCTTCGGCGACTGATAGCGCTCGGCCAGCATATTGTCGCTTTCCTCCAGCTCATTGGCACCCGGCAGGCGGCCGGCAATATTCTGCCGGCCTTCCAGCTTTTCTTCCAGCAGCACCACCCGGCCCCGGTAGCGCTCCGAAGCCGGACCTAGGCCAGTTTCGTCGTTGCGCACGTAGTAGGCGCGTGGGTTGGTATGATGCAGGCCAGCGGCTTCGGCCAGCGGCGGTACCACAAAGGCACCGTATGGGTGGCCGGCCGCCGTAGCGTCGCGCACCAGATTCAGCACAAACGTGTGGCGCAGCACCTTGGGCAGCGTGCGGTAGGGGTCTTTATCCACGGAGCGCAGGGCGTAGCCGCGGCCATCGGCCCCCACTACCGTCATGCTGATGGTCTGGAAGCCACCGCCCACCTTGCCGGCCCGCAGCCCGCCCGGGATGGTAGTGGCCGGGTCGAGCACAGGCAGCGTAACCGGCCGCACCCAGGCCGGGCGGTGGTGGCGGCCCAGCAAAGCGCGGCCCAGTGCCCCCCGCCGGTAGTGGCGGCCGGCCGTTACCCGGGCGCTATCGGCACCGGGCCGAAGAGCGGAAGCATCCGGCCGGGCATCCGGTTGAAAAAATGTTTGGCGGGCGCAGCCAACCGTAGTCAGCAGCAGAAAAGGCAGAGCGTAGCGAGAAATCATGCGGGGCGGAAAGCGCGGCTGGAGTCCTTCAACGAAGATATGCCGCAGTGGTTAGGGCAAGAGAAGCGGAAATACCTGCCCGGCAGACCGGCGCCCGATGCCAACCCCCACGGCCGGGTTTACGCTATAAGGGCGGCCATTCGTTCGGCCGTCATCTTACCGTTTTGCCGCGTGTCGTTTTTCCTGCTGAATTCCCGCATCCTGATGCCTGCCGGGCTTTGCACGGCGCTGCTGTGCCACGCCTGCTCGGCTCCGGCCGCGCCGCCGGCCCGGCCTCAGGTCAGGATTCTGTCCGACTCTACGGTGCAGGTGGCGGCCGGGCCGCAGTACGCCCGTTCGGGCATGCATAACTTTTTCTGGGGCCGGCACTACCGGGCGCTGTGGGCGCTGCCCGTCACGGTGCCCGTTGTGCAGTTGCGCACGGCCGTGCCGGGGGGGCTCACGCCGGTGCAGGAAGGCGGCTCGTTTCAAACCAAAAACCTGCGCCTCGTCGACCGCAACGGGGTGCAGTACGTGCTGCGCTCCGTTGATAAGGACGCTACCAAGGCTCTACCGGAAGGGCTACAGGACGGCCCGATTGGCCGGCTGATGAAAGACCAGACCAGCGTCATCAATCCCTACGGGGCGTATATCGTGCCACGGCTGGCGCAGGCGGCCGGCGTCTACCACACCAACCCGCGGCTGGTGTACCTCGCCGACGACCCTGGCCTGGGGGAATTCCGGCAGAGCTTCGCCAATGCGCTGTATCTGCTGGAAGAGCGGCCCGAGGGCGACCAGAGCCTGGTAGCCAGCTTCGGCAACTCCACGCGGGTGGAAAGCTCCCGCAAAGTATTCACCAACCTGCTGGCTAGCCCCCAGTTCCGGGTGGATGCCCGCAACTATCTGCGCGCCCGGCTCTTTGATATGTGGCTCGGCGACTGGAGCCGCCGGGAAGACCAGTGGCGCTGGGCCAGCTTTGCCGCCCCCGACGGCGGAATCCGCTACCGGCCCATCCCGCGCGACCGGGACCACGCATTTTTCAAGTTCAACGACGGCTTTTTCACCCACATCATCGGCTGGGTGAAATCCAACTACCAGACGTTTGATGAGCAAATCCGGCTCGCCGACGTGGAAGGCCTCAACCGGGCCGCACGGCCTATGGACAAGTCGCTGCTGGTGTACCTCTCGCGCGAGGATTTCCGGCAGATTGCCGATTCGCTGCAGCAGCAGCTCTCGCCGGCCGTGATTCAGCAGGCGCTCAGCGTCTGGCCCAAGGAGGTGTATGGGCTGGTAGGGCAGGAGTTCGAGCAGAAGCTCAACGGCCGCCGCAACCAGCTGCCGGCCGTGGCCGATAAGTTTTACACGCTGCTGGCGCGCAACGTAGAGCTGCCGGGCACCGACCGGCCCGAGCGGTTTGTGGTGGATATGCCGGCGCAGCAGCAGGTGCGCGTGCGTGTGTACCTGCGCCACACCACCCGCCCCGACAGCCTGGCCGGGCAGCGCACCTTCCGCACCGGAGAAACCAGCATCCTGAAGCTCTTTGGCCTGGGCGGCAACGACGTATTCGAGTTGCGCGCCCTGCCGCCGGCCGGCATGACGCTGCAACTCTACGACGGGGCCGGGCAGGACGTGATGCTGGGGACTGCCCCGCCCACTTCCACGCGCACTACGGTGTTCGACAGCGGCGACGGCAACACTCTGACCTTGCCCCGCACCGTGAAAGTGAAAAAATATATGCCGGCGGCCAACGAGTTTGATGCCGCCGGCTGGCTGCTGCGGCACCGGCTGTATTAGCCGCGGCCCGGGCTCCAAAAGCTGCTGCTGACGGGCGGATAGCAGAAGTGTATTTCCAGTGTACATTTGCGCCCCCATCTGGTTGCTATGTTCTCACTTGCCGTTTCAGATTACCTGTCCGTTTCCTTTCGTCCCGACCTTAATATGCTGGTGGCCCGCTGGCTGCGGGAAGTTTCGGCGCCGGAAACGCGGGAGGGCTACCACCAGATTCTGGCCGCCGCGCGCCAGACCAATTGCCCCTATTGGCTGCTTGATGGCCGTCGCCGCAAGCCGGCCGATGCCGCCACAACCCAGTGGGGATTCCAGGAGTTTTTTCCCACGCTGCGTGGCCAGCTGGGGCAGGATGCCTTCCTGAGCCAGCTGCTCTCGCCCTACTATCAGCAGATCACGCAGGAACTGCCGGTGTTTCAGGAAAACGAAACCAGCCCCACCCAGACCTACCACATGCGGCGCTTCAACGACGAAGCCAGCGCGGTGCAGTGGCTACGGGAATGCCAGCAGGCGGCCGGCCATAGCCCAGCCTAAACCATGGTGCTGCTCAGCAGCCAGCGGGCTGCCGAGTCGTAATCCTGAAAGTGAGAGACGCGCAGTGCCACGCTGCCCCGGACGCGGTGGACCAGGTCGGTGGTAGCCAGCCGGTTGTATACATCGTGCGAGTTGATGATGGCACAGTAGCGGTAGCCGCTTTCCTGCACGGCCCGCGGCGCCCAGTCGGTGGCCAGCCAGTCCTGGTCGTGGGGCATAATGGCCGGCATCATTTGGTTATCGGACAGGACTTTGCTGAGCTGCGACTCCTTCAGCAGCTGTAGCAGCTGCTCATGCACCTCGCGCAGGCTGACGCTGAACATAGGCGTGGGTTGCCATTCCACCTGCACGTACCGGCCCGGATGCTCGATGATGTTTGCCAGGCTGTTATGAAAATACAACGACTTCTGGTAAGGGTATACTAGCTTATTCATAGGTAGAGGTAGGTTAAATAAGTTCAGCCATAGAAAACGACGGGTAAGTGGCAAAATACAGGGAGGCGCGTCCTGACTTAAAACACAGCTTCTGCTGCAGGCAGGCTCATAGGTACAATTTATTTTTGTAAAATTTAAATAATAAATAGTAATAAGGTGGTGATTGGGTAAAAAAAACTCCGCCGGGAGGGCGGAGTAAGAAGGCTGGCGGCTCCTAATAGGTGCTATTTAAACACCTTAACCTTGTCTTTGTGCGAGGTGCGCAAATACTGCCGAATGATTTGCTGGGCGTCTTTATTGTCGTTGTAGCGGGTGATAACCTCCTTGAAATCATCGAGGCGGCGGGCCGTAAATGTTTCGGTATCCACATAGCCAAAGCCGAGGTAGCGGCCATGCTCCACCACCACCACGGTCTTCTCGTCGGCGCGGCGGCCCTGCCCGATGACCACGAACGAGCCGTGCTCATACGTGAAGCTCTCAATGGCTTCTTCCACCCGCTTGTTGTACTCCTCGGCTGGCTCCAGGCCCAGGCAGGCGCCTTTGCAGCGGTGCACCTGGTAGTCGAAGCACGAACCGTTGGTTTTGTACAGGTCGCAGAGCTTCTGACACAGGTTGAACTTGGAAACCTTGTGAAACAGGAAACCCTTAGCCTTGAACTGGTTGCCGAGCGCAATCAGCGGGTGCGAGTTGGAGTGGTCGTCGGCGCGGCCGTAGTAGAGGTGCTTGTAGCCCTGCTCGTCGGTGCGCAGGAAGATGCCGGCCGGAAACACCGAGCGGCGCAGCTTGCGGTTGTAAAGCGGCTTGAGGCGCTTGATTTCGTGCGACTCGTAAAGCAGCGCCACCAGCTCCGAGCCCGTCAGCTCCCACGTAATATCCGAAATCGAGTTCTTGAACTCTATACTCTTGCGCGACTTGTAGTCGATGGCAAAGTGCTGCTGAATCCGCTTGTAGATGTTGATGCTCTTGCCCACGTAAATCACCTCGCCCTTCTCGTCGTGGAAGTAATAGACGCCGGCCTCGTGCGGCAGCGAGGCCACTTTTTCGGGCGTGATGTTGGGGGGCAGCAGCGCCGTCCGGATGGCGTCCTGCACGGCTTTCACCTTGCGGGCCGAGGGCTTTTTGGTGGCCACTGCTACCGGGGCTTCGTCAGAAGCGCTGGCCGGCACGGCGCTGGGGGCGGGGTGGCTGGCGCGGGCCGGGGCAGCCACGGGCCGGCGGCCGGCTGGGGCGTTGGCGTCTACGGCGGCCAGCGTGTCGGCGGGGGAGAGGCCGGGCTGGGTCAGGGCTTCTTCCTGCTGGCTGATCTTAAGCAGCCGGTCGAAGAGGATGGCCGTGGCGGCGGCGTCGCCGGCGGCGCGGTGGCGGCCATTGAGCGGAATCCCGATGTTCTGGCACAGTTTGCCGAGGCTGTAGCTGGGTTGGCCGGGCATTAGGGAACGGCTCAGGCGCACCGTGCACAGCGTTTTGCGCGAGTACGTGTAGCCCAGGTCGCCGAACTCCTTTTTCAGAAACGAGTAGTCGAACCGCACGTTGTGGGCCACAAACACGCAACCTTCCGTCATCTCCACCACCTTGCGCGCCACCTCATGGAACTTGGGCGCATCCTTCACCATCTCGTCGCTGATGCCGGTGAGCTGGGTGATGAAAAACGGAATCGGGCGCCCCGGATTCAGTAGGGTGTCGAACTGATCGACCACCTTTTCGCCATCATGAATAAAAATGGCAATTTCGGTGATGCGGTCCTGCGTGGGCTGGCCCCCGGTGGTCTCAAGGTCGATGATGGCGTACAAAAGCGGCGCGGTATCGGGTAAAAAAGGATGCTAAGCTAATTGGTAACAAAGATACACGCCCGGAAGGTTGCACGCGCCGCCGCCGCGCAAAGGGCAATGGGCTGAAACGCAAAAAAGCCCGCACGAGGCGGGCTTTTTTATCATTAAGGGCCGGGCCGGCTACTAGCGGCTGGCTTTCTGTTGGGTCACCCAGTTCTTATCGGACAGGATGGCGCCGTGCTGCTTCTGGATTACGTCACGGGCACCGGCGGGCAGTTCGTTCGACTTCAGCGCCGTCTCATACGACTCCAGAGCCATGGCGTCGCCGGTTTCGCACTCGCCCAGGATGGCCGAGTCGTCTTGGCCGGTTACGGCCGACTTAAGGTTGATCCAGCCGCGGTGTACGGCGGCGGCAGCTTCGGCCAGTACGCCTTCCACGGTGCCTTCCTGCTCGGGGTTGATGCCAAACTGCTGGGCATGCTGGGTGAGTTCTGCGGCGAATTGGGCGCGGTGCTGGCTCATCTGGCTCAGCTTGGCTTTCAGGTCGGCGTTGGTTACCGCTTCAGCGGCTTCCTGGTAGCCTTTAGCAGCCGTGTTGTTGATTTCTACGAGGTCGTTGTATGCGCGGGCGGTTTCGCCGGTAATAGCAGCCATGTCGGTGTTTATTAGAGTGGGAAAGGAAAATTCCGGAGCCTGCCGGAGCAGATGCGGAACTGAGGGCGTATACTAAGTTGCCGCAACGGTAGTTGTGCGCAGGCCGAACAAAATTCTGGCCTGTTGCCGCTCAATTGTGGGCCCGGGGCAGGCGGCGGCCAGAGTCGGCAGTTCCCGGGCCGGGTTGGGCGGCAAGGCCAGAACCACTACTTTTGGCTGATTGGGCCGGCTGTACTGCCGGCCGCTGTTGCCTTTCCAACACTTATGTCCCCGACGCCTGCCGCGCCTTCTCTGCCGTGCCTGCTGCCGCTGCCCCGCGCCGGCAGCGCCGATACCGGCTTCACGGTGAGCGTGGCGTCTGAGGGGCTGCTGCCCTTTGCCGTGGCGCGCTCCTACTGGATTTACCACACGCCCAGCCAGGTGCAGCGCGGCCACCACGCCCACCACACGCTGCAGCAGCTGCTTATCGCCGTGAGTGGCCGGCTGGATATCACGCTGGAAACGCCTGCCGGCGAGCAGCAGCACTTTGTGCTGGACCGGCCCGATGTGGGCCTGTACCTGCCGGGGCTATACTGGCGCACCGTGGGCTTTCAGGAGCAGGCCGTGCTGCTGTGTCTGGTGTCGGAACCCTATTCAGCGGCCAGCTACATCCGCGACTACGCGGCATTTCGGGCGCTGGCTGCTGCCGGCCACTCAGCGGGCGTGCCGATATGAGCGGCGCGCTGCCCGTGGCTATCCAAGTGGAGCGGTACCAGCCCGGCCACGCCGCCGCCTGGGACGCCCTGGTAGCGGCCTCGGTGAACGGGCCGTTCCTGTTCTGCCGCTCCTATCTGGACTACCACCAAGACCGGTTCGAGGACTGCTCGTGGCTGGTGTGGCAGGGCGAGCGGCTGCGGGCCGTGTTTGTGGCCGGTCGCGCCCGTACTGCGGCTGATTCCGCCACGCTGGTGGCCCATCCCGGCCTGGCCTACGGCGGCCTCGTGACGGCCGGCCTCGCCAAAACGTCCGATACCTTAGCCTGGCTGGACGCTTTGCGCGTGGCCTGGCGGGCCGCCGGGTTCCGGCAGCTGCTCCTCAAGCCGGTGCCCCGGGTGTTCTGCCGCCAGCCATCCGACGCCGTGCTGTTCTGGCTGCACCAGCAGGGCGCCCTCCTGACGGGCCGCGAGCTGAATTCCGTTATCGACCTGACCCAGCCGTTCCGGATTGGCACCTGGCGCCGTGGCAACCTGCGCAAGGCCCGCCATCACGGCGTAGCCGTCGCCTGCACCGCCGCTGATGCCGACTACGCGGCCTTCTGGGAGCTGCTGACGGCCAACCTGCACCACACCCACGGCCGCCTGCCGGTGCACAGCCTGCCGGAAATCTGCCGGCTGCGCGACCAGAACCCCGGGCATCTGGAGCTGTGGGTGGCCCGCCTGGGCGCCGAGGTGGTGGGCGGGGTGCTGGTTTTCCAGGATGTTTGGCAGGGCTTCGTGCACACCCAGTACATCGGGGGCAGTCCGCGCGGCAAGCAGGTGGGCGCCGTGGATGCCGTGCTGGCCGAGCTTCTGCGCAGCAAGCCGGCGGCTTTCCGGCGCCTGTCGTTTGGCATTTCCACGGTGCAGGGCGCCCTTAACCCCGGGCTGTTAAACCAAAAAGAGGGCTTCGGCGCTGCGGCCGAAACCACAGATACCTACACCCTCGATTTGTAGACTTAAGCCTTTAAGCCGGCTGACTGCGCGGCTTCAACCCAAAGCCCTCAGGCTTGGTTGGTGACGCGGTTCCAGAGCTTGCGCAGGCCGCCCGGCTCCTTGCTGCCAGCCTTCGCCGAGTCTTCGCCGTCGGCTGTATCGCCAAGCAGGAAGCCCCAGGGCTCGGTGGTTTTGTTGGCATCCAGCACTACCTTAATCACGGCCATGAGCGGAATGCTCAGAATCATGCCCGGGGTGCCCCAAAGCGCCGCGCCCAGAATCAGGGCCAGAATGGCGGCCAGCGGGTTGATGCTTACCTGCGAGCCGGTAATCATGGGCGTGATGAAGTTGCCTTCCAGAAACTGCACCACCACAAACACCCCGATGACCAGGGCTGCCTGCACCGGCGAGCCGGTTTCCACCAGCGTAATGATGGCCGGCACCGTGGCCCCGATCATGATACCGATGTACGGGATGATGGCCAGCACCGAGGCGAAAATGGCGAAGAAGATGGCGAATTTCACTCCCAGCACTAGCAGTCCGACGCCGTTGAGAACAGCCACGATGATAATCACCTTAATCAGGCCCGAAATGTAAGCCTGCACCACCGTCTGGATGTTGTCCACGGTGTGCAGCACCGACGTGCGCTTGTCGGGGGCCACGAAGCGGAACATGAACTGCCGCAGATGGTCGCGGTAGAGCAGCAAGCAGAAGATGTAGATGAGCACCTGCGCCAGGTTGCCGAGCACGGCCGAAGTGGTGTTGAGCGTGGTGCCCAGGTACGAGCCGCCCGACTTCTTGAGCGCCTTGATGGAGGTTTCCTTCAGGTCGTCGATGCTCATCGGCTCGTAGCCGAACCGGTTGTGCGCCCATTGCTGCGCGTTGTTGAAGAATTCCATCATCTTCATCTGCAGCTTCGGAATCTCGCTCTGAAACTGCGTCAGCTGTGAGCCGAAGCCCAGGATGATGCCGGCGAAGATGAGCAGTACCAGCAGCAGGCACAGGATAATGGCCAGGATGCGCGGGACACCCCGCGCCTCAAGCCACCGGCAGATGGGCAGCAGCAGCAGCGTGAAAACCGCCGAAAACAGCAGCGGCAGCAGAATATCGTCCAGCACTTTCAGCGAATACACCAGCAATACGGCGCCCAGCATGAAGAAAGCAAACTGAACAATGGGCGTCTGCCGCACTTCCGGGCTGGGTTTGTGGCCGGAAGGCGGCAAATGGTGTTGGGTAGCGGGAGGAAACATTTGCTAAAAAAAATGGGAGTGAGAGAGAAGGGCAATGGCCTGTCAGGCCGTGTATTCGCAAAATGTCCGGGAACGAACCGGGCCAGGGCTGGGTTTTGACGCCATGAATTGCTAACTTCGCTAGCGTAAACAGTGCGCGGAAAACGCCGGTTTTCTGTGTTATTTTACCTCAAATTTCGATTTCCTGATTTCATGGCTGAAGAACTAGTACCCGCCGCTACCCCCGACCACGGCTACACCGAGGACAGCATCCGCTCCCTGGACTGGCGGGAGCACATCCGGCTGCGGCCCGGCATGTACATTGGCAAGCTCGGGGATGGGTCGGCATACGACGATGGGATTTACGTGCTGGTCAAGGAGGTAATCGACAACTCCATCGATGAGCACGTGATGGGCCACGGCCGCACCATCGAAATCAAGATTTCCGACCAGCGCGTGCAGGTACGCGACTATGGCCGGGGCATTCCGCTGGGCAAAGTGGTGGAAGTGGTGAGCAAGATTAACACGGGCGGCAAGTACGATTCCAAGGTCTTTCAGAAATCTGTGGGCTTAAACGGGGTCGGCACCAAAGCGGTTAACGCGCTGAGCAATTACTTTCTGGTGCAGAGCGTCCGGGAGGGGCTGATGAAGTCAGCGGAGTTTGCCCAGGGCATCCTCACCAGCGACCCTAAGCCGGTGAAAACCAGCCAGCGCAACGGCACGCTCTTCACGTTCCAGCCCGACGACTCCATCTTCCGCAACTACCGTTTCATTCCGGAATACCTGGAAAACCAGATCTGGAACTACGTGTACTTGAACGCGGGCCTGACCATCAATTTCAACGGCCAGAAGTACTACTCCGAAAACGGCCTGCTGGATCTGCTGGCCCGCAAAATCGACCAGGAAAGCCGCCGCTACGACATCATCCACCTCAAAGGCGAGGATATCGAGCTGGCCCTGACCCACGGCAACGACTACGGCGAGGAATACTACTCGTTTGTGAACGGGCAGTACACCACGCAGGGCGGCACGCACCTGGCGGCCTTCCGCGAAGCCGTGGTGAAAACCCTGCGCGAGTTCTACAAGAAGGAGTACGACGCCACCGACATCCGCGGCTCCATCGTGGCCGCCATTTCGGTGCGCGTGCAGGAGCCGGTGTTCGAGAGCCAGACCAAAACCAAGTTGGGCTCGATGAACATGGGCCCCGACGGCCCCACGGTGCGCGGCTTTATCCTCGACTTCGTCAAGGAGCACCTCGACAACTACCTGCACAAGAACCCCGCCGCCGCCGAGGCCCTCAAAAAGCGCATCGAGCAGAACGAGCGGGAGCGCAAGGACATGGCCGGGGTGAAGAAGCTAGCCAACCAGCGCGCCAAAAAAGCCAACCTGCACAACCGCAAGCTGCGCGACTGCCGCTTTCACTTCGGCGAAGGCAAGCAGGACGCCGAAGCCCTGACCACGCTCTTCATCACCGAGGGCGACTCGGCGTCGGGCTCCATCACCAAGAGCCGCAACGTGGAAACCGAGGCCGTGTTCAGCTTACGCGGCAAGCCTTTGAACTGCTTCGGGCTGAAGAAGAAGATTGTGTACGAAAACGAGGAACTGAACCTGCTGCAGCACGCCCTCAACATCGAGGAAGGCATTGAGGGGCTGCGCTACAACCGCGTGGTGATTGCCACCGACGCCGACGTGGATGGCATGCACATCCGGCTGCTGCTGCTCACGTTCTTCCTGCAGTTCTTCCCTGACCTCGTGCGCAACGGCCACGTGTTCATTCTGGAAACGCCGCTGTTTCGGGTGCGCAACAAGAAAACCACTATCTACTGCTACACCGAGCAGGAAAAGCAGGCCGCCATGCGCCAGCTGGGCCGCAACCCCGAAATCACGCGCTTCAAGGGCCTCGGCGAAATCAGCCCCGACGAGTTCGGCAAGTTCATCGGCGACAACATCAAGTTGGAGCCTGTGATTCTGCAGTCCGACCGCTCGATTCAGCAGGTGCTGACCTACTACATGGGCAAGAATACGCCGGCCCGCCAGGAGTTCATCATCGACAATCTGCGCCTGGAAAAAGACCTGGTGACCAGCGACGTGCTGCCGCTGGCCGAAGTGGCCGAGGAAGACCTGGCGTAACGCAGAACGTCGTGCGGAGCGCAGCCGAAGCATGACGCGCTAACTAAGTAATTCAACCTTCGGGCGCTTGCCTGAGCCCCGGAGAGAGGTACAAGAGCAATAATTCCCCATGTCAGAAGAAACCAATCCCCAGACCCCTGATTCCGAAGAGCAGCCCAACCTGTTTGGCGCCGGCGACTCGCTGGAATTTGGGGCCACGCCGGCCGCGCCGGCCGATGCGGAAACCCCGGCCGACGAGGCCGCGCCGTCCATGGTGAACGAGTCCGGCGAGCTGCTGCTGGCCGAGTCCAGCGCCGACGTGCACGCCGTGACCGAGCCGGAGCCGATTGCGCCGGCCGAGGAAGCCGAGGAGGAGCCCAAGTTCGCGCCCGGCGAAACTATCCACGACGTGGCCACCGTGAACGGCATGTACCAGAACTGGTTTCTGGACTACGCCAGCTACGTGATTCTGGAGCGCGCCGTGCCGGCCATTGAGGATGGCCTCAAGCCCGTGCAGCGCCGCATTCTGCACGCCATGAAGGAAATGGACGACGGCCGCTTCAACAAAGTGGCCAACGTCATCGGGCAAACCATGCAGTACCACCCCCACGGCGACGCCAGCATCGGCGACGCCATGGTGAACCTGGGCCAGAAGGACCTGCTGATTGAAACCCAGGGCAACTGGGGCGACATCCGCACCGGCGACGGCGCGGCGGCCCCGCGTTACATTGAGGCCCGCCTAAGCAAGTTTGCGCTCGACGTGGTGTTCAACCCCGACATCACGGAGTGGCAGATGAGCTACGACGGCCGCAAGCGCGAGCCCACCACGCTGCCCGTGAAGTTTCCTCTGCTGCTGGCGCAGGGCGTGGAAGGCATTGCCGTGGGCTTGAGCACCAAGATCATGCCCCACAACTTCCGCGAGCTGTGCAAGGCCAGCATCGACGTGCTGAAGGGCCGGGAAATCCAGCTGTTTCCGGACTTCCCGACCGGCGGCCTTTGCGACGTGACCAACTACAACGGCGGCTTGCGCGGGGCCAAAATCCGCCTGCGCGCCACCATCGAGAAGGCCGACAAGACCATGCTGGTCATTCGCGACATTCCGTACGGCACCACCACCACGGCGCTGATGGAAAGCATCGTGAAAGCCTCGGAAGCCAATAAAATCAAGATCCGGAAGGTGGTCGATAACACGGCCGCCGAGGTGGAAATCCAGGTGCACCTGCCCACGGGCGTGTCGCCGGACCTCACCATGGACGCGCTGTACGCCTTCACCGACTGCGAAATCAGCATTTCGCCCAACACCTGCGTGATTATCGAGGATAAGCCGCGTTTTGTGGGGGTGGAGGACATGCTCAAGCTCAGCACCCAGAAAACGGTGCGCCTGCTGGAGCGCGAGCTGGAAATCCGGCAGGACGAGCTGCAGGAAAAGTGGCATTCGGCGTCGCTGGAGAAGATTTTCATCGAAAACCGCATCTACCGCAAAATCGAGGAGTGCGAAACCTGGGAAGATATTCTGCAGACCATTGATGCCGGCCTGAAGAAGTTCGTGCGCATTGAAGGGGAGAAGCCCAAGGCCAACGACACCCGTATTGTGCTGCGCCGCGCCATCACCGAGGACGACCTCACGCGCCTCACCGAAATCCGCATCAAGCGCATCAGCAAGTTCGACGGCTTCAAGGCCGAGGAGTACATCCAGCGCCTGGAAACCGAGCTGGCCGAAGTGGCCGACCACCTCGTGAACCTCACGCGCTACGCCATCAACTACTTCGAGGGGCTGCTGAAAAAGTACGGCCAGAATCGGGAGCGGAAAACCCAGCTGCGCACCTTCGACGTGGTGACGGCCCAGAAAGTGGCCGTGGCCAACCAGAAGCTCTACGTGAACTACACCGACGGCTTCATTGGCTACGGCCTCAAGAAAGACGAGAAAGCCGTGACCGTGTGCGACTGCTCGGACCTCGACGACATCATCGCCATCCGCCGCGACGGTACGTTTACGGTCACGAAAATCGCCGAGAAGACTTTCGTGGGCAAGGACATCCTGCACGTGGGCGTCTACAACAAGAACGACGACCGGCTGGTGTACAACATGGTGTACCAGGACGGCGCCTCGGGCATCAGCTTCGCCAAGCGCTTCCTCGTCACGGGCATCACCCGCGACAAGGTGTACGACCTGACCAAGGGCACCAAGGGCACGAAAACGCTCTACCTGACGGCCAACCCCAACTCCGAGTCGGAAATTGTGGGCATACAGCTGTCCGACAAGGCGCCGGCCCGCGTGAAGCAATTCGACTTCGACTTTGCCGAGCTGGCCATCAAAGGCAAGGGCTCGATGGGCAACATCGTCACCAAGCAGCCCATCAAGAAAATAGTCCAGAAAAGCCTCGGCGACTCCACGCTCGGCGGCCGGGAAGTGTTCTTCGATTCGGTGGTGGGCCGCCTCAACACGGCCGGCCACGGCCGCTACCTAGGCACCTTCGACACCGACAACACCATTCTGGTGGTGTTCAAGGATGGCTCCTACGAGCTGACCGCGCCCGACCCGGCCATTCACTTTGACGTGCCCAACATTGTGCTGCTGCGCAAGCTGGAGCCCGATACCGTGCTCAGCACGGTGTACATGGAGGGTGAAACCAAGGTGCACTACGTGAAGCGGTTCAAGATTGAAACCAGCACGGTGGCCAAGCGCTTCACGTTTATTTCCGAAACCAAAGGCTCCAAGATGCTGGCCGTAACGGCCAACCCCGAGCCGCAGGTGGAAGTGAAGCTGCAGCGCGACAAGAAGGCCGACAAGGAAACCGAGAAGATCAGCCTGCACGAGTTCATCGACGTGAAAGGCTGGAAGGCTATGGGCAACAAGCTCAACTACTTCAAAATCCACGGCCTCACACTGCTCACCGACGAAGGCCCCGAGCCCGAACGCCGCGAGGTGAAGCGCAAAGCCGGCCCCGCCACGCTGCCCCGGCCGGCGGCCAGCCCCGCCCCGCCGGAAACGCCGCTGCCTGAGCCCACCGGCGACGTGGATATTTCGGAAGCCGACATTGCGCAGGCCCAGGCCATTCTCAAAACGCCCAAGTCGCAGCTCAAGCTGTTTTAAGCGTTGGAGTAGCAGCAATCCGCGGTTCGCTAACTGATATCGGCCATAACTCCGGGCCTGCTGCCTGTCTTCTTAAAAGCCTCACCAGCCCGGCTGGTGAGGCTTTTCTGCGTTTATGGCCGGCGGTTGGGCCAAGAATGGCCGCCGGGGCGGGCGGGTATTTGGAGCTTTGCCCTGAAAACTCCCAGCTTTACAGTTCGGATTGTAGCTGCTTAGGAATGGGAATGCCGATTGGCCGGATGATTTTGCTGGTGAGTGTGCTGCTGGGGCTGCAGCTGGCGCCCGCGGCAGCGCAGTTCCGCAAGCCCAAACCCAAGCCGATGGTGGCTCCCCAAACCCCGCCGCCCGCCGAGGTGGTGCGGCTGCTGGCAGAAGCCCAGGCGCTGCAGGCGCAATACAAGGAGTCAGAGGCGCTGGGCAAGTACGAGCAGGTGCTGGCCCTGGCGCCTGCCACCTACGAGGCCCTGTGGCAGGCCGCCGTGCTCAGCGTCCGGATTGGGGCGCGCTACACCGACGAAACCCGCAAAACCGCCTACTTCTCCACGGCCCGCCTCTACGCCAACCGCGCCCTGGTGGTGCGGCCCGATGGCGCCGAAAGCAACTACGCCGAGGCCCTGGCCCTGGCCAACCAGGCTACGCTGCTCACGGCCCGCAGCCGGCTGCTGTCGTACAAGGTGATGAAGCCGCACGTGTTTCTGGCCGTGCAGCAGCGGCCCGACTTCGCGCCGGCCTGGCAGCTGCTGGGCCGCTGGCACTACCGCGTCGACCACTACAATGTCCTGGAGCGAATCTTCAGCCGGGTATTTCTGGGCGGTATGCCCACGGGCGCCAGCACCGGCGCGGCGCTGGAAGCCCTGACCAACGCCCACACCCTCGACCCGCAGCAGATTCAGTACGCCTACGACCTGGCCCGCGTGCACCTCAACCGCGGCCACCACCGGCAGGCCGTGGCCGCCCTGCAGGATGCCGTGGCCCTGACGCCCGTAACGGCCGAGGAGCTGGAAGTAAGCCGCCGCTCCCGCAATCTGCTCACCCAGCTCAACCGGCGGCTGGTGAAGCAGGTGCAGCGCCATATCCGGGCGGTAGAGTAGGGGCAGGGACCCTGGCTGGCTGCCGGGGCCGGCTGCGTATCTTTGCTGCTGATGCCTGCTTTTTCTTCTGCCTTTGCCTTTCTTGCGCGGGCCGCCCGGCCGCTGCTGCCGCTGGCAGCGCTGCTGGCCACGGCCTGCGGCACCCCCGAGCCCGACCAGCCCGAAACCATGGTGAACCTGGCCACGGTGCAGAGCGGCCCCCGCATCCAAGCCGAAGAGCTGGAGGGCGCCATTGCCCGCCAGCCCCGCAATGCCTCGCTCTACGCCCGCCGCGCCGCTTTCCGGCTCGATGCCGGCCAGCTGGAGCCCGCCCTGCGCGACGTCAACGAAGCTCTGAACCTTGACGACACCAAAGGCGAGTTCTACTTCATCAGGGCCCGCGCCCTGCGGCTGCAGGGCAAGCTGCAAAGCGCCCTGGCCGCGGCCGACGTGGCCTCGCGCCGCGGCTACGCCTCTGCCGAGCTGAACCTGCTGGTAGGCGAAACCCACCTGGCCGCCCGCGAGTACCAGACCGCCATCGACTACCTGGACCGCGCCCTGCAGCAGGAACCCGACCACACGGCAGCCCTTTTCTACAAGGGCATGGCCTACGTGGGCCTGCAGGACACCACCCAGGCCCTAGACTACCTGCGCGCCAGCCTGGCCCGCGACCCACGCCAGCCCGAAACCCTGCACCAGCTGGCGTTTCTGTCGAATGCCTACCGCCAGCCGGCCAATGCCGCCGTGTATGCGGCCCGCGGCCTGAAAGTGGCCCCCACCTTTGGCCCGCTCTGGTACGACTACGGCCGGCAGTTTGAGCTGCAGAACCAGCCCGACAGCGCCGTGCGCATCTACACCCGCGCCGTGCAGCTCGATACCACCTTCTACCGCGCCGACTACCGGCTGGGCCTAGCTTCTTACAAGGCCCGCCGCTACGCCGAGGTGGTGCCGCACCTGCAGCGGGCGCTGCGCCGCTCGCCGCGCCTGGCCGGGGCTCGGCAGATGCTGGCCGAGAGCTTCGAAAGCCTGGGCCGCTATCCTGAAGCCGCCGCGCAGTACCGCCTGCTGGTGCAGGAAAACCCCGGCAACCGCCACTGGACCTACAAGGCCTGGAAAGTGGGCAACCGGGCCCGCGGCATCATCGTCAACGAAACGCCGGTCAGCCGGCCGGCCGTGGAGGCCGTGGAGCCCATCAGCACCCAGCGGCCGCTGTCGGGGTTTTAGGCGGATAAAGGGCTAAGTAAGGAGGCAAATTAGCGGGTTGATTGAGCCATTCAGGGCGGTCAGCCTACCTGATCGGGCCTCTTTTCTGTTTTTCGATTTCCCCATTTCCGTACCTTGCGGGCTCACGGCTGCTTGTATAGCCACAATCCCCCTTCTTTTTTTATGCTCAACATCACCCTCCCCGACGGCTCGGTGCGCCAGTTTGTAGATGGCGCCACGGGCTACGACGTTGCCGCCGGCATCAGCGAAGGCCTCGCCCGCAATGCCCTCGGCGTGCGCGTCAACGGCGAAGTGCGCGACCTGCACCGCCCCATTGAACAGGATGCGCAGGTTGCCATCCTGACCTGGAATGATCCCGAAGGCAAAGCCTCGTTCTGGCACTCTTCGGCTCACCTCATGGCCGAAGCCCTGGAGGCGCTGTATCCCGGCGTGAAGCTGGGCATCGGCCCCAGCATCGAAAACGGCTTCTACTACGACATCGACCTCGGCGAAGGCCGCACGATTTCCACCGACGACCTGCCGGAAGTCGAGAAGAAAATGCTGGAGCTGGCCAAGAAGAAAAGCCAGTTTGAGCGCAAGGAAGTAAGCAAGGCCGACGCCATTGCCTACTTCACCGAAAAACAGGACCCCTACAAGCTGGATCTGCTGGAGCGCCTGGAAGACGGTTCCATCACCTTCTATACGCAAGGCGACTTCACCGACCTCTGCCGCGGCCCGCACATCCCCGATACGTCGCCCATTAAGGCCGTGAAGCTGCTCAACGTGGCCGGAGCCTACTGGCGCGGCGACGAGAAGAACAAGCAGCTCACCCGTATCTACGGCATCACCTTCCCCAAAGCCAAGGAGCTCACCGAGTACCTGGAGCGCCTGGAGGAAGCCAAGCGCCGCGACCATCGCAAGCTGGGCAAGGAGCTGGAGCTGTTCACGTTTTCGGAGAAAGTAGGAGCGGGGCTGCCCCTGTGGCTGCCCAAAGGCACGGCTCTGCGCGAGAAGCTGGAGCAGTTTCTGCGCCGCGCTCAGCTCAAAGCCGGCTACCAGCCCGTCGTGACGCCCCACATCGGCTCCAAGGAGCTCTACGTGACCAGCGGCCACTACGAGAAGTACGGCGCCGACTCGTTCCAGCCCATCAAGACGCCCAACCCCGGCGAGGAGTTCTTCCTCAAGCCGATGAACTGCCCTCACCACTGCGAAATCTACAAGAGCAAGCCCCGCTCGTACCGCGACCTGCCGGTGCGTCTGGCCGAGTTCGGCACGGTGTATCGCTACGAGCAGAGCGGCGAGCTGCACGGCCTGACCCGTGTGCGCGGCTTCACCCAGGATGACGCCCACATCTTCTGCCGCCCCGACCAGGTGAAGGAGGAGTTCCTGAAGGTGATTGACATCGTACTCTACGTGCTCAAAGCCCTCGATTTCCCCGATTTCACGGCTCAGATTTCACTGCGCGACCCCGAAAACAAGACCAAGTACATCGGCTCCGATGAAAACTGGGCCCGCGCGGAGCAGGCCATCATTGAAGCCGCGGCCGAGAAAGGCCTGAGCACCGTGACGGAGCTGGGCGAGGCGGCCTTCTACGGCCCCAAGCTCGATTTCATGGTGCGCGACGCCATCGGCCGTAAATGGCAGCTGGGCACTATTCAGGTAGATTACAACCTGCCCGAGCGGTTCGAGCTGGAGTACGTAGCCCCCGACAACTCGCGTCAGCGCCCCGTCATGATTCACCGGGCCCCGTTTGGCTCGCTGGAGCGTTTCGTGGCCGTGCTGATTGAGCACTGCGGCGGCAACTTCCCGCTCTGGCTCTCGCCCGAGCAGTTTGCCGTGCTACCTATATCGGAGAAATACCACGACTACGCCCAGCAGGTGTACGACCAGCTTACGCAGGCCGAGCTGCGCGGCACCGTAGACCACCGCGACGAGAAAATCGGCCGCAAGATCCGCGACGCGGAGGTGTCGAAAGTGCCTTACATGCTCATCGTGGGCGAGAAGGAGCAGGCCGAAGGCATCGTCTCCATCCGCCGCCACGGCCAAGGCGACGTGGGCGCCATGCCCATTGCGGCCTTCATTGCCGACTTTCAGCAGCAGGTCCAGGACATGATGGACGGCAAAAAATAGCGCAGTTCCACTTTTCTGCCCCGAGCAAACAGGCCGCTGGTGCAGCACGCATCAGCGGCCTGTTTGCTGCCGGCACCACCCGCAATTCAGCCGTTTCGGCGGCGCGTAGGACCGAGAAAGGCAGCCTTTTCCGGCAATTTTATATAGTCTTTCTTGAGCGTTCAGAAAAAATGCCGGATATTCGCACGCTGATTGAACCCATCAGGCACCCCTGGTGTCTTGTCAATCCTAGCTAAAACCGACGTTCACCTAAAGGAGAAACAGCCATAGCAACCCCCAACCGCCGTTATATTCCTCGCGCCCAGGTCGAGGAGCCGTTCAAAATCAATCAAAAGATTACGGCCCGCGAAGTCCGTCTTGTTGGCGACAACATCGAACAAGGTATCTATCCAATTGAGCAGGCCCGGCGCTTTGCTCAGGAGCAGAACCTCGACCTCGTGGAAATTTCGCCCACGGCTGTACCGCCCGTGTGCCGTGTTATCGACTACTCGAAATTCAAGTACGAGCAGAAGAAAAAGACCCGCGAGCTGAAGGCCAAGCAAACCAAGGTTGTCATCAAGGAAATCCGTTTCGGACCCAACACCGACGACCACGACTTTGCTTTCAAGCTCAAGCACGCGCAGGAATTCCTGCGCGAAGGGGCCAAGATCAAGGCGTATGTGCATTTCGTAGGCCGGAGCATCGTGTTCAAGGAGCGGGGTGAAATCCTGCTGCTCAAGTTCGCTCAGGCCCTCGAAGACCTTGGCAAAGTAGAGCAACTGCCCAAGCTGGAAGGCAAGCGCATGTTCCTGTACCTGGCGCCCAAGGCCATCGTGCCTGCCAAGCCCGCCAGCAAGCCCGCTGCCCCGAAAGAAGGTGGCAAGGAAGCTCCGAAAGAAGCCAAGCCTGCTGCCGCCCCGGCTGAAAAGCCCGCTGAATAGCTTTTGCGGGGCTTCGGCCCCATTGTACGCTGGCGCACCGGCCCTAGGCAGCCGACCGCCGCAGTTTTTCACCCTTTTTTCATCACCACAATGCCGAAAATGAAAACCAAGTCCGGTGCCAAGAAGCGTTTCTCGCTGACGGGTACGGGCAAAATCAAGCGTAAGCACGCTTACAAGAGCCACATCCTGACCAAGAAAACCACCAAGCAGAAGCGTGCCCTCACGCACGTTGGTCTGGTTAGCTCGGCTGATATGAACCGCGTAAAAGACATGCTTACGATTTAATTAGTAATTAAGAATCAGCAGTTAAGCGCGCTTTGATGCCTGATTGTTGATTGTCAATTATTAATTCATTTTTTCCACCAGGCGTCCGGCTGAAATAAAAGATGCGGCATTAACCCGCCGCCGGCCGCCAAAAAACAACTGGTTATGCCAAGAAGTGTCAACCACGCGGCCTCGCGCCACCGTCGGAAAAAGATTATGCGTTTGGCGAAAGGCTATTATGGCCGTCGCAAAAACGTTTGGACCGTTGCTAAAAACGCCGTTGAGAAAGGCCTGCTCTATGCTTACCGTGACCGTAAGGTTAAGAAGCGTGAGTTCCGTGCCCTCTGGATCCAGCGTATCAACGCTGGTGCCCGTGAGCATGGCATGTCCTACTCGCAGCTGATGGGCGGTCTGAAGAAGGCTGGCATCGACCTGAACCGTAAAGTTCTGGCCGACCTCGCCCTGAACCACCCTGCTGCTTTCAAAGGCATCGTGGAGAAAATCAAGTAAGCTCCCCGGAGCCTATTTGCCAAAAGAGCCTGATCGGATAGATCAGGCTCTTTTTTTATGCAGCTAGTTTTTAGTTTCTGCTGCCACGGGCAGGGGAGCCCGTAAGCGTAGGCAAGTAGTAGTGGGGGCCCGTGCAGCAGCGGCAGGGCGCTTTATCTGGTGCGCCCTGCCGCTGCCTGTGCCGCCCGAAGCCATTCCTGCGCTTCGTCTACATTGCCGAACATGTGCATGTGCAGGCGGCCGCCGATGCCTAAAAACATGGAGCGGGCCGAATCAGCCGCTAATGACTCCGTACTGACAACATGGGCAAAGTGCGTGAGGCCGGCTTCCGTGGCGCGCGGCGCCCAGTTGTTTGCAATCCAGTCCACAGCGTGGTCCCAGGGGCCCAGCACCTGCCGGTTATCATTGAGCAGATACGCGCACTGATTTTCGCGGATGGGAAACAAACACGCATCGGCCCCCGCCAGCACCCCGGTGTAGGTCTGGTAGCCAATCCAGTTGTTGTGTACCCACTTATTAGCGGCATCGTAATCGATGGTCAGGTAGACCTTGCCGAAGCCATTAGTTAATTCAGTGAGCATGGGTGTGGTGCAGAAGGTGGACAGCTGTTGTCGATAATGTGGAATTTACCAGTCAAGCTGGGCCCAAAGAGGTATTCGGTGCCCTAAGCTCGCGGCCTGTTGCAAATCTACACCTAGCTGAATGGATTACTACTATTGGAAAAGCACATTTGCAGGCCGAAAAAGCGGTTTTACTAGCTGCGGCGATGCAGGTTTTGGGCACGTTTATGATAAAAATGTGCCGTTCTCACAGCCCGTTTGGCGGACCGTCGGGGGAAATTCTATCACTTGTTTGGGCAATTCAGTCAAATACGGTGCTGCCGCCGAAATTTAAGAACTGGCGAGGTCGTCATCCAGTGTTGTCATGATGGCTGCTCGTAGCGCGGAATTGATGGACCGCCATTTCGGGCAGCCATGCTCGTCAGAGCGCAACTCGGATAGGGAGGAGAGCTGCTGCTCGAGCATTGACAGATTCTGCAGCAACTGGTGCCGCTGCCCTGCTGAAAGCAGGCTGGGATAGAGTAGGTGCAGTAGCGGGATGGTGGAGGCGAGGGCGGCGCGTAGTGCCTTGCGTTCGGCCGACCCGTAACAGACAGTTGCGTGGGGTGCCAGGTCAACTACAATGCGGCGCAGGTCAACGAAAATGGTGTGTGGCATGGGGAGGAGCGGTAGGCTAGGAAGCAACCCATGCGGCGCGAGGGCACAGTACACTTCCTGCTAACGGGGATTGGCAATGGGTGGGCAAGAACCTGCAAAAATATAGGGCCCACCCGACTAGAGGGCGCAAGAAACTGTGCTGTTTGCGGGTGTAAGGGGATTGAGCGGTATTTTGCGGCTTCCTTTCCTGCACTTACCTATGCCCGCTGCAAACAATACACCTGCTTCGCTACCGCTGCCCTCCCAGCATTTCGCCGTGCTCGATGGCCTGCGCGGCATTGCTGCCCTGGCCGTGGTGGTGTACCACTTCATGGAAATCGTGGTGCCCGATTACGAGCACCTCTTCATTGCCCACGCCTACCTGGCCGTCGATTTCTTTTTCTGCCTCTCCGGCTTTGTGATGGCCTGCGCCTACGACACGCGCCTGGAGAAGATAGGCATCGGAGCCTTCCTGTGGCGCCGGCTAATTCGCCTGCATCCGCTGGTGCTGGTGGGCTCGCTGCTCGGCCTGCTCACGTTCCGCCTCGACCCCTTCAGTGACGTGTACGCCGCATATGCCGGCCGGGCCTGGCAGGTATTTCTAGCCTCATGCCTGCTGATTCCTTTCCCGGTGATGCCCGAGCGCACCTTCAACCTGTTCCCGCTCAATGCGCCCACGTGGTCGTTGTTCTGGGAGTACTTGGCCAACATTGTCTATACGCTGGTGCTGGTGCGCGTGCGGCCGCGCCTGCTATACGTGCTCACGCTGCTGGCCGCCGCAGTCCTGATCTACCAGGCCACGCTGGTGCCGAACCTGAGCATTGGCTGGGACCGGAATACGTTTTGGGGCGGCGCCGTGCGCGTGAGCTACTCGTTTCTGATGGGCTTGGTGCTGTACCGGGCCCGCTGGATCCTGTCCAACCGCCTCGGGTTTGTGGGCGTAGGGCTGCTGCTGCTGGCGGGCCTGCTGTTTCCCTACCGCAGCAACCTAACCGGGCTCACGGACTCGCTGACCGTGCTCGTATATTTTCCCTTGTTGGTGGCTCTGGGGGCAGGCACGCATCTGGCCCCGCGCCTGGCCAAGGCCTGCCACTGGCTCGGGGAGCTTTCCTACCCGCTCTATATGGTGCACTACCCGTTTGTGTGGGTCTTTTTAAGCTACGTGGCCACGCAGAAGCCGCCTATGAGTACGCTGGCTTGGCTGGTGCCAACCGCCACGCTGGCCCTGGTGGGACTGGCCTACCTGCTGCTGGTGACCGTGGACGCGCCGCTGCGCCGCTACCTGAGTAAACGCCAGGCCCTGACAAAGGCAGGGTAAGGCTGCTGGGCGCCATCACCGGCGCGCAGGTTCAGCTTACCTTTGGCTAGACCGGAGTAGCGCATACGTATAAAAAGGCCTGCCAGAAACTCTGGCAGGCCTTTTTGTGGGGGAGGCCTGCACCAGCTACTGGCGCGGGCGCTTAAGAAAGTAGCGGTTGGGCTCGTTAGCCAGCGGGGAAACTTCCCAGCCCTGGGTGGCCAGAAAGTTGAGGGCGGCGGCCTCATTAAGGAACTCCTTATCGCGGCCGCCCTCTTGGTAGCGTCTGAGCTTGGGGTTGGGTGTGATGCCATCGACGATGATGAGCTTGGCGCCACCGCCGAGCTGGCTGACGGTGTAAGCGAAACCGTACTGCGTGGTGGCAGCAGCAGCGGCGGGCGTTTCGCTTGGCGTCTGGGCCAGGGCGGCGAGCGGCGCGGTTAGCAGCAGCAGGCAGAGATAATGACGACGCATAACAGAAGACGGGTTAGCGGATAAAGAATCATGTGAGGAACGCACCTACGCGCAAATACTGCTCCAGAGTCCAGGAATGCCGAGCGATTCGGGGCGGGCACGGTGTGCTTCGCGGCTGCCATGCCGGGGAAAGAGAACTACGTGCTGCTCTGAGTGGGGCAGCAGCAATGGAAAAACGATATACAATAAAAGACCGATACAGCCAGTTAGAAAGGCCTCGCCCTCGCCGGCTGGCAGCGGCCGGTGGGTTTACCGTGTCACATCATCCCTTACCTATTCTATCCATGCATATTTTTCTTCGCCACGGGCTGCTCGGAAGCGCCTTGCTACTGAGCGCCACCACCGGCGCGCAGGCCCAACTCACCTTCGGCCCGCGCGTGGGCCTGAACGCCACCACCATCCACTACGACTTCGGCGACTGCCGGGAGCCGGAAACCAGTCTGCACACGGGCCTGCAGGCGGGCCTGAGCCTGAATGCGCAGTTTGGCAAGCTGGCCGTGCAGCCCTCGCTGCTCTACTCCCAGCGTGGGGGCAAGAGCACGGCCACTGCTTCGGACACGTACGCCGATACCACCCGCACGTTCGACTTCCGCAACACAACGCGCCTGCACTATCTGGAGCTGCCAGTGAACCTGGTCTACAGCACGAAGGGAGCACAAGGCGGGTTCCAGGTGTTTGCCGGCCCGTACGTGGCCCTGGGGCTGGGCGGCCGACAGACCACCGATATGGACGTCACCATCCAGGCTGGCGCGCAGCGTACTACCTACGCCGATACCTTTTTTCAGAACGTCGACTTCACCAACAAGCGCGGCGAGGTCAGCCAGGTAGAATACCTGCAGGCGCTGGATGCGGGCCTCAACTTTGGGGTCGGCTACAAGCTGGGCGGGCTGCAGGCGCAGCTGGGCTACGGGCTGGGGCTGCGTAACATGATCCTGGACTACCCGGACGGCCGGTCGCCGATGCCGGAAGGGAAATCCTACAACCGCGGCCTGCACTTCTCGCTGGCTTATTTCCTCGGCTAAGCCAGAGTAGCGCGTAATCAAAAAAGGCCTGTCAGAAACTCTGGCAGGCCTTTTTTGTGGGGGAGCCGGGCACCGACTACCGACGCGGGCGCTTAAGCAAGTAGCGGTGGCCCTCACCCCCAGTGGGCATGATTTCCCAGCCCTGGGCGGCGAGGAAGTTGAGCACGGCGGCCTGATCGACAAAGATCTTGTCGCGGCCGTCCTCTTCGTAGTTTTTGAGCTTGGGGTTGGGCGTCACGCCATCGATGAGGATGAGCTTGCAGTTGCTGAGTGTTCCGGAAGGATTGATGTAGGCGACGCCGTAGTGGAAGGGGGTAGCAGAAGCGGCCAGCACCTCGCTCGGCGTCTGGGCCAGGGCGGCGGAGAGGGGAGCGAGTACGAGCAGCAGGGAGAGGAAACGACGACGCATAGCGGAAGAAGAAAGGGTAGTGGATATGGGGAACGAGGCACCGGCACGCATACTACTATTTAATGAAGTGTTTTAAAAAGTTATTTTTTCCGCCTCCGTAGCCACTGGTCGGCGCAGTAGTAGGTCACGGGCGACGATGACAGCTGCCCAAGCCTGCAAAGCGGTACACAGCAGATTAAGCATGATTTGGTGCCACGGCATACCGAGGTAGTGGGGCAGCCGCATCAGATAGAGTACCGTGCTTGGAATAGTGAATAGCAGCAACACAACTTTGGCCCAGCAGCGACCTACCCGTATGGCCCAGCTCATACCGACCAGTAGTGGATGTGTGAGAAGTAGTGTGACGTGAAATGTGTTCTGGCTGACATGAGGCGTGGGCTTGAAGGGCGTCTGGTAGCATAGGAGGCTAATGGTAGAAACGCCCAGGCCAATCAGATATAGATTCGACGCCTTGATGTCGTTCTTACGAATCGTGACTGCCATATCAGTTCACCCCGTTATGCTCGCCCTCAGTAACCCCAGCAGCAGAACGGCGGGTGAGTGTATCCCGGAACATAAAAAAGGCAACGCTGAGCATGAGGGCAAGGCCAAACCAGTTGCGGCTCGCAACCCAGAAGCTCTGGTGCAGCAGGGCAGAGGCGGATCTACCGAAGTAGTAAAGGATATAGGTCAGAAATAACCCATAGAGCACCTTCGTCCACGTCTTGCCGGCGCGGATACTGAAGCCGACGGTAATAAACAGGACGACTTCTGCCAGGCACATAAGCACAATGCCCGCAATGAATCCGTAGCCCAGGTTTGGGTGCTTGGCTGGGCCGAGTGGCTGGGGCACCAGCATATAAATTGCAGGCACCGCATAGACAGCCACTGCTACAAAATAGAGCGCAGCAGCTATATAATTGTTGTTGCGTAAGGATAGGGGCATTGATGATATCAAGATTACTTACTTAACTGCATCTACTGCAACTAGCTGATTAGCTTCTTTTCCCCGAGCTGGGATTCTAGCCTTTCCACCTCATAGCGTAGCGCCTTTTCTTGAAGTCCGCAATTGCTGCGCTGCTGCGGGAGCGAGGCTACGCCTGTACCCATATTTTTGACCCCACCGGAGCCGTGTCGGTGCGCGGCCCCCGCGTTGGCCCCGGGTAGGAGCCGCTGTGTGAGGCGCACTACCAGCTCGTGCCCGCCCACTGGGGGCCTTGCCCACTACCGAAGCCTGCTTCCTTATTCGGGAGCCGGGCCAATGCGCCGCCGCACTCGCCGCTTGGGAGCAGCTGCTTCCGCTGACTCCAGTGGTGGCGCCTGCGGTGCCTGTGGCGGCTGCCAGAGCTGATGCAGCAGCAGCAGGCCTTCGAGCAGCAGTAGGCGCTCCTCTTCCCAGCTGCGGTGCGTGTGGGGCGAGGGAGCCAGCAGCTCCAGCAGCTCGTCGGCCCGGTAGGGCACGTGCGGCTCCTGCGGCAGATAGGTAAACAGAAACACGCGGGCCTGCTCCAGCACACTGTCGCGGCCAGCATTCCCGGTGTCGGAGGCCTCAGCCAGCTGCTGGCCCAGGGTACTCAGATGAGAAGCAAGCTCGTCAGCAGTCATCGGCAAACACATACATACGCGTTTCAAATCTAGTCTTTTTCCCCGTTCTCATGATGGAAAAACAGAAATACTATGCCCTGCTCTCCCTTGTGTGCGAGATACTGCCGCACTACGCCGTTGCTCGGGCCATCTGGGCCGGCTACGGGCAGCGGTACGCCTCGGCCGCCACGCGTCTGGGCCACGTCAAACAAGGCAGGTGGCCCACCTGCCCGACCTAGTCGCGCTGGTGGAGGCCTCCACCAGCGCGAGTTCCTGATTCCGGACGCGTTGCGCCCCGAGAGCACGGCCGTGCAAGCGCCTTCGCTGCCCGCCTAACGCCCCCGTCAATTGAAACGCAGCACAGACACGGACGCCGGTCGCCGCCGATGATGCTCGCCCTGCGGGCTGCCAGGGCTGGCCAGCCTAGAGCAGTTGCACGGCCTTGCCCAGCATGTAGGCATACTGCTGTCGGTCGGCGGCCGTCAGCAGGGCTGGGCTGTCCGGGCCCAGCAGCCGCTCCTGCACGCTCAGCAGGTAGGCGCGGCACTGCGCAACGGCGCTCAGCTCGGGGGCCAGCAGCGACTGCGCCAGCAAGGTGGTTAGCACGTGAATCCACTCGGCGTGCAATTCCAGCAGCCGAGCCGTGGGGGTGGGATACAACAGCACCTCAATCATCTGCTGCTGTATGGTCTTGATTTCCTGTGTTGTAGGCATCAAAAAAATATAGGGGTGAAGCTGATTCTGCCGGGGTTATCCGGCGGTCAATACCTATAGCTTCAACCGGCAAAATGTGCCCATACGTTCCCCAAAAGGCTTTTTTGTGTAGCCGCTCACTCCCAGTTACATACCTCCGGCGCCCGACGCTCGCCCTCTTTATTTGAGAAGTCGTTCACCTTTTCTTCCTATATCCTTATGCACCTCAACTCCGCCCCCACGCCGCCGGCCCGCCGCCCGTGCCTGCGTGATCTGGCCACGCTTACGGCCACGCTGCTGCCCCGGCTCTGGTGACGCTCGCTTCGTTGCCGGAGTTCGAGCGCCGCTGCCACGAAATCAACACCACCCACCCACAGTACCGCGAGGAAACGCCGCTGGTGGTGGCCTACGAGTACCGTATCCACGACCAACTCAGCGGCGCGTTGCGCCTGGCCGGCCCGCTGGCGGCCGGCAGCTCGCTGCTCGTGGACGCGCAACTGGCCTCCTGCGCAAGAAAAGGGCTTCGACACCCTCGTTTCACTCACCGATACCCACACCCCAGCTCATCTTAGGCTACACAAACCAGCGCGCCACCTGACAGGTACGTCAGCGGCACCATGCCGCCGGCCATGCGCGCGGCGTAGTAGGAGGAGGGAGGCCTAGCGCAGCAAGTGCTGCTGGTGCCTACGCTGCCGGCCGGCATCCGCGAAATCGACCTCTCCGACTGCCGTCGCGAGTTTCAGCTGCTGCTGCCGCTGGCTGCCTGATGCCCATGCCACGCACTATTCTACGCTACGGCCCGGGTCTGCCGCGGCCCTGTTGGTTGCCCTCAAGAGCGCTGGCGCCCCCGTGCCGGGACCGGCAGCCCGGCTCCGGGCAGCAGGCTGGGCGGGGTCTGGAGCTCTTCCAGCAGGCTCAGCGCCTGCCGGGCCTCGCTGAGTTGCAGCTCGCGGCTGCGGGCCGGAAAACTAGCCGGAGCCAGTAGCTGCCGCACACTGGCCTCCACGCGCGGGGCCAGCGTCGGGGCGCCGGCCAGCAGCACCCACTGCGGTACCTGCTGCAGGTACAGCAGCAGCTCGCGGCGAATGGTAAAGAGGATGGTCGGGCCGAAGTCGCCGGACTCGGCGCTGGTGTCGAGCTCGGCGCGCAGCTGCTGCAGGCGAAGAAGGGTAGTGGTCATGGCAGGGGAATATGCCGGCCTCTACGCCCGGGCATCAGCCCTGGTTGCCATTTTAAGGCCGTTTTAAGGTCGTCAGCACTATATATCCCGTCCTCTTCGTCCTAGCTGCCGGCCGCCGTTGCCGCACTTGTTTCACCGCCCGCTGCCGCTGCGGGCATCAGCCAACAACATGCATGCGAATCCCCCCATGTTTTCTCTCGCTCTGGCGCCATGGACTCGAGCAGCAGCAAGGCCTGGCAGGCCTGCTGCCGCCGCTGTGTCAGCGGCTGGCCGGTGGCAGGGTGAGCAAAGGCATCGAGCAGGAAGAAGTATTCTTGCAGCTGGGTGGGCGAGGCCACTACCAGCCGGTAGGTTTCCAGGCCTCCGAGCGTATCGCTGAGCGTGTGTTCGAGGTCGGCGAGCCAGCGCTCATTTGGGGCTGGGGTGTGAAGCCCGGCGCGCAGGGCGTCGAGTTGAGAGAGCAGGTGGAGCAGATGCATACAGGTGCGGTAGGAGGTAAAAGAGCATACCGGAATTTATATATAATTCCGCTAATGTCACTGGCTATTCATCGAGTGCCAGCGCTCTTTCATCGACTAAAACGCCGAAGCAGCCCGCAAAGTACGCACCGGCCGGCAACCGGCCCCAATCATACTATCTGCCGCCACTTCCAGCCGCCCCAACGGCCACATTGCTATCCGCGGCCTTACCCTCTTCTCCCCGCCATGAGTCCTGATCATTCGGTTGGCCGTAGTGTTCGGCACGGAGTACACCACCGAGTATGTGGGCAAGGTGCTGGGCCACGAGGTGACCGAAGCTGAGCTGGGCCGCAAGTTCTCCATCAAGGGCGAGAAAATTACGGACGAGGCGCTGGGCAAGAATAAGGCGGCCCTCAAGCACCTAATCGAATCCAGAAGCGGCCCGCTCGTGCCCATCGACAAGACCTAGGGAAAGTATACGTTCCAGTATTTCTCACTGAGCGTTAACGACTGGTCCTATGGACTTATCGAAGTTGAGCCATTTCAGCGGCCTAGAAGGGGCCGACAACACGCCGGGTCTGCTGGGTTACGTGCTATGGGCCAGAACTAGCTGGTTTACCAACTTTACCAAGGCCCCGGCCTACGTGGGCGAGGCCCCGCCGGCCGTCATCGCCACCGCCCATGCCTTTCAGCAGGGCAAGGGCTACGCCAAGGGCGTGCAGATCTACGCCGGCGACGTCATCGAAAAGCCTGCCACCTAAGCAATGGAGCAGCCATCCTTGCCCCAGCTACTGCCGGAAGTCGCGGAGGAATAGCTAACATAACGCCCTGTGTTATCGAGGTCCAGCGACTACGGCGCAAAATCGACTTTCGCTGGCTCACGCTGGCGGAGGCCGATGAGCTGGCGAAGGATCCGCTCTTCACCTACTTGGTCACTCGGGAAGCCTGGAAGCGCCGGCCGCCAGTAGGAAAACGAAATTAGGTTTGTGAGAGAAGCGATACGTGGGACGAAAATGCCTCAGGCTTTGGCTAGGGCGTTTATGCGTTTGATGCCGTCCTGGCACGTGCAATAGGCTCCAACTGGGGAGTTGGAGCCTGGGCGTTGGTTGTGGGGAAGGAGCGGGGTATTTGGTAAGAACGGGTATATGTTATGCGCTTACGCCGCAGTCTGCGTTGGGGCGGAAGAAGCAGGCAGGCCGCCGAGCAACATCAGGGCAACCAAGGGAAGGAGTGGAGAAGTAGCGTTCATGCAAGTAGGGCGCAGTAGAAGGGTACGATAAGGTCAGCAAGGTAGCGCCCCGGGGAGGCCTACTCAAGGACAATAGGATTGATTTTGTGACATTAACTTTTTGAATACTAAAAAGCATAATAGGAAGGTAGATAATAGAAAGCTAGCTTGTTTTGCGTCCGCTTCACCCGCGGTTGGCCATGGCAGTTTTGCGGAATACAAACCCCTAACTCACCTGCTGGCCATCGGCCCGGTGCCAGAGCCACCAACAGCTGCCCTACCACGAAGGGCGATAGCCCGGCGCCGGTGGGGGCCCGGGCTGATAGGCGAGTCGTCAGAAATGGCGGCACTGCTGTGCACGATGGGCGAGGGCCAGTGCCAGCAGGATGAGCGCACCGCCATCTGGGTCCGTGAACTGACCGTGACGTAGCAACTATACCACCTGGACCAGGCGTACAACATCTTCTAAGAAAGTGAACCAGCAAATCGGCGTGACTTGCTGATCAAGCGTTCAGATTAGGGCGTTATTCTGAACGGTTTTACTACCCACGCAAATGCCCCCGAAAAACCGCGTTTTGGGGGCGTTTGCGTGGGTACTCTGGTCACTTCTTACAGTGGTTTGTTTGGCAACTATGATCATTGCCTGCCCCATTCTTGGTTGCGCTCAATGAAGGCAACTACTCCTTCGGCTTTCGTCAGGTATACTGCTATGACCCGCGGCCGTGAGTTCCCTCCCAGATTGTCGTTAAAGAGCGTAAGCACGTTGGGATATAAACGCCCTGCAAATAAAATAGGGCCTATTGAGAGCCGTCTTTCTTCAACTTCGAGTATAGGAGCAGAAAAATTGTATGAACTCCATTGCAGGGTTGCGCTGAATGGCTCATAGGGGTTTGTAGCAGCGAGTACGAAGGTATTTGTTACTTCTGCCGATGCAGCAACCGAATCGGTGCGCACCAAGCGTACCTCAGTGTAGTCACGGGTATAGTCAGGGCACGAAGGTCCATTGGTCCCTAGGTTTCCCATACGCGGTACGTTCGGGTCGTGGGCTGCACTAGGTACGTGCGCTCGTAGCCTGCCTGCGGTGCTGCGGAAGCGTAGTACGTTCCCGGCTATGTAGGGCGCCGCCCAAGCGCGTTGCGCTTCCGACAAGGAAAAAGATGGTGCCTCATCACAGTCATTGCTGCATGCTGGTAGCAGAGTTAGTGCACTCAAGCAAAGCACAGGTAGTGATGGCAACCGTTGGGAGCTTGTTGCGGATCGGGTAAATATCGAATGCATGGAGAGCAGGATAATGATTGTATGATGAAGAGGGTATCAGTAAGCACCCACTGGACAGTGTTTTTGTAGCTTTGAGCCTACCATCTGCGACATGCCGTACTCTGCTCACCATCCTGTTTACTTTGAGAATGCCGTTGGGCGCATTCTGGAACATCCCGAAGGTTATGCCTGGGTGATATATAAGGATACGCGCCGGGGGATAACGGAATTCCGTGCCCTGCTCACGCACCTCGGTCAGCTACTGCTGCGCCGCGGGTGGAGCCGCATTCTGGTAGATATGCATCTGATTCAGCCGTTGTCGGAGCCAGAGAAGCAGTTTCTGGTAGACGAATGGTACTCCCGTAAAATTGCCCGTCCGGAGCACGTCTGCGTGGCCTACCTGGCGGCGCAGGATGCTGTTTCCCGGCTCTCCATTCATCAGATTCAGGCGGAGGCCCGCAAGGAAAACACGTCGGATGCGTTTCAGACGCTAGCGGAGGCACAGGCATATCTACTTACCTGTCCCCTCTAAAGGTATCTGCTTATGAGAGATGCCATCTATGCTCGCATGAGTACCCGCGACAAGGGCCAGGACAACGAGAGCCAGCTGCGTGCCTTCGCCAAGCGGCTGGGCTACACGGTATATAAAGAGTACCTCGACACTGAATCAGGTGGCAAGACCGAGCGGCCTCAGTTTCAGTAACTCTTCACGGATGCGTACCAGCGCCGCTTCGACGTGGTACTGTTCTGGGCGCTGGACCGGTTTAGCCGCGAAGGCACTATTGAAACGCTCCATCACCTGCAGCGACTCTCGCACGCGGGCGTGTAGTTCAAAAGTTAATCCGAGCAGTACTTGGACTCGACCGGTATGTTCAAGGAGGCCATTATCAGCATCCTGGCCATCATTGCCAATCAGGAGCGAGTGCTGCGGCTGGAGGCCACTGGCATATCTACCCGGGCCATCGCCACCGGCATGGAGCTTTCACCGAGCACGGTGGCCAAGTATCTACTAAGTGCAGAAGCTCAATAATTGTCGAAGCTCAATAATTGTCGAATGTAGTAGCTACCTGCGAGCTTGCCGCCTTAAATGGGGGACAGCCGTTATCTTGCGAGCTTCCTAAAACCAGCAACCTCCCAAAATGAACAGTCGATGCTGCATCATATCATCTACATGAGTCGGGGCATACAACCGATGCAAGATCATGAACTGCGGGCCTTGCTAGAGCAGGCGCAACAAGCCAATGCGGAGCAGGATATTACGGGAGCCTTAATTTATGGCGACCACCAATTCATGCAAATCATTGAAGGAGAAGAGTCGCGTCTGGCCTCACTTTATGCAAAGCTCCTGAATGACCCGCGCCATACCAGTGTGGTGAAACTGGCGGACAAGCAAATCAACGAGCGCAGTTTCTCTTCCTGGTCGATGGCATTTCATGCAGCGTCTCCGGAGGAATTCAGCGAATTAGCCGGCTATGCTGAGCCGGAAACACTTGAATTGAAGAAACCTACCCTTAGCGCGGCTGATACGCTGCTGCTGGAGATGATGCAATCTTTCGTTTTAAAGAAAACAGATTAACGCATTCAGAAAGTCCCGCTATAAGGCGGGGCTTTTTTTGTCCTTTTCGCCAGTACCGCTGGGCGTGAGTTTTAGGCTCTGTTTCACACATCCCAAACTAACCCCAGTTGTATGAGAAACCTAATTGTGGTGCTCTTTGGCGGCATCTGCCTGTTGCTGGCTACTGCCTATAGCGCGCCGGCCCACGCCCAGCAGCGAAGCCCTGACCTCACCGTCCTCCACCTGCAGGCGCGCCATGTGCATGTCGACGCTGAGGCGATACCCGTTGCCACCGTGATGTAGCATAACTCGTGGCCGGCTTGCCCGACGAGCGCCGCAAGCCCCACCCAGACCGGTTCTACACCCGCTGGCGCCGGGTGCACGGCCGCTGGTAACAGTTCACCTTCCGAAAAGGCGAGCGAAGCGCCATGGTCACGACGCCGGAGCTTGGCTGGCGAAGTCGACTGTTTGTGTAAGGATCAATTGAAAAGGGCTCTCAGCAGTATGCGAAGAGTCCTTTTGTTAAAAGTCCGGCATCTCGGTCAGCTGGTCATCGTCGTCGAACATGCCTAGGTTGCGCAAGTAGGTGGCTGTGATGCTGGCGTGGGCGTGCCGGGAGTGTCGCTGTACCAGCTCGATGTCCTTGGTGGCCAGCTACAGGTTGATAGCGCCGGTGTGCATAGCCGTAGACCATATGCTCGCCGTCGAGCAGGCCCACGACCTCCATGACTTTGCGGTTGCGCTTGGCAAACCAGTTCTTGCCTACCGGCACGGGGCCGGGCTGCCGGGCGCGGGTGAAGATGTAGTAGTTGGGCGAGCGTAGTTCACTTATTAATGCCCGTGTACGGCTTTCGGATGAAGTCCTGCTTGTCCGTATCCCAGATCCGGTAGTCGATATATCACCGCTTACTCAGGTCGCCGTTGGCGTCAAACAGTTGGGGCTCATACTCAAGCGGGTATATGGGGATGTGATAGAACGATAAATTTCAACAAAAAAAAGGCCCTTTCTACTGCAGAAAGGGCCTTTTTACAAGTAGCGGGGACGAGAGTTGAACTCGTGACCTCAGGGTTATGAATCCTGTGCTCTAACCAACTGAGCTACCCCGCCGGGTTTTTGGTGCTGCAAAGGTAAGAACAAGATTTGTTCCGGCACAAGCCCTGAAGCAAAAAAAACCCGTGTATATTGCTCCCCTACGGTCTTTGGTGAATGCTGCGGACCAATAAATTCCTAAGTCTGTTCTGCTTATGCCTCTTTCTGCCACTCGTCACAAACATCGGTTTACCGTCGAATTTCCCATAAATGCTTCCCCAAAAATCCTGTACCCCTATCTGGCTTCAGCTTCCGGGCTGTCGCAGTGGTTCTGCCAGGATGTGCGCATCGACGAAGATCACCGCTTTAACTTCATCTGGGACAACCAGCCGCACTTTGCAGAAATGAACTCGCACCGCACCAATCGCTCGGTGCGTTATGTTTTCCTCGACCAGAACAAGCGCCACATACCGGATGCCAACTATCTAGATTTCACGCTGGAAGAGTCGCAGCTGACGCAGGAAGTGTACCTGCGGGTGCTGGACTACTCCGAGGAAACCGACGACGATGAGCTGCAGGGCATGTGGGAAGGCCTGATCGTGAAGTTGCGTGAACTGGTAGGCGGCTAAGCGGGTTTTACGCAGTAGAAAAGCGGAGCGGACGCGAAACGGACAGTATCTTCGTTTCCGTTCCGCTCTTTTTTGTGGCCCATTTCCGCTTGCGCGCCTGGTCGTCGCTACTGTATGAAAAAACTTGATAAGCTTATTCTGAAGGCCTTTATGGGGCCGTTCCTGCTCACGCTGGCCGTAGTGGAGTTTATTCTGCTGACGCAGTATATGCTCAAGTACCTCGACGACCTGGTGGGCAAGGACCTGGGGGCCGAGGTGCTGGTGCAGCTGCTATTCTACTTTGCGGTGCTACTGCTGCCCATTGCCCTGCCGCTGGCCGTGCTGCTGTCGTCGCTGATGACCTTTGGCACGCTGGGCGAGCACCACGAGCTGACGGCCATCAAGACCTCGGGCATTTCGTTGACCCGCATTCTGCGGCCGGTGCTGCTCACCAGCCTCGCGCTGATGGTGGGGGCCTTCTGGTTCAACAACGCCATTGTGCCCAAAGCCAACCTGAAAGCGTTCAGCCTGCTCTGGGATGTGCGGCAGCAGAAGCTCGCCCTCGACATCCGGCCCGGCGTGTTCTACAGCGGCATCCCCGGCTACACCATTAAGGTGAACGACAAGCAGGGCGAAGACGGCGAAATCCTGATGGGCATCATGATTTACGACCACACCCAGGGTTCGGGCAACATGCGCGTGATTCTGGCCGACTCCGGCCGCATGTTCACGCGCTTTGGCGGGCAGTACCTGGGCCTAGAGCTGTTTCGGGGGCAGAGCTACGTGGAGCAGCCCGACGCGCGCAGCCGCTCCGGCGCCACGTTCATCCGGCAGGCCTTCAACCGCAACATGATTACGTTCTCGCTGAAATCTTTCGACCTGAATCGGACGCAGGTGGAGCTGTTTTCGCAGAACAAGATGATGAAAAACATCCCGCAGCTCGAGTCCTATATCGACTCGCTGCAGGGACGCCTGCGCACGGAGCGCGGGCAGGTGTCGCGCCAGCTGGCTCCCTATTATACTTACCTGCGCTTCGATACCACCGGGCAGGCCCAAAACCGGCGGGCCGAGCCGATTCAGGTGGCTGAAACCCGGTTGCCGGCCCTCAATGTGAACGTGCTGGAACAGGCTGCCAATCGGGCCCGCAACGTCCGGGCCTTTGCCGGCACCACCGGCGAGCGGCTGGCCAATCTGGCTAAGGAGTCGGGCAACTACCGCATCGAGATTTACCGCAAGTATGTGCAGTCGGTAGCCATTCTGCTGATGTTTCTGATTGGGGCCCCGCTGGGCGCCATCATCAAAAAAGGCGGCCTGGGCGTACCGATCTTGGTGTCTATTCTGTTCTTCATCGTCTACTACATTCTGTCCATTATGGGCGAGAAGTACGGGCGGGAAGGCGTGATGCCCGTTACGCTGGGCATGTGGATGTCGACGGTGGCGCTGCTGCCTTTTGGCCTGTTTTTCCTGTATCAGGCCCGCAACGACTCCGGCCTGCTCGACTGGGACCTGGGGCGTTTCGTGCCCGCCTGGGTGCGCTGGCCAGTCCGGCGCTACAAAAAAGTGGTCTGACCGCTCGCTATTCGTTGTTCGGCACGGGCTATACTTCTGAATCAGGCAACGGGAAACAAACAACAAACCACTATTTTTTCTACCTTTGCGGCCACCCCGAAATGCGGGGTGGCTTTCTTTTTTTCATTTTTAAATCCAAGACGGGGAAACCTATCTGCCGATGAAACTCACTACCGAAGCAAAACAGGCGATTTTCGAGAAAAACAGCCTGCAAAAAGTAGCCACCGACACGGGTTCGGCTGAGGCTCAGATTGCGCTGTTCACGCACCGCATCACGCACCTCACCGAGCACCTGAAAGTGAACAAAAAAGACTTCTCGACCCGTCTGGGTCTGCTGAAGCTTGTTGGTAAGCGTCGTCGCATGCTGGACTACCTCCAGCACCGCGAAATCAACCGCTACCGCGCCATCATCAAGGAACTGGGCATTCGTAAGTAAGCCCAATGCCTGGAGCAGGGAGCCTTCCACCCCGGAAGGTTCCCTGCTCTTTTTTTGTCCGAAACCAAGTGCACCATTTGCTAGGTTCGGACGTTGATTTCTCAGAATATGATTTTTTAGAGCAAAATGGGGCCGCTGCCGGCCCCGTTTTTACGGCTGCTCGCCCGCTGCACGCTTTCCACAAGCACCCTCTCAGATGCCCAATTACACCGCGGTTACCAAACACATTACGCTGCCCGACGGGCGGCAGATTTCCATCGAAACCGGCAAGCTGGCCAAATTCGCCGACGGTGCCGTAGTGGTGCGCCTCGGCGACGCCATGCTGCTGGCAACGGTCGTGTCGCAGCCCAGCTCGCGCGGCGACGTGGACTTCCTGCCCCTGTCGGTTGACTACCAGGAGAAATTCGGTGGTGCCGGCAACATTCCCGGCTCGTTCCAGCGCCGCGAAGGCCGCCTCTCGGATTACGAAATCCTGGTGTGCCGTATCGTAGACCGTATCCTGCGCCCGATGTTCCCCAAGGACTATCACTACGAGGTGCAGGTGATGATTACCCTGATTTCGGCCGATAAAACCGTGCAGCCCGACGCCCTGGCCGCGCTGGCCGCCTCGGCTGCCCTCTCGATTTCGGATATTCCCTTCGCTGGCCCCATCTCGGAGGTTCGCGTAGCCCGCATCGACGGCAAGCTGCAAATCAACCCCCTCACCGCCGACATTGCCCGCGCCGACATCGACCTGATTGTAGGGGCCACGGCTGATTCGGTAGCCATGGTGGAAGGCGAAATGAACGAAGTGAGCGAAGAGGAAATGGTAGAAGCCATTGCCTTCGCCCACGAAGCCATCAAGGAGCAGGTGCGCGTGCAGCTGGAGCTGGCCGCCGAAGTGGAGAAATCCCACGTGAAGCGCGAGTACCCCAAGTACGAGGAAAACGACGACCTGAAAAAGCGCATCCACGAAGGTGTATATGAGCACGCCTACAAAGTGGCGCACTCGGGCAACCCCAGCAAGGCCGGCCGCAAGGAAGGCTTTAGCGCTATCAAAAAGTCGTTGACCGAGAAACTGCTGGAAGAGCAGCCCGAGCTGGACATGAAGATGTTCGGCCGCTACTACTCGTCGGCTGAGAAAAAGGCCATCCGCGACATGATGATCAAGGAGCGTACCCGCCTCGACGGCCGCGCCCTGACAGAAATCCGTCCGATCTGGAGCGAAGTGAACTACCTGCCCGGTGCCCACGGCTCGGCCCTGTTCACCCGCGGCGAAACCCAGTCGCTGACCACCGTAGCCCTCGGCACCAAGCTCGATGAGCAGATCATCGACACGGCCATGACCTCGGGCTACAGCAAGTTCATGCTGCACTACAACTTCCCGGCCTTCTCGACCGGTGAGGTGAAGCCTAACCGCGGCCCCGGCCGCCGCGAAATCGGCCACGGCAACCTGGCGCAACGCTCGCTGAAGAAGGTAATGCCTTCCGACGACGAGAACCCCTACACCGTACGCATCGTGTCGGACATCCTGGAGTCAAACGGCTCATCGTCGATGGCCACGGTGTGCGCTGGTTCGATGGCCTTGATGGACGCGGGCATTCCGGTGCGCGCTGCTGTTTCGGGCATTGCCATGGGCCTCGTGCAGGACAAGGAAACCGGCGAATACGCCGTGCTTTCGGACATCCTGGGCGATGAGGACCACCTCGGCGACATGGACTTCAAAGTAACCGGCACCGAGAAAGGTATCGTAGCTTGCCAGATGGACATCAAAATCCAGGGCTTGAGCGCCGAAATCATGACGGCTGCCCTGCACCAGGCCCGCGAAGGCCGTCTGCACATCCTGCGTGAGATGGCTAAGACCATTGCTGCGCCGGCTGCTGAGCTGAAGCCGCATACGCCTCGCTCGCACAAAATGCTGATCGACAAGGAGTACATCGGTGCCGTTATCGGACCCGGTGGCAAAGTCATTCAGCAGATCCAGAAGGACACCAACGCCACGGTTATCATCGAGGAGAAGGACGAGAAAGGCCACGTGAGCATCTACGCTTCCAATCAGGAAGACATGCAAGCCGCCATCGACCGGATCCGGGCCATTGCGGCCACGCCGGAAGTGGGCGAAACCTACAAAGGCAAGGTGCGCAGCATCCAGCCCTACGGTGCCTTCGTGGAAATCATGCCGGGCAAAGATGGCCTGCTGCACATTTCGGAAGTATCGCACGAGCGCCTCGCCGCGCTGGAAGGCGTGCTGGAAGTAGGGCAGGAGATTGACGTGAAACTGCTCGACATCGACAAGAAAACGGGCAAATACCGCTTGTCGCGCAAGGTGCTGCTGCCGAAGCCGGAGCGCGCTGCTGATTCCAACGGCGCAGCGTAAGCGCTGCCGCCGAACTTTCGCGGGTACCGGGGTGTTGCTTTCAACTGACCCGGTACCCGCGTTTGGGTATCCCTCGTATACCGGACCAACACGACCTTACTAGCATCAACAACTCAACTCTCTCGCGCCCGCAATGAGACAGCTAAAAATCAGCAAGCAGATCACCAACCGCGAAAGCCAGTCGCTGGATAAATACCTCCAGGAGATTGGCAAGGTGGATCTGTTAACCCCCGACGAGGAGGTAACGCTGGCGCAACGCATCAAAGAAGGTGACCAGCAAGCGCTGGAAAAACTCACCAAGGCTAACCTACGCTTCGTGGTGTCGGTGGCCAAGCAGTACCAGAACCAGGGCCTGAGCCTGGGCGACTTGATCAACGAGGGCAACCTCGGCCTGATCAAAGCCGCCAAGCGATTCGACGAAACCCGGGGCTTCAAATTCATTTCCTACGCCGTATGGTGGATTCGCCAGTCGATTCTGCAGGCTCTGGCCGAGCAGAGCCGCATCGTGCGTCTGCCCCTGAACCGGGTTGGCTCGCTGAACAAAATCAGCAAGTCGTTCTCGGAACTGGAGCAGAAGTTTGAGCGCGAGCCCTCGCCCGAGGAAATTGCCGAAGTACTGGAGTTGACTACCTCGGAAGTGGTGGATACGCTCAAGATTTCGGGCCGTCACGTATCGGTGGATGCGCCGTTCGTGCAGGGTGAAGAAAACCGCCTGCTCGACGTGCTCGAAAACGAGGACGAAGAATCGCCCGACACCGGCCTGATGAACGACTCGCTCCGCAAGGAAGTGCAGCGCGCCCTGAGCACGCTCACCAAGCGCGAAGCCGACGTCATCACGCTTTACTTCGGCCTGAACGGGGAACACTCGCTCACGCTGGAAGAAATCGGGGAGAAGTTCAACCTGACCCGCGAACGGGTGCGCCAGATCAAAGAGAAGGCCATCCGCCGCCTGCGCCACACCTCGCGCAGCAAGGCCCTGAAGCCGTACCTGGGGTAAGTAGTTCTACCCCGCAGCAGAAAACCCTGGCCTTTGGTTGGGGTTTTTTGTTGAATACGTGTCGGCGGCCTCCGTATTATCCTGCTTTCCCGGCGTTTCGGACAAAGTGGCCGATGTGCGGAGTTGGCGCAATTTTCGGCAATACGGAGTCGCACCGGATGAAAACCCGGGACGCGTGTACTTTTGCATCCCAATCTTAACCCTTCATGGCGCTGGCGCAAGCTGCCGCCACCTTCACTTGTATGGCGACTACCACCCCGGAACACATTAAGTGTCTGATTATCGGCTCCGGCCCGGCCGGCTACACGGCGGCTATTTACGCGGCCCGCGCCAACCTGAAACCCGTGATGTACCAGGGCCTGCAGCCCGGCGGCCAGCTCACGATTACCAACGACGTCGAGAACTTCCCCGGTTACCCCGACGGCATCATGGGTCCCGAAATGATGGAGGACCTCAAGAAGCAGGCCGCCCGCTTCGGCACCGATATCCGCTACGGCATTGCCACCTCGGTGGACTTCTCGGGCCACCCGCACCGCGTGACAGTGGATGAGAAGGTGGAGCTGACGGCCGATACCATCATTATTGCCACCGGGGCCTCGGCTAAGTGGCTGGGGCTGCCCTCGGAGCAGCGTCTGAACGGCTCGGGTGTATCGGCCTGCGCCGTGTGCGACGGGTTCTTCTACCGCGGCAAGGACGTGGCCATTGTAGGTGCCGGCGACACGGCAGCCGAAGAGGCTACCTATCTGGCCAACCTGTGCAACAAGGTGTACATGATTGTGCGCAAAGGCGAGATGCGCGCCTCGAAAATCATGCAGAAGCGCGTGACCGACAACCCCAAAATTGAGGTGCTCTGGAACACGGTAACCGATGAAATCCTGGGCGAGCACGCCGTAGAGGGCGCCCGCGTGAAAAACGTGCTGGACGGCACCACCCGCGACCTAGCCATCGAGGGCTTCTTCGTAGCCATCGGCCATGACCCGAACTCCAAGATCTTCCAGCCCTACCTGCACCACGATGAGCAGGGCTACCTGAAAACCATTCCTGGCACGGCTAAAACCAACGTGGACGGTGTATTCGCCTGCGGCGATGTGCAGGACTACACCTACCGCCAGGCCGTAACGGCCGCCGGTTCCGGCTGCATGGCCGCCCTCGACGCCGAGCGCTACCTGGCCGCGCTGGGGGACCACTAAAAGTGAATGAGCGAGTGAGTGAATGCGTGAGTTAAGCGGGCGTCACACTATCCTCCGGGATGGGACGTTGAGCTTACTTGCTCATTCACTCACTTGCCCAATCACTCTTTCACTCATTAATTTTTTGCCCTTGCTCCATTTTGTGAAACATTGGCTGCTGCCGCTACTACTGATCGGGCTGTTTTTAGGCTTGCCCGGCCAGCTGCTGGCCCAGCGACGCAAAGCGCCAGAGCCGAAGGCAAAAGCCGGCTCTGCGGGCAAGCGGAGTGATTTCTTCCGCATCAAATCTCCCACCATCCGCTACGTGCGGCCCGATACCACTATTCTGATCCAAACGGAGGAGCTGCCTGAGGAGGGCTCCGACGCCGCGAAGTCCATCTTCTTCAACCCCGCCAAAAAGCTGTCCATTGTGAGCGAGGACACTACCACGCTCAACGAAGGCGGGCAGGAGATTGTGGAGATGTCGGAAGAGGTGAAAATCGACTCTTCCTGGATTAAGGTGGCCGGCTACTATGCCATCTGGGACACCCACAACATCAACCCGTACCGCGTAGACGGCCGCCGGTTGCGCGACACGCTGAACCTGCGCCTGACCGAGCCGGAGCGTCAGCGCTTCGCCAAAATGCCGTTGGTAAAAACCCCGCTGACCTCGGATTTCGGGTTCCGGGGCTACCGCTGGCACTACGGCGTGGATCTGGACCTGGAAACCGGAGACTCCGTGAAAGCCGCCTTCGACGGGGTGGTGCGCATTGTGAAGTGGGACGGCTCGGGCTACGGCAACTACGTGCTCATCCGCCACTACAACGGCATCGAAACGCTGTACGGCCACATGCAGAAGTCGCTCGTGACGCCGGGCACATTTGTGAAGGCCGGCCAGCTGATCGGCCGGGGCGGCAGCACCGGGCGCAGCAGCGGCTCGCACCTGCACTTTGAGGTGCGCTACGAAGGCAACCCCATCGACCCGGAGCAGATGTACGACTTCCCCGACTACCGGTTGGTGAAGGACAATTTCCAGATTACTTCCGGCCTGTTTGCGTACTACAGCAAGTCGCTGAAGTACCGGGGCGGCAGCGTGCCGGGCGCGGCCAGCGGCAGTAGCCGCAGCAGCGCCAGTAGTGGCAAACCCACCCAGGCGCGCCGCATTGTGTCGCACAAAATCCGCAGCGGCGATACACTGTCGGAAATTGCCGATAAATACGGCGTGTCGCAGGCCCAGATCCGGCGCCTGAACGGTGGCACCGCCGTGCTGCGCGTGGGCCGGACGCTGCGGATCAAGTAAATAGCGTAAGAGCTGAATGGTTAAATGGCTGGTCGTTCAACGAATCGTCGGAACAGCCAGCCATTTAACCATTCAGTTTTTCAACCATTCAAGTAAATGAAACTAGACATCCTGGCTTTTGGGGCGCACCCCGATGATGTAGAAATGTCAGCAGCTGGTACGCTGCTGGCCGCAGCAGCGGCGGGCAAGAAAATTGGCATCGTCGACTTTACGCGGGGTGAGCTGGGCACGCGTGGCACGCCCGTTACCCGCGCCGAGGAAGCCGCCAATGCCAGCCGCATTCTGGGCCTGCACGCTCGTGAAAATCTGGGGCTGGCCGACGGCTTTTTCCGCAACGACCGGGAGCACCAGCTGCCGCTGATTGCGGCCCTGCGGCGCTACCAGCCCGATGTGGTGCTCTGCAACGCCATTACGGACCGCCACCCCGACCACGGCCGCGGCGCCCAGCTTGCCTCGGATGCCTGCTTTCTGAGCGGCTTACGCATGATTGAGACGCTGGGCGAAGACGGCCAGCCGCAACTGCCCTGGCGCCCCCGCGTGGTGTACCACTACATCCAGGACCGCCAACTGCCATCTGATTTCGTGGTGGATATTACGCCGCACTGGGTGAAGAAGTGGGAGTCTATTCAGGCCTATCAGACCCAGTTTTTCAACCCTAGCCTCGACCAGCCACAGACCTACCTTTCCAGCCAGGAGTTTGGCAAGTTTATGGAAGCCCGCGCCCGCGAGTTTGGCCACCTGATCGGGGTGGAGTTCGGCGAAGGCTTCACGCGGCAGCGGCCCGTAGGCGTGCGGGAAATTTCGGACTTGATATAGCGTAACGCCTTTTACCACCAAAACGATACCGCCCCGGTCGTCCGACAGCCCTTGCTGCCCGACGACCGGGGCGGTATCGTTTTGATTGCCGCCAGCCGCTAAGCCGGCCGGGCAGATTGGAGGAGAAGATTGGCTTGCATTTGTTCACGTGTCAGGCGCTCGGCGCACTTGCCGCAGCATACCGTGTAGGCTGGCGTGCCGGCGCTCCGCAGCACCAGCACCGGAATACGTGTGTGGTAAGCCTGCGTGGTGGTGTAGCAGGCATCGAAGTAGCGCAGTAGCTCGGCGCGGCTGGCGGGCGCTATGATGAGCAGCTGCGCCTGCTGGCGCGCGCAAAAATCACTCACGCCTTCCAGCGCCGACTCGTCTTCGAGCAGGTGGGTGTGCGCGTGGGGCCAGGTTAGCTGACGCAGGGCACGGGTCTGGGCCTGCTTGAGAGCAAGGCGCCGGCTGCGCTCGGTGGGGGCGTAGAACTGCACCAGATCCAGGGTACCGGGGAAAGCCTCCGCCAGGGCCGACAGCCGCGGGAGCGTGTGGAGCGGGAGCGTGCTGAAATCGGCGCTGAACACCAGCCGGCTGGGCAACGGGCGGCGGCCGGGCGGCACCACCAGCACGGGGCAGGCAATGAGGTCGGCAATGGCGGCGGCGTGGTTGCCGGGCGCTTCCTGGCGGCCGCAGTCCACGTGCTCCAGGCTCATCACCACCAGTTGGGCGGCGCAGCGCGCTGCTTCGGCGGCAATGTGGTCGTGGAGGCAGCCACGGAGCACGCGGTAGTGGTAGCGGATGCGGCGGCCGTCGTGGCGGGTAAGCTGCTGGTAGCGCAGGCGCTCCACGAGGCTGCGCAGGCGCTGTTCTTCCGCGGCCAAGTCGGCACCAGACGGGCTGGTAGGCGCGGCAGCATCGGCCGCGGGCGGCTGGCAGTAGAGCAGCACAATTTCGGCCGGCCAGCGCACGGCCAGCTTGTTGGCATAGGCGAGCAGGTGTTCGGCCGAAGCCGTGTGGTCGAGGGGAACGAGGAGCGTGTTCATAAAGCAAGCGTCAGGCAATCGGAAGGAAGCAGGTAGAAGTGACTAGTGGCTACATTGAACGGCCGGTGGTGCAGCCGGCCGGGCTACTTTTGCCGCAGAGGCGGCGCTCAGATGCGCAATGCCCAGCTTCCGCCGGATAGACGAAAGCTGCTTCCAGCCGGCCTTTGTGGAGATATAGCAGGTGCGCAACCGGTTATTTGCCGTAAATACAAACGCTGTTTTGCGTCTGATGCGGTAACTGTGCAATTCCGGGCTTTCGGTCAGCCGGACGCGGGCACCGGGGCAGAAGCTGCCGCCGTGGACGCAGGCCAGAGAGGTGAGGGGAGTGGCAGGAGCAGTAGGCATGGGCAAAGGAGCTGATGTCAGCCTCAAAGCTCCTCCGCTTCATGCGCCCATCACCTGACGAATGTCATGCCCATACCTGATTGATTTCAGGCGCAGGATATTGCGCAAAAGGGGGCATTCTTTCCCGTGCGGGGTATTATATCCAAAAGCCGGGTGGACATGGCCTGGTAGCTTGCCGCCGATATTGCCGCAACAGATCAGGGGCAGCACATTGCGGCTGCGGGCTGGGTGGTGCCAGCTACCAGTGGCCGTTGCGCAACCGGGCGGGCTGCAGCACCCGGATGTTTTTGGGCGTCAGCTCGATCAGGCCATCGTGCCGGAATTCGCTCAGCGTACGAATCAGCGACTCGGGTGCCGTGCCCACCATAGCTGCCAGGTCGTCGCGGGAGAGTTGGATGGCGGCTTCCGGGGTGCTGCCGAACTGCTCGTGCAGGTGCAGCAGCGTGTCGGCCACTCGACGCCGGATGGAGTTGTAGGCCATATCCAGCAACTGCTGCTCCCGCTCTCGCACCCGGCCCGCCAGCAGCCGAATAAACTGCTGGCCCACCTCGGCGTTGTGCATCACGAGCTGCAGAAAATCACTCTTCGGAATGTGTACCAAGTCGGCATCGTCCACGGCCACGGCTGAGTCGTCGTAGGGCGTGCGCTGCAGCACCGACAGGTACCCGAAAAACTCGCCGGGGCCGTAGAGGCCCGTAATCAGCTCCTTGCCGCCGCCGGTGGTTTTCACGGTTTTCACCCGGCCACTCTGCACAAAGTACACCCGCGCCGGTTCGTCGCCTTCACGGTAGATGTCTTGTTTTCTGCGCACGGCGTGAGGCTTGCGGTCCACGGACAGGCGCTGCAGGCCGTCCACGGCGCGGGCATCGTCCAGAAACTCGTGCAGGCCGCCTTCGCCGCGCAGGTCGTAGTCGGGCTGCAGGCGGCGGAAGCGGTTGAGGCGGCCCGTGATGGCGCTCAGCAGTTCGGCCTCATCGAAAGGCTTGGTGAGGTAGTCGTCGGCGCCCAGCTCCATGCCGCGGCGCTGGTCGGTGCGCTCGGTTTTGGCGGTCAGGAAGATGAACGGAATGCCGGCCAGCCGGGGGTTCTGGTTGAAGATATGCAGCACGCCGTAGCCATCGAGCACGGGCATCATGATGTCGCAGATCACCAGGTCGGGGCGTACGGCCAGGGCCTGCTCCACACCCAGCCTGCCGTTTTCGGCGGTATGCACGGTGTAGCCGGCCAGCTCCAGAATCTCGGCGGTGTTTTCGCGAATCGGGGCGTGGTCTTCAATCAGCAGAATGGTTTTCATAGGGGAGGGAGATAGTGACGGTGGTGCCGACCCCCAGCTGGCTGTGCAGGGCAATGGTGCCGCCCATCAGCTCCAGGTACTTGCCAACGATGTAAAGCCCCAGGCCGGTGCCGGGGATGTTAGTGACGTTGCGGGCCCGGAAAAACCGCTCGAACAGGTGCTGCTGGTCTTCCTTGGAAATGCCCACGCCTTCATCCTGCACCACCAGCGTGAGGCGGCCAGCCTGGCAGGCCGCGCGCACCTGCACCGTGGTGTTTTCGGCGGCGTACTTGAGGGCGTTGGAAAGCAGGTTGACCAGGATTTTGCGCAGCAGCGACGTGTCCAGCCAGGCGGGCTCGGTGCCCAGCAGCTCCGGCACAATGCGCTGGCCCGGCCGCAGTAGTCCCTGCACGTCGGCCACGGTTTCCTGCAGCAGCTCCGGCAGATCCAGCTGGGTGGGGCGGGCCTGCACCCGGCCTTCCTCAATCTTGCCCACCGACAGAAACTCTTCCAGAATGTCGCTCAGGTGCTTGACCGAGGTGCGGATACGGTCCAGGTGCCGCAGGCGCTTGTCCTGCTGGTCGGCGCCGGGGTACTTTTCGATGAGGGCGGCCGAGGTGAGCACTGTGGTCAGGGGCGTGCGGAACTCGTGGGAGGCCATGCTCACAAAGCGCGACTTCAGTTCGCCCAGCTCCTGCTCGGCGGCCAGGGCCTGGGTTAGCTCGCGGGTGCGCTGCTCCAGCTGGCCCAGTGTGGTCATCAGGGCGTGGGTGCGGTCGGCTACCTTGCGTTCCAGGTCGGCGTTGAGGCGCTCCACGCGCTGACGCTGAGCAATCAGCTCCCGCTCAGCTTCCTTTTTGAAGGTGATGTCGATGATGTAGGACACCACGAACAGCTCGTCGTCGAGGTGGAAGTAACTGAGGCTGATTTCCACCGGAAACACGCTGCCATCCTGGCGCAGAGCTTCCAGCGCGCCACGGTGGGCACCCATCACGCGGGCGGTGGGGTGGGCGTTGAAGCCGGCCCGCAACTGTTCGTGGCGGCGGCCGGCGGCATCGGGCACCAGCTCCTCGATGCGGCGGCCCGTGAGGCCCGTCGGGCCGGGGTAGCCGAACAGCTCCTGGGCCTTGGCATTGGCTAGCTCGATTTGGCCCTGGCGGTTGCAGACGATGATGCCGATGGTGGCGTGCGAAAACACGGCTTCAAACCGACCCAGGCTCTGCGCCAGCTGCTGCTCGGCCTGGTGCAGCGGCTGGGTGTTGGTGAGCCGCACCAGCAGATAGGGCCGCCCCTCCAGCTGCAACGGCGAAGCCTCTACCTGGGCCCAGAACGTGTGGCCGGCCTGGTGGCGCACCTCCAGCTCCTGCTCGTAGCGGCCTTCCTGCCGGATTTTTTCACGCAGCACGGCTTGGTCGGCGGGCAGGAGCGGCGCGGCCCGCAACGACCGGACCGGGTCCTGGTAGAGGGCCTGGGCCGAGGGGTAGCCCAGCAGCTGGTAGCCGGCCGCATTCACCCGCGAAAACCAGCCCAGCGTTACGTCGTAGAGGCCCACAAAGTCCTTGGCCTGCTCAAACAGAATGTCGGTTAGCGGATTCTGGTATAGCTGGGTGGGCATGGGCGGCAAGAAACAGAGAAGGGCGCAACTTGCGCAAAAAACCACAGATGACCTCTCTCAGCTGCCTGCCTGACGTTCGTCATGTGGGCGGGGGAGCCTGAATGGTAGTTTTGGCCTCGTCCTTCCCCATTTTCACCGCCGCCCATGCCAGGCTATCCTTCACCGGCGGCGCCAGAACTGCCGGCTGCTGCCGTGCTGCTGGTGCTGCTGCCCGCGTCGTCGTTTTCGGTCCCGGCAGCCGGGCCCGGCTTTTCGGCCCTCGATCTGGCGGCACTCCAGCGCCTGTTGGGCGCGGCCGTGCAGGTGATGCAAGTCAATGAGGCAGCTTTTCCGGCGGTGGTACACAGCTTTGCGCCCGAGCAGCTGCCCACCTGCGTGCTGCTGCACCAGGGCGTGGAGCTGTGGCGCCAGCCCGGCGTGCCCACCCCGGACGGCGTGGCCGCCCTCTACCGGGTGCTGCTGCAGGCCGGCATCAGTTGATAGGAACTGGTTGAATTGAGCTGGCCCATCAACGAAACGCAGTAGCAGAAACGCGGGTTATGGCGTTTCTGCTACTGCGTTTTTGCCTTAGTCGCTCGTCAGGCTTTGGCCCGCCGCACGGCTTTGTAGATTTCGACCCAGCCCGTGCCGGCCAGCGCCGCCAGCGTGCACCAACCCAGCGCGGCCGGTGGCACCAGCACAAACCCGAACAGCTGCCGGGCCGCGGGCACCAGTAGCGTGCCCAGTAGCAGCGCCAGCGTAAGGCCCAGCATCAGCCACAGTATCGGGTTGGGCACCCGCAGCATCCGCCCCACCGACTGCGTAAATGACCGGCTGCTGAGCGTGAGAAAGATGTTGCTGAGCACCAGCGTGGCAAACACCAGCGTGCGTACCGCCGCTTCGGGCTGGCCCTGGCGCATGGCCACGTAGTAGACGCCCAGCACCGCCGCCGAAATGCCCAGGCCCTGCACCAGGCTGCGGCTTAGCTCGGCCCCGGCTAGGAGGGTGGCCGTGAGGGGGCGCGGGGGCTGCAGCATCTGGCCGGCTTCGGCGGGTTCGTTTTCGAAGGCAATAGAGCAAGTAGGGCCCATCACCAGCTCCAGGAAGATGATGTGTACGGGCGTGAGCAGGTTGGCCAGCGGCCAGCCCGCCAGCAGCGGCACGGCCACCGTCAGCACAATGGGCAGATGGATGGACACCACGTAGAACACAGCCTTCTTGAAGTTCTGGTAGATGCGGCGGCCCTGCGCAATGGCCGTCACCATGCTGCCCAGGTCGTCATCCACGAGCACCAGCGAGGCCGCCTGCCGGGCTACCTCAGTGCCGCGCCGGCCCATCGCCACGCCGATGTGGGCGGCCTTGAGGGCCGGGCCGTCGTTGACGCCGTCGCCGGTCATGGCCACCACGGCGCCGTTCTTTTTCAGGGCTTCCACCACGCGCAGCTTGGCTTCCGGAAACATGCGGGCAAATACGGCAGTGGCCGCGGCCTGCCGCTGCAGCTCGGGCTCGGGCAGGTCCATCACCTGCTGGCCAGTGAGCAGCGTATTGGCGTCGGGCAGCTGAATCTGGCGGGCAATGGCCTGGGCGGTTTCGGGGAAATCGCCGGTAATCATCTTCACCTGAATGCCGGCCTGCGTGAAGGCCCGGACCACCTCAGCAGCGTTGGCTTTGGGCGGGTTTTCCAGCGCCACCAGCCCCAGAAGCGTCCACCGGAAATCGTCCTGCTCCGCCGGGAAGCCGCCCGATGCGGGCTGGCCCTGCGCCACGCCCAGCACCCGGTAGCCCTGCGTAGACAGCTGCCGGGCCATTTCGCGCACCCGGCTGGCATCGGTCGGGGCCAGGCGGCATACGGCCAGAATGTGCTCTACTGCTCCCTTGGCCGCCACCACCTGCGCGCCGCCGATTTGCCGTACGTGGGTCATCATGGGGGGCGTGCCGGCCAGCGGGTACTCGTGCACCATGGGGCAGGGGGCCTGGGCCTCGGCGGCGCTGGCCGTGGCGAAGGCCGCCATCAGGGCCTGTTCCATGGGGTCGAACGGGGTGGTTTCGCTGGCCCAGCGGGCGTAGGCCAGCACCTGCGTGGCCGGCGCGGGCAGCGCGCCCGGCACCGGCAGCAGCGCCTGGGTGGCTTCGGCGTACACCTGGGCCAGGCGCATGCCGTCCTGGGTGAGGGTGCCGGTTTTGTCGGTGCAGATGATGGTGGCCGAGCCCAGGCTTTCCACGGTTTGAGGCTGTTTGGTGAGCACGCCCAGCCGGCTCAGGCGGGCGGCGCCCAAGGCCATAAAGCTGCTGAAGGCCATCGGAATTTCCTCGGGCAGAACGGACATGGCCAGCGTGAGCCCAAACAGCAGCGCCGTCACCCAGTTGCCGGAGTGGGCATAGTTCACGCCCCACACCAGCGCAAAGGCACCCGCGCCCACCCAGGCCATGCGCAGCACAAACTGGTGCACCTGCCGCTGCAGCGGCGTTTTTTCGGTGACGATGCTTTCCATGCTGTGGCCGATGACGCCCAGCCGGGAGCTGTTGCCGACGGCCGTGAGCTGCAGCCAGGCGCTGCCCGCCACGGCGCTGGTGCCGCCAAACACGGCGTCGCCGGGGGCCTTGGCTACTGGCACGGCCTCGCCGGTCAGGATGGCCTCATCCACCGAGAAGTCGTTGGGCTCGGTCACGGTGCCGTCGGCGGGCAGGCGGCTGCCCTCGGCTACCAGCACGGCATCGCCCACCACCAGCTCCTCAACCGGTACCGTAACCACCGCCCCGTTGCGCCGCACCTGGGCCTGGGGCTGGGTAAGCTCGCGCAGGGCGCTTAGGGCTTGGTTGCTGCGTATATTCTGGTAGAGGGAAATGCCCGCTACCAGCAGCAGGGCCAGCAGCAGCGTAATGGCTTCCTGGGCTTGGCCCAGCACCACGTACAAGCCGCCGGCCGTCAGGAGCAGCAAAAACATGGGCTCCAGCACCACTTCCTTCAGGGTACTCAGCCAGCCGGCCCCGGCGGGTGCCGCCAGGGTGTTGCGGCCATGCGCCCGGCGGGCTTCGGCTACGGCCGCATCAGTGAGGCCCGGGCCGCCGGCAGTTTCGCTGGCCACGGAGGCAGCGGCTGAGGAGGCTGGTTTCGGCGGGGCGGGAGCGGGGAGTGCAGCGTGCATGGCGGCGGTTAATGATATACGAAACCCGGTGCCCCGTGCGTAGGGCAACAGCCAGCGGGGCGGGTACCGGGCCCATGCCCGATGCCCGCCCCGCCTGGGTTCAGGAGTGGAAGGATACCGCTGACCGGTGGCACGCTGCCAGCCGGCCGGAAAAACCGGCTCAGGGCAATAGCGGCTCGGGGGCGGTGGGCAGCAGCAGCACCGGTAGCGGCGTGTGGCACAGCACATGGTCGATGACGCTGCCGTGGAAGAGCTTGTGCACCCAGCCGTGGCCCTGGTCGAGCAAACCCACCATATCCGCCGACAGTTCTGCCGCAGCCTGCAGAATGCCTGGCCCCAGTGCGTCGCCGGTGGCTTTGTGCAGCCCGCAGCCACTTATGGCGGCGCTCAGGCCGGAGTGCTGCAGGGCCCGCAGCCCGGTCCAGCCCTCGGCGTGCTGGTCGGCGGGCAGCACGCACACTGCTACTACCTCGGTGTCCAGCGCATCGAGCAGAGGCGCTACGGCGGTGGCGGCCGGCGCCAGCCGAAACGCCCGGTCCTCGACGGCCAGGGCCAGGCGGCGCGGCGCGTGCAGGGCCGAGTCGGGGAGGTGCTCCGGCACCAGTAGCAGCGGGTAGCCGGTTTCATGGGCCAGGGGCAGGGCACGGTTGCTGAGCCACTCATCCAGCAGGCCCTCGGTAGCCGTGAGGCCGGCCACCAGCAGCAGCGGATGGTAGTGGTTGAGGGTGTACACCACCGCCCCGTACCAGTCGGTTTCCAGCAGCTCGGCCGTGGCCGGCACCGACAGGCTGGCCGCCACCTGCTCCAGCGCCTGCCGGGTTTCCTGCGCGTAGCGGGTGTCAATGGGCGGCATAATCACCCCGAACTCGGTGGCCGTGAGCGGCATCGGCGAGTAGGCGTGCACGAGATGCAGCTCAGCGCCCAGCGCCACCGCCAGCGCAGCGGCATAGGCCTGGGCCCGCTCGGCGGCGGCCGAAAAATCGGTGAGAACAACCAGGTTGGGTTTCATGGTGCAAGAGGAAAAAGTAGCAGAGTGCATCGTGCCAAGGTATCAGCGAAGCGCGTGCCGCGTGCCGCTTAGCACATCGGGGGCATCCAGCCGGGCTGTTCGGGCGCTTCAACCGGCAGCAGCAGCACCGGCACGCGGCTGCCGCGCAGCACCTGGGCCGTCACGCTGCGGTGAAACCGCCCCACGAAGCTCCGGGGACGGGCCATCAGCACCAGCAAATCGGCCTGCATGTCGTCCAGGGCCTGCAGAATCCCGGTAGCCGGGGGCATGAGCTTGGACTCGTAGAGCACGGGCGCGGTGGCGGCCGGCAGCAGCCCGCTCAGGCGCACGGCCCCGAGGGCCCGCTGGCCCGCAAAGGCCTCCCGCTCGGCTGTTGGCGCTACGTGTACCACCGTGAAATCGGCGCCCCAGCGGGCCAGCAGCGGGGCTACGGCCCGGGTGGCGGCGTTTGGCGTGAATTCTTCGGCATCGACAGCCAGCACGACGCGGCGCGGGGGGACCTCTGCGGAGGCCGCGGCTGGCACCAGCAGTAGCGGGCGGTGCGTGGCCCGCAGCACGGGTAGCGCCTGGTTGTGCAGCAGGTGGTCGAGCGTATCCTGCTCCGCGCTCAGGCCCATGGCCAATAGCAGCGGCTGGTGCCGCCGCACGGCTTCATCCACGGCCTCGGGCGCCGACCATACCGACACTTCCACGCTGGCCGGGGCGCTCAGGCGGTCGGCCAGCTGGTGCAGCGCCACCGAGGTTTCGGCCTGGCTGCGGTAGGCCTGCGTGGTGGTCACGGTCACTAGCTCGGGGTCCAGCACCGGATTGTGGTAGAGGTGCAGCAGCACCAGCCGGGCGTGCAGCGGCGCTCCGAGCAGGCCCGCATAGCGCGCGGCCTGCTCAGCGGGGGCGGCCAGATTGGTCAGGACGAGAAGGGAAGGAGGAGGCATAACGCAGCGCTGGAAAGAGGGAAATTGGCATCGGGCCGTCTGCCGCCGCCCGGCCCCGGCCTGCGGCGGCGGCGTCCCGCAACGGGTGCCGCGTCAGGCGGCGGGCCACTGCTGCGTGCCGCGCCGGTAGGCACTGGTGAGGGCCAGGGCGGCCAGCAGCAACATTGTAAGCAGGAGCGTGGGAGTAACCATGGTGTTTGGGTATTGGGGGCTGAAGGGCCCACGTTAGACAAGAAAATTTACTGCAAATTCGAAGTTTTATCCTGCTAATAAACTGACCTGCATCAGTTTGCGCTATGACATTCGTCATGCCCTGCGGGGTGAGCCTCAGCCAGGGCTGCCGGCGGCCAGGGCCCGCACCATTGGCTGAAGCTCGTGTGCCGGGGCTTCGCCCCGGTCCCAGGCCGTGAGGCTGGCCACGGTGGCTTCGGCAATGTTGGTGAGGGCCTCGCGGGTCAGGTAAGCCTGGTGGCCGGTGACGAGCACGTTTTTGAAGGTCAGCAGGCGGGCAAACGTGTCGTCGAGTAGCAGGTCGCGGGTGTGGTCCGTAAAAAACAGGCCCTTCTCGGCCTCGTATACATCCAGCCCCAGAAAGCCCAACTGGCCCGATTTAAGGGCCCGCAGCGCGGCGGCCGTGTCCAGCACGCCCCCGCGGCCGGTGTTAATGAGCATCACGCCGGGCTTCATGCTTTTCAGCAGCCGCTCATTGATCAGGTGGCGGGTTTGGGGTGTGAGCGGCGTGTGCACGCTGATGATGTCCGATTGGGCGCAGAGCTGGTTGAGCGGCACGTACTCCAGGCCGTAGCGCTCGGTCAGCTCGGGGTTGGGCTGCACGTCGGTGCCCAGTAGCCGGCAGCCAAAGCCGTGCAGAATGCGCGCCACCACGGCCCCAATGCGCCCCACGCCCAGAATTCCCACCGTTTTGCCGTGCAGCTCAAACCCGATCAGCTGGTCGAGGCGGAAGTCGTTGGCGCGCAGCTGCTGGTCGGCCTGGCGCAGGTGGCGGCACAGCGTCAGCATGAGCGTCACGGCGTGCTCGGCAATGGCGTGGGGCGAGTAGTCGGGCACGTTGGCCACCCGGATGCCCAGCTGCCGGGCCGCCACCAGGTCTACGTTGTCGTAGCCGGCGGCGCGCACGGCTACGTAGCGCACGCCGTAGCCGCCCAGCTGCTCCAGCACCGGCCCCGACACGTCATCGGGGCTGAACACGCTGATGGCCGCCGCGCCCTGGGCCAGATGGGCGGTGTCGGCGCACAGGCGCGTGTCAAGCAGCTGCAGCTGGTGGTGGCGGGTGTTGGCGTGCTGCAGAAAGCTGCGCTCAAACGATTGAACACTGAACAGGGTGGCGCGCATAGGGCAGGGCGAAACGCAACCCGGCCACCCACCGAAAACCGGCAGGCCGGGCAGGCTGCAGCACAAGGTTACGGCCTAGCCCGGTCGGTTTCCATGACGAACGTCATGCCCGCCGCTAAGCTTTGGCATAGGACGGGCGGCGGCGGCACCGGTGCTTTGCAACCTACTTTCTCTTCCCGCTACGCCCCCTGCTCATGGCCACTTCGCTGCTGATTCTCACCGACTTCTTCCAGGCCGCCAACCGCGCCCTCGACTACGCCACCAATCTGGCTGGCCCGCTGGGTGCGCGCCTGGTGCTGCTGCACGTACGCCGCGACTCCGTCCTCGACCCCGAAATGTTCACCGGCGAGCTGTCCAACCTGAGCCAGGAAGCCGTTGGCCTGGCCCTCAGTAGCCTGGCCGGCAACCTGGCCGTGCCCGTAGTGGCCGAAGTGGCGCACGGCCGCGTGGCGTTTGCCGTGGCCGATGCCGTCAGCCGCCACCATCCGGCCCTCATCATCCTGGGCCGCCCCGACCACACCGGCACGCCTGATGAGCTGGTGCAAACCACCGCCCTCGACATCCTGCGCACGGCTCCGTACCCCATGCTGGTGGTGCCCCACAGCCAGCAGTCCACCGCCCCACCCCGGCGCGTGCTCCTGGCCGTCGATGGCGAGCCGTTCACGCTCGGCGAGTACGCTGGTTCCGCCCGCCACCTGCTCACGACGCTGCAGGCCCAGCTCACGGTGCTGCACGTCGCCCCCGACGGCGGTTCGTCGGCCGCCACCGAAACCCAGGCCCTGGACTCCGTGCTGCGCACCGGCCTCACCATCGATTTGCCGCCGGTGCAGACCCGCACGGTCGGGCACGCTCCGCCCGCCGCCGCCATCCTGCACGCCGCCAACCCCGCCGACTATGATCTGGTGGTGCTGATTGCCCGGCACCGCAGCTTCTTCGGGCAGCTCTTTCACCGAAGCGTAACGGCCCAGGTGCTGCTGCACAGCCGGCTGCCGGTGCTGGTGCTGCCTGCGGCGTAGTATGGGCGCCGAACAAGGGAAGCTGGAGCCGAAATAGAGAGCTGTACTAGCCCTCTAATAAGTTTATACAAAGCAAAACGCCCGACCAGATGGTCGGGCGTTTTGCTTCACAGTAGCCTGCTTATTCTACCGCACCCCCAGCCGGTTGCGCTTCCAAGCCGAGCCGGTAGCGGCTGGCGCGTCAGCGGATGCAGCGGTGGCACCGGGTTTTTTGTCCGTCAGGAGCATGGCGGTGAGCACGGCGGCGAGCTTGGCGGTGGCTTCATCGGGGGCGGCGGGCTTCAGGGCGTCGGCCGGGAAATGGTCGCGGATGAAGTTGGTGTCGAAGTTGCCGCTCACGAAGGCCGGGTGCTGCAGCACGTAGCGGCCGAAGCCCAGCGTGGTTTCGATGCCCGTAATCTGGTACTCCTCAATGGCGCGCAGCATCCGGGCAATAGCCTCCTCGCGAGTAGCCCCGAAGGTGACGAGCTTGGCAATCATCGGGTCGTAGTAAATCGGAATTTCCATACCCTGCTCAAAACCGTCGTCGACGCGCACGCCGGGGCCCTGGGGGCGCACGTAGGTGGTCAGCGTCCCGATGTCGGGCAGGAAGTTGTTCTGCGGATCCTCGGCGTACACGCGCAGCTCCAGGGCGTGGCCGGTGATGGTCAGGTCTTCCTGAGAGAAGGCCAGGGGCAGGCCCTGGGCCACCTTGATCTGCTCCTTTACCAAGTCGAGGCCGGTGATTTGCTCTGTCACGGGGTGCTCTACCTGCAGGCGGGTGTTCATCTCCAGGAAGTAGAAATTGTGCTGATCATCGAGCAGAAACTCCACGGTGCCGGCCCCGGTGTAGTCGCAGGCGCGGGCCACATCCACGGCGCAGCGGCCCATTTCGGCGCGCAGCTCGGGCGTGAGCACCGAGGAAGGCGCTTCCTCAATCACCTTCTGGTGGCGGCGCTGAATCGAGCATTCCCGCTCGAATAGGTGCACGATGTTGCCGTGCTCGTCGCCCAGGACCTGAATTTCGATGTGGCGCGGGCCGGTCACGAACTTCTCGATGAACACCGAGCCGTCGCCGAAGGCCGAGGTGGCTTCGTTGATGGCTAGCTGCATCTGCTCCTCGAAATCTTCGGCCGAATTCACGATGCGCATGCCCTTGCCGCCGCCGCCGGCCGAGGCCTTGATCAGGATGGGGAAGCCCACCGTGGCGGCAATGCGCTTGGCTTCTTCCACGTCGGAAATAGCCTCATCGGTGCCGGGCACCAGCGGGATGTTGTAGGCTTTCACGGCCTGCTTGGCAGAAAGCTTGTCGCCCATCACGTTCATGGCTTCCGGCGAAGGACCCACGAAAATCAGCCCGGCCTCCGTGACCATGCGGGCAAACTCGGCGTTTTCGCTCAGGAAGCCGTAGCCGGGGTGAATGGCATCGACGCCCAATTGCTTGCAGACTTCCAGGATTTTGTCGCCGCGCAGGTAGCTGTCCTTGCTGGCGGGCGGGCCCACGCACACGGCCTCGTCGGCGTAGCGCACGTGCAGGGCGTTGCGGTCGGCCTCGGAGTAGATGGCTACGGTCTGCAGGCCCATTTCCTTGGCCGAGCGCAGCACGCGCAGGGCAATTTCGCCGCGGTTGGCAACGAGCAGCTTGGTTATTTTTTTCATCAGGAGAGAGGTGGAGCGGGTGGGAGTGGCAGCTGTCATCCTGAGCGGAGCGAAGGATCTTATCACGGGTAGACTACAATAGAACAGTTGCCGTTCCAGCGTGATGAGGTCCTTCGCTCCGCTCAGGATGACAGGGAATTTTCTGATTCTGACACCCAAAGAAACGCCATTCCGGCCGGACCGTAAAACCGTGCGCGCCAATTCGTGGATGGTTGGAAGCCTGCCTGCTGAGGGTTACCTTTGCGGATTGCCATAACTTTGTACATTCCCCGGTGGTTAGTTCTTCGCGGACAGCCGCTCGTTTCCTTTCACATTAACCCGTCCCCTCGTGGATCTATTTGAGAAGATTGCCGCCAACCGCGGCCCGCTGGGCAGCCACTCGCACTACGCGCACGGCTATTTCACGTTCCCTAAGCTGGAAGGCGAAATCAAGCCCCGCATGATTTTCCGCGGCAAGGAGGTGCTCACCTGGAGCCTGAACAACTACCTGGGCCTGGCCAACCACCCCGAGGTGCGCAAGGCCGACGCCGACGCCGCTGCCGAGTTCGGCATGGCCCTGCCCATGGGCGCCCGCATGATGTCCGGCAACTCCAACCTGCACGAGCAGCTGGAAAATGAGCTGGCCGAATTCGTGATGAAGCCCGACTGCATGCTGCTCAACTTCGGCTACCAGGGCGTGGTGTCTATCATCGACGCCATGGTGAACCGCCACGACGTGATTGTGTACGACGCCGAGTCGCACGCCTGCATCATCGACGGGGTACGCCTGCACGCCGGCAAGCGCTTCGTGTATACCCACAACGACATGGGTAGCCTGGAGAAGCAGCTGGAGCGCGCCAAGCGCCTCACCGACGAAACCGGCGGCGGCATCCTCGTGATTACCGAGGGCGTGTTCGGCATGTCGGGCAACCAGGGCGACCTGCGCGGCGTGATTGCGCTGAAGGAGAAATTCCAGTTCCGGCTGTTTGTGGATGATGCGCACGGCTTCGGCACGATGGGCACTACCGGCGCCGGAACGGGCGAAGAACAGGGCGTACAGGACGGCATCGATCTTTATTTTTCGACGTTTGCGAAGAGCATGGCCAGCATTGGCGCCTTCGTAGCCGGCCCCGAGAACGTAATTGAATATTTGCGCTACAACATGCGCAGCCAGATTTTCGCCAAAAGCCTGCCCATGCCGCTTGTAGTGGGCGCTTTGAAGCGGTTGGAGCTGCTGCGCACCCGTCCCGAGCTGAAGGAAAACCTTTGGACCATTGTGCGGGCCCTGCAGAGCGGCCTGCGCGAAAAAGGCTTCAATATCGGCACCACCACCTCGCCCGTAACGCCGGTGCTGCTGGAGGGCCAGATTCCCGACGCCACCCAGGTAACCTTCGATCTGCGTGAGAATCACGGCATTTTCTGCTCTATCGTGGTGTATCCGGTAGTGCCGAAGGGCGTCATCATGCTGCGTATTATCCCTACCGCGGTTCATACCCTCGAGGACGTGGATACGACCATCAAGGCGTTCGAAGTGGTGCAGGAAAAGCTGTCGAAAGGGCTTTATTCCAAAGCCGAAGTACCTGCCGGCCTGCAGAACTAGGTTCGGCTTCGCTAAATACAAAAGCCAGTCCCTGAGAGGGGGCTGGCTTTTGTATTTGGTACTATTCTGTGATGCGGGTGGCCGAGGGTAAAACCTTAAATCAACTTTTTTTCAAAAAAAGTGGCCCTGAGAGCCGTGAAACGCGTTTAGGAAAAAAAGTGGGCCACTTGCTTGTATTTGAAATCCCTGTATATTAGGCCCGGTCAAACTATTTTTTCCACTCCACACAACCCCTCACACATGAGCAATTTCAGCCAACTCAAGGACCTCGTTATGGGCCTGGAAAGCGACTTCGAGAAGTTCTACGACAAGAACAACTCGGCCGCTGGCACCCGCGTGCGCAAAGGCATGCAGGAACTGAAGAACATGGCCCAGAGCATCCGCACGGAGGTTCAGAACGCCAAAAACAGCGCTGCTCCAGCTGCTGGTGCTGCTAAAGCTGCTCCGGCTGCCAAGAAGGCTGCTCCCGCTGCCGCCAAGAAAGCTGCTCCGGCTGCTCCCAAAAAGAAGTAATCACGGATGAACACGGATTCGACAGATTAGTCGGATGCTGTTCGCCTGGATTATGCAAAAGAAAAGGCCTCACCTATCCGGTGAGGCCTTTTTTTATGGCTCGCAGCCATCGTGGCTTACACTACCTTAATGAGGTAGTAGTTTTTCTTGCCCTTCTGCGCCACCACGTACTTGTCGTGCAGCAGCGGCAGCTCGGCGGCCTGCTGCTCCAGCGTAGCCTTGGCGCGGTTCAAACTCACGCCGCCGGCCTGAATCATCTTCTTAGCCTCGCCTTTGGAGGGGAAGATGACGGCGTTGGTGGCCTCGCTCAGCAGGCTGATGACGTTGTGCTCCGAGAGGCTGGCGCGGGGCACCTCCACGTGGGGCACGCCGGCAAATACGTCGAGTAGCGTGGCTTCGTCGAGCGAAGCCAGCTCCCCGCCGCCGAACAGCACCTGCGAGGCCGCCACGGCCGCCTCGTAGGCCGCCTGGCCGTGCACGCGGATGGTCACGTCCTGGGCCAGGGCTTTCTGCAGGGTGCGCAGGTGCGGGGCCTGGGCGTGCTCAGCTTCCAGCGCTTCGATTTCCGGCTGGCTCAGCAGCGTGAACACGCGGATGAGGCGGGGCACGTCGGCGTCGGCGGCGTTGAGGAAGAACTGGTAGAACTGGTACGGGCTCGTCATGGCGCCATCGAGCCACACGGTGCCGGTTTCGCTCTTGCCGTACTTGGTGCCGTCGGACTTAGTGATGAGCTGGCCGGTGAGGGCGTAGGCCTTGCCCTCGCCGCCCGACATGCGCCGGATCAGCTCGGTGCCGGTGGTGATGTTGCCCCACTGGTCACTGGCGCCCATCTGCAGGGTGGTGCCCAACTCTTTGTAGAGGTGGAAGAAGTCGTAGCCCTGCAGCAGTTGGTAGCTAAACTCGGTGTAGCTGATGCCAGTCTCTTCTAAATTCTCCCAAATACTTCCCTTGAAAGCCTCTCCAAATTTCTCGCTTTTCGCTTCAAAATCAGGATCAGAGAGCTGCTGTACAAGTGAAAGAATACCTAACGTAAACTGAATTTCTTTCACTGCCTCGTCTACTTTCCCTTCATTGATAAGCTCAACAGCAGAGTTAAGGTTGGAAGAAGCAGTGTCAATTGTGTTGTGAATTCTTCCAACGGTTTTGTTGATGCCTATTCGTTTCTGCACAGAATCTTTAGACATCATGTAGTTCACGGTAAGGTGCTTGCCCACTTCGCGCAGAAACTGCAGGAAGTTGAAGTCCTTGAACCAGTCGTAGTTGTTCACCACCCGCGCGCCGGTGGGCGAGTCGTCGAACACCAGGAACTTCTCTAGCTGGGCCTGAATACCGGCCTGGTTGCGGCGCAGGGCTTCTTCATCGAGCAGGTTGCGCTCGGCCGATTTGCCCGATGGGTCGCCAATCATGCCAGTGGCACCGCCCACCAGGGCCAGGGGCCGGTGCCCGGCCCGCTGCAGGTGCACCAGCAGCATGATGGTGGCCAGGTTGCCGATGTGCAAAGAAGGCGCGGTGGGGTCGAAGCCGATGTAGCCGGTGATGGGCGCGTTCTTCAGCAGGTGCTCCTCGGTGCCGGGCATCATGTCGTGAAACATGCCCCGCCAGCGCAGTTCGTCTATTAAGTTCAAGGGTGAAGTTGTGAAGTGGTGAAGTTGTGAATTAGGCGGTGGTTGTAGGATAAAGACACGACAGACACGGCCAACTCACGCAAGTAAGAGGCGCAAAGGTAAAAAGGCCTGTGGTACATTTGCAGTCCAAGTGAAAGCCGCGGCGGGATTGCGCCGTGGGGCCTTCACAACTTCATCACTTCACAACTTCACCCTTGACCGCCTCGCCCGACGAAATCCTGAAGCAGCTCCAGCAGCGGCAGTTTGCGCCCGTGTACTTTCTGCAGGGGGAGGAGCCGTACTATATCGATCTGCTGGCCGATCTGCTGGAAAAGCACGTGCTGCCCGAGCATGAGAAAGGCTTCAACCAGGTGGTCATGTACGGCAAGGACACCGACGTGGCCGGCATTCTGGGCCAGGCCAAGCGCTTCCCCATGATGGCGGAACGCTCGGTAGTTATTGTGAAGGAGGCCCAGGCCGTGGCCGATCTGGAGGCCGAGAAGTCGTGGCCGTTTCTGGAGGCCTACCTACGCAACCCGCTGCAAAGCACGGTGCTGGTGTTCTGCTACAAGCACAAGACGCTGGATGCGCGCAAAAAGCTGGGCAAGCTGCTGGCCGGCGACAAAAAGGACCCCGCCCCGGCCGGTACCGTGCTCATGACCAGCAAGAAGCTCTACGATAACCAGGTGGCACCCTGGCTGAGCAACTACGTGCGCTCGAAAAACCAGCAGATTACGCCCCAGGCCACGGCCATGCTGGCCGAGTACATCGGCGGAGAGCTGGGCCGCCTCACCAACGAGGTGGACAAGATGCTCATCAACCTGCTGCCCGGCCATAGCATCGACGAGGACCTAGTGCAGCGCATGGTGGGCATCAGCAAGGAGTACAACATCTTCGAGCTGCAGAGCGCCCTGGTGCGCCGCGACGTGCTCAAAGCCAACCGCATCCTGCTCTACTTCGAGGCCAACCCCAAGAACAACCCGCTCATCCCGAACCTAACGCTGCTGTTCAATTACTTTTCCCGCCTGCTGGCTCTGCACCAGAATCCCAACCCCTCCGAAGCCGACTGGCTGAAAATGGGCCTGCGCTTCCCCATCCAGCGCAAAGACTACCAGACCGGCCTGAAGGTGTTCGACTTCCACCGCACCCGCGACATCGTGCACCTCATCCGCCGCGCCGACGCCCAGAGCAAAGGCATCGACTCGGGCTCTATGACCGACGGTGAAATCCTGCGCGAGCTGATCTGGCTGATCATCCACCCGGTGCCACTGCACGCGGTAGTAGGGCAGTAGAGGACGAGTTAAGGTTACCTTGAAGAGTAGGTGACGGCAGGGGGCGTGAGTAGTGTATACTTAGTTAATATGATGGAGCGTAGTCGTAAACTGAAGTGGTATTGGCTGCTTGCGACGCTGTTCATAATGGGAGGGTTATGGATGACATACCCGCTCGACCATAGTCTGCTGCCAGCTCTGTTAGGTGCCGGATTTGCCTCCTTTTTCCTGTACGCCGTAATCTGGCTGCTGCGCCGCATCCTGAAACCCCGCCCCAAACGAAATGTGCCCTGACTGCTTCCCGGCCGGGTTGTACGGTTTTCCCTCGTGGTGGGAATATGAGGCGTTTGAGCAGCACCTGCTCCGCAAGCCGCTGATGATGCTGCCGGCTGAGGAGGCACCATCGGCGGAGCCGGTGGTGCGTTTTGCGTGCCCGACGTGCCGGGAAGTATGGGTGCTGTCGGAGCCGGAGGGAGCGTGGCGGGGCTATTTCCTGCCGGTGGCCGCTGCCGCCGCTTATGGCCGCTGGCTGGCCCTGCGCGAGAAGCTGCGCCGGCTCGGCGGCTTCGGGCTGTTGCTGGCGGCGACACTGCATTGCGGGTGGCGGTGGTGGGGAGCGTTCGGGGTGTGGGGAGTAGTTGTCGGTGCCGGGTTGGATGGTGGGAAGTACTTGGTAGAGCAAAATAGAAAGAGGTTTGAAACTATGTCGGTACAATTAATGTATAGACATTGATTTTCATTTTCGCGGACCGCATATCTGGCCGAAGCATCGCACCTACGGGACGGGGTCGGCACGATTTCGCGGTGCAGCGGGGAGACGCCTACTTCTTTCTATTACACTAGCATGAACATTCTGAACGTCATTTCCAGCCCCCGCGGCGGCGCTTCCTTCAGCATCAAACTGGCCAACGGCATCATCGAAAAGCTGCAAGCCGCTTATCCCGACAGCACCGTAACCACCCGCGACCTGGCCACGCATCCGTTCCCGCAGCTGGAAGAAGCCAAGCTGCAGTCTTTCTTCACGCCGCCCGCCAACCGCACGCCCGAGCAGCAAGAAGCCGCCCGCCACTCCGACGACGCCATTGCCGAGCTGCAAGCCGCCGACATCATCGTTATCGGCGCACCACTCTACAACTTCGGCATCCCGTCCACGCTCAAAGCCTGGATTGACCACATTGCCCGCGCCGGCATCACGTTCAAGTACGTCGATAACGCACCTCTGGGCCTGGTAACCGGCAAGAAAGTGTACGTGGCCATGTCCAGCGGCGGCATCTACTCAGAAGGCCCTGCTGCCGGCTTCGACTTCGTGGCTCCGTACCTGCAGGCCGTCCTCGGCTTCCTGGGCATGACCGACGTAACGGTAGTGCGCGTGGAAGGCGTTGCCATCCCTGGCGTACAGGATACGGCCTTGGAAAATGCCCTGAACAGCGTGAGTATCCCAGAGCCGGCCGAACTTACCGCGTAGCCAGCAGCAACGGCGTAGAGACGCAAGACCTTGCGTCACTACGCCGTTGCTGATGTTGTTAAAAATTCACGCTTCGAGTCGTTCAACGACGAGACGCAACATGTTGTGTCTTTACATCGGCTGCTTCCAGCTTAACCCGCTAGTGAAGATCCATAGCTGGTTCCCTCATTACCAGAAAAGCCCGTCCGGCTTCCCATTGGGGAAATCGGGCGGGCTTTTCTGCTTGGCGGGGGGCCTGTTGAGATGCGCGGGTGTCCCTGAAGCCCCGGTCTATTTAGGAGCCTACGATACCCGCTGATAAGCCCAAGGTACCCGCCTTGGAACGCCCGCGCTGACAGCTCCGGAGAACCAAAGGAAATTTTTCCTCGTTAATCAGAAAAAATTCCATAAGTTCGATTCGCTAACCGGAAATTTACCATGGCCACACCTGCTCATCAACCCAAGATTACGGCCCCCATGCCGGCGGCTTTGCGCAAAAAATGGGCCGCCTGGGGCCGGGCCGGGCAGGACGCCTACGCCTTGGTGATGGAGGCCCGCAAAGGTGTGCCGGCGGCCACGGTGTTTGAGGTGGCCGAGGCCTACCAGCTGCAGGCCCAGGAGCTGGAGGCCATCTACGAGCTATCCACCAAAACCCTGCGCACCTACTCCCAGGAAAAGAAAAACCTGAGCGCAGCCAGCAGCGAGAAAACGCTTAAAATCATCAGCCTCTACAACCTGGGGCTGGAGGTGTTCGGCAACGCGGCCGCATACCTGCGCTGGCTCGACAAGCCCGCCCACGGCCTCGACGGCGAGATTCCGCTGCGGCTGCTGGAAACCAGCGGCGGCATTGATCTGGTGGCCGAGGAACTCACGCGCATCGCCTACGGCGACTTGTCGTAACCGGGAGAATCTGCATGCTGGTATACCGCATCTGCTTGGCCAAGTACGCCGACGACCTGTTCGCCTCGGGCTACCGGGCGCGCTGGAATTTCAAGGACCAGTTCGTGATTTACACGGCCGCTACCCGCGCCCTGGCCTGCCTCGAAAACGTGGTGCACCGCAGCGGCGAGGGCCTCACCGACCAGTTCCGGGTGCTGGTAATTGAAGTGCCCGACGACGTGCTGATCGAAGAAATCAGCCCCGCCCAGCTCCCCGCCGACTGGGAAAAAGCCAGCCGCTACGCCGTGTGCCAGCCCCTCGGCGACGCCTGGTACCGCCGCCGCAGCTCGGCTGTGCTGCGCGTGCCCTCGTCCATCGTACCCCAAGAATTCAACTACATCCTGCACAGCCGCCACCCCGATTTCAAGCGCATCCGCATCGTGGCCCGGGAGGAGTTTCGGTTCGACTCGCGCATCAAGGCGCAGGATGTGGGTTGAGTGCAGACCAGGATGGATAAGAAGATTTTGACGCTGCTACTTGGGCTGACGTGCCGCTATAGTATAGCGCAACAGCCGCAGAAAGTTACTCGTCTGAGAATATCGGTTTCAGAGATGTTTGCCCACCGGGAGTACGTACTTACCGATAGCACAATTCAGGTTGAGCTACATGGGTTAGGCATCCGGGATGCATTGTTTACCAGAGTAATAACACCAGCGGAACGGAGTGCGCTGTTTGCCCCACTGGACCAAGTGTATTTGTCCACGCTAAAAAGCCACTACCGAAACGGCGGCACCGACTCCCACCAGCCCAGCTACACGTTCACAGTGGTGAAGGAAAGTTTCATCAAGCAAATCAGACTGGATGACTACCGACTCAGCTGTCTGATAGGCGTTTCGGAGAAGCTGGATAGGCTTCTTCCTGAGGCCTTCCGGCTACGCTACGCCACTGAAGTGACCAAGTGATTTTTTCTACTATCTCCGCTGCCTTTCCTATGCAAGTCCTCGACATCATCCCCGTATCCCCCAAAGAAACCTTCCTCATCGGCCACCTGACGGGGCCGGTGCAGCCGGGCAAGTGGGCGCTGCGCCTGAACGGCGAAACCGTGGCCGTGCTCGATATTGTGGGCGAGGCCCAGGTCCAGACCGGGCCTAAGGGCAAGCTGCTGCCGCCCCGCGTGCTGGAATGCCGCGGCCCGGTAGACCGCCGCGCCATCGACTTCACCCGCGACGAGGTGACGCTGGAGCGGCAGTAGCTAATACCGCTCCTCGCCGCGGGCCGAGCTGAGGTCCAGCAGATACTCGCAGGCTTTATGGAAACCGTCCGTTTCATCAGGGCTACGGCGTGCCACCATATTATAGCCGCTGGCCTGATGGGCTTCGAGCAGCCAGTAGGCACCATCTAGCATAAGAACGGGCTGGCAGGCAGATGTACGTTGGAACTGGTATTGTGCCAATAGCTGCCGAAAATGCTGCAGCTGTTGATGCGTGACCGGCAAGACAGTATCAGCCGAGTCTATGAGTTGTGCCCGGCGTTTTCCTTCAGCTACGCTCCTAATAAATTCAGGATCGGCCATCGTCTGAGTATAATATTTCTGTGCACGAGTCCGCTCGCCGGCGGTTACGGTGGGTGATAGGCTATCCGGATGCTGGACAGTTAGCATATGAAAGCCCGGCTTCTTGTCGAGAACCTGAGTACGCAGCGAAGCCCCTTCTTCATTGGCACTGAGCGTCAGAAGTACTGGTAAGTGAAAGGAGCGAAGCCAAAGAAATCGATACGTATCCGTGCCTAGGTAATAATTGGACAGGACTGGTGCTTTGAAATACGTCAGCGCATAGGAGGCATATTTCATTTCGTCAGTACAGTTCATCACACTTTCGTCGATGACGTACGAAGTCGGGCGCTTGCTCTTAGAAACATAAGTGGCAGGCAGTGAATCCGCCGCCGGAAAATAGAACGTGGTGGAGTCCCGTGGATGGCCCTGGGCATCGGAAATGGCCGGGTTTTGCGGGTAGCTGCCCGCAGAATCAGTGGGAGCGGAGCAGCCGGCCAGCAGCAGGAGCGGGAGCAGCAAACAGGAGCGTTGCATGGGGGAGAGGCTGGCGGATAAACAGCGGACCGAAGGTAACTGCCGCCTTTCGGCTACACCAAACCCACCTAATCCCTCGTTACCACTAGCTAAAAGGCGATTCTGCCGCAACCCAAGCGCGTTTTTCGCTACTTTTGGCCAACTCCGGCCCTGGTGGGGCCGCTTCCCGTAACGCCGAGCAATGAAGTTATTCCCCCGGATTGCGCTGGCCGCTTCCCTCAGCGCCGCGGCGCCGCTGGCCGCCCAAGCCCAGCAAACCCAGGTGTTCGCCTCCGACGAGCGCCATTTCCAGGAAGGCCTGGAGCTGTTCGACCGTGGCAAGTATGGCGCCGCCCAGCAGGCGTTCCAGCGCTACCTCGACCTGACCCAGCGCCGCACCGGCGAGCTAGCCGAGGGCCGCACCATCGACGCCGAGTACTACTACGCCGTGGCCGGCCTCTACCTGTTCCACCCCGACGCCGAGGACCGGATTCTGGCCTTTGCGCGCCAAAACCCGGCCCACCCCAAGGCCGCCGTGGCGTTTTTCGAGCTGGGCAAGTTCTACTTCGACAAGAAGGACTACGTCAAGGCCATCGACTACCTGCAGCGCGTGGGCACCGACAACCTGAGCACCGAGCAACGTGCCGAGTCGGAGTTCAAGCTGGGCTACAGCTACTTCGCGCAGAAGGAGTTCGACAAGGCCAAGCTGCAGTTCGACCGCAACAAGCAGGGCACCCACGAGTACCGCTACGCCAGCTCCTACTACGCCGGCTACTTGGCCTACCGCGCCGGCGACTACGCCGGAGCCCGCCAGGACCTGGCCGTGGCCGAGCAGAACGACGCCTACCGCCCCGTGGTGCCGGCCGTGATGAGCCAGATCTACTACAAGGAAGGCAACTTCGACGGCCTGATCGACTACGGCACCAAGGCCCTGGCCCAGACGCCGCCGCCGCAGTCAGCCGACGAGATTCAGCTGCTGGTGGGCGACGCCTACTATCAGAAGCAGGACTTCAAGCAGGCCGCCGAATATTTCGACAAGTATGCCGCCGGCCGCAAGAAGATCGAGCCCGAGGTGCAGTACAAAATCGGGTATGCCAACTACAAGCAGGGCGACTTCAAGGGTGCTATCGGCTCGTTTAAGGGCGTGGCCGCCCGCCGCGACTCGCTGGGGCAGAATGCCGCCTACCACCTGGGGCTGAGCTACCTGCAAACCAGCCAGAAGCAGCTGGCCCTAAACTCGTTTGACGCGGCCCGCAAAGCCAGCTTCGACCGGAACATCACCGAAAACGCCACCCTCAAGTACGCGCAGATCAACTACGAGCTGGGCAACACGCCGGAGGTAATTGCGGCCCTCAAGGACTTCGGCAAGAAGTACCCGCGCTCCAAAAACCGCGAAGCCGCCGACGACATCCTGAGCGAGAGTTTCCTGAATTCCTCCGACTACGCCCAGGCTCTCAACTACCTCGACAACCTCGACGACCGTAGCGCCAAGCTCGACGCTACCTACCAGCGCGTATCCTACCTGCAGGCCGCTACGCTCTACAACAACGCCCGCTACACCGAGGCTCTGCCGCTGCTCGACAAGAGCCTGAAGTACCCCCAGGACGACGCGCTGCGCGCCGCTGCCCAGGTGCTGAAAGGCGAAATCTACAGCGTGGGCCAGCAGTACCAGCCCGCCATTACGGCCTACACCGCCGCGGCCCGCACCGCCCGCTCTGGCGGCGTCACGCCCGACGAGAAGGTGTTCGAGCAGAAGGCCCGCTACGGCCTCGGCTATGCCTACTACAACACCCAGCAGTACGACCGCGCCCGGCCGCAGTTCCAGGCCTGGCTGCAGGACCCGGTGGCCAAGCCCGTCGACCCCAACTACTATGACGTGAGTCTGCGCCTGGCCGACACCTACTACGTAGCCAAAAACTACACCCAGGCGCTGGAACTCTACAACAAAGTCATTGCGGCCAATGCTGCCGACAAAGACTACGCCTACTACCAGAAAAGCGTGGTGCTGGGTTTGCTGGGCCGCCGCGACGAAGCGGCCAGCACACTCGGCACGCTGTTGCGCACCTCGCCCACCTCGCGCTACGCCGACGACGCCGTGTACCAGCAGGCCCAGCTGGATTTCGAGGCGGGCTCGTTTCAGCAGGCCGTGGATGGCTTCTCGCGCCTGATTACCAACCGCCCCAACTCGGCCCTCATCCCGCAGGCGCTGCACAAGCGCGGTGTGGCCTACGCCAACCTGGAGCAGCACGATAAGGCCGCCGCCGACTTCAAACAGGTGCTGAGCCAGTATCCGCGCACCAAAGCGGCTAGCAGCGCCATCTACTCGCTGCAGGAAAGTTTGTCGGCGCAGGGCAAGACCGAGGAATTCGACCAGTATCTGGCCCAGTTCAAGCAGCAGAACCCCGACAGCAAAGCCACCGAAAGCGTGGAGTTTGAGGCCGCCAAGTCGCTGTACCTGGCCGAGAAGTACGCCCAGGCCATTCCGCGCCTGGAGTCGTACCTGAAGCAGTATCCCGATAACGCCCTGGCGGCTGATGGCCGCTACTTCCTGGCCGACGCGCTGCTGCGCACTGGCAAGAAGGCCGAGGCGCTGCCGAAGCTGAAAGCTGTGGTACAGGAAGGTAAGTCGGAGTTTGTGAACCGCGCCGTGGGCCGGGTGGCCGAATTGGAGTTCGAGAACAAGAACTACCCCGAGGCCATCAGTTACTACACGCGACTGCGCACGTCGTCGCAGAACAAGCGCGAAATTGCCAATGCCGGGCTGGGGCTGATGCGCAGCTACTACGAAAGCGGCGACCTGGAAAACACGCGCCGCGTGGCCCAGGAGCTGCAGACGCAGGCCGCTTCGCCCACCGCTACCAACGCCGCGCTGCTCTACCTGGGCAAGGCCAGCTTCAAGGCCGGCAACTTCGACCAGGCCATTACGGAGCTGAACACAGCCGCCACGGCGGCGGCGGCCGATGAAAACGGCGCTGAAGCCCAGTACCTGGTGGCCGATGCGCTGTATCAGCAGAAGAAGTACCCAGAAGCCCTCGACGCCGCCTACAAAACCAACACCTCCAACTACGAGCTGTGGCAGGGCCGGGGCTTCCTGCTCATCTCCGACATCTACGCCGCGCAGGGTGAAAACTTCCAGGCCCGCGCCACCCTCAACTCTATCATCGACAACAAATTTCCAGTGGCCGAGGTGATTGACGGGGCCAAGAAGCGCCTCGCCGCGCTGCCTTCCGACAGCCCGGCCGGCGGCACCAAACCCGCCCCGACCAAGCCCACGACCACCAAGCCCGGCACCAGCAAAGCCCCGGCCACGCCCAAGGGCAAAACCGCCGGCCGCAGCTCCCTGCTGCCCAGCACTGCCCAGCCCACCGACACCATCAGCAACCGCACCGATGGGCCGGTAGGCGAGGAGGAATAGGCGCAAGCTTGCTTGTGTATCCTGAAATAGTTGTCTGAATATTAATTGGTTGCTGCAGCGTATCTCAACCGATGCCTGCACTGAATCCACTCCCGAACTTATGACGCTTCATCCGTCGAAAATGCTGGCGCTGGCCGGCCTGCTGGCCGCCGTGCCCGCCGTGGCCCAGGCCCAGACTACGCGCCCCAACCCTCGCGGCAAGATTGAGGAGGCCGAAATCGAAATCGTAAAAGAGCGGGTCAACCAGCTGCCCGAAGCCACCCGCAACTTCGAGAAAATCACCATCGCGCCGCCCACCAAAACCGCGGCCCAGGTGCCGTATACTTACCCCGACTACAAGCTGCCGTCGGACCTGCTCAACCCCTCGGTGCGGGTGCTCACCATCCGGCAAGAGGAGCTGACCCCGCAGACCGGCAACTACCTCAAGGCCGGCATCGGCAACTACGGCACCTTCCTGGGGCGCGCCCACCTGCACAACACTCGCAGTAACTCGGCCTCCTACGGGCTCGATTTGAACCACCTGTCGTCGAGCCGCGGCCCGATTGACAAGCAGAACTCCGGCCAAAGCCGCACCAGCCTGGGCGTGCACGGTGAAACCTACAGCGGCAGCACGGCGCTGGGCGCTAAGGTGGACATCGGGCGGGAGCGGTACAACTTCTACGGCTACAACCGCGACCGGCCCGTGCTGCCCGAAGCCGACAGCCTCAAGCAAACCTTCTTCCGGGCCGATGCCAAGGTGTACGCCCGTAACCGCGCCACCGACGCCGCCTTCCAGTACGACGTGGCCCTGGGCTTCCGGCACTGGAACGACCGGTTTGAGGCCAAGGAAAACAACATCTACGCCGAGCTGCGCTCCAGCTACGCCCTCACGGAAACCAGCCGCGTGACCGTCAACGGCGACCTGTCGTTTATCTCCTTCAAGGATTCGCTGAGCTACCGCCGGCCCTTCGTGCAGGTGACGCCCGCCTACAACCTCACCCTGAACCGCCTGGCCCTGACCGTGGGCGCCACCCTGGGCTACACCGGCGACACCATCCGCGACGTGTCGCAGTTCAAGGTGTACCCGGCCGTGCGGGTGGGCTACACCGTTACGGAAGACAAGTTCGTGGTCTTTGCCGGTTTGGGCGGCGGTCTGCAGCGCGTGAGCATGTACGACCTGACCACCGAAAACCCCTGGCTGGCCCCCAACCAGCGCGTAGCCGACACCCACCGCGGGCCCACGCTGTACTTCGGCTTCCAGGCCGCGCCGGCCCGGGCGCTGGAAGTGAATGCCAAGGTGACGCTCAGCAACGACCGGAACCTGTACTTCTACAACAACTCCCGCCGCGACTCCACCAAGTTTGACCTGGTCTACGACAAGAAAGCCACCCAGCTGCTCAACATCCACGGCGAAATCATCTACAACGCGGCCGAGAAAACCCGCATCGGCCTCAAGGCCGACTACAACGGCTACAACGTGAAGACGCTGGCCGAGGCCTTCCACCGGCCGGCCTTCCAGTCGGTGCTGTTTGCCTCGCACAACGTGTATGAAAAGCTGCTGCTGGGCGCTGAGCTCTACACCTATAGCTCCAGCTTCGGCTCGGGCTACCGCTACGGCGCCAATGCCCTGCAGCCCCGCGAATTCGTGCGCCCCACCGACTCCGTAATCGACCTGAATCTGCGCGCCGATTACCGCATTATGGAAAATCTAAGCATCTTTGCTCAAGGCAATAACCTGCTTAACCGGCAATATGAGCGGTTCCTCAACTACCCAGTGAAGGGAATCAACGTATTGGCCGGTGTCACCTACGACTTCTAAAATTAGTGCTTGGTGCCTGGTGCTTAGTGCATAGGTCGTGCAACGACCAGTTACTAAGCACCAAGCACCAGGCACTACGCACTAAAAATATATGCCGCTCTCCGACCATATCCGCACCCTGCTCCGGGACCATGACTGCGTCATCATCCCCGACTTTGGCGGCCTGATTGCCGACTACGCGCCTGCCCGCATTCATCCGGTGCGGCACACGCTGGCCCCGCCGGCCAAGCGCGTAGCCTTCAACCAGTCGCTGACCCGCAACGACGGGCTGCTGGTGGATGCGCTGAGCGCACGCCTGAACCTGAGCACGGCGCAGGCCCGCCAGCTGGTGCGCGAGGCCGTGGCCCGCATGCAGGAAGAACTGGACACCACCCAGCGCGCCGAATTGAGCGGTATTGGCACGTTCCGCCGCTCCGCCGGCCGCGGCCTGGAGTTTGAGTACACCGGCACCGACAACCTGCTGTCGGCCAGCTTTGGGCTGCCGGAGCTGGTGTCGCGCCCGGTGCGCGCTACCGATGCGCTGAACTCGCGCGAGCGGCAGCCGGCCGTGCCGCAGCTGGCCACCGTGCGCCGCCGCGCCGCGCGGCTGGTCTACAACGCGCTTACCGCCGTGGTAGTAGGCCTGATGTTCTCGGCCAGCTATATGTTCGCCGATCAGCAGGGCTATCTGCCCCAGAGTCTGCGCCTGCCGGCTTTCCGGGAGGTAAGCGCTAACACGCCGCAAATCCAGCCAGTAGTAACCGCGCCAGCCATCAGCCGCCAGCAGGCGGCCCTCACGCCCGCCGATAACTACGTGGCTCCGGCGCCAGCCGCCGCTACCCCGGCCGCTGAAGTAGCTGTAGCTACGCCCGCCGTGGCCACCAAGCCCGCCGCTGCTCCGGTGGCGGCCGTGGTGCGGAAAGCGCCGGTAGCCGCGCCGGTGGTGAAAGCCGCGCCGGCCGCTGCCGCCAAGGCCGTAGCCGTGAAGCCCGTGAGCAAGGACGTGCAGGGTCCGGCTGCCAAATCGGCCAAAGCCGCCGTGAAAGCGCCGGGTTGGGAAAAAGCCCGGGCCGGTAATGCAACCCCGGTAGCCAGCACCGCGACAATTAACAGCCGCACCAACCGTTACTACGTGGTGGCCGGTTCCTACACCAGCCTCGCCAATGCCGAGAAAGGCCGTCAGGCCCTGATTCGGTTGGGCCACCCGGCCCGCGTGATTCTGCCGCAGGCCGGCAGCCGGCAGTTCAAGCTCTCCGTTGCCGATTACGCCGACCGCACCTCGGCCGACCGGCAGGCCACCATCCTGCGCAAGCGGATGGGTTCCTCTCTCTGGGTACTCAATTACTAGCATGACCGTATTGCTTTCCCTGCTGCTTCAGATGCAAGTCGGCAGCGCGCCCGCCGCCGGCGCGGCCACCGCCGACTCCACCGCCACGGCCGCCAACGCGGCTGCCAACGCCGCCGCCGCCGACCTCTCGCTGGTGGATTTGATTGTGAAGGGCGGGGGCATCATGATTCCGCTGTTTCTGCTCTCGTTTGTGTCGCTCTACATCATCATTGAGCGCTACATCACCATCCGCAAAGCCGCGGCCGTGCCCGAGTCGTTCATGCCCGGCATCCGCAACCTGATGGTGAAAGGCGACCTGCAGGGGGCCAAAATGCTGTGCGCCCAGACGGCCACGCCGCTGGCCCGCATGATTGAAAAGGGCATTCGCCGCATCGGGCTGCCGCTGAAAGACATCGAAACCAGCGTGGAGAACGTCGGCAAGGTGGAAATTGCCCGCCTCGAAAAGAACATCAGTATCCTAGGCATCATTGCCGGCATTGCGCCGATGCTGGGCTTCGTGGGTACCATCATCGGGGTTATCAAGATCTTCTATGCCATCAGCGCCACCGGCGACTTCGGCATTGCCCAGATTTCGGGCGGTCTGTACACCAAGATGGTTACCTCGGCCACCGGCCTGATTGTGGGTATCATTGCCCACATCGGCTACCACTGGCTCAGCATCATGGTCGAGCGCCTGGTGTTCCGCATGGAAAACTCGGCCATCGAGTTCATGGACATCCTGCAGGACAACTAAGTGAGCAACTGAGTAGCGGAGTAACTGAGTAGGTTTTCCTTCTGCTCAGTTGTCTGCACATCCACTCAGTTACTCCGCTACTCAGTTACTCTATGAACCTCAGCCGCCGCCGTAAGCTTTCCTCGCACGTCGAAACCAGCTCGATGAACGACATCATGTTCTTTTTGATGCTGTTCTTCCTGATTGTGTCGACGATGGTGAACCCCAACATCATCAAACTGATGCTGCCCAATGCCAAAAGCAGCAAGCAGATGATGAAGCAGCCCATTACGATTTCCGTGGACGCGGCCGGCGGTTATTTCATCGACCGGCAGCCGACCAGCGCCGCGCAGTTGGAAGGCGAGCTGCAGCGCCGCGTGCAGGGCCTTGACAGCCCTATCGCCGTGCTGCGCGTAGATGCCTCCCTGAATGTGCAGAAGCTCGTAGACATCCTGGAAATCGGCAACCGCCTCAAGATTAAAATGGTGATGGCCACCCAGGCCCAGCAGGCCGCTGGGAAATAAGTTGGGTGATGAGGTATATGAAGTGAAGACGTGAAGAGGAAGCGGGCGAGGAAGTTCATCTGGCCTCTTGTTCTGAACCATTAGTACTTTACCTCCCTTACCTAGTCACCTGATTTCTTCATCACCTCATCACCGCAATGGAATACCGCGAAGAACATCGGAAAGAAGCCCTGGTTGGCACCGTGCTGCTGCACGCGGCCCTGGCTGCCGTGTTCTTCTTCACCGTGTTCAAAGGCCCTGATCCGCCCCTCGACGCGCTGGGTGGCGACGGCGTGGAGCTGAACTATGGCGTGGACGAAGCCGGCTCCGGCGACATCCAGAGCCTGGCCACCGCCAACGACTCGCGCAACCGCGAGGACAGCCGCCCGCCCGCCTCCAACCCCGACCCGCAGCCCACGCCGCCGCAGCCCCAGACGGCGCCGCCCGTACCGCAGCAGGCCGCCGAGGCCCGCACCGTCACGAGTGAGGCCGAGGAAAGCCCCGTAACGGCCCCGCCCGTGGAAAAGCCGTCGCCGGCCCCGCGTGAGGAGGTAAAGGAAGCCCCCCGGCCCGTGGAGCGCCCGCGCACGCTCTACACGCCCAAAGGCAGCGCCAATGGAGGCGGCAACGGCGTAAACGGCAGCAGCAACGCACCCACCGGCAACAACAACGGCGACCGGCCCGGCTCCGTCGGCGACCAGGGCGACCCGAATGGCTCGCTGGATGCCAAGGCCCTCTACGGGCAGCCCGGCAGCGGCGGCAGCGGCAGCAGCCCCGGCTCCGGCGGCCTCGAAATGAGCGGCTGGGCCTTCGTGAACCGACCCACGGCTCCGGCTATCGACAACAACTCCGGCTTCGTGCGCTTCAAGATTAAAGTGAGTGCCGACGGCGAAGTGGAGGCCGTGACCAAGGTATCCGGCAACGTATCGGCGGCGCAGGAGCGGGCCTGCCGCGACGCGCTGGAAAACGCCGAGTTCCGCCGCACCAACTCCGCCAACGGCGGCGGCACCGGCTTCTACACGTTCCGCTTCACGGTGCGCTAGACTTTCAAACGCTTAAAATCATACCGGGCCGCCGGCTGGAGAAATCCGGCCGGCGGCTTTGTTTTGCGGGCCGTAGCGCGAACTTTGTAGTTCGCGCCTTCGCGCCGTTGCAGTTATCTGAACGGTGCGGGGGCGCGCACTACAAAGTGCGCGCTACTGCTTTCCTGCCTCCATGACCTACCAGCAAACCCTCGATTACCTCTATAGCCATCTGCCCATGTTTCAGCGGGTGGGCGAGGCCGGCTACAAGCCGGGGCTGGAACGAACGGAGGCGCTGGCCGCGGCCATGGGGAACCCCGAGCGGCAGCTGCGCTGCGTGCACGTGGCGGGCACCAACGGCAAGGGCAGCAGCTCCAACCTGCTGGCGGCGGTGCTGCAGGCAGCCGGCTACAAGGTGGGCCTCTACACCTCGCCCCACCTCAAGGAATTCACGGAGCGCATCAAAATCAACGGGCAGGACCTGACGCCGGAATATCTGGTGGCGTGGGTGGCCCGCTGGCAGCCGCTGTTTGCCGAGCTGCAGCCCTCGTTTTTTGAGATGTGCGTGGCCCTGGCCTTCGTCTACTTCGCCGAGGAGCAGGTAGACGTGGCCGTGGTGGAAGTGGGGCTGGGCGGACGCCTGGATTCCACCAACATCATCACGCCGCTCGTCTCGCTCATCACCAACATCAGCTACGACCACCAGAACCTGCTCGGCAACACGCTGCCGCTGATTGCGGGCGAGAAGGCCGGCATCATCAAGCCCGGCGTGCCGGCCATCATCAGCCAGACCCAGCCCGAAGTGCAGGCGGTGTTCGAGCAGAAAGCTGCTGCCGAACAGGCCCCGTTGCGCTTCGCCGATCAGCACTACCTGGCCGAGCTGGCCGCGCCCACGGCCCCCGCCGACGACACCCAGCTCCTCACCATCACCCAACCCGACGGCCAGCTGCTGCTCTCCAAACTAGAGCTGGGCTTGGTGGGCGACTACCAGCGCCTGAACCTGCCCGGCGTGCTGGCCGTGGTGGACGAACTGCGCCGCCAGGGCTTCACGATTCCGGAGGCCGCCGTGCGCGAAGGGCTGCGCGAGGTGCGCCGCCTCACCGGGTTTCTGGGCCGCTGGACCATCCTGGGCCGCCAGCCGCTGGTTATCTGCGACACGGGCCACAACGAGGCGGGCATTCGCTTCATCGTGGGGCAGCTGGCGCGCCTGCCGATGCAGCGGCTGCACTTTGTGCTGGGCGTGGTGAATGACAAGGATGTGAGCAAGATGCTGAGTCTACTGCCGCCGCACGCCACCTACTACTTCTGCCAGGCCAACATTCCGCGGGCCCTGCCAGCTGCGGAGCTGGCTGAGCGCGCCGCGGCCGTAGGCCTGCATGGTAGCGTGTACGGCCCGGTGCCGGTAGCCGTGCAGGCCGCCCGCGCCGCCGCCGGCCCCGATGATGTGGTGTTCATCGGGGGCAGTACCTTTGTGGTTGCCGAAGTGGACTTTTAGGGAAGTCGTTATTTGTTGTTCGTCGTTCGTTTTTCGGCGACTCATTGAACAATGAAAAACTACCGGCCCATTTGCTTCGAAAAACGAACGACGAACAACAAATAACGACCCAGTGCCCCGTATCAAACTCCAACGCTTCGCCGAAAACGCCGAACGGCCCGACATTGTAGAACCCGGCAAAGCCAATTACGAGCAGCTGCGCGGCCGCTGGCACGAAGACTTCTTCGGCACGCCGCACCCCATCACGCTGGAAGTGGGCTGCGGCAAGGGCGAATACACGGTGGGTCTGGCCGCCCGCTACTCGGAGCGCAGCTTTCTGGGGCTCGACATCAAGGGCGAAAGAATCTGGCGCGGCAGCAAGCGGGCCGAGGAGCAGGGTTTGCGCAACGTCGGCTTCGTGCGCACCCGGGCTCACGACCTGCTGCAGCATTTCGCGCCCGCCGAGCTAACTGAAATCTGGATAACCTTTCCCGACCCGCGCCCCCGCGACCGGGATATAAAGCGCCGCCTGACCTCGCCGCGCTTCCTCGACCTGTACCGGCAGATTCTGCAGCCCGGCGGCCTCGTGCACCTCAAAACCGACAACGAAGCCCTGTTCGACTACACCCTGGAAGTGCTAGCCGAGCGGCCCGGCGTACAGATCCTGGCCCAGACCAAAGACCTCTACGCCACGCCCGAGCTGCTCCCGCACGCCGAGGACATCGTCACGAACTTCGAGAGCAAGTACCGCGCCCAGGGCGTGCCCATCAAGTACGTGCAGTTTCAGCTAAGTTAGGTTCCCGCAAACAGCCAAGTCGGCTGCGTAGAACGCTCCGCGTCATAGTCGAAAGTATGCAACCGTTGCCCGTTCTGGATACTGCGCAGCTGTTCCCGGTGGTGGATGCGCACCTGATTGCGCTGCTGCGGACTCTGGCCCCGGCCGACTGGGAGCAACCTACGCTGGCCCCGCAGTGGCGGGTGCGCGACGTGGCCCTGCACCTGCTCGACGGAAACCTGCGGACCTTGTCCATGCTGCGCGACGGGCATTTTGGGGGCGCCGGGCCCGCCAGCCCGGCCTACGCCGACGTGGTGGAGTACCTCAACGGCCTCAACAACGAGTGGGTAGCTGCCGGCCAGCGTCTCAGCCCAGCCATCCTCACGTGGCTGCTGGAGCTGAGCGGGCCGGCCTACAGTGCCTACATCAGCTCGTTGCCGCCTTTTGAGGTGGCCGCCTTCCCAGTGGCCTGGGCCGGCGAAGAAACGTCCCTCAATTGGTTTCACGTAGCCCGCGAGTACACCGAAAAGTGGCACCATCAGCAGCAGATCCGGCAGGCGGTAGGGCAGGAGGCGGCGCTTTTCGCGCCTGAGCTGTATCAGCCGTTTCTGAGTACCTGCCTGCGGGCGCTGCCGCACCACTACCGCAAGGTGCCGGCCCCCGCAGGCGCGGTGGTGGCGCTGGCTATTACGGGCGCGGGGGGCGGCAGCTGGTATCTGCGGCGGGCCGAAACCAGCTGGGAGCTGGGCACCGGGTATACCGGGCCGGTAGCTACCCAAATCATACTGGACGGGAGCGTGGCGTGGCGACTGTTCACGAAAAGCCTGCCGCGCGAGCTGGCGGTACAGCACATGCAAGTGGAGGGCGACAGGGCGTTGGCCGACCCGCTGCTTGGTCTGATAACCGTGATGGCCTGACGGCCCGCTAGCGGCCTGAAGCTGGCAGGCCTACGCCTCCAGCTCCTCGAACACGGCTTCCAACTCGGTGAAGTCGCGCAGGCCGGGCTTGATTTCGTCGCCGCCTTCCAGCACGATGCCGGCGGGGCGCACCGTTTCCACCAGTTTCCGGACGGAGCCGCCGGTGCTGGCCGCAAAGCCGGCCCCCAGCCACAGCGGGAACATGCGGGCCTGTTGGATGAGGTGGGTCAGCTGGGTGGCCGAAAGCGGCTGGGCGGGCGGTGTGGCCAGCACGAAGCCGGCCAGATGGTGTTGCTGGTCGCGGAAACGGGTGTCCACGTCTTCGGGCAGCATATCCGGAATCCAGGAAACCAGCTTCTGGGTCGGCAGCAGCAGCTGGGCCAGGTCGGCGGGAGTGCGGCGCCGGTGCAGCAGCAGCCCGTGCAGGTTGCAGCGCTGGCCCAGCTCGTTGATGTCTTCAGCAGGCAGCTTCTCAAACTCGCCGACCAGCTCCACGCCGGCCACCCAGCCGCTGATTTCCTGCACGGCCTCGGGCGTGAGGTAGCCGGGCAGGGCCGGGTCGAGCAGGAAGGAAAGGCGGTCGGCCCCCATGCCGGCGCAGTAGCGGGCATCGGAGAGGTTGTTGATACCGCGCACCAGCACGGACGTAAGCAAGGCCATAGCAAAAACAGAATTAGACGGGCCAGCGGCTTAAAAGCGGCTGGCCGCAACGAACGGAGCGCGAAAGTACAGATTCCGGCCGGCCCGGCGCGTTTCTGCGGGCGGGTTTCGGCCGGGAAGAAACCACGAGCCCGCCGCGGTTGTTATCTTTGCCACTGCGGCCACGGGCCTTGACCCCGCGGGCGCCTCTTTCTATGACGCAATTTGCACCCTCGACGCCTGCCGCTCCGCGCGGCCGCGTCCTCGTCGCCATGAGCGGCGGCATTGATTCCTCGGTAGCGGCTGTGCTTCTGCACGAGCAAGGCTACGAAGTGGTGGGGATGACCATGAAAACCTGGGACTACGCCTCGGCCGGCGGCTCCAAAAAGGAAACCGGCTGCTGCTCCCTCGACAGCATCAACGACGCCCGCCAGATTGCCGTGGACCTCGGCTTTCCGCACTACATCATCGATATCCGGGATGAGTTCGGCGACTTCGTGATTTCCAACTTCACCGAGGAATACCTGGCTGGCCGCACGCCCAACCCCTGCGTGCTCTGCAACACCCACATCAAGTGGGACGCGCTGCTGCGCCGCGCCGACCAGCTCGGCTGCGAGTTCATTGCCACCGGCCACTACGCCCAGGTGCGCCACGAAGACGGGCGCTACGTCATCAGCAAAGGCCTCGACGAAAACAAAGACCAGAGCTACGCGCTGTGGGGCGTCAGCCAGGAAAGCTTGGCCCGCACATTGTTTCCGCTGGGCAAGATGCGCAAAACCGAAATCTATGACGAGGCGCGCCGCCGCGGCTTCACCGAGCTGGTGAACAAGCCCGAGAGCTACGAAATCTGCTTCATTCCCGACAACGACTACCGGGGCTTCCTGCGCCGCCGCGTGCCGGGCCTAGAGGAGCGCGTGGCGGGCGGCAAGTTTGTGTTGCGCGACGGCACCGTGCTTGGCACCCACGAAGGCTACCCGTTCTACACCATCGGGCAGCGCAAAGGGCTGGGCGTGGCGCTGGGCTACCCGGCCTACGTCACCGAAATCCGGCCCGATACCAACGAGGTGGTGCTGGGCAATTTCGATGACCTGGCCAGCTCGCGCACCACGGTGGGCAAGCTGAACATGGGCAAGTTTGCCTCGCTGGAAGGCCGCGGGCTGGTGCCGAGCCGCACCAAAGTGCGCTACAACCACAACGGCGGCGCGGCCGCCTTCCTGGAGCAGATCGGCGACAAAATCCACGTGTACTTCGAGGAGCCCGTGCACGCCGTGACGCCCGGCCAGGCCGCCGTGTTCTACGACGGCGACGACGTAATTGGCGGCGGCTGGATTGAGCGTCACACCATCGGCGAAACTCCCGTATCTTCGGAAGCCGCGGCCGCCTGTTAGGCCGCCCCTATTTACATCTATGACTGTGGGTTCAACTGTTATTTCCGGGCTGCGGGCCCGCCGCTGGCTGGTGCCGGCTCTGCTGACGCTGGCCGTGGCCGGCTGCCAGAACGAAACCGAAACCGTAGCGCCCACCGACACCAGCTACTACCAGCCGGAAGTCGGCCAGTTTCGGATTTATGAGGTGACCGATACGCTCTGGAACAACTATGTGCGCCAGCCGCAGCCCCGGTTTCAGTTTCGGGAGCGGGTGGAGGAGAAGTTCACCGACGCCAGCGGCCGCACGGCCTACCGCGTGGTGCGCGCCCGCCGCAACTCGCCCACCGACGCCTGGCGCGACGACAGCGTGCTGGTGGTGAGCCCCTCGGCCACCAATGTGCTGGTGACCCGCAACAACCGCCGCACCGTGGAGCTGGTGTACCCGGTGCGCACCGGCTACTACTGGAACCTGAACGCCTTCAACGAGCAGAATCCGGTGGATAAGGCCGATGCCCACTACAAGCAGGTGGAAGCGCCGTTCACAACTACCAGCGCCGCCGGCCAGACCACCACGTATCCGAAGACGGTCATGACCGGGCTGCGCGAAACTGATGCGGAAGATGGCGGCGAGTACATCAACGCCTTCTACTATTTCCGCAACCGCCAGGTGTATGCCGCTGGGGTGGGGCCGGTGTACCGGAGCCGCCGCCGCTTCATCTACTGCCCGCCCGGCAACTGCGTGCCCGACCCTACGCGGCCCTTCACCGGCTCCACCCGCACCGAAGTTCTGATAGAGTCTGGCCGCTAGCCAGGCTGGTTACCCTTCGTATTGGATGCTGACTGTACAGCCGCCGCCCCGTTATTACGGGCGGCGGCTGTTCTGTTGTAGGCCCGGTTGGCAGGAGCTGGCTTTGTCGGAGTACGAAGCCAAATTCGTATCTTCCGGCACGTCTACCAGCTGAGTTTTCCATGCAACACTCGTATTCCGCCTTGCTGGCGGGTTTATTTTTGGCGGCCGCCAGTGCCGCGCTGCCCACTGCCACTCAGGCCCAGGCCATACCGGCTTCCGGCCAGGCCAACACCGTGCGCAAACACCTGGTGTATTTCCGCGACAAAGCCGGCACGCCTTTCACCGTGAGTCAGCCGCAGGCCTACCTGTCGGCGCGGGCCGTGCAGCGCCGTACCCGCCAGAACATTGCCGTGCAGCCCCGCGACCTGCCCGTAACGCCCGCCTACGTGACGCAGCTGAAGGCCGTGCCGGGCGCCACCGTGTGGTACACCTCGCGCTGGTTCAACGCCGCGGTGGTTTCCTGCGATTCGGCCACGCTGCGCAACCTGCAGGCGCTGCCGTTTGTGCGCAGCGCCACCACGCTCACCCGCACGGCCGCCGCTGGCCCGGCCCCGGTGCGGCCCCGCAGCTTCGAGGATGCTGCCGACCCCACCCTGGACCGCACCCAGGCCAATCCGGTGTATGGCACCGCCTACAAGCAGGCCCAGATGATCGGGGCCGTGTCGCTGCACAACGCCGGCTTCCGGGGCGAGGGCATGCAGATTGCCGTGTTCGACTCCGGTTTTCCGGGCGTCAACCAGACCGCGCCGTTTGCCGCCATGCGCACGGAAAACCGCCTGGCCGACGTCTACAACTTTGTGGAGCGCAACGCGGCTGTGTACGGGCGCGACAGCCACGGCACGCACTGCCTGTCCACCATGGCCGCCAACCAGACGGGCGCTTTCGTGGGCACCGCGCCCAAGGCCACGTTCCGGCTCTACATCACGGAGAACATCATCGGCGAAAACCCCATTGAGGAAGTCAACTGGCTGCTGGCTGCCGAGCGCGCCGACTCGGCCGGGGTGGACGTTATCAGCTCCTCGCTCGGCTACAGCACCTTCGACACGCCCTACGGCAACTACACCTACGCCGACCTGAACGGGCGCACCACCATCAGCACCCGCGCCGCCACGCTGGCTGCCCGCGCCGGCATGGTGGTGGTGAACTCGGCCGGCAACGAGGGCAACAGCGCATGGCAGCGCATTCTGGCCCCCGCCGACGCCGACTCCATTCTGGCCGTGGCCGCCGTCGACTCGTTTGGCCGGCGGGTGGGCTTCAGTTCCATTGGGCCCAGCGCCGACGGCCGCATCAAGCCCAACCTGGCTGCTATGGGTTCCCAGACCGCCATTGTGAACACGGCCGGGCAGCCCACGCGGGGCAGCGGCACGTCGTATGCCTGCCCGGTGCTGGCCGGCATGGTGGCCTGCTTCTGGCAAGCCAACCCCACGCTCACAGCCCAGCAGGTCATCAGCTTTCTGCAGCGTTCGGCTTCGCAGGCCGCCGCACCCAACAACCTGCTCGGCTATGGGCTGCCCAATGCCGTGGCGGCCTACACGCTGGCCAACCCCGGCGTGCCGCTTTCTACTGGTAGTCCCAAAGCCGTGACGGGCCAACTGGTGGTATACCCGAATCCGGTGAAAGGCGAGGAGCTGAATTTGGAAGTAAGTGAGGCGCTGCGCGGCAAGCCGCTGCAGGTGCGCTTCTACGATGCCCGGGGCGCGCTGGTAGCCGAGCAGAAGCTGCCCGCCACCACCGCCGCCGTGCTACGGCTGCAGCCCGGCCCGCTGGCCAAAGGTGTGTATACCTGTGACGTAACGGCCGGCGACACCATCCGGCGCACGGTGCGGTTTGTGAAGCAATAAATAGCCAGCCATATTAGTAGCGTAAGCGAATAATTTTAGTACCTTGGAAAGGAATTCGGACGAACCGGATTCCTTTCTTTTTTTCAGGGGAAAATCTCCCACAAGCCGCAATACCATGTTGCAAATGATGATTTCGAAGCGTCTGGGGCGTCGCCAGTTCCACTTCACCGTGCAGGGAGCCAATCTGCACGAAGTCGTAACCGAGTATGAGCGGCTCAGCTTTCCGGATGTGGCCAAATGCGGCATCTGCGGTTCCGACAACCTCGACCTGACCGCCCGCGTGGCCCAGGACAAGTTCAAATACACCTCGCTCCGCTGCCTGGACTGCCGCGCCGACGTCACGTTCGGCAAGCGCCAGGAAGACGACCAGACGTATTTCCTGCGTAAAAACGAAGAAGGCAAGCTCGACTGGCGCGCCTATGACAAGAGTAACTGAGTAGTGGAGTAACTGAGTGCTGTGTGGTACTCACAGGATAGAAGAGGCGCCGGCGGCAACGTCCGGCGCCTTTTTTTGTGGAAACCGGCCGGCGGTAGAATACCAGACGGGGGCAGTTGGTCGTTTGGGTGAGCAGCCTGAAATGCCTGGCATGCCAGCGGCTAACTTTTATTGTATACTCCGCTACTCCACTACTCAGTTACTCTTTACTCTTTCTACCTTCGCGGTATGACTCAAAACCGCCGCCCGATGCCGTTGCTGGCTCCTTCTTTGCTTGCTGCCGACTTCGGCAACCTCCAGGCCGAAACTGAGCGCCTCGCCGGCAGCGCCGCCGACTGGCTGCACTGCGACGTGATGGACGGCCGCTTCGTGCCCAACATCTCCTTCGGCATTCCGGTGCTGCAGGCCATTCACCGCCACGCCAAGCAGCCGCTCGACGTGCACCTGATGATTGAGGAACCCCAGCACTACCTGAGCGCCTTCCGCGACGCCGGCGCCCACAACCTCACCGTGCACTACGAAGCCTGTACGCACCTGCACCGTGTTATTCAGCAGATCAAGCAGCTGGGTTGCAAGGCCGGCGTGGCCCTGAACCCGCACACGCCCGTGGGCGTGCTCGAAGACGTGGCCGCCGACCTGGACCTGGTGTGCATCATGTCGGTGAACCCCGGCTTTGGCGGGCAGGCCTTCATCCCGAACACGCTGCGGAAAGTAGCCGCCCTGAAAGAGCTGCTGGTGGACTGCGGCTCGTCGGCGCTGATTGAGATTGATGGCGGCGTAACCAGCGAAAACGCTTCGGCCTTGGTGGAAGCCGGCGCCGACGTGCTGGTGGCCGGCTCGTTTGTGTTCAACGCCCCCGATCCGGTGGCCACCCTGGCCGAGCTGCGCGCCCAGCTGGCCGCTACGGTCGGTGCCGAAGAAGCCCGCCGCTAGTATGCCGCACCGTTCCTCTGGCTTGCCCGGTCTGCCGCGGGCTTTGCGCGTGGCGCTACTGCTACTGAGCCCGGCGCCGCTGGCACTGCTGCCGGCCTCGGCCGTATGGGCCCAGACCACGGAGCGCATTACGCTCAGCGGCACCGTGCGCGACGCCGCCGGCCAGCCGCTGGAGCAGGTGGGCGTGGGCGTGGAAGGCCAGCCCGGCGGCACCGTTACGGACTCGAAGGGGCGTTTCTCGCTGCAGGTGCCGCGTACGGGCCGGCCGGCAGTGCTGGTGGCGCGCAGCCTGCGCTACCGCGCCCAACGCCTGCCCGTAGTGCTGAGCGAAGACCGCACCGAGCTGAGCCTGACCCTGCAGACTGATTCCCGCACGCTGGGCAACGTGACCGTGCGCGCCCGCACCGACGAGGCTGACACCCGCGAGCAGGTGAGCATGATCCGGCTCGACCCGCGCACGGCCAAGGTGCTGCCGTCGCCGTTCGGCGACTTCAACGCCATCCTCAAAACCCTGCCCGGCGTGCAATCCACCAACGAACTGACGAGTACGTACTCGGTGCGGGGCGGCAACTACGACGAAAACCTGGTCTACGTCAACGGTATTGAGATTTACCGGCCATTTCTGGTGACTACGGCGCAGCAGGAAGGCCTGAGCTTCGTGAATCCGGACCTGGTGAACAAGGTGGAATTCTCGACCGGCGGCTGGCAGCCCAAGTACGGCGACAAGCTGTCGTCGGTGCTGAGCATCGACTACAAGCAGCCCACCAAATTCGCGGCTTCGGCTACCGGCAGCCTGGTGGGCGGGGCCATGCACGTGGAGGCTACCTCGCCGGGCAAGCGCCTGAGCTACCTGGCCGGTATCCGCTACAAGAATGCCACCTACGTGCTCAGCTCGCTGAACCAGGCGCAGGGCGGCTACAATCCCACGTTCTACGACGGCCAGGCCTACCTCAACGCCAACCTGGGGCCCAAGGGCAACGAAGACCGCACCTCGCTGGGCGTGCTGGCCACCTTCGCACACAACGACTACCGCTTTACGCCCGAGTCCGGGCAGGCCACGTTCAGCACGGCTACCAACCAGGCCACGCGCCTGTTTATCGTGTACCAGGGCCGGGAGCGGATGCAGTACGATATGGCCCAGGGCGGCCTGAGCTTGAAGCACAACTTCTCGCCGCGCCTGCAGGGCGAAGTGCTGGGCGGGCTGGTGTATTCGCGCGAGCTGGAATACCGCGACGTGGAAGCCAGCTACAGCCTGGCCGACATCAACCGCGACCCGACCTCGCGCGACTTCGGGCAGGCCGTGCGCCAGCGGGCTGTGGGCAAGCGCTTCGACCACTCGCGCAACACGCTGCAGGCGGCCATTGCCACGGCCGAAGCCCGCGCCCGCTGGACGCCCGGCAGCCGCAATACCGTGCGCTTCGGGGTGAAAACCGGCCGCGAGCGAATCGAGGACGTGCTCAACGAGTACAGCTTCGCCGACTCGGCCGACTTCGTGCCCGATGCGCGCCGCACGCGCCTGGTGGCCGACCTCGACCTGCAAAGCACCCGTACCCAGGGCTACGCCCAGCATACCATCGAGCTGGACTCGCTGCGCACGCTCACGTACGGCGTGCGGGCACACTGGTGGTCGGTCAACCAGCAGCTGGTGGTGAGCCCGCGGGTGCAGTATTCGTTTATTCCGCGCAGCCGGCCCAACCACTCCTATAAGGTAGCGGCCGGGGTGTACTACCAGCCACCGTTCTACCGCGAGCTGCGCGACCAGCAGGGCAGCCGCCCCACGCCGGGCAGCCCGCTGCTGGTGGAAGCGCGTCTGAACCCCGAGTTGCGAGCCCAGCGCTCCATGCACTTCATCGTGGGTAATGAAATCCGGTTTCAGCAGTACGGCCGGCCCTTCCGGTTCACGGGCGAGGCCTATTTCAAGTACATGACCGACGTGGTGCCCTACGACGTTGACAACGTGCGGCTGCGCTACTTCGCCAAAAACCTGGCCACGGCCTACGCCGCCGGCGCTGACTTCCGGGTGGGCGGCGAATTTGTGAACGGGGCCGAATCGTGGTTTACGCTGGGCGTGCTCACCACCCGCGAAAACCTGCAGGGCGACTCGCTGAACCTGTTTGAGCCTAACCGCGTGGGGGCCGACAGCTTGGTGGGGCGGGAAGCCAAAGGCTACATCCGCCGTCCGCAGGATCAGCGCCTCAACTTCGGCATCTTCTTCCAGGACCATCTGCCCAACAACCCGTCGGTGCGGGGCTACGTGAATTCGGTGTTTGGCACCGGTCTGCCGTTCAGCCCGCCCAACAACGAGCAGGAGCGCGGCACCACCAAGCTCACCCGTGCCTACTGGCGCGTGGACCTGGGCTTTTCCAAGGTGCTGACCCTGAACACCGAGCCCGACCGGCGCCTGGGCCGCCTGGAAAGTTTGTGGCTGGGCCTGGAAGTGCTGAACGTGCTGGCCCGCAACAACGTGGCCGGCTACAGCTACGTGCAGGACCTGAACGGCCGCACCTACGCCGTGCCCAACTACCTCTCGCAGCGCCTTGTGAATCTGCGCGTCATTGCCCGGTTCTAAGCCGCTCCCTCCGCGTCAGGATAGAATATTTAGGCCCCGGGCCCGGTAGCTGCCAGCTGCCGGGCCCGTTTTTTTATCCACTATTCAGCCAGCATCGGTCCGGCTAACGAAACGCCAGCGGTGGCCCTACCACGCGCATGTCGTGGCGGGCAAAGAGGGCGGCGGCCTGGGCAGGGGTAGGTGGAACTTGGAAGGCGGCCGCGGCCCGGAAAAAGTCTTCCATGTGTCCGGCGGGCTGAAAGCCGTAGAGCAGCCGGCCCGTGTCGGTGAGCTGGGCGAAGGTATGCGGCACGTTGCGGGGCAGGAAGACAAAGTCGCCGGCCGACAGTGTGTGCTCGGCCTCGCCGACCCGGAACCGGTACGTGCCGCTCAGCACGTAGAAGGTTTCGTCCTGGTGAGGGTGCACGTGCAGGGGCGGGCCGCCGCGCTCCGCCCCGCGGTACTCAAACAAGCTGAACGCGCCGCCGGTATCCTGGGCGGCCACCTTGAGACTGTTGGCGCTGGGCCCCAACTGCGTCTGGCCGTGGGGTGGCCGCGCGGTGCCGGCCCGCACCACGAAGCCGGCCGCAAACTCCGCACTCAGCTCATAGTGCTCGGTCGGCGACAAGCCCGGCCCCACGTTCTGCAGGCCATGCTCGGCATTGACGCGGGCCAGTGCATCCGGGGAAAGGGGCGCCTGCTGTCGGCTCATGTACACAAAAAACTCTTCCAGCCGGCCCGCGGGCAGCAGCCAGTACAGCAGCTGGCCCCGGGCAGAGCGCTGCACCCAGGTGTGCGGCAGCTGGCGCGGCAGAAACACCGTGTCGCCGGCCTGCAGCAGCAGCTTCCGCTCGCCCAACTGAAACAGGTACTCGCCCTCCGCCACGTAGAATATTTCATCCTGCGCCAGGTGGCGGTGCAGCGACGGGCCGGCTGGTTCAAGCCCCGTGTAGTCGAAGAATGCCAGGGCGCCGCTGGTGTCGCGGGCAGAAAGCTTGAGGTCGTTGGGATTGATGCCGTGGAAGGGCGTCGGGATGCCGAAGCGGCTTTGTCCCGCCCGCACCACCAGGCCGGCCGGGGACGGAGCAGTTTGGGCTGCCACCGGCCAGGCCCAGTCCAGCAGGGGAAGGGCACACAAAGAAGGGAGGGCCGAAACCAGGAAATCGCGCCGTTGCATAGCTCTGAGGATTGGTGAGTATGCGAAAGGTAGCGGCGCAGGCCAGGGAGTTAGTGGTAAGAATCGGACGTTTCTGCCTGCCCAAACACGCGCTCCGGCGCCTGGCCCTCGTGCAACAGAAAGGCGTTGGGCGAGAGGCCCGTGAACTGGCGGAAGTCGCGGGCCAGGTGCTGGTAGTCGTGGTAGCCCACGGCCAGGGCTACGCTCAGCCAATCCGTCAGCGGCTGGGTATTTTTCAGACGCATGGCCTGGCCGAAGCGGGCTATGCGCGCAAACAGCTTGGGGCTGATGCCTTGCCGCTCCACAAACTGCCGGTGAAACTGCCGCCCACTCAGGCAGGCCTGCCCGGCCAGCCAGTCGAGGGAGGTCTGGCCGGGGTGGCACAGCAGGTACTCGGTGGCCTTGTGAAACGCCGGCCGGTAATCGGGCCGGGCCCGGCCGATCAGCCGGGCCAGAAACGTTTCCACCACCGGAATCATGTCGGGATAGTGGCGGGTGTTGCGCAGCTGCTCGCTCACCTGCCGGATTTCGCCGGCAAACACGGTTTCGGCGTCCAGTAAGGTGTCGTTGAGCTCGGCCAGCGGCAGGCCCGTGAGGCGGTGCAGGGCCCCGGGCTGAAACACCACCTGCAGCACCAGGAAGTCGCGCCCCACGTGCCGGCTGGTCAGGAGCGTGGGCTGCCCGGCCAGCCGGCACGCGGGGCTGGTCTGCAACGGCCCGCTGAGGCCCTGTGCCACTTGCTCCGGGTCGCGTGGGAAAAAGCTCAGGCAGTTTTCAGCCCGTGGCCAGTAGGCTTTCACCGGTAGCTGCGTCATCTCCGCCGGAAAATGGCAGCCCACTATCTGCAGTTGCCGCACGTAGTCGCGCAGGCCGGGGCTGGGCAGTCGGTAGTCGAACACGGGCGTCATCATGGCGGAGGCAGGCCGGAACGTAAGCACGGGGAACAGGCAGAAGATACGCAAACATCCGGCGCGTTGCGCGGCCTTCACATGCTTATGTGGCGGGCGTGCCGGGTGCGGGCGGTTGGGTGGGTTCCTCGTGCACGTCGCGGAAGAGCAGCATAGGCAGCAGGCGTTCCTCCTTGTCGGCGTCGAAGCCGCAGGTGGCCTGGAACTCACGCGGGTTGTGATAGGTGCCGAATAGGTAGTCCCAGAGCGGCAGGTCACCGTAGTTGTGACTGTGCTTCTGGTATTCGTGGTGGATGCGGTGCATTTCGGGCCGCTGAAACACGTAGCCGATCCACTGGGGCGTGCGCACGTTGGTGTGGTAGAAGAACTCGCCCAGCGCGGTGCAAAGTGTATATACGGCCCCCGCCGCCGGACTCAGGCCCAGCAGCGTGAACACCAGCAACCCGCCCAGAATGGAGTTGACCGTCATTTCCAGCGGGTGCTTGTAGAAGGAGGTAATCACCTCGATGCGCCGGGGGCTGTGATGAATCTGGTGAAAGTGCCGCCACAGAAAATCGACGGTATGCCGCCAGCGGTGCCACCAGTAAAACACGAACGTGGCCACCACATAGGCCAGCACGCCGCCCGCCACCGGCCCCACGTGCCGCGAAAGGTGAAACACCGAGTATTCCGACAGCCACTTTTCCCAACTCACGCCCGCCAGCAGCACCACGCCCAGTTGGGCCCCGTTTATGGCCAGCACGCGCAACGGCCACGACGAAATCCGGGGCAGCGGCCAGCCCGGAATCAGCCGTTCCAGCACGAAGCAGCCGGCAAAGGCCAGCAGAATATAGCCGAGCGTGGGCGGAAAATCCAGCTGAGGCAGGAGGGAAGAACTGTCGCAAACGGACAGCAGCGTCGTACTAAACATACAAATCTGAGCTTGGTGAAACCATGCTCAAAGGTGCCCGGGCTGGCGGCGCTTTCTCTTGATCTATATCAAGTTCGTTGTGTGTAGTTTGTAGCTAATACACGATTCACAAACTACACACAACGAACCACGCCCTACGTCCTACGCCCGGGCGCGCAGGCGGCTGAGGGTTTCGGGGGTGAGGCCGAGGTGAGAGGCAATGTGCTTGAGCGGCACGTGCTGGAAGATGGCCGGGAAGTCGCGCAGCAGCAGCTGATAGCGTTCAGCAGCAGACAGCATCCGCAGATTCAACGCCCGCTGTTCGCTGAGCACATAGTAGCGCTCCGTAAGCACGCGGCCCACAAAGTTGAACTCGGGAAACTGCCGGTACAGTTGCTGCAGCTGCTCCCACGACAACGACCACAGCACGCAGTCGGTGAGCAGCTCCACGTACTCGTGCGACGGTTGCCGCGAAAAGAAGCTCAGGATGGACACCACAAAGTCGCCGTCGCGCATAAACCACGCCGATACGTCCTTGCCTTCGTGCAGCGAGTAGCCGCGCACCACCCCGCGCTCCACAAAATACAGCCGCCCGGCTACCTGGCCCGGCTGCAGCAGTTGATGCCGCCGCGGCAGCTCCTCGCGCCGCACCAGCTGCGTCAGGGCCAGTTGCAGGCCCTCGGAAAGCGGGCAGATGGCCTGGCATACCTGCAGAAAAGGGCCCATTTACAGGGAGGTGAGGATGTGAATGGAATGGTGGGACTGAAATACTGCAACTACAGTCGGTTCAGACCGCCAAGAAACGAAGAAAGCAGGCTCGCGGCCTGCTTTCTTCTAAATTCACCTGTCACCTCACTGCCTAATACGCTTTGCCCTGCCACTCAATGAGGGCGGTGCGCATGGTGGGGAGCTGGGATTTGAAGGCTACATCGTCTTTGTCGCCCATCTTGATGGCCTTGCGGCCGTACACGATGGCCGTGTCGTAATCGAGCTTGGACGCCAGCAGGCGCGCCTTGATCCAGTTGTTGGTGTACACGTCGCGCAGCCGGATAGACTCGTTGATGAAATACAGGGCCCGTTCGGCCTGCAGGTTGTTTTGCACCAGATAGTCGGCCGCCTGGGCCAGCAGCTGCCAGTCGCCGGGGCGCTGGGCCACGGCCTTTTCGATGCCGGCCACCACCTTGGCCTGCACATTCGTGTCAATGTAGAGGCTGACGGTTTTCTTTTCCCAGCTCAGGTTGAGGTGGGCCGAGCCGGGCTTCACGTCGGAAAACCAGTAAAGCAGCGTTTCGTGGAAGGCCGAAACTTCGGGTACCACCGGCACGCGCAGCACGTCGTCCTTCGGGTCGTAGCCCTCGGCGCCCCAATGCGTGGTCACGCGGTTGAACACCATGTCCCAGTCTTGGTCGGAGCGGGGGAAGACGTAGAACGAGTACTTGCCGGCCGGCAGGGTTTTGCCGTTCACTCGCACGGTATCGGCGAAGGTGATGACCGTGTTTTCGTTGGCGCCCGCCCGCCAGATTTGGCCGTAGGGCACCAGGCCTTCCCAGATAACGCGGTTACGGACGCTGGGAGCATGGTAGTCCAGGTTCACTTCCGACAGGCCGATGGTGTGCGAGAGCAGCACATGGGGGCTGGCCTGCGGCAAGGGCAGCAGCGAGGCCGGCGGCATAGCCGGGGCAGGTCCGGTCTGGGCCAGGGCGCCGGAAATAGCCCCCACGCTCAGCAGCAGGCCGCAGATACCGGGAACGACAAGTTGAACGAAAGAACGACGCATAGGATAGCAACAGATGGCAGGAGGGAAGCGGGCCGGGAACTAGGCTGATGTAGGAGCAGCAGAAACAATGATGCCAATAATCAGTTTAAGGCAAACGGGAGGGCAAAGGTCCGGGTTCTACAGAATTTTTGCCGGATTTAATTTCGTTCTGACCGATTCCCGTGTACTTTTGCCCCGCAACTCTGCTTCTATGCCTGCATCTGCCGCGCTTTTCTTCTGCACCAACAGCCCCGGGGCTGCGTCCGCTACGAGCGGCGCCCTGGTTGGGCTGCGCGCGGCGCATCATCATCTGCACGGCCACCATTCCTCTTTTTAGAGGAATGATACACGCATATTGTCCCGTTGGGCGAACCGCCTCAGGTTCCCCGGCCCCCGGAAGTGGTGGCCCCGGCACCCTATTGCCGCCTGCCAGCCCTTTCGCACCTCCCCAGTCACTCTTCCCGAATTACAGTTAAGCCTTGGCCACTCGGTCAATTCTTACTTGCTAATTCTTAATTACTAATTCCCCACGATATGCTCCGTCTGGCCATCCAGAAATCGGGCCGCTTAAGCGAAGACTCCCAGAACCTGATTCGGGAGTGCGGCATCAGCTTCCTTGCGGCTTCCAGCAAGCTCAAAACCGAAGCCACCAACTTCCCCCTCGAAATCCTCTACCTGCGCGACGACGATATTCCCGGCTACGTGCAGGACGGCGTGGCCGACCTGGGCATCGTGGGCCAGAACGTGCTGGTGGAAGCCGGCTTCCCCAACCTGGAAGTGGAAGGCCTAGGCTTCAGCAAGTGCCGCCTGAGCCTGGCCGTGCCCCGCGCCGCCACCTACGACTCCATTGAGGATTTGCAGGGCGTGAACATTGCTACCTCGTACCCGCGCATCCTGGGCGACTACCTCACGGAGCGCGGCGTGAAGGCCAATCTGCACACCATCAGCGGCTCGGTGGAAATTGCCCCCAGCATCGGGCTGGCCGAGGCCATCTGTGATATTGTGAGCAGTGGCTCCACGCTGCTGGGCAACGGCCTGCGTGAGGTGGAAACTGTGTTCCGCTCCGAGGCCGTGCTCATTGCCAACCAGAACCTGAGCGCCGAGAAAAAGGAGCTGCTCGAGCAGCTGCAGTTCCGGATGCAGGCCGTGCGCCGCGCCCGTCGCAACAAGTACATCATCCTCAACGCCCCCGTGGCGGCCCTGGATGCGGTAAAGCAGCTGCTGCCCGGCATCAAGTCGCCCACCGTTACGCCGCTGGCCGAGGAAGGCTGGGTATCGGTGCAGTCGGTGGTAAACGAGGACGACTTCTGGCACATCACCAGCCAGCTCAAAGCCGTCGGCGCCGAAGGGATTCTGGTTCTCCCGATTGAGAAAATGATTAGTTGAATGGCTTAATGGCTGAATTGTTAAATGGTTGAATTGTGCCAGGACTTCCTGAACGACCAACCATTTAACCATACAACAATTCATCAATTCAACCTCATGAACATCTTCCAATATCCATCCCAGCCGGAGTGGGCGGCGCTGCAGCAGCGGGCGGCCCAGCAGCAGGCCCAGGACGTGGAGCAGCGCGTGCAGCAGATTTTCGAGGACGTACGCCAGCGCGGCGATGCAGCCCTGCTCGACTACGCCCGGCAGTTCGACGGGGCCGACCTCTCTAGTGGTCTGCGCGTGGGGCCCGAGGAACTGGCAGCCGCCGCGGCCCAGGTGCCGGCGGAGTTGCAAACGGCTATCCGGCAGGCGCACGCCAACATTCTGCGGTTCCACAAAGCGCAAATCCCGCAGGAGGAGCGCGTGGAAACCATGCCGGGTGTTACGTGCTGGCGGCGGGCGGTGCCCGTGCAGCGCGTGGGCCTCTACATTCCGGGCGGATCGGCTCCGCTGTTCAGCACGTTGCTGATGCTGGGCGTACCGGCCAAGCTGGCCGGCTGCCCCGAAATCGTGCTCTGCACCCCGCCCCAGAAGGACGGGTCGGTGAACCCCATCATCCTGTTCACGGCCCAGTTGCTGGGTATTAGCACCATCGTGAAAGCCGGCGGTGCCCAGGCCGTGGCCGCGCTGAGCGGCGGTACGGATTCGGTGCCGGCCGTGGACAAGATATTCGGCCCCGGCAACCGCTACGTGACGGCCGCCAAGCAGCTGGCCACCCGCTACGGCGTGGCCATTGATATGCCGGCTGGCCCATCTGAAGTGCTGGTTATTGCCGATGAATCCGCCACGCCGGCCTTTGTGGCCGCCGACCTGCTCAGCCAGGCCGAGCACGGCCCCGACTCGCAGGTGATTCTGCTGTCGGACTCCCTGTCGATGCTGGAGCAGACCAAAGCTGAGGTGGAGCGCCAGCTGCGCGAGCTGCCCCGGGCCGAGGTGGCCGCCCAGGCTCTTACCGAAAGTCGCGCCATTCTGCTGCGCACGCCGGAGGAAATGCTGTACTTCTCGAACCAGTACGCGCCCGAGCACCTGATTCTGGCCGTAAAAAATCCGGAACAGCTGGCCGAAGGCGTGACCAACGCCGGTTCCGTGTTCCTGGGCCACCTCACCCCAGAAGCCGTGGGCGACTACGCCTCGGGCACCAACCACACGCTGCCCACCAACGGCTACGCCCGCAACTACAGCGGCGTGTCGCTTGATTCGTTTCTGAAGAAAATTACCTTCCAGCGCCTCACCTCCGAAGGCCTGCTGAACGTGGGCCCCGTGGTAGAAACCATGGCCGAAGCCGAAGGCCTCCGCGCCCACGCCCGCGCCGTCACCCTCCGTCTGGAAGCCCTGGCCGGCGGGGAGGAATAAGTATAGGATTAACAGTAGAACGTCATGCTTGATCTAGCGTCCGCTTGTCGAAGCATCTCGCTTGCCGAAGCCAAAACGACAACCGCTCTATAGCCCAGGGTTTGAACCCTGGGCTACTGAACTGCCGCCGGCCGTTCTACAAAATCCGTGAAATCCGAATAATCCGTTTAAATCCGTGATTCATGTTCAACCTCGATAGCCTCGTACGCCCCAACCTGCGGGATATGAAGCCCTACTCGTCGGCCCGCGACGAATTTCAGGGCGAGGCCCAGGTCATGCTCGACGCCAACGAGAACAGCCTCGGCAGCGCCGGCCCCGACCAGTTCAACCGCTACCCCGACCCGCTGCAGCGCGCCGTGAAGCAGGAGCTGGCCCAACTCAAAGCCGTACGTCCCGAGCAGATTTTCCTCGGCAACGGCTCCGATGAAGCCATCGACCTGCTGGTGCGCCTCACCTGCGTCCCCGGCCACGACAGCCTGCTCATCCTGCCGCCCACTTACGGCATGTACGAGGTGGCCGCCAACCTGAATGATGTGCGCGTGGAGCGCCTGCAGCTGACGCCCGACTTCCAGCTCTCGCCCGAAATCGTGGCCGGTGTGCTGGCTTCGGATGCCAAAATTGTGTGGCTCTGCTCGCCCAACAACCCCACCGGCAACCTGCTTCACGCCGAAGCCATCGAGGAAATTCTGCGCGGTTTCCGCGGGCTGGTGGTGGTAGATGAGGCCTACGCCGATTTCGCCGCCGCCCCCAGCTGGACCACCCGTCTGGCTGAATTTCCTAACCTAGTGGTGCTGCAAACCTTCTCGAAGGCTTGGGGTCTGGCCGGTCTGCGCCTGGGCATGGCCTTCGCCTCGCCGGAAATTATCGGCTACCTCAACAAAATCAAGCCGCCCTACAACGTGTCGGAAGCTACGCAGCGTTTCGCCCTGCAGGCCCTGCGCGACGCCGACCGGTTCGAGGCGCTACGCCAGCAGCTGCTGGTAGGCCGCGACTGGCTGGCCGAGCGCCTGCCCGCGCTGCCCATCGTGGCGGAGGTTTTCCCCTCGGATGCCAACTTCCTCCTGGTGCGTTTCCGTCCCGATGCCACGGCCGTGTACGATTTCCTGGTCGCCCGGGGCATTATCGTGCGCAACCGCACCACCCAGCCCGGCTGTGTCGGCACGCTCCGCCTCACCGTAGGCACCCCCGCCGAGAACGAGCTGCTGCTCCAGGCCCTGCGGGAGTTTGCGGGGTAGTATATATAAGGAGTAAAGCAGTTTCACGGTTCGTACTCCCGAGCACTTTCGCCACTCCTTCCGAATTACTGACAATGAAAACAGCTTCGCCAGTTCGGTTCAAGGATCAGAACAAAATTCTTCGACACTTTCAGCAGTGCATTTCGGTGTGCTGTCCTAAGTGTGAAAAGAAGGCGGAGGTTTCCACGGACTTCACATCATACCACAGCCACCTTTATTGCCCGAGCTGCTTTTATCAGTCGGACAAGCCATTGGTGTGTTTTGATATGGTGGTGAAGGAGTATTGCAAACGGTGCAACTTCAGGATTGTGGTGGAAACGCCAGAGGTCAGGCACAAGAAGGAAGCCATCAAAGTCCGGTGCCCCGATTGCGGCTGTGAGGAATCATACAAGCCGACGTACATCGAACACGTAGGCTATTCTTACAACTTTGATGGCGTCGATCCTTTTTTTCAACTGCCGCTCTGGTATCAGGCTCCCTTCAAAGACGAACTGCTTTGGGCCTATGGTCCGGAGCACTTGCTTTATCTGGAGGAGTACATTGGAGCTAAGCTGCGGGAACGGAATCAACCGCGTTACACGACGATGGTGGAGCGGCTGCCGCAGTTTATCAAATCCGCCAAAAACCGGGATGCGCTGCTGAAACTGCTGGAACGCATGAAGCTGAAGTAATCATCAGCTGACTTACATTTTGTACTGCTAACCCTGTCGTTGGATGACAGGCTTGACCAACTCATGAAAAAAGTACTCTTCATTGACCGCGACGGGACCATCCTCATCGAGCCGCCGACGGATTTTCAGGTGGACGCGCTGACGCGAGAAAAATTTCAGTTTGTGCCCGGTGCCATCACCGGCCTCTCGCGCATTGCCCGCGAGCTGGATTACGAGCTGGTGCTGGTGAGCAACCAGGACGGCCTCGGCACCGCCAGCTACCCGGAGGATACCTTCTGGCCAGCGCACAATATGATGTTCGACGTGCTGCGCTCGGAAGGAGTGGAGTTCGTGCGCGAGCACATCGACCGGAGCTTCCAGCACGAGAACCTGCCCACCCGCAAGCCCGGCACCGGCATGCTCACCCAGTACCTGGGCGAGGGCAGCGGCTATGACCTCACCAACTCCTTCGTCATCGGCGACCGGCTGACCGACGTGGAGCTGGCCCAGAACCTGGGCTGCCAGTCCATCCTGCTGAAGCCGGAAGGGGAGGGCGACGACCGCGCCGCGCTGACCACCATGAGCTGGGAAAAAATATACCAGTTTCTGCGGCTGCCCGCCCGCACCGCCGTGGTACAACGCGACACCAACGAAACCAAAATCAGCATCGAGCTGAACCTTGACGGCAACGGCCGCCCCGAGATGCACACCGGCCTGGGCTTCTTCGACCACATGCTCGACCAGCTCAGCAAGCACTCGGGCGTGGATATGAAAATCACCGTACAGGGTGACCTGCACATCGACGAGCACCACACCATTGAGGACACGGCCATTGCCCTGGGCGAAGCCTTCACCCAAGCCCTCGGCGACAAGCGCGGCCTGGCCCGCTACGGCTTCCTGCTGCCCATGGACGACGTGCTGGCCCAGGCCGCCATCGACTTCTCGGGCCGCCCCTGGATTGTGTGGGACGCCGAGTTCAAGCGCGAGAAAGTAGGGGATATGCCCTGTGAAATGTTTTACCATTTCTTCAAGAGCTTCTCCGACGCCGCCCGCTGCAACCTCAACATCAAAGCCGAGGGCCAGAACGAGCACCACAAGATTGAAGCCATTTTCAAGGCCGTAGCCAAGTCCATCAAAATGGCCCTGGTGCGCGACGCCGGCCGCATGGAAATCCCCAGCACGAAAGGTGTTTTGTAGTTTATCCATTTGTATAAACAAATGGATAAAGAGCTGGTTACGCGTGATTTGCACGCACAACTGTCATCCTGACTGAAGCGAAGATTCTTACATCTTGCACCGATTCGTGCTACCGTAATAAAGGCTCTCGGTTCCAGTCAGGATGACGATTTATAAGCTAAACACTCTTTAAACATTTGTATAAACAAAAGAGTAAACGACGTCCTTCACTCGATATGTTCAAATGGAAATAGCCATCATTGATTACAAAGGCGGCAACGTGCAGTCGGTGCTGTTTGCGCTGGAACGACTGGGCGTGCAGGCCACGCTCACGGCCGACCACGACGTGATTCGCCGCGCCGACAAAGTGCTGTTCCCGGGTGAGGGCGAGGCCGCCTCCGCCATGCGGGAGCTGCGCGCCCAGGGCCTGCACGAGCTGCTGCCCACGCTCACGCAGCCGTTCCTGGGCATCTGCCTGGGCATGCAGCTGCTGGGCCGCCACACCCAGGAGGGCGGCGGTACCGAGCTGCTCGGGATTCTGCCTTTCGACGTGGTGCGGTTCCCGGCCACGCCGGAGTACAAAGTGCCGCACATGGGCTGGAACAACCTGCAGGCGCTGCGCGGTCCGCTGTTCGAAGGCCTCAGCGCCGAGGACTACGTGTACTTCGTGCACAGCTACTACGCCCCGGTGGGTGAGTACACCATTGCCGAGGCCGCGTACCCCGCGCCGTTCAGCGCCGCCGTGCAGCACGAGAACTTCTACGCCGTGCAGTTCCACACTGAAAAGAGCGGCTCCGTCGGCACCCGTATCCTGGAAAACTTTCTCAAGCTGTAAGCCCTGTCTGTCATCCTGAACGGAGTGAAAGACCTTATCAAACCAGAACGAATTGTTACAACTTGATAAGGTCCTTCGCTCCGCTCAGGATGATAGGTGAACTGTTCTTAAATCCAACATGGAAATCATTCCCGCAATTGACCTCATCAACGGCCAGTGCGTGCGCCTGACGGAGGGCGACTTTGCTCAGCAAACCACCTACGACGCCGACCCGCTGGCCGTGGCCCAACGCTTCGAGGCCGCCGGCGTGAAGCGTCTGCACCTGGTGGACCTCGATGGGGCCCGCGCCAAGCGCCCCGTAAACCTGCCCGTGCTGGAGCGCATTGCCCGCCACACCAGCCTGCACATCGACTTCGGGGGGGGGCTGCAGAGCGAGGACGCCGTACGCCAGGCCTTCGACGCCGGAGCCCGGCAGATTACCGCCGGCAGCATTGCCGTGCGCGAGCCCGAAACCGTGAACGGCTGGCTCCGCGCCTTTGGGGCCGACCGCATCATCATCGGGGCCGACTACCGCGACAACCACATTTCCATCAACGCCTGGGCCGAGCAGAGCGAGCGGACCCTGCGCGAGTTCGTGGAGGGCTACCTGGCCAGCGGAGCCACCACCTTCATCTGCACCGATGTGAGCAAGGACGGCAAGCTCCAAGGCCCGTCACTGGCAACCTACACCGAACTGCGGGAGCAACTGCCCGCTGCCCGCCTCATTGCCAGCGGCGGCGTGACCACCATTGCTGACGTGGAGGCCCTGGCCGCCGTGGGCATGCACGGGGCTATCATCGGCAAAGCCATCTACGAAGGCACCATCACGCTGGAGCAGCTGCAGCCCTGGCTATGATTTCGTTTTTAAGTTGTCAGTTGTTCGTTGCTTGTCCACTCTCGATGTAGTCAGCCGGCAATAAATCATACAATCACTGACAACTGATAACGAACAACTAACAACTAAAAACCAAGCATGCTAACCAAACGAATTATACCCTGCCTCGACGTGAAGGATGGGCGCACCGTGAAAGGGGTGCGCTTCGAGGGCCTGCGCGACGCCGGCGACCCGGTGGCCCTGGCCGCCCGCTACGCCCGCGAAGGGGCCGACGAGCTGGTGTTCCTCGATATCACCGCCACCAACCAGAAACGCGCCACGCTTGTGGCCCTGGTGCGCGACGTGGCCCGGGAGCTGGACATTCCGTTCACCGTGGGCGGTGGCATCGGCACCGTATCCGATGTGGAGGCCCTGCTCATGAACGGAGCCGACAAAGTGAGCATTAACTCGGCTGCTCTGGCCCGCCCTGAGCTGATTGACGAGCTGGCCGCCCGCTTCGGGTCCCAGTGCATTGTGGTGGCCGCCGATGCCCGCTACCACGACGCCGACGGCTGGCAGATCTACACCCGGGCCGGTACCCACAACACCGGCCGCGACGCGGTGCAGTGGTGCCGGGAAGCCGCCGAGCGGGGCGCGGGTGAAATCCTGCTGACCTCCATGAGCAACGACGGCACCAAGGACGGCTTTGCGCTTGACATCACCGGGGCCGTAAGCCGGGCCGTAACCATTCCGGTGGTAGCCTCGGGCGGCGCGGGCTCCAAGCAGGACTTCACCAACGTGTTCCAGCAGGCCCACGCCGATGCCGGCCTCGCCGCCAGCATCTTCCACTTCGGCGAAATCGGTATCCGCGAGCTGAAAGAACACCTGCGCCAGGACGGCATTGCCGTGCGGCTGTAATTTTTGAGTGATGAGGTGATGGGGTGAATAGTGATGAGGTAGCTCGTCAATCTGTTTTACTTCTACATCAATGTCGGAATTCTGACGCCTTACCTCATCACCTCTTCACCTCATTACTTAGAATATGAATTTTGCAAAAATGCCCGATGGGCTGATTCCGGTGATTGTGCAGGATGCCTACACGGGGCAGGTGCTGATGCTGGGCTACCAGAACGAGGAAGCGCAGCGCGTGACCCGCGAAACGGGTCGCGTGACGTTCTTCTCCCGCTCCAAGCAGCGCCTCTGGACCAAGGGCGAAACCTCCGGCAACTACCTCACCGTGGTAAGTGAGCACGAGGACTGCGACCAGGACGCCCTGCTTATCCTGGCCCGCCCCGACGGCCCCACCTGCCACCGGGGCACCACCAGCTGCTTTGAACAGCCCCAGCAGACGCGCTACCCGGCCCCGGCCGTTAGCTTCGTGGCGGAGCTGGAGCGCCTGGTGCAGCGCCGCCACCAGCACCCCGACGAAGACCCCAAGTCATACACCGCCTCGCTGTTCCGCAAGGGCATGCCCAAAATTGCCCAGAAAGTGGGAGAGGAGGCCGTAGAAACCGTCATCGACGCCGTGGGCGGCAACGTGGAAGGCCTGAAAGGCGAGGCCGCCGACCTGCTTTACCATTTGTTGGTATTGCTGACGGCCTCCGGACTTTCCATGGAAGACGTGGTAGACGTGCTCAAGCAGCGCCACACCACCATTTCCGGCGGGGTGCGCCGGGAATAGGCAACGAAAGTTGCGGAAGTGACTCCGGTTTGGCGGTTCTCTCCGCTGTCGAATCGGAACCCCTCCCAACGGCCGCCGCATCGTTCGCAACTTGGGTTAACCAAACTCTTTAAATCGAAAAAGCCCCTTACCGACTTATAGTTGGTAAGGGGCTTTTTCGATTTACGGAGGTTATCTACTTGTTAGACAGATTCTTCCTGATTTTTTCCAGTAGGATCCGGACAATCTCCAGGTCGTCCACGTCTTGAATGCTCAGTTGGGTGTCCAGACCCGGCCCGGCAATGTGAATGAGGTAGCCCTCAGTGGGCGGGGCCACCGTCGGTTCGGATACTCGGGGAGAAGCCAGCGGGGCTGCCCGGGGCGTCGGCGCGGATAGGGGCTCAGGCGGGGTGGAAGCGGCCGGAAGTATAACAGGAGGTACAACTGCTGCTTCCGGGGAATACTGTGTGGCCGGAGTGGGAGTTGTCCGGTTTAAACCAAACAGGGCTGACACCGGGTCCGAGTCCATTGCAGCGTCTGTGAGCGACTCAGAGGGCGCAGACGGTACAAGACTCGTCTCAAAGAATGTGCTGTCTGTAGCGTAGCGCTCTGTAGGGTCTAAACGGGAGTCCTGGGAATATGCTACGGCAGGAGAGGAGGAAGATGCGCCGGGAGCGTCTGAAGCTTTGAACAGATTCAGCGGCATCTCGCCACTGGCAAGCTCGCGGCGCGGTCCCTGTTGTGCAGCCAGCTGGTCGATGTCGGCCATTACGTTGCGCTCATCCAGAATCCCGGCCATGCGGGCGCCATCTACAAATGCCTTGGCTACATTCTGCGCATTAATTTCTTCTACTCCAAACTCCCGGATCAGCATGATGTCAAACATCTGCACGGGGAGCTCCTTGTTTCTGAATTTGCGACTTATCTGGGAGAACAGTGGTGGATGCAGGAAAGCTTCGCGGTGGTAAAGCAATTCCTCCTGCTTATCGTACGCGTGCTTGATGCGGCGAAACAGATTCGTGGTGGTGAGTAACTCTCTTTTGCTGGTAAGCAGACCAAACTTCACCGCTGAACCCAGGATAGCTTTAAAGGAGCCACTAACCTTGCGATTGAGTTTACGGGCGCAAGCTTCGATAGAACACTTACCACCTGTATCATAAACTACTTCTGCTACTTCCCAGGCGCCAGCATAGGAAGTTCTAGGATAGTCTATAGTCTTTGGCATATAACAGGTTGGTTGAAGTGGTGAAACAGTACGTAAATATAAGGGCATAAAAGTGAGTTGCAAGTAGTAAAAAGCATATAAAAGTCAATAAAAGTAATACTTATTTATACTTTATTTACTTTTATTTACTATTCCGATTTTTACACATTATAAATGCCCTCAATCTGGCTATTACCTTAATAGGAACAACAGTCCATATACCTGTAATTTATATACTACACTAATGCAAGAAGGGGCGGGGCCTTGCAAGATCCTGCATTAGGACTTCATATCGATCCTTACTAGAGCACTCATAGAGTTCGTTCCCGGCCCGTGACAATTTCGCCTATCACTGAACTGACTCCTAGACAAGTGCTAATATGCTTAAGCACGACATGCCCGTGCAAATGCCTGAACAAACAGGATAGTTTGCACACACTGAATAGGAGAGAAGTACCAGAAGAATCACCTGGGTAGGGTAGAGGCTCATTTTCTTTATCAATGAGCCATGCTCACTATAAGGAATACCAAGCTTACCCAACGAATCCTCAAATGCTACTGAGCTTCGACAGCAGCTGGAGCCAGGACCAATTCGGCGACGGTAGTTTGAAACCATGAATCCATTGGCTGGTAGTAGATTGTAATGGCGTGCGCAACTTCACACCGCCCATGGTTCGTCTTGCACGTACAATCTGCGCATATACAGTTCAAACATTCCTAACCAAGTCCAGGCCAACAGTTACAGCCAGTCGCTAAGTAATTGCCGCGCCGGCCAGCGTCCAGGCTAGGCACAACTAAGAGCGTATCACGTGGTGAATCATCTTGGCTCTGATAGTCTCATTTTTATCGTCCGCTATGACACGGCCGCAGCCGCGGGCTCAACTGTAGCTAATCGCCGCCAGATGACGAACCTTTTAACGCTCCAGTAACTGAGTGCCAATGGGCAACAGGCGTACACTGATGCTTGCGGACGGATGCTCCAGAAACCAAGCAGCTGCCGGGCCACTAGACGGGCCACTAGATCCGTGAACGATTAGAGCCATAAGGTGCCAACGACGAAGCCCCAACTATAAAGAAAGGCCTCAGCTGCGTCTCTACATCACTAACAGCTTCCGCAGTACACGAGCAAACAGATTCATGTTGTCTTGCCCGTACATCAGGCGTGCAAAGCCCGCCGTTAATCTTCTACTAAGCTCAGACATGACAAGCCATAGCCGCTAGAAACCGGCATCGAAAGAACAAAACCTGTTTGTCTTATAATTTATATTATGTTAAGCGGTGTTTTTAAAAATCATCCCGACTGTATGCCGGGATGATTTCGGGGGCTTCCCTACTGCTGCAGGTGAAGCTATTTCTTCAACGCGTCAAGCTTGGCGTTCATACGCTCGGCATCGGCATTACGGCCGAGCTTGGTATATACTTTGCCCAGCGACGAAATAGTGGCGCGGTCTTCTGGCTGAGCAGCCAGCGCTTTTTCGAAGTAAGGCAGCGCTTCAGCGAAATACTTCTTGCCATCAGCTTCGAACTTCTTACCACTCTTGTTATAAGTGGCAAGATCCATCTTGCTGGCCTTAGTGTACAGGTCCGCCGCCTTGTTATAATTGTATACGCCCAGGTTGAAGTTGGCGTCGAAGTTGGTTGGCTCTGCTTCTACGGCCTGGCGATACGCTTTCAGGGCTTCTTCGGGCTGCTTGGCCTGGTCCAGCAACGAACCTTTAACAGCGTACAGGTTGGCGTTTTTCGGGTCGGCGGCAATGGCTTTGTCGATTTTAGCCAGCGCTTCCTTGCCACGGCCGGCGCTCAGATCGGCGTTCAAGTCTTCGAGCATGAAGCCCTTGTTGTTGGGATACGCCTGTAGCGCCTGCTGAATTACTTTCGCTGCTTCAGCTTCGTTCTTTTCCTGGCGCGCAATCTGCAACATGCGGCCGTACATCTGCGGCGACTTGTAGTTCATGGCAATCAGCTGGCCATACGTAGACTTTGCGGTGGCAAAATCGTTTTTGGCTTCCGCGGCGTAGGCCGAGTACAGATAAGCCGTGGTATCCTGCGGACGGATCTGCTGGGCCATCTGGTACGACTTGATAGCTCCGTCGTAGTCCTTGCCATTGTAGCTTTCCACGCCGGCGTTCAGCGCCATGCCATACAGGTTGTCGAGTTTAGCGGTGGCCTGCTTGCCGTACTCACCGTCTTTGCCTTCCAGCTCGATGGTTTTCTTGTACGACTCAAACGCCGTGCGCGTGCCTTCACCGGCGCCCAGCGACTTACCGTAAATGGGGCTGGCCGCCATCGCCTCATAGATTTCACCCCGCGTGTACCAGGTTTTGGCCTTGGTGGAGGTCTTCTCATTGAGAACTGCTTTGTCGATATCGGTGCGGGCTTTGTCAAGCAGGCCCTGGCGCTGGTTCAGAATGGCGTTGGTAACGGCCGAAGTCTGAGCCGAAGCGGAAGTCAGTGCCGCCGCAGCGACAAGCGTCAGAAGGATCTTCTTCATAGGGAGGTTTTTCTGAAGAATGGTCAAAAGGAAAAAGAAAAGAAAATTTCAGGGGAAACGGGGAAACAGCGCCCGAAGTTCAGTGCTGCCCCGCGCCGGGTTGGAAAGCAAGAGGCTGGTCGTGAAACCAGCCTCTTCCCTCCTTTTGCGCAAAGCTATTCGGTCGGCACCGAATCTGCATCGTCAGCAGCTTCCGGCTCGGCCGCCACATCGGCTACTTCTACCGCCGACGTCAGGCCTTCGCCGGTAAGTGCATCCAGCTCAGCTTCTTTTTCTTCCTCGGCCGCGACTTTCGCCACCGAAGAAATTTCATCACCCTCGTTGATTTTCAGCAGCCGCACGCCCTGGGTGGCCCGGCCGATGATACGCAAATCAGCCACCCGCAGGCGGATGGTGAGGCCCGATTTGTTGATAATCATCAGGTCGTCGGTGTCGTTGACGTCCTTGATGGCAACCAGCGCACCGGTTTTCTCGGTGATTTTCATGGCCTGCACCCCTTTACCACCGCGGTTGGTGATGCGGTACTCTTCCAGCTCAGAGCGTTTGCCATAGCCGTTCTCCGAAACCACCAGCAGCTCCTGCGTGGGGTCCGAAACGCAGACCATGCCTACTACCCGGTCGGCATCCGAAGCCAGCGTGATGCCGCGCACCCCGGCAGCCGTGCGGCCCATGGAGCGCACTTTGCCTTCGGGGAAACGGACGGCACGGCCGGAACGCAGCGCCACCACAATTTCGGAGTTACCGTTGGTCAGGCGCACGTCGAGCAGCCGGTCGCCCTCATTGATGGTAATGGCGTTGATACCGGCCGTCCGTGGACGCGAATAGGCTTCCAGCGGGGTCTTCTTCACCGTACCCTGCTCGGTGCAGAACATCAGGTAAGTGTTTTCCAGGTAGTCCGGGTCGCGGAGGCCGCGCACGTTCAGCACGGAGCGCACCGAATCTTCGCGCGGAATCTCAATCAGGTTCTGGATAGGCCGACCTTTGGCGCCTTTGCCACCTTCAGGCACTTCGTACACCTTCAGCCAGAACACCCGGCCCAGCTCCGTGAAGAACAGTAGGTACTCGTGGGTGGTGGCTACGAACAAGTGCTCAGTGAAGTCATCCTGCTTGGAGCCGGCGCCCCGGGCACCTACCCCACCGCGGCCCTGCGCCCGGTACTCGGCCAGCGGGGTACGCTTGATGTAGCCGTCGTTGGAGATGGTAATCACCATGCTCTCGTCCGCAATCATGTCTTCCATCGAGAAGTCGCCACCGGCGTACTCAATGGCCGTGCGGCGCTTGTCGCCGTACCGCTCCCGAATATCGATCAGCTCGTCCTTGATGATCTGGCGCTGCAGCTCCTCGGAAGCCAGCACCGACTTCAGGTAATCAACCAGCTTCATCAGCTCGTCGTACTCCTGCACAATCTTGTCGCGCTCCAGACCGGTGAGGCGCTGCAGGCGCATGTCCAAGATGGCGCGGGCCTGCACCTCGCTCAGCGAGAACCGCTCGATCAGCTGGCCGCGGGCCACTTCGCCGTCGCGGGAGCCCCGGATCAGGGCAATCACCTCGTCGAGGTGGTCGAGGGCAATGAGCAGGCCTTCCAGGATGTGGGCGCGCTTCTGGGCTTCGGCAAGCTCGTAGCGCGTGCGGCGCACCACCACGTCGGCGCGGTGCTCCACGAAGTAGTGGATCAGCTCCTTGAGGTTGAGCGTCATCGGACGCCCTTTCACCAGGCACACGTTGTTGACACCGAACGACGACTGCAGCTGCGTGTAGCGGTAGAGCTGGTTGAGCACCACATTGGGCATGGCATCGCGCTTCAGATCGTAGACGATACGCATCCCGTCGCGGTCGGACTCATCGCGCAGGTCGGCGATGCCTTCGATCTTCTTCTCGTTGATGAGGGCCGCCGTTTTCTCGATCATCGACGCCTTGTTCACCATGTAGGGAATTTCGGTGATGATGATCTGCTCCTTGCCGCTGGGCAGGGTTTCGAAGTGCGCCTTGGCCCGCACCACAATGCGGCCACGGCCGGTTTCGAAGGCCTGCTTCACGCCTTCGTAGCCGTAGATGGTGCCGCCGGTCGGGAAGTCGGGCGCCAGCACGTGCTCCATGAGCTCGGCCACGGTGATGTCCGTGTTGTCGAGGTAGGCAATGATGCCGCTCACCACTTCGGTGAGGTTGTGCGGGGCCATGTTGGTGGCCATGCCCACGGCAATGCCGGTGGTGCCGTTCACCAGCAGGTTCGGAAACTTGGCCGGCATCACGCTCGGCTCTTCCAGCGAGTCGTCGAAGTTGGGCTGGAAGTCAACGGTTTCCTTGTCCAGGTCGCCGAGCAACTCGTCGGCGAGGCGCTTGAGACGGGCCTCGGTGTAGCGCATAGCCGCCGGCGAGTCGCCGTCGACGGAGCCGAAGTTACCCTGGCCATCCACGAGCGGGTAGCGCAGGCTCCAGTCCTGGGCCATGCGCACCATCGTGTCGTACACGGAGGAGTCGCCATGCGGGTGGTACTTACCCAGCACCTCGCCCACGATACGGGCTGATTTCTTGTAGGACTTATTGTAGGAGACGCCCAGCTCGCTCATGCCGTAGAGCACGCGCCGGTGCACGGGCTTGAGACCGTCGCGCACGTCGGGCAGGGCCCGGGAGATGATAACCGACATCGAGTAATCGATGTAGGCGCCGCGCATCTCGTCTTCGATGTTAATCGGAATGATTTTTTCGCCTTCCGCCATAGGGAGAACTTAGTCGGCCGGCTGCGCCCTGAAGGGCCGCGCCGGCACTGTGAATGAAGGGTGCGTTAAGCCTGCAAGATAGGCAAAAAAGGCCGTTTTTCCAACGTCTGGCCGCGCTTCTCCCCTACTTCAGTGACTTACTTTTGTCAGCTTTGTGCTTGCCGGCCTTGGGGTTGTATGTCTTGATTTTTTCGCCGATGGCCGGGTTCTGCTTCTTCAGCAAGGGCTGCCCCCGGTACTTGACGCCATCGTGAAAATGCACCTTGCGCGTGTGGCAGGAATTGATGGGGCAGGTACGGCAGGACGCGGCCAGCAGCAGCACTAGCGCCGGCACCAGCAAACGGAGATAAAACGAGCGGAATGTCATGCGGCAAAGATGGCAGTTTCTGGTTGTCCGGGACGGCGCGGGCTTCTACACCGCCGTGCACCCGACTGAAGGCAGGATGCTTTAACCCAGATCCTGACCTTCCCATTCGCGCAGAAACTGCGTCAGGAAGGTTTCCATGAAGGCATGGCGCTGCTCGGCTACACGGCGGGCCGCGGGCGTATTGAGCCGCTCCCGCAGGTGCAGCAGCTTCTCGTAGAAATGGTTGATGGTGGGGGCCACGTTCTGCTTGTAGCTGGCAAACGAGGCGTGCTGCACCGGCGGCACCGTGGGGTCGTGCAGCGGCCGGCCCTTGTGGCCACCGTAGGCAAAGGCCCGGGCCACCCCAATAGCCCCGATGGCGTCGAGACGGTCGGCGTCCTGCACCAGCGCGCCTTCAATGGTGCTCATGGGCGTAGGTACGCTAAGGCCTTTGAAGCTGACTTCGCGGATAATGGTTTCCACGGCCTGAATAACGCTTTCGGGCGCGTGCTGGCTCTCCAGCCAGGCCCGGGCGGCCCGGGGACCGGCTTCTTCGTCGCCGTCGTGAAACTTCCAGTCGGCTACATCGTGCAGCAGCGCGCCCAGCTCGGTGTGCAGTGGGTTGGCTTCCGGAGTGTCCTGGACCAGGGCCCGGGCCACCTGCCACACTCGGCGGATATGCTCCCAGTCGTGCCCGGAACCTTCGTATAAGAACTTTTCCCGAACGAAGTCGGCAGTACGGCTGATGAGGGCAGTTTCCAAAACCTGAGGGCGCTAGTGAGCCTGCAAAGCAACAACACCCGCGCCACAAAATAACCGGCCCGCCTGCCAGAGCCGGCGCACGCAGCACCAGACTTGCAAATATGTAGCTGATTACGAATTTCCTGCCCGGCTTTCGCCAATTAACTCCCGCTTGTATTCGCCGGCCGCAATCCGTACCTTATGAAAGTGTAGCACCGGTCGAATACTCATTCCCCACCTACACGAAACCGCTTTGCTCTCTACAGCCATGGACCGGTTAAGACGTTGCAGCCGTGTAGCTGCCTGCTGGGCTTTGTTGGGCGGTCTGCTGCTGCTGGCCCCGTTGCCGGTGCCGGCAGAGGGCTTGCGCAATGATACTCCACTCCTACCGGCCTCGGGCCCGGGCGCGGTGGTTTCGCTGCGCACCCTGCTGGACACCGTGGCGCTTGGCTCGACTGCCACCTATGAGAGGCTGGCGCTGCAAGCCGGTTTCGCGGTCCAGACCTTTTATCTACAGCGCGACTTCGCCCCGGCCTGGACACACCCCGACTCCGGCTGGAACCACAGCGCCACCCGGGCGCTGGCCCTGCTCCGGCGCGCCCCTGCCTTCGGGCTCCACCCCGAAACCTACGCCTGGCCCCTGCTGCAGTCCCTGCCCGACTCGCTGCAGCATGCCTCCAGCGTGGCCGGCAGCCTGAGTGGGTTTGAGCTGCGCCTGACCGATGCGCTGCTGCGCTACGCAGCCCACCTGCGCTATGGCCGGCTGCAGCCGTTTACGACCAGCCCGGCTACGCTGAGCGAGCCGGCAGCCCGGCAAAGCATCGAACAACTCACGCAGGCGCTGGCAGCCGCAGAGTTTGAAACGGCCTTTTTGGCCTGCCAGCCCACAGGCACGAGCTACCAGGCCCTGCAGCAGGCCTGGCGCCGCACGCTCCCCCCCGATTCGGTGCTGATGAGCTCCGCGCAGCCGGCCTACGGTAACGCGGCCGATTTCCGGCGGGTGGCACTCAACCTGGAACGGCTACGGTGGGATATCGCCCTGCCCGACTCGGAAACGTACATTCTGGTGAACATTCCATCCTATTCGCTGCACATCATCGAAAAAGGCCGCGTCGTCCGCACGCACCGGGTTGTGGTCGGCAAACCCGATACGCCGACCCCCGTGCTCAGCAGTCGACTTACCGTGTTCATGACGGCCCCCGAATGGCGCGTGCCGCACAGTATTGCCGTGCGCGAGATATTGCCCGAGCTGCAGGATGACCCTGGCTTCCTGGCCGACAATAAGTATCGGCTATTCGATGCCCGCAACCGTCAGGTCAATCCATGGCGGGTCCGCTGGAGCCGCGTCACGCCGCAGACCTTTGGCTATACCATTCGGCAGGAACCCGGCCGGCACAATGCGCTGGGCAATCTGGTGTTCTACTTCGCCAACCAGCACGCCATCTACCTCCACGACACGCCAGCCCGGGCCCTGTTTCGGGAGCCACATCGGGCACGCAGCCATGGGTGCATCCGGGTGGAAAAGCCGCTGGAGCTGGCAGCCTACCTGTTGGAGCGTGAACACCAGCAAGCCGCCCTGCCCGACATCCGGCGCAATATCGCCACCCACACCACCTGCCGCTACGACCTGGCCCAGGGCCTGCCCATCCGCATCCGCTACACCACCTGCGAAGTGCAGAACAGCCGCCTGCGCTTCCATCCGGATATCTACTGCCTGGATGAAGACCTGGCCACCGTTTTAGCATCCCCCTGAGGGCGTGCGGGTTCTATAAAATCGTTATTCTTTTTTTCGCTCAGGCTTGAAAATCTAATTTTAGCCCCTAGTTTTGCACCACAATTCGCCTCCTTAGCTCAGCTGGTAGAGCAACTGACTTGTAATCAGTAGGTCGTTGGTTCGATCCCGACAGGAGGCTCTAAGACAAATTAACCCCTTGCAAATCAATGATTTGCAAGGGTTTTTTTCTTGGTGTGCCCGTCGGTGTGCCTCTTTGCAGGTTTTTGAGGTTATCCAGCGGGCAGATTGCCTGTTTCTGGAATTGGCCCTCTCCTATTGTGATAGCCTTAAAACGGCCAGTGTGCGGCCACCCAGATCTGGCGAGCTTATCGCACTTTCCCCAACTGGCTCAGGTTAGGTGCTGAAACAGGCAATACTTTTCCGCTCATGAGTGCCCCCCTCTTTCACCCCGGTCAGGAGGTCGTCTGCATCAACGACGACTTCACGATGCTGCTGGTACAGAACCCCAATATCCAGACGCCCAAGCGCGGGCCGATCTACACCGTGCGCGACATCTACGACACGCACAACGGCTTCGGTATCACGCTGGCCGAAATTAATAATGCCGCCGTGGCACCTGGCTTTCCAGAGGCCAACTTCCACGAATCACGTTTTGCGCTGGTGCCTCCACTGGAGGAAATCAGTATCGCGGAAGCCATTGAGGAGGCAGTACTGGTATAGGCAATCCAGAAAATAAGTACTGACCAATGCAATATCTGTGGGCGTTTGAGAGTCTATAGTACTTGTACTGTCAAACTTATTATATGGAAACCTTACAAGCAGAACTATTGCCCCCGAAGCGATATGACTTTGATGAAGGACAACTTCAAGTCTCTCTACTATCTCCTAACGGTCTGTCCCAGATACGCATCGAGGTACTAGCTCCGGTTGATCACCAAGACTCTACAGCTGCTATGCGGGTAGACGAAGACTATCCGGATCCACAAACAGCACACCGACGGTATCATGCCTTCTCGGGAGCCGATGCAGATTACTGGATGGGTAACTTATACTTGCTGCATATGGAGATGCAGCCTGATGTAAAATAAGAAAAGCCCCGAACCTGCAGAAGGTCGGGGCTTTTTCGTTGCAGTAGGTGGACCGTTGCCGGACACACACCTAGAAACCGGGTCGATGGCGCAAAACTAGAAGATTTTTCCTGTTGAGCTTCTCCTACTTTCTGCTCTCGCGTTATAGGATCGTAACAGACTAGTGTTGAACCACGAATTTCTTTCCGATTTGCGTACCCGCTAGACCGCCTACCTGATACGTGTATACACCACTAGGTAAATCACGGGCCTGTAGCAGCAGATGATCAAAACTGCCGTCTACTGTAAAGCGGCGTACTGCACGCCCGGCCGGGTCAAGCACGACCAGCTCCGCCGTCTCATTGCGGCTTAGTTTATACGGCAGCTGAATGGCTTCGGCTGTCGGGTTGGGATAAGGGCCAGCCAACGGATCCGCAGCGCGGGCAGCTGTTTTCAGGGGTGTGTAAGTCCCGGGAAGTGCATAGACCTTGGTTACCGTTTTTTGATTGCGTTCAACGTACGCGAGCAGCTTGGCACCAGTAGGCAGGGCGTAGGGCTCGGCGTAACTGCAGGAGTCGACCAAGAGGACTGTGGAACCCGTTTCATCCAGTACACGCAGGTAGCTCACAGAGTTACCCGCCGACACCTCTGCCCGGTAGGTAAACGCCACTTCCACACCGGCCGTGCTGTTAAACAGCCGGTCACTCACATTCAGGACATCGTACAGCTCGCTGCCGTTCGGGGCGCCCGTGGCCAACTGCCGGTAAATGGAATGGTTCGCATTGTAGATACGTACCTGGTTGGTCGTTCTATTAAGACCCGCATACTTAATGTCGCCCGTTGACAGTTTAAACGGAGTTACGTTCTCGGCATACGTGTGCTCAAGTGTGATTTGCGCATGGGCTGCCAACGAAGCCAGCAATAGGGAAAGCGTAAACAACTGTTTCATACAGGAAGATGAAGGTAGAAAAAATTGAGGCCCGCAATATACGGGCCCCGGGCATTGCTTTATTGCCTTACGTGCTACTGTCATGGTGAAAAATAGCGCGTAAGAGGGCTGCTTTCCCTGTTGGTCTACGCCTTGGTAGCGTCGATAGCCTCCCGTCGGCGACGTACTATGGCCCGCAGCCAGCCCGCGCCGGCCAGCGGCAGCGGTACCAACGAGTAGAGCAGGCCCAGCCCAGCCAGGCCGACGGCATACGGCAGCAGCGGCCGCACCCAGCTCTCGGCCGTGGTGGCCATGGGCACCTCTGCATTCCGGCCGGCGGCCACCGCCGGGCCCTTCTTGCTCTGGGCCGTTGTGACCTGGGCACCGTCTGTGGCCAGCACCACTGCGGCCTCGGGCTTATAACTTGCAACTACTTGCTTAGCAGCCGGGGCGTTGACTGCCGCCCGCCCCTGCACCAGTGGCACCGTGCGCGGCTGGGCCCGCAGGTTCTTGCGGTACTGCCGCTGCACGGCACGCGGCAGCTGGGCCACCTGCACCGGCGTGAGGGGTTTGTGTAAGGGGTCTGGAGCAGCTAAGTCAGCAGTAACCCCTGACATTGGCCTGTCATCCTGAGCAGCGCAACGAGAGCCGGCACAGCTGGCCAACAGAAGAGCGAAGACTAGGAAGGCGCGCATCAGATGATTTTGGTAAAGAGTAGAACCCCCACGGCAAACCATACCCCGCCCCCGGCTGCCAACCACCAGCGGGTGCGGCCGTCGAAGTCGAAGCGGGCAGTCGTCGTCGAGGACTGGTAGTTGAACTTGAACACAGCCCATGCCTGGCGGAAGCTCTGCTTCGAGTTGATCCAGACGCGGGTGAAGTTGTAGGCCTCGTTATGGAAGAGGCTAAACGAAAGGCAGATGCTGCCCACTTCCCAGGCCAGCCAGCCCAGCGTGTAGGGCAACGAGGCGGCGCACACCCACGCATCGAGGGCGGCGCCCAGGCCCACCAGGATAGCCGCGGCCCGCAGCCACACCAGCACGCGGTGCTCGTTCCAGGTGAACGACTCGGCGGCCTGCCCCGCGTAGAGCAGGCCGTCACTGACGCCATTGAACACGGCGAACAGATTGTAGAGCAGCCAGAACATTATCGGCCCAGCGGGTTGTTGGCGCGCTGGGCGGCTTCCCGCTTCAGGCGCAGCGTGTGACGGTAGGCGTCGGCGGTGGCCACGATGAGGGCAAACACAATAATACCCAGAGCCGACCAGAGCAGGGAGCTGCCGTCGCCGTGGCTGGCATTGTCGCGAAAGCCGAGCAGGGCACAGATGCCGGCGATGATAAGCGATGCGGGCTAGGGCGTTGGGAGCAGGCAGCTCAATCTCCACAGAAAACTCAGTGCGGGTGTCCGGACTGGTGCGGCCGGCTGAGGCGGGCACCACCAGCACCGGGGTGCGGGTACCATCTGCTACCTGCATGTACACCTGTGGCGAGTCGAGGAGGGTGGTCAGGGCCTCATGCTGCTGAGGGCTCAGGTTGCCAGCGCGCAGCAGCTGGCGCCGGGTGCGGCTGCGCTGCAGCACCAGGGCCGGAACACTCTCGGGCCGGAACACGCTGCCAGCTTCGGGCGTGGTGCTGGGGTCGTAGTCGCCATCGAAAAACCAGCCTTCCCAGTTGCCCAGCGGCGAAAGTCAGCGCAGGTACACGCCCCGACCGGGGCAGATGGGAATGAGTTGAATGAGCAGCGGCTGGGTGTAGACTTCCATGCCAGCGAAGGTGCGAGGCGAAAAAGGCCACTGCAACCGCAGTGGCCTTTTTCGCCTCGCAACCGGGGTAAAACGCCGCGCAAGTTGGTGAGAACTATCCCCAAGCTTAGACTGACAGGCGCACCATTTCCCGCGCAATGGCCAGGCCGATGGCTTCGGGTACATCACGAATGGGAGAGGGAGCAGGCATAGGGCTAGGTCAGGCGGTGATAGGGTAAGCGGGTGCAGTTGAGCTTGTGAGGGCAGTGGCGGCGGTATATCTTGCGGCACTATTCTGATTTAGAATTGCATTCAACAATCCAGATATGACAACTGAAATTCTACAAGTGCAGGGCGTAGCCGTGCGGGTTACCTATTCTGATACCGCCCACAAGGAGCGGCTGATTATCAAGGCGAACGAGCTGTTGAGCGCCGGCCACAGTTGGTGGGATTCTGAGGACCAGGACGGCGGGTTTTTCTTTGACCGCGCCGCCCCGCCTCAATCCTAAGCCAGCGTCACTAGGCTGGCGGCACCGATGTAGATATCCGCTACCTGCGTATCGGCATAGAGCCAACTCATGATCTGGTAAAGCGTGGCTCCGTTGGCGGCGCGGGCGTAGTTGTCGAACAGGATGATGTCCTGCGCCCGCGTTGCCCCAAGTTTGACAAGCTGCGTTTTCGTCTGCGTGAACACGATACGCACCCGGTCGCCAACGCCTGCCCGCATGTCATACCCTGGGTTGTTGCCGGGCGTGTACAGGTTGACTCCGAAGCCGTTCACGCCGTTGTTGCCGGTCGATACCTTGACGTAGGACGCGAAGGTCAGATCGTCCAGGTCGTTGCTGTAGACCGGCACGCTGTCCTTGACGCCAAACAGGTAGGTGTTCAGCCCCTGTTGCGCACTGCCGACGGCATCCGTCAGCTGCCACTCGATGTAGCCGATGAGCGGGTTGGCCGTGGAGGGGCCGATGGCAAACCGTGTTTTGGCGTAGCGTTGGATGCCGTTGGCCCCGGCCGTGGCCGTCATGGTGTTGGATGGGTTGATGGCGATGCCAACCACGTCGGCGGTGAACTCCTGCTTTTTGCGCGTTAGGTAGGGGTAATCGGGGTCGGCGTCGCTAGTGGCCGGCGGGGTGCCGCCGCCTGTCGGGGTGCAGACCAGCAGGGCTGTGGCGTCGGCGTTGGCTTGCGCCTTGGATACCGTGGAAGCGGCCTGCTTTGGGGTGCCCGTGGTGTTCGCCCCGCACGACTGCACGGCGCTGATATACCATCGGGTCGGCTGCTGGCCGTTGAGGGCTTTCACCTTTTCTTCGCCATGTTTGAGGTGAGAGAAGGCATCCCAATGGTGTAGGTTGTCGTGCAGGTTGTAGCCGATGGCGTCTACTGCCAAGCACTTGGGGCGGCTATCAGCAAACGCCTGAATATTGGCGCGGGCCTGGGTGTTGTCGTGGCTGTCCGTCTGCGTCTGCGTAAGCGTTACCGACTCCCGGCCACCATCGGGCAAGCCACAATCCGCTTTCAGGTCGGCCCAAATCTGCGCCAACTCCGGCCCCCAGTTAGGCAGGTCGGCCCATGTTTCGCCCTGGTTGCAGTCCCACACGACCTCTGCGCTCGTCAGCGGCAAGCCTTGCGCCAACCACCATTCCTTCAGCAGCAGAATCTGCCGCTTGATTTCGTTGTAAGCTGAATTGTCAAATCCGCCACCGTAAACTGGCGCGCCCTGCTTGGTGAATTTGGTGATGTCGGTTCCGTCCAACGAATAGCGAGCAGTGGCCAGCATCCCCGGCCCAGCGTTTTCCCATGCCTGCGAGTATGGCACTACAGCTCCAAACCAATTAGGATGCCCGGTTGCCGTAGCGCCACTGCTGTAGTCATTCACGCCCATCTGCAGCTTCTGCACGGCCGAGCCATTCGCTACCATGCTACGCTGGAACTCCCGCGTGATGGCCGGTGTGATGCCGGCCAGGTGCCCGCCGGCCAGGAAGGGCGCTTTCAATCCCTGGCTGTGCTCGTTGCTCTGGCCGGGGTAGCTGATGCGGAACTGGTTCACACTGCCAGTAGGCGGCGCGGTGGCCGCCTGCGTAGTACCGGAGAACTGTGCGCCCTGGGGCGAGTCGGCATAGGTAGTGCCGTTGCCCAGCGCCTGCCATTTGTAGTAGTAGGTAGTCGAGGCGCTCAGGCCGGTATCGGCGTAGGATGGCGAAGAGAGCGTACCACCCACCTGCACGAAGGCCCCGCCGCTGGCAGGGCTGCGGAACAGCTTATAGCCGGTGGCATTAGCCACCGAGGAAGCGGCCACGTTGAGGGCGGTGCTACTGGTGGGCGTGGCTAGTGGGTCGGCCGGGGCGGCTAACGTAGTAGCGGCAGCGGCCGTCACCGTCAGGTTGCGCACCGGCGAAATCTTGGTGGCGTTTACCGCGTCGGTGACGGTGCTGGCAATGTCGTAGCTGCCGGCGGCCGAAGGTGTCCAGTTGCCGGTAGCCGCACTACCGATGCTGACCGTAGCACCGGTGGCCGTGTTGGTGGCCGTCACAGCATAGCTGTAGGGCGCCGTGCCACCGCTGGCACCGGCCGTGTAGGCGACAGCCGTGCCAGCCGCTACCGAGGCAGCCGAAATAGTGAGGGTCGCCGCAAGAGCTGAGGGCGTGGGCGTCGTTGCTCCCTCAGCTTTCCGAAAAACCAGAATCCACTGCCCGTCGATGTACTTGTACATGTCGTAGGCGGCCAGGCTCTTGAGGTGGTACCAGAGAAACCCCTCCTGCCCGCCCGTGGTTGGGCCTGGCGCGTAGCTCTCCGAGTACACCTGCGTGCCGTCGATGCCGTCCTCGCCATCCACGTAGTCGGTGCCCTTGACCGGTGTGGTGCCGGCCGCGCCCTTTTTGGCCAGCCGGAACACCCAGGCCCCGGCTACCTTCTGATACTCGTAGCCGCTGGCCGTGTCGGTGTACACGTCGTTGTCGACACCGAGCGCAGCGCCAGGTACGCCCACGCCGTAGCGCGTCTACCCTCTCTGGCCAATGCTGACTACTATTTCATCGAGCTGGCGCACGAGCAGGTCGGCCAGCGCGGGCCCCGGCAGGTTGGCTCCGGACACCAGGGTGGCCAGAATTTCAGCGCGAAGCTGGGTAAGCGCAGTGACAACCTGCGCGGAAGTGGTGGATTGAGCCATTACTTGAAATCAGTATCGGTAAGGTCGGAAATCAGGAAGTCGTGGATGCCGGCCGGCGGCGGCGGTGCGACCACCACGGGGCAACTGCCGGGGTAGCTGCGGTCGGTATCGGTGAGCGTGAGCACCAGCTGGGTGGCGCAGGGCAGTGGGTCGGGCGGCAAACTCAGGCGGCACACGCCGGCGGGCAGCGAGGCCGGCAGCGGCACGCTGCGGATCTCCAACTCACTGCCGTAGCCGTCGAGGTAGCGCCACTCGGCGTACCAGGTAGCGCCCGCGGCCCGCTCAGGCAGCCACACGGCCAGCTCCAGCGGCAGGCCCACGGCCTGCACCAGCTGGCCCGAGGGGAAGGCGGAGAGCGGCAGGGCGGGCCGGGCGACATAGGCCACATAGGCGGTAGCGGGCAACTCGGGCGGCACGGCACTGAGCAGCGCATAATGCGCGCCACGGGCCTGCTGCCACTCGCCGGTCCCGGTGGCGTCCACTTCCCGCCAGCGGTAAGTAAAGGACAGCGTGGCCTGCCCGTCGTAGCGGGCCCGGCGGCCGGTGGGATAGCGCATTTCCGGTACCAGCTCGGCGTGCAGGGCCTGGGCCACGTCCACCAGCTCCCGCTGGCGGCGCACGGTTTTGCGCAGCCGCGCGAACGGGGCCTCAGCATCCGGCCGGCTCAGCTCCAGCTCGACATGCAGGCCGGGCCGGGGTTGGCTACCGGCCGTGAACAGGTCCGACACGGGCGTAGCCAGCAGCGCCGGGCGCGGCACCCGGCCACCCACGGCGTAGTAGGCCGGGGCTGGCAATGGTTCAGGCTCAGGTTCAGGCTCCGGAGCGGGCGCTGTCACTTCTACCGTCTGCTCTACCCGGCAACCGCGGGCATCTTCCACCCGCAGCGTGTGCGTGCCGTAGGTGGTGAGCAGCAGCAGCGGCACGCCGGGCAGCGTGCCGGCTGGCACGCTGTTAAGCACGAACCCGGCGGTATCGAGTAGCGTGGCCTTCACCCAGGCGGCGGTAGTGGTGGGCGTGAATTCGATGCTGGGCAGCGGGGTGCCAGGCAGCACCTGCACGCCTGCTACAGCCAGGTCGCACGTGCCGGGCTCGGCCGTGCCGCCCCCGCCCGTGGGCGCGCCGCAGCTGATAGTATAGCTGCGCTCGACGGTGTTTTTCGTCGGTACCGGTGATGGTGTAGGTGTCATCCGGGGCCGGCGAGAAGCGGAAGGTGGTCGAGGACCCGGCGTAGAAATCGGCGAAGACCTGCTCACCCTGGCTGTTGAGCACGGCCACGCTCAGCGTCACCGGCTCGGTGCCGAAGTTGCCGGTTTTGCGCAGCGTGATGCGCAGCTCGGCGCCCGGGCCGGGGCTGAGGCAGGTATGCTGAATACCGATCTGAGGAAGTCCGGCCATTTAGTAGGCAGTTGAAGAGGTGAAATCCGGGAACAGGTCCGAGCGCAGGGCGCGGCGCGTCTCAGCCGTCAGCGCCAGGCGCAGCCGGCCGCGGCTGGCCTGCAGCACGTCGCGCAGCGTGCCCGTAGGCTTGCCGAAGCGCGGGTCTTCGCCCCGGAACAGGCGGGTGCCCCGGCGCAGAATGCTGGTGGCCACGGCCCAGGGGCTGGCCGAAGAGCCGCGGGCCGCCAGCTAGGCCGTGATATCGGCCACCATGGCCCGGCCGGGCTTGGCCTGTGGGTCGGCGGCGGGGCCACTACCGGTTTCCAGGGCGCCGATGTGGGCCGGGCCGTAGAGGCGGGCCAGCTCCGGGACTGACTCGTTGCGTAGCGCGGCAATGGTGCGGCCGGTGGCCCGCTGACCCTTGGCCGTGATGGCCTGGCCCAGCTCGGCCTGGGTGCGGTTGATTTCGGTGTTGAGCAGCTGGGCCAGATTCATGCTTAGCAGAGGCTGGCCCGCTCGGCGGGCGTGATGTCGAGCTGTAGCACCACGCCGTCGAGGTTGGCGTCGAAGGCGTTGTAGCTGCTGACGATGTTGCGGGCCACCACCTTGGCAATGGCTGGGTGCTTCTCCAGCGCCGAGAGCAGCGCGAAGGCCTCGGTGAGCAGCGCATCCATGCGGGGCAGGCGCGCGGCCGCGTCATCGGTGAGCTGCGAGTAGGCCAGCACGCTGATGGTAGCCTGAAACGTGACCGTGGTGCGCATGCCGTACTTGTTGACGGAAGGCACCACCAGCATCTTATCCTCCACCAGCACCACCCGGCTGTCGGGCGTGAGCTGATCGAGGGTGATGTTGGCCTCTTCCTTCTCGCCGTGGGCGAAGTGGCAGCCAGGGATGGTGGCGAGCGCGCAGGCGCGGAGCGTGGGGATGGGGTACTGCATCGGAGTGCTATCTTGGGGGCATGGTTATCATCATGCGTGTGTTGTTGGTCCTGTTTCTTATTCTTTTGCTGCTGGCAGGCCTATCCTATGGTGTATATGAGGTCTTTAAATGGGATTTGCCACTAACCTTGGTGCTGGCTTTTTTCTGGTTTTGGCCGATGATTTGGTTGCCCCTCTTGCTGTTGCTGATCGTCGCATGCCTCTGGAATCTAGGGGTGTGGGCGAGAGAGCAGTTGCAGTAGATGTGTAGCACTAGCCCTGTCGTTTCTGTTGCCGCTCCTGCTGCACGTGCACCTGGTGGCGGTAGTAGGCTTTGTGGTTTTCCAGCTCAATCATCGTGTTGACCTCGGGCCAGCTGAGCTGGTAGAAGTAGTTCCAGCGGGTCTTATCGCCGCCGGCCAGCGCGTCCACCACGGCCAGCGTGTCCCACTCCAGCGAGAACTGCCCGACGCCTGCGGCCCGCTCAGCTTGGCTCAGCGGAATGCGCTTCAGGCGGGCGGCGTGGGCCCGGCGGATGCGGTCGAACTCGGCAAAAAAAAATCCGTGAGCGGCAGCGCTTCCCGCAGCTTCACCGCTCCGCAGAGCTGCTCCACCTCGGCCACCTGATTTGTGTCGTAGGCCGTGCCGTGGTAGGCGGGCTGCAGGATGGTGGCCAGCACCTTCAGCCGCAGCTGGGCCACGTCGCCGCCCAGCTCCTGCATCAGGGCCCCGATATCGGCGGCCTGCCCGAAGCTGATTTCTTCCAGGCTGTCGAGCACTGGTACTTCCACCTCGCCCAGCTGGAGCACCGTGGGGCGCTGGTAGCTTTCGCGGGTGGGCATGGGCTCGGAGAGAAACAGGCCGGCGGCCAGTGCCTGCTGCAGCTGCCGCGGCTGCAGGCTCAGCAACTCCGGAGCGGAGCAGTCGAGCAGCACGGCCAGGCAGTCCTGCAGGGTGGCCTGCTCACCGAGGTCGGCCAGCCGGATGGCCTGGGCCAGGGTGACGCTGCCCCAGTCGGTGGGCAGGGCGGCCAGGTGCGAGGCGAAAGAGATGGGCAGAACGGGCATAGGCTTAGCGGCGGCGACTCGGGCCAAAGGATTGGTGGACGGTGATGGGGGCGGCAACGGGCTTGCCGATGCAGTTCAGGGCCACGTAGCGCACGGGGTCGATGCAGTGGTTAAAAGCATCCACCGGCTCATTGGTGGGCTTGCCGGTGAGCCGGTCTACCCGGTACTTGTAGTTGCTGAGCTCCTTGCGCAGGTTGATCGAGCGGCGCGTGACGTTGAGCGGGTAGCGCTTGAGAATGTCGAGGCCGTTGCTCACCGAGTCGGGGCCCTTCAGGGCGCCTTCGATTAGGCGGAAGCCCAGGCGCCGCAGCTCCTCGATACTCTTGGGCTCGGCCGAGTCGGCCACCAGGCGCTTGAGCGTGGCCGCTGGGTCTTCTGCCAGCAGGCGCTGGTGAATGTCGGGGTTGGTCAGGCCCTCGGCGTAGAGCACCTCATCCAGCCACAGCTCGCCCTGCTGCAGATACACGTCGATGGCGGTGGTCGGGTCGTTGGTAAAGCCGAAGTCCATGCCACGGCCGATGAACTTGGCCAGCGGGGGCACTGCCTCTACCACGGTCCAGTTGCGCAGCACCAGGCCTTCGATCTTGCCGGTCATGCCGCGGGCGTACACCTTCCACAGTTCGAGGTCCTTCTGCTTCAGGCCTTCGATCTTGGCCCGCTGCTTCTCCATCAGGAACGGGTTGTGGCGGTGGTCACTGATGAGCAGCTCTACCCCGGGCCGGCCGATGATGGACTCGTGCACATAGAACTCAGCATTGGGGTTGTAGTCGATAAAGACCTGCTCCTTGGTGCGTAGCTCCAGCTCGTCATAGATGGGCTTGACCACGCCCTGGGCCTCGTTGACGAACAGGAAGTCCCGCTTGCCACTTTTGGCGTCCTGGCTGTCCTCGTAACTCTTGAACTCCATCACGCAGCCGTTGTGGAACTCGAAAATCCGCTCCGACTTGTTGTAGGACTTGATCAGGCTCTGCAGCTCGGGGCTGTTGTTGTAGATGTCGAGCGCATCACGCAGGGCCCCGGCCTTCAGGTTGGGAATATCCTGGCCGGCCACGGTGCACACCTTGCGCTTGAGCTCCGAGAGCTTGGTGAAGAGCACCTGCAGGATGCTGTAGGTTTTGCCGCTGCTGGTGCCGCCCTGGTTGACGACAGTATCGGCCGCGCTGTGGTAGTTGTCAACGAAGAGGCGGGAGCTTTTAAACATCGTCCACCTCCTTCTCCGAACGGGCCAGCGGCGGGCCGGTGGTGATGATTTCCACCTTCGTGTTGAGCACGGGCACCGTGGCGGCCTGCGTGTTGTCCTTCTCGAACACGCCTCGGATGCGGCCCATGTCACGCAGTGCCGCGGCCGAGTCGTAGAGCTCCACCGCAATACCGAACTCGGTAGGCTTCCAGGACTTGATGAGGCCCAGCTCCTGCGCCTGAGCCAAGGCCACCAGGTCTAACTCGGCCCGATCCTGCAACACCAGCGGGCCTTCCACGTAGACCATGGCATCGGGGCCGAAGCGCAGCACTTCCAGCTCCAGCTCCATTTCCCGCTTGCGCAGCTTGGTGAGCATGGCACGAAAAGCAGCCGCCTCCTTTTTGGGTAGCGGCCGGATTTTTTCACCAATAAGTTCTATTTCCTCCTTCACCTGGGCCAGTACCACGTTGGCGTAGGCGGCTACCCGTTGCCGTACGGGCACCTGAATAATGCGAACGAAGCCATTCAGGCGAGTTTCGGCAATGTTGCTGATGAGCTTGGTGAGCTTGCCAGCGGATAGGCTCAGGTCATCGAAGCGCGCGTCGATAGCCGCCTTTATCTCAGGTTTCTTCAGGTTCCGCTCCCGATGGAGTAGGCCGACTCTTCCGAGTAGCCGGCCCGAATTGCCGCCTGAGTGCAATTCCAGTCCACACAGTACTCCTCGACGAAGCGCTGCTGCTTCGCGGTGAGCTTTTTGGCGGTGGTGGCTGGGGCTTCGGGTTGAACTGACATGCCACGAAACTCCCACCATCCGCCTGCGCCTACAATAGCCACCCGCCCAAAACGCCGCGAACCTACCCCAAAACGTCGCGCAGTTTCGGGGCCTACTGCTCGACGTGGGCTAGCATGCGCCGCAGCTGCACGGTGCTCACGGCCAGCTCCCGGGTGGTTTCGCGGCGCGCCTTGGTCTGGGTCCAACTGGGGTGGGCACTCAGTAGCTCCGCCACCCGGCGCTGGGCGCGCATGCACTCACCGATGGGGTGCGCCTTGGGCTTGGGTGGCTCGGGGGGCAGGCTGATGTAGTCGAGCACCTGCCGACGCTCGACGGGGTCGAGCTGGGCCAGGGCTTAGCGCAGGACTTCAGCATGGGGCTGCCAGGGACGAAGGGAAAGTGCATTGAGCATAGCAACGGTGGTGAGGGAGCGAGGGGATGTTTAACAGATTTTTAGCTTCTTGCCGAAATGAATACGGCCAACCCAGAGCACCCGCAGCAGCCCGAATCGCCTGAAAACGAATCGTCTTTCCTTCCCAAGCTGGAAGACCTAATTGCCGTGACAGGGCTGTTCACGCCCAGTCTGATTCTGGAAGAATTGCAGGACTTGGAGAAGTTGGATGAGCAGCAAGAAGTGAGTAAGCCGGACATAGATTAGAGCGGGATAAGGCGGATGACGGTCAGTTGGTACTCCTTGCCGGCGTCCTGCACCTGGTTGTAGGCGCGCTGGCTCCTATCTTGGCGGGCATGAAAAAACTATTCTATATCGTGGGCTGCCTGCTGGTGCTAGGTAGCTCGCCTGCTTTCGCTGTGGCAGATGATCCGGCGGTGATTATCGTGCGGGTTCATGAATCCTTAAAGGGTGCTCATTTGGTCATTGAGCGGGGTGCTGAAAAGCCCGAGGTAATTGATTTTGTAGCTGGTAACTCCGCCAGCGAAAATGCAAGTGCGGCCAAAGGGTATCACAGCGTCATTTCCAAACTCTACCAGCAAGGCTATGTGCTGCAGAGCACAATTACGGGAGCTAGTCTGCAGGGTGGAACGTCCGCAGCTACTTACAGCCTGAGCACACTAGTCTTCATCAAGGGCCCGAAGCTGTAACGATGCGCAGGGCTTCCTCTATCGTTTCCACGATGTGGTAGGGGGAGCCCCGCCATTTGGCCCGGAACTCCTCCTCCCCCTCCGTGAGCTTTCGTTTGCTGGGTGGCTGGGCCGGGTCCTTCACCTCCAAGATGAACGTGCGGCCGCGGTAGCCGACGAGCAGATCGAAGCAGTTCTTGAGCTGGTGGCAGTGGCGCGGGCACACCGAGTAGCCGGTGTGCCCGCCCGGTGTGCCCGTTTGGCGGCAACTCGCTACCGGTGGGCACCGAAACCGGGCTGAGCCGGTGCAGTACAATCCGGTTCTGCGTGTAGGATACAGAGAATAACGATACGCCCCGGTAAAGTACTGATTTCAACAGGAGGCTCACATATTCACTACCGGAATGCCCGGAAACTTGCTCCTCGCGCTGCGAGAGCTGGTTTCCGGTTTTTTTGCGTCTGGGGGTACTCGGTTCTCTGGGCGCGAATCTTTCAACTCTGGGTGGGAGTCACGCCCCCCCTTACGCCCCCCATACCGGTATGGTGACGCAATTCACGCTTCGCACCGACAAAAAGGACAGCAAGGGCCGGTGCCCCGTGCATTTGGTGGTTTACTTCGACGGCTTGCGCCTGCGCTGCGCCACCGGCGAGAAGTGTAAACCGGCCGACTGGAACACCGAGCGGCAACAGTTCCGGCGCTCCTATCCACTGGCCGAGGACGCCAACGCGTTGCTGGCCCGCATGGCCACCGACGTGCTGGCCTGGTGGCGCGCCGTACGCGCTGCCGGCGAAACCCCTACCGTAGCCGGCCTGAAAAATGCCCTGAGGCCGGCCCCGGCTCCCACGCCCGTTCCCGAGCGGCTGGTGGTAGCGGAAATCATGGAATTTCGCGAGGTCATGCGCCGGCGCGGGCTGATGTGGAACACGCTGCGCCACTACCTGGTCACGGCCAACTGGCTGCGCGACTTCGAGCAGTGGGCCAACCGTCGGCTAACGGTGGCTGGGTATGACCTGGCCACCCACGACCTGGTGCTGGCTTACCTGCGCCACGAGCGGGCCCTTAGCCCCAATTCTCTCTACACCGTGGGCAAAGACCTGCGGCGGCTCTTCGGCTACCTGCGCGATGAACGGGGCCTGCCGGTGAGCGTGGAGCCCCGTAAGCTGCGCGTGGCCTGCCAGGATACGGAGAAAGTCTACCTCACCGGGCCGGAGCTGGAGCGGCTGCGCGTGACGGTGCTGCCCACCACGCTGGCGCCCGTGCGGGACGTGTTTCTGTTCTGCTGCTACACCGGCCTGCGCTACTCCGACGTGCTGCAGCTGCACGGCGGCAACGTGGAGGCCCTGCCCGACGGCTCGGGCCGGGTGCTGCGTCTGACCCAGACCAAAACCCGCACCCGGGTGAGCGTCTACCTGACAGCCGCCGCCTCTGCACTGCTGGAAAAATACGCCGGCCCCGAGCGCGAGGGCCCGGATGCCCGCCTGTTGCCGGTGTACCAGAACCAGGTGATGAACCGCTACCTCAAGCGTATCTGTCAGCTGGCCAGCGTCACGGCCGGAGTCGAAGTGGTGGAAGTGCGGGCCGGGCAGGTGATCAAGTCCATGCGGCCCAAGCATGAGCTGATTACGATGCACACGGCCCGCCACACCTTCGCCACCCAGAGCCTGCTGCGCGGCATGCCGGTGGAGGTGCTACAGAAGATCCTGGGCCACGCCAGCATCAAGACCACGCTGGTGTACGCCAAAATCGTGGAGGATTTCCAGCACCAGACCATGCGCCGCATCTGGGATGACGCGCCCACGCCGGCACCGGTAGCGGTAGCGGCCGACACCATCTGCACCGTGGAATCGTCGGCCGCCTGATTCCTATCACACGACACCCCGACTCACTCAATGGGTCGGGGTGTCGTGTGATAGGATCCCTGAAGATGGCCAGCCCGGCAAAGTAGCGGATACAAGTCGCGGACCACGCCCACGATGCGGGCCTCGTCGAGCTGTTGGCCCACGGGGTCCGGCATCCCCAGGCCGGCCACCAGGGCTTGGTTGACGATAATGGCGAAACTGTCGGCGCGGAACTGCGGACGGCTACCAAGTGCAGGCCCATCGTTTCCACTAGGGCATAGCCCACCAGCATCGTCCCGACTGACAGGCGCTTACATAGCATAGGTAAGCAAGTGGCAGAGGAGTTCGAAGATATAATGTACTGGTGATCGGGCACAGTAACAAGCCGAGCAGCAATACACGCAGGCCTGGCGCAACCTCTTGAGCCTGCACATCAGGGCCGGCCGTCTCATTCACCAGTTTTTTGGCCGCCCGGCCCTAACGGCGCTGGCGATTCAGGCTCTCAAAGGGCTACCCGTCCTCACCAATCAGGTGCTGAAGCTGATGCATGGGAAAAGCTATTGATTCAGTACTTCAAGAAGTAGCACAAGAGCAGGAACCGAAAGTATGGGCAGTGAGAAGCTGGGCGGGGCGGCTGTCTCATAAGGCCGTTTTGGCGACCCATCTGCTCCACCTTTCTGCTTGGCCGAGAAGGTGCCAAAGATTGCCTCATTTGCTGCCTTCAGGAATCAGTGACCCACTATCTTCGCCCTGGTTGATTTCTTGCGAAAAACGACGGTGATTTCCGGGTATGCCCTCGTGAGTACTACCGGCCAGCACCCGTAGACCAATGCCTTGCGGACTTACACCTTATCCTGCCGCTCTCTCCCGATGCTGTTACTGGATGAATCGAATGTTTTACGAGGAATCGGAGCCATCGGTGCTGCACTTGAATACCTTGGCTATGCGCTGCTGGCTGCAGTAACCTACCTGGGTTTACGATTGCTCTGGCGACCGGTCCGCCGCTCCGACGGGTCGCTAGAGTGGGGAACGAATGTTGGTCGTTGGCTGAGCGGCCTGCTACTGCTGACGCCGGCTACATTGCTACTGACTGGATGGCTCTGGCCGGAGTGGTATTCACGGCGTGCCGACCAGGCTTATTCTGCCAGGCAACGAGCGCAACAACTACGGCTGGTGGGCGACTATGCATTGGATCCGACTATGAGTGACTCCTGCCTGCGCCGTGCTACTTTTACCCTCTCATTGTATGCCGACAGCACGTTTCGTGCGCAGGCCGATTTGCCGGAATTTGCATCTGATTCGCTCATCAGCGGGCGTTGGAGCCTGAACACGGACCACTCACCCCGGCTCATCGTTACGTTGGAGCCCTCGTGGAGTAACGTTAGGGCCTATCCATTGTACACCGATGCTACAGCTACTATTCCTTATCTGGAGGCCTCTACGGACTTGCCAGGAAAGCCCTCTAGCTATCGTCTTCGCTTGGCCAAGCGGCATGCTACTGATCGGTAGGATCCCCGGCTCAGCAAGGACGTTATCAGAGCATTTACATTGCCTTTAATAGATCGTGGCCCCTATACTCCCTAGGAATGGAAGGCTTATTTTTCGTCTTATGCTGGTTTTTAGCCTTTCTCTTTATCGTGACGCTGGGTCTGGTGAAGTTTGTGGTCATTCCCTGGGGACTGCTCCGCGCTTTTTTTCACAGCGACTGGATTCCACCAGTGGTCAAGCAAGTGGTGGCCTGGACCGTAGGAATCCTTGTGCTCCTGCTCTTTGGGTTCCTGAGTTGGAGTTGGTATCGGCAGTGGCAGGTGAGGCAGACGGCGGCAGTTGAGCGTTACTTGCCACCAATTCGCCTCACGGCCCACCAACCCGGCCTGTTGCCGTTCCCGCTGGGCCGAGGCCGTATTGAGGTAGCCCGCTATAACCAGGACCCGCTGCTGGTCGTAGCCGGCGACTTGGTCATCGAGGGCCGGCTACGCGCCTACTTCACCGCTAGCCCGGACTTGAAGTTTCTTAACGAAACCAATAAAGTGCGGGTAAGTACTGAACAGGGAGATGCTACCCAGGCTACGGGACGGTCGGTGTATGACCCCGGTAGCCGAACCGTAAGCGGATCAATTCGCTGTGTGCTGCCCTCAGGCAAGCCGCTTTCCATTACTTTCTCGTCCACCCCAATTACCAGACCATAAACCCCGTAGTGTTTCGGTAGACATTTTCCAACCTGTTGCACTCACTACGACCTGGACAGTTCGTGCAGTGTTCTGGTGTTCAGAAGCTCATGCCATTGCGACAAAACGGGAATACCTTATCAGAAGCCCAAGTTGCGCCACTAACCTGGACTTGGCTGTTTTTAAGCCGCCGCCGCGTGAGGAAAATTAAACACCCCCCAAACATTGAAGCCGGCAATTACCGCCCCAGGAGTACATTTAACGCCTTTTGGTCAGCCTATTATCGTTTATCAGTCCTAACAGTTCGAGGGCCGCACATCTCACCACTACCTTACCCCATTGATGCCGCCTCGTATGCTTACTCCTGTCGACTCACTACCCGCCCGCTCCTCGGGCATGAGTAGCCTGCTCCTGTTCGTGCTTTGCCTGGTGGGGAGTTGCGCTGTCGTGGGGGGCGTGATCCTAATCGAGTTCATGTCCTTCTCCAGAGGCCAGGACGACTTCCAGGAGGGCTCTTACCTGCTGATTTTCTTTAGTCTATTCCTAAGTTTCTGCGGGCTGGTTGCCGGATGCTTCTCCCGCAAATTCGGCCACGTGCTAGCCATCCTGCTGGGCCTAGCCCCGGTGAAGGTGCTGTCTTTCTTTATCTACGAAGTGAGTGGCCATAGTACCCGTGCAGTATCGCCTGCCGACCAGCTGGCCGCTGAGGAGCAGGAGCAAGCGCGGATAAAGGCCCGGCGAGCAGCCCTTACGCGTGCTGCGTTGGCTCAACGACAGGCCATTGCCCGCACGCATCCTTACGCGGGCCGGGATTCCACCCAGCCGTATTATACAGCCGATCAGATGCCCAGCCTCACCGGCAAACCGGAGTTCCGACCTGAGCAGCACGAGTCGTACCACGAGTTGGCCCACTTACTCAGCCGCGCGGCAACTCCCCATTTGGATCATACAGAATTGCAACCAGATACAATTCCGGTCAGCTTCATCGTTGGCCCGTACGGAGGTATCTTCCAAGTCCAGATTCAGTACGGGGAAATACCCGAGACTGGCGCTCACACGCGGGCAGAGGCAGCAGTGCTGCAAGCCGTGGAAGAGTTGCCGCTACTACATCCCGGCCGCATGAACGGTCAGCCCGTATCGGTACGCATCCTGGTTCTAGTATCCGTACCAGCTTCTCACTAAAGGCGCCTTCCAATACCAAGGTGGGCTAGACAGCACATGTGTTGCCTAAACGCTACGTATTATGGCCGCAGCGGTAGTGTGTGCCACCGGTAAACGAGTTACTAGATTGGATGGGCGAGACAGGAGAATCAAAGCTGGAGAGGCAGAAACCTGTGTTGAAGATCATCCACGAGCCCACCGCCTGCGCGGTACAGCCACAGGCTCAGCAACAGCAGGACAGGAATAGCTAGCACACCGGCCGCGGTTAAGAAAATCGGCTTCCACATGTGGCAAGTTATGGCCGTCAAGAATTCTGACAAGATAATTGACAACGCATCAGCCATTGGAGCAAGTCCCTGGTTCGCCTTTCCCGAAGCGGCCACGATGGTGCCTGGCAATCGGGTGACTCGCTAGGACCCTGGAGCATTATATCCAATAGGGCAGGTTGTCGGGGGAAAAGTACGCCGCCAGCTCATCAAAATCACCGGCGGCCTGGCACCGTTGTAAGTAGTCAACGGCCGCGGCCGCGTCGGGGTCGGGCACAGACTGCAAGTAGTCCAAGGTCTGTTCAATGCCGGCAAAGGCGACGAGTTGAATGTCGAACTCGCAGGCCGTGTCAAAGCTCAGCTGCTTGGTGCGCCAGAGCAGCAGGGCGTCGCGCACGTCCCCGTGCAGGGCGATAAGGTAGCCGGCCAGGCGCAGCCCTTCCGTCGTGGCCCCACCGCCCTGAGTGTAAGCCTGCATGTAGCGGGCACTTAGGGTGGTGAGCAGGGCGCGGGCAAACGTGATATTGAGGCGTTGTCGGTAGCAGTGGTAGAGGCGCAGGCCCGCCTCCGACTCGTCCTCCTCGTCCGTTAACACTGCAAGAGCTTGTTCGTTTAGCTGTCCGGTTCTTTCGTAGGTGGTCAGCAGATCACACGTCGTCATGGGAAATCATCAAGCGGAGGAAAGGGATAAAAATCAGCAGCGAGTGAGGCCATGTAAAGAAAGCAGAAGCCGTTGCGTCTATCTTTCGCCGATTCGTCAGGAAGATGCGCACACATCACTCAGCAGAAGTTAAGCAGCAAATTTCGCGGCCGGCCATGAGAAAATGGAGTCTACTCTTATATTGCTGGCTACTGCTGCCGTTTGCCGGGCAGACACAACAGGCAGGCGTAGCCGGCACTGCCAGTTCTGTGCGCACGTTCGTGCAGGCGTTTTACGGCTGGTATCTTCCCAAAGCCACAACGGGCGGCGCTGGCAGGACCTGGCAGACGGCCCTTGAGAAGAAGGCGAATTGCTTCAGCCCGGAGTTGCGCCGCCGGCTCCGCGCCGATGCTACCGCCCAGGCCAGGGTCGCGCATGACCTAGTCGGCCTCGACTTTGATCCGATCCTCAACAGCCAGGACCCAGACCCCTATTACCGCGTAGGGAAAGTAGTTCGCAAGGGCCAGACGTACATGGTCGAGATTCGCCGCGTGGTTCCCGGCACCGCGGGCCAGCGGGCCGTGCTGGCAGAAGTTGGCGGCACAGCAGGGCAGTGGTACTTTGTGAACTTCCGCTACCCGGAAAGCCCCGATCTGATCACCTTACTCAAAACGCTGGAGAAAAGCCGCACGACCAGTTTCCGCTAACGTGACCGTATCTTTCCTCGGTTTACATACTCTGCAGCCTGCGCCACTAAATGGGCAGTAGAGTAATCAATACGCTTATTCCCCATCATGTCTCTACCTCTATCTGGCCGGTATGTTGGCCTGTTGCTGTTGCCCTTGCTGATGGCCTGTCAGACTGATAAGCCAACCCAACATCCGCCCGCATCACCAACCGCCCGGCAATTCCCCACGGAAAAGCCAGCCTCGGCTCCTTTCCGCGGGTGGCGGCGCTACACCGGGCAGGTAGGGTCTTATCCGGTGGTAGTTGAGCTGACCTTCGAGGATACCGCCACGGTCGGCTCCTACTACTATGCGCGCCATGGTGAACTGGTGCCGTTGCGGGCGCAGCCGCCGGGGCCGGGGCAGGCACTGCGGCTGCGCGAAGGAACCGCTGCAACCAGCAGCGGCACCTGGGAGGCGGTGCAACCCGCCGGCCCGGTGCTCAGCGGCAACTGGCGCAGCCCCAATGGCCGGCGAAAACTGCCGTTCTCGCTGCGGGAGGATTATGCCGGGTCCGTGCGCTACGAGCAGGTCGGGTTCAGCCGCGAAGGCCAACTGCCCGCCGACTCTGCCGTGTGCGGTATTCCGGGCCGTACCGTGAAATTTTCGCTGCAAGGAGTGCAGTTGCTCGATGCCGGGAGCAGCCCCGCCCTCCAACGGATCCAGCAGCTGCTGTTGCCGGTGCCCCCCGCACAGCTGGAGGCCTACGTGGTCCGGCAGGTGGCCGACAACGTGGGCGACTGCACCGAAACCGAGAAATCGGCCTGGGTAAGCTACAATGCCGACCACCTGCTGTCCGTGACTTCGCTGGAAGTGGTGTTTGCCTTCGGTACCCCGCACCCAACCCACCACTTCACCTCGATGACCTTTGGCCTGCGGACGGGTAGCCGGCTGCGTCTGGCCGATTTGCTGCGCCCCGGCTACGAGCAGCCGCTGCGGCAGCTGCTAACAAAACGGCTACTGGCCGATCCCAGTTACGGCGACTTTTACCGGGGTGAGCAGGCTGAGGGCCAGCAGCGGTGGCTGGACGAGGCCGGGCGGCCGCAACAACTGGTGCCGTTGCCGGCAGAGGGGTTTGTGCTGACTCCCGCTGGGCTGGAGTTCACCTGGAACGAGTACGACATAGCCCCCTACGTGATGGGCCCGCAATCCGTGGAGCTCAGCTACGCCGACCTGCGCCGGCTGGTTCGGCCCTCAGGGCCCCTGGCAGCGGTAGTTACGCGACATAAGTGACAAGGAAATATCAGCAGGTCGAACTGATATTGGTCGTCGTCACACGTGCCCTCTCAATCGAGCGCACTGGTAAAAAGCATGGAAAAGAGAGCATTAAAAAGGCAACACGCTCTTTTACCAGATCTTGAATGAGGCGGGAAACTTATCGGCTTCCCGTCTATTGTAGGTTCGTTTGGTGGCCGTCACCATCACCACCACCTATAGCTCTCGGTAGTGGTAGGCCCTGAAGTGAACTACATCGCCTAGTGGATCTCGCCATAAAAGTTCTTCCACTCTGCCTGGATGGGGCCTGGAGGCCGGCAGCACTAGCGGGCGAGCATATACTACTTGTCCGTCTTGCTGGTAGACCGCATGACTGGTCGCGCCCCTTTGAAAGGGGCCATGAGAAAAAGGAAAATTAACGCGTAAAGGAAAACAAACGGTACGTTTGGCTTAGTATGTGATACATTGACTGCCAGGGCATTCCATAACTACCACGCGCTCTACCCCTGCAGCCTGGGCCCTGGCTATTTCCCGCTAACTATTTCCCGCTAACTATTTCCAGTAACTGAGACTGACCGGCGGTATCTACGACTCGCACGCGTCCCTGCTGCAGACGGGGTACGGTCACCGGCTCCAGCGTATTAGTCGTTCGGTGCTGGCCGACGAGGTTAGAACTTCCCGCATACTGCGGCTCCGTTTCGATAGACGTGAACCGGGCCGGTAGCACCAGCCGTCCGCGTTGATCAATCAACCCAAAGAGCTTACCCTGCCGCACCAGTGCCACCCCTTGGTGGAAGTAAGACGCTAGAACCAGACCACCAGAGTACGTCACTTTCTGGCCTTTGGTATCAATCCCGTAGCTTTCATTGTGTTTGCGGACCAGCGCGTAGCCCCCGTGAAAGGGGCCGACCCAGTCGAAATAGTCCGCCGAAATCTGCTTGCCCGCTGCATCCTGATAGGTATACTGAACGGCCGTGCTGCCCTGGGCCGAATGGATGAGCTGCGCCCCCGGGTATTGGTCGCGGGAGGCATTGGGGACCAGCTTGCCGCACACGGCGTAACCTTCGGTGAACTCGGAGAGCAGCTGGCAATCGGGCGTAAGCAGGCGAAGTTGTCCTGAGTGGCTTAAATACCCGACACTATCCTGCTGGAAGAAGATAAACCCCAGCGGGGTCTGTTGCAGCACGTCGTAGCGGGGTGGAATCAAAAATCCGCGCTGCAGGTCGTAGAGCCCGCTTTTATGGGTGCGCTCATCCTGCAGCACCAGCGGCGGCTGGGCCAGGGTGCTGTCCAGGGGCTGCCCGGTGGTGTACTCGCCCACATCCACCAGCCCCCGCTCAGGACTGAACAAGGCCAGATGCGTACGGCGGTTGCGCACGTCGCGCAGCAAAAACTGCCGGTTGCCCACGTAGAAGAATTGGCCCGTCTGCTGCGTGGGCACCACCGGGCGGCCGCTGGCGTCTAGCAAACCTGACTTACCGTCCCGAGCAACGGCAAACCACCGTCTTGCTGGCCCCGTGGGTACGATGGATGCGTAGCCGCTTAAGGCCGGCAGGGGACGCAGCAGCGTGTCGGTCACGATGACGGGGTGCCCGCGGCGGCGCAGGTAAACCAGCTGTTGAGGGCCGGTCTCCACGCCGGCGTCGAGGGAGTCGAAGAGCACCTGGCCCTGCAAGTTCACAATTCGCTCGATGCGCTGCACCTGATTTTTGCCGGGAATGATGGTCGTTATCTTGAGAAAGGGCAGCAAGCGAATGCGCTGGGCACCCCTGGCAGGCGTCAGGTCCAGGTATAGCGGAGCCGCCTCGGCGGCCGGCCGGTGGGTGTACACTTCCCGCTTACTCGTTAACTCCAGCATCCGCACCGGGCCGGTCACTTGGTTTCGGCCTACCTCTGCCACCAGCAGGCGGTTAAAGCGGGGCAGCGCCGTGAAGTGGTGCGTGCCCGGCTCCCGGTACACGACCTGACCGCGGGCGTCAAGCAACAGCGTCTCATTGCCCTGCTGCAACTGAATATGGTCGCAGCCGGCGGATTCTACTTCCTCATACTCCTGGGGTAGCAGCTGCCGGCCCTGCAGATTGAGCACGGCCCAGCGGGCCGGGCCCGAATTATGGCCCACCTTCACCAGACTGCTGGTGAGCACCCGCACGGGCCGCTGGGCATACGGAATGACCACCCGGCCCCGGGCGTCCAGTACTGCCCAGGCCCCGTCTGCGTTCATGTCCGTAATAAGCCCGCTGGCATCGCACAGCTCTTGGGCCGGGGCGGCAGTAATAACTGCTAACTGCAGAAAAAGCAGCCATCGGATGGCTAAGCGCATAGTATAGGATTAAGAAGAATAGGCAGCAATGGAAGCCCCATGAGCGTGCCCGATTGACTGTAGTGCAACTTCACGGCGCGTTGCTGCACGGCGGAAAGCGGCCAGCCCATCAGGCAGCAGGTGGAGTCGGATAAGTCGCTAAGAGTGCTAACTCAAGAAATACTTCCGTTTGAGCTGCGCACACTAAGGCCGGGGCGGAAGCTGCACTAGCAATGATTTGCGCACGGCGACCCGCTGACCGTTTTGCTTGCCGGGTATGAATCGGGGCAGATTATCCAGCGCTGCCAGAGCGGCGGCATCGGCCTGTGGATTCAGCCCTTGCACCACCTTTTTTTCGAACACCCCTCCCCGGGGACCGATGACGATGCTGACGATTATGCGGCCACTCATGGACTGCGCGCTGGCACCGAGCCGCTTACGCACGCGACGACTCAGCGTGTCCTGCAGGGCGGACCAGCCGCCTTCCAGGACGACTGTGGGACTCTGTTCAACAAAGGTGTAGATGCGGCTGGAATCGGCGTCGAACAGGGGCCGGGTAGCAGCCGGAGTAGCGACTGGGCTACCTTGGCCATGACTCAGCAGCGGATAAAACGCCAGGAGAAAAGATAATAATACGGTACGAGTCATGGGATAAGCCATTAAAAAAGAAGTTGGTGGCCACGAAGGTAGCTCCCCGATGGCAACAAGGGAGAAAGTCATCGTAAGCCGAGGCGCTGCTCTTCGGTATAGGTGGTCCTGGCTGGCGCTAAACGGGCAAACTTGCTATTCTCCTGTTTAAAAGGATCATTCCAGAAACTGCAGCAGCAATAGGACACTCTGATTTCAAAAGCTGACATCATGAGAACGCACAGTGCTAACTAGGTAATACGTAATCAGCTCCCCACCAGAAAGTCAGACTGGAGTTAACAAGCTGCTAAGTATGTTGGCCCTTGCCCCATCCATACCGGCAGAGCGCCCGCCTCTGCCCATCGTCTTCGGGTGGAAGTAGCTGCTGCCGGGTGACCCCACGGTTCTGGCATTGTGGCTACAGTTCTCGTTATCACAGTATATTGCCTCCACTTCATGCTGGCTTATACATTATTCGTCTCCTCGTATAGCCCTCTAGATTTTACTTCTACTCCTACGTATTTGAAACATATTGTATCGGTAGGTGCCATTTACCTGGCCTTGGCCACCATTGCCTGCGGGCAGGTACAATCGCCTGCTCCCAAAGACTACTCGCAATTACTGGCTGGACGCTACGACGTGCGGGAAGCCAAACGCCTTCTGCAGCAAACCGTCGTCTACCCCCGGTGCGTGGAAGAGCAAAAAGCCCAGGGCAAGACGGAACATAGTGTCAGCATCTTCTCGCTGACGGTAGATAAGGAAGGTCGGGGCGGCCAGGTTGATTTCACCGTCACGAAGCAGATCAGTCGGGCGTGCGCCCCGGAGATTGAGGCCGCCATTCGGGCGGCCGTCCAACGGTTGCCGCGCTTTCGTCCGGCCCAAGAAAATGGCGTGCCCGTACCGGTAGAACTCCGCATGGGGATGGAGTTCCCACCACCGGATCCGGAAGACTATGGTAAGCAAGAGCCCGAGGTGAGGGCCAACTATCCGGGGGGAGACGCTGCCTTGGATAAAGCGCTGGGCTTCCCCAGCAAGCCGCTTACCAGGGCAGACTCCGTGAATGTGGTATCCGTGCTGTTGAGTGTACGCCCGGATGGGCGGGTGGGCCGCACGCGGCTCATGAGCCTAAGTCAGCCAGCGCCCGGGTACTATCAGGGAATCTATGCGCAAACGATGGTTCGCCGCTTAGCAGTGTTCACACCGGCCAAGAGCAACGGCAAGTCGGTCGGGTCTGAGTTCATTCTCAGCGTGTACTGTCCCGCGGAGGAAAAACTGGAGGAATTGGCCTTTCTGGGGCAGCTGCCGGTGGCACCGGTGCTGCCCCCCTTGCCGCTGAAGCTCTTGCCTATCCCAGAAAGCTTCCCGACAGCGGCCAGTGCCCCCAGCGACTACACCCTGCGCCCTGGCGCCGCCCCCACCGCCAGCCGGAGCAATGCCGATGCCCCCCGCACGCTGGACGGCAGTCCGGTGTACGGGTACGTGCAGCAAATGCCTACCCTGGCCCCGCCCCACGAGAAGGCCACAGTATCCACCGCCATCTTGGAAAACCTAGTGGTGTCGGACGACGTGCGCAGCGGCAAATTTGAAGGACTGGTACGGGTTGCGTTTACGGTAGACGCCCAGGGCACCGTGCGCGACCCCAAAATGGTGCAGGGCCTGTGCGAGCCTTGCGACGAGGCCGTGCTAGCTGCCGCGCGCCACCTGAAGTTCGTACCTGGCCAGCAAAACGGCCAGCCCGTGCCGGTGTTCATGCGCGTGGACGTCCCCTTCAAGCCCAGCCCACCCGCCCCAGCCAAGGATAGGTAGTTGACCGAATAGCAGCGGGTGCTATTGGCTGCTTAACCACTCTGACTAAGCGCCGATCCACTACTGCCGCTGCTACCAACAATTCTGCCTTTCTACGCAAAGCCATCCTGGCCCGAACAAAATCCCAAGCAATGGATATAACAACTATTGGCGGAGGAATAGGGGGCTGACTACGGCCCTGGCCCTGCACCGGAACGAAATAAAAAGCACCGTTTCGCTGTACCCCGAGCGGATGATTCCGGTGCTACTGCCGTTTTCTCCAGTAGCTTAAGTGCTCGGTTTCCTTCTTAGACTGTCCGCTAAAGAAGCCTCCCCTTTCAGCATCGTCTGTATGTACGCCCCTGGCTGGTTACTGCTTATACTTATTCTACTACTGGTGCCCGTGGGCGCTCTTCACCTCGCAACCGGAATGTTGCGTGCATGGCCCCGCTGGCTGACGAGAATCTGGTTGCTGGGGTTGGTGCTTACCCTTCTTTGTTCCTCCATCGGAGAATCATCCGACCGTTCCTTTCCGTTTTCTTTGATAAAAGGAAATGGGTTTAAGGCGGTCGTTGACATGATTTTTGTCTTCACCGGACAAATAAAAACAACCGCGGTAGGGGACATCATCCGCCGTAATGCGGCTGATTTCTGCTGGGTCCTGTTGCTGCCTTCCATGCCGCCAATGCTGCTATGGCTGATAGGATTACCCATAAGAAAACGATTGGCCAAGACATAAAACAGCCAAGACAACAGTGCTTAATTCAGCACTCCTTCAACTGAACGGAGCGCGTTTACCTTGCCACCGTTTCGGTGAACGCGGCTAGGGCATAACAGCTTTCCTTGCCTAGGCATTGCCCTGCGTCAGGCGGGCTGCGAGGGCTTGAACAACCCACGGCGCCACAAGACCGGCCACGCCGCTGCCCAGAATGGATAAGAACAGGTACGGGCGGTCAACGGCCCCCGAAAACACGCCACACAACGCCGAGGCTACCGCAGTGTAGAGCAGACTGGTACCGACTACAGCGGGCCAACGCCGGCCAAATTGGTTCAGGGCTGCCCACGTGGCCAGTCCGACCGCCAACAGGCCAAACGTGTAAGCGCAATAATGCAGGGAGATGCCCCATGAAATCGGTACCCTCAACGACCGGCCCCGGAACTGCTGCACGCTCACAGCTGCAAACCTGCTGGCATAAAATAGGGCCCCTGAAACCGCCAGGCGCCAACCCAGGGCCCAGCCAATGCGCAGCAACTTGTCCATACCCAAAAGAACGCTCCCTTTCTTAAACGGCGAACAGCTGCTCCACACCAAATGCCAGCAGGCCGCTACAGTGCCCGGTAAGTTTACGAAACCCGTCTACGATTGAACGTTTACGAAACTGGCAAACGAGATGCGTTTCGTAAACTCGCAACAGGCTGCTTTCCCGGGCTTGCTTAAACAGTATTTTCGGGGTCATAGCTTTTCGTTCGGGAAGAACTTACAGCTAATAGCTGAAAAAATAACCACTCAACGCAGAGCGGCAGCTACCTCCTGCTCGGGCAGGCCGGTGAAGCGGCAGAACTCGCCGATGGAGACGTAGGAGCCGGTGGGCTTGCCCAAGTGCCGGCGCACACGCTGGAGTAGGCGCTTGGCGCCGTCGTAGCTGTGGCCGGTGAGCGTGGCCACGTCCTTGGGAAATACGCAGACCTGGGGCATACGGGGTATCGTGGGGTAGTATCGGAAAGTGAAGATACGAAGCGCCCCGATGCCGTGCTAGGTTTGGCCTATGCAGGTATTCAGGGCACTTCTGGCAGCTATCCTCCTGACGGGCAACGTGCCCGGCCGGGCCCAGGTGCGCGCCAGCAGGCTGCCCCGACTGCTACGACCCGCGCCGGCCGCAGCCGGGCTGCCGGCCTCGCCGGTCTGGCAGCTGGTGCGGGTAGAACGGGTAGTGGACGCCGACACCTACGAGGTGGCCACGGCCGGCGGCCGAGCGAAAGTACGGCTGCTGGGGGTGGACGCGCCGGAAGCGGATCAGTCGTTCGGGCCCGAGGCCACGGCCCTGGTTGGGGCCTTGCTGCGCCGACAGTACGTGTGGGTGCAGGTGCGGGGCCGGGATTTGTACGGGCGGCACCTGGCCGTGGTGCGGCTGCGGCCGGCGGCCTTCTCCCCGGCCGGGCCGGTGGCGCTGGATAGCCTGCTGGTGGTGCACGGCTGGGCCTGGGCCTATGAGCCGGACCGGGCTACGGCCCGGCGGCTGGCCGAGCAACAGCAGGCCCAGCGGGCCGGCCGGGGACTGTGGCAGTGCCCGCAGCCAATGGAGCCGCGCTTCTGGCGTGGCCTGGACAACGAAACGAAGCGGCGCAACCGGGGCGGCTGCCCCCGGCTGCAGCAAGGCCGCTGAAGCAGCCGTTTTTCTCACCTCTTTTCCCCTATTTCCTATGGCACGCATTCGCAGCCTGCTCGGCGACATTGAAGGCTCGGCCGGGCAAATCACCTTCAGCAAGCAGAATGGCAAAAACATTCTGCGCCAAAAAGTGGGCAGCAACTCCAGCAACTCGCCCGCTCAGCAGAACACGCGCAGCCGCTTCAAGCTGCTGGCCGACCTGTTCCGCCGCTTCGGCGGGGCCGTGCAGCTGGGCCTCAAGGCCCAGGGAGGGCAGTCGCCCTACAACCGCTTCGTGGGCCAGAACTTCGCCAACACCCAGGCCGACGCCCAGAACGTGGCCACGGTGGACTACACGAAGCTGGTGCTCTCGGGCGGGGCGGTGGAGCCCCTCGCGGGCGTTTCGGCCGCGCTGGACGCGGCCACCGGCAAGGTAACGGTGAGCTTCACCGACAACAGCAACGGCAACACGGCTTTGGACACCGACCTGGTGAAGGCGCTGGTGGTCAACAAAACCACCGGCCGGGTGGTGACGGCCGCCGACGAGGACAGCACCCGCGCCGACGGCGCGGTGGAGCTGGAGGACGACGCGCTGACGGGCGCCGTGGCCGCCGACCTGGTGGTCCTGGCCTTCGCCTACCGCGCCAACGGCTCGGACGCCTCGGCCACTAGTGCCGCGCAGGTGGCCTAGTAGTGGCCGGATAACCAACCGTAAAACCGCCCCGGCCGCTGGTCGGGGCAGTTTTGCACCGTGACCGGATAGGGCTGACGGGAGCTGCATAGGAGAAGCATAGGAGCAACCTACCAGCTACCCCCTGCCCTACTACGGCCGTCCTATTTGCATTTTTTCCATTCTCATCCTCTGCTTACGATGGCAAAGACTGCCTATCAGAAACAAGCCGACAAGCGCACGAAGGACGCGCTGCGGCTGCGGGCGCGCTTTGATGCGCGCCTGCGCAAATCGGCCCGGCAGCTGCTCAACGCGCTGGCCGGCACGGCCCAGGCCAAAGCCCGGCTGGACCGCATCAACCTACTCTACGGCGTGGATATCAGCACCGAAACCCTGCTGGCCCACGATGTTCGCGTGGCCGGTCTGGGCGGGGCACTGGCGCCGCTGCTGGAACAGAGCGCGCCGGACGAGGAAGTGCAGCTCTTCAACCCTACCCCCGATGGCAACGGCGGGATGTCGCTGGCGATAGAGGCCGTATTCGGTGAGCCCATTATGCTGGAATCACTGCCATTGGATCCACCACGCCGACCGCCGGTAGTCGATTTCATCGACGGGTAATGCCTCTACCACTCTTTGATAGAAAACCCCGGCCTGCTCAGGTCGGGGTTTTTAACTTAATGTGCGTCATCGCACGGCACCTCCATTTTTATGGACTAGTCAGGTAATACCCGCCTGCTACGCAAAGTGCTGCGCCACTGCTTGCTCGACCTGCTGGATACAACGGCCACCCATTCGCGACGCATCAGATAAATACGACGGGGCAGCAATTTTGTCCCACCGGTTTGGCACAACTTTGTGCCAAACCGATGAGTCTATTTTACCGCTCCCCTTTCACACCCTCATCCAGTGCCTTCCTACACCAGCAGTAGATTTTTCTTTTTGCTCCTCTTCTGGCTCATCGGGTGTGTCGCCGCACCGCTGGCCAGTGCAGCCCAATCCGTCCATAGAGACAATATTACTGTCGACACCGGCCAGGTACATAGTACCTACCGATTCCTCCTTACTCGCTTGCCCGCTAATACACCGGGCGATGCGGCCTTCTACCTGGTCGGCTCCTTCAATAACTGGCAGCCTGCAGATAAGCGCTACCGGTTTCGGCGGCAGCCCAATGGGCTGTTCGGCCTGGTGCTGCGCACGACGCGGGCGCGCCTCGAATACAAAGTGTCGCGGGGGAGCTGGGCCGCCATTGAGGGGAGCGGACACGGGCAGGTGCGGGCCAACCGGGTGGCAACACGCCAGCAGGCCCGGGCCGGAGAGCTGGAAGTGCGGGTGCAAAGCTGGGAAGATTTGAATGGCACCTTCCAGTTTTACTCGCTCTACGACCTGCTACTGCTGTTCTCAGGCTTGCAGGGAGTACTACTGGTAATAGCCATCCCCAATACGCAGCACGCTAATCGGGCCGCCAATCGGTGGCTGCTGTGGTTGTTGGGCCTGGGCGCACTGGCTATGGTGCTCACGGTAGTGAGCGGCTACCGTGAGGTGGCCAACGCGTATCCTAAACTGGCCCTGCTGCCGGATTTTGTCTGGTTTCTTTACGGGCCCCTGTTTTACTGCTACCTGCGCCGCCTGCTGTTCAACGAAACAAAGTTGCAACGCCAGTGGCTGTGCTTACTGCCAGCGGCCCTTCAATTGCTGGTGTATCTGCCCTATTTTTTGCTTGACAGCTACGAGTTTCAGCTCAAGCTGGTAAGCCATGACCCAACGCTTCGTGCGGTGCTGCTGGCCACCGGAGTGGCCGCCTGGCTGAGCAACGGGGCCTATTGGCTGGCCTGCCGCCGCACCCTTCGGGCGTATACCCGGCAATATGAAGCCAGCGTTTCGTATGAGCAGAACCTGCAGTACCTCGGTACGGTGCTGGGCATTCAGGCGGCTTGCCTGGCCTTGTGGGGGTTCCTGTTTGTGCTTATGCTGGCCAGCCGCTGGGTGGAGTTTGATGTGTATTCGCTGGCGGCCCGCAACGTGGAGTTAATCTGGCTGACGTTTTCTACCCTACCCTACTTTCTGGGCTACGTCGCTATTCGGCAGCCAGAAATCTTCAAGCTGGTGCCCGCCGCCCCAGCGTATCCGTCGGACATTCCGGCGCCTGCCTTACCATTGCCCGAAGTCTCACGGGCGGCACCACTGATTTCCACGCCGGTAGAAGCACCACGCCCCAGCCCGGCCCGGCCGCCGCTGGCCCTCGACCTGGCAGCTCTGCAGGCCACTGTGACTAGCTATATGCAGGAGCATAAGCCGTACCTCAACCCCAACCTGACCATTCACGAGCTGGCCACCGGCCTGAAGCTGCCGCCACACGTGCTGTCGAAAGTCATTAATGAGGGATTTGAAAAGAACTTTTTCGACTTCATCAATTCTTACCGGATTGAGGAGTTCAAGGCGGTGATGGCGACGCCGCGCGCTCAGCACTACAGCCTGTTGGGCGTAGCGCTGGAAGTGGGTTTCAACTCCAAAACGGCCTTCAACCGGGCGTTCAAAAAGCAAACCGACCAGACCCCGCGCCAGTATTTCAACGGCGTCAGCGAGGAATGAGCGGCCGTGGCATAGAAGGGAACGGGACTAGGCAAGAGCCCTGGGGGCAAACCACCAACGTGCCGACTTTCAAAAAGAGCACCTATTTTACAGAGTGTAATCAATAGGCCTTCAGTATTTTAAAAAGCGGCACTACTAAAAGCAACCGCTTTTGGAAAGTGGGGCGCGACGCGAAAAGTGACGCGGTAGGTTTGCCTCACCAATTCGTCCCGGCTATGCCTAGCTCGCCCGGCCGGAGTGGTACGCAACTTTTCCGTTCACCCGCCGGCCAATGGGCCGGACCTGCTTTCTCCCCCACCATGTCCTTCCCCAAACCCCTGCTGGTGCTGCTCGTACTCCTGAGCCGGCTGGCCGCCAGCGCCGCTCCCCTTGCCAAGCCGGCCGCGCCCATCAGCCGCATCGACCCGACGTTCTGGTGGGTGGGCATGAAAAATCCGAAGCTTCAGCTGCTGGTGCACGGCCCGGGCCTGGCCACCAGCCGGGTGAGCCTGGCCAGCTATCCGGGCGTCACGTTCGACGGCTTTCAGCGGCTGGAAGGCCCCAACTACCTGCTCGTCAACCTCACGATTTCGCCTGACGCCAAACCCGGCAAGCTGCAGTTGACCTTTACCGGCAAGCAGAAAAGTACCTACGCCTACGAGTTGCGGGCCCGCACGACGCCCGGCGACAAGTCGAAAGTACAGGGCATCAGCAGCGCCGACTTCGTGTACCTGCTCATGCCCGACCGGTTTGCCAACGGCGACCCGACAAACGACGTGGTGAAGGGCAACCGGGCTCCGGGCGTGGCGCGCGACTCCATGTATGCCCGCCACGGCGGCGACCTGAAAGGCATAGAGCAGCATTTCGATTACCTGAAAGAGCTGGGCGTGACGGCTATCTGGCCCACGCCGGTGGTCGACAACAACATGCCCAAGGCCGGCTACCACGGCTACGCCCTCACGGACTATTATGCGGTGGACCCACACTATGGCACCAACGAGGACTATGTGCGCTTCGTGCAGCACGCCCACCAGCAGGGCCTGAAGGTGGTGCACGACGTGGTGCTCAACCACATCGGCAGCTTCAACTACCTCTGGCTCGACCAGCCGGCCCGGGACTGGTTTCACCAGTGGCCCCAGCCCACGAAGGGCAACTACCGCAACGGCACGGTGAACGACCCGCACGTGTCGGCCCTGGACCGCACCATGTTCAGCACTACCTGGTTTGACATCACCATGCCCGACCCGGCCCAGGAGAATCCGTTGGTGGCGACCTACCTCATCCAGAATTTTCTCTGGTGGGTGGAATACACCGGCGTCGACGGCTACCGCGTGGATACCTACACCTACTCCGACCCGACGTTTCTGATGAACTGGGGCAAGGCCATTCTCGATGAGTACCCGCAGCTGGGCATGTTTGGCGAAACCTGGATGCAGGAGGCCGAGGGCGTGGCCCAGCAGGCATTCTGGACCCGCAACGTGTTTCCGCCCGTCAACGGCTTCAAGAGCAACCTGCCCGGCGCCATCGATTTTATCCTGCGCCAGGCCCTGCTCGAAAGCCTGACCAAGCCGGCCGGCTTTGCCGAGGGCGTGGCCAAGCTCTACTACGCTGTGCAGGGTGACTGGATGTACGAGGACGCCAGCCGCAACCTGATTTTCCTGGACAACCACGACGTAGACCGGGTGTTTTCGGTGCTGGGCGAGGACGTACGCAAGCAGAAGATGGCGCTGGCCTGGCTGCTCACCGAGCGCGGCATTCCGCAGCTCTACTACGGCACCGAGGTGCTGATGAAAAACTTCAGCCGCCCCGACGGCCTGTTGCGCGAAGACTTTCCCGGCGGCTTTCCCGGCGATGCGCGCAACGCCTTCACGGCGGCCGGCCGCACCCCGGCCCAGCAGGAAATGTACGAATTCGTGCGGCGGCTGGCCACCTACCGTAAAACCCATCCGGTGCTGCAAACCGGGCAACTCACGCACTTTGTGCCGGAGGATGGCGTGTATACCTACTTCCGCCACAACGCTCAGGGACAAAGCGTGATGGTGATGATGAACTGCAGCGCGGCCGCCAAAACGGTGAAGATGAATCGGTTTGCCGAGCGTCTGAGAGGCTATACCGCCGCGCAGGATGTGCTGACCAATGCCGTTGTACCAGACCTGCAAACCACCCACGTGCCGGCCTATACGGCCCTGGTGTGGGAATTGCGCTAAATCAGAAGGGTGGTAACAACGACTTATGGCACCTATCCTGATCCTGGACGGAACGAGCTTCGACCACATCGTGACCTTACCCGTGCTGCCAGCACCGCAGCCGCGGACTGTCCATCAGGCTCCTTTTCATGAGGGAACAAGCTTCACCGGGGCAAGGCCCTGGCTCTTACCAAGCTGGGCCTACCGACTACGTTGTACTCGGCCGTAGGCGACGATGCCTATGGCCGCCACATCGTCGCCGATTTGCAGGCACTGGGCGTACGAGCCCACTACGTGGTGGACCCCGCCGGGACCGAGCGCCATATCAACTTGATGGATAGCCACGGCCAGCGCATCTCCTTGTAGCGGCAGCTAGGCCGGGGGAAGGCCCTGCGGGGTGTGGTGGCGGTGGGGCTCCAGGACGGCCCCGTTAAAGGCGCTACCGAACGTGAGGCCATTGCCCATGCTCTGCTTCTGGCCGCCGCAGGGCTGAGTAGGCTTGTCGAGGGCCTCGCGTTCGATGCCTGAAATCCGGAAGCAGTGCAACGCAACCCCGCGTCAGGGCACCCGCACAAACTCCACCACCCACACCCACTCGTTGCGGGCCCATGCGTCAGGATAAATGGAATCCAACAGGCCCTGGAATGCCCGTACAGCGGTATCGTACCAGCGGAAGCCATCGGCAGCACAGGCGTCGGGCTCTACTCCGCCCCACTGCACGCTACCCTGCTGCAGCCGAAAGCTCAGGCCCTCCTGCCGGGCCTGGGCTTCGGTGATGCTGCGCACCTGCTCCACCTGAATGCGGACCACCCGCAACCGGCAGTCCGGAGCTTCCTGCACATACAGCACAGTACCGGCCGGCCCGAAAGGGCACGGCACGGGTGGCAGCGTATCAGCCGGCGCGTGACGGTCGGTAAATAACGCGCCGGCCGCCGTCAGGGCCCGCAGGCCGTAGCGCCCGGGGTCCTGGCGCAGCTGCAGCGTGGGCGCCAGCCGGCGGCGGGTGACAGTTTTGCGGCCGGCCAGCACCGCGGCCAGCATGGCCGGATTGAAGGAAATACTATCCATCAGCATAGCCCAAACAGGCGTCCTTGGCCCTGAAACAGCCTGTTACTGTACCGGCCCGGTATCGGTGCCGGCTTCCAGCACCTGCTGCACGGCCGAAGGCACGGCGGAGAGCAGGTCAAGGCCGGTGGCGGCCTCAATAGCATCGACGCTGGTGCGGTACTGGCCCCAGCTGGTGCTCAGGCTGTTGTCGTTGGGCGTGTCGATGGCAATGACGCGGGTGCCCGCCGTAACGCGGGTAGCGTCCGACTCGCCCACCGGCAGCACCACCACCACCTTCCAGATGCGGGCCGGCACCGTTACGCGGCCCTGGTCGAGGGTGGTTCTGGCCCCCGACGAGCCCACTCCGCCTATTCCGTACTGCCCCATAATAACGTAGAGCTCGTTGCCGGAACTCAGCAGGGAGCGGGTGTAGTCTTCCAGATTGGCCCAGGTTTGCTGGTTGTTGCGCGGGGCCTGCGGAATCATGTTGGTCATCAGAAACGTGGCCGAGTTGTCGGGCACGGTGTTAGTGCGGTCGGCGCTGGGGCAGTTGTGGCCCCGGTCGAAGCCCGACCCGGAGTAGCTGGTGGCCTGCACCTGATACCAGCCGGTCGGCAGCGTGGCGTCGGCGCGGAAATCATCCTGCCGGGCAGCCGATCCGCGCCAGCTCAGGTCGAGGTGCCAGCTCACCCAGTTGGGGATGCCCCGCTCCCGGTGGTAGCTGAGCGCATACTGCGGCTTGCTGAGCAGGTAGTTGGTGGGCTGCGACGGATCGGCGGTAGCGCCGCTGGGGTTGCCGAGCGTCAGGTGCTCGGGCAGCGGCTGCACGGGCGGGGCGGGCGGCGAGGCGGGAGTCGGGTCCTGTGTGGTAGAGCAGGAGGCCACGGTGAGCAGCCCCAGCAGCCCCCAGACGGGCAAACTGAGCGAGCGGTACAGCATCAGACGGGATAAAGCAAAGGTGTGTAGCAGAGAGCGGAAGCACAAAGGTACCCTTTTGGGAGTTGGCCCGCGCGCCGCCACTCCGGCCCGGCCGGTGCGCCCGCGCCAACGCTGCGTGGGCAACTGCGTATTTGCTGCTACCTGCCATCTATTTCCGCCTGCATGAAGCTGCCCTCTATCCTCCCCCTCCAACCCGGCGACCCTGCCCCCGACGGCCTGCTGCCCGGTGGTTCGCCCCTTTCCGCACTGCGGGGCCGGCCTGTAGTGCTGGCCTTCGCGCCCGACGACTGGAACCCCGGCCACGCGCATCAGAGCGCCCTGTTTGCCCAGCTGCTGCAGGAGTTCGGCGAAGAAATAGCCTTCGTCGATACGGCCGCCGAGGGCTGGCACTCGCTGGACTGGCGCGGCACGCTAGCAGAGCAGTTTGGCGTGAGTGGCCGGCGGGCGCTGTTTCTGCTCGATGAGCAGGGCCTGATCCGCTGGTCGGCGGTCGTGGAGGCCGGCACCACCATCCGGGCCGGCCAGGTGCTGGCCGCGCTGGAAACCCTGAAAGCCCCGGCGGCGGCCCCCACGGTTTCGGCCGAGGCAGCCGGCACCGTATCGCGGCGCACGTTCGTGACGGCGCTGCTGGCCACCGTGGCCCTGCTGCAGCTGCCCGGCACCGATATGGCCGCCGCCACGCCAGCACCGGCCGACGCCTCCGACGCGCCGGCCGTTCCTGCCGATACCGTACCCGTTACGCTGCGCATCAATGGCAAAACGCACCGCCTGCAGCTGGAGCCCCGCGTGGCGCTGCTGGACGCGCTGCGCGAAAACCTGCACCTCACGGGTACCAAAAAGGGCTGCGACCATGGCCAGTGCGGCGCCTGCACCGTGCACCTTGACGGCCAGAGCGCCCTCTCCTGCCTGCGCCTGGCCGTCATGAGCCAGGGCCAGGAAATCACCACCATCGAGGGCCTGGCCACCGGCGACACGCTGCACCCCATGCAGACGGCTTTCGTGAAGCACGATGCCTTCCAGTGCGGCTACTGCACGCCGGGCCAGATTATGGCCGCCACTGCCCTGCTGCAGGACAAGCAGCAGCGCTCCGCCGTGGAAATCAGGGAGGCCATGAGCGGCAACCTGTGCCGCTGCGCCGCCTACCCCAACATCATTGCCGCCATCGAAGACGCCCAGCGCGCATAACCCCCGCTTATGAATCCTTTTCACTATCAGCGCGCCGGCAGCGCCGCCGAGGCGGTGGCCCTGGTGGCTCGGGAACCAGCCGCCACGTTTATTGCCGGCGGCACGTCGGAAGTCGATCTGCTGAAGGAAGGCGTGCACCAGCCCAGCCGGCTGGTAGACCTCGCAGGTTTGCCGCCCGGCACCATTGCCCCCCTGAACGGCGGGTTGCGCCTGGGCGCCAGCGTGAGCAATAGCGCCGCCGCCGCCCACCCCGAAATCCAGCAGCGCTACACGGCCGTGAGCGAGGCTCTGCTGGCAGGTGCCTCCACCCAGATCCGCAACGTGGCCACCATGGCCGGCAATCCGCTGCAGCGCACCCGCTGCCCGTATTTCCGCGACCCCGGCCAGCCCTGCAACAAGCGCGTGCCCGGCAGCGGCTGCGCGGCCCTCGGCGGCCTCAACCGCATGCACGCCCTGTTCGGGGCCTCGTCCAGCTGCGTGGCCACCCAGCCCAGCGACCTGGCCGTGGCCCTGGCAGCCCTCGATGCGCAGGTGCAGACCACCGGCCCCGGTGGCAGCCGCACCATCGCCTTCCCCGACCTGCACCGCCTGCCCGGCAGCACCCCGCACCTGGATACGGTGCTGGAGCACGGCGAACTGATAACGGCCATCGACCTGCCCGCCTTCTCTGGCCGCTCGCACTACCTTAAGGTGCGCGACCGGGCCTCCTACGCCTACGCTTTGGTGTCGTGCGCGGTGGCGCTGGAACTGGATGGCACGCGCATCCGGCGGGCCCGGATAGCGCTGGGTGGCGTGGCCCACAAGCCCTGGCGGGTGCCCGCCGCCGAAGCCCTGCTGGCCGGCCAGAAACCCACCGAAAAGCTGTTTCTGGCCGCCGCCGAGCGCGCCTTCGCCGATGCCAAGCCGCTGGATCACAACGGCTACAAAGTCCCGATGGGCCGCAACCTGCTGGTGCGGGCCCTGCTGGAAATCAGCGGCCTGCAGCCGCTGGTCGGTCCGGCCGGCACGGCCTTCGCCGCCAGCGTGGGCGGCATGGGCGGCCTCGTTTCTTCTCCCCGCTAATTTCTCAGGACTACTATGATAATGACGGAAGCCACCGGCCAACCCCTCGACCGGGTGGATGGCCAGCTGAAAGTGACGGGCGCGGCCCGCTACACCGCCGAATGGGACGTGCCGGGCCTGGTGTACGGGGCCGTAGCCGTGAGCACCATTGCCCATGGCACCATACGCACCCTGGACACGGCCGCCGCGCTGCGGGCTCCGGGCGTGCTGGCCGTGCTCACCCACGAAAATGCCCCCCGCCTGCAGCCCATGCCCGAAAAGGTAGGCGAAACGCTGTTTCGGGGCGAAGGCGGCATCACGGAAACGCGCCAGCCCCTGCAGGATGCCACCGTGGAATATGCCGGCCAGCCCATTGCAATGGTGGTAGCCGCCACCCACGAGCAGGCCCGCCACGCCGCCACGCTCCTGCGCGTCACCTACGACGAACGGCCCCCGCAGCTTGACCGGCAGAACGCGGCCCGGCAGACCAAGCCGGAGACCTTTCTCGGCAGCAAGGAAGAAAAGCTGCAGGTCACCATCGGCGACACCAAATCTGCGCTGGCCGCTGCTCCGGTGAAGATTCAGCAGGTGTACGAGTCCGGCATCACCCACCACAGCCCCATCGAGCAGCTGGCCACCATTGCGCATTGGCAGCAGCGCGGCGGCACCGATTTCCTGACGCTCTACGACACCACCCGCGGCCTCGGGAATGCCCAGGCCGTGGCGGCGCTGTCGCTGGGGCTGCCCAAGGAGCAGGTGCACGTCATCTGCCCGTTTGTGGGCGGGGCCTTCGGGGCGAAGGGCTGGCTGTTTGCCCCGATGCTGCTGGCGGCCATGGCGGCGCGGGTAGTAAAGAAGCCGGTGAAGCTGGAATGGCGGCGGCAGGAGATGTTTACGGTGGCCGGCCAGCGCGCCGCCACCCGCCAGACCCTGGCCCTGGGCGCCACCCGCGACGGCCGCCTCACGGCCCTGCAGCACGACACGCACACTCATTCCTCGCTTTCCAGTGGGTTTACGGAGCCTTGCGCCCGGGTGTCGCGGATGATGTACGCCGTGCCCAACCTGGGCTTCTCGCACCAGCTGGCCCACCTGAATATGCCCTCGCCGTGCCCCATGCGCGGCCCCGGCGAAACCGTGGGCGGCTGGGCTCTGGAGTGCGCCCTCGATGAGCTGGCCACCGAGCTGAACCTGGACCCGGTGGAGCTGCGCCTGCGCAACTACGCCGACAAAAACCCCGAAACCGGCAAGCCCTGGTCGAGCAAGCACCTGCGCGAGTGCTACGCCCGCGGCAAGGCCCTGATCGGCTGGGACGCCCGCAACCCCAAGCCCCGCTCCATGCGGGAAGGCCGCGAGCTGATCGGCTACGGCATGGCCACCACCATGTACCCAGCCGGCCGCCGCAAGGCCGCCGCCAAAGCCACCATCTTCGCCGATGGCCGCGCGCTGGTGCAAAGCGCCACCCACGAGCTGGGCAACGGCGCCTACACCATCTTCCGCCAGATCGGGGCTGATGGCCTGGGCTTGCCGGTCGAGCAGGTGCGGTTCGAGCTCGGCGACTCCGCCCTGCCCCCCACGCCCACTTCGGGCGGGTCCGTCACGACGGCAACCGTGGGGCCGGCCGTGCTGCAGGCTAGCCGGGCCGCCGTGCGCGCCCTGCAGCAGCTCGCTACCCGCGACGCGAAGTCGCCGCTGTACGGGGCGGCGCCGGAGGCCGTGGAAGCCCGCGCCGGCCGCCTGCAGCTGAAGGCCACCCCCGCTACCGGCGAAACCTACGCCGCCATTCTGAAGCGGGCCAACCTGCCTTCGGTGAGTGGCACCGACGAGGCGCAGCCCGGCGCGGAGCGCGAGCAATATTCGTTCTACTCGTTTGGGGCGGTATTTGCGCAGGTGCGGGTCGATGAGGCCAGCGGCACCATTCGGGTAGCCCGTTTGTGCGGCGTCTACGACGTGGGCCGTCTCATGAACCCCAAAACCGCGCACTCCCAGATCATTGGGGGCATGACCATGGGCCTGGGCGCCACGCTGATGGAAGAAACCGCCTACGACCCGCGCAGCGGCGCCGCCGTGGTGCGCAACTTCGCCGACTACCACGTGCCCAGCATGGCCGACACGCCCGACATACAGGTGGAGTGGCTCAACATCCCCGACCCACACATCAGCGAGCTGGGGGCCCGGGGCATCGGCGAAATCGGCTGCGTAGGCACGCCGGCCGCCATCACCAACGCGCTGTTTCACGCCACCGGCCGCCGCCTCCGCTCCCTGCCGCTTACGCCGGATAAGTTCTTTAGCGCCTAAAAGCACACGCGAGCCGTCTGGGCTAGCTCAGACGCCAACGACTATTTTCCTGCCTTTCGGCTTTCTGCAAACCGGTGCCTATACAGGATATAGGCACCGGTTTTGGTTTCAGCGAACAGGTAAACAGTGCACTATTATTTCTCCGCGCTAAGGAAAGGTGAAGAATAAAAAATCAGCGTATTACTGCCAAACTGAATTACAAGCACCGGTGTTCCTGGCCGGCTAATCTGTGCTTTAGTGTTTGTGTTTGATGCTTTCTTTTCAATCAACACCCTTACAATGAAGTCTTAGCAAATAGCAATAACCTGAACAGCCAGGAAAGTTAAATCCAGGCTCTATCCAAATTATCTGCAACCCCGGCTTATTTACAGCGCAAGAATTAATTACTGAATTTCACAGCTCGCTTTCTAAATTTAGCGTATTGAAAATTATTCTGGTAGGTTTGCACTACTAAGTTTCCCTACACGCTTTTCACATTTAACATACGTACCCCATGGCCCTCGACATCAGCCAGCTTGAAGAAGTAATTAAAAACGCTAAAAACAGCGACATCGTAAAGAAGGATCTGCGCAAGGCACTCCGTGGTGTTTCGGCCGCAATCCGCACGCTCAACCAGGCCGTGGAAGATATGGATGCTATTCTGGCCGACGATTACCAGCCGGTAGCGAAGGAGCGCAAGCCCCGCACCGTAACGCCGGGTGGCGCCAAGCGTGGCCGCAAGCCTAAAAACCCAGTGCCAGCTGCTGAATAACAATTACCTGTGGGCGCTACCTATTTTACTGCCCATAAAAAAAGCCTCGCTTCGGCGGGGCTTTTTTTATGGGCAATTTTCCGGGCCGCATAGCCCCTTCCGAAATACCGGCGGCCAAGCAGGAAACTGAGTCCGGCAACCCAGACAACCCGCTAAGCCAGCTTCGCTAATTAGCGTAGTGCGCCGGCATCATTTGCCGGTTGGCTCGGCTACTTTGTCAGATTCAGCGGGTATTTGGGCTGCAAATGCCGCAAAAAAGGGCGGCCCCGGAAATTTACCGGGGCCGCCCTTTTTTATGGCGATTTTGCGCAGCCAGGATTAGCTCCGCACTACACGCAGCTGCTTTTTCAGCCCTTCGATGCGGCGCTGCGCCTCATCAATCCGGCCCTGATATTCTTCGCGTAACTGGGCCGCGTTTTTAGAGCGGGCGAAGAATTCCAGATTCGTTTTCAGCGTGGAAATATCATTTTCCAGCTCGTTGATTTCCCGGCGCAGCGTCTGCTCTTTCTTGTAGAGCTGCTGCTGGGCATCGGGGCTGGACTTGAGGCGCTCCACCTGCAGGTTGAACAGCAGGTCTGTGCGCTCTTCGTAGGCCAGGCCCGGTACCGTGTCGAGGTACTTGCCCATCACGCCCTGGAACCGCTCGTCGGCGCGGCTGTCGGCCCCGAAGGCCTGCCACTCCTGCACGTGCTGCCGGAAACCCTCCAGACTGCCCGGCTGGTCGGCCGACAGGGCGGCGGTGCTGGCGGCCAGCTGGTCGAGGTAGGCGCTTTGCTCCTGGCTGAGCTGCTGCACCCGCTCTTGGCGCTGCTTCTGCTCCTGATTTTTGCGGTCGAAAAACGAGTCGCAGGCGGTGCGGAACCGGTTCCACACTTTGTCGGACTGCTTCTCGGGTACGCGGCCGATGGTTTTCCAGTCTTTCTGCAGCCGGATAACCACCTCACGGCCCTGCTCCCAGTCGGGGTTGGCCAGGGCGGCTTCGGCCTGCTCAATCAGCTCCAGCTTGCGCTTGAGGTTGCCGTTCTTCTCTTCGTCGAGGGCCTTGAAGAACTGGTTTTTGCGCTGGAAGAAGCCTTTGTATGCACCCCAGAACTGCTTGTTCATGTTCTCAGCCTTGTCGCGGGGCACGAGGCCGGCGGCGTCCCACTCCTCCTTGAGCTTCTGCAGCTCGTCGGTTTTGGCACGCCACTCGTTCACGCGCTCCGTCTGGAAGTCGCCGAACGGACGCAGCTGCTCCAGCAAGGCGGCTTTGCGGGTCATGTTGGCGTTTTCCTGGGCCGAGCGCGTATCCAGAAACTCCTTCTTGCGGTTGTGCACCAGCTCCGAAGCCTGCAGGAAACGCTGCCACAGCGGCTCGCGCTGCTCATTCGGCACCGGCCCGATGTGCTTCCACTCCTCGTGCAGCTGGCGCAGATCGGTCAGGGCCTTGTTGATGCTCGACTGGCCGGCTAGGGCCTCGGCCCGCACAATCAGGGCTTCCTTGGCCTCCAGGTTGCGGCGGCGGTCCAGCTCCTTCATTTCGAAGAACAGGCCTCGGTTGTTGTAGAAGATGTCGAGCAGCGCGTGGTAGGAATTCCACAGCTCCTGCGTGTCTTTCTGCGGCACCGGGCCGGTGGCCTTCCAGTCGTTCTGCAGCGCCTTGATGCGGGCCGAGCTGTCCTTGGTTTCAGCAGACTCCACCAGCAGCCGCAGCTGCGAGAGCAGGTGCTGCTTGTGCAGCAGGTTGCGGGCACGCTGCTCGTCTTCGGCTTTGGCGTCGCGCACGCGGCTCTCGCGGAACTCCTGCATGGTCTTGCTGAGCTCCTGGTAGCCTTCGGGGCCCGCGTAGGCAAAGTCGTCGCCTTCGTTGCCGGCTTCGGTGAAGCGCTGGCGGGCGGTGGCGCGGTCGGCCTGTACGGTGGTGTCGTACTGGCGGTAGAGGTCAGTGATCTGCTTGCGGTTCTGGCGGGCATCGGGGCGGCGCAGCAAGCTCAGCAGGTGCGCCGTCTGGGCGGGCAGGTCCAGTGTGGTGAAGTCAGGGGCCGGCGTTTCGGGCACAAACTCCTCTTCCTCCTCGTGGGCAGCACCCGTTTCCAACGGCGGCGTTTCCGAAGAAGTTGGCAGCGTAGCCAGGGCCTCCGGAGCCGATTCCAGCTCAGCAGCGGCGTGAATATCGGCTACGGGCAGCTCGGCATCCGGCGTAGTGGCCGGCTCGGCGGCACCGGTCAGGGCCTCCGGCTCGGGCGAAACGGGCGCGGCAGGCGCTTCCGTTGGGTCGCCGGTCAGGGCTTCGGGCTCGGGCGTGACTGGCACGGCCTCCGCGGCCACCACCTGGCCGGGCGCCGACGCTGTAGTGCCGGCTTCCTGCGCCTGGGCACTCACCACCCCGGGGTTGCTGGTGCCGTAGTGACTTTCGGCGCGGGCCTGGGTGTCAGAAATGGCGGGGCTATGCGCGGGCGGCGCTACCGAAACCGGCGTGGCGGGCACCACGGCCGGCGACTCGGCCGTGCCGGCTTCCTCGGGCTGGCCGGGCTGCGGGTGCGTTTCGGTGGCGGGGCGTTCGGTTATGTCGTCATCAGCAGCAGAGGCGGCGGTGGGCGTAGCGGGAGCCGCGGCTACCGGGGCGTCGGCCGGGGCAGCAGAAGCATCCGTGGCGGGCTGCTGGGAGCGGATTTCGGCCAGCCGGCGCTCCAGAATGCTCATCGGCGATTCGGAATCGGCAGCAGAGCCAGCGGGGGTGGCGTTATCGTTTTCAGGTAGCATAGTTCAGGAAAAAAGGCCCGGCCGGCAGTCGGCAAACGACGGCACGGGCGACGGAGGAAGAAACAGGTCAGTTGAGGCGGGGGTCCAGCGGGTAGTTGGACAGGGCGCGGTAGCGGCCACCTTTCTCGCGCAGAATGGCCTGCCAGAAGGCATCATGGTCCAAAGTAAAGACTTTCCCGGCATCATTCGGGTGCACAATCCAAACATTTTCGTTGATTTCGGCTGCCAGCTGCCCGGCAGTCCAGCCGGAGTAACCGGCGTAGAAGCGCACGGTTTCGGGCAGCAGCTCGCCGCTAAGCAGAAGGCCCAGCAAAACGCTGAAATCACCGCCCCAGTATACGTTGTGGCCCAGGGGCTGCGCGCCGGCAATATCGGAGCGCTGGTGCAGGAAATGCAGGGTATCGGGCTGCACGGGGCCGCCCAGCAGCAGCGGCGCCTCGGCCAGCGGGCCGGTGTCGGCGGGCTCGGGCAGCTCCAGCACGTCGCCGAGGCGCAGCGCCGTGGAGCGGTTGAGCACCAGCCCAAAGGTGCCGTCCTCGTCGTCGTGGCGGCAGAGCAGCACCACGGTCCGCTCGAAGTTGGGGTCGCCCAGAAAAGGCTGGGAAATCAGAAGACTACCGGGACGAAGGCGTGGCATGGCAACAAATCCTGACAAACAAATACAACGCCCAGGCCGTTGCCGACCCGACGGCCAGCTTCGGTTGGTGCCCTGCTAAACTACCTGCAGTACGTCAGCCGCCCCGAATCAGGTTCCGCCAAGCCCACATTATGCTACCTTGCGGCCGATTTGGGCCGGAAATAGCGGTTCCCTTTCTTTTTTTCCTTCTCCCCCCCTGCCCGCCATGCTCGACCCGCAACTGGCCGATTTGCGTAAAACCTATGCTCAGCGCACTCTTTCGGAATCCGACGTTCTGCCGTTGGCCGTGCCGCAGTTCCGGCGCTGGCTGGACGAGGCCCTGGCCGCCCAGCTCGACGAGCCCACGGCCATGACCCTGGCCACGGTCAGCGAAACCGGCCAGCCCTCGGCGCGGGTGGTGCTGCTCAAGGGCCTGCCCGACGATGCTGGCTTCCTGTTCTATACCAATTACGAGTCGCGCAAGGGCCAGGAGCTGGCGGCGCGGCCGCAGGCGGCCCTCACGTTTTTCTGGCCGGGCCTGGAGCGGCAGGTGCGCGTGGAAGGCCGCGTGGAAAAGGCGCCCGCCAGCCTGTCCGACGAATACTTCCAGAGCCGCCCCCGCGCCAGCCAGATCGGGGCCTGGGCCTCGCCGCAGAGCCAGCCCATTGCGAGCCGCGAGCAACTGGAGCAGCGCGAGGCCGCTTTGCTGGACGAGTTTGCTGCCCAGGACCCGCTGCCGCGCCCCGAGCACTGGGGCGGCTACATCCTGCGCCCGCACCGCGTGGAGTTCTGGCAGGGCCGCCCCAGCCGCCTCCACGACCGAATCCTCTACGAGCTGGAAGGTGATGCCTGGCACCTGAGCCGGCTGGCACCTTAATTTAAAGTGATGGGGGGAACCGTGATGAGGTAAATGGGGATGAGGTGATGAGGTAAAAGATGACAAGTGGACAGCAGACGCTTCGCCGGCTACTTTGGCTACAGTTTATCTCATCACTTTATCACCATTCACCTCATCACTTCATCACCAATCACCTCATCACAATTTACCTCATCACGGTTCACCTCATCACCTCATCACCAAAACCGATTTGGCTGAAATTCAACCTCTCCGTGGCTGGCGCTACAATGCAACGCTGAGCCAGAACATTGATGACTATGTTTCGCCGCTGTTTGATGTGGTGTCGGCGCGGCAGCGGGAGGCGCTCTACCGCAATCCGCTCAACAGCATCCATCTGTCGGTGCCGCGGGGCGAGGATGCCGCAGGCGAAGCCCTGCGGCGGCTGCAGGAGTGGCAGCAGGCCGGCGTATTGCGCCAGGATGAGCTGCCGGGCATCTATGCGTATTATCAGTATTTCCGGCTGCCGGGCAGTGCCCGCGAGTACTGCCGCAAAGGCTTCATGTGCCACATCCGGGCCTACGACTGGGCCGAGGACGTGGTGCTGCGCCACGAAAACACGCTGCCGGCGGCCGTCAACGACCGGGCCGAGCTGCTGGCCCGCACCGAGTTCCAGACCAGCGCCACCCACGGCCTCTACCGCGACGACGACTTCGAGCTGGAGCGCTACCTCGACGAGGCCATCCTGACGCCGCTCTACCAGACCGAGGAAGACTACCAGGGCGCCCGCGACGTGCTGGCCGTGATTCAGGATGCGGCCGTCATCAAGCGGTTTCAGCAGGTGCTGGCGGCGCGGCAGGTGATTCTGGCCGACGGCCACCACCGTTACGAAGGCTCGCTGGCCTACCGGCAGGCGCGCCAGGCCGCCGAGCCGGCCGCCACCGGCCAGGAAGGCTGGAACTTCCACCTGATGTACCTCACCAACTCGTCCGCCGACGACCTGCGCATTCTGCCCACGCACCGGCTGCTGCTGGAGCTGCCCAAGGGCCTCAGCAACGAGGAGCTACTGACGCGGCTGGAAACATATTTTCTGGTGATGCCCAAGGAAGACCCCTACGACCTGCCCGAGCTGATTGCCGGCAAGCCCTGGGCGTTTGGGCTGTATCTGGGTGAGGGCCAGGCCTACAAGCTCCGGCTGCGGCCCGAAGTGCATGCCCAGCTCGACTGGGATACCACGACCGAGGTGAAGGCGCTGGATCTGACGGTGCTGCACTTCTTCGTGCTGGAAAAGGTGCTTGGCATTGTGGGGCCCGATGCGCAGCGGCAGTGGCCGGGCGTGGCCTACGTGCGCAACTTCCCCGAGTGCCTGCAGCGCGTGGACCACGGCGAGGCGCGCGCCGCCTTCATCACCAGCGAGGTAACCATGGACGAGGTGGAGCGCGTGTGCCACTCCGGCGCCGTGATGCCGCCTAAATCCACGTTCTTCTACCCCAAAACCATCGGCGGCTTCCTGTTCAGCAGCATCCGCGCCGACGAAACCCAGCACCCATTTATGCGGGAGTTTATGGGGTGAAGTGGTGGGTTAGCGGCTAGGTGGATTGGAGATGAATAATCAGTCAGGTAAAAATCCCCTCGCAAAAACCCTATCCCATTAACACCAACCCAACAACCTTCCAACCCATCACTCCACCAACCCTCCTATGAAGCTTATCCTGGCCTCTAACTCGCCGCGGCGCCGGCAGCTGCTCTCCGACCTGGGCCTGGCCTACACCGTGCGCCTGCAGGAAGTGGATGAGTCGTTTCCAGACCACCTGCGCCGCGCCGAAGTGGCCGAGTACCTGGCCGCCCATAAGGCCGATGCCTACCGCGCCGGCCTGGCTTCCGATGAGGTGGTGCTGACCGCCGATACCATCGTCTGCCTCGACGACGACGTACTTAACAAACCCGCCGACGAGGCCGAAGCCATCCAGATGCTGCAGCGCCTGCAGGGCCGCACCCACGACGTCTTCACCGGCGTCTGCCTGCTCTGCGGCGACGGCCGGCAGGTAGTTTTCTCCGACCAGACCCGGGTAACGTTTCGCAAATTATCTCTCTCGGAAATAGAGCATTACGTCCGGCAGTATCAACCATTAGATAAGGCCGGCGCCTACGGGGCCCAGGACTGGATTGGCATGGTAGCCGTGACCCGGCTGGAGGGCTCCTACTTCAACGTGATGGGCCTGCCGGTGCACCGCGTGTGGGAGGCACTCACGCGCCTGACGGGTGCCAGCCTGCTGGCCGGATAGTTCCTCCCACGCCCTATTATTCGGCTGCCTTCATTCCCGCACATGCGCGCTTCCGCACCTGTTCCGTTCCGCGCCTTGCTGACAGTCGGGCTCCTGTGTTTACTGGCCAGCAGCATGGGGCTGCTGCTGATTTTCGGACCGACTGCTTACGCCAAAGTGCAGGCGCTGGGCCACGTGACGTACCACGAAGGCAGCTACCGGCACCTGCGGCTGGCCCTGACGCCAACGCGCTACCTGGCTTTGCGTGGGGGGCTGCTGGCCACCACCCTGCTCAGCTTGGGGGGCCTGTGGCTGCTGCGCCGCCGGGAACCAGAACTGCTGCACCGCGAAGCCCGGCAGCTACGCCACGAAGCCCGGCTACTCGGTGCAAGCCTGCGCCGCACCTGGCAGCAACTGGGGCGGGGGCAGCAGGTTGTATTTGGAAGCTTGCTACTGGTGCTGCTGCTTGTGCGGCTGTGGTACCTGGTTTATTACCCCATCAGCACCGACGAGGCGGCGTCGTTCGACTACTTCATTCACGAGGGGCCGGTGGCCATCAGCAGCTTCTACCCTATTCCCAACAACCACCTGCTGTTCAACTTTGTATGCTGGCCGCTGAGCTGGCTGAGTGCCGATCTGCGCGTGGTAATGCGGCTGCCGACGCTGCTGCTGGCCACCGCCGGCACCAGCACCTGCTACCTGCTCCTAACGCGCCAGATGGGCTTTCGGGCTGCCACGCTCAGCACGGGATTCTTCAGCTTCACGCCGCTGGGGCTGTACTACGCAGTGGCGGGCCGGGGTTACTTTCTGCAGCTGGTGTTGCTGCTGGCGGTGTTTTTTGCGGCTATGGCGCTGTGGCGTCGCCCGCTGCGCCCGCGACTGGCCTGGGTGGTCTTTGTAGGTGGCAGCATCTTAGGATTGTACACCATCCCGACGTTTGTTTATCCGCTGACGGCCCTTAGCCTGGGCTTGCTGCTGCGCTTTGGCGGGCAGCAGCAGTGGCAAGCAGTGGGCAGGCTGGCCCTGGCGGGTGCCAGCGTTGTAGCTGCTACCAGCCTGCTGTACACGCCGGTCATAGCGGTGTCGGGGCTGCCGCGGCTGCTGGGCAACCGCTACGTAGAGCCTCTGAGCAACGCCGTATTCTGGCCCCGCTACGCCGGCCACCTGCGCGGGCTGGCAGACATGCTGGCTGGCAATGGCCGCCTTGGCTTGCTAGGGGCGGCTGGCCTGCTAGCAGCGTGGCCGCTGCTGTGGAAATGGGTGCCACGCCAACGCCCCCTGCTGGCCCTGAGTGGCCTGCTGCTAGCCGTGCCGCTTCTGCTGATGGCCTTGCAGCAGGTGCTTACCCCGGCCCGGGTGCTGCTGTTTGTGGCCTGCTTCGGCAGTATTCTGGCAGGCGTAGCGGCTACTGCGCTGCTCAACTGGCTGCGGGTGCCTACTCGCTGGCAACTGGCGCTGTTTCTGCTGCTGATTGGCGGCTACGAGGGGTACCAGTTCCGGCGGCAGCTGCCGCCATGGCGGGCAGAGCAACGCCAAGAGCAACTCATGCAGGCTTCGTACCGGTGGCTGCTTGGCCACGGGGCGCGGCGGGTGTTTCTGGCCTCGCCGCAGCACGAGCTGTTCATGCACCACTACGCCCTGCAGCAAAGCCATCCGCCGGCCCTCGTCACCCGCGCCGACCCGCACCAGACCTACGACTTTGTGGTGCTGGAACGCGACGCCAAAAACCCTCCTGCCTGGACTCAGCCGCCATTCTACATCCCAGCCTATCAGGACGGATATGTGGTGATTTACAGGCGAGCCACAACGCCATAACAAACCGGCTGCCCGCACCAGACTATTGCGAACAATCATCCGGCACGGGCGGCCTATATACTGCACGCTGCTCCCCCCGAGCCGCCTAATGCCCGCGGGCCAGCAGCGCAATGCCGCCCACTATCAGCAGCATGCCCAGCGCCTGAGGCCAGCCCAACGCCTCGCGCAGCACCAGCACGCCCAGCAGGGCCGTCAGCAGCACCGAGCCGCCTACAATCAGCGGCGTACCTACTGAGGCTGGCGCGCCGCGGCTGTACACCGCAAACGTCAGAATCTCGGCCAGGCCGATGCCTATGCCGGCCAGGGCGGCCAGCGTGAGGCCACGGGGTGTGGCCAGCACCGGCGGCAGGGCGCCGCGCAGGTACAGCACCAGCAGCAGGCCCGCGCCCACCAGGGCGGCCACCACCTGGAGCACCACGGCGCCCACCATTTCGTGCACCTGCCCGGCCGAGGCCTTAATCAGCAGGTTGTAGAGCGCCATGCACACGGCGGCGCAGGCCGCCAGCAGAAGCCAGTTCATTCGCCGCTACGCTTCGTCGTCGTCGTCGGCTTCGCCGTCCTCGTCGTGGAGGCGGGCCAGCAGGTCCTGCTGCAGCTGCTGCCAGCTGGCGTAGTCCTCCGACTCGGCCCATTTCTCCTGCAGTTCCGAGTTCTTCAGCACGGCTGCTACGGCGTCTTCGGCGAGTTCGCGCAGGTCTTCGCTGTCGGCGGCGTCGAGGTGGGCGACGGCGGGCAGCAGGCCGGGCGGGAAGTCGGCGGCGGGCTTGCCCAGGATGGCGGCTACGATTTCGGCCGCGGCCAGCGCTTCGCTGGCTTCGTCCAGTTCCAGGTAGCCTTCTTCTTCAGCCGCCGTGGCCAGCGCCTCGTAGAGCGCGGCTTCATTGGGCGTTTCGCGGAAACTCTCGCCGAGGTCAGCGGCGGCGTCGTTGTCGAAGTTGTGGTAGTCCCAGGTGCTCATACAATTTGGGGGCTTTAACTTGAGCTTATGAATGACTGTTTTCTGGCATATGGCCAGCTTCTCTGCAAACTGGACTTTCCAACTCTACGGCAGATATGCGAAGGAAACGGCGTTTTGGCGCGAATAAGAAGCTCCAGCCATTACGAACGTGAAGAATACCTCCTACTGACGACTCCGAAAGAGGCTCGCATTTCTTTTGAACAGATAGCCGAATGTGAGTTTCTGTTACGTGGAGAAGCGGAATCAAAAGCCGATTTACTACAGGTATGCCAATTGGCTTCTGCGGCGCTATCTAACGCTCAGCTTCGCCATAGCCTAGAGCTTTACGACTTAGACGATCAGCTTTTTGCTTACCTGCACCATAACTGGTTGCCGTAAGGGTTAAGTTGACGCCTACCGAAACTTCTCCTTCAGCAGCTCGATTTCCACGGCCGGCGAAATCTTCTCGTAGAGAATGTGGTAGGCGGCCGAGGTGATGGGCATGGGCACCTGCAGGCGCTTGTTTATCTCGTAGATGCTCTTCACGGCGTAGTAGCCCTCGGCCACCATGTTCATCTCCATCTGCGCTGACTTCACTGAGTAGCCGCGGCCCACCATGTTGCCGAAGGTGCGGTTACGCGAAAACTGCGAGTAGGCCGTCACCAGCAGGTCGCCGAGGTAGGCCGAGCCCGACAGGTCGCGGGGCGTGGGGTTGAGAGCGTGCACGAAGCGGCGCATCTCCTGCACCGCGTTGCTCACCAGCACCGCCTGGAAATTGTCGCCGTAGCCGAGGCCGTGGGCAATGCCGCTGGTCAGGGCAATGATGTTTTTCATGACGGCAAAGTATTCGATGCCGTCGAGGTCCTGGGCGGGGTTGGCCTTCACATAGCGGTTGCGCAGCAGGCGGCAGAAGTCCTCGGCCAGCGTGGGGTCGGGCGAGCCGATGGTGAGGTAGCTCTGCTTTTCCAGCGCCACTTCCTCGGCGTGGCACGGGCCCGCCACCACGCCCAGACGGGTAGGCGCCAGCCGAAACCGCTCGGCCACGTAGTCGGTCACCAGCACGTTTTTGCCCGGAATCATGCCCTTGATGGCCGAAATGACGCGCTTGTTCTTTAGCGAGTCGCGGTCCAGTTTGTCGAGCACGCCCTGCACGAAGGCGGCGGGCACGCCCAGCACCAGCCAGTCGGCCTCGGCCACCACTTCCTGCAGGTCCGTGGAGGGGAACACCCGCGTGAGGTCGTGGGCCACGGAGGAGAGGTAGCGCGGGTTGTGGCGCGTGGTGCGCAGGTGCTGCACGTCGTCTTTGGAGCGCAGCCACCAGCCCACCCGGGACCCGTTTTCGGCCAGAATCTTGGTGAGGGCAGTGGCCCAGGAGCCGCCGCCGAGCATGGCTATCTTTTCCAACGAGGTAACAGGTGATGTGGTGATGAGGGGAATCGTGACAGGTGACAGGTGCTGGGCCTGCTGTGGGGCAGCGTAGCCGGTTGGGCGTGGGCCGCCATTGGGGCCTTACGGTTGCCTGTCCTCAAAAGTGCGAAGTTTCCTTTACAAACAAGCCCCTGCCGCGCGAACGACAGGGGCCTGGCTGCTATAGGAGGTTGGCGGACAGCGGACAACAAATAGTGCCCGCCGGGAGCCGCCCCTCCCGAAATACGGTTTCAGGGCTATTTGGCTTCCTCAGGGCCTTCTTTCAGGGCTTCCTTGTTGAGGCTTTTGGCGTCCTTCACCACCACCCGCTCGCCGGGCTTCAGGGTTTTGGCCACGGCCCGGAACGGCCCGCTCACCACTTCGTCGCCGGCTTTCAGGCCGCTCAGGATTTCGATGTTCTGGAAGTCACTGATGCCGGTTTTCACGGGCGTAATCATCGCCTGGCCGTCGCGGATAACGAACACCACTTCCTGCACGTCGGTGGTTTTCTTGGCGCTGGCGGCCTCAGTAGCCCCGCTTTTGCCGCGCCCGCCTACGCCGCCCACCCGCACGCGGGGGCCGGCGCTGCCAGCCGCATCGGCGGCGGCCGTCATGGCGCTGTCGGAGCGGGTCGTGACGGCGGCCAGCGGCACGCTCAGCACGCCGGTTTTGCGGTCGGTGATGATGTCGACGGAAGCCGTCATGCCGGGGCGGAACGGCACCACCGTGCGGCCGTTGACGGTGCGCAGCAGGTGGCGGTACGAGTCGGGCAGCAGCCGGATGCGCACCTCAAACTCGGTTACGGCTTCGGCCGTGAGGGCGTCTTTGGCCGTGTTGGCAATGCTGGTCACGAGGCCGCGGAACTTCTCGTCCTTGCTGGCATACGAATCCACTTCCACCACCACCGAGTCGCCGAGGTGCACGTTGATGATGTCGTTTTCATTCACGTTCACCCGCACCTCCATGGAGTTGAGGTTGGCGATGCGCATGATTTCGGTGCCCGACATCTGCGAGGTGCCCACTACCCGCTCGCCTTTCTCCACGTTGAGCTTGCTGATGGTGCCGCTCACGGGAGCGTAGATGGTGGTTTTGTTGAGGTTGCGGCGGGCATCGTCGAGGCCGGCCTGGGCGCTCTGCACGCTGCTCTGCGCCGAGCGGATGCCGGCCCGGGCGCTGTTGAGCTCTTCCTGCGAGGCGTCGTAGGCGGCTTTGGCAGCCTCGTACTCAGCCTGCGAAATCACCTTCTGCTTGAACAGCGAGGCATTGCGGCGGTAGGTCAGCTCGGTTTGCTTGGCGTTGGCAATCAGCTGCTGCAGGCGGGCCTGGGTCTGGCCCACGTTGGCGCGCTGGGCATTCACCACGGCCGACTGCTGGTTCACCAACGCCTGGTAGTTGTCGGGGCGGATGCGCAGCAGCAGCTGGCCTTTCTTCACCGAGTCGCCTTCCTGCACATACAGCTCGGTGATTTCGCCCGAGACGTCGGGCGAGATTTTCACTTCCGTTTCGGGCTGCACCTTGCCAGAGGCACTCACCTGCTCCACAATATTGACGGTGCCGGCCTTGGCGGCCGTTACCTCGGTACCGGCCGGCTTGCCCACCCAGCCCTGTTTTTTGCCGATGGCGTAGCCCCCAATCAGCACCACCACGACGGCCAGGAGGATGTAGAGTAAGCGGTTGTTTTTCATAATAGTGTCTTAGATTCTGAAGGACTTGAAAACGTGGCGACCAGCTAGAGCGCCAGCGGGCGGCCCTGGTAGAAGTCCAGCACCTTGCGGCGGAACGTGTACTCGTACTTGGCCTGAATCATGGTCGATTCGGCGGCGGCGAGGTTGTTTTTGGCTATGTTGAACTCGGTGCCGTTGAGCAGGCCGTTGTTGAAGCGGATTTCGGCGTTGCGGTAGGCCGTGGTCAGGGCTTCGGTCTGGCGCTTGGCCGAGGTGAACTTGCGCTGGGCGGCCAACGCATCGGCGGCGGCCTGCTGGATGTTCTGGCGCAGCGTCAGGCGAGTTTGCTCGGCGCGCAGCTCAGCCTGGCGGGTGGCCACCTGGGCCCGCTGCACGTTGGTGCGGGCCTGGAAGCCGTTGAGAATCGGAATGTTGAGGTTGAACTGCAGCTGCCGGCCAATGTTGTCCTTGATCTGGTTGGAGAACTTGGCCGGCAGAAACTCCGGAATGGCCTGCGCCGGCTGCAGCACCGCAAACGTGGTGGGCACCGGCCGGCCGTTCACGTACTGCACCACCGGAATTGGAATAGCCTCCGTGGAATCACCGCTGAACACGCGCGCCAGCCTTGACGACGAGAAACCGGTGAACACGCCGGCCCCGAACGTGAGGCGCGGCAGGTAGGCACCGCGGGCCACATCAATGCCCAGCTGGCTGGAGCGCACGCGCAGGTCGGCGGCCCGGATTTCGGGCATCACGCCCTGCGCCGTCTCGAAAATAGCGGCCGGATCGTCGTTGAAGTTGGCGTTTTCGTCGGGGTCGGGCACCTGGGGCATGTCAATCCGGAAGGCGGCCGCGCCGGCGGCATCCAGGTTGAGCAGCTGAATGAGCTGCAGGCGGGCAATGTCGCGCTGGTTCTGGGCCGTCACCACGTTCAACTCGTCGGAGGCCAGCTGGGCGCGACTGTCGAGCAGCTGGCTTTCGGCCACGGCGCCGGCCTTGAGCAGCTTCTCGGTGCGCGAAATCTGCTGCTGGCTGCTGTTCACGCGGGTCTGGTTGGCCCGTATCAGCTCTTCGGCCAGCACGTACTGCAGGTACACCGAAGCCACGTTCAAGGACAAGTCGTTGCGGGCCTGCTCGATATCAACCAGCGCGGCCTGGTAGTCGAGAGCGTTGCGCTTGACCGTATTGCGCAGCTGAAACCCCGAAAACAGGGTTATCTGCGAAAAGGCCGAGAAGTTGTTGGACCGGATGGTCTGGCTCACGAAGTCGTTGGTAAGCGGGTCGAGGCCGGTACCGTAGTTCCAGGTCTGGCTGCCGCTCAGGTTAGCGGTGGGCAGCAGCGCCCCGCGGCCGGCCCGCTGGGTCACGTCGCTGAGCTCGGCATTGAGCTGGCTCTGGCGCACGGTGAGGTTGTTTTTTACGGCGTAGTCCACGGCCTGCTGCAGCGTGAAGGGCGTGCCGGCCGCCGCCGGCGCCTGGGCCAGCGCCGTGCCCGGAGGCTGGGCCGGCGGCGCGGTCTGGGCCAGCCCGGGGCCGGCCGCGGCCAGCAGCAGCGCCGCCGAGCCGGCCAGCGCCAGCGTACGAGGCAGAGTAGCAGGTGTTTTCATAGACGAGTTTAGGGCTTGGTGCTTAATGCTTGGTGCCTAGGGCTTGGGATTTAGGGCCTGGTGCTTGGGGCCTGGTTGTTTGGGCTTGATGCCTACTCCCTAATCAATGGTGGGAATATAGGTGACGCGGTGCACCCAGCTGAGCTGGCGCAGGTATTCGAGCGTAATGTCCTTGATGCCGGAGTCGATTTCGATGAACTGGCGGGCGACGTCGTTTTTGCCTTTCCGCGACACGAGCATGGTGGCAATGTTGCAGTCGTCGTGGGCAATAACCGAGGCAATGAAGGCAATGGAGCCTTTGGCGTCGTCGGCGTCGAGGATGAGCGTGTGCAGGCTGCCCGAAAAGTCCGAGGGAAACCCATCGACCTCCACAATCCGGATGACGCCGCCGCCCCGGCTCTGCCCGATGACTTCCACCGCGTGGCCGGTGCGCTCGTCGCGCAGCTGCAGCCGGATGGTATTGGGGTGCATGGTAGAGGCATTGCCGACGCCCTGGAACGAGTACTCCAGGCCAACTTCTTTGGCGTGGTCGAAAGCCTCGCGGATACGCACGTCGTCGGTGGCCATGCCCAGCAGGCCGGCCACGATGGCGCGGTCGGAGCCGTGGCCCTCGTAGGTGCGGGCAAAGGAGTTGTAGAAGGTAATGACGGCATGCGTGGGCACGCTGCCCAGAATGCGGATGGCGGCGCGGGCAATGCGCACTACGCCGGCGGTGTGCGACGAGCTAGGCCCGATCATCACCGGCCCAATCATGTCGAAGATGCTGCTTTTCTCGGCCATATCGCGCCAAAGGTAGAAGTATTGATGGATTTGTGGAATGGCGCATTGGCAGGGTACCACATTGCGGGATTGAAACGCCCGACAGCGCGCCGCGCCGCTTCTCACGCGCCGCCGGTACCGAATAATCGAACGACAACCGCTTCGCACCTACGTGCCCTGCGCCAGTGACACAGCCTCAACCAACAAGATGCTTTGCCGACGGCCCCGGATGCCGCTTTACCTCACCGCTCCGCCACTCCACCAACCCACCACTACGCCACGCCACGACCCGGCCACCCGGTAGTTTCGGCGGCTTTTTCGTTCCTTGTGGCCGGATTCCCACCCTGTTTCCCTCCACACCCACCCGCCCATGCCTACCCCCGAGGACGAGTTTTCGCCCGCCGTTTATGAGCAGCTGCGGCTGCTGCAGCAGAAGTATGCCGCCGACAACCAGGACCTGGCCGCCTACCTCGAAGGACTCTACCACGCCGACTACGTCAACTACTGGGACTATATCAGCCTGGACACGCTGCTGAGCTTGCAGCGCCCGCTCACGCGCATCCCCGATGAGCGCATCTTCATCATGTACCACCAGATTACGGAGCTGTATTTCAAGCTCTGTCTCTGCGAGTACGAGCAGATCGGGGAGCTGCAGGCGCCTACGCTGCAGGAGCTGGTGCTGCGCCTGGGCCGCATCAACCGCTACTTCGAGAACCTCATCGACTCGTTCGACGTGATGGTGGACGGCATGGACAAGCAGCAGTTTCTGCAGTTCCGCATGTCGCTGATGCCGGCCTCGGGTTTCCAGAGCGTGCAGTACCGCATGATTGAAATTGCCAGCACCGACCTGAGCAACCTGCTCGACAAGGAAAAGCGCCGCCTGCTGGGCGAGGCCGCCGCCCACGACGAGCTGATGGGCTGCATCTATTGGAAGGCCGGCGCTACCGTAGAAGACACTGGCGCAAAAGCGCTTACCCTCATTCAGTTCGAGCAGAAGTACACCCAGCAGCTGACAGCCCACGCCGCCCACTACCAGCACCGCAACGTATGGAGCGTGGTGCAGCGCCTGCCCCTGGAAGACCAGCAGCACCCGCGCCTGCTGCGCCAGCTCAAGCAGCTCGACATCAACGTGAACGTGAACTGGCCGCTGATGCACTTCAAGTCGGCGGTGCGCTACCTGGAGCGGCACCCCACGGCCGTGGCCGCTACCGGCGGCACCAACTGGAAGAAGTACCTGCCTCCCAAGTTCCAGCGCCGCATCTTCTACCCCCAGCTCTGGACCGCGCAGGAGCTCGAAGACTGGGGCAAAGGCTGGGTGGAAAGCGTGCTGGGCGAAGCCGAGCGGGCGTAATTGCAGATTGGTTGTATACTAGAGCCGTGAAAGCGCAGCCCGCTGCGTTTTCACGGCTTTATCGTGTCTTATGCTACCTTCTACTATTGCCGTATGCGCGTCGTTCTGACTGCTTTATTGTGGCTGCTCCTGGCCCTGGCCTACGCCCAGACTCCCGAAGCCTCCACCACGCTCCTGACCAACCAGACCGGGTTTACCGGCCCGGATGCCATGGAGCTAAACAGTATGCTGGGCGTGGAAAAGCAGCATTTCGAGCTCTCCGACCCGCGGCTGGCCGGGCGGGTGCTGCATCTCACCTACCAGGAATTTCGGGACGGCGTGGCGCAGCCGGAGCAGGACCTGCTGGGCAAAGACCGGAGCCGGTTTCAGCTGGACTCGGCCGGCCGCCTGGCGTTCAACGTCTACGCCCGCGCCGCCACCGACGCGCGGCTGGAGGTGCGGTTTTTCTTCCCCACCATCGGCAAGCGGCAGCAGTTTCAGCCGCTGCCCGGCGCCCTGGCCTCCGATTACAGTCTGCGTGCCGACATTCAGGCCTACAAAAAGCAGAAAGCCAGCGTGCCGGTGGGCCGGAAGTTTCCGCTGCTGGTGTACACACTGCCTTACGTCAAGGACGGCTTTCTGTACTACTGCGACCTGGCCCAGAGCAAAGTGCCACCCGCCGAGTGGTTCAAGAAGTTCGGCATCCGGCATTTTGTGGTGTATCAGCTGACAATCGAGTAGCTCGTAGCAGCTATCATCTTAACCATTAACTCATCCCCTATTCATCCCCATGCGCAACACCTTATTGCTGGCGGCCGCACTGCTGCCGCTGGCGGCCACCGCTCAGAAAACTACCAAAGTAGTAGTCAAACAGACCAACCCCTGGAGCCACGAAACCTATTATGTGCTCCAGGAAGACAATAAAGTCAAGCACGGGCCTTATTTGAAAGAACGAACGGGGCCACCTACCATGCCTGTTCTGGCAGGCTCTTACAAGCAGGGGCAGCGCGACAGCACCTGGGTGGAATACGGCTGGAACGGCCGGCCCCAAGGCACCGGGCAGTACCGCAACGACCAGAAAACCGGCGTCTGGAGCTACTATGCTTTCGGCGACACCCTGGAGCAGCGCTACAACCACTCCACCCGCATCCTGGAATTTGCCCGCATCCGGCCCGCCGACCAACGCAAGCAGTACACCATCGTGGAGGGCACCAACTCCCGCCAGGTTACTCTCGACCGGCCGCCGCTCTATATCGGAGGCCAGCAGGCCATGAACCAGGCGGTAGCAACCAGCGTGCAGTATCCGCCGCAGGCGTTGCGCAACCGCACCGGCGGCGAGGTATTGATTGAGTTTCTGGTGGATGAGCAGGGCCGCGCCAGCGGGCACCGTGTGAAGTCGGGCATCGGCTTGGGCTGCGACGAGGAGGCTTTGGAGGCTGTGCAGCAGCTGCCCGCTGAGTGGCTGCCTGGCATGCTGGCCGGCCAGCCGGTAGCTGCTCTGATGGAAGTGCCCGTCAAGTTCCGGATTCGGTAACCAAGCCCAGCCCCACAAACCAAAACCGGCCGCCGTCTCTGCCTTGAGAAGCAGAAACGGCGGCCGGTTTACGTTCGGCAGCTAGCCCGAGGAAGGGGTTACTTCACCGTGAAGGCCACCTGCGTGTTATCCCACATCAGGGTTACCATGCCGGCTTTGTCGGCCGAGATGGTGAATACTTCCACGGGAGCGGCGGTTTTAGTGGATTTCACCTGCACGCGCAGCGCGTCGTCGGCCTGCTTGTATTCGTAGGCACCCCACTGCTTGGCGGTTTTGTTGAAGATGATGGTCCACTCCTGCTCGCCGGGGATGGTGAACAGAGCGTAGGTGCCGGCGGCCAGCGCCTTGCCGTTAATTTTCACGGCTTTGGTGGTGGTGAAGGTGGTAGCCTCATTGGCACCGGTGCGCCACACTTTGCCATAGGGCTCCAGGCCCCCGAAGGCTTTGCGGCCTTTCAGCGAAGGGCGGCTGTAGTCGATGGTGAAGCCAGGGCCCGTAACGGTGGCCGGCGGGCTGGGGCGCTTGCTTTTGTCTTCGGGCATTTTGCCCTGGGCCATTGCCTGGCCGGCCAGCAGCAGGCCGCAGAACACGAACAGCAGGGTGAGAATCTTTTTCATGAGAAACGGGAAATGGTGAGTGTGGGAGAAAAGTAGCAAATCCGGCCGCAACGTTGCGCGGCACCTCAGAACCGGCCCTGCCCGAAAAGGTTAGCCGGCCGCCGTATTCAGGCGCGAGGTGTCGCGGGTGTCGGGCATGCGCAGGTACACCACCAGCGAAATGGCGGCGCAGGCCGTCACGTACCAGTAAAACCAGCTTTCCACGCCCTGGCTTTTGGCCAGCAGCGCCACGTACTCGGCCGTGCCGCCAAAAATAGCCACCGTGAGGGCATACGGCAGCCCCACGCCCAGCGCCCGGATTTCGGTCGGGAACAGCTCGGCCTTTACCACGGCATTGATGGACGTGTAGCCGCTCACCACAGCCAGGGCCAACACCAGCAGCCCAAACGCTGCGCCGGGGCTGGCGGCCGCGCCCAGCGCCGTCATCAGGGGCACGGTGCCGAGCGTGGCACCCACCCCAAAGAACAACAGCACCGGCCGCCGCCCCACCCTATCCGACAGCGCGCCGAGCAGCGGCTGCAGCAGCATGGCCACGCCCAGCGCCCCAAACGAAACCAGCGTGGCCTGGCCCTTGCTGAAGCCGGTGGTGTTCACCAAAAACTTCTGGGTGTAGGTGGTGAAGGTGTAGAACACCACGGTGCCGCCCAGCGTGAGGCCCACCACCGTCAGCACCTCGCGCGGGTAGCGCAGCAGCAGTTGGAGCTTGCCGGGCTGCGGCGCGGCTTCGGCGTTGTCGGCGGGTGTCTGGTGGGTGAAAGCGTCAGTTTCTTCCATGGTGCGCCGCAGATACAGCGCCACCACGGCCGCGGCGGCCCCAATTCCGAACGGCACGCCCCAGGCCTGCAGCTCGGCGGCACTCAGCACCTGCTGCAAGCCCAGCTGCACCAGCAGCGCCAGCAGCTGCCCCGCAATCAGGGTCACGTACTGAAAGCTGGAAAAAAAGCCCCGGTTGCGCTGGTCGGCCATTTCGCTCAGGTAGGTGGCCGAGGTGCCGTACTCGCCGCCCACGCTCAATCCCTGCAGCAGCCGCGCCAGCACCAGCAGTACCGGCGCCGCCACCCCAATCTGGGCGTAGGTGGGCGTGAGGGCAATCAGCAGCGAGCCGCCGCACATGAGCAGCACCGAGGCCATCAGGGCGGCTTTGCGCCCGGCGCGGTCGGCGTACAGGCCCAGCAGCCAGCCGCCCAGCGGCCGCATCAGAAAGCCCACCGCGAAGATGGCGGCCGTGTTGAGCAGCTGCGCCGTCTGGCTGCCCTCCGGGAAAAACGAGGGCGCGAAGTACAGGGCAAACGCCGAGTACACGTACCAGTCGTACCACTCAACGAGGTTGCCGACGGAGCCGCTGAAGATGGAGCGGATGCGGGAGGCCATGCTGCGGCCGCCCGGCGCGGGAGAAGTTTGCATGCCGCAAAGTAGCACGCGGCCGCGTGTAGCACGGGCTTCAGCCCGTAGCTCTGCGGCCACGGCGGTAGCAGGCGGCCCGGCTGCCTGGCACGCGCCCACGCTACATTCCGGCCCTTCCCCTACCTTCGCCCCGCTGTTCACTGGTCGATTTCCAGTCAGACGGTGGAAGGTTCCGGGGTAATACCGGGATTAATAGGGAACCGGGTGCGAATCCCGGACAGACGCGCTACTGTAAGTCCCGCGCAGTTTTCTCCACTATCAGGTCCATTGGCCGGCGCCCAAGCCGGCTGAGAAGGACGGGGAAGACGGGACAAGTCAGGAGACCTGCCTTCCGCTGCATTGATGAGGCTGCCTTCGCGAAAAAGGGTCTTATCGGGTGTTTGTGCGCTGCCATCGGGCGGGCGGCTGCGGCCGGCCGGGCCGGGGCGGCGCGTGGGTGGCCGGTAGCACACCGTAGCGCAGGGCGGGTTTCGCGGAATCGGACAGGCAGGCTTCGTTTCCTTCCTTCTTTCCCCTTTTTTCCGCCATCATGGACCTTGCCGCCAAAATTGCCGCCGCCGAAACGCGCATCTTCAAAGCCGTGTTTCCCAACACCACTAATCACTACGACACCCTGTTCGGGGGCACCACGCTGCATTTAATGGACGAGGTGGCCTTCATCACGGCCACCCGCTTTTCGCGCCTCAAGATGGTCACCGTGTCGTCCGACAAAGTCGATTTCACCCACCCCATTCCGGGCGGCACGCTCGTGGAGCTGATTGGCAACGTTGAGCACGTGGGCAACACCAGCCTGAAGGTGCGGGTGGAGCTGTTTGTGGAGCAGATGTACTCCGAGGAGCGCGTGAAGGCCGTATCGGGCCTGTTCACGTTCGTGGCCATCGACCACGACAAGCGGCCGGTGCGCATTCTGCCGGCCGCCGGGTAAGGGCTGTATAAGATTATGGCCCGTTGCCCGCTAACTGACTGGCTGGGCACAACCTGCGCCTTAAATCAGCGTTTCCCTATTTATTAAGGCCGCGTGGCCCTGAACTTTCTGCCCACAGCCAGCCGTTTAGGCTGCTATTATACAACCCCGACTTCTTCTCTTGGCAATGGATCAGCAGCAGAACGATAATATCACCGCCCGCTTGGAACAATCATTTAGAGACGCCGACCAGGCTCGAGAGGAGCTCACCGAGTCAATGTCGAACTCCGTAGCGGCCAATTGCGACCTGCTGCACCACGGCCTGGTAAGCGCCAAAGGCCTGGAAACCACCACCGAAATGTACCGCCACATGCTGGGCCAGCTGCTGCGCCACAGCTCCGGCGAAGTCCGGGCCCAGACGCTGCAGGCCTTCAACCAAGCCATGGAGAAGTTCTGGCCCCGCAAGCCGCTGCAGAACGAGGCGCCCGAACAGTCGGACAACGCCTGATTCCGTCCTGCGCTGTCGTTGCGCCCGCCCCTCTGGTAGCTGCCGGAGGGGCGGATATGTTTTGGGGCGGGCGCGTGCCCGCGCCGCTGCGTACCTTTGCGGCCCTGCATAGGCTTTTGCTTAAAGGATAAAAGGATAACCACCTTTCCCCTGTTTCATGTCTGCTCCCTTCCGTGAGATTGAAGTGCTGCTGCCGCCGGCCGTAGCCTACGACGAGTTTGCCCGCTACGAGGCCCTGCTGCACGCCGCCGGCCTGCAGCCCGGCCAGGCCGATTTCGTGCATTTGCGCAAGCGCTCCATTGATGCGCGCGGCCGCAGCCCCCAGGTGCGCCTGCGCGCCGATATCTACCAGACGCCGCCGCCCACCAGCCTGTTCGGGCCCTGGTTTCAGTATCCCGATGTCAGCCAGGCCCGGCGCACGGTGTTGATTGTGGGCGCGGGTCCGGCCGGCTTGTTTGCGGCGCTGCGCTGCATTGAGCTGGGGCTGAAGCCGATTGTGCTGGAGCGCGGCAAAGACGTGCGCACCCGCCGCCGCGACCTGGCCGCCCTCAACAAGGAGCACGTCGTCAACCCCGATTCCAACTACTGCTTCGGGGAAGGCGGCGCCGGCACCTACTCCGACGGCAAGCTCTACACCCGCGCCACCAAGCGCGGCGACGTGGGCCGGATTCTGCGCTGCTTGGTGCAGCACGGCGCCACCCCCGACATTCTGGTCGACGCCCACCCCCACATCGGCACCAACAAGCTGCCCTCAGTGGTGGCCGCCCTGCGCGACAGTGTGCTGGCCGCCGGCGGCGAAGTGCGCTTCGATACGCGGGTAGACGACCTAGTGCTGGACAACCACCGCCTGCGCGGCGTGGTGACGGCCACCGGCGAAGCCCTGGAAGCTGACGCCGTGATTCTGGCCACCGGCCACTCCGCCCGCGACATCTACGAGCTGCTGCACCGCCGCGGCGTGCTCATCGAGGCCAAGCCTTTTGCCTTGGGCGTGCGCGTGGAGCACCAGCAGGAGCTGATTGACCGGGCCCAGTACCGCCTCAACGACCGGGGCGAGCTGCCGGCGGCCTCGTATTCGCTGGTGCACCAGACACAGTGGCAGGGCCGGCAGCGGGGCGTGTTTTCGTTCTGCATGTGCCCGGGCGGCTTTATTGTGCCGGCGGCTACCGCCCCCGGCGAGGTGGTGGTGAACGGCATGAGCCCCAGCCGCCGCGACTCGCGCTTCGCCAACTCCGGCATTGTGGCGGCCGTGGAGCTGGAAGACATGGACGTGCGCCAGTACGGCGCCCTGGCCGGCCTGCGCCTGCAGCAGCAGATTGAGCAGCGCGCCTGCCAGGTGGCCGGCAACACCCAGCGCGCCCCCGCCCAGCGCCTCGGCGACTTCCTGAAAGGCAAGCTGTCGGCGGAGCTGCTCGAAACCAGCTACCAGCCCGGCCTGGTGCCCGTAGCTATGGACGACGTACTGGGCGCGGGCCTAGCGGAGCGGCTGCGGCAGGGCTTCCAGGATTTCGGGCGCAAGATTCCAGGCTACGCCACCAACGCCGCCCAGATTGTGGGCGTGGAAAGCCGCACCTCCTCGCCCGTCCGCATCCCCCGCGACCGGGACACGCTGGAACACCCCGAGGTGCGCGGCCTGTTTCCGTGCGGCGAAGGCGCGGGCTACGCCGGCGGTATCGTGTCGGCAGCCATGGACGGTGAGCGGTGCGCCGAGGCGGCGCTGGCCTCGTTATCCGTCGGTGTTTAGTTGTTGGTTGTCAGTTATCAGTTCCCTTGCGACCTTTTTCCGTAAATACCCGTTGTCAGGTGCTTAGTGACAACTACCAACTGACAACCGACAACTAACAATTGACAACTAGTTTCATGAAAAAGACCCTTGTTCTTGGTGCTTCCGACAACCCGGCCCGCTACTCTTACCAGGCTGTGCACCGGCTGCAGCGCCACGGCCACGAAGTGGTGCCGGTCGGCATCCGCAAAGGCCAGGTGGGCGGCCTCGACATCCAGACTGACCGTCCGCAGGCCGAAGCCGTGGACACCGTGACGCTCTACGTCGGCCCCCAGAACCAGCCCGCCTGGTACGATTACATCCTGGACCTGCAGCCCAAGCGCATCATCTTCAACCCCGGCACCGAAAACCCCGAGCTGGAGCGCCTGGCGCAGCAGCGCGGCATCCAGACCGAAGAAGCCTGCACGCTGGTGATGCTGTCGGTGGGGCAGTATTAAGACCGGAACACTAGGTTTTTGCTGTACGCCATGCAGCCGGATAACACTATCGTACGTCGGTAATTATATATCTCCGCACCATGCCCATCACCTCTCAGGAAGATTTGACCGGTCTTCAGCGCATCAGCGAAGCTGTCGGCACCACCCTCAAACAAATGCGGGAGTATGCCCGGCCGGGCATGACAACCAAAGAGCTGGACGAGTATGGCGGAAGCATAATGGCCGCTTTAGGGGCTAAATCGGCCCCGCGGCTGACATATGGCTTTCCGGGCTGGACATGTATTAGTGTGAACAACGAGGTGGCGCACGGCATCCCGTCGGGATGCAGGATTCTGCAGCCCGGCGACCTGGTGAACATCGACGTATCGGCGGAGTTGGGCGGCTACTGGGCTGACAACGGCGGCTCCTTCGTGCTGGGGGTCGATATTCACCAGCATCAGCCGCTGGTTGATGCTTCCCGGCAAATCCTGCGCACCGCCCTCAGCCGCATCCGGGGCGGCGTCCGCATTGCCGATATCGGTGGGCTGATTGAGAGCGAAGCACGCAAAGCGGGCTTCCGGGTTATCCGGAATCTGGTGGGGCACGGTGTTGGCCGCAGCCTGCACGAGGAGCCCACAGAAATCCCCTGCTACTACGACCGACACAATCTGAAGCGTTTCAGGAAGAACTCGGTGGTAGCAGTGGAGACGTTTATTTCCACCCGCGCCACCCTGGCCCATCAGCTTAGCGACGGGTGGACCCTGGCCACCAAAGACGGCAGCTTCGTGGCCCAGCACGAGCATACTATTGTCGTTACTGATAGCCAGCCTCTTATTCTCACGGCAGCAAATGGCATTTGGGAGTAAGTGGAACAGGGGGCGTAACCGGGCATTTCGGCCTGAAGAAGCCACACGTGGCCCTGCCCTGAACCATACTGAGTTAAGTTAGAACATACGCCGAAGCACTGCCGGCACCGGCCTCTTCCGCTCAATAACTATTACCTCAAAAACGCAAGCCCCGGTCTTGGATTAAGTTCCGAAACCGGGGTTTTTGGTTGTAGCAGGATGACCCACGCCCAGCCTTTTCTAGCAGGCCAGACCCTGCGGGCCCGATTTCCAAACTTTTTTATCTCCCCGGGCAACGCTCGTGCAACCTTTGCCATCTAGCCTTCCAAACACCCCGCTATTGCCCTAACCTCTACCCAACCAACCGTGACTGAAGCCGACCTCATCGCCGCCTGCCGCCAGGGCAGTGGCCGGGCCCAGAAGCTGCTCTACGAGCAGTTTGCGGGCTTGATGCTGGGGGTGTGCCTGCGCTACCTGCGCCGCCGCGAAGATGCCGAAGAGGCCATGCTCGGCGGGTTTGCCAAGGTATTCCAGGCCCTTGACCAGTACCGGCACGAAGGCAGCTTTGAAGGATGGATCCGGCGGATTATGGTGAACGAGGCCCTGGGCCAGCTGCGCCGCAAGGAGCCTCTGCACCTAGCCATCGACGACCTCACCTACGACGTGCCGGCCACGGCCGCCGAAGCCGAAAGCCACCTCAACGCCGCCGACCTGCTGGGGTTGCTGGCCGAGCTGCCGGCCGGCTACCGTACCGTCTTCAACCTGTACGCCCTGGAAGGCTACACCCACCCCGAAATCGGCGAGCTGCTTGGTATTTCGGAGGGCACCAGCAAGTCGCAGCTCAGTAAGGCGCGGGCCATGCTCCAGCGCCGCCTCGCGGCGGCCAGCCAGCAGGCCAGCCCCGCCTCCACCTCCTCACCGAAAGAACTCTATGCAACCGGAAGATATTGACAAGCTGTTTCGCGAGCGTCTCGCGGAGCACGCGCCCACCCCGCCGGCCTACCTCTGGAACCAGCTGGAAGAAGAGCTGCAGCCCGCCAAAAAACGCCCCGTTCTCTGGATGTGGGCCGCCGCCGCCAGCGTGGTATTGCTGCTGGTGAGTGGCGTGCTGTGGCTGCAAAGCAGCGGACTGCGGCCCGCCGGCACTGGTGCCGTAGCCACCGGCAGCCGCCCCGTACCTCGCCCCTTGCGGACCACGGTTGAGCCCGCTGCTGCCTCGGAAAATAAAAAAGCAGTAGCCGCTGCCCCTCAGGCAACCACCCCGCCACAGCCCGCATCTAGCCCCTCAGAAGCCACCGCAAGCCTTGCCACCGGCACCCGCCAGCCACAGGCCACCCGTACCCGGCAACTGGCTTCTGCCACTCCCCGCTCCCGGGTAGTGGCGCCGGCCGCCCGGCCCGCAAGTCAGTCCGGCCCACAAGCCCTGGTAGCACAGGTTCCCAGTCCGCAACCGGAGCGGCCTTTGGAACCCACGGTACCGGTTTCGCAGCCGCAGCAACTGCCCGCTACGGCCCAGGCGCTGGCCGCCACGCCGGCCCCGGCCACTACTGGCCCTATTGAAGTGGAAGTGCGCCGGAGCGCTGCCCCTGCCGTGGCCACGGCAGCCCAGGCAGCTCCGGCCCGGCAGCGCAGCCTGGGTGGCGTACTGCTCCGCCAGGCCCGCAACGCGGTGCGCGGCGAGCGGCTGAGTTTGGCGGAAGCCGGCCTGCCCGAAACCGTGACGGTACAGGCCCACGTGGCCGGCCGCACGCTTACCAAAGTGATTCAACTCTAATTTCCCTCCCTTCGTCATGAAACGCCTCTCCGCTCTGCTGGCTGCCCTGCTGCTGCTAGCCCTGGCCGCGCCTTGCTTTGCCCGCCCGGCCCTTTCCGCCCACCTCGACGACACGATTGTGGTGAAACTGCCCAATCAGGCCGTGATGACCCTGTTCGTGAAAAACCGCCAGCAGCTGCGCGAGTTGCGGGCTTACAAGCTCGACTCGCTGATGATCCTGCTCGACAACTACATTGCGCAGGCTGAAACGGCCGGCAAAAGCTCGAAGTCGGACCAGGTGACCATGGAGTTTTACCCCGCCAAAGACCAGCCCGGCAAGCAACTGCCCGAGCAGATCCGCATCACGATGCGCGGCGAAGACAACGCCCCCCGCCGCGGAGACAAAGTGGAAGTGAGCATGGGCAACCTGTTTGGGGTGAAGGTGGAGGAAAACGCCGATGGCAACGGCAGCGACCGGGTGTCGGTGCACATGGGCAGCACGCCCGAAAGCGACTCGCTGAAAGCCGCCAAGCGGGCTGAAAAAGCCAACCGCTCCGGCCACAGCGACTTCAGCGTGGACCTGGGCCTGAACGCGCTAACCAACAAATCGGTACCGCAGAACCAGCTCAGCCCCAGCCTGCGCACGGCCGCCTCGCGCTACGTCAGCCTCAACTGGCACTATTTGCAGCGCCTGGGCAGCCAGCGCAGCCCGCTCTACCTGCTCACCGGGCCGGAATTGTCGTTCAACAACTACATGCTGGAAGGAAGCCAGCGCCTTGTTTCCGTCAACGGCACCACGCAGATTGTCACGGCGCCCGATCTTAACCTAGAGAAAAGCAAGCTGGCTACCACTGCCCTCAACCTGCCCGTCATGGCGATGCTCAACTTCCGCAATGCCAACAGCAAGAGCGTGTTCCGCGTTGGGGCCGGCGGCTTCGTCGGCTACCGCCTGGGCTCCCACACCAAAATCAAGTACAACGACGGGGAACATACCCGCAAAGACAAAGACCGGGACTCGTTCAACCTCACCGACTTCCAATACGGCCTGCAGGGCACGGTGGGGCTGCGCAGCGTCACGCTCTTCGCCAAATACAACCTCAACGACTTCTTTAAAAACAACGCCAACAGCTTCCAGGCCCAGACGCTCAGCTTCGGCATCTCGCTCACCGATTTCGACTAACACCGAGCGTCCCGGCGCTACCAAATGGCTGGCTACTCCACCTTGCGTTGGATAGCCAGCCATTTGTGCGTTTTGGCCTGCCAGTATTCAATATGCACCGGAGGCATTCGGGGAGGCAATACTCCTGTCGGCCGCCAAAAACGCTCCGTGTGCGCCCCATTTCTGCCACCTGGCACCGGCGGCGCGCCTATCGGGGCGTAGGCTTTGCAGCTCGCGCTCAGAAACACGCAGTGGCGCGGAAGCCTGCCCGACATTCTTGGTACTACCGTCCGGCACTAGGCGAAACACCTCAGTAGTTAATCATTGGATTTGAGGGGTTTGCTGGTAGAAAAACACTAGTTTTAGTTTCCTCCCACCTTCAGCCGTTCCTGCCATGAGTGAGCTTCCCGAATTACCGTCGCGCCGTACGTTTCTGGAGCAGAGCGCTGCGGCCGCCACTTTCTTCATCGTGCCGCGCTTTGTGCTGGGCGGGCCGGGCTATACCGCCCCCAGCGACCAGCTGGTGGTGGCCGGGGTGGGCGTGGGCGGCAAAGGCGCCAGCGACCTAGCCATGTTCGCCAAAACCGGCAAGGTGCGCATCGCCTACCTCTGCGACGTAGACGACCGCCGCGCCGCCGGCGCTGTGAAGGCCTATCCACAGGCCAAATACTACAAAGACTGGCGGCAGCTGCTGGCCAGGGAAAGCAAGAACTTCGACGCCGTTTCCATCGCCACGCCCGACCACAACCACGCCAACGTGACGCTGGCGGCCATGCAGCTCGGCAAGCACGTGTATGTGCAGAAACCCCTCACCCACGATATTTATGAGGCCCGGGCCCTCACCGACGCCGCCCGGCGCTACAAAGTGGTGACCCAGATGGGCAACCAGGGGGCTTCCGGCGACGGGGTGCGGCAGATGCAGGAGTGGTTTGATGCCGGCCTGCTGGGCGACGTGCACGAGGTGTACTGCTGGACCGACCGGCCCGTGTGGCCCCAGGGCATTGCCTGGCCCACCACGCCCGCCCCCGTGCCCACCGGCCTCGACTGGGACCTGTGGCTGGGCACCGCGCCGGCCCGCCCTTACGTCGATAACCTGGTGCCCTTCAACTGGCGCGGCTGGTGGGAATACGGCACCGGCGCCCTCGGCGACATGGGCTGCCACCTAATGGAGGCGCCGTTTCGGGTGCTGGACCTGGGCTACGCCAGCGCCGTGCAGGCCAGTGTGGGCAGCGTGTACGTGGGCGAGTTCAAGCGCGGCTACTTCCCCGAAAGCTGCCCGCCCTCCAGCCACGTCACACTCACGTTTCCGAAAACCAGCAAAACCAAGCAAGAAGTAACCGTGCACTGGATGGACGGCGGCATTCAGCCCGAGCGCCCCGACGAGCTGGGTGCCAACGAGCTGTTCGGCGACGGTGGCAACGGCACGCTCTTCATCGGGAGCAAAGGCAAGATGATGGCCAGCACCTACGGCGCCGACCCGCGCCTGCTGCCCACCAGCCGTACCCAGCAGGCAAATATCAAGCAGAAGTTGGCCCGCGTGCCGGGCGGCGCCGACGGCCACTACGCCCAATGGGTGGAAGCCTGCCTGGCCGGCTACGGCAAAAAAGCCGTCAGCTCGCCCTTCGAGCTGGCCGGCCCGCTGACGGAGGCGCTGCTGATGGCCAACCTCGCCATCCGCGGCTACGACATCCAGCGGCCCAAAGCCGCGGGCAACGGCGTAGAATATCCCGGCCGCGGCATCGAGCTGCTCTGGGACGCCCAGCAGCTGCGCGTCACCAACTTCGACGAAGCCAACCGCTTTGTGCGGCGCGAGTACCGCGCCGGCTGGCAGTAGAGGTGGTTACAGGAACGTCATGCAGAGCGTAGCCGGAGGCGGCGCGAAGCATCTCGCCAGCGTGGTAACATCAAACCTATTGCACGATTGGGTCACCGTTACACGCGAGTTACTTCGCGCCGCCTCCGGCTGCACTTTGCATGACAGGTAGTTTGGCAACGTCAGCACGCCAGATGCTTCGGCAAGCTCAGCATGACGTTCTTTCCACTCAGCCGTGCCGGAAGAAGTTGTCCAGCAGAATAGCGCCGGAAATGGCCACGTTGAGGCTTTCGGCCTGGCCGCGGCCGGGAATGTGGAGGCGCTGGGTGAGGCAGGCTTCCACGGCCGGCGTGAGGCCATGACTTTCGCTGCCCATCACCAGCACGCCCTGCGGCCGGAGCGTGAGGCGGTGCACGTTGTCGCCGTGCAGGTCGGCACCGAACACAGGCTGGCCAGCGGGCAGGCTGCCGAGCCAGGCGGGCAGGTCGCGCTGCCAGATGGGCACCCGCGTGAACGAGCCCATGGTGGCGGCCACGGTTTTGGGCGCCCACGGGTCGGCGCAGGTTTCGCTGAGCACCACGCCGGGCAAGCCGTACCAGTCGGCGAGGCGGATAAGGGTGCCCAGGTTGCCGGGGTCGCGCACTTCGTCGAGGGCCAGCAGCAGGCCGGAGGTAGCCGTGAGGGTCAGCGGCAGCTCGGCAGGCAAGCGCGCAATGGCCAAAGCGGTGTTGTTATTGGCCAGCGTGCCAAGGCGGGTCAGCTCGTCTTCGCTGAGCACGTCTACGAGGCCTGCCGCCAAGCCGGCGGGTAATTTTCCGGCAAATTCGGCCGTTGTAAACACGCGTTCCGTTTGAAGTCCGGAACTTAGCAGCTCCAGTACGCTTTTGCCGCCTTCCACCAGAAAGGCTCCGTGCCGGAGCCGATACTTTTTCAGGTGCAGCGCGTGTACGTATTTTGCCACTGCTTTCGAAACCATACCCTTTGCTGAACAGACGCCCTACGGGACCTCAGGTGAACGATAAACTACGGAGCCGGGCGTTGCCGGCCGGGCTGCTCCTGCTGGGGGGCTGGCTGGCAGCCGGCTGCTCGCCGCTGCGCCTGCTGGCCCCCAACCAGCAGCTGCTCAGCCATATCGAGCTGAAAGGCGTGAAGCAAGCCGATGCCGAACGGATTCAGGCGCTGTACCGCCAGAAGCCCAACAGCCGCTTTCCGCTCCCAAAACTAGCAATCTATCAGCTAGGCCACACCTTCTACACCCCCGATAAGCTGCAGCGCAAGCTCGATGCCACTCGCGCCCGCTACAACGAGCGGATTGTGGCGGCCCGGCCCGACTCGGCGCTGGTGGGCAAGCTGCTCACCAAGCGCGAGCGGCAAACCCGGCGCCTGCAGCTGGCCCTCGACAAAGGCAACGCCATCATGCGCCTGGGCGAGCCGCCCGTGATTTACGACTCGGCCCTGACTCGCCAGACGGCCGAGCAGATTGCCACGTTTCTGAAGTCGAAGGGCTTTTTCCGCAGCCGCGTGCAGTATTCCGACACGCTGGCCGACCGCCGGTTTTCGCTGGGCCGCCTGCTGGGCGGCTCCGACAGCCTGCACCGCCGCCGCGTGGTCGTGACCTACAACATCACCGAAAACGCCCCCTTCCACTACTCCCAGCTCGACTACGACATCGCCGATACGGCCGTGGCCCGGCGCGTGCTGGCGTCGCAGCCGGCCTCGCTGCTGCACGTCGGCGACCAGTACGACGAGGAAATTATCGGCCAGGAGCGCGCCCGGTTTGAAACGCTACTCAAAAACGACGGCTATTTCGACTTCCGCCAGCAGTACGTTACGCTGGAGGCCGATACCAGCTTCGCCCCCGCCACCGTGCGGCTGCGCACGCTCATTGCCAACCCGGCCTCGGGGCAGCCGCACCCGCGCTACACCATCCGCCAGGTGCGCTTCATTACGGATGCGGGCACCGTACGCTTCGGGCAGAAGCGCGACACCATCCGGCAGGACTCCACGTATTTTCTGGCTTTTCAGCACCAGATTAATACCCAACTGCTCAACCGCAAGGTGGCCGTGCACCCGGGCCAGTACTACAACCTGACCAACACCCAAACCACGCAGCGCCAGATCAGCCAGCTCGACGTATTCCGGTTCACGAATGTGAACTACGTGCGCGTGCGCCCCACTTCCGCCGCCGACAGCACCCGCCGTCAGCTCGACGCCGTGATTGCGGCCTCGCCGGCCAAGCGCTACCAGGAAACCGTGGAATTTGGTGGCACCTACGTAGCCTATCTGGTGGGGCCGTTTGCCAACCTGCGTCTGAAGGCCCGCAACCCGTTTGGTGGCGCCGAAGTGCTGGAGCTAGGTTTGCGGGGCGGCTTCGAAGGGCAGTATGAATTCACCAACAGCGCCGACCGCAGCCAGCTTAACAGCGTGCTCACCACCCAGCTGGGCGCCAACCTGAACCTGATTCTGCCGCAGTTTCTGGTACCGTGGCGCTCCAACGGCCTACTTACCAAGTACAATCCCCGCACCCGCATCAATGTAGGCTACAACTACGTGAGCCGCCCCGAGTATGCCCGTACCAATCTGGAGGGTACCTTCGACTATATCTGGCAACGCTCTACCTATCACCAGTTCGTTTTCACCCCTATCGACCTGAGCTTGGTAAACACGGCCCGCCTGGACCGCACTTTTTTCCGGCAGCTCGTCAACCAGTTTCCCAACCAAGAAGCGGCCAGGTTCACTTTTAGCCGGCAATTCGTGCCCAGCCTGAGTTTTACGTCGCTGTACAACTCCAACGACTTCAACCAAACCCGCGACGCGCAGTACCTGCGGCTATACGCCGAGGTGGGCGGCATCACCAAGCCGCTCTACCAGAACATCCTCAGCGACAGTATCCGGGTAGCCGATTTCTACCGCCTCAACGCCGACTACCGGCGCTACCACAAGGTAGGCGTGAAGTCGTTTCTGGTATACCGGTTCAATGGCGGGCTGGTGCAGCCACTGCGGGCCAGCACCAACGGCTTGCCTTACGATAAGTATTTCTTTGCCGGAGGCGCTACCAGTTTGCGGGCATGGAAGCCGCGCCGCCTGGGTCCCGGCTCGTTTACCTCGTATCTGCAGGACACCACCGGCACGTTTATTCTGGACGAAAACGGCAACCGTATCCGCAACTACAACCTGGAGCAGCCCGGCGAGTTGCTGCTGGAAGGCAGCGTGGAATACCGGTTTCCGCTGTTCAGCTTTATCAACGGCGCGCTGTTCACGGATGTCGGCAACACCTGGGCCCTGCGCTCCGACGACCGGCGGCCGGGCGCGCAGTTCAGCCCCACGCGCTTCTACCGCGAATTTGCCGTCAGCTCCGGCTTCGGTTTGCGCTTCGACTTCACGTTCCTGATTCTGCGCCTCGACGTGGCCACCAAGGTCTACGACCCCACCGCGCCTGGCAACAAGTGGGCCATCCGCAACGCCAGCCTGTTCGGCAGTCAGGACCAGACAGCGTTTAATCTGGGCATCGGGTATCCGTTCTGATGGCTGGCGAATACATCCTACATGCTATGCAGCCCGCTCTGGTGGCTTTTTCTATCTGCTACAAACTACACCTTCTTACTTAAGTTCAATAAACTCCAGATACATTCGCTAAGCCTCCCAAAATAATAACAATCACCTAACTAATAGATTGTTAATTTTGCAGGGAATGGCGCTGCTATTCGGGCCTGTCATTCTGCTAAAAGGACTTCTTTCTTTTCTGAATGTTTTCATTATGAAACAACGATTACGGTACTGGAGCGTGGCGGCCGTCACGTTGCTTTCCAGCTTTGCTGTGGTGGACACCGCCTATGCTGAGGGTTCACGTGAGTTGACACCCAACTCCAACAACTTGGCGCTAACGGACCCGGCCAACACCCGCGCCGGCTACCTCACCCACGATGCCGTGGCCGGCGCGCAGGACGTGTCGCTAAGCTTCCTCAAACCCAAGGCCTGGGGCCCGGGCTTCTCCGCCGACCACCGCATGTACATCCGGCTACAGCCCGGCGAGCGACTGGCGTACGGCGTGCAACGAATCAACTTTCAGGCACTGGACAACATCTTCTATGGCAATCTGGTCCTGACCGTCCGCTATGGCAATGGTTTTGGGGGAGCTGGCCAGATTGTGCAGCAGACTACGCTCTCGCGCGATATCAACACGGCCAATTCCGGTGGCCTTCTTACCAACCAGGCTGGGGTGATTGGCAGTGCCGCTCAGGCACAGGCTGGCCCTTCAACACTGAACCCGGCCGGCTACACACCCCTGACGTATACCAATACCACAGGCGCAACGCAGGATTTTTGGGTGGAATTCACGGGTACAGCCAACGGCCTCAATGAATTCAATGATGGCAATACACAGCCAGGCTTCAATGACCTAAGCGTATCCAACCGGGCTAACTACAATGCAGCCCGGATTACCCGAGCAGAGTATCCTTTCTGGGATTTCACGGTTATCGGAGCCGACAACCAAGAGAAAAAAGGCCGCCTGTTCAGCAAGTTCTGGGCTTTCTCGGCGGGCCTGTCGGGTGGCAACGGGTTCGAGAACCGCTTGTCCAGCTCGTTTGCGCTGTATCCGCTGATTCCGAGTGCCCAGAACCCGGGCCGCTACTACGTGAAGCAGTTTGAACTGGCCGGCATGCGCCCCTACGTGTTCTACTTTGTGTCGAATGCCAATGGCACAGTGGCCTACGACGCGGCCAACAACGCCACCACTCAGTTTTCAGAAAGCCGCAAGAGCCGCTCCGGTCGTTTCGGCTATCCTGAGTATTCCAACTTCGTCAACGACCCCGACCAAAACTTGTGGCCCAGTGCGCCCGCGCCCAACTTTTCCCGTACCTACCAGCCGTTCTGTAACTCAATTACCGGCAGAGGGGCGGCGGCTTTCACCACTACCAGCGAGGAAACCGGCTCAGTCAACATCCTGATTGACCTCAACAACAATGGTGTAAAGGATGGCAACGACGTGCTGCTGGAGCAGACCGTAACGCAGGCTAACATTCCGGTAACTACCGCCTGGGATGGGCGCGACGCCGCCGGCGGCACTGTAGCCACTGGAACGGCCATTCGCCTGACCTTCACCAGCACTGGCGCCCCCGTCAACTTCCCCATCTACGACGCCGAGGGCAACCCTGATGGTTACCGCGTACAGAACATCCGGCCTTCGTCGGGCGGCAACGCCTTCTTCGACCGCCTCTACTGGGACGACCGCAACCTGACCACGTTCCCAGCCACGCCACCCGCCCCCGACAACAGCAACAACCGCCTGGATGGTGTTGTGTCCAGCACCACTACCTATCAGGGCGTCCACCGCTGGGGAGATGCCACCAATGAGGCCGGCAACGACCTGACCATCAACACCTGGACCTACGGCTTTATTTCTGCCGCCGCTGAGCAGTCGTTTATCTACACCTTCAACTGCGACTACGACAACGACGGCGTCGCCGATGCCCAGGACCTGGACGACGACAATGACGGAATTTCTGACCTGACGGAAAGCAACGGCCAGAACCCACAGACGTACACGCTCAACGGCCAGCCCAAAACTGACGGTACCGGCGTACCAATTTATCTGGATGCTGCCTACGTGACCCCCAACCGGGGGGCTTGGCGCGACGTGAATGCCGATGGTATTAATGACTTGTTTGACGTGGACCTGGACGGCATCCCCAACCATATTGACCTGGATGCTGACGGCGACGGTATTACTGACGCCCGGGAAGCAAATGGCGGCCCAAACCCAACAGGCATGGGTGTTAATGGCCGAATCAATAACTCCTTCCTCGACCTCAACAAAGATGGCATGGACGACCGGTACCAGGCTGGTGGCTCCGTGGTACTGAGTATGCCAGATACGGATGGTGACGGCCGCACGGACCTCTATGACCTAGATTCCGACAATGATGGCATTCTGGATATGCGGGAAGCACAAAGCACTGCTGCATATATCGAGGGCAATTCTGATGCAGATAAGGATGGTTTGGCTGATCAGTTTGACCAGCAAAATGGAGGACTTGCCCCAAACGGCGTTGCATTGAATCCGGTAAATACGGAGGGTAACGGCCCGCGCGACTACCGGGACACTGACAGCGACAACGACGCGCAACCCGACTGGATTGAAGGCTTTGACGAAAACCAGGATGGGGCCGCCATGGACGACCTGAATCGCAAAGCCCAAGCATTTGCCTTGGCCAATCCGAACAAGACTGCCTACTATCCAATTGTGCCTCGTGCTCTGTCTCCCTTCCTGGCCGACGCCGATGCCGATGGACAGCCCAACTTCCTGGACCCGCAGTCCGCCTATTATCACGACGACAACCAGAATGGCCTAGTAGACCTGTTCGACCCGGCTTATGGAGGTTCTCCTTCGGTAGCCCCCAAGCGAACTGCTGGCCAGGCAGATGCCGACTTCCGCAGCGCCGCTGTGGCTACGCCGCTGCCCGTGGAGCTGATCAGCTTCCAGGCCCGGGCCGCCGGCCGCGACGCGCTGTTGACCTGGGCCACGGCTTCGGAAAAAGACAACGCCCATTTCGACGTGGAGCGCTCTGCTGATGGCGTGACCTTCGCGGTAGTGGGCTCGGTGCGGGGCAACGGCACTCGCAGCACCCGCACCGACTACGCCTTCACCGACAAAGGCGCCGGCGCGGCCGCAGGCACGCGCTATTACCGCCTGCGCCAGGTGGACCTGGACGGCAAAGAGTCGACCACGGAAGTGCGGGTGGTGAGCTTCGACGGCAAAGGCGCGGCTACGCTGATTTCGGTGTACCCTTCGCCCTCAACCGACAAGGCAACCCTCGACCTGCTGGCGCTGAGCCAGGCCACCTACCAGTTGGAAGTTCTGGGGGCTGATGGCCGCCGGATGCTGCGCTTTGAAACCACGGGCGGCCGCGAGGTGGCCCTGCCGGTAGCGGAGTTTGCCAAAGGCACGTACATGATCCGGGTGAGCGGCCAAGGCCAGCGCTACCTGGTAAAGCTGCTCAAAAACTAGTAAACCGTAGCAGCACGCCACTGAAAAGGGCTTCCGGATATCCGGAAGCCCTTTTTTGCTCACCCAGTTTCTATCTGGTATACTTCTGGAATGCAGAAGAAAACCCCGGCCGCATCTGCAGCCGGGGTTTTCTTCTATGTGCTGGATGAAGTTCCGCTAGTACCCCAGCAGCTCGGCCAGGGCGGCGGCTACCTTATCGGGGTTGGGCAGCATCTGGCGTTCCAGCTCCACGTTGAGGGCAATGGCAGGCAGATTGGCGGCGCCGAGCGTGAACACGGGCGCGTCGAGCTGGCGGAAGCAGGTACGCTGGATGCGCCCGGCCAGACTTTCGGCGAAGGAATTCATAAGCGGCTCCTCGGTCAGCACCAGGGCCTTACCGTGGCGACGCACGGCGGCTTCCACGGCTTCGTAGTCGAGAGGGTTGAGGGTGCGCAGATCCAGGATTTCCACCTGGCCGGCAAACTGGCGGCTGGCGGTTTTGGCCCAGTGCACGCCCATGCCGTAGGTAATCACTACGCAGGTTTCGCCGTTTTGCAGCTTCGTGGCGTCGGCCTGCTGGGACACGGCGGCTTTGCCGAGCGGCACCACGTAGCCAGTGGCGGGCTCCACGGTTTTGGCGTCTTCGGTGCCGGGCACTTTGCTCCAGTAGAGGCCTTTGTGCTCCAGCATCACCACGGGGTTGGGGTCGAGGTAGGCGGCGCGCATCAGGCCCTTCATGTCGGCGGCGTTGCTGGGGTACACCACCTTGATGCCGCGGATGGTGAGCAGCGTGCTTTCGATGGAGCCTGAGTGGTAGGGCCCGCCCCCGCCGTAGGCCCCGATGGGCACCCGGATGAGGCTCTGCACCGGAAACTGGCCGTTGGAGAGGTAGCAGCTCTTGCTGAGCTCCTCCACCAGCTGGTTCAGGGCCGGCCAGATGTAATCGGCGAACTGCACTTCCACGATGGCCTTGGCGCCCACGGCGCTCATGCCGGCCGTGCTGCCCACGATGTAGGCCTCCTGAATAGGCGTGTTAAACACGCGGGCGTCGCCGTACTTTTTGGCCAGCAGGGCGGCCTCGCGGAACACGCCGCCCAACTCACCACCCACGTCCTGACCGTAAAACAGGGCCTCCGGAAACTCGCGCAGAATATCATCCACGGCGTGCAGGGCGGCGTCCACCATCAGGGCCTTGTCGGCTCCGGCGGGGGTCCGCTCGCCGGCTTCCTCGGTCACGGCCGGCGGGGCAAACTCGTGGTCGGCGAAGGTGGCGGGGTCGGGGTTGGGGGCGGCCAGGGCGCGCTGGTAGTCGGCCTCCACAGTGGCGCGGGCCTCAGCGGCCAGCTGCTGCAGCTCGTCTTCGGCGAAGCCCAGCTCCAATAGCTGCTGGTGGAAGCGCGGCAGCGGGTCCTGCAGGGAGTGTTGGGCGAGGTTGTCGCCGCGGTACCACTCGCGGCGCACGCCGCTGGTGTGGTGGCCCAGCAGCGGGCAGCGGGCGTGCACCAGCACCGGGCCGCGCCGCTCGCGCACGTAATCGGCGGCCTGCTGCATGCCCGCGTAGCTGGCCAGGAAATCGGCCCCGTCGAACTGCAGGCGGTGCAGCCCTTTAAAGCCGGCCGCAAACTCGTAGGCATCCATGGCCCGCATCTCGCGGCCCGTGGCCGAAATGCCCCATTCGTTGTCCTGCACCAGGTAAATAATGGGCAACTGGTGCAGCACGGCCATCTGCAGCGCCTCGCTCACCTCTCCCTCGGTCATGGCACCGTCGCCGATGGAACACAACACGAGCGGCTTCTTTTCTGAATTAGTAATTAGTAATGAAGAATTAAGAATTGGCTGTTCATCATCGCCTGAACCTGCATCCGCTGGCAAATCCGTGGATGAATCACTAATTGCTAATTGCTCATTACTACTTGTCGCCAGCCCCTGGCTTTCCAGATACTTGATGCCGTGGGCGACGCCGGTGGCCGGAATGGCCTGCATACCGGTGGCCGAGCTTTGGTGCGGAATGGTAGGGAAGCCGGCGCGCCGCAGCGAGGGGTGGCTGTAGTAAGTGCGGCCGCCCGAAAATGGGTCGTCGCGCTTGGCCATGAGCTGCAGCATCAGCTCGTAAGGCTGCAGGCCGATGCCCAACAGCATGGCGTCGTCGCGGTAGTAGGGCGCCACGTAGTCCTGGGGGCCGAGCTGGCTGGCGGCGGCCAGCTGAATGGCCTCGTGGCCGCGGGCGGTGGCGTGCACGTACTTGGCCGTCACGGCCTTGTTTTCTTCGTAGAGGCGGGCCAGCTCGTCGGCGGTCCGCATCAGGCGGTACACCCGGCGCAGCGTTTCGGGCGCGGGCGGGGCGGCAGTGAAGTCAGCTTCCAGAGTGGGGGCAGCGTGCAGGGACATGGGCGGGGATTGGGTTCGGGGCGAAATTACGGGTTCGGGCCGGAATGGCCGCGGCCGGCCGTAGCGCTTGCCCTACCCAACCGTATCTTCGGGCCCATGTTCGTTCCGCTCGCCATTTCCGCCGCCACTCCCGCCGACCTGCCCGCCCTGGCTGGCCTCGTCAACAACGCCTACCGCGGCGAAGCCAGCCTGCGTGGCTGGACCTCCGAAGCCCACCTGCTCGACGGCCCCCGCACCGACGAAGCCGACCTGCACCAGCTCGCGGCCGTGCCCGGCGCCACCTTCCTGCTGGCCTGCACCGAAGCCGGCGAGCTGGTGGGCAGCGTCTATACCAAGCCCCAGGCCCCCGACCTGTACGTGGGCATGCTGTCCGTGGACCCCACGCGGCAGGCGGCAGGAATCGGGCGGCAGCTGCTGGCCGCCACCGAAGCCCAGGCCCGGCAGACCGGTTTCAGCAGCGTGCTGATTTCCGTCATTTCGGTGCGCGCCGAGCTGATTGCCTGGTACGAGCGGCTGGGCTTCCAACGCACCGGCGAGGTGCTGCCGTTTCCGGTGCACGCCAGCCCCAGCATCCCGAAGCAGCCGCTGGAGCTGCTGCTGCTGCGCAAGATGGTGTAGCTTTATAAAGCTTCACGCTGGCAGCGTCGGAGCTGTACGTCAGTCGAAATCCCACCACGCCGCCTGTTTCACTGGCTCGCCCAGTGTGTAGGGTTCCCCGATACGGGGCACGGTTACGGGCAGGCCCAGGGCCTCGGCGGCCGGCAGCAGTAGGCGGATGGGCTCGTTCCAGGGATGGTAGCCGAGCGTGAACTTGGCCCAATGCACCGGTAGCAGCAGGCGCGCGCCCAGCTCCTGCGCCGCCCGCGCCGTTTCGGCGGGCAGCGTGTGCACGGCGTGCCAGAGCTCGTTGTACTGCCCGTTTTCCAGCACCGCCAGATCAAACGGCCCGTACTGCGCGCCGATGGCCCGGAAGTGCGGGCCGTAGCCACTGTCGCCGCCCAGAAACAGGCGGTGACCGGGCAGCTGCAGCACGTACGACGCCCACAGCGTGCGCCGCGCCCGCACCCCGCGCCCCGACATGTGCTGGGCGGGCGTGGCCGTGAGCTGCGCCCCGCCCGGCAGCGTGGTGGTATCGTGCCAGTTCAGCTCGGTGATGCGCGCCTCCTCGAAGCCCCAGTGCCGGAAGTGACTGCCCACGCCCAGCGGCACCACCAACCGCGTTACTTTGTCGCGGAGCTGGCGCACGGTGGCGTAGTCGAGGTGGTCGTAGTGGTCATGGGTGATGAGTAGCACGTCAATGGGCGGCAGGTCGGCGACCTGGTAGGTGTTGGCGCCGACGTAGGCCTGCACCGAGTACGGCACCGGCGAGGCCGCCCCGCTGAACACCGGATCCACGAGCATCGTGAGGCCCGCCGCCTTAATCAGGTACGACGAGTGACCGAACCACACCAGCGTGGGCGCCGCCAGCGCAGGCAGCTGCCGCAGGTCAGTCGTTACCGATGGTATCGGGCGCGAGGGCGTGACGGTGGCAGGGCGGCGCAGGTAGTCGCGCAGCATCTGGCCCAGGTTGGCATCAGCGGGGCTGAAGCGCACGTTGCCCGGGTTGCGGAACTGGCCGTTGTGGTAGTTTTCCAGCCCCATAAACTGGCGCTGGCTGCTTTGGGAAGGGTTTTTACCCAGTATGTTCATCAGGTGCACGCCGCGAAAAACCAGCGGCTGGCTAACACGACGCAGCGCCGGCCGGTTTACTTTACCGGCCCCGGATATTTCCCGCACATCAGCCCCAGCCAGGCCGGATGCTGCAACCATTTCCGATTGCGCGCCTCTGTAGGCCGACACGCGGCGGGCCCGGGATTTTTTTACCTTTGCCGGCACAGAAACAGCTTTTCCCCTGCTTTCAGTCAGGTTGCGGGGTGTTTTTGCGGCCAAGTTTGCCCCCGAACCCACGCCTGTGCCGTTATGACGCCTATGCTTTCCGCCCCTGCTGCCCCCTTCCCCACGCCCCGCCCCGCCGCCGAATTCCGTGAAACCGTGGCCGACTGGATGCGCCAGTTCCAGGACTGGCTCTGCCAGCAGCTGGAGCAGGCCGATGGCACGGGCCGCTTTCAGGAAGACGCCTGGCAGCACCACGGCGGCGGCGGCGGGCGCAGCCGGGTGCTCACCCACGGCACCATCATCGAGAAGGGCGGCGTGAACTTTTCGGGCGTGCAGGGCACCATGAGCGAGCAGGCCGCGCGCGTGCTGCTCATGCCCAACCCCGAGTACTTTGCCACCGGCGTGAGCGTGGTGCAGCACCCGCGCAGCCCGCAGGTGCCCATTGCCCACATGAACGTGCGCTACTTCGAGGCCGGCAACGGCGAAGCCTGGTTTGGCGGCGGCCTCGACCTGACCCCGATTTACGTGGACGAAGCCCAGGCCCGCTGGTTTCATGAGCAGATTGCCGCGGCCTGCGCGCCCCACGACCCCACCTACTACGCCCGCTTCAAAACCTGGGCCGACGACTACTTCTTCCTGCCTCACCGCCAGGAAACCCGCGGCGTGGGTGGCATCTTCTTCGACCGGCTCACGGTGGGCAAAGACGGCGACCGGGACGCGCTGTTTGCCTTCGTGCAGGCCGTGGGGCGGGTGTTTGGCGAAGCCTACTGCGAGCTGCTGCGCCAGAACGCCGACCGCCCCTACTCCGAGCGCGAAAAGCAGTGGCAGCTGGTGCGCCGCGGCCGCTACGCCGAGTTCAACCTAGCCTTCGACCGGGGCACGCGCTTCGGCCTGGAAACCGGCGGCCGCACCGAAAGCATCCTCATGAGTCTGCCGCCGCAGTGCGAATGGCACTATAATTTTCCCATCGAGCCGGGCTCGCCCGAAGCCGCCACCCAACAGTGGCTGCGCAAAGGAGTCGACTGGCTGGCCCCTCGTTAACTGGTTGTCAATTGTTGATTGTCAGTTGTCAGTCGACAAATGAGAGAATGAGACTATCCGCCAGCAACTGACAACGAGCAACTGACAACCGAGAACTGACTTTGATAGAAGCGCTACAATCGTTTGACCGCTGGCTGCTGGTAGCCGCCAACACCCACCGTACGCCCAAGCTGGACACCCTCATGGTGTTCTTCACGGAGCGGCTGGTGTGGTTTCCGGCGTACTTTGTGCTGCTCGTGATGCTGGCCTATCTATTTGGGCGGCGCGCCTGGCTGCTGCTGCCGCTACTGGGCGCCAGCGTGGCCCTGGCCGACGTAATATCCAGTCGCCTGTTCAAGCCCTACTTCGCCCGCCTCCGCCCCTGCCACGACCCCGACCTGTCGGCTACGCTGAACCTGATCAACGGCTGCGGCGGGCAGTTCGGGTTTATGTCGTCGCACGCGGCCAACGCCTTTGCCCTCACCGTGTTTATGAATCTGGTACTGCCCCGGCGCTACCGCGTGGCTAAGTGGCTGCTGCTGGGCTGGGCGATGGTGGTGAGCTACAGCCGCATGTACCTGGCCGCACACTTCCCGTCGGACGTGCTGGCCGGCGCGATACTGGGCAGCCTGCTGGCCTGGGGCAGCGCCACGCTGTTCCGGCGGCTGGATGCGCGCCTGTTTCCGGCCCACAAACTTTCCGAGCCCACCCACTCCATTTCCGAGAAAGCACCAGTCGGCCGGTAGCGACTTAGGCGTACCCGGTAGCAGGCCTCAGCGGCTGGTTACGCCGACAAGCACGCCCAAGTCGCCGTCGGTCTGCGTCCAGCCCTGCGCCGGCAGATAGGCGCGGGATACGAAGCCATCCAGATACAGGGCGTTACGGCAGCCCTGCTGCTGAAAGTACCGCGCGAAATCGTAGAAGTTGACCGGCTCCCGCGACAGTACGCACAGCACCCGCCCATCGGGCAGCACCCCCACGCCGTTGCGGATCTGCCGGTTTGCGGAGCCGGCCCGGAACGCCGGGTGCAGCTGCCCATCCAGCACCAGCATCGGCCCCGACTGGGTGGCGTAGCGCACAGAACGCTGGCGAAGCAGCCGCGCAAAATCGGCCGTGCGGCACACGCCGGCCTGGTTATCGGGGGTGAGGTAGAAAACGCCGTTGGGCTTGAGGTAGAAGTTGCCGGCTCCGGCCCCGGTGTCCAGAGGCGTTATCAGCCGCCCGTTTTCGATGTAGAGCCCGAGCGGCGCGTTGCCGGGCCGAAACATACCGCCGTTCATGGCAAACTCCAGCGTATCGCCCCGGTCGGCCAGCCAGCGGCGCAGCCGGCCCAGGCTGCGTAGCGGCCGGCGTTGCTCGTCCAGCCAGAAGAGGCGCAGGTGCTGCCGGCTCAGGTCAACCCGGTAGCTGAGAAAGCGCCCGACCGGGTCACGGGGCTGCGGGCGGGCCATAAAAAAGGCTCCACCCGCTATTCCCAGCAACAGTCCGGCCAGTAGCAGCCGCAGGATTCTGACGTTCATGGGCAATGACCAAACTCGCAGCGGCGACCAGAAGATGCTGGGGTGGGCTGAGGCCTAGTAGGCAAGCGTCAGGTTCAGGACCGGAACGTGCACGGTCTGGCCCTGCCGATGCTCGTCAAAAGTAAGCGCTAGGCAATTGGCCGTCGCGGGCCCGAACGCCAGCTGCGGCTGGCCCGCCAACTGCTGCAGCAGCAAGTCAGCGGCCTCGTATTTCGCCAGCCCGAACGCAGCGTGGGTGAGGCGACGCAGACCGGCCGGGTGCTGCGTAGGCTCGGTGGTGGCGGCTTGGGGGCCTTTGAAGGGCAGCCGAAACGTCCAGGGCAGGCTGGGATTGTGGGCGTGGGGCAGCACCTCTATGGGCAGGCCCGCCGGAAAGTACACCGGCTGATACGCCAAAGCCGCCGTGAAAACTGGGTCTGTATCGGGGGTATTGCGCAAACACAGGCCGTAGGGCGAGGTGCCCGTGGTGGCGTAGCGGGCCCGCTCCCACAGCCGCGTAGGCTGCAGCAGTGGGCTCGTGATTTCCGCTTCGTCGTGCACCCACAGAATCTCCAAAAAGAAATTCTCGAAGTAAAACTTCCGGTTGGTGGTGCCCTGCCCGGGGTGCACGCGGCTGCTCCCTTCGATCAGGCCCAGGGCCCGCAACTCCTCGGCAACGGCGTGCGGCGAGTCGGAGAAGATGAAGAGGTGGTCAATTTCCATCACCGTAACAGGATTACAATGTAACCGACAAGCACACCAGCCCGGGCGCCTGGCCCGCCAGCCGGCAGTATGCGCCTACTTGCCCAGCAGCTTGGCCACGTACTTGCCCACAATGTCGAACTCCAGGTTCACGCGGTGGCCGGGCTGCAGGTCCTGGAAAGTGGTATGCTCGTAGGTATACGGGATAATGGCCACCGAAAAACCGTCGTCGGTGCTGTTGAAGCAAGTGAGGCTGGTGCCATTAATGCAGATGGAGCCTTTTTCCACGGTTACGCGGCCGGCGCCGGGCTCGTGGCGGAAGCGGTACAGCCAGCTACCGTTCTGGTCTTCCACGGCCTCGCACTCAGCCGTGAGGTCGACGTGGCCCTGCACGATGTGGCCGTCGAAGCGGCCGTTGGCGGCCAGGCAGCGCTCCAGGTTCACCCGGCGGCCGGGCGCCCAGGCGTTCAGGTTGGTTTTCTGCAGCGTCTCGTCGATGGCCGTTACCACGTGGGTGCCCGCCATGCCGTCTACGGCCACCACGGTCAGGCACACGCCGTCGTGGGCCACGCTCTGGTCGATTTTCAGCTCCTGCGCGAAGCCCGACTGCACGGTGAAGTGGATATTGGAGTTTTCGCGGCGCACGTCCGTGATGGTGCCGAGGGTTTCGATGATGCCGGTGAACATGAAGGAAGCGAAAGTCTGGTGATAAGGGAAGCGCGGCCGGATTAGTCGCGCAGTACGTCGTACAACTCGCCTTGCTGGTGCATGTTTACAAGTTTGCTGAGGGGCACCGCATATTGGTTGGGCTGATAGTTGTTGGCGTCGTGCGAATGCTGGTAGGCTTTGAAGCTGCCTTCGGCGGCCTTGCTTGGCGACACATACACGCTGTCGGGCACCACTTTCTGCACGCGCAGCAGCATTACGTTGCCTTTATCAGCCGTGTTCAGCACGTACACGTCGCCGACCTGGGGCTGGCGCAGGCGGGCCAGTTCCTCCTTGTCCTGCTCATCCTTGGGCTTGGACGTGAGGGCGGCCACTGCAAAGAACGCCACGGCCGCGCCTACCAGCATCAGGCCGATAAACTGCCACCACGGCCGGCCGGTCTGCTTTTGCAGATGTTTCGCCGACGGCAGCAGGCTGGCCGGAATGGCGCTTTCCGAGCCACTCTGCCGGCAGTTGGCGCAGACCACCTGCATCCGGCGCGAAACCGGAAACAGCGGCACGAAAAACAGGTGGGCGTAGCGGCTGAAAAACAGCAAGCTCAACGCTTCGTTGTTGGCACAGGCCGTGCATGCGTGGCCGGGCGTGGGGATGGTGCGCAGGTGCGACTCACGCGTTCCGAAAATGAAGATCATGCGCTATTAGATATAAGATTGAAAATCAAGCAACAGCAATAAAATTTAGTTTGCCGGTGTGCAGCCCATCCGACGTAATGCGGCGGGCCGGCCCGGCAGATGGCGGAGTGAACATACTGGTAAAAGGCAGCAGTATCGATATTCTGCTACTTACCGCGGCCTTCAATGATAATCTTGAGCGTGTAGAGCAGCACCCGGAAGTCCATGGCCAGGCTCATGTTTTCGATGTAGAGGATGTCGAACTTGAGGCGTTCGACCATCTGGGCCACGGTTTCGGCGTAGCCGTATTTCACTTGGCCGAGGCTGGTGAGGCCGGGCCGCACGCGGTGCAGGTGGCGGTAGTGGGGCGCAATCTGCACAATCTGGTCGATGAAGAACTGCCGCTCCGGCCGCGGCCCCACGATGCTCATGTCGCCCTTGATGACATTCCAGAACTGCGGCAGCTCATCGACCCGCACCTTGCGCATAAAGCGGCCCCAGGGCGTGATGCGCGGGTCGTGGTCGGAGCTGAGCGAAGGGCCCTGCTTCTCGGCGTCCACGTACATCGAGCGGAACTTGTAGATGCGGAACGGCTGGCCCAGCCGCCCGATGCGCTCCTGCGAGTAGAACACCGGCCCCGGCGAGGAGAGCTTCACCATGATGGCCGTGAACAGGTAGCCCGGCCAAGCCAGCAGCAAAAACACGCTCGACGCCACCACGTCAATCACCCGCTTGAGCACCTTCTGCCACACCGGCAGCAAATCCTGCTTGATTTCGATGAGGGGCGTGCCGAACACGTGGCTCACCTTCACCGAGCCCAGCAGCATCTGGTAGAGGTCGGGCAGGATGCTCACGCGGGCCGGCGTGCCTTCCAGCAGCGTCAGAATCTCCTCAATCACGCGGTGCTCACTGGGCTCGATGGCAATGACCACCTGCTCGATGCCGAGGGCCCGGATCAGGGCGGGCAGGCGGCGGTAGGAGCCGCGGGCGGGCAGCTCGGCGGCCAGGGCCTCGTCGATGGCGCCTTCCTCAATCGGCGTGAAGCCCACCACTTTCAGCCCCAGATGGCGGCCGGTGCGGCGCAGCTCCTGAAGCGTATCGAGGGCCAGGGCGTTGGAGCCCACCAGCAGCGTATTGAAGAAGATGGTGCCGTTGCGCACCAAGTGCTGCACGCTGCTCACGGCCCAGGTGCGCAGAATGGCCGTGAGGGTGAAGTGCAGCAGGAAGTAGGCCGAAATGGTTTTGTAGTACGAGCGGTAGTTCTGCACGCCCTCGTCATCAAGCAGCAGCACGAAGAAAATCACCAGCGCCCCCAGCACCGACACCCGCGCCAGCCGGATAATCTCGGCCAGCCGCGACTTGCGGAAAATGTCGCGGTACTCGCCGATCAGGGCGTAAAGCACAGTCCAGAAGGCGGCAATCATCAGGGCCGAGCCCGAGAGAAAGAACAGCGCGCCTTCCGTGAAGCGGTAGCCTTCGGTGATTTCCTGCAACAGGTACTTGCGCAGCAGAAAGAAGCACACCCAGGCCAGCAAGGCCGCCAGAAAGTCGGCGGCTATCAGCTTCAGTAGTTGGAAGGTGCGAATCAAGGGCAGCGCAATCAAGCCGGCCGCCAGGGCCGGCGCGTGATATTATGGGGGCGAATGGGTAGCTTCGCACCGGATTTAATGCCCTAAAGGGCCTGCACGGCCCGTTTTGGAGCCTCGCAAAGGTAGAGCAATAAACCAGAATCCATACAGCCTCTGTGGCGGGCAGCCTGGCCGCCCCCGGCGTCTGCCGTCCACCACAGGCCTGTCCTTCCCTCCCGTATGCACGCCGACACCTACCGACACCGCGGCCAGCGCCGCACCCTCGTGGAAGAGCTGCGCCGCAAAGGCATCCACCACGAGCGGGTGCTGGCCGCGGTGCTGGCCGTGCCGCGCCACGCCTTCTTCGAAACCGGCTTCGAGGCGCATGCCTACCAGGACAAGGCGTTTCCCATCGGCGAAGGCCAAACCATTTCGCAGCCCTACACCGTGGCCTACCAGACGGCCCTGCTCGACCCCACTCCCGAACACCGGGTGCTGGAGGTGGGCACCGGCTCGGGCTACCAGTGCTGCGTGCTGCTGGAGCTTACGCCCCACGTGTTCAGCATCGAGTACCAGCCGGTGCTGTTTGAGCGCACCTGCCGCCGCCTGGCCCACCTGCACCGCACGGCCCAGCTGTTCTGCGGCGACGGCTCGGTGGGCCTGCCCCAGCACGCGCCCTTCGACCGGATTCTGGTGACGGCCGGCTCCCCGACCCTGCCCCGCCCGCTGCTGCGGCAGCTGCGCGTGGGCGGCTGCCTGGTGATTCCGGTGGGCGACGCGCAGGTGCAGCGCATGGTGCGCGTGACGCGGGTGAGCGAGGAGGAATTCACGCGCGAGGAGTTCGAGGAGTTCCGGTTTGTGCCGCTGTTGGGCCAGGCCGGCTGGGCCAGCTAGGCGCCGTTTCAACCACCAAAAACTAAAGCCGCCTTTCTTTCCTGCCGGAGAGAAGGGCGGCTTTTTTTGTGGGGCGCGGGCGGCGGCGGCACGGCCTGCGAAATGGTTTTGCCCGCATCTTTTGCGGCCGTGTTGTAACTTGTCGGACCATCACTACGCAGCAGCCCAAAACCAGCTGTTGCGCACGCACTTACCCTACTTTCGCCGGCTTGCCGCCGGCCATTCCCGTCGTTATTTCTTCCACCTTTTTTCCTGTTCAATGCGAAACAGATCTTTACTCAAACTATTGCTGCTGCTAACCGGGCTGCTTGGCCAGCTAGGCGCCACGGCCCAGCAGCGCGGCACCCGCTACCCCGAGCAATACTATGGCTTCCGGTGTGCCTCCGACAGCCTGCAGCAGCTGGAATGGGCCCGCAACCCGGCCGCTGAGCGCGAATACCGCGCCTTTATCCGGAGCGTGGCCATGATGCCCGCCGCCGAGCAGGCCCGCCTGCTGGCCGCCCCCGACGTAACGGTGCCGGTGGTGGTGCACGTTATTCATTCGGGCACCGGCAACAACATCACCGAGGCGCAGGTGAACGATGCCATCCGCATCCTGAACGAGGACTTCAGCAAAACCAACCGCGACACGGCCGACGTGATTCCGGAGTTTCAGCCACTATATGCCAACGTGGGCTTCCGGTTCCGGCTGGCCAAGAAAGACCCCGACGGCAACTGCACTACCGGCATCACGCGCACCTACTCCACCCAAACCAACGTCGGCGATAACAACGTGAAGAACGTGATTCGCTGGGACCCCAACCGCTACCTCAACATCTGGGTGGTGGAAGTGGCCAACGGGGCCGGCGGCTACGCCTACCTGCCCTGCGCCGGCACCGCCCTCGACGGCATCGTGATTCGCAACGGGCAGTTTGGCAGCACGGGCCGCTCCTGCGGCAGCAACTTCTGCAACCGCTCGCTCACCCACGAAGTAGGCCACTACTTTGGCCTGCCCCACACCTGGGGCCCTTCCAACACGCCCGGCACCGCCTCCAACTGCGGCCTCGACGACGGCATTGCCGACACGCCCAACACGTCGGGCGTTTCTTCCGGCTGCCCTTCCACCACCTACCGCCCTTGCAACGCCGACGGTACCGGCAGCACCACGCCCAACAACAACCCCACCGGCATTCTGGCCAACGTGCAGAACTACATGGACTATGCCACCTGCGCCAAGATGTTCACGCTGGGCCAGAAAACGGTGATGCGCGCCTCGCTCACCCGCTTCTGCCGCTCCACGTTGGTATCGGCCCAGAACCTGCTGGATACCGGCACCAACGACGGCTATCAGGGCGGCATCTGCGCGCCAGTGGCCGCCTTCCGGCCTTCTACCAGCAGCGTGTGTGAAGGCGGCAGCATCACCTTCACCGACTACTCCTACAACTACAACTACGTGGCCGCCACCACCCAGTTCGACTGGCGCTTCACGGGTGGCACGCCGGCCACCAGCACGGCCCGCAACCCCGTGGTGACCTATCCCACGGCTGGCACCTACGACGCCACGCTCATCATCATCACCCCGAACGGGCGCGATACGCTGAAGCTGGATCGGGTAGTGCAGGTGCTGGGCGCCAACTCCGGCGAGCAGGCCCCACTGATTGAGTCGTTTGAAAATGCCGACTTCCCCAACAACTACGCCGGCACCCCGGTCCGCAACTGGACCATCACCTCCTCCATACCCGGCGCAAACCCCTTCAGCTGGCAGCGCGCCAACGGCACGGCAGCCACCGGCGTAGCCTACCTGCTGGCCCCCAACCCGTCGTTGCCGGATGGTACGTTGAGCACGCTCACTTCGCCCAACATCAACCTGAGCAGCATCGGCACCACCCCCACCTTGAGCTTTGAGCGTGCCTATGCCCGCCGCTCGGCCACCATCAACGACGTGCTGCGCATCTCGTTCAGCACCGACTGCGGGGCTACGTGGTCGGCACCGCTGACCTACAACGCTGCCGCCCTCGACACCAAGAACGGGGCCATCATCACCAACTTCGTGCCTACCAGCCGCGCCGATTGGCAGACCACGACCATTCCGCTGCCGCTGGCTTACCAGGGTGCTACCAAGTTCCTGGTGCGGTTTGAGGCAGTGAGCAACGTGGGCAACCGTATCTGCCTCGACAACGTGCGCCTGCTCGACCCGCAGGCCCCGCTGGCCAACCAGGAGGCCGAACTGGCCCGCCGCGGCATCAGCGTGTTCCCGAACCCGCTGACCGCTGAAACCGCCGTGCATTTCACCCTGACCACCGCCACCCGCGCCGCCGTACGCCTCACCGACATGCTGGGCCGCGAAGTAGCGCAGGTAGCTGCCAAAACCTACGGCACGGGCGCCCAGAGCATCCGCCTGCAAGGCGCGGCCGGCCAGCCGTTGACTTCCGGCGTGTACCTGGTGCACCTCACCCTCGGCGACCAGACCTTCACCACGAAGGTGCTGGTGAATTAGCCGGTTCCACTACCTTTTGAAGCCCCCGGTGCCAGTTGGCGCCGGGGGCTTTTTTTGATGCCTGTCAGCGCTGAATCGGCAGACTGATGACCGCGCCGGGTCTGTGCCTATCTTTGGGGCTTCATTCCTGATTCACTTTTTCCGCATGATGCGCAAACAGAAGCCCGTCAAAGACTCGTTCGTGATTATGACCGAGCTGGTGCTGCCCAACGACACCAACACGCTCAACAACCTGATGGGCGGCCGGATGATGCACCTGATGGACATTGCCGCCGCCATTGCCGCGCAGAAGCACTCCAACCGCATTGTCGTGACGGCCTCCGTCGACAACGTGTCGTTTCGGGAGGGCATCCGGCTGGGCAGCGTCGTGACGCTGCAGGCCCAGGTGACGCGGGCATTTGCCTCCAGCATGGAAGTGCACATTGATGTGTGGGCCGAGGACATTCCGAGCGGCACCCGCATCAAAAGCAACGAGGCCTTCTTCACCTTCGTGGCCGTCGACCAGTCGGGCCGCCCGATTGACGTGCCCGAGGCCCTGCCCGAAACGCCCGAGGAAATTGCCCTTTACGATGGCGCCCTGCGCCGCCGCCAGCTGCGCCTGGTGCTGGGCGGCCGCATGAAGCCCGAAGAAGCCACCGAGCTGAAGGCTTTGTTCGCCATGGAGTAGCCGGGCGGCGGGGCCATCCAGCCCCGCGCAGCTACCTGCGCCGTTTCCTGGACGCTTTCCCCTATCTTCCAACCTATGGATACTGCCGCTTCCCTCGCCTTCTTCCAGAACTTCTACACCGACGTGTCGCTGTACGTAGTGCCCGATTCGCAGCCCGCCGCGCCAGCGGAGTCGGCAGTTGCGCCGGCAGCGTCTGCGCTACCGCAGGCAGTGGCAGCGGCTGCGGCGCCCGTAGCAGCCAATCCAGCGCCGGCAGCGGCGGCTAAACCCACCGTTCAGGCAGCCCCGGCACTACCCGCCACGCCGCAACCAGCGCCGGTTGCGGCGGCAGTGCCTCCCACTCCAGCGCCACCAGTACCGGCCCCGGCACCCGCGCCGGTGGTGCCGCCCGTTAAGGTGCCGGTTGACGCGGGGCCGCTGTTCAACTCGTTCACGCTGGCCGAGCTGCCGGCCGCGCCGGTGGCGCCGCCTTCGCAGCCGGGCCGGGTGCAGCCCACGCCTACTCAGTCGCCGGTGGCGCACATTCCGTTTTCCACCATGGGCAGCAACCCCAACGGCCTGCTGATTCTGGTGCGGGTGTCGCCCGATGAGTTCCGGAAGCTGCCCCGCAACGTGTTCCTCAACAACATCCTCAAGGCCATCCGGCTGGTGATGGAAGACGTGGTGCTGGTGAACGTGGAGCACGAGAAGTTTCCGGTGGCGCTGTGCAGTTTGCGCCAGCATCTGGCCGCCCGGCAGTTTCTGGCCTTCGGCAAAAACCTGCTCGACGTGGCCGTATACACCACTCAGCCCTACGAGCCGGTGTTGCTTTACGGCGACACGGCCTTCCTCGGCGCCAGCGAAATTAAGATGCTGGAGTACGATGCTGGCCGCAAAAAGCAGCTCTGGCAGTCCATGCAACGGATGTTTCTGGGGTAACCGCCAGCCGCTGTCGTTTCAGCTACAAAGCCTCTTTGCCGCTCCCATGCGGCAAAGAGGCTTTTTTTATGTCAAACAACTGAATTACAACATATTATCAACTAAGAAAATATCATCTAAAAACAGGCTAATGCGCGTTAGCTCAGGAAAAAAGGCGGCGCTTTAGTTGAATGAGCCGGTGGTGTAGCCTAACTTACTGTTTCGCAACGACTTCGGGCAGCCTGCCCGCCTTCCGGTTATCTGCCTATGACTTCCGACACCGCCCAGGGCCTGTACCGCCCCGAATTCGAGCACGATGCCTGCGGGACTGGCTTCATCACCTACCTCAACGGCCGCAAAACCCACCAGACCGTCATCGACGCGCTGACCATGCTCGAAAACATGGAGCACCGCGGCGCCTGCGGCTGCGATACCGACTCCGGCGACGGGGCCGGCCTGCTCATTCAGATTCCGCACTGGTTTCTGCTGGAGGAGTGCACCGCCCTCAGCATCCGCCTGCCCGAGCCGGGCAGCTACGGCGTGGGCACGGCCTTTTTGCCCAAGGATGACAAGCTGCGCGCGGCCTGCCATACGGTGATAAACGGCGCGGCGGCGCGGCTGGGCTTTCCGCTGCTGGGCTACCGGCCGGTGCCGGTGAACCCGGCCGGTATCGGCCCCACGGCGCTGGCCGCCGAGCCGGTGATGGAGCAGGTGTTTTTCGGCCGGCCGGCCGGCATTGTCACCACCGAGGATTTTGAGCGCAAGCTCTACGTGCTGCGGCGGCTGATTTTCAAGACGGTGCGCGAGACCGTACCGGCCGCGATGGACGTGTTTTACTTCGCCTCGCTCTCCTGCAAAACCATCGTGTACAAGGGCCAGCTCACCACCTACCAGGTGCGCGGCTACTTCCCTGATTTGAGCGACGAGCGGGTGGTGTCGGCCTTCGGGCTGGTGCACTCGCGGTTTTCGACCAACACCTTCCCGAGCTGGAAGCTGGCCCAGCCTTTCCGCTTCCTGGCGCATAATGGTGAAATAAACACCCTGCGCGGGAATCTGAACTGGTTTTACGCGGGGCTGCGCAACTACGTGTCGCCCTACTTCTCGGCCGAGGAGATGGACATGCTGCTGCCGGTGGTCGATGCCGGGCAGTCGGACTCGGCCTGCCTCGACAACGTGGTGGAAATCCTGCTGCACTCGGGCCGGCCGCTGCCGCACGTGATGATGATGCTGGTGCCCGAAGCCTGGGACGGCAACACCCAGATGGACCCGCTCAAAAAGGCCTTCTACGAGTTCCACGCCACGTTTATGGAGCCCTGGGACGGTCCGGCCGCCCTCATTTTCACCGATGGCCAGCAGATTGGAGCCATGCTCGACCGCAACGGCCTGCGCCCCCTGCGCTACCTCGAAACCACCGACGGCCGCGTGCTCGTCGCCTCCGAAGCCGGCGTGCTCCCCATCGACCCCGCCACCGTGGTGCAGAAAGGCCGCCTGCAGCCCGGCAAAATGCTGCTGGTCGACACTGTGGCCGGCCGCATCGTCACCGACGAGGAGCTGAAGGCCCAGGCCGCCGGCCGCCAGCCCTACGGCGCGTGGCTGAACGAGTACCAGATTCGCCTCGAAGAGCTGCCCGAGCCCCGCCAGATGTTCACGGACCTGGCCGCCGACGCGGTGTTCAAATACCACCAGGTGTTTGGGTACACCCGCGAGGACATCGACGTGCTCATCACGCCCATGGCCGTGGAGGGCAAGGAGCCCATCGGCTCGATGGGCGTGGACGTGCCCCTGGCCGTGCTGAGTGACCAGCCCCAGCACCTGAGCAGCTACTTCAAGCAGTTTTTCGCGCAGGTCACCAACCCGCCCATCGACCCCATTCGGGAGCGGCTGGTGATGAGCCTGGCCACCTTCCTGGGCAACAACGGCAACATTCTGGATGAGGACAAGCACCACTGCCACTGCGTGGCCCTGCGCCAGCCCATCCTGAGCAACCACGAGCTCGAAAAGCTGCGCAGCATCGACACCGGCATGTTCAATGCCAAGACCCTGCAAACGTATTTCAAGGCCGACGGGCTGCCCGGCGCGCTCGAGCGCGGCCTCGCCCGCCTCTGCCGCTACGCCGAGGATGCGGTGAACGACGGCTTCGAGGTGCTGATTCTGTCGGACCGCGCCGTGGACTCCGAGCACGCGCCGATTCCGTCGCTGCTGGCCGTTTCGGCCGTGCATCACCACCTGATTAAGCTCGGTTTCCGCGGCTCGGTGGGCCTGGTAGTGGAGGCCGGCGACGTGTGGGAAGTGCACCATTTCGCCTGCCTGCTCTCGTTCGGGGCTACGGCCATCAACCCCTATCTGGCCCTCTCCACGGTGCGGACTATGCGCGAGGCGGGCCACCTGAACACCTCGCTCGACCAGGCCCAGCTCACTTACAACTACATCAAAGCCGTGTGCGACGGGCTGCTGAAGATTTTCTCGAAGATGGGGATTTCGACTTTGCAGAGCTACCACGGCGCGCAGGTATTCGAGATTCTGGGCCTGAACCAAGCCGTGGTGGACGCCTATTTCTGCGGCGCGGTCACGCGCATCGGCGGGCTAGGGCTCGATGAAATAGCCCGCGAAACGCTGTACAAGCACTTTCAGGGCTTCAAAACCAGCACCCCCGAAGAGCAAGTGCTGCTGCCCGACGGCGGCCTCTACCACTGGCGGCGGCGCGGCGAGGCCCACATGTTCAACCCCGAAACCGTGCACCTGCTGCAGCTGGCCACGCGCACCAACAACTACGCCACTTACCAGCGCTACGCCAAGCTGGTGAACGAGCAGCCCGAGCGCATGTTTACGCTGCGCGGCCTGCTGGATTTTGCCCGCCACCGCGAGGCTATTTCGATTGAGGAGGTGGAGCCGGCCGAGGGCATCCTGAAGCGCTTTGCCACCGGGGCCATGTCGTTTGGCTCGATTTCGCACGAGGCGCACAGCACGCTGGCCATTGCCATGAACCGCATCGGCGGCAAGAGCAACACCGGCGAGGGCGGCGAAGACCCCATGCGCTACGAAATGATGCCCAACGGCGACTCCATGCGCTCGGCCATCAAGCAGGTAGCGTCGGCCCGCTTCGGCGTCACGGCCCACTACCTCACCAACGCCGACGAGCTGCAAATCAAGATGGCTCAGGGTGCCAAGCCCGGCGAGGGCGGCCAGCTCCCCGGCCACAAGGTGGACGAGTGGATTGCCAAGGTGCGCCACGCCACCCCCGGCGTCGGCCTGATTTCGCCCCCGCCCCACCACGACATCTACTCCATCGAAGACCTCGCCCAGCTCATCTTCGACCTGAAAAACGCCAACCGCGCCGCCCGCATCAACGTGAAGCTGGTGAGCAAGGCGGGCGTGGGCACCATCGCGGCTGGTGTGGCCAAGGCCCACGCCGACGTCATCCTCATCGCCGGCTACGACGGCGGCACGGGTGCCTCGCCCATCAGCTCCATCAAGCACGCCGGCCTACCCTGGGAGCTGGGCCTGGCCGAAGCCCACCAGACCCTGGTGCAGAACCAGCTCCGCAGCCGCGTAGTGCTGCAGGCCGACGGCCAGCTGAAAACCGGCCGCGACCTAGCCGTGGCTGCCCTTTTAGGGGCCGAAGAATGGGGCGTGGCCACCGCCGCGCTGGTAGCCGGCGGCTGCGTGATGATGCGCAAATGCCACCTCAACACCTGCCCCGTGGGCGTGGCCACGCAAGACCCCGAGCTGCGCAAGCTCTTCACCGGCCAGCCCGAGCATATCGTGAACCTCTTCCGCTTCCTGGCCGAGGAGTTGCGCGAAATCATGGCCGAGCTGGGCTTCCGGACGATAAATGAGATGGTGGGCCGCCCCGAGTTCCTGAAGGTGCGCGAAGGCATCACCCACTGGAAAGCCCGCCACCTCGACCTGAGCGGCATGCTGCACCCGGCCGCCAACAGCTCCGGCGGCACCCTGTATCAGAGCGAAGCGCAGGACCACGGCTTGGCCCACATCCTCGACTGGCAGCTGCTGGAGCATGCCCGTCCGACCCTGGACCACCAGACGCCGGTGTTCGGCGATTTCGAGGTGCAGAACACCGACCGCACCATCGGCACGCTGCTTTCGAATGAGATTGCCAAGCGCTACCACGCCGCCGGACTGCCCGCGAATACCATCAACTACCGCTTCCGCGGCTCGGCGGGGCAGAGCTTCGGGGCCTTCAGTGTGGCGGGCCTCTCGTTCGCGCTCGAAGGCGAGGCCAACGACTACGTAGGCAAGGGCCTGAGCGGGGCGCGGCTGGCCATTTTCCCCTCCCCCGCCGCCCACTTCGTGCCCGAGCAAAACATCATCATCGGCAACGTGGCGCTGTACGGGGCCACCTCGGGCGCGCTGTTCGTGCGCGGGCAGGCCGGCGAGCGGTTTGCGGTGCGCAACTCGGGTGCCACCGCAGTAGTCGAAGGCGTGGGCGACCACGGCTGTGAGTACATGACCGGCGGCCGCGCCCTCATCCTGGGCCAGACGGGCCGCAACTTCGCCGCCGGCATGAGCGGCGGCATCGCCTGGATTTACGACCCCAACGGCACCTTCCCGGCCAACTGCAACCCAGAAATGGTGGAGCTCGACCCGCTCGACACGGAGGACGAAGACCAGATTCAGACGCTGCTCCGGCAGCACGCGGAGCTGACGGGCAGCCAGGTAGCAGCCTTCCTGCTGGGCAACTGGGCGGAGGAGGCCGGGAAATTTGTGAAGGTGTTTCCGAGCGAGTACAAGAAGGTGCTGGCGAAGGCGCGGTATGCGACGGTGGGGTGAACAATGTAGAGACGCATACTTGCGTCTCGTCGTCCGCGCCGCCAGAACGAGGTAGAGACGCGACACTTCGCGTCTCGTCGTTGAACGACCGGAACCGCGCATAACCGCACAGCAATAACAACATCAGCAACGGCGAGACGCAACATATTGCGTCTCTACATCGCCCAACTATCAGCAACGATTGAGACGCAAATATGCGTCTCTACACAGTTCTAGAACATGGCCAACCCCACCGGTTTCAAACAATACGCCCGCGAGCTGCCGCCCAAAGCCGCCCCGCAGGAGCGCGTGGCCCACAACCGCGAGTTCGTGGGCACCTACGCCGAAGACCAGCTCACCCGGCAAGCGGCGCGCTGCATGGATTGCGGCATTCCCTTCTGCCATTCGGGCTGTCCGCTGGGTAACATCATCCCTGAATTCAACGACGCCGTGCGCGAGGAGAAATGGGAAGATGCCTACCAGATTCTCAGCGCCACCAACAACTTCCCGGAGTTCACCGGCCGCATCTGCCCCGCGCCCTGTGAGGCGGCCTGCGTCCTGAGCATCCACAGCAGCCCGGTGGCCATCGAGGAAATCGAGAAGCACATTATTGAAATTGCCTTCGCCAAAGGCTACGTGCAGCCGACGGCGCCGGTGCTGAAATCGGGCCGCACGGTAGCCGTGGTGGGCTCCGGTCCGGCGGGGCTGGCGGCAGCGGCGCAGCTGGCGCGGGCCGGCCACACCGTTACCGTGTTCGAGCGCGACGACCGGCCCGGCGGCCTGCTCCGCTACGGCATCCCCGATTTCAAGCTTGATAAGTGGGTCATTGACCGCCGCATCAAGCTGCTGGAGGACGACGGCATCACCTTCCGCTGCGGCGTCGAAATCGGGCGCGACATTTCGGGGGCCGAGCTCACCGCCGGCTTCGATGCCGTGGTGCTGGCCGGCGGGGCCAGCGTGCCGCGCGACCTCGCCATTCCTGGCCGCGAGCTGCCGGGCATCCACTTCGCCATGGACTACCTCACCCAGCACAACCGCCGGGTGAGCGAGCTGGGCATCGAAGACGCTGAAATCTGGGTGGAAGGCCAAGACGTGGTGGTGATTGGCAGCGGCGACACCGGGTCCGACTGCGTGGGCACAGCCAACCGCCAGCGGGCCCGCTCGGTCACGCAGTTTGCCCTGATGCACCAGCCTGGCACCGAGCGCCCCGCCCACACGCCTTGGCCGCTGGAGCCGCACATTTTCCGCAGCAGCACCTCGCACGAGGAAGGTTGCCAGCGCTACTGGGGCATCAATACCAAAGCTTTCCTGGCCGACGAGGCCGGCCAGCTCCGCGCCCTGCGCGTGAGCGACGTGACCTGGGAAACCGACGTGCTGGGCCGCCGCCTGCGCTTCGAGGAAGTGCCCGACTCCGACCGCGAAATCCCCTGCCAGCGGGTGATGCTGGCCCTGGGCTTCAGCGGCCCCCGCGTGTCGGGCCTGGTGGCGGAACTGGAACTGGCCCTAGACGAGTACGGAAACGTGCGCGCCGACGAGCGCGCCTACCGCACCTCCCGCCCCAATGTGTTCGTGGCCGGCGACATGCGCCGCGGGCAGTCGCTGGTGGTCTGGGCCATCTCGGAAGGCCGCGAGGCGGCGCGGGAAGTGGATGTGTTCCTGACGGGCAAAACGGCCCTGCCGAGCAAGAATGCGGTGGCGATGTTCAACTAGACGACCGCCCTACTCGACTCTGCCTGATATACTTATCGGATTACGGCTTTCCTCCTGGCTCTGAGAGCAAGCGCGAAGTGGTACGTCGCGGCAACCGCATAAAAAAAGCCGGCCCCCATCAGGAGCCGGCTTTGCTGCTTCTACTACGTGGCTGCTACTTCAGCACCGAGGCCAGCTTGGCTTCCAGGGCTTCGCCGCGCAGGTTTTTGCCGATGATGCGGCCCTGCGGGTCGAGCAGCACCGAGGCCGGGATGGACTTAATGCTGTAGGTCTGGCCGGCGGCCGACTCCCAGCCTTTCAGGTCCGAGACGTGCTTCCAAGTGAGGCCGTCGGCTTCGATGGCCTTCAACCACTTGCCGCGGTCCTGGTCGAAGCTCACGCCGTAGATTTCGAAGCCTTTGCCTTTGTACTTGTTGTAGGCGCGCACCACGTTGGGGTTTTCGCGGCGGCAGGGGCCGCACCAGCTGGCCCAGAAGTCAATCAGCACGTACTTGCCGCGCAGGCTGCTCAGCGGCAGCGGCTTGCCATCGGGCGCCAGCAGGCTGATTTCGGGGGCGGCGGCGCCTACGGCCGTGCTGCGCATAGGTTCGATTTTGGCCACCAGCGCCTTGGTATAGCGCGAGTCGGGCAGCGTGGTTTTGAATTGCGTGGTCATGGAATCCACGAAGCCGAACTGCTCCTCTGGGTTGATCAGGTTGGCCACCACGAAGGCCGACACCACCGACTTGGGGTTCTGCTGCACCAGCGCCTTGATGCCCTTGGTGCTACGGGCCTGCGCATCGTAGAACTTCTTCTCGATGGCCTGCATGGAATCGGTGCGATTGGCGGCGGCGTTCTGGTTGTAGCGCGCCTCCAGCTGGCTCATCTGGCCCTTCGACTGCTGCATGGTGCGGTTGAGCTGCTGCAGCAGCTCCGAGTCTTTGGAGCCCTTCACGGTGTAGGTTTCAGCCAGCTTCTGGGCGTCACCGGACAGCTCTATGCTGCTGCCGTTGCTCAGGGCCAGCAGCACCTGGCTCTGGTCGGTGGTTTTCACCTGGTAGAGGCCGGGCTCGGGCACGGTGCCCGTGAACCGGAAGTTGCCCTTGTCGTCGAGGGTGGCCGTGTCGCGCGAGATGAACTGGGTGTCGCCCAGCTCGGCCAGGTAGAGCTTGGTGCCGGCCGGGGCGTTGGTGAGCTGGCCGCTCAGCTGGTAGCCGACGCCCTCGGTGGTGCCGGCGGTGGGCGGCGTGTTTTTGGTGCAGGCATTAGCCATGCCCAGCACAGCGCCAACAATCAGCAGACTCTTCATTTTCAACATATTCAGAAGAAAAACCGGCCGGGTGCCGGCAGTTAGGTAGGCAAAGGACAGCCAAAGCCGCCGCAAGTTGCCACTTTCAGCCGGATTTGGGAAAAGGTCGGCTGGTTGAGGCCCACAACAGCGGCCAGGGTTTCCGGGTTTCCTGAAGCTCTGGGAAACCCGGAAACCCCGGCCGCTTAACTGCACACTTATCTGGCGCACCGCTGCCCGGGCGGTGCTGGGGCACCTAGGGCAGCAGCTCCGCCAGCTTTTTGGTCAGGTCTTCGCCGCGCAGGTCTTTGGCAATAATGCGCCCCTGCGGATCAAGCAAAAACGACGAAGGAAACTTGTAGATGTTATACACGGTGCTGGCCACGCTGGTGTCGGAGGGCTCGTCGCGCACCTGCGGCCACGGCAGGCCATCTTTCTGAATGGCAGCCAGCCAGGCGTCTTTCTTACTGTCGGCCGACACGCCGTAGATTTCAAATCCTTTGCTTTTGAACCGCTGGTACGTGCGAACCAGTTCGGGATTTTCCTGCCGGCAGGGGCTGCACCAGCTGGCCCAGAAGTCAACCAAAACGTACTTGCCGCGCAGGCTGCTCAGGGCCAAAGGCGGGCCCTCGGGTGTGGGCAGCTGCATAGCCGGCGCCAGCTGGCCAAGGGCCGTGCGCTGGCGCATGCGTTGGTAGCGCAGCAGCTGCTGCGTGTGCGGCGAGGCCGGCCACTGCCGCTCGTAGCGGGTGGTAGCCGAATCCAGAAACGCTACTTCGGCCGGCTCCTCGGTGCCGCTGAGCAACGTCGCGGCCACGTAGGGCGCCACATACGACGCCTGCCCAGCCACGCGCCGGGCGGCCGCCCGGAACGCCGCGAAAGTGGCATCCCACTCCTGCCCGATGCGGCGTAGCGCGGCCGTGTCGGTGGTGGTGGAGCGCCGCTGGGCCAGGGTGTCGATGTGGGACATCAGCCGGAACTGCTCCTGATTCATGCGGGCCAGCATGGTGGCTTCCGTGGTGCCCGTGATGTCGCCGGTGCGCCGGAGCTGGGTGGCGTCGGCGCGCAGCTGCAGGCGGCTGCCGGGCGCCAGCGCCACGTCAGTCGTCCAGCGCTGGCCGTCTACCCGCAGGCTATGTACTCCCGGACTCGCCACCGTGCCTCGCAGCTGGAAACGGCCTTTCGCATCCGTTCGGGCCGAGTCTATCGGCAAGGCTTGCCCGGTTTGGTCGTCGATGAGAAGCACCCGCGTACCAGCCGGGGCGTTGGTGAGCTGGCCACGCACCTGATAATTGGGAGCCGGGCGGCGGGGCGCCTGCGCAACGGCTTCAGTAGACGCTGCCACCAGGGAGGCCAGCGCTATCAATGGGATAAAATACTGCATCTGGGATAAGAATCAAACCAAGTAAAAAAACACCCCCTATCAACTGAGTTAATTGATAGGGGGTGCGTTGCATGTGCACCGGATTTAGCCCGGCTTAGGCGTCGAGCTTCTGGCGCAACAGCTGGTTGGCCATTTTTGGGTCGGCTTTGCCGCCGGTGAGCTTCATCAGCTCGCCCATAAACATACCCGTGAGGCTCTTTTTGCCGGCGCGGTACTCGGCCACCTTGGCCGGGTTAGCGTCGAGCACCTGCTGAATCATGGCTTCCAGCGCGCCGGAATCCGACTGCTGGAGCAGGCCCTGCGCCTCGGCGGCGGCGGCGGCGGTGTGCGTGGGGTTGTCGAGCAGGAACGGGAACAGCTGCTTGCTGGCTACCGAGTGGCCCACCTTGTTGTCGTCGATGAGCTGGATGATGTCGGCCAGGTGCTGCGGGCTGAGCGGGAACTGGTCGAGGGTGAGGGCGCGCTCGTTGAGGTAGGCTTTCACCGGGCCGGTTACCCAGTTGGCGGCGGCTTTGGCGTTGGGCGTCAGGCGGGTCAGGGCATCAAAGTAGAGCGCCACTTCCTTTTCGGCCGTGAGCACCGTGGCGTCGTAATCCGAGAGGCCCAGCTCGCCGGTGAAGCGGGCGTAGAGCTGCGCCGGCAGGGCCGGCAGCTCGCTCTGCACGCGGTGCAGCCACTCGTCGGAAATGATAACCGGCGGCAGGTCGGGCTCCGGGAAGTACCGGTAATCGTTCATGGTTTCCTTGCTGCGCTGGCCGTTGGTGGTGCCAGTGGCCGCGTCGAAGCCGCGGGTTTCGGAGTCGATGATTTCGCCGGCTTCCACCAGCGCAATCTGCCGCTCAATCTCGTACTCGATGGCCCGCTGCACGTTGCGGAAGGAGTTCATGTTCTTCACCTCCACCTTCACGCCAAACTGGGTGGCGTCTTTGCGCATCACCGAAATGTTGGCGTCGCAGCGCAAAGAGCCCTCTTCCATGTTGCCGTCGCAGATGCCGAGGTACTCCACCAGCTTCTTGATTTCGGCCAGGTAGGCGTAGGCTTCCTCGGCGGTCCGGATGTCGGGCTCACTCACGATTTCGATGAGCGGCACGCCGGCGCGGTTCAGATCCACGAGGGTTTCCACCTCGCCGGCCAGGTGCATGCTCTTGCCCGCGTCCTCCTCCATGTGGATGCGGGTGATGCCGATTTTCTTCACCGAGCCATCGGCCAGGCGGATATCCACGTGGCCTTCGGTGCAGATCGGGGTTTTGTCCTGCGTAATCTGGTAGCCCTTGGGAAGGTCGGGGTAGAAGTAGTTTTTGCGCGCAAACAGGTTGTCGCGGCGGATGTGGCAGTTGGTGGCCAGGCCCATTTTCATGGCAAACTCCACGGCCGAGTAGTTCACGCGCGGCAGCGTGCCGGGGTGGCCCAGCGTAATGACGCTCAGGTTGTTATTGGGCAAAGCGCCGTACTCGTTTTCGTCGGAAGAGTACATCTTGCTGCGCGTGAGCAGCTGGGCGTGTACTTCGAGGCCGATGACGGGCTGGTATTTGGATTTGATGCTGTCGTCCATAAGAGGGAATTGGGCGGGTTGGCCGCCGGGGCCGCAAGTTAAAACTATCTGCCCGAGAAAAAGCGCCGGCACCGACCAGATGGTCGGTGCCGGCGGTAATATCCCGGACGGGGCTATTCGGTCTTCCCTACCGGAGCTTTCGTCCACTGCCGGCCGTGGTGCCACAGCCAGTACAGCAGCCCGAAATGGAGAAACCAGTAAAACAAATGGCCCATTGCCCGGCCTGCGCCAGCCGCATCCAGGCGGCCGCTGAAGATGAACAACACCCCACCTATGGCTTGCAGCAGCGCCTGAACCTGGCCAACTGCCGCCAGCGCCAATACCACTGCCAGTCCTATCAATACATATCCCAGCACTCGCTTCATACGTCGGCAGGCTTAGTCGTTGAAGACCGGGATGTAAGCGGCCTGGAAGTTGTTGGCGGCGCGGTTGTAGGCATCCATCAACTTGCTGTTCTGGGCGTTGTAGGCCTTGATGTAGCCGTTGAAGGTGTCCACGTCCACTTTGGTGAGCTTGTCCTTGTTTTCGATCAGCTCGGTCATCTTCTTGAACTGGTTGGCGCTCCAGATCAGGTAGAACTTGGCGTAGTCGCGGGTGGCGTCGCGGTACTGGGTGTCTTTGCCGCGGAAGGCAGGCACGGCGTTGAGCTCGGCCAGGGCTTTGTCGGTTTCGGCGGCCAGCAGCACGCGGGCAGCCTCGAAGTCGGCGGCGTTCTGGGCGTTGAGGCCGTCGGTGAGCTTGGCATTGGCCTTTTCCACCCGGAAGAACGCCAGAAACACCTTGTGCTGGTAGGTGTTCACCTCCGACACCTGCCGGATGACGGCGCTCATCTTGCGGGCCTCGGCGTCTTCGCTCATGGTCATCTTGTAGCGGGCAGCAAAGCGCTTCTGCGCGGCTTCCATACTGTCGCCGGCCACTTCCAGCTTCTGCTCGGCGGCTTCCACGGCGTCGAAGTAGCGCTGCATGGCTTCCAGGCTCTGCGTGCGGCTGGCGGCCAGCGAGTTTACCTGCTTGTAGTCGGCGGCATACACGTCCAGCATCTGCTGAAACGCGGCTTTGGCCCGGTCGCGGAACTCAGTGTTGCCCTCGTAGCCGGGCATGTGCGAGATTTTAGCCAGCGAGGCCTTATTCTGGGCTACCACGTCCTGGCGGCGGGCCTCAATCTTGCGCTCGTTTTCGCTGTGGGCCGCCTTGCTGATGTAGCGCAGGTTTTTCTTCTGCATGATCAGCTGCTCGGCCACAATGGCGTTGTTGTAGGCGCCCGGGTCGGTGAAGGCCTGCCCCAAAGCGGTGGTGGAAACGGCCGCCAACAGGATGGCCGCAGCGAGAGTAGAAATGCGCATAGCGTAACAGTGAGGGTGAGAAAACGGAAGAAATCAGCGAAGGGCAAATGGCGACTTTGTTACTTAAGCGCAAAGTTGATGGGCACCGTGTAGCTGACGCGTACTGGTTGGCCATCCTTCCGGCCGGGCTGGAAACTGCGTAGCTGGCGCACTACCCGCATGGCTTCGGCATCGGTTTCAGGGGACAGCGACTGAATGACGCGGACGTTTTCAATTTCCCCCTTCGCACTCAATACAAAACCAACCTGCACCTTGCCCTGCACTTTGTTGCGAAGCGCCGTACCTGGGTAGCGCACGTTGTGGGCAATAAAACTGAGCAGCGCGTCCTGCCCGCCCCGGTACACGGGCAGCTGCTCGTACTCGAAATAGGCAACCGGCTGCCCATCGGCATCGAAACACTCCCCGGCCGTGCGACGGCCTTCCACAAACTGGTCGCGACGGCGCAGTTTGCCATCGGGATAGTACACCAACAGTTCGCCGTGCCGCTTGCCCGCCACGTAATCCTCTCGGGTGTGGGGCTTGCCGTTCTCGTACCAAGTGGTGCAGGTGCCGTGCAGCTGGCGCTTCTTCAGATCAGCGAAGAAGAGCACTCCCAGGAGGCTGCCGCTGGGGTAAAACTCGCGCACGATGCCGCCCAGACTGTCGCGGCGGATGGTTTCAACACGGTGATGGGCGTTTTGCGCCGACGGCAGCTTCTCCCCGTCCTCAGAGTAATACTCGACTGTTGTGGCTGGTGCCGGGCCGGCCGGGGCCTGCTGGGCATAGGCAGCGCTGCTGCCCGTCAGCCACAAGGCAAATAGAATTCGTTTCACGCGGGCAATACTGGATAATAATAGACACAGCAGGAGTTGCGGCCAACTGGCCCGGTGTCCCCTGCTCAGCCAAAATTACAGTGTTACCGCCAAACTGCAAACCCGCCCGAAGACGCTGCAACGCCACACTCAACCGGCCGGAAACAGCAGCGTGAACGTGCTGCCGCGCCCCAGCTCACTGGCCACGGCCAGCTCAATGCCCAGCAACGCGCAGGCCCGCGCCACGATGGACAGGCCCAGCCCGGTACCGCCGATTTCCTTGTGCGCCAGGGCGTCGGAGCGATACAGCGGGTCGAAGATGCGGCCCAGGTCTTCGGGCCGGATGCCGATGCCCTCATCGGAAATGGTGCAGCGCTGGCGGGCGCCGGCCTCATCCAGCGCTACCGTGATGGTGGAGCCGGCCGGCGAATATTTCACGGCGTTATCCAGCAGGTTGTCCAGAATCAGGTCTACCAGATAGGGGTCGGAGTGGATGGGCGGCGTGTCGGCGTCCTGCACGTCTACCCGGATGCGGCGGGCTTCCAGGGCAGCGCGGCGGCGGTGCAGCACGTCGTGCACGCTGCTGAGCACTGGCAGCTCCTGCCGGTGCTCAACCTGCGGGGCACTGTCAAAGCGGGCCAGCAGCAGCAGCTGGTCCACGAGGTGCGTGAGGCGGTCTATTTCCTGAACGCTGAGCGTGATGTTCTCGACGTACTCGGCGGCGCTGCGGGGCTTGCGCACCAGCACTTCCAGCGTGCCCTTGAGCACGGCCAGCGGCGTGCGCAGCTCGTGCGAGGCGTCGGCCGTGAACTGCTTTTCGCGGACCACGGCTTTTTCCATGCGCTCCAGCAATTGGTTGATGGCCGAGGCCAGCGTGTGCAGCTCGTCGGGGCGGGGCGGCAGGGCAATGCGCTCGGCCAGGTTGCTCTGGGTGATGCGGTTGGTGGTAGCCGTAATGGCCGCAATGGGCGAAATACTGCGCCCCGCCAGCAGCCGCGCAATGCCAAACAGCACCAGCAGCACCACTGGAAACGAGCCCAGCAGCACCGTTTCCAGACTTTGCAGCACGTGCATCGCCGACTCCGAGGAAATGGCGGCCAGCAGGTAGCCCACCGGCCGGCCGTTGCGCAGCACCGGCTCCTGCACCTGCCGGATAGCCTCGCCGCGCAGCAGCGCGTTCAGCGGCACGTGGCCGTCGGCGGCCGGGTCGAACACCAGGCGGGCATTGTTGAGGTTGGGCGAGCGGTCCATGGGGCGGCCCTGCAGGTCGGCCACCTGAATAAACACCGGATTCACTTGCACCTCACGGTGCTCCCGCTCCTGCCATTCTTCCTTGCGGGCAAACCGAAACCGGCCGTTTTCCACCACCAGCTCCCTCATGTGCTTGGCCGCCTCGAAGCGCAGGCTGGCATCCAGATCGGCATACACCTGGTTTTTCACCACGCCATACACCATGCCATACACCACCGCCACCAGCGCCGCCGTAGCCAGTATGTAGTGCAGCGCAATCCGGTTTTTGAAGGTGAAGGGCATTTTTGTTTGTGATGAGGTGATGAGGTGATGAGGTGATGAGGTGATGAGGTGACAGGTGACAGGTGACAGGTGACAGGTAAAGAAAGAACGTCATTCCGAGCGGAGCGAGGAATCTCGCGTGCTGACGTTGCAATGCTTTTCATACGTCAGCACGCGAGATTCCTCGCTCCGCTCGGAATGACGGCCTGACGTTTCACCTCATCACCCCATCCCCTCTTCACCCCATCACCCCAACAAAAAAACCTAATCCCGGGCGACGTAGCCGATGCCGCGGATGGTTTGCAGGTAGTCGTCGTCTTTGCTGAAGCCTAGCTTCTTGCGCAGCGCGTTCATGTACACGTCGATGACGCCGGTGTTGTATTCGAAGTGAATATCCCAGACGTTTTCGATGATACTCTGGCGGCGGCAGACTTTGCCTTTGTGGCGCAGCAGGTATTCCAGCAGCGCAAACTCCTTCTGAGTCAGGGCAATTTCCTGCTGGTCTTTGTAGACCTGGTGCGTGCCCACGTCCAGAACGACGGGGCCGACCGTGAAACGCTCGGTTTCACCAGTGGGCGCGGGTGCGGGGCGCAACTGCACCCGGATACGCTCCAGCAGCTCCTCGAAATGAAAGGGCTTCTTGATGTAGTCGTTGGCGCCGGCCTGCAGGCCCGCCACAGTGTCGGGCACGGTGTCTTTGGCGGTGAGGAAGATGAGGGGCGTGGCCTGGTGGGCCGCGCGCAACTGCCGGCACAGCTCCAGCCCAGTGAGGCCGGGCAGCATCCAGTCCACGAGCAGCAGGTCGTAGGCACCGGCCAGCGCGCGGGCCAGGCCGGTGGTGCCGTTGTCGGCCACGTCCACGGCAAAACCTTCTTCCTCCAGGCCCTGCTTCAGAAAGCGCGCAATGCCGGGCTCGTCTTCGATTACCAGAATATGCATGAGGCCCGGGAGTAGCGAAATGGCGCACGGCAACGGCCGGCCGCCGCGAAACAGTCTGCGAACCTAACCACAAACCAGGCGGCAAGATGCCGGCCAGCAGTGGCAAAATGGCATTTTAAGAAAACTTTAAGTTGGTTGTAAGGCCCCGCTAAGGCGCGGTGCCGTTCTTTGCAGCATCAAATCCGGCCCGGCCGGGCCCGTCTTTGGTATGAGAAGTCTCGTTTCCCTGTTGCTGAGTGTGCTGATGCTGGCCAGCAGCCTGCTGCCGCGCCACGACCTGGCCGAGCTGGGCCGGCTGCCGCGCCTGCTGGAGCACTACCGCCAGCACCAGGCCCTGCCCGGCTCTCTCAGCTTCGGCGAGTTTCTGGTGCTGCACTACAGCAGCACCGGCCGCCAGACGCACACCGGCCGCACCCCCACCGAGCACCAGGACCTGCCCCTGCACGACTGCCACCACGCCGCCGTGCCGGTGCTGTGCGTGCTGCCCACCGTGCTGGTGCTGCCCGTGACTTTTGCCAGCTGGCCCGCCCCGGCCTATCAGCCGGCCGCCCACCCCTGCTGCCCCAGCGGCCACGCCTCGGGCCGCTGGCAGCCGCCCTGCGCCTAGCGCCGCGTGCCCGCCGCCGCTTTGGTGGCGCCTCCCTCCTCCCGTTTTATTTCTTGCTGTCTGCGTTTCTTCGGGGTCTACCCGTAGAGCAGTCTGCCCCTGAGCGCGCCCCGCTGTTGCGCTAAGTGGCTGAGCGGCTGCGGCAACTCCGCTGCGGCTCTTGGTCGCGCTTATAGAGCTGTGCCGGCCGGCTGCCCGTGCTCCGGCCAGCTTCTTTCCCTTCTTCTATCCGACTTCTGATGCTTTCTAAAATCATAGCTGCCAGTATCCGCAACAAGCTGATGGTGGTGCTGATGCTGGTGGCCCTGGTGGGCTGGGGCGGCTACTCGGCCCTGCACCTGCCCCTCGATGCCATTCCCGACGTGACCAACAACCAGGTGCAGGTCATCACCCAGAGCCCCGCGCTGGCCGCTCAGGAGGTGGAGCAGCTGCTCACGGTGCCGCTGGAGCTGCAGCTGCGCACCATTCCCGGTGTCACCGAAATCCGCTCGATTTCCCGCTTCGGGCTATCGGTGATTACCGTGGTGTTCGACGACGACGTGCCCACGCTGCAGACCCGGCAGCTGGTGGCCGAGAAGCTCACCACCGCCCAACCCGACCTCGGCGACAACGCCCGCCCCCAGATGGCCCCGATTACCACCGGCCTGGGCGAGATTTTTCAGTACAGCATCCGGGTGAAGAAGGGCTACGAAGGCCGTTACTCGCTGGCGAAGCTGCGCGACGTGCAGGACTGGCTGGTGAAGCGCCAGCTGGCCGGCGTGCCCGGCGTGGTAGACGTGAGCAGCTTCGGCGGTATGGTGCGCCAGTATGAGGTGAGCGTCAGCCCCGACCGCCTCAACGCCGCCGGCGTGACCATGCCCGAGCTGTTCCAGGCCCTGCAGGACAACAACGCCAACACCGGCGGCAGCTACCTGGAGCGCGGCCCCAACGCCTACTTCATCCGGGGCGAAGGCCGCGTAAACTCACTGCAGGACATCGGCACCATCGTCATCAAGCAGGCCAGCCAGAACGCCCCGCTGCTGGTACGCGACGTGGCCGACGTGCGCTTCAGCCACTCCGTCCGCTACGGCGCCATGACCCGCAACGGCCAGGGCGAAACCGTGGGCGGCATTGTGCTGATGCTGAAAGGCGCCAGCTCCGAGCAGACCATCAAGGGCGTGAAGGAGCGGGTAGATGAAATCGAGAAAACCCTGCCCGCCGGCCTGGAAATTCTGCCCTTCCTCGACCGCACCAAGCTCATCGACAAGGCCATTGCCACCGTGAGCCGCAACCTGCTGGAGGGCGCCGTGATTGTGCTGGTGGTGCTGCTGGTGCTGCTCGGCAACGGGCGCGCCGGGCTGGTGGTGGCCTCCATGATTCCGCTGTGCATGCTGTTTGCACTGGGCATGATGCGCACGTTTGGCGTGTCGGCCAACCTGATGAGTTTGGGCGCGCTGGACTTCGGGCTGATTGTGGACGGGGCCGTGATTATCGTGGAAGCCATGATCTTCCACATCGTGCACTTCCGCACTCAGACCGCGCACGAAACCATGGACCAGGTGGCCGAAACCGCCGCCACCCGCCTGATGCGCTCGGCCCTGTTCGGGCAGCTCATCATCCTCATCGTGTACTTCCCCATTCTTGCCCTCACCGGCATCGAGGGCAAGATGTTCCGGCCCATGGCCCTGACCGTGAGCTTCGCCATTATGGGCGCCATGCTGCTGTGCCTCACCTACGTGCCGGCGGTGTCGGCGTGGGCGCTGCGCAAGGACATCAAGGAGGAAGGCACCCTCGCCGACCGCATCATGAAGTTTCTGTACCGCGGCTACAAGCCGCTGATAGAGGGCGCCCTGCGGATGCGGGTGGCGGTAGTGGCGGCGGCCGTGGCGCTGCTGGTGCTGGCCGGCTGGCTGTTTTCGCGCATGGGCGGCGAGTTTATTCCGCAGCTTGACGAGGGCGACTTCGCCGTGAACGTGACTTTGGCCCCCGGCTCGTCGCTGGCCCAGAGCATTGCCACCACCACCCAGGTGCAGCAGATTCTGCTGAAAAACTTCCCCGAGGTCCTTCAGGTGGTGGGCAAAATCGGCACCTCCGAAATCCCCACCGACCCCATGTCGTTCGAAGACTCCGACCAGATGGTGATTCTCAAAGACCAGAAAGACTGGACCTCAGCCACCTCCCGCGAGGAGCTGGCCAACAAGATGCAGCAGGCCCTGGCCGGCGTGCCGGGCGTGAGCATGGAGTTTCAGCAGCCCATTCAGATGCGTTTCAACGAGCTGATTTCGGGCGCCAAGTCGGATATCAGCATCAAAATCTACGGCGACGACCTGGCCCTGCTTTTCGAGAAGGCCAACCACGCCGCGGCCCTCATCCGCCCGCTGGCCGGCGTCGGCGACCTGAAGGTGGAGCAGATTGCGGCCCTGCCGCAGCTACGCGTGACTTACGACCGCCAGAAAATGGCCCAGTACGGTTTGCGCATCTCTGACCTGAACGCGCTGCTGCGCACCTCGTTTGCCGGCGACGTGGCCGGGCAGGTGTACGAGGGCGAGCGGCGCTACGACCTGGTGGTGCGCCTCGACAGCGCCAGCCGCCAGGGCTTGCAGGATCTGCGCAACCTCTACGTGGATACGCCCACGGGCCAGAAGATTCCGCTGGAGGAAGTGGCCACTGTGGCCTACCGCAGCGCCCCGGCCCAGATTTCGCGCGACGACGCCCGCCGCCGCATCAACATCGGGGTGAACGTGCGCGGCCGCGACGTGCAGAGCCTGGTGGAGGAAATTCAGGGCCGGCTGGACCAGGGTTTGAAGCTGCCCGCCGGCTACACCATCAAGTACGGCGGCGCCTTCGAGAACCTGCAGCAAGCCAAAGCCCGCCTGAGCGTGGTTGTGCCCATTTCGCTGGCCTTGATTTTCCTGCTGCTTTATCTGTCGTTTCAGTCGGTGAAGCAGGCGGCCCTGATTTTTACGGGCATTCCGCTGGCTACCATCGGCGGCATTCTGGCGCTGTGGCTGCGCGGGATGCCGTTCAGCATTTCGGCCGGCGTGGGCTTCATTGCGCTGTTTGGGGTGGCCGTGCTCAACGGCATCGTGCTGGTGGCCAGCCTCAACGAGCTGGCCCTGGAAGGCGTCCGCAAAGTGCGCGAGCGGGTGCTGCGGGCCACTGCCGAGCGGTTCCGGCCGGTGCTGCTCACGGCCTCGGTGGCCTCGCTGGGCTTCCTGCCGATGGCGCTAAGCACCTCCGCCGGCGCCGAAGTGCAGAAGCCGCTGGCTACCGTCGTTATCGGCGGGCTGATTACGGCCACGCTGCTCACGCTGCTGGTGCTGCCCGTGCTTTATACCTTCTTCACCAATGACGACGAGGAAGCGCCGGCTGCCGAAACACACGCGGAGCCAGACGCCCCGACCCCCAATACCGGCGCGGTATCCGCAGTGGCCCTGGGCCTGCTTCTGTTGTTGCTGCCCTTCAGCGGCTTCGCTCAAACCAACCCCGCGCCGCCCGCCCCTACCGGCCCGCTTACCCTGCAGCAGGCGCTGCAAACCGGCCTGAGCCAGAACCTGTCGGTGCAGTCGTCGGCGCTGCAGGTGCAGCAGCAGCGGGCCCTCACCCGCACCGGCTACGACATTCCGCGCACCGTGCTCGACTACCAGCGGGGCCAGATTTCGGGCGGCCTGATTGATCAGAGCTTCAACGTCATTCAGCAAACGGCCCTGCCCACCGTGTACGCCGCCCAGCGCCGGCTGCTGGAAAGCCAGGCCCTCACGGCCGAGCAGCGCGGCCGCGTGCAGCGCCGCGAGCTAAGCCAGAACATCCGCAGCAGCTACTCGCAGCTGCTGCTCACGTACCGCCGCGCCGCCCTGCTACGCCGCCAGGATAGCCTCTACCGCCGGGCCGCCCGGGCCGCCCGCATCCGCTACCAGGTGGGCGAAACCAACCGTCTGGAGCAGGTGTCGGCCGAGGCCCGCTCGCGGGAGCTGCAGAACCGGCTGGCCACCACGGCCACCGAGCTGGCCGTGCGCCAACAGCAGCTGGCGCTGCTGCTGGGCAGCGGCCAACCCGCCGCCATCGACACCAGCGCCAGCCTCGTGGCCCAGCTCAGCCCCGCCGATACGGCCACCCTCTCCCCCGACTCCAACCCCACCCTGGGCCTTTTGCAGCAGGAAGTAGCGCAAAGCCAGCTGCAGACCCGCGTGGAGCAGCTGCGCCGCCTGCCCGACGTGCGGGTGGGCTACTTCAACCAGACCATCAATAAGGAGCGCGGCTTTCAGGTGGTGCAGGGCGGCATTTCGGTGCCGCTGCTGGGTGGCGCGCAGAAGGGCCGCATTGCGGCGGCCCGCCTCGGCGAGCAGGTGGCGGCCAACCAGCTCACCTACGCCACCACCCAGCTTGCCGGCCAGCTGGGCCAGATCCGGCAGCAGCTTGCCCGCGCCCGCGCCTCGCTCAGCTACTACGAGCAGTATGCGTTGCCCCAGGCGAAACTCATTTTGAGCACCGCTGAGAAAAGCTTTCGGGCCGGCGACATCGACTACGTGACCTACGTGGTGAACACCGAGCCGGCCTGGCAGATCCAGCAGGCCTACCTCGACCAGGTGCAGCAGTACAACGAGTACGTTATTGCCCTGCAGGGCCTCAGTGGCGCCGACTGATGCGCCTCTCTCCTTCCCCAGTATCTTCAACAGTTTACCTCGCGCCCAGGCGCTTTTGCCATATGAAATTCGGTTCTTCTTCCCTGACGCTCTTTTTGCTGATGCCCACGCTGGCGGGCCTGCTGGCCGCCTGCAACGGCGGCGCTTCCACCCAGGCCGATGCCGCCGCGCCGCCCGCCCCACCGGCGGCCCCTACCAACCCCGACCTGGTTACGATTTCCGCCGCCCAGGCCCGGGCCGCTGGCATTACGCTGGGCGGGTTTACGCGCCAGAACATGGCCTCCGAGGTGATGGCTAACGGCATCATCGACGTGCCGCCGCAAAACATGGTGTCTATTTCGGCGGTGCTGGGTGGCTATGTGCAGCAGGTGAAGGTGCTGCCCGGTCAGTTCGTGAAAAAAGGCGCGGTAGTGGCCGTGCTGCGCCATCCAGACTACATCAAGCTGCAGCAGGATTACCTGCAGAGCCGGGCCCGCTCCCGCTTTTTGAGCCAGGACCTGGAGCGCCAGCGCATTCTCGATGTGGAAGACGTGGGGGCCAAACGCAAGCTGCAGCAGGCCCAGGCCGACTACGCCACCGAGCAGGCCAGCCAGCGCAGCCTGGCCGCCCAGCTAACCCAGCTCAATATCTCGGCCAGCCGCCTGGCGGCCTCCGGCCAGATTCAGCCCACCGTCACGCTCACCACGCCGCTGGGCGGCTACGTCAAAACCGTGGGCATCAACCCCGGCCAGTTTGTGAACCCCGCCGACGTGCTGGTGGAGGTGGTGGACCGCTCCGACCTGCACCTACAGCTGAAAGTGTTTGAGCGTGACATTGCCCGCGTGCAGCTGGGCCAGCCCATCCTGTTCACGGTGCCGGCCCGGGGTGCTACCGGCCCGGTGCTGCGGGCCCGGGTGTTTCTGGTGGGCAAGGCCTTCGACGACGACGCCCGCACGGTGGCCGTGCACGCCCACCTCGAAGGCAACGACGCCGACAACCTGCTGCCCGGCCAGTACGTGGCCGCCCGCATCCAGACGGCCGGCCAGCGCGTGCGCACCCTGCCCGAAGACGCCATCATTCAGGCCGGGGAGCTGAGCTACGCCTACGTGCAGACCGCCGCCACCGACAGCACCGCCACCTTCCGGCGCATCCAGCTGCGGCCCGGCGCCACCGCTCACGGCGACGTGGCCGTGTCCCTGCTGACACCCGTGCGCGACACCTTGCGCGTGGTGCAGCACGGCGCCTACTTTCTGGCCGCCGAGCACAGCAAAGGCCAGGGCGACGAATAGCACGCACCAAACCTGGTTTTTTAAGTGAATATTAAGGTCTGGTTCACCTGAATTTCACCTGCAACCTCGTTATTCACATAATTCAATTTCCTGCGGCCTCCTTCTGCAATACCTGATTGGCAGCTGGCTGCGCTCCTGCTGTTCATCCGGGCCGCCCCGCTCATCGGCAGTCGGCGTCTGCCGGCCGGTACGGGGTGGTGGGCGCCAACTGCCGGTGCGGTCCTTGCCGGGCAGCAGCGGAAATCCGCACGGGATACTTTCCTCGTTTTTGTTTTAGTTTTTCACTCCCAGCCTTCGCCCCCTATGGCAGCTCCTTCCGCAATGGACCGCAAAGAATTCCTGCAGCTTTTTGGTATGGGGGCCACGGCCCTGGTGGCGTCGGCGTGCCTGGGCCTGGGCGGCTGCGGCAGCAAAAGCGGCGACCCATCGCCCACCCCGGCCACCAACGTCGATTTCACCGTGGACCTGACGGCCAGCAGCAGCGCCGCCCTCAACGACGCTACCAAAGGCTACATCTACGGCCCCAACCGCGACGTGATAGTGGCCAAGACCACGGCCGGCACCTACATTGCCTTCCAGGGCCCCTGCCCGCACGAGGGCACCAGCGTGTACTTCAACCAGGGCCAGAGCCGCTTCATCTGCCCCAACCACAACGCCGTGTTTACGGTGGGGGGCGCCGTGGTGAGCGGGCCGGTGTCGCAGGGCCTCAAGCAGTACACCGTGGTGCAGACCGGCACGTCCCTGCGCATCACGGGCTAGCGCCGCCTTAAAATCAACTTAAGATTGCACCAATCCGGCCTGCGCCTCGTACGGGTAGCACGGTTTATGTTTTAATTTGATTTTAACCTCTCACCTGACCTGTTTCTGCTCATGCGCTTTCTTGCCTTTTGCTTCTCCGCTCTGCTGACTACCGTTGGTGCCCAGGCTCAGGCCCAGACGGCTCCCGCCTCCTGGAACACCGATCTGACGGCCGCCATGCAGCAGGCCAAAGCCACCAATAAGCCCGTACTAGCCGTTTTTTCGGGTTCCGACTGGTGCAAGCCCTGCATCATGCTCAAGCAGGAAGTGTTCGATAAGCCGGAGTTCGAGCAATTTGCCAAAGACCGGTTCGTGCTGGCCCGCTTCGACTTCCCGCGCAGCAAGAAAAACAAGCTGCCCGCCACCCAAACCAAAATCAACGAGCAGGCTGCGGCCCAGCTCAACAAGGAAGGCGCGTTTCCGCTGGTAGTGCTGCTCTCCCCCGAAGGCAAAGTGCTGGCCAAAACCGGCTACCGCCCCGGCGGCGCTACGGCCTACGACGCCTACCTCTCGCAACTGCTGGCTAAAAAATAACTCCGGTGCGCACTCTTCTCACATGGTCCGGCGCTTTCCTTTCGCGGAAAGCGCCGTTGCTGTTCACTTTCGGCAGCCTGCTGGCCGGCTCCTACTCGGCGGGCGCGCAACCGACGGTGGGGAAGGCTCCGGGTACCGGCGCGCCGGCTAAAACGCGCAACTTCACCCGCTCGGCCCACCTGATGGGCTCGCACTTCACGTTCACGGCCGTCTCCGACGACGACTCGCTGGCGTGGCGGGCGGTGCGGGCCGGCATCCGGGAAGGGCAGCGCATCGACCGGCTGTGCTCCTACTGGGATTCCACCTCGCAGATTACGCAGATCAACCGCGCGGCGGGGCTGCGGCCGGTGGTGGTCGACCAGGAAGTGTACGACCTGATTCAGCGCACGCTCAAGCTCTCGGCCCTCAGCGACGGGGCGTTTGATATCACCTTCGCCGGCGGCGAGAAGATCTACAAATTCGACAAGCAGGAGCACGCCGCTTTGCCGGCTCCGGAAGTGGTGAAAGCCTCGGTGCGCCGCATCGACTACCGCAAGGTGCTGCTCGACCCGGCCACACACTCCGTGATGCTGCAGGACAAGGGCATGCGTTTGAACCTGGCCGGCATCCTGCAGGGCTACGGAGTGCGCCGCGCCCAGGCCCTGATGCGGCAGATGGGCATCCGGGGCGGCCTCATCAACGGCTCCGGCGACGTGTCGTGCTGGGGGCGGCAGGCCGACGGCTCGCTGTGGCGCATTGCCATCGGCGACCCGGCCTACCCGCAGTCGGTGTCGTCATGGTTGACGGTGACCGACGTGGCCGTGGTGACGGCCGGCAACTACGAGCAGTATTTCACGGTGAAAGGCCAGTACTACGGCCACATCATCGACCCCAAAACCGGCTATCCGGCCACCGGCCTGCGCTCAGTCACCATCATCTGCCCCGATGTGGAGCTGGCCGATGGCCTCGACGAAGTGGTGTTCGTGAAAGGCCCCGAGGCCGGCCTGGCCTTCATCAACAAGCTCAAAGGCGTGGACTGCACGCTCATCACCAACGACGGCCGCACCCTGGCATCCAAGGGCATGGCCCTGAACTACTACTCCACGCAGCCCGCCAAAATGGCCGCCCCAACCCCATGACCAACCCTATGACTCTCCCCAACTTTGCCCGGCTGGCGCTGGGCGGCCTGCTGCTGGCCGGCGGCAGCGGCCTGAGCAGCTGCGTATCGGTGGCGGCCTACCAGAAAGTGTACCTCAACGACGAAGACATGAAGCTGGCCAACAAGCGCATTGAGGTGTACGAAACCAACTTCGAGAGCTACCGCGAAGGCGCCGGCGGGGCCAACGGCGGCAAAGTCGGCGGCGGCTGCGGCTGCAACTGATTCCACGAGCCATGCGCCGTGCGCCAAGTCGCGCAGCTGCTCACGCCTGACTGCTCCTTCCTCCCTGATTAAGCCCCTCTACATGCACCACACTTCTTCTCCCTTTGTGCCACGCTGCGCCGCGGCCCTGCTGCTGGCGCTGCTGCCCGCGCTGGCCTGGGCCCAGGCCACGCCTACGCCCAACCGCGTAGATGGCTACGGCACGCCCAACACCACCGCGCCCAGCCCGCCCAACCCCAGCAACCACGGTGAAACCGAGCTCAACATCCTCACCAGCTACTACTCGCAGGATGGCAACCGCGGCGCCGTGGAAGGCGGCATCGGCACGCAGCAGCTCACCGACCTCACGCCCACCATCATCCTGAACGTGCCGCTGGACTCGGCCACGCGGCTATCCGCCAACCTGGGCCTGGACTACTACTCCTCCGCCTCCACCGACCGGATCGACCAAGTAAACTCGTCGCCCTCGTCGAGCGACACCCGCTTCCACGCCGATTTCGGCTACTCCCGGGCTTTGGCCGACAAGCGCACCATCGTGGGGCTGGGCGCCGGCGTGTCCAAGGAATACGACTACCTCTCGTTCAACATCACGGGCTCCTGGGCCAAGGCCTCGGCCGATGGCAACCGCGAGCTGAGCGTAGCGGCCCAGGCCTTCTTCGACCGCGCCACCCTGATTCTGCCCGTGGAGCTGCGCACCAACGGCCGCCGCGAAAACGGCTCCGATACGCGCCAGAGCTACAACCTCAACGTCGTGTACTCGCAGGTGCTGAACCAGCGCCTGCAGCTGGCCGTCAGCACCGAGCTGGTGGCCCAGCGCGGGCTGCTAAGCACGCCGTTTCATCGGGTGTACTTCCGCGAAACCGGCGGCGGCTACGGAGCCGCCAAAACCGAGCTGCTGCCCCGCCAGCGCCTGAAATACCCGGTGGGTTTGCGCCTGAACTACTATGCCACCGACCTGCTGCAGGTGCGCGGCTACTACCGCTTCTACAACGACAACTTCGGCATCACGGCCCACACGTTTGAGCTGGAAACGCCCCTGAAGGTGACGCCCTTCTTCGTGCTGTATCCGTTCTACCGCTACCACACCCAAACCGCCGCCGACTACTTCGCGCCCTACCTTTCCCACTCCATCGCCGACGAGTACTACACCTCCGACTACGACCTGGCCAATTTCTCGGCCAACAAAGTGGGCCTGGGGCTGCGCTACTCGCCGGTGTACGGCATCGGCCGTTTCAAAACGCCCTTCGGTGGCCGGGTGGCCAAGTTCAAGGCCCTCGACATTCGCTACGCCTACTACCGCCAGAGCACCGGCCTGACCGCCAACCTCATCAGCGCTGACCTCTCGTTCACGCTGCCCTAGCCTACCGCGGCTTAACGCGGCTCCCGTACCCGACCCGGCAACCCGGGTCGGGTATTTTTTTGCCGAAGCTGTTTGCGGCTTTCAGGCGCCACGATGCCGGAAAAAGCCTCTGCTACCCCTTGCCCATGCTCCGGAATGGAAAAACACTGGAAGCGGCAACTTAAATACATGAAAATATGTTCATATATTTACTCTAATTTCTTTCACATTCTACCGGCCCACCAGCTGCCGGTAGTTATACACGGCCCTGGTGTCGGCTGTTAGCCGGCTGCCGGTTTGCGCTTTCTGCAATGTTGTTGGCTGGCTGCTACTGCCTGGGCTGGAGCAGCATTGCTTTTTTCACAGACAGCTTTGTTATGGGGAGCTGTCCGGTTTTCCCGGGCGGCTTTTGCTGGTGTCTGTCTTTCTTCCATTCTGCCTAGTGGTCTATGCGCAAGCACAGCCCTCCGCAGCTGGTTTTCCTGCATTCTTCTTTCATCCTTTTTTCCTGTTTTATTATGTCCGACATCCTGAAGTCATCGGCTACTGTTGCCTACCGGGACCTGCCCGCAGACCAATTTGCGGCCGGCGTCCGCCAAGCCGGCACGGTGCTCGTTGATGTGCGTCGCCCCGACGAATTCGGTGCCGGCCATCTGCCCGGGGCCCTCAACATTGACGTAACGGGCCTCGATTTTGCCCGGCGCGTAGCCACGCTCAACCCCAACCGCCCCACCTACGTGTACTGCCGCAGCGGCGCACGCTCGGCCAAAGCTGCGGCCCAGCTCAGCGCGGCCGGCTTCGGGCAGGTGCACAACCTGGCCGGCGGCATCCTCGACTGGGCCAGCCCGCTGGTGCGCTAGTTACTGTTTCTGATTCGCTGGCAAGGTTTGATGCAAAGCCCCCGGGCGGCCAACAGTTGGCTGCCCGGGGGCTTTCTGGCTTCAGATTAGACTCAGGCCATCAATCAGGAGCCGCGAAAGAATCTGTATTTTCAGGCCATGCTACTTCAAGCCTTCACCGCTGCTCACTGGCCCGAAGCCCGGGCCATCTACGAGGCCGGCATTGCCACCGGCCAGGCTACCTTCGCCACCGAAGCCCCCACCTGGGACGACTGGGACCGGGGCCACCTGCCCCACAGCCGCCTGGTGGCCCTGAGCGAAACCGGTCAGGTACTAGGCTGGGCGGCTTTGTCACCGGTATCGGGGCGGTGCGTGTACGGGGGCGTGGGCGAGGTGAGCGTGTACGTGGCCGCCGAGGCCCGCGGCCAGGGCGTGGGCCGGCAGTTGCTGGCGGCGCTGGTGGCCGAGTCAGAAGCCCACAACATGTGGACGCTGCAGGCCGGCATCTTCCCCGAAAACGAAGCCAGCGTCCGGCTGCACGAAGCCGCCGGCTTCCGGGTGGTAGGCCGGCGCGAGCGAATCGGGCAGCAGCACGGCCACTGGCGCGATACGCTGCTGCTGGAGCGCCGCAGCACTGCGGTAGGCGTGTAGCTTCCTATCGACATAAAAAGCCCCGTCAGTATCACTGACGGGGCTTTTCGTTTCCTTGCGGGAGATGATTCTAAGCCAGCAGGCCACCAATCAGGCCTTCGGCTTTGCCGATGGCGGCCGGGAGCCCGGCGGCATTTTTGCCGCCGGCCGTGGCGAAGAACGGCTGGCCGCCGCCGCCGCCCTGGATTTCCTTGGCCAGCTCGCGCACCAGGGTGCTGGCGTTGAGCTTGCCGCCTTTGGCCAGCTCGTCGTCGAGCATCACCGCCAACTGGGGCTTACCGTCGATTTCGGCGCCGAGGACGGCTACGAGGTTAGGCACGGCCTGGCGCAGGTTGAAGGCCAGGGTTTTGAGGCCGTCGGCGGAGGTAGCCTGCACCTGGGCAGCGAGGAAGTTTACGCCGTGCAGGGCCTTCACCTGGCCCACCAACTGGTCTTTCTGCTGGTTGATGCTCTGCTGGGCGAAGTTTTCGATCTGCTTGCGCAGGGTGGCAATTTCCTCGGTCTGCTTCTCGATGCCGGGAATCAGGTGCTGGGGGTTGCCGAGGGCCTCGCGAACCTGGGCCAGCAAGTCCAGCTGCTGGTTCACGAAAGCTTCGGCGGCCTCGGCCGTCACGGCCTCGATGCGGCGCACGCCCGCGCCCACGGCGCTTTCACTCGTGATTTTGAAGAAGCCAATATCGCCGGTGGTGCGCACGTGGGTGCCGCCGCACAGTTCCACCGAAAACTCCCGGTCGAAGGTGATGACGCGCACGAACTCGCCGTACTTCTCCCCAAACAAAGCCGTGGCCCCGAGGGCTTTGGCGTCGTTGATGGGCACGTTGCGGCGCTCATCCAGCGGAATCTGCTGGCGGATGCGGGCGTTGACCAGCGTTTCCACCTGGCGCAACTGGTCGTCGGTGACTTTGGTGAAGTGCGAGAAGTCGAAGCGCAGCAGCTTCTCGTTCACGAGGGAGCCTTTCTGCGCCACGTGGCTGCCCACTACCTCACGCAAAGCGGCCTGCAGCAGGTGGGTGGCGGTGTGGTTGCGCTGAATCTGGGCGCGGCGAGCGTGGTCGTAGCGGGCCGTGAACTCGGCGTCGAGGTCCTGGGGCAGCTCGAGCACGGTGTGCACGATGAGGTCGTTTTCCTTCTTCGTGTCGAGCACGCGCACCTTGCTCAGCGGCGACTCCAGGTAGCCGGTGTCGCCAATCTGCCCGCCCGACTCGGCGTAGAACGGCGTCTGGTCGAGCACCACCTGGTACTCGGTTTTGCCTTTGCGGTCGGTGCGGCGGTAGCGCAGGATGCGGGCCGGGGCCTGCTCCTGGTCGTAGCCCACAAAGGCGGGCTGCTCTTCTGATTCGCGCACCACGGTCCAGTCGCTTTGCTCGGTTTCCTGGGCGTTGCGGCTGCGGCTTTTCTGCTGCTCCAGCTCTTTCTTGAAGCCTTCCTCGTCCACGCTCAAGCCCTTTTCGCGGGCAATGAGGGCGGTGAGGTCGAGCGGGAAGCCGAAGGTATCGGACAGCTCGAAGGCGGTTTTACCGTCGATACGGCTACCGTTCTGGCGGAAGCCTTCTTCCAGGGTTTCCAGGCGGCGCAGACCGTTTTCGAGGGTTTTGAGGAAGGCAATTTCCTCTTCCTCTACCACGCGCTGCACAAACTGCTGCTGCTGCTTGAGCTCGGGGAAGATGCCAGCCATCTGGTCGGCCAGCACGGGCACAATCTTGTAGAGGAAGGGCTGCTTCTGGCCCAGCGACGAAAACGCGTAGCGCACGGCCCGGCGCAGAATCCGCCGAATCACGTAGCCGGCCTTCACGTTGCTCGGCAGCTGCCCATCGGCAATGGCGAAGCTGATGGTGCGGATGTGGTCGGCAATGACGCGGATGGCAATGTCCGTTTTCTCGTTCTCGGTGGCCGGCTGGTCGTTCACGGTGGCCGGGGCGGTGCCGTGGTACTCAAGGCCTACCTCGCCGGCAATGAACTTGATCAGCGGCTGGAATACGTCGGTGTCGTAGTTGGACTTCACGCCCGACACGGCCATCATCAGGCGCTCGAAGCCCATGCCGGTGTCCACGCTCTGCTCGGGCAGCTTGATGAGGCTCTTATCGGCCAGGCGCTGGAACTCCATGAACACGTTGTTCCAGATTTCCACCACCTGCGGGTGGTCGGCGTTTACCAGCTCGCGGCCGGGCTTCTGGGCCCGCTCCTCCTCGGAGCGCAGGTCGATGTGGATTTCGGTGCAGGGGCCGCAGGGGCCGGTGTCGCCCATCTCCCAGAAGTTGTCCTTCTTGTTGCCGGGCAGAATCCGGTCGTCGGTGGTGTACTGGCGCCAGAGGTCCTGGGTTTCGGTGTCGGCGGCGGTGCCATCGGCCTTGTCGCCCTCGAAGTAGGTCACGTAGAGACGGTCCTTTTCCAGCTTGTACACGTCGGTGAGCAGCTCCCAGGCCCAGGCAATGGCGTCTTTCTTGAAATAATCCCCAAACGACCAGTTGCCGAGCATCTCGAACATGGTGTGGTGGTAGGTGTCGTAGCCTACCTCTTCCAGGTCGTTGTGCTTGCCGCTCACGCGCAGGCACTTCTGGGTGTCGGCAATGCGCTTGAAGGGCGCGGGCTTATTGCCCAGGAAGTAATCCTTGAACGGGGCCATGCCCGAGTTGATGAACAGCAGCGTGGGGTCGTCCTTCACCACAATGGGGGCCGAGGGCACGATGTGGTGGCCTTTGGAGGCGAAGAAGTCCAGGAACTGCTGGCGGACGTGGGAGGCGGTAGGGAGTGACATAAGAGTAGCGCGGAGGCAGGCTCCGCGACGCGTAGGGTTCGTAAAATTGGCCGCAGCCGGTATTTTGGCTACTTTTCGCAATCAACAGGAATTGCGCCGCCGGCAAAGGTAGCCGACCTGATGTGGAAAGCGAAACCCGGGCAGTAGCGCGAAGCCTTTGCTTCGCGTATTGTCTACTCTGCCGCTGCTTTTCCCGTTCCAGATACACGCGAGGCAAAGGCTTCGCGCTACTGCCCGCCTTATGCCCTACAAAGACCGCGAAATCGAGAAGCAGTACTTCACCATCGGCGAGGTGGCGGCCCAGTTCAATGTGGCCCCGTCGCTGATTCGGTTCTGGGAGACGGAGTTTGAGGAGCTGCGGCCGCGCAAAAGCAAGAAGGGCAACCGCCTCTACACGCCCCAGGACGTGGACGTTTTCCGCACGATTTACCACCTGGTGAAGGAGCGTGGCTACACCATCCCCGGCGCCCGCGACATGCTCAAGCAGAAAGGCCCCCAGCTCAAGGAAAAAATCGACGTCATCCAGAGCCTGGAGAAAATCCGCAAGTTCATGGTGACCATGAAGAAGGAACTGGATGCTATTGGGAAGGCGCAGCAGGGGTAGTTATTATGTAGTCAGGGGTCAATTATTCATTCTGGATATTACTATTCATGCGTGCTTATTACTTATTGCTTGCAGTGGGTGGCTTGGCTGCAAACTTTTGTACTTCTATGCCAAGCGGCATAATCAAGCCCAGTAAAAAAGCTATCCTGCTTGCTCCCTATCAGGTTACGGCCGAACCCGCCGTATTTGAAACCAGCTTTTTTCCGGGGGCGAAGATTCAGCAAGACAGCATTAGCATTGCCTTCACAACTGATTTTTTAGGCAACCTACCCGTGCCTTCTGGTCGCATCGTTGCCACTGATCCGGTGGCAATGCGCACTACGGCTTTCACAACGGAGTTTCCGCATGGCCGCTTTCCGGTAGAACTGGCTATTGCTCGATTCAACGGGGATAGACGAGTAGCCTTTGCGCGCATCCTATTTTCAACCCAGCCTGTGAAAAAATGGGAACTGGCCCTTATTCCGGGGCAGAAGTCCCTTGCTATCCGCGACTCCTCTTATTACGGTTTCTCCGTAGACGCTGGCACCGCACTATTTATTGATGCTGAACACATTGAGCCACTTGGTAAACAACTGACAACTGAAGCAGCGTACGAGCATTTGTTTGTCAAAAGCTTTGAATTGCCCCCCGACAACAAAGCATACCGAACAGGCTTCCTGTACGCGGCGCAAAGTGACACGCTAGCGGCTTTCGAAACAGGCTGGGGTGACGGCAGTTACGCTACGTATGTAGGCTTTGACTCGCAAAACCAACCATGTCGTCTTCTCACTGACTTTCAGGTAATTACCTGGCAATAAACACCAATAGCAACGCTGATTCACTACTCATCATTGTAATTGTCTGATTTCTTGGTTCTGGCTTCCGTACCGATGCTTATTCCTACCGACGATACCCTCCTCCACGAAGTCGCCTTAACGCTTTTCCCCAACATCGGGCCGCAGCTGACGCGGCAGCTGATGAGCTACGGGGGCTCGGCCCGGAACGTGCTGCACCTGCCGCCGGGCAAGCTGCTGAAGATTCCGGGCGTGGGGCCGGCTACGGCGGCTATTCTGACCGGGGCGGAGCGCGGCAACGCGTTGCGGCAGGCCGAAGCCAGTCTGCGCCGGGCGGAGAAGGACGGCGTGCAGCTGCTGTTCTACACCAGCAAGCAGTTTCCGGCCCGCCTCAAGCAGATTCCCGACGTCCCCGCCCTACTCTACTACCAGGGCACCGCCGACCTCAACCAGCCCAAAACCCTAGCCCTGGTAGGCACCCGCCAGGCCACCGACTACGGCCGCGAGCAAACCGAGCGGCTCATCAAAGGCATAACCCCGCACAAACCGCTCATCGTCAGCGGACTGGCATACGGCATCGACATTGCCGCCCACCGGGCTGCCCTGCAGGAAGGGCTGGAAACGGTGGGCGTGATGGCCACCGGTCTGGACGTGCTCTACCCGGCCGTGCACCGCAAAACCGCCGAAAAGATGCTCACCCAGGGCGGCCTGCTCACCGAATTTCCCTTCGGCACCCAGCCCGACAAGTACAACTTCCCGTCGAGGAATAGAATTATTGCCGGCCTCTCCGACGGCACCGTAGTAGTGGAAGCCGCCAGAAAAGGCGGCGCCCTCATCACCGCCGACTTGGCCCTGGGCTACGACCGGGACGTGCTAGCCGTGCCGGGCTCGCTGGGCTCCCCCGCTTCCGAAGGCTGCCACGACCTGATCAAAACCAACCGCGCCGCCCTCTACACCGAGCCCGCCGACATCGAGCAGCTGCTTAACTGGGACCTGGCCCTGCACTTCACCGGCAAGCCCAAAAGCCCCACCACCTACGACCCAATCGATTTCACGGCAGAGGAGTTTCAACTTCTACTGGTGCTACAAGCCGCTCCAGGCCGCGAGGAACATCTCGATACGCTGGCCTGGAAGGCCCAGCAGCCGGTGCACCAGGTGGCGTCGTTGCTACTGGGGCTGGAATTCCGGAGCGTGCTGAAGGCCCTGCCGGGCAAACGGTTTGGGCTGTTGTAGAGCTTAAAAACAGTAGCTAAAAATCGTGGAACACCAAAATGTTCCACGGGGAACCTTGTGCCGGAAAACCTACTTTTTCTGCCGGAAGCGCAAGTTTTCAGCGCATTACCAATCAGGAAATAAATCCGTTTTTTTCATCAAGCGGGAGCCAAAGGCCCAGCAGACACGCTGAATGGGGCAGCTCGATGACCAATGAGTGGGTGCAAGCAGCGCCAACCGAAACCGGCTTGACCCGCGTGTTCCGGCCGGGGCTGCTTTCTTTGCGAGCATGATGGTGCTTTATAACGGCGAGTTACTGCCGGCCGACGTGGTGCGCTTGCCGCTGCCCAACCGGGGCCTGTACTTCAACGACGGATTCTTCGAAACGCTGGTATGGGAACCAGCGGGCCTGCGCTACCTCCCCCACCACCTGGCGCGCATGCAGCGGGCAGCCGCCGCCCTGGGCCTGCAGTTGCCCGCCACCCTGGCCACCGGCGCTACCCTTACCGCCACCGTGCGGCAGCTGGCCGCTACTGCGCCAGAGCTGCAGCGCATCCGGCTGCAGCTCTGGCGCAGCGGCGGCGGCCTCTACGCCCCCACTACCCCGCAAACCGACTGGCTGTTGACTACCCAGCCCTTCACGGCCCTGGAAACACCCATTCAGCAGTGCAACTTCGCGGAAACCGTGCGCACGCACGCCTCGCCGGTGTCGTTCTGCAAGGGCCCCAATGCCCTCACGTACATATTAGCGGCGCAGGAGCGGGAGCGGCGCGGACTGGATGAGGTGATTCTGCTCTCACATGAGGGCTACGTGGCCGAAACGGTGGCGGCTTGCATTGGCTGGATCCGGGCCGGCAGCCTCTACGTGCCGGCCGAAGCCGCCGGGGGCGTAGCCGGGACCCGGTTGGCCCACTTGCGGGGGGCAGCCGCTTCGTTGGGGGTTTCCTGGCAGGAAGGAATATATCAGCCTGAGGAGCTATTGCGGGCGGAAGCGGTATTTACGGCCAACATAGCTGGCATCCGGCCCGTGCAGGCAATTCATGGCCACTTATTCGACTCGACGGCACACCCGCTGCTGCGGCGGCTACAGGAGGCGGAGCGTTTGTAGCGCCTTGCTGTTCCTTGTCTGCGTTGCCATGCTTTCAGCAGAAATTCACTGCTGTTTCGTTGCTTCAATGGCTCTCCGCTATGCCAAAGTATTTTACCTATAGCGCACTATGTAATATTAAAATAATCACACTTTAATACAAAAGCAAAAGTACCTTATTCGTAACGTCGTTCATGGCTTATGCTGCCGCCTCGGCTACACGGCCTCGTAATTGAAACCAGCTGTCGAAGAATTCCTGCAAATCAGCTTCCGTAACATCGTTCTGGCGCAACACCTCACGCCGGTCACAATGAGTGCTGTCGAGCACGTACAGCGCAATCCAGGCGCGGTGGCGGCGGCTAAGCGCAGGAGCTGGCGGGGTCTGGCGACCGGGCAGGGTCATGGCGTAAAGGGGTAGTGTAGAGAGATATAGCATACCTCAGATACGCAACCCATTTGGCCGCCGGATTTGGTGGCCAGATGCCAATTATCCTATTTCCCGTATTGAAAATTCCCTTACCGGCGCCGCAATGCAATCCTTTCCTGCAGCCGCAACCAACCCGGCGTATGCGCAGCCAGGTCGGCCTCCGTTACGTTGTTCTGCGCCAGCACGTCCCGGCGGCTCAAAAAGCTCGTTTGCAGTGAATACAGCGCCACCCAGGCCCGGTGCTGCCGCGACAGGCCCGCAGCGGGCAGACTCATCGGCGGGGTGTGATTAATAGGAAGTAGCGTAGCCATCATGCCGGTACTTACGACCCAGTTCCTGTTTTTAGATTTAAAGATTCTCAGATTGAGCTAAAAAAACCTGCCTGATGGAACTTTTCTAAACAAAGCAGCTCCAATTATTAAGCAGGCTATTTGCCGCAGAGCCAGTGACATCCATACACACTAGCAACCCCAGGATGCTAGACGGCCACCGGGGCCTTGATGGCGGGCCAGGGGTCGTAGTTTTCCAGAGTGAAGTCGTCGTACTGGAAGGCGAAGATGTCCTGCACGGCCGGGTTCAGGCGCATAGTGGGCAGCGGGCGGGGCTCCCGGGTGAGCTGCAGGCGGGCCTGCTCCAGGTGGTTGCTGTAGAGGTGGGTATCGCCGCCGGTCCAGATGAACTCGCCGGGCTCCAGGCCGGTTACCTGAGCCATCATGAGCGTGAGCAAGGCGTAGCTGGCAATGTTGAAGGGCACGCCCAGGAACACGTCGGCGGAGCGCTGGTAAAGCTGGCAGCTGAGGCGGCCGTTGGCCACGTAGAACTGAAACAGGGCGTGGCAGGGCGTCAGGCGCATCAGCGGCAGCTCGGCCACGTTCCAAGCCGATACCACCATGCGGCGCGAATCGGGCTGGGTGCGGAGCAGGTGCACCATCTGGCTGATCTGGTCGATGCTCTGGCCGTCGGGCGCGGCCCAGCTGCGCCACTGCTTGCCGTAGATGGGGCCTAGGTCGCCGTTCTCATCGGCCCACTCCCGCCAGATGGTCACGCCCACGTCTTCCAGCGACTGGTTGCTGGTGTCGCCGCGCAGAAACCACAGCAGCTCATGGATGATGCTTTTCAGGTGCACCTTCTTGGTGGTCACCAGCGGAAAGCCCTGCTGCAAATCAAACCGCATCTGGTAGCCGAACACCGAGAGCGTGCCGGTGCCGGTGCGGTCGGTTTTCTGGGTGCCGTGGTCGAGGATGTGTTGGAGCAGGGTGTGGTACTGGTTCATGGAGCGGATGGTAGCGTAAGCTTTAGCGTGCGCCGAAGCGGACAAGCCGCCAAAAATAGAAAAAGCCTCCCGGTTCGGGCGGCTTTTCTGGCCGGATGGCTTTCGGGGAAAACGCGGCGCGTCTACCGCTTGCTGATTTTGTTGTGGGTGATGCTGCGCTGCTGGTTGCTTTTGAAGCCGTCCACGTCGTCGGAGCGGAGGGCGCGGTGCTTGGTGGCGCGGCCGCTCATGCGGGCCCGCCACATCCGGAACGAGGACGCCTTCATTTCGCGGCGCATCAGGGTAATGACGTCCTTTTCGGCCAGGCCAAATTGGGTTTCAATGGCCTCGAACGGCGTGCGGTCCTCCCATCCCATTTCGATGATGCGGTCAATGTCGGCGGGGGATAAAGGGGCGTTTTCGGGCATACGGCAGCGGATAGATGCCGGCGTGGGGCGGCCGACGCTTCTGCAACCGTTGGGCTTTGGGGGATGTTTCGGGAGGCGCCGCCGCCGGCCGTTACTGCGGCGGCAGCACTTCGCGCCACTGACCGCTTTCGGCGTAATGCCTGACCACGCGCGCCCGCTCCACCAGGAATTTCCGGAGGTAGCGTTTCAGCACCAGCGCATCCACCGCCCGGCCCAGCCAGCCCAGCGGGGAGGCAAATTCGAACACGTCCCGCATCAGGGTGCCGGCATCCTGCACCTGAAAGTGGTGCTCATGGCGCATACGTTTAAAAGCGCCCCGCTGCATTTCGTCGCAGAAATACCTTGGAGCCTCAAACGCTGTGACTTTGCTCGTCAGCGTCTGCCACACGCCAAAATGCCGCGCCCGGAACGTGACGGAGTCGCCGAGCTGCAGCACGCCGCGACGGACGCCATCGATGATTTCCTCTTGGGTTTGACGGGCCGAAATTGTGTGCAAATCCATGCTTAGCGCCAACTGAAAACAGCGGGCCGCCGGGGCGTTGATGAATGTTTCCAGTATGATTGTGGCCATCAGCTACCGAATTCCAAATGAAATTCTTGCTTCCTCCTAAGTGGCCGCCGCGGCCGGTTCAAAGCGCAGATGCTGCAGAATTTCACGCGTCTGCTGTACTATCTCAGCTTCTCCGCCGGCTCCTGGTGCAATGGTTGTTGTAAGCAACGTGACCTTAACTACCCGGCCGGTGGCGTCAACCGCCAACTGCATCCAGACTTCCCCTTCCGTCTGAGCTCGCAGCGCCGCCGCGGGATACCGGACGGAGCGCCCCACGAAATCGAAATACGGCTGATCCTCGGGCAGTAACTGTCGGTTGCGTATCCGTGGACCGATGCCGCGTTTGAGCGACGGATTCTTTTGCCAGTAGCCGGTCCGGCGGATAGAATCCTGCTGCGCTTTCGTGAACTTAGTCTGGGGCATGGCTACCGGGCGCGCCTCCCAGCGGTTGTACGTAGCCTGCGCATGAGCTTGCCCGGCGGCGGTGAGCAGCAGAATTACAAACACCCAAAATACAGTCGGCAATTTCATCCCCATCAATATGTTATCAATATAAACCCCCTCACGCAGTCAGCTACGAGAGGGGGCTTATTACATTATTAGGCAACAGCTTGAACGATGTAGAGACGCAATATTTTGCGTCTCCTCGTTGAACGATACGTGTAGACTGTCTTGAGCAACGTCAGCAACGAAGAGACGCAAAATATTGCGTCTCTACATCGAAGCGGCAGTATAATGACAACTGCCGGAAGCTATTTACAGCGACTTCACAGCTGGGGCCGGCGTTACGGCGGCGGTTTTGGTGCCTTTCTTCATGCAGCACGAGGGCGTGCCGGCGGTGGCACCGGTTTTGGCGCACTTGGCGGCCATTTCGGTGGAGCAGGCTTCTTTCTTCTTGCCTTTGGCGGCGGCTTTGTCGCCTTCGTGAGCAGTGGCGGTGCCGGCGAAGGCGAACAGGCAGAGGGCGAGCAGGGCGTTTTTCATGGGCGAAGACTTGGAAAACGAGGAAACAAAAGCCCGAAAGCCGGGGTTGGCTTCTGGTTGCCCTAAAGTAGCGCGGATTCGGCAGAAACCCGCGCCGGGGCGGCCCTACCTTTGCGCGGGCTGCCCCGCGGCCTTTTTCCGTTCAACGATGCGCGCGGCCCCGGCGGCGCAGTACTGGTTTCTATGCCCCTTCGCAAACTTGCGCACCTCACGCTGCTGGCCCTCGGGCTCCTCACGGCCCTGGCCGTGTTCTTCGTGGCCCAGCTGCGCTTCAACTACAATTTCAACGACTTCTACCCCGCCGGCGACCCGGACCTGGACTACTACGAGCAGTACGCCGGCCGCTTCGGCAACGACAACGACTATGTGCTACTGGGCCTGGAAGCCCCGGCCGGCCAGACGGTGTTCGAGTCCCGGTTCCTGACCAAGGTCGATTCGCTCACGCGCTTTATCCGGGCGCGGCGGCACGTCACGCAGGTCTCGTCGCCGACCACGGCCAGCAACCCGGTGGTGGAAGGGCTGGGCGTGTTCAACGTGCCCTACCTGCACCCCCAGGAGCCCGAACGGCGCGCCCAGGACTCGGCGCTGGTGTACCGCACGCCGGGGCTGGTGGGCAACCTGATTTCGCGGGATGCGCGGGCCGTGACCATCCTGTTCCAGACCTCGCCCAACCTCAGCAAGCCGCCCGGCGACTCGCTGCTGGCGGCCGTGCGCACGGAGCTGCAGCGCCAGGGCATCCCCGAAAACGAGTACCACCTAGCCGGCAAGATGGTGGCCCAGTCGGTGTTTGTGGACCGGCTGCAGATGGAGCTGCTGGTGTTCATGAGCCTCTCGGTGCTGCTGGTGACGGGGCTGCTGTGGCTCACGTTCCGGACGTGGTGGGGCGTGGTGCTGCCGCTGGTGGTGGTGCTGGGGGCCATTCTGTGGGGGCTGGGCGTGATGTCGGCCTTCGGGGTGAGCATTGACTTGATGACGGCGCTGCTGCCGGTGATGCTGTTCGTGGTGGGCATGTCCGATACCATCCACATCATCACGCGCTACGTCACGGAGCTGGGCTACGGGGCCAGCAAGCGGGATTCGCTGCTGATTGCCCTCAAGGAATCGGGCTTCGGCTCGGGACTGTCGGCCCTGACCACCAGCATCGGGTTTTTCACCTTGATGACCAGCACCATCCGGCCCATCTACAACTTCGGGCTGTTTACGGGCATTGCCGTGCTGCTCACGTTTGCCCTCAGCTTCACGCTGCTGCCGGCCATGCTGGTACTGCTGCGCAAGCCCCAGCTGCGCATTCCGCGCCAGGAAGGCCACAGCTGGGACGGCGTGCTGGGCCGGATGTTCCGCACGGTGCTGGCCCGCCGGCACTGGGTGGTGGCCATCAGCGCCGTGGTGCTGGGGCTGTCGGTGGCCTCGGCCTCGCGCATCCGCATCAACTCGGCGTTGCTCGATGATTTGTCGAAAAACGACCCGGTGAAGCTGGATTTCCGGTTTTTCGAGCGGCAGTTTGCCGGCGTGCGGCCCTTCGAGCTGGACCTCAAGCCCGGCCCCGGCCGCACGATTTACGACCTGCAGGTGCTGCGCCAGACCGAGCAGATTGAAAACTACCTGCAGCGGGACTACGGCCTGAACTTCGTGGCCTCGCCCGTCACGCTCATCAAATCGGTGCGCAAAGCCCTGAACGGCGGCCTGCTGGACGAATACCGCCTGCCCGACTCGGAGGCCGAGCTGCAGCGGCTGCTGCGCAAGGTAAAGCTGTTTCGCAAGAAGCCCGAGTTTCGGGCCCTGGCCCTGCCCGACGGCTCCGAGGGCCGCCTCACCGGCCGCATGCCCGACGTGGGCAGCATCCGGGCCGACCAGCTGAACGCCGGCCTGCGCCGCTTCCTGCGCACGTCCGTGGACAGCACCGTGCTGCAAACCCGCCTCACCGGCTCGGCCAATCTCATCGACAAAAACAACGAAAACCTCACGCTCAACATGATTACGGGCATGAGCATCGACATTGTGATGGTGACGCTGATTGTGCTGCTGCTGTTCCGCTCGGTACGCATGACGGTGGTGGTGCTCATCCCCAACCTAGTGCCCATCCTGATTGTGGCCGGCGTGATGGGCGCGGCCGGCGTGAGCATGAAGGTCAGCACCAGCATCATCTTCACCATTGCCTTCGGTATTGCCGTGGATGATACCATCCACTTCATCTCGAAGCTGAAACTGGTGCTGCTGCAGGAGCCCAGCCTGTTCAAAGCCGTGCGCAAAACCTACCTGATGGCCGGCAAAGCCGTCATCGTCACCTCTCTTATTTTGGTGGGCGGCTTCTCCACGCTGATCTTTTCGTCGTTTGACGGCACGTTCTACGTGGGGCTTTTGATTGGGCTGACGCTGCTGTTCGGCGTGGTGGCCGAGCTGACGTTGCTGCCAATTCTGATTCTGTGGTTCTACCGGCACAAGCCGAAGGAAATACGGCAGCCGGTGCCGGCGTTAGGGGGTTGATTTTTTAGCCCGCAGAGGACGCATTGTTTGGCGCAGAGGGCGCGGAGGTCGTTCTTCTGCGCCTTCTGCGCAACCCTCTACGCCCTCTGCGGGCTAAATCCGTATGCCCCATCTTTGCCCCGTATGACGAAACGCCTTTTGCCCGCTCTGTTTGCCCTGGCCAGCACCGCCGCCCTCGCCCAAACGCCCTCCACCGCCCCCGACGACCCGCTGCCTCGCCTGATTCAGGAGCGCCAGCAGCTGGTGCAGGAGTATGAAGCCGCCGCCGCCCAGCGCAACGCCTTCCTGGCCGATAAGCCCAGCAAAAAAGACCTTCAGGAAGTGGTGGACGCCCTGAAAGGCATCATCCGCAAGGACACTGAGATTGTGCGGGCCGTGCAGGCCGGCACCCTGCGCAAAACCGCCGCCGTGGTGGCCGAAAACCAGCAGGCCCGCCAGCAAATCACCGTGGCCCAAACCGACCAGAGCAGTACCCGGGAGCGGTTCCACGATTTGGAAAGCCAGATTGCCAACCTGCAGGAGCGCGACCGGCAGCGCGAAAAGAAGCTCCAGGACCTGCAAGCCACCGCCGACGAAGCCACTCAGGCCCGCACCAGCCGCGAGCTGCTGGCCGCCGCCCTGGCCGTGTTATCGGCCGGGTTACTGTTCTACGTATTGAAGCTGCGCGGGCAACAAGGCGCGCCGGTGAAGCGGCGGAAGTAAGGCAGAACGACGTAGAGACGCAATATTTTGCGTCTCTACGTTGCTGATGTTGTTTTCCCCGATCGTTCAACGACGAGACGCAAAATATTGCGTCTCTACATTGTTCTCACTCCACCCATGCTCACCCCCGCCGCCCAGTTCCTGACCTACGCCGAGGCGGTGGCGCTGTATAACCAGCTCAAAGAGGCCGATGTGGACGCACTGGTGAAAACCTGCGGCCCGCCCTCCTTTCCCTTCGGCGACGGACTGTTTTACCAGCTGCTGATTGAGGAAGCCGACGTGCCGCAGGCCCAGGCGCTGGTGGAAGCCTTTGAGCAACAGCGCGCCACGCCGCCGGTGCTGCGCTGCCCGCGCTGCCGGGCCGAGGGCGCCGCGCCCCTGCCCCGGCCGGCGTGGTGGCAGCGGCTATACTATGCGGGCACGGTGCTGCACAAATGCCCGCAGTGCGGCGCGGAATTTTCGGTCTGAACCCCTACTTTGCCCCGGTCTATCCTCCGGCCCCGGCCGGCCTAACCGTGCCTCTATCTTGACCTGGACCGAAGAACAGGCCCGCGCCCTTATCCCCGATGCCGGCACCCTGAAACGGGGCCAGGAGCTGGCCGCCCCCGCCCGGTGGCAGAACCTGGGCCGCACCGACACCGCCGCCTGGGGCGAGTGCAAAGGCAGCGGCAGCAAACCCTACCAAACCGGCCTCGACCTCACCGCTCCCGCCTTCAAGTGCAGCTGCCCCAGCCGCGTGTTCCCGTGCAAGCACGGGGCGGGCTTGCTCCTGCTGCTGGCCCGTCAGCCTCAGCTGCTGGGCCCCGCCGAGCCCCCCGCCTGGCTGCAGGAATGGCTGGAAAAACGTCAGCAAACCCAGGAGAAAAAAGCCCCCAAACCCGCCACTACGGCCGGGGCGGAAGGCAACAATTCCCCCGAAACAGCGGCTGGCTCGCCTGCTGCTGAGGAGCAGGCAGCGGGGAGTGAGGCTGCCCGCCAGAAGCGCGAAACCCAGCGCCACGCCCGCATGCAGCGCGGGGCCCAGGAGCTGGAAACCTGGCTGCTGGATGTGGTGCGCACCGGCCTGGCCGCCCTCGACCAGCAGCCGCGCGCCTACTGGGAAAGCCAGGCCGCCCGCCTCGTGGACAACCAACTGCCGGGGCTGGCGGCGGCCGTGCGCGAGCTGCCCGACCTGCGCCACCAGGGCCCCGACTGGCCCGCCCGCCTGCTGGCCCGCCTCGGCGAGCTGTACCTGCTGGTGCGCACGTTCCAGCGCCTGCCCGAGCTAGCCGACGAAGTTCGCGCCGACGTGCTGCAGCTGGTGGGCGTGAACCTGAAGAAGGAAGACCTGCTGGCCACCCAGCCCGCCGTGGCCGACGAGTGGCAGGTACTCAGCCAGACTACCACCGAGGAAGACCGCCTGACCGTGCGCCGCTCCTGGCTGCAGGGCCAGCGCACCGGCCGCTTCGCGCTGGTGGTGGAATTTTCCTTCGGCGGACAGGCCTTCGCCACGCCGTTGCTGCCCGCGGGCCGGTACGCGGGCGAGCTGACGTTTTATGCCGGTCGGGTGCCGCTGCGGGCCGTGCCCGGGCCGCTCACTTTCCAGGGTCTGACATCGGCTACGGCCGCTCCCACTGGCGGCCAGGGCCCCACCCGGCTCCTGAACGACTACGCCGACGCCCTGGCCCGTCTGCCCTGGCTGCGCGAGTGGCCCGCGTTGCTGCGCGGCGGCATTCCTGCCCGCACCGCCACGGGCGGCTGGCAGCTTCAGTTTCCGGCGGCTGATGACGGAATGGAAGCCGGAGAAGCCAACACCGGCCCCGCCGCGGCGGCCGATTCTGTGGCCCTGCCCCTGCTCTGCGACGAGCTGGCGGGCTGGGAGATGCGCGCCCTCAGCGGCGGCCAGCCCCTCACAGTATTCGGGGAGTGGACCGGCCGGGGCCTGCGCCCGCTCGGCAGCTGGCCGGCCGCCCTTCACCCGCTCACTGCCTGACCCATGCCCGACGCCCTGCCCCCTTCCGCCCCCCACCTGCGTCCCGCCGCCGACTGGCAGCAGCTCCAGCGCGTGGCCCTACTGGGCACCCGCCAGAGCACCGAAACCCTGCCCGCCGTGCCCGGCTGCGCCGCGCCTGCCGAATCTGCTGACCACCGCGAGCAGCAGGTGCTGCTGCTGGCCGGGGTGTTGAGTACCGTGCGCAAAGCCGGCTTCCGCCCCCCGCGGGCCGGGGCCGATGCGCCGGAAACCTCCCGGCCCACCCCGGCAACGACATTCTCTGAAGAGAGAACTGCGGCGGCCACCGAAGCCGCGCCGGCCCCTGCTGATTCCGGCCCAGCCCACCGGCCAAGCACGGCGGCAGTTGCCGGGTCCGAAACGGCTGCGCCGCTGGGGCCGCAGGGTGCGCAGCTGCTGCAGCTGATGCTGGAAGGCACCGAGGCCGGCTCGCTCTACGGCTTTCTGGAAGATATGCACCGGCACCAGCGGCGGGTGCCGCCACGGCTGCTGGTGGGCCTGCTGGAAGCTACGCGCACCCGCCGGGAGCTGCACGGCCCCGCCTCCCAGGTACTGGGCCGGCGGGGCGAGTGGCTGGCCGCCCAGAACCCGGCCTGGCAGCCCGTGCTGCTGGCCGGCGCTACTGCTCCCGACCCAGCCACCTGGGAAACCGGCACCCTGGCCGAGCGCCGCACCTACCTCTACCTGCTGCGCGACACCGACCCCACCGAGGCCCGGACGCTGCTGGCCGCTACCCTGCCCCAGGAGCCCGCCCGCACCCAAGCCGAGCTGATCCAGACCCTCGCCCAAAACCCCGACCCCGCCGACGCACCCCTGCTGGAGCAGTACCTGACGGCCAAAAGCAAGGAGGTGCGGCAGGCCGTCCGGCCGCTGCTGGCCCGCCTGCCCGATAGTCCGCTGCTGGCGCGGCTGTGGCAGCGGGCCGAGCCCCTGGTGCGCCTCAAAACCGGCCTGCTCAGCAAAAAGCTGCTTGTGGAGCTGCCCCCGGCCGACTGGGACAAAACCTGGCTCCCCGACGGTATCGAGCAGAAGGACAGCCGGTTTCAGGGCGAGCGGGCCGCGCTATTGGGGCAGGTGCTAGCCCTGCTGCCGCCGGCCCGCTGGGCTGCGCACTGGCAGCTGGCGCCCCGCAAGCTGCTGGAGCTGGCCGCCGCCACCGAGTGGGCCGGGCTGCTGCTCACGGCCTGGGCCGAAGCCGCCGTGCTCCACCAGGACGCCGAGTGGGCCGGGGCCCTGCTGGCTTGGTTCTACGAGAAGCCCCGCCCCCTGCCCGCCACCCTGCCCACCGGCGGCCTGGTGTGGCAGCTCACGCCGGAGCAGGCCGCCGACCTGCTGCTGCCCCTCATCAACGCCACGCCTCATTTCAGCGCCGAGGTGGGCTGGCTGTCGCTGCTGCAGCTGGCCCCCGGCCCCTGGCCCGAGCGCCTCACCCGCCGGGTGGTGGAGGTGCTGCGCGATACTCTCAGCAAGCCCGTGGAGCTGTACCGCATCCAGTATGCGGCCGGGCAGCTGCTCGAGCACATGGCCCGCGCGGTGCCCGCCGCCCAGTACCGCCTCTGCGCCGAGCCCCTGCAGCCCCTGCTCCAGGACGTGCCCTACCTGCACAACAGCCTCGCCCGCCTACTTAACACCCTGCACTTCCGCCAGCAGCTCGCCGAGGTACTACTCGAATGAACGATGTAGAGACGCAATACTTTGCGTCTCACGCCAGAACGGCCGGAACTACCTCACAGAACGATGTAGAGACGCAATACTTTGCGTCTCCCGCCAGAACAACCGGAACTACCGCACTGAACGATGTAGAGACGCGACACTTCGCGTCTCCCGTCAGAGCAACCGGCACCACCTCACAGAATAAGGACCTCCGCCAGAACAACCGGAACCACCCAGGTCAAACAACATCAGCAACGACGAGACCCGAAGTGTCGCGTCTCTATACCCATCAACCCTATGCCTACCACGCCCGAAACCGCCGTCCTGCGCCCGCACGCCGAGGATGTGTACGCCGAAGAGCTGGCCGCTCTGCGCGCCGCCGACCACGACCGGCCCAAACCCCCGAACTGGCACCTCTCGCCCTGGGCCACCGTCACCTACCTGCTGGGCGGCAAGCTGGATAACGGGTTTGAAATCGAGCCCAAGTACATCGGGCAGCGGCGGCTGATGGAAATTGCGGTGGCCACCCTGGCTACCGACCGCGCCCTGCTGCTGCTGGGCGTGCCGGGCACGGCCAAAAGCTGGGTATCGGAGCACCTGACGGCGGCCATCAGCGGCCGGTCGGACTTGCTGGTGCAGGGCACGGCGGGCACCTCCGAGGACGCCATCCGCTACTCCTGGAACTACGCCCGCCTCATTGCCGAAGGGCCTTCTTTGGGCGCGCTGGTGCCCTCGCCCCTGTTCAAAGGCATGCAGGAAGGCCGCCTGGTGCGCCTCGAGGAGCTCACCCGCATCCCCTCCGACGTGCAGGATACGCTCATCACCATGCTCTCCGAAAAAGTGCTGCCCATCCCGGAGCTTTCCACCGAGGTACAGGCCGTGAGCGGCTTCAACGTCATTGCCACCGCCAACGACCGGGACAAGGGCGTGAACGAGCTAAGCAGCGCGCTGCGCCGCCGCTTCAACACCGTCGTACTGCCCCTGCCGACCTCCGCGGAGGAGGAAGTGCGCATCGTGCAGACGCGGGTGGAAAAGCAGGGCAAGGCGCTGCAGCTACCCGCCGAAGCCCCGGCCCTGGAGCAAATCAGCCGCCTCGTGACCATCTTCCGAGAGTTGCGCTCGGGCGTGACGGAGAACGGCAAAACCAAGCTTAAAAGCCCCAGCGGCACGCTCAGCACCGGCGAGGCCATTTCGGTGATGAACAGCGGCCTGGCCCTGGCCGCCTACTTCGGCGACGGCAGCCTCCGCGCCCACGACCTGGCCGCCAGCCTCACCGGCGCCGTGCTCAAAGACCCCGTGCAGGACCGCACCGTCTGGCTCGAATACCTCGAAACCGTGGTAAAAGAGCGGGACGGCTGGAAAGACCTCTACCGCGCCTGCCGGGAGGTGGTGGAGTAGAATTCGATTCGAAACTGAACGTCATGCTGAGCGGAACGAAGCATCTTGCCCGCACTGACCAACCTGTTTTCAATGCACTTCCTACGCACGCACAAGAACCTGATTCCAGTAGTATTGCTGGCCGCCCTTAGTGTTTATACAATTCTCACGGTTCTGTTTGTGCCAGTGTACCAGGATGGAGAAGCGTACCAGCGGGCCTTTACTCCGGCTCATTACGGCGCTTTTGCTGCTGTGCTTCTGAATCTGCTGGCTTACTTCTTTTTCCGCCCGTTCTTCAAACCGGTACTCCTGCTGACCTTGGGCCTTACCCTGTTCAGCATCATCAATTTCTTACCGGATAATGTCCGGTTCAATTTCGGTTTTGGAGACGTAGGAGTAGGTTTTTCGATTCTGGGGCTAGGGCTGGTGCTGCTGTATTATCTCTTGAATAAGCCAGCCGCTCACGCTTTTATCAACCAGCGCATTACCGCCACTCCCACACCCGAGCAAGCAGCCCGCCGCCGCCGACAACGCATTGACCAGTTCAAGCAGAATTTCGCCCGCAAATCCGACGAAAGCCTGCAACTGATGCTTCAGGAGCAAAAAGTGCTGCCGGATGCCTTATCAGCCGCACGGGAGTTGCTGCAGGAGCGGCAGGCTTCAACCGAAATCAGTAAAAAATAGGCAAGGCATTATGTCAAACAAACAGCCTGAATCTTACTGGACAGCGGTTGGCAATATTATTCGGGAACGGCCCTACGGACCGGGCGGAGTTGAAATCCGCTACGGCACGAAGCATTTTGCACCGGGCGCCAAAGTATACATCATCGACTGGTACCCGGGGACGTGTGACGCCGTTACCGTTGTTGGCCACCACCGCAAGTCGCACCAATTAATGAAGCTGGTAGTGCGGGTAGAACATCTGGAGAACTTGCGCGCAAAGGTGTGCTACTCACCGGCCGTAAGCAGCATCATGAAGGAGCATTTTGAAGCGGGCGACGCCCCCTACCGCCTTACCCGGGAATTTGCCGAACAGCTGTGTGCCGTTTTACCCCACTGGAAGGCAGAACAACAACGCGCCAAAAACATCTAATGCCCACCGACCTCCGCCTTTTCGGTATCCGCCACCACGGGCCCGGCAGCGCCGCCAGCCTCGTGCACGCCCTCGACGCCTACCAGCCCGATGTGGTGCTGCTGGAGTGCCCCGCCGATGCGGAGGCCGCGCTGGCCGCCGCCCTGCACCCGGAGATGGTTCCGCCGGTGGCCCTGCTTGTGTACAACCCCAAGCAGCACCAGCAGGCCTCGTTTCTGCCCTTCGCCGAGTTTTCGCCCGAGTGGCAGGCCCTCCACTGGTGCCACCGCCACGGCGCCCACCTGCGCTGCTTCGACCTGCCCATGGCCCTGCGCTTCGGGATGCCGGATGAAGTGCCTGACGTTACGTCTCCCCCCTTGGCCCCCTCGGAACCAGTTCTGGAAGCTGACTTCAACTCAACCACAGAAGCGCCAGAACAGGATGTAGAGCCAGGATTAGAAGCTCGTTCCCCCTCTCTACCGGAGAGGGGGTTAGGGGGTGAGGCACCGGATCAGGACTCAGCGGCTGAGGCCACCCGGGACCCCATCTCCTACCTGGCCGAACTCGACGGCTACGCCGACGGGGAGCGGTGGTGGGAGCTGCGCCTGGAACACGCCCCCGGCCACGCCGACACGTTTGCCGTGGTGCTGGACCTGATGACGGCCCTGCGCGAAGAGCTGAACCTGCCCGAAACCGAGGAAACCCTGCTGCGCGAGGCCTTCATGCGCGAAACACTGCGCGCCACCCTGCGCCAGGGCTACCAGCGCGTGGCGGTGGTGTGCGGGGCCTGGCACGCCCCGGTGCTGCGGCCCGAGCTGCTCAAGAAAGAAGACAAAGCCCGCCTCAAGGGCCTGAAAAAAGTAGCCACCGCCGCCACCTGGATTCCGTGGACGTTTGAGCGCCTGTCTACCGCCTCGGGCTACGGGGCGGGAGTGGGCTCGCCGGCCTGGTACGAGCTGCTGTTTACCACGCCCCGCGCCGAGGTGGTCACGCACTGGATGGTGCGCGCCGCCCGCCTGCTCCGCTCCCGCGACCTGGACGCCTCCGCCGCCCACGCCATCGAGGGCGTGCGCCTGGCCCACACCCTGGCCGCCGTGCGTGGCCGCGAGCTGCCGGGCATCGAGGAGCTGCAGGAAGCCGCCGTGGCCATCCTGGGCGGAGGCTACCCCGAAACCCTGGAGCTGGTGCAGCGCGAGCTGGTGGTGGGCGAGCGGCTGGGCGCGGTGCCGCCCGAGCAGCCCGCCACGCCGTTGCAGCAGGACGTGCAGCTGCAGCAAAAAGCCACCCGCCTCAAGCCTGAAGCCACCGCCCGCACCCTCGACCTGGATTTGCGCAAGGAGCTGGACCTAAGCCGCAGCCACCTGCTGCACCGCCTGCGCCTGCTCGACATCCGCTGGGGCCAGCCGCGCCGGGCTCACGGCAAGGCCGGCACCTTCCACGAGCTATGGGAGCTGCAGTGGCAGCCCGAGTACGCCCTGCAGGTGCTCGACGCGGGCCGCTGGGGCAACACCGTGCTGGCCGCCGCCGCCGCCCGGGCCGCCAGCCGCGCCGCCGAGGCCCCCGACTTGGAAGCCGTGAGCCAGCTGCTGGAAGAAGCCCTGCAGGCCGACCTCGGCCCGGCCATCGGGGCGCTGGTGGCCCGGCTCGAAACCCTCTCGGCCGGCACCCGCGACGTGACGCACCTGCTGGCGGCCCTGCCCCCGCTGGTGAACGTGCTGCGCTACGGCAACGTGCGCCGCACCGAAACCGCCCAGGTAGCCACCGTGGTGCACCACCTGGTGCCGCGCCTGTGCATCGGCCTGCCGCCGGCCTGCACCGGCCTCGACTATGATGCGGCCCGCCAGCTGCTGCCCCGCCTCGAAGGCAGCCACCAGGCCATCCGGCTGCTGCAGGACGAAGCCCAGGAAACCGATTGGTACGCGGCCCTGGCCGTGGTGCTGCGCAACCCGGCCTCGTCGGGGCTGCTGGCCGGGGCGGCGGGGCGGCTGTTGTTTGATGCCCACCGCCTCAGCCCGGAGGAAGCCGCCACGGCTCTGGGCCTGGCCCTCTCGCCGGCCCAGCCTACCAGCTACGCCACGGCTTGGCTGGAAGGCTTCCTCAGCGGCAGCGCCCTGCTGCTGCTCCACCACCGCCCCCTCTTCGACCTGCTCAATGACTGGCTGGGCACGCTGCCCGAAGACACCTTCCGCGAAATCGTGCCCCTGCTGCGCCGCGCCTTCACCGATTTCAGCCTGCCCGAACGCCGCCAGCTCCTCGACCTCGCCCGGCAAGACGCCCAGCCGGCCCTGGCCGCAGCGGAGGAAGATTTCGACCTGGAACGGGGCCTGCGGGTACTACCGGGCCTGCGGGAGCTGCTGGGCTATTGACGTACCATAGCACGATGTAGAGACGCAATATTTTGCGTCTCATCGTTGAATGACCGTCTTCGCGCAGATCAAACAGCATCAGCAACGACGAGACGCAAGATATTGCGTCTCTACACCGTTCCAATTACCAGCCGTCGTACCTTGCCACCTATGCCTACTACCTACCCTTTCCAGGTGGCTGATTTAGCCGATAAGGCCGAGCCCGGCCGCCAGGAGCGCATCCTTGTGAACCTCACCAACCTGGAGGACTACTACAACGTGTTCGAGAAATACGGCTTCAGCGGCAGCGGAGCCAGCTGGGCCGAGCACATCGAAACCATCCTGGAGGAGCACGCCCCGGCCCTGCTCGACCACGTGGAGCTGGCCGGCCAGGGCGACATCTTTCTGGCCTTCACCGACGGCCCCGCCGCCACCGAGCAGTTCCTGGCCCTCATTCAGCCCATCTTCGGCGACCTGGGCAGCCTCAACAAATACCTCGCCCAGGCCGACCCGGGGGATTTTTTCGAGTAATTAATTTACGTTGCGAAGAACTAGAACTAGCGCTAAAAAAGCTAGTTCCCCTCCTTGAAAAGGAGGGGCTAGGGGTGGTTGACAATCGTTGAACATCATCCAGCTATAGTCATCGTTCTTGCATCTATCAACCACCCCTAGCCCCTCCTTTCCAAGGAGGGGAACTAGCTCTAGACCTTGTTCTCCGCAACTTGGGTTAACCATCTGCCCCATGACACCCGCCACCGACAACGCCACCCGCTGGAAGCTCGTGCTCGGCTCCGAGGCCGACGCCCAGAACCAGATTACCTTCGATGCCGATTACAAAGGCATGGACGACGTGCTGACCTCGCTATATGACCAGTCGGAGCGCAAGGCCGGGCTGGGCGGCTCCGCGCCGCGCGTGAGCCGCTGGCTGGGCGACATCCGCACCTACTTCCCCACCGACGTGGTGGCCGTGATGCAGCGCGACGCCATGGACCGCCTGGGGCTGCACCAACTGCTGCTGGAGCCCGAGATTCTGCGCACAGTGCAGGCCGATGTGCAGCTGGTGGGCCTGCTCATGTCGTTGAGCCGGGTGATGCCCCAGAAGGTGAAGCACACCGCCCGCGAGGTGGTGGGCCGGGTGGTGAAGGAGCTGGAGCAGAAACTCTCGAACCCGCTGCGGCAGGCCGTGCAGGGCGCCCTGAGCCGGGCCGTGCGCAACCCCCGCCCCCGCTACCGCGAAATCGACTGGGCCGCCACCATTCGCGTCAACCTGAAGCACTACCAGCCGGCCCAGCGCACCATCGTGCCCGAGCGGCTGGTGGGCTTCGGGCGGCGCGGGCAGGCGCTCAAGGAAATTGTGCTGTGCGTGGACCAGAGCGGGTCCATGGCCTCCTCGGTGGTGTACGCGGGCGTATTCGGAGCGGTGCTGGCCTCCATCAAGGCCGTGAAAACGCACATGGTGGTGTTTGACACTAGCGTGGTAAACCTTTCCGAGGATCTGCAGGACCCGGTGGACCTGCTGTTTGGGGTGCAGCTAGGCGGCGGTACCGATATCAACCTGGCCCTGGGCTACTGCCAGCAGCTCATCACCCGCCCCACCGACACCATTCTGGTGCTCATCAGCGACCTGTACGAGGGCGGCAACGAGCAGCAGATGCTCAAAAAAGCTGCCGCCCTGCGCGCCGCCGGCGTTACAGTCGTAGCCCTGCTGGCCCTCTCCGACGACGGCGCCCCCAGCTTCGATAGGCGCGTGGCCGAGCAGCTGGCCGCCCTCGATATTCCCTCCTTCGCCTGCACCCCGCACCAGTTCCCGGGCCTGATGGCGGCCGCCATTCAGGGCGGCAAGCTGCAGGTGTAGGCCAGCCCCCAGCGTCCGGGCTGCGTATGCGGATTGCCTCCTTCCTCAGTCAAACCCATTGGCCCATGCCAGCCAACATCCAACGCTTCCTCGACGCCCAGCAGCGCGACTACGCCACGGCCCTTTCAGAAATCCGGGCCGGGCGCAAGCGTAGCCATTGGGTGTGGTACATCTTCCCCCAGCTGCAGGGCCTGGGCTACAGCGAAACGGCCCGGTTCTACGCCATCCAGAGCCGGCAGGAAGCCGAGGCCTACCTGCACCACCCAGTGCTGGGCCCGCGCATGCGGGAAATCAGCGCGGTCCTGCTGATGCTGGACGGCACCGATGCCACCCGCATCATGGGCAGCCCCGATGACCTGAAGCTCCGGTCCAGCATGACGCTGTTTGCCGCGCTGGAAGGTGCCGACCCGGTTTTTCAGCAGGTACTGGATAAATTCTTCGGCGGCGAGCCGGACGAGAAGACGTTGCAGATTCTGCAGCAGAACCCGTAGCAGCCGACGCCGCAATACCAGCTGTTATTCCGAGCACAGCGAGGAATCTGGTTCAGCCTTAAGTGGGCAACTCAGATTCCTCGCTGTGCTCGGAATGACAGCTTTACGCTTTCAGCACTTCCTCAATCCGCGCCAGTTCCTCGGGGCTGAACTGCAGGTTTTCCAGGCAGCGCAGCGAGTCGGTGAGCTGATCGGGTTTGCTGGCGCCGATGAGCACAGAGGTAATACGCTCGTCGCGCAGAATCCAGCTCAGGGCCAGCTGGGCCAGGCTCTGGTTGCGCTCCTGGGCCAGGTCGTTGAGCTGGCGGATTTGCGTGAGGCGGGCTTCGGTCAGCTGGTTTTCGGTGAGGAAGCCCACGCCCTTGGCTACCCGCGAGTCCTCGGGGATGCCGTGCAGGTATTTGTTGGTAAGCAGGCCCTGAGCCAGGGGCGAAAACGGGATGCAGCCCACGCCTTCCTGACCCAGCAGGTCTAGCAGACCGTTTTCCGGGCCGCGCTCAAACATCGAGTATTTAGGCTGATGAATCAGGCAGGGCGTGCCCAGCTCGCGCAGGATGCGAATGGCCTCGGCCGCCTCCCGGGGCGCGTAGTTGCTAATGCCCACGTACAGGGCCTTCCCCTGGCGCACCACGTGGTCAAGAGCGGCCATGGTTTCTTCCAGGGGCGTTTCGGGGTCGGGGCGGTGCGAGTAGAAGATGTCCACGTAGTCCAGCTTCATGCGGCGCAGGCTCTGGTCGAGGCTGGAGATGAGGTATTTGCGGGAGCCCCACTCGCCATAGGGTCCTTCCCACATGTGGTAGCCGGCCTTGGTGGAAATCACCAGCTCGTCGCGGTAGCCACGGAAATCTTCTTTCAGAATGCGGCCAAAGTTGGTTTCGGCTGAGCCGGGCGGCGGGCCGTAGTTGTTGGCCAGGTCGAAATGCGTGACGCCCGAGTCGAAGGCCCGGTGCAGGATGGCGCGGAAGTTCTGGAGCACGTCCACGTCGCCGAAGTTGTGCCAGAGGCCGAGCGAGACGGCCGGCAGTTTCAGGCCGTTGCGGCCGCAGCGGCGGTAGGGCATAGCGGCGTAGCGGCCGGGGCTGGGTTGGTAGGGCATGGTGGGAAGGGCTTGAATGAAGCCGTAAGTACGCAGGAACCCAACAAAAGCACGCGCGGCACACCTCAGTTTTTCCGCACGGTGCCCTATCTTTCCCCACCTGCCATTTCCGCCCAGGATCAATCACACCCGCTTTATCAGATGCCCATTCCAGCCATTCGCTCCCTCCGCCCCTTCATTGGCTCCCGCGACTTCACCGAGTCGCGCCGCTTCTACCAGGCCTGGGGCTTCACCGAGGTGGCGTTGTCGCCGGCCATGTCGTTGTTTACCCTTGCGGGCGTGAGCTTTTACCTGCAGGACTATTACGCGGCAGAATGGGTAGACAACACCATGCTGTTTCTGGAAGTGGAGAATGTGGAGCAGTACTGGCCACAGTTGGAGGCCCTGGACCTGCCCGGCCAATTTCCGGGTGTGCGGGTGCTGCCCATCCGGCAGGAGGCCTGGGGCCGGGAAGGCTTCGTGCACGACCCCGCCGGCGTGCTCTGGCACATCGGGGAATTCAATAACGGCTAAAACTCCAGAACGTCATGCTGAGCTTGCCGAAGCATCTCTCCCGCTTCGTTGGGTTAGCATTGCAACGAAGCGGGAGAGATGCTTCGACAAGCTCAGCATGACGTTCAAAGAGCATCAATCGACTTTTCAGAATACCGCTCTATTTACCCCGATTCTATGACCGCCCAGGAAATCATCCAGCACCTGCACCTAACGCCCCACCCCGAGGGCGGCTACTACCGCGAAACCTACCGCGCCACCGACACGCTGACCACCGCCGCGGGCCACACCCGCAGCGTGAGCACGGCCATTTACTACCTGCTCGAAAACGAGGACAAGTCGCACTTTCACCGCATCAAGTCCGATGAGCTATGGTTTTTCCACCAGGGGCAGGCGCTGGAAATCATCCTGCTCACGCCCGGCCAGCCCACCCGCCTCACCCTCGGCCCCGACTTCGCCGCGGGCGAGCTGCCCCAGGCCGTTATTCCGGCGGGCGTGTGGTTTGCGGCGCAGGTAAAGCACCGCCCCGGCTACGGCCTTGTTAGCTGCACCGTAGCCCCCGGCTTCGATTTCGCGGATTTTGAGCTGGCTGAGCGGGCAGCGCTGCTGCGGGAGTTTCCGCAGGCGGCGAACGTGGTGGAGCAGTTTACGAAGGCGACACAGGAGAATACTTGAACATCATGCTGAGCTTGCCAAAGCATCTCTGCCGCTTCGTTGGGTTCCAATCACCGTTGACCAACACGACATATTCCGCCACATGAACGACGTTTGTGTATTTCACGGAGCCGGCAGCCGTTTCACCAGTGGCGTATTCACTTCCCGGCAACAGGCTGAAGAGTTTATCCAGCAGTATCAGGTGAGCGGCATCCTCACCAAATATCCATTGGGAATCAGCGTCTATGATTGGGCGCAACAGGAGGGCATTTTTCAGCCAACCAAACCGGAGCAGTACACTACGGGCTTTATCCAGCGCTTCACATCGGCCAGCCAGGAACACTATCACTATGAGGACGGCCAGTGTGATGCATGAGCAACCCAAGCGGCGCTTTTATCTACTCATTTGCGAAGCGGCCACCGGTATTGTGCTGATGCAGGACTGCGCGACCTACTTCCAGAATCCTAACGGCACAACTGCTGTGCCATACATAGAGCTTGATGTCAACGATGAGGAAGCAGCGCGGCGTCGGGCCACAGGCATCCTGATTATGTATCCGAAAGTAGAGGTAACTATCTACGATGAGCACATGCACTATATAACCACGTTGCCAGCTGCTGACTAACCAACGGCCCATTCTCAAAATCCTCCCGACCTTCGGCCACCTTTTCCCCGGTTTCGTTGTTAGAAACCAACCCTACAATAGAACCCAAGCTGTTGGCTGAACAACCTACCTATACCGAACCTTACGCCCTCGAAAAGGAGCTGCGTAAGGTGCAGGCCCTCATGAAGCTCGAGCAGCAGGAGGACCTCGAACAGTTTAAAATTAAGAGCGCCCAGGCCACCATTGCCGAGCGCCAGAAGCGGGGCCTCACCTGGTACCCGGTCAAAATCACGAAGGAAGATATTGGCTTCGGCGGCAAGCTCGTCATTGAGCTGGAGCGCCAGGGCGGCGGCGGGCTGCACCTGTTTCAGGTGGGCAAAAACGCGGCTTTGTTCGGCAATATCCCCGGCCGCAGTGGCTCCGACCGGCCTACGCTGTCGGGCGTGGTGACGAGCGTCAAGCGCAACAAAATCCTGCTGGCTACCACCAAGGAAGATCTGCCCGACTGGGTGGACGAGGGCAAGCTGGGCGTGGACCTGACCTTCGACGAGGTGAGCTACCGCGAGATGGAGTACGCCCTAGGCAAAGTGATGGGCGCCTACGACTCGCGCCTGGCCGAGCTGCGCGACGTGCTGCTGGGCGCTAAACCAGCCCGGTTCAAGCCGGAGTCGGAAGCCACGCTCTACTACCCCTCGCCTCTGAACGACAGCCAGCTTTCGGCCGTGCGCCACGTGCTGGCGGCCCAGGATGTGGCCATCATTCACGGTCCGCCCGGCACCGGCAAAACCACCACCCTGGTGCAGGCCATCCTGGAAACCATCCGCCGGGAGCGGCGGGTGCTGGTGTGCGCCCCCAGCAACACGGCCGTGGATTTGCTGACGGAAAAGCTGGCCGAGCGCGGCGTGAACGTCATCCGCATGGGCAACCCTTCGCGGGTGTCGGATTTGCTGCTGCAGCACACGCTGGACGCCCAGATTATGGCGCACAAAAGCTACGCCGAGCTGCGCAGCCTGCGCCAGACGGCCGAGCAGTACCGGGAGCAGGCCGGCAAGTTCAAGAAGCACTTTGGCTGGGAGGAACGTGAGCAGCGCCGGTTGCTCAAGCAGCAGGCCCACGAGTTGCTGCAGGAGTCGGACCAGCTGGAGCGCTACATCACGGAGGATCTGCTGGAGCAGGTGCAGGTGATTACGTGCACGCTGGTAGGCGCCGGCAACCGCGCCATCCGCCACCTCACCTACGAAACCGTGTTCATCGACGAGGCCGCCCAGGCCCTGGAGCCGGGCTGCTGGATTCCGATTACCAAGGCCAATCGCGTGGTGCTGGCCGGCGACCATCAGCAGCTGCCGCCCACCGTGAAAAGCGAAAAGGCGGCCCGCGACGGCCTACGCGAAACCCTGTTCGAGAAGTGCATCCGCCGCCAGCCCGACACGGCCCGCATGCTGCAGGTGCAGTACCGCATGCACGAGCAGATCATGGAGTTCAGCTCCCAGCAGTTCTACGACGGCAAGCTGGTGGCCGCCCCCACCGTGGCCCACGCCGATTTGCCCGACTACGACCTGCGCTTCGCCCCCGACATGGCGGTGGAGTTTCTGGATACGGCCGGCTTCGGCTTCCAGGAAATCACCATCGAGGAAAGCCGCTCCACGGCCAACCCCGAGGAAGCCGACTTGCTGCTGAAGCGCCTCGCGCAACTGCTGGAGCCCTACGACCAGGCCGACCACGAAGCCGACCTGCTCACCATCGGTGTGATTGCGCCCTACCGCGCCCAGATCAACTACCTCAAGGACGCCATCGAGGAAAACGACGAACTGGTGGGCCTCATGGAGCACCGCATGCTGAGCGTGGGCACCGTGGACTCGTTCCAGGGCCAGGAGCGCGACATCATTGCCATCAGTCTCACCCGCAGCAACCCGCAAGGCGAAATCGGCTTCCTGAGCGACATCCGCCGCATGAACGTGGGCATGACCCGAGCCCGCCGCAAGCTCCTGCTCGTCGGCGACTCCAGCACCCTAGGCGCGCACCCCTTCTACAAGGCCTTCCTAGATTACGTAGAAAGCATCGGGGCCTACCGCACGGCCTGGGAACTGCAGTAGGCGAACGGGAGGCGTACGCCACGCCGTGCAAGGGGCCAGCCCCGGCCTTCAACCGGATATCCAGAGAGCTTTATAGCCGCCGGGAAAGCCGAAATATTATAGGCCCGAAAGGTCCGCCAACGGCTGGCTTTGGCGGTTATCGGGTCGACATATCCGGGCTAATTCCGTAACTAGCCTCTTCAAACCCATTCCTCACCCTCATGCCCCGGCGCGCCTGCGCCCACCCCGCATATGGCTCAAATCAGCGAAAACAAAGTCGTTACCATCACCTACGACCTGAGCGTAACCGACGAAAATCAAGAGAAAGTCCTCGTAGAATCGGCCGAGGAAGATGCGCCGATGGTGTTCCTGTTCGGCCAGAGCGGCCTGCCCGAGGAATTCGAGCGTCAGCTCAGCGGCAAGCAGTCCGGCGACTCATTCACCTTCTCGCTCACCCCCGAGCAGGCCTACGGCGAGTACGACCAGCAGGCCGTAGTGGAAATCCCGAAGAACGTGTTCGAAATCGACGGTCAGATTGACGAGGAGATGCTGCAGGTCGGCAACTTCCTGCCTATGGCCGACAACCAGGGCCACCACATGCAGGGCAAAGTGGTCGAAATCGGCGACTCGGCCGTGAAAATGGACTTCAACCACCCCCTGGCTGGCATGGTGATGCACTTCGACGGCAAAGTGGCCGAGGTGCGCGACGCCACCCAGGAAGAAATGGACCACGGCCACGTGCACGGCGAAGGCGGCCACCAACACTAGGTTTCCAGCCTTTTGAAAAAGCAAAAGAGCGACTCGTTAGGGTCGCTCTTCTTGTTTTTAGTAGCGCGAACTTTGTAGTTCGCGTCCCCGCGCCGCTGAAACGGAATCGTCCGCACGGCGCGGGGGCGCGAACTACAAAGTTCGCGCTACTGCTTCAACGACACCAAAAAACCACCCTACCGCCAGCCCTGCACGGAAACGCCGCCGAAAACGCCTTTGTTGACTGCGGGCGTGAAGATGGCGTAGGGAAAGGTCGGGGCCGGGGCGCTGGCTTCGTGCAACTGCTGCAGGTGCGCCGGGGTCAGGTGCAGGTCGAGGGCGGCGAGGTTGGTGCGGAGCTGGGCGAGCTGGCTGGCCCCGAGGATGAGCGAGGTGATGCCGGGTTGCGCCAGGGCCCAGGCCAGCGCCACCTGGGCCGGTGGCCGGTTTAGCTCGGCGGCTACGGCCTGCAGCACCGCCAGAATCTGCCAGTTACGCTCGGTGAACTTGCTGTCCTGAAACGGGTTGGGGCCGGCGAGGCGGCCTTCGCCGCGGGATTTGGTGTCCGGACCGGTGGGGCGCTGGTATTTGCCGGCCAGAAACCCGGCCCCCAGAGGGCTCCAGGGCGTGATGCCCAGCCCACACTCGCGGGCGGCTGGCACGTATTCGTGCTCGATGCTGCGCTCCACCAGCGAGTATTCCAGCTGCAGGGCAATGGGGCCCGGAATGCCGTGGACGGCGGCCAGCGTGGCGGCCTTGGTGGCGTACTAGGCCGGAATATCAGAGAAAGCGAAGTAGCGGATTTTGCCCGCCCGCACCAGGTCGCCGAGGGTCTGGAGCACCTCTTCCACGGGCGTCACCATGTCCCAGACGTGCAGCCAGAACAGGTCCACGTAGTCGGTCTGGAGGCGGCGCAGGGAGGCTTCCAGGGCCTGGTGGATGCTTTTACGGCCGTTGCCGCCGCCGTGCGGGTTGCCCGGCTGCCCGCTATGAAACCCCGATTTGGTAGCCAGCACCAGCTGGTCGCGGAGCTGGCCCTCGGCCACGTAGCGGCCCACCAGCTCCTCGCTGCGGCCCTGGGCGTACACGTTGGCCGTGTCGATGAAATTGCCGCCGGCCTCCACGTAGCCCCGGAAAATGGCGGCCGATTCTTCGTCCGAAGAACCCCAGCGCGGCGTGCCGAACGTCATGGTGCCCAACGCCAGCGGGCTCACCACCAGCCCGGAGCGGCCCAGGGTACGAAAATCAGTCAGTTGCATAGAAAAGGAAGTGGAAAGTGGAGCCGTTAGCGAAGCAGTAGCGCGAACTTTGTAGTTCGCGTCCCCGCGCCGTTCTAACAGTGCTAACGGCGCGAAGGCACGAACTACAGAGTTCGCGCTACTGCTTCGCTGAAACGAAATCGTCCGAACGGCGCGGGGGCGCGAACTGCAAAGTTCGCGCTACTGCCTTACTGCACCGACAGCCGGAAGGCGGCGGGCGTGAAGCCGGTTTTGCTTTTGAACAGACGGGTGAAATACTGCGGATACTCGAAGCCCAGCTGATAGGCCGTTTCGTTTACCGACAGCGACGTACTGAGCAGCAGTTGCTTGGCCCGCTCGATGAGGGCCTGGTGAATGTGCTGCTGCGTGCTCTGGCCGGTGAGGGTGCGCAGCAGGTCGCTGAGGTAGGCCGGCGACACGTGCAAAGCGTCGGCGAAGTGCTGCACGGTGGGCAGAGGGCGGCTGGCCTCCTCAGCAAAGTATTGGTGCAGCAGCTCCTCAAAGCGGGAAAGCAGGTCGGGGCCGGCGGTGCGGCGGGTTAGGAACTGCCGGTGGTAGAAGCGGTTGGCGTAGCTCAGCAGCACATCCAGCTGGGCCACCAGCACATCCTGGCTGAAGGTGTCAATGGGCTGCTCGTGCTCCGTGCGGATGGTGTGCACCAGCCCTTCCAGCAGCTGTTCCTCGCGGGCCGAGAGGTGCAGGGCCTCGTTTACCTGGTAGGAGAAAAAGCCGTAGCTGAGGATTTTCCGGCCCAGCGGGTGCTTCAGCAGCAGATCGGGGTGAAACACCAGCAGCCACCCCTCCAACTCCGACACATCCACCGACGGGTCGCTGGCACACACCTGTCCGGGCGCGTAGAAAGCCAGCACGCCCTCGCTGAAATCGTACGAGTGGTGCCCGTACTGCAGGCGGCCTTTCAGCCCTTTTTTGAGAGCAATAATGTAGAGCTGCCGCAAAGCCGGCCCCGTGACGGGTGGGTTGCGGTGCCGGGACAGATCCACCACCGACAGCAGCGGGTGTACCGGCGGCGGAAACCCAAAATGCCGGGCGAAGTCGCTCACCGAGGCAAGCAGGCGGAATGGTGGGGTGGCTGGTTTCATACTTTGTATAACTACGGCATCAGGCAGTTTGCCGGATAAACGCCAGAATTTCGGGATATAGCGCCTCGTGAAACTGCGCCCGGTGGAAGCCCGGCGGGTCCTGCGAAGGCGGAAAGTCCGGACGGGTACGGGCCGCCGGAAACGGGCTCAGAAAGGAAAAATGACCGGCGTTTTCGATAACCCGGTAGGTTACCCGGCCGGCATCGGGCACCCCGCGCAGCACGCTTTCCACGTGCTGGGGCGGAATAAACTCGTCCTTTTCGGCGGCCAGCAGCAGCACCGGCAGCGCCACGCCCCGCAGCGCCCCCGCGTGCCTGAACCAGGGCACGGCCGGGGCCAGTAGCACCAGGGCCCGCACGCGCGGGTCGGCCGGGGGCACCGGAATGGGCCGGGGCGACCCGTCTGCCGGCTCCCGGGGCACCGACCAGGGCTGCCCGCCGGCCGCGGCCAAAGCCGAGTAGCCGCCTAGCGAGTGGCCAATCAGCACCGCGCCGGTGGGCTGCAAGGCCGGGGCCAGGGGCGGATGCTGCAGCAGAAAATCGAGGGTTAGCTGCAGGTGCCGGGGCCGGGCCATGAGGTTCTGGGGCGTGTGGGCCCAGGTGTCGTCGGTGCGGTTGTTATGCGGGTGTTCGGGCAGGGCCACCGCCACGCCGTGCCGAGCCAGATAGTGCGCCAGATTGCGGTGGGTAAGCCCCGAGCCCCCGGTGCCGTGCGAAATCAGCACCACCGGCCACTGCCCGCCCCGGATGGGCGCGTCGGGTGCCACGTCCAGCTCGTACAGGCCCACCGGGTGCAGGCGGCCGGGCTCGTCAGCGGGGTACAGGATGGTCAGCGGAATGGTCAGGCCGAGCTCAGGGTCGGCAACGTCCGCCGCGCGGTAGCCTACAAAGTGGGGCATCAAAATCAGGGTTCGGGGTCCCGAAGTACAGCATTGCGCGGCGGAAGTGCCAGCCTGGCTAAAAACCAGCCGGATACGCTGCACCCACCGCGCCGCCGACCGGCATAATGGCTTCCAGCTCGGCCAGCTCCTGGGGGCTGAGGGTGAGGTGGGCGGCGGCTACGTTCTGCTCCAGATACTTGCGGCGCTTGGTGCCCGGAATGGCCACCACACCCTGAGCCAGCACCCAGGCCAGTGCCAGCTGCGTCGAGGTTACGCCTTTGGCCACGGCCAGGGTTTCCAGCTTCTGCACCAGCTCCAGATTCTTGTAGAAGTTCTCGCCCTGGAAACGCGGAAAAATCCGGCGCGAGTCGTTGGCCTCGAAGTCGTCGGGGCTCTTGATGTCGCCCGACAAGAAGCCCCGGCCCAGCGGCGAGTAGGCCACAAACCCGATGCCCAGCTCCCGCGCCGCCTGCAACGCCCCGGTTTCCTCCACGCCCCGATCAAAGAGCGAATACTCGGTTTGCAGGGCCGTGATGGGGTGCACGGCGTGGGCCCGGCGCAGCACCGCGGCCGGCGTTTCCGAGACGCCCAGGTAGCGCACCTTGCCTTCCTCCACAAAGCGGCTCATCTCCCCGATGCTGTCCTCAATGGGCACCTGCGGGTCCTGGCGGTGCAGGTAATAGAGGTCCACATAGTCGGTGCCCAGGTTGCGCAGGGAGCGTTCCAGGCACTTGCGGGCGTAGGCGGGGTGGCCGTTGAGCTGGCCGGTGAAGGTGCCGCTGTCATCCACTTCAAAGCCGAACTTGGTGGCCAGAATAACATCGGGGCGGCGACCGGCAATAGCGCGGCCTATCAGCTGCTCGTTCAGGAGCGGGCCGTAGAGGTCGGCCGTATCCAGCAGGTTTACGCCCAGCTCCAGGGCGCGGTGCAGGGTGGCCAGGCTTTCCTGCTCGTCGGCCTCGCCGTACACGCTCATGCCGCCGACGCCGCTGGTCATGCCCATGCAGCCCAGGCCTTCTACTGGCACTTCCAGCCCCTGGCTGCCCAGGGGTACTCGTTTGAGGTTGCTCATTGTGCAGTAAATCAGAAGAATGATTGAACAGCACAAAGGTCCTCCCCCGCCAGCCCGCCGGAGCTACACAAACCCACGCTTCTGCAATACGAAACGCGGGTAGGAAAATAACGGATGTAAAATCAGAGGCACTGCCACTGAAGAGCACGAAGCCATCCAGTAAGAAATGGCCTATATATGTCCATTCTCTTCCACCCCCGCCCGCAGCTCCGGCCAGAACTCCTGAAAATCGGCCTCATAGGCCGGCAACTCCGCCAGAAACGCGGCGGCTCCGGTGGCCAGCACTTCGGCGGCGGGCACGCGGCGGCTTAGGCCCAGCAGGGCGCGGTGTAGGCCCTCGGGGTGGGCGTAGCCGGTCAGCCAGTCGTGCTGACGCATGTAGTGCAGCATTTCCTGCAGACGCTCGGGCAGCTCGTGGCGGCGCTGGTGCAGCAGCTGGTACTGGCGCTGGGCAAACTGCGGCAGCGGCTCGGCGGGCTGATACCGGGCGAAGTCGCGGGCCAGCAGGTGGTCGAAGCTGACATCGGACACCACGCCGGCCCACTTGCCCAGGCCGGCCGCCCGCAGGCGGGCGGTGGTGCGGCGCACGACGGGGTGCTGGTCGGTAAAAGAGTCGATGAAGCGGTGCAGGCGGATGCCGCGCTGCACGGTTTCGGGGTAGGCCAGCAGGCCGGCGCGGCCCCGCACGGCTTCGGCCGCGAAGTTGCCCACAACAATGTCCTCGTAGTCGGGGGTGGTGGCGGGCGAGCCGGAGAGCAGCAGGTGAGCCAGGAAATTCATGGCCGGAAGGTCGGCAAAATCCGGGCAAGCCGGGCAGCAAGGCCAACCCGGGGCCCGGACGGGCCGTAAGCAAGGGCAGAGCGGCCGGCCCGGCTCCCCGGGACATGGCCGCCGTTGTTCATCTGATTCTTCCCCCATTCCTACCCTACCATGGCTAACCAAACGCCCGTAACCAACGACCTCTCCACCCTGCTCGAAAAAATCAAGGATGTGCGCATTGCCATGCTCACCACCCAGGACGAAGACGGCAGCCTGCGCAGCCGCCCCATGTTCACCCAAAAGCCCGACGGCAGCAGCGCCCTGGTGTTCCTGACCGATAAAGACTCGGCCAAGGTGTACGAGGTAAAGAAAGACAGCCACGTAAACCTGAGCTACGCCAACCCCGACAGCAACGTGTACGTGTCGGTATCGGGCCGCGCCAACGCCTACCGCAACCAGGCCGAAATCGACCAGCTCTGGAGCGAGCCAATGCGCGCCTGGTTCCCCAAAGGCAAAGATGACGAGAGCATTTACATCCTGAAAGTGCAGATTGAGAAAGGCGAGTACTGGGACACCCCCAGCAGCCTCCTCACCCAGGCCGCCGCGTACGTGAAAGCCCTGGCCACCGGCGAGCGGAGCACCTCCGACGACGTAAACGAGCACGCCAAAGTAGAAGTGAAGTAGGCTTCGCCTACCAATACGCAAAAGGCCTGGAAGCAATTCCGGGCCTTTTTTGTTGATTTGGAGTTGTTGCCATCATGTTAGAACGTCATGCTGAGCTTGTCGAAGCATCTCTACCGCTTCGTTGCAGCAGTATTCAACGAAGCGGTAGAGATGCTTCGGCAAGCTCAGCATGACGTTCTGAATGGCAGTTTCCACCTTACCAATCCCTACTCTTTTCAGCTCCGGCCCCTTGCCTCTTACCACCCTCTCCATCATCACCCTGCTCCCCAACCAGCGGCGCTGGGGCTTTGCGCAGATGGGCACCGCCCAGGGGCCGCTGCAGCGCGTTCCGGGCCTGCGGTTTCAGAAGCTGCTGGGCAGCGGCGCGGGCGGCTTCGGGGCTTTGCCCAACCTGCACCGCTACGGCCTGATGGCCGTGTGGGACTCGGAGGAGGCGGCCCGGGCGTTTTTCGAGGGGCACACGCTGTGGCAGCAGTACCGGCAGCGCACCCGCGAAATCTGGACGGCGCGGCTGGCCCCGCTCAAAGCCCACGGGCTCTGGGACGGCGCGAACCCCTTCGACTACGAAACCGAAGCCGCCGCCGACGGGCCCCTGCTGGTGCTCACGCGGGCCTCCATCCGGCTGCGCAAAACGCCGCGCTTCTGGCGCTACGTGGCCCCGGTAAGTGCCACCATTGCCGGCGCCCCGGGCGTACGTGCTGCCATCGGGCTGGGCGAGTTGCCGGTGGTGCGCCAGGCCACCGTGAGCCTGTGGGAGTCGGCCAGGGCCATGCAGGACTACGCCTACCGCAGCGAAAAGCATAAGGAAGTGATTCGCCTTACCCGCCAGGAGGATTGGTACGGGGAGGAGATGTTTGCCCGGTTTCGGGTGCTCGGGACGGAGGGAACCTGGGACGGGCGTTGCCCGTTGGCAGGCTGAGGTGGCCGGCCGCTGGTTAAGGAAGTCTGTTCCAGAAGTTGGACAAATCCGGCAGTCTGGCTCCAAATTGACACCTCATTTTCCCTGCGTTGGAAGGCCTTTTTTACGCCCTAACACGCTCATTAAGGCCAGTATATAACTTAACTTATTACACAAATAAATTAATATAGAATTTTATATTTTTTAACCTAACACGCAATCCGCTTTCAATCCCGCAAGCCCAGCCGTTGGTTACTTATCTGAACGCCAGTTGAGCGTTTGGCCCGACCAAAGGAGTTGCCTCGTGTTGTTCTGTTTTAGTATTCTGTGGTTGCTGTGGAGCACCCGGCCGGTTGCCGAAACCGGGCCGGCCGCTCCGCCCGCGCGCCCGCTCCGGCAGCAGCAGGAGCTGGGCTGGCTGCTGTTCTACGAGCCGGCGCTGTCGGCCAACGGCAAACGCAGCTGCGCCTCCTGCCACCGCCCCCAGAAAGCCTACACCGACCACCGCGCCACGGCCCGGGCCTTCCGGCTGGCGGCCAGCCTGGAGCGCAACACGCCCACCCTGCTCAACGCCACCGAACAGCGCCGGTTTTTCCACGATGGGCGGGCCGGCAGCCTGTCGGAGGTGATTGAAAGCGTGGTGACCAACCCGCGCGAGTTCAACACCACCTACGCCGCCGTGGCCCGGCAGCTCAACCAGAGCCGCGAGTACCGCCGCCGCTTCCGGCAGGCTTTTGCCGCGCCCATCGGCGAGGCCACCATCAACCAGGCCCTCATTGCCTTCCTCAGCAGCCAGCAGGCCCGCAACAGCCCCTTCGACCAGTACCAACGGGGCCAGGCTGCCCTGCCCGAGCCGGCCCTGCGCGGCCTGCGCGTGTTCACCGCCGCCGACTGTGGCCGCTGCCACCCCGCCCCCGCCTTCCGCGACGACCAATTGCACCCGGTGCAGGCCGGCCTGCTGCTCAAAACACCCGGTCTGCGCAACGTGGCCGTCACGCCGCCCTACGGGGCCCGGGGCCAGCACCCCACCCTGGCCGCCGCCTTCACCGATGCCTTCCACCGCCAGGCCACGGCCCACCCGCTCAGCGACGCCGACGTGCAGGACCTGACGACTTTTCTGGCCACGCTCACCGACACCACTTCGTTGCGCCTGCGTGCGCCGCAGACCCTGCCGGCGCTGCCAACCCTCCCCGACCGCACCATTGGCGGTGTGTACTAGGGGCTTCTTCTGGTCTTCATTTCTCTCATTTTATTTTTTCTACATCCCCGTATGAAAGCTCCTCTACTCGCACTGGCTTTGGCCCTAACGGCTCCACTGGCCCTGGCCTCCGACCCCGAAAGCGGCCCCGCTACGCCCAACCTGGTCCAGAACATTCAGACGTCCGCCGCCCTGCTGGCCGTAGATTATAGCCCCGATGGCAAGCGCCTAGTAACCGGCGGTCTGGGGCGCGATATTGTGATTTGGGACGCCGAAACCGGCAAGCAGGCCATGGTGCTGCACGGCCACACCGACGACGTGGTGACGGTGAAGTTCAGCCCCAATGGCCGCTACATTGCCTCGGGCGGCGTAGATAAGGCTCTGATTCTGTGGGATGCCATTACGGGTGAAATCCTGCGCAAAAACACCGAGCACACCGACTACGTGCGCGACGTGGCCTTCAGCCCCGACAGCAAGCTGGTGGCCAGCGCCGGCTGGGACGGCCAGTCCATCGTGTGGGAAACCTTCAGCGGCGTGAAGGTGGCCACCCTCACCGGCCAGAAAGCCGCCGCCGTGGCCTCCACGGCCGCCTACGAGAAAAACCGTACCAACAAGGGCCGCTCCAACAACATGACGTCGGTGGCCTTCAGCCCCAACGGCGCGGAGCTGCTCACGGCCAGCGGCGACCGGACGGTGCGTGGCTGGGACACCCAAACCTGGCAGCAGAAATACGTGCTCAACGGCCACACCGATGAGGTGTGGGATGCCCGCTTCTCGCCCAACGGCCGCTATGTGGTGAGCGGGGCCTGGGACAACACGGCCCGCATCTGGGACGTGAGCACCCGCCAGGCCGTGGCCGTGGTGCCGGCCCACCTCTCCGACGTATGGGGCACCACCTTCAGCCCCGACGGCCAGCTGATTGCCACCTGCGGCGGCGACCGGAAAGTGAAAGTCTGGGACATGGCCACCGGCTTGCTGGTGCGCGACGTGTCGGGCGAGGCCCACACGGCCGAGGTGGAAACCCTCGTGTTCAGCCCCGACGGCCGCCAGCTGGCCAGCGTGAGCCGCGACGGGTCCCTGAAAATCTGGCGGGTGCCGTCCACCTTCGACCGGGTGTCGGCCTACGCCGATACGCAGCTGGAAAAGTGGGAGAAGAAGGGCGAGTTTGAGAAAACCGACGAGTACCAAAAGCGCATGGCCCAGAAGCTCAAGCGCTGGGAAGAATTCAAGCAGGAAGCCCGCACCAAGATGCTGGCCGCCTTCCCCCAGAGCGCCGACTGGCAGACCTTCAGCCTGGCCAGCTACAACCCCGATACGGAAATGTACCAGGTCAGCTCCAAGCTGTTTGCCGGGCCGTTCTTTATCAAAGTAGCCCCGCGCGATGCCGAGCAGCTGCGCAACAACTTCAGCAAGGTAGCTTACGGCACCCCGGCGCTGGAGCTAAAAAACGATGCCCTGCTGCTGAAGAGCGTGGAGTTAACCGTACCCACGGGCACGGAAACCAAGGTATTCACCGTGATGCGCTAACGGTATGATTCGGCTTTTCTCTCTTCTGCTGCTGAGCTGGCTGCTGGGGCCCGGGGCCCTGCCCACGCCCCGCCGCGAATTTGTGATGCCCGAGGGCTCCGGCTCGCTTACCGGCTTCAGCCGCAACGGCCGGCTGGTGGGTGTGAGCGGCGGCACCAGCCAGGTAGCAGTGTTCCAGACCGGCACCGGCCTGTTGCTGCGCACCTACCGGGAGCACCGGCAACCAGTGGTATCCTTTGCCTTCTCCCCCCGCCTCGATACGGTAGTGAGCGTGGATGCCAGCGGCCAGGCCCACGCCTGGAATCCCGAAACCCTCACCACCCTGGCCCGCTGGCAGGCCCCGTCCGACGTCACGCGGGTGCTGTTCTCGCCCGATGGCCAGCAGGCCCTGCTGGCCTCGCGGAGCCGGCGCTGGCTCTGGAACCTGCGCTACCCCGCCACCGAGCCCGTAGAGCTGGAGTTCAACGGCCCCGTGGTGGGCGACATTACGGCCCTGAGCTTCAGCACCGACGGCACCCGCCTGGCCACCGGCTTCGAGACGGGCATGGTGCTGGTGCAGGACCTGAAAACCCGCGCCTACCAGCAAATGGCCCTGTTCCGCACTTCCGTGCAGGGCCTCAGCTTCGGGCGCGACAGTCTGCTGGCGGTGGCCGGCACGCCCGAATTCCGCAGCTGGCACCCCGGCACCAGCGCCGCGCCCCACACCCAGGTGCTGGAGCAGCCGGCCGTGGCCATTGCCTTCGACGAGGACGCCCAGCTGGTTCTGCTGGGCAGCCCCACCGGCCTTACCTCCGTGTGGAGCCCACCCGAAAAGCAGCTGATTTTCACCTGCCAGGGCAAGGGCCGCACCAGCTTCGTGCAGTTTCAGCCCGAGGGCAGCCTCATCCTGGCCGCTTTCACCGAGGACCGCGCCAAAACCTGGAAGCTGCAGTAAGAAGCAGCGGGGGACTTCATGCTGAAACCCTCATCGTAAGCCTCCACCCAGCCTACCATTCCGGATTTCCACCCTTCCGTTTTGATAGGGTGTAACGAAAGAGCCAACGCGTATGCGTTGGCTCTTTTTTATTTTATCAATTGACTTACAACTACTTATATATAATTCAATCCAGACAGACAGTTGGCGGCATTCGGTTTGGCAATAGGCATTCATCCTCCTAAACGCCGCCAACCATGCCGCTCTTCGATTCCATCACCAAAGCCGCCAAAGACTTCTTCATAGAGGAAGCTTCCCCGGGCGGCCCCTCGGTAGCCGCAGTGGCTGTCCGGGCCCTGCCGGGCCAGCCGGCCCCATTTCCGCTGGGCAGCCTGCCCGCCGCTCCTACCCCCGCCGCGGCCCCGCTCCTCACCCAGCCCGAGCAGCGCCACCTCGACCACATCCGGCAGCTGCTCTCGGGCGACGGCAAGGACTTCATGGCCTTCACCAAAATGGTGACCAGTCTGCAGGCCAGCGGCCTCTCGGGCCCCATCCTGTACCAGACGGCCTTCAACGCCTTTGCCGCCGTCACCAGCCTGGATTTGCCGGCGTTGCTGAAATCGGCCGAGCAGTTTGAGCTGAAGCTGACCTCGGACCGCAACAGCATTCTGGAGCGGCACCGCGAGAAGATGGGCGAAATCCGGATTCCGAACGTGCCGCCCAGCCCACTGGTACAGCTCCAGCAGCAGGAACAGCAGCTGCAAACCGGCCTCGCCGACCTGGCCCGGCAGCTGGAAGAAACCCAGCAGCGCCTGCAAGCCGTGCGCCAGGCGCTGCAGCAGCAACAGCAGAAAGCCACCGCGGCTTTGGCCTCCTACGAGCTGGCCCACGCCACCGCCTCGGCCGAGCTAAAAGCCCACCAGCAGGCCGTGCAGGCCTTTCTGCTGAAGTGAGGTGATGAGGTAAATGGTGATGAAGTGACAAGTGAATGGTGAACAGACCTTCCGCTTGGCAGCACACACCACCTCTTACCCATTTACCTCATCACCCCATAACTCCATTACCTCATCACCTTAAAAACCATGAACTCTCTTTCCACTCCCGATTTCAAAACAGGCGAGTTGCCCAAGTGGCAGCAGCCCGAAAAAGTGGCCGGCTGGGTGTTTCTGGCCGGGCTGGCCGGGGCCGGCGTGTACTGCTGGGGCACCATTGTGCCCTTCCTCGTCGAAATGGTGTTCGACACCGTGAAGCTGGGCATCGGGCTGGGCGTGCTGCTGGCGGCCTGGCTGGTCCTCACCAGCCCCCGCGTGAAGGCAGGGCTGTGGTACGCCGGGCAGCGCATCTTCCGCACTGCCGCCGGCATCTTCGTCAACACCGACCCCATCGGCATCATGGAGGACTACATCCGCAGCACCTCCCAGGAGGCCCGCAAGATGGAGGAGGAAGTGGGCCACGTGGAGGGCGCCCACGAGCTGGTGAAGCGCAAGCTGGAAGCCAACACCCTGCAGATGCGCGAGTACCTGGCCCTGGCCGACGCCGCCACCCGCCAGCGCGAACCCGACGCCGCCGAGCAGTACGCCTCCCGCGCCGCCCAGCTCCAAGACTACAACCAGCGCCTGCAGCCCATGGCCACCACCACCCAGAACGTGAGCCTGGTGATGCGCCAGATTCTGAAAGCCGCTTTGCGCCAGATTGACGGCAGCAAGTTCAAGGTGAACCTGCTGAAGGACGAGTACCAGCTGGTGAAGCGCACCAGCTCGGGCATGCGGGCCGCCATGAACATCCTGCGCGGCGACCCGGACAAGAAGTACTTCTTCGACCTGGCCACCGACCGCGTGGCCCAGGACATGGCCCAGCAGCTCGGCCAGATCAAGCAGGCCATGCGCTACTCGCAGGAGTTCGTGAAGGAAATGGACATCCAGAACGGCGTGATGAGCGAGAAAGGCCAGCGCCTGCTGGAGAAATACCAGAAAGGCGACTTCAACGCCCTGCTCGACGAGAAGCCCGCCCCCACCACCCCCGCCCAACAGCGCACCGCCACCAACGACGCCTACCGCAGTCTGCTGGATTAGGGATTAGGGATTAGGGATTAGGGATTAGGGAAAATACGAAAGCTAGAGCTACAAACTCTCCTCCTTTTTCAAGGAGGGGTGCCCGAAGGGCGGGGTGGTAAACCCACCAGAACAACCACTAGAAACTAAAAGCTAGAGCCCCTCTACTTTTTCGGAGAGGGGTTGGGGTGAGGCGACTAGCGCTAAAAACAGCCGGCCCCCAGGCCTCCCAGGGCTGCAGCCCTGGGCTACGAAACGCCTCAAATGCCCGGTCACGCCTCAACATTTCCCTGACTAGCCCAGGGCTTCAGCCCTGGGAACCGGGAGCCGCGTGCCGGAACAACAACAAAAACAACCAACCCAAAACGAACAACGACAATGACAACCCGTGGTAAACTGGTACTAGGCGTGCTGCTTGCAGCGCTGCTGTACTTCGGCATCAATAAGCTCGTGCAGAGCGGGGTGCTGTTCAAGAAAGCCGCCACCGAATCGGTGCTGCTGAGCTCCATTGAGCTGCCGAGCAGCGCCGGCGGCTCGCGCACCAACGTGGCGGTGCCGCTGGCCCCGCTGCCTTCTGAAACGCCTTCTGGTAAGGGCAGCCCGCTTGTGTGGGAGGTGATGGCCTGGAACTCGCAGATGGCCGGCATGCTGGCCAACGGCGGCCCCCGCACCACCCAGGGCTCCAGCATGGCCGCCGGCGGCCTGGACATGCAGATTGTGCGCCAGGACGATGTGGCCAAAATGCAGGCCGACCTGGTGAAAAACGCCCTCGACCTGCAAAGCAACCCCGAAACGCCGGGCCTGCTGGTGAGCATCATGGGCGACGGCCTACCGGCCTTCTCGGCGGTGCAGCCCCAGCTGGAAAAAGCCGGCACCGGCCTGCAGATCATTCCCTACTCGGTGGGCAAGAGCTTCGGCGAAGACAAACTGATGGGCCCTAAGGAGTGGCTGGATAACCCCAAAGCCGCTTTGGGCAAAACGGTGGCCTGCTACCTGCGCGACGGCGACCAGAACATTGCCCTGAAATGGTGCGCCGACAACGGCCTGAAAGTCAACCCCGACGAAACCACCTACGACCCCGAGGCCGTGAACTTCATGGCCGCCTCCGACTTCCTGGTGGCCGCCGAGAAATACATCATCGGCAAACCCGAGCAGCGCGTGAAAGTGGTAAAAGGCAAGAACACCGGCGTGAAAGTGGACGTGGTAGCCGACGCCGTAGCCACCTGGACGCCCGGCGACGTGAACATTGCCAAGCAGAAAGGCGGCCTGGTGAACATCGTGAGCACCAAGGACTACAGCAACCAGATGCCCAACATCATGGTGACCACCAAGCGCTGGTACGACGCCCACCCGAAGGAGGTAGAAGCCCTGATGACGGCCCTGGCCGTGGCCGGCGACCAGGTAAAATCGCACCCCGAGGCCCTGAGCCGCGCCGCCGATATTTCCAGCGTGGTGTACGGCGATAAGGACAAGCCCGGCAGCTACTGGCTGCGCTACTACAAGGGCGTGAGCGAGGCCGACCGCAACGGCGAGGTGGTGGAGCTGGGTGGCTCCAAGGCCTTCAACTTTGCCGATAACCTGGCCCTGTTTGGCCTGAACGAAGGCGGCACCAACATCTACGCGGCCGTGTACAAAACCTTCGGCGACGTGCAGCACCAGCTCTACCCCAAGGAACTGCCCAGCTACGTACCCCTCGACCAGATGCTGGACCTGGCCCCGCTGCGCAAGCTGCAGGACAAATACCGCGGCAAAACCCTGGCCCCGGCCGAGCAGCAACAGTTTGCCGCCGATGACGAAATCCGCCAGAGCGTGAGTCGACGGGCCTGGAACATCGAGTTCAACACCGGCCAGCGCACCTTCACCCCCGCCGCCGAGCAGCAGCTCGATCAGCTCTTCAACGACCTGGTAGTGGCCGGCCGCCTGAAAGTAGCCGTCCACGGCCACACCGACAATGTGGGCGACGCCCAGCGCAACCAGCAGCTCAGCCAGGACCGCGCCGAAGCCGTGCGCCAGTGGCTGGAGCAGCGCAGCGCCAGCGCCTTCCCCGCCGGCCGTGTGCAAACCTACGCCCACGGCGCCCAGGAGCCCGTGGCCCCCAACACCACCCCCGAAGGCAAAGCCCGCAACCGCCGCGTGGAAATTGTGCTAGGCAACTAGCGGTGAATTAGCGAGTGAGTGAATGAGTGAAGTGTCATCCTGAGCCTGCGAAGGACCTAATGGCAGTTGCACGACCTCCGCGAACCTCTGCGCATTCCTCTGCGGACCTCTGCGGGAAATGACGTCCGCCCGTGAAAAGGTCCGTCGGCTACCGTCTCAGGATGACAAGCTACTTCACTCATTCGCTCATTCACCCATTCACTCATTGCCCCCATGAAATCCCTCTTCCTCCCCAACGCCCGGCCGCCGCGCACCACGTTTGCCCTGATGGCGGCCGGGCAGGCGGGGCTGCTGCTGCTGCTGTGGCTGTTTTACCCGCTGCAGCTGTTTCCCTCCCTCGGCGACGTGCTACGCGCCCTGGCCGACCTCACCACCACCCAGGGCCTGATTCCGGAGCTGTGGGCCAGCATGACCACCGCGTTGCAGGCCCTGGGCATGGCCACGGTGCTGGCGCTGCTGATTTCCTACCTCACGGCCCTGCCCTTTTTTCGGCCGTTGGCCTACGCGGCTTCCAAGATGCGCTACCTCACCCTTACCGGCCTCACGTTTTTCGTGGCCCTGCTGGTGAGCTCGGGCCACGAGGTGAAGCTCTCGGTGCTCACCTTCGCCACCACCGTGTACCTAGTCACGGGCATGACGGCCGTGATGCTCAGCACCACCCAGCAGGAGCTGGACCACGCCCGCACCCTGGGCCTGGGCGAGTGGCGCAGCTTCTGGGAAGTGGTGGTACTGGGCAAGCTGGCCGATATGCTCGAAGTGGTGCGCCAGAACTTTGCCATCATCTGGACGATGATTACGCTGGTCGAAACCCTCTACCAATCGGAAGGCGGCATCGGCCTGCTGCTCTACAAGCAAAACCGCTACCTCCACCTCGACGGCGTGGTGGCCATCCAGCTCGTCATCCTCGCCGCCGGCGCCGCCCAGGACTATGTTTTCGGCCTGCTCCGCCGCGTGTTTTTCCCCTACGCCAGCCTGGCGGCGGCGCGGTGAATGGGCAGTAAACAGGCGGTGCTTTCAAATGAACGTCATTCCGAGCGAAGGCGGAGCCGAAGTCGAGGAATCTCGCGTGCTGACTTTGCCGAAGTAACCATCCTAGCCCCAGGCTAGGCATAGGAGATCTTCCTATTCATCGAATCACAAGCACAACATCAGCACGCAAGATTCCTCGGCAAGCTCGGAATGACGTTCTACTAAACCAGCAAGCACCCTACCCCCATGACTCCCTACTCCTACAAATCCCCCGTCCTCACCCTCGACAACGTGTCGCTGACGCTGCACGGGGAAACCATTCTGCGCGATATTTCGGCGCAGGTGCTGGATGTGTGCCGGCCGGGCATGAACCAGGGCCAGGTGGTGGGCTTCTACGGCCGCTCGGGCATGGGCAAATCTGTCCTGTGCCGGCTGATGGCGGGGCTGCTGGCCCCCAGTAGCGGCGAGGTGCTGGTGGGCGAGGCGCAACAGCCGGCCACGCCCGGCGCGGTGGGCTTCGTGCAGCAGCACTACCCGCTGTTCAACCACCGCACCCTGCTCGACAACCTGCTGGTGGCCGCCGCCCGCCGCTACCCCGACCCCGCCGAGGCCCGCCGCCAGGCCGAAGAGTATCTGGAGCGGTTCCAGCTCACGCCCCACCGCAGCAAGTACCCGGCCCACCTCTCGGGCGGGCAGCGCCAGCGCGCCGCCATTGCCCAGCAGCTGCTCTGCTCCGACCACCTCATCCTGCTCGACGAGCCCTTCTCCGGCCTCGATGTGGCCATGATTGACGAGGTGCGCAAAATCATCCTCGAAGTCACCACCCTCGACGAGCTCAACACCGTGGTCATCGTCTCCCACGACCTGGCTACCACCACCGCCCTCTCCGACCGGCTCTGGCTACTCGGCCAAGAGCGCGACGCCGCGGGCCAGCTGCTGCCCGGCGCCACCATCAGCCCCCAGCACCAGTACAACCTCGCCGAAATGGGCCTCGCCTGGCACGAAAACGTGGAAGCCGAACCGGAATTCGTCCGGTTCGTGGAGCATCTGAAGGAGGAGATTCGGGGTAGTGCGTAACTAAGTTGTCAAGCTTGTTTTCAGCTCAATTATCTCTCCTTTCGATACTCGGCCTATCAATGTTTTAGAGAAACTACTGATGAAACTATTAGACACAAGCTTTTCAAAAGAACCAAAATAAGACGAGGGACTGCCTGTTTCCAGTATCAACAACCACACTTCTTCACAACCCGTCAGATAGCCTCCAACATTATTGCTCTTACGCTGAATGATAGCCTGAACTGTTTCGGACGAAATTTCAGGCACCCAAAAACTAGTAATCGGTGACCAGCAGGATTCGGTGAGACGGTCTAGGTAAAATAAGCTAAATCCCTGAATATGGGTGTGCCCAACGTCGTTAATACAGATATCAAATTGCGACTGCCTCGCTAGATTCGATATAAGATGTTTTATCTGCTGCTCAACGCAATTAGCCAGATACACTGCTGCCTGCTTGCGGTCGACCCGCTTCCAATCAACCGATTCGACGAAATCAACGGAAACATGCAATGGAATAGGGTGGCGTGCTTCGAAGAGGCATTGAGCTTGACTAACAATGGCATCCTGCGCGGCCTCTCGCTGCCTAACGCCACTGTCTGGTATTAGATCAGTGATTTCAATGCCGACCAATTTTCCATCAATGTGGATAATAACATCTGGCAATGGCGGAGCAGGTTGGATCAGCGAGTACGATTTCCCATCCAACAACTCGGGTAAAAATCTTTCGAGAAGATAAAGCTCACGACTTTGTTTATCTGACATAGAAACGGGCCTGTAGAGACGCAATATCTTGCGTCTCGTCGTTGCGGATGTTGTTTGAACCGCTCGGGCAAAGCCGTTCAACGACGAGACGCAAGATATTGCGTCTCTACCCTGCAACCTGCAGTTTCCCCAATAAGCCGATACTTTCGCATCCGAATTCCTCATTACTAATTACTCATTACTAATTCCCAAAATGCCCACCGGTACCCTGCTCCTGATTGACGATGAAGCCCGCCTGCGCCAGCTGTTGGCCCGGGTGCTGGAGCTGGAAGGCTACACCGTGCTGCAGGCCCCCGATGCCAGCCGTGGCCTGGAGCTGCTGCAGCAGCACGCCCGCGAGGTGCTGGTGGTCATTTCCGACGTAAAGCTGCCCGACGGCCACGGCGTGGACCTGATGCCGCGCTACCGCGCCAAGGCCCCCGACTGCGAAATCGTGCTGCTCACCGCCTTCGGCACCATCCCCGACGGCGTGCGGGCCATGAAGCAGGGCGCCTTCGACTACCTCACCAAGGGCGATTACGAGCAGCAGCTGGTGGTGGTGGTGGAGCGCGCCGCCGAAAAAGCCCGCCTGCGCCACCGCGTGGCCGAGCTGGAGCGGCGCATGAGCCAGCGGTTCAGCTTCGAGAGCATGGTGGGCGCGGCCCCGGCCCTGCGCCGCGCCCAGGACCTGGCCCGCCAGGTAGCCCCCACCGACAGCACCGTGCTGCTGGAAGGCCCCACCGGCGCGGGCAAGGAGCTGTTTGCCCAGGCTTTGCACGAGGCCAGCGAACGGAAAGCCAAGCCCTTCGTAGCCGTGAACTGCTCAGCCTTCCCCAAGGATCTACTGGAATCGGAGCTGTTTGGCTACAAGAAGGGCGCGTTTACGGGCGCGCTGGCCGATAAGAAGGGCCTGCTGGAAGAAGCCAGCGGTGGCACCCTGTTTCTGGACGAAATCGGGGAGCTGGAGCTGAACGTGCAGGCCAAGTTCCTCAGGGTGCTGGAGACGCGGCAGTTCACCAAGCTCGGCGACACCAAGCCCACCAGCGTGAACGTGCGCATTGTGGCCGCCACCAACCGTAACCTCAAGCAGGAAGCCGCCGAAGGCCGTTTCCGCCCCGACCTCTATTACCGCCTCTCCGTCTTCACCCTCAACGTGCCCAGCCTGCGCGACCGGGCCGCCGACGTGCCGGCTTTGGCGGCGCACTTTCTGCAGCACTTCGCGGCCCAGCTGCGCAAGCGCCTGCCGGGCCTGGAGCCCGAGTGCGTGGAGCTGCTGCAGCGCTACGAGTGGCCCGGCAACGTGCGGGAGCTGAAAAACGTGCTGGAACGCGCCGCCATCCTGGCCCCCACCGACCAGCCCCTCTCCGCCGGCTACCTCCCCGACGAGTTCCACACCCTGCCCGCCCCGCTCAGCCCCGACGCCGACCCCGCCGACCAGAGCCTGCGCGCCGTGGAAGCCCGCCACATCCGCCAGGTGCTGCACCAGTGCCAGGGCAACAAAACCGAAGCCGCCCGCCGCCTCGGCATCGGCCTCACCACGCTGTACCGGAAGGTGCAGGAGTACGAGCTGTAGGGGCAGTTGTAAACCGGAAAACTAGAGCTAGTTTCTAGCTCCCCTCGTTGGAAAGGAGGGGTTGGGGGTGGTTGACAATCGTTGAACATCAACTAGACTGTATCTGAAAACTCTAAAACAGTCATGCTGAGCTTGCCGAAGCATCTCTGCCGCTTCGTCAGACAGTTCATGCGAAGCGGTAGAGATGCTTCGACAAGCTCAGCATGACGTTCAGCGAGTTTCAAACGACTTTTCAGACACAACCAGCAACTAGCACTAGCATCGTTCTTTCACCATCAACCACCCCTAGCCCCTCCTTTCCAAGGAGGGGAACTAGTTTTTAGCTCTAGCACATCCCATGTCCCTCAAACTCAAAATCCGCCTGAGCATTGCGCTGATGCTGGTCCTGCTGCTGGGGCTGGGCGGGTACACGTTCTTTAGTTTGCAGCGGCTGGAAGGTGGGGCCCGGGGCATTCAGCGGGCTAATTTCCGCTCGGTGGAGTACGGCGAGCAGATGCTGCGGGCCCTGGAGGCGCTGCAGGACCAGCCCACGGCCCAGCCGCCGCTGCAGCAGCTGCGCCGCGCCCTCACCCGCGAAGCCGCCAACATCACCGAGCCCGGCGAGCTGGAACTGGTGGACACCCTCACCCAGCAGCTGGCTGACTACCAGCGCCTGGTGGATGACCGCGCCCCGGCCACCGCTCAGGTAACCCAGCTGCACCGGCTGCGGGCCGCCACCCACCGCATGATGCAACTCAACGCCCGCTCCTTCAACCGCCAGACCGACCAGGCCGCCGCCGCCGCCCGCCAGGCCCGGCGCACGGTGCTGGCGCTGCTGCTGCTGAGCACGGCGGTGGGCCTGAGCCTAGTGGTTCGCCTGCCCCGGGCCGTGCTGCGCCCCCTGCGCCGCCTGCGCGCCGACGTGGAGGACGTGGCCAGTCCCGGCCCGGCCACTCAGGTATCCATTGCCAAAAACGACGAAGTGGGGGCCGTGGCGTTAGCCCTCAACCGCGCCTTCGGCTACATGCAGGACCAGCGCAGCGTCACGCGGGCGGCTTTGGCCACCGAGCGCAGCCGTTTGGAAAGCCTGATTGAGCACCTCGATGAGGGCCTGCTCCTGCTCGACCCCGACCGCACCGTGCTGCTGGCCAATCCCGTGGCCCGGGAGCTGCTGGGCCGCGAGGCCGCCGCCCTGGTGGGCCGCCGGGCCGAGGACCTGAGCCAGGAAACCGAGCTGCTCAACGCCCTGTTCCGCCCCCTGCTGGCCCAGGAAGGCGCCCAAGCCGGCACCACGCCCGCCCCCGTCACGCTCACCTTCGCCCGCCCCGACGGCGAAACGGCCTATTACCAGCTCACGCTCAACCACATCGTGAGCCGCAACCGTGAAACCGGCCGCACCGAGTTTGTAGGCCACATTCTGAGTTTGCGCAACGTGTCGGATTTCAAGAAGCTCGATGAAGTGAAGTCCAACTACCTGGCCACCATTTCGCACGAGCTGAAAACCCCGCTGGCCAGCATCAAGCTCAGTCTGATGCTGCTGCAGGATGCGCGCACCGAGCCCGAGGAACGCCAGCGCCTGGCCGACGGCATCGGCGACGAAACCCAGCGTCTGCTGGGCATGGTGGGCCAGCTGCTGGCCGTGTCCAGGCTGGATGCGGGGGCTGAAATCCAGTTCGATGTACAGCCCATCACCCTGGCCCAGGTGGTGAACTACGCCATCGACACGGTGCGCCCGCAGGTGGACGACAAGGAGCTGCAGCTGCGCCTGGAACTGCCCGCAAGCCTGCCCGCCGCCCGCGCCGATGTGGAAAAAACCACCTGGGTGCTCATCAACCTGCTGGCCAACGCCATCCGCTACTCCCCCCGCGGCGCCGATTTGTGCGTGCGCGCCCACCAGGCCGCCCCGCAGGAATTGCAGATCAGCGTGCAGGACTGCGGGCCGGGCATTGCGCTGGAGTACCACGAGCGGATCTTCCAGCGTTTCTCAGAAGTGCCCAATGCCTCGGGCCACAAGGGCGGCTCGGGGCTGGGCCTGAGCATCTCCCGCGAGTTCATCGAGGCCCAGGGCGGGCGGCTGTGGGTGGAGAGTGAGCCGGCGCAGGGCAGCCACTTCTGCTTCACACTGCCGGTGGCGGGGTAAGCTGGCTGCGTACAGAAAACCTAGAACGTCATGCTGAGCTTGCCGAAGCATCTCTACCGCTTCGTTGGGTTGATGTTGCAACGAAGCGGTAGAGATGTTTCGGCAGGCTCAGCATGACGTTCTGAAATGTGCCTATCTGCCGCCCCTACTTGCTTTTAGCTGCCTTGGGGGCCAGAGTGGCTGAAGACTGCACGCGCACGGCGGGCAGGGACACGTTGGCTGCGGCCGGGCGGGCGGGCACGGGAACCACCAACAGCTGCACCTGCGGGCGGTTGGTGCGGGCGCGCAGCCACTGGGCCAGCCGCTGCCGCTCCGCCAGCGGCAAAGCGTCGCGGGTTTCTGCACTGACGACCAGCACGGTATCGGCAGGGAGCGAGTCGCGCACAACGGCTGGGCGGGGCAGCACCGTGAGGGACAGGCGACGCACGGCGGGATGCTCTACCTGCGCCTCGCGCAGCAGGGCCTCGGGAGCGGGCAGGGTCGTGCGGGCGGCCACCACCAGCTGCTGCATACGGTTCAGTTCCACCTCGTAGCGGCTCTGGGCCTGACTCTGGCGGGCGCGCATGTCTTCCAGCAGGCTCTGGCGCAACGTCTGGGCATCCAGCGAATCGTAGGCCTGCAAACCCTGGCGCACCACCAGCGAGGTCCGGTTCAGGCGGTAACTGGCCAGTTGGCGGCGGGCCGCGCCTAGACGGGCCGTATCCACGGGGCGGCCTACCAGCAGCACGTTGATGGTGCGCTGGCGGGGGTCAATCTGCCGCGTCACCACGTAGGTACCCGCGAAATCCAGCTCCTTAGCCACAAATTCCTCGGCGGCGTGGGCGTACACCGAGCGTTGCACGATGCGGTAGCCCAGCCACACGCTGGGGCCGGCCACCACCACGGCCGCCGCCAGCATCAGGCGGCGCACCCGCCGGGCCTGGGCCTCGTCCTGAAAACGGTGGGCCGGCAGCCCCAGAAACCGAATCACCAGAAAAGCTGCCAGCGTGATGAATACGCAGTTGATGGAAAACAGGTAGAACGCACCCAGCGCGTAATCCCAGTGGCCCGAGGCCAGCCCGTAGCCGGCCGTGCAGAGCGGCGGCATGAGGGCCGTGGCAATGGCCACACCGGGAATGACGTTGCTTTTCTCGCGGCGCGTGAGGCCCACGGCCCCGGCCAGCCCCCCGAACAACGCAATGAGCACGTCCCAGATGGTGGGCTCGGTGCGGGCCAGCAGCTCCGACTGCGCCCCGCTCAAGGGCGTCAGCAGGAAGTACACCGTGGAAGTCAGCAGGCTGATAACCACTGCCAGCCCCAGGTTTTTCACGGCGCGCCGCAGCAGGTCGGGGTTGTTGGTGGCGGCGCTGTAGCCGACACTCACCAGCGGCCCCATCAGCGGCGAAATCAGCATGGCCCCGATGATAACGGCCGTGGAATTGACGTTGAGCCCCACTGAGGCAATGAGGATGGCGAAGATGAGCACCCACAGATTGGTGCCCCGGAACGTAACGCCCGATTCCACGCTGTCCTCGATGACGGCCGGGTCGGCGGTATCGTCGCGCAGGTCAAACCGTTGGCGCAGGAAGCGCAGCAGCAGGGCGGGGTATTCTATCAGGGGCATAGGCGGGCGGAATTTGGGGAATTTTCGGGTGCTTACGGTGGCGTTGCGCGGGTGTTGGCCCAAAGCGCCGTTGCTTCACCAGCCCACGGGGTAAACCTTGGGCCACGGAGCGGTTGCCGCGGCACGATTCAGCTGGCGGCCAGAACGATGTAGAGACGCGACACTTCGCGTCTCTCCGCCAGAACGACTGGCACCGCACCGTGCGCCTAAATAACGTCAGCAACGAGTAGACGCGAAGTGTCGCGTCTCTACACCGTTGCGGGGCTGGGCAAGGCCGGAAGCATTGTCACATTCTCCAAAGCCGATATAGCCATCCAAACGGCGCGGGGGCGCGAACTGCAAAGTTCGCACTACTACCCGCCTGTCGGCCCCAAACGAACAAGGCGGCGTTTTCCCGGCAATTCCGCGTAATTTCGCCCGTTCCGATTCATTGCATACCCGACTGCCCATGCCCGGCTACCATCCCCAGGATATTGAGAAAAAGTGGCAAGCCCACTGGAAAGATCAGCAGACGTTCAAGGCCGATAACGCCTCCGACAAGCCCAAATACTACGTGCTCGACATGTTTCCGTACCCCAGCGGGGCGGGGCTGCACGTGGGCCATCCGCTGGGCTACATTGCCTCCGATATCGTGTCGCGCTACAAGCGCCTGCGCGGCTTCAACGTGCTGCATCCTATGGGTTTCGACTCGTTTGGCCTGCCCGCCGAGCAGTACGCCATCCAGACCGGCCAGCACCCGGCCATCACGACGGAGCAGAACATCGACACCTACATCCGGCAGCTCAACTCCCTGGGCTTCAGCTACGACTGGAGCCGCGAGGTGCGCACCTCCGACCCCGCGTACTACAAGTGGACGCAGTGGATTTTCCTCAAGCTGTTCAATAGCTGGTACAACCTCGACACCAACAAGGCCGAGCCGCTGAAAACGCTGCTGGAGAAGTTCGAGCAGCACGGCAGCGAAGGTATCCGCGCGGCCGGCGACGACGAGGAGCGCCACAGCTTCACGGCGGGCCAGTGGAAGCTGTTCTCGGAAAAGCAGCGCCTGCAGGCCGTGCACCCCTACCGCCTGGCCTACCAGCAGGACACCTACGTGAACTGGTGCCCCGGCCTGGGCACGGTGCTGAGCAATGACGAGGTGAAAGACGGCCTCTCGGAGCGCGGCGGCTTCCCCGTGGAGCGCCGCCTGATGCCCCAGTGGAACCTGCGCATCACCGCCTACGCCGACCGCCTCCTCCAGGGCCTCGACTCCCTCGACTGGCCCGATGCCGTGAAGGAAATGCAGCGCAACTGGATCGGCAAAAGCATCGGCGCCGAGGTCAGCTTTGCGGTGCAAGGCCACGAGCAGGCACAGATCAAAGTGTACACCACGCGCGTGGATACCATTTACGGTGCCACGTTCCTGGTGCTGGCGCCCGAGCATGAGCTGGTGAAGGAGCTGACCACGCCGGAGCAGCAGGCCGAAATCCAGGACTACATCGACGCCACCAAGCGCCGCTCGGAGCGCGACCGGATGGCCGATACCAAGACGGTTTCCGGCGCTTTCACCGGCTTCTACGCCCTCAACCCGTTCAGCAACGAGCCCATCCAAATCTGGATTGCCGATTACGTGCTGGCTGGCTACGGCACCGGTGCCGTGATGGCCGTGCCCAGCGGGGACCAGCGCGACTACGTGTTTGCCAAGCACTTCAACTTGCCCATCACGCAGGTGGTGGATGCCCAGCAGATTGACGAGCAGGCCGACCCGACCAAGGACGGCCTCTACCTGCACGGCCTCATCAAAGGCCAGAACTACAAGCAGGCCACCCAAACCCTGATTGGGGAGCTGGAGCAGCGCGGCATCGGCAAGGGCAAAACCAACTTCCGCATCCGCGATGCCATCTTCGGCCGCCAGCGCTACTGGGGCGAGCCCATCCCGATTTACTACAAGGAAGGCACTGCCTACGGCGTGGCCGAAGCCGACCTGCCCCTGGTGCTCCCGGAAATCGACGAGTACAAGCCCACCGAAACCGGCGAGCCGCCCCTGGGCCGCGCCAAGGACTGGAAATACAAAGGCCTCTACGAGTACGAGCTGAGCACCATGCCCGGCTGGGCCGGCTCCAGCTGGTACTACCTCCGCTACATGGACCCGCAGAATACCGGTCGTTTTGTGGGCGAGGAAGCCGAGCAGTACTGGCAGCAGGTTGATTTATATATGGGTGGCGCAGAGCACGCTACGGGCCACCTGCTCTACTCCCGCTTCTGGCACCTGTTCCTGAAAGACCTCGGCGTGGTATCGGCCCCCGAGCCCTTCCAGAAGCTTATCAACCAGGGTATGATTCTGGGCCGCTCGAATCTTGTGTATCGTGTTCAAGGCACCAACACATTTGTCAGCGCTGGTAAGAAAGATGCTTATAAGACGACAGAACTGCACGTTGATGTAAACATCGTAGAGAATGATGTACTAGACGTGGAAGCTTTCAAAAGCTGGCGTGGTGAGTATGCTTCTGCTGACTTCATCTTGGAGGACGACGGAACATATGTTTGCGGCACATTGGTAGAAAAGATGTCAAAATCACTCTACAACGTGGTGAACCCCGACACGCTGATTGAACGGTACGGGGCCGATGCGCTACGCCTGTACGAGATGTTCCTCGGGCCGCTGGAGCAGTTCAAGCCCTGGAACACCAACGGCATGAGCGGCGTGGCCGGCTTCCTCAAGAAGCTCTGGCGCCTCTACCACCCCCAGGACGGCACCTTCGCCGTAACCGACGAGGCCGCAACGCCCCAGGAGCTAAAGGCCCTGCACAAGGCCATCCGCAAGGTGGAAGAGGACATCGAGAAGTTCTCGTTCAACACCACCGTCAGCGCCCTGATGATTACGGTGAACGAGCTGACGGCCCTCGACTGCCACAAGCGCGCCATCCTGGAGCCGCTGGTGCTGCTGCTCTCCCCCTACGCCCCGCACCTCGCCGAGGAGCTATGGCAGCAGCTCGGCCACCCGGCCGGCAGCATCAGCCACGCCCAGTACCCCGAGTTCCGCGAAGAGTATCTGGTGGAAGACACCGTGAACTACCCCGTGGCCATCAACGGCAAGGTGCGCGAGACGCTGCAGTTCCCCGCCACCGCCACCCCCGCCGACATCGAAGCCGCCGTGCGCGCCTCCGACTTCCTGCCCCGCTTCGCCGAAGGCAAGGAGCCCAAGAAGTTCATCGTCGTGCCCGGCCGCATGGTGAACGTGGTAGTGTAGTTTTAGCTGTTAACGAGTAGCAACAAGGCCCGCCGGATTCGTCCGGCGGGCCTTGTTGCTTTTCTGCGGTGAACCGGTAGTAGCGCGAACTTTGTAGTTCGCGCCCCCGCGCCGTTCGGACGATTCCGTTTCAGCGGCGCGGGGACGCGAACTACAAAGTTCGCGCTACTGCCCTAATACGCCGCCGTGAACCGCTGGCGGCTGTGCTTGGGCTGCTCTACTTCGTCGAGGACTACTACGGCCAGGTCTTCGCCCGAGAGGATGCTGCGGCCTTCAGCGTTGAAGACCGGGCTTTCGGTGCCGAGGCGGTAGTGCCCGGTGCGGCCGGTGTCGATGCCGGGGTGCATTTCGATGGCGGGGCTCAGGAACGTCCAGTCGAGGGTGTCGTTGGTTTTCAGCTCGTTGTGGTAGTCGCGGGCGGCCTGGGCGCCGGGCTTGATGTCGGCGGGGAAGTCCGGGCCATCGACCAGCTGCTGGCCGTTGAGGTAGAGGCTGCCGGCCCCGCCGATGGCTACCAGCCGCGCCACGCCCGATTGCACGGTGGCGGCTTCGATGGCGCGGGCCCCTGCCAGGAAGTCGTGGTAGAGGTTGGGGTTGGTCCAGCCCGCGCTGAAGGCGTTGATCACCACGTCGTGGCCGGCCAGCTGGCGGGCGGTTTCGTCAACGTGGGTTACGTCGCCGGTTACCACGGTCAGGTGGTCGGAGGTTTGGGTGAGCTTGGCGGGGTCGCGCACGAGGGCGGTTACGTGGTGGCCGCGCTGCAGAGCTTCGGCTAGGATGCGGGAGCCAACAAAGCCAGTGGCACCGATGAGGGCAATTTTCATGGCAGTAAAGGGTAAAGTGAAGAGAAAAAGAAACACGCTGTAACCAATACGGTTACAATCAAGCGCAAAAGAAAAAGTCAGGAAATAAGGGCTTTGGCCGCAATGTCGGTGGTGACCTGCTGCAGGGTGGTGTGGGCCAGCACCCGCTCCAGGGCCGTTTGGGCGCGTTGCAGCGTATCATCCAGCGCCGACTGAATATGGCGGCCCACCAGGCAGGCCGGGTTGGGCTTGTCATGCACGCTGAACAGCTGGCCTTCCTCCACTACTTCCACGGCCCGGTACACTTCCAGCAGCGTGATGGTGGCCGGCTGGCGCGTCAGGGACGTACCGCCCGAAGCCGGCCGCACTTCCACCAGCCCGGCTTTCTTGAGCTGCCCCAGAATCCGCCGAATCACCACCGGATTGGTGTTCACGCTGCCCGCCATGCGCTCCGAGGTCAGCAGCACGCCATCCTGCTCTGGCAGCGCCAGCAGGGAAAGCACGTGTACGGCGACAGAAAAACGGCTGCTGATCTGCATAATCTGAAAGAGGAAAGCGGGGATTCAGAAAAACAAAGGTAGCATTGTAACTACCTTTGTTACAAATTGGTTTTCGGGCGCTGATTTCATTCCGTAGCCCAACTCTCTGCCGGCCACCCCCGGCCCTCCGCCCCATGATCATCCGCCCGAAGTACAACTGGTTCCGCATGCTGTTCGTGTGGCACGGTTCGGTGCTGCCCCAGATTCTGCCCCGCTTGCTGCTGCTGCTGCTCGTCTCAACGGCCGTGACGTATTTCCACGGCACTATTTTTCAGTACCACGTGCCGCTCACGGCGGCGCCGTTCAGCCTGTTCGGGGTGTCGTTGGCCATCTTTTTGGGCTTCTACAATTCCGTCAGCTACGACCGGTTCTGGGAGGGCCGCAAGCTCTGGGGCGCGCTGCTCAACGACACCCGCTCGCTGGCCCGGCAGGCGCTGACGCTCAGCGGCTACCCGCCCGATGCGCCGCAGGTGCAGCACTTCGTGCGCCTGCTCATCGCCTTTTCGCACGCGCTCCGCCACCAGTTGCGCCACACCAGTCCGGCCGCCGACCTGCACCGCTTGCTGCCGCCCGAACTGGCCGCCACGGTGCAGCAGGCCCAGTTTCAGCCGGTGCTGCTGCTGCGCGAAATGGGCCACTGGCTCCGGCAGGCCCACACCACCGGCTACCTCGATACCACCACCCAGCTGGCCTTCGACCGCAACCTCAACCAGCTTTCCGACATCGTGGGGGGCTGCGAGCGGCTGGCCAACACGCCCGTGCCCTACACCTACGGCGTGCTGCTGCACCGCACCGTGTACCTGTACTGCTTCCTGCTTCCGTTCGGGCTGGTGGAAACCAGCGGCTGGGCCACGCCCCTGATTGTGGTGTACATCGGCTACACGTTTATGGCGCTGGATGCCATCATCGGCGAAATTGAGGAACCGTTTGGCCTGGAAGACAACGATCTGCCCCTCAACGCCCTGAGCACGACCATCGAGGCCAGCCTGCGCGAGCTGGCCGACCTGCCGGCCCTGCCCCCCACGCCGCCCCACACCGGCTATATCGTGGACTGAGCAAGCCGTAATACGTTCACAAAGCCGCCGCCCCTGCCGTTTAGCAGGCAGCGGCCGGGGCGGGCAGCGTAGCCGGCTACTGCTCGGCGGCGGCCAGCTCGTCGCGCTGCTTTTTGGGCAGGGAGGCGCGCACCAGGTCGTAGGAATGGTCAATTAGCTCGCGTAGCTGCCGCTCCGGCGCGCCCGTCCCGATAAGCACCGTGTTCCAGTGCTTCTTGTTCATGTGGTAGCCGGGCAGCACGTACTCGTGCTGCTCGCGCAGCTCCTGGGCGCGCTCGGGGTCACACTTGAGGTTGATGCTGCCGAAGGTTTCGATGTCGGTGAGTGCAAACACTTTGCCGCCGACTTTGAACACCAGCGTTTCGGGGCCGAAGGGCGTTTCTTCGGTCACGCCGGCTTTGAGCAGGCAATAGTCGCGGAAGTCTTCGATGTTCATGCGGCTAAGCTACCGGTTTCAACAGATTTACGAAGCATGCAGGCAGTGCGCGGGCTGTTTGGCGGTGGGCCCTGCCGGCGGCGAGAGGTGCGGGGCATAAAATCCGGCCAATTGGCTGTTGCATAGCAACCCGCTGCAAACGAAGCTGGTATAGGCAGTCATTCCAATTCTTTCCTCCTGACCCACAACCACCATGCTGCACCGCCTCACTTCTACCAAACCCCGCTTTTCCCTGCTTGCCGGCAGCCTGCTGCTGGCCCTGGGCCTCGGCAACTGCGGCATCTCCGAGCAGGTGCAGCAGGCCAAAGCCTTCAAGGACACCCAGATCCGGCTGGCGTCGGTGGAGCAAGCCACCGTGGCCGGCATCGACGTAACCCAGATCCGGCGCCCCGGCGACCTGAGCACCATCGACAAAGCCCGACTGGCTACTGCCTACGCCACCGGTAACCTGCCGCTGCGCATGCGCGTGAATCTGGAAATCCGCAACCCCAACGACGAAACCGCCGCCCTCAACGAGCTGGACTACATTGCCCTTATCGACGGCAAGCAGGTGGCCACCGGCCGCTCCACCGAGCGCATCGAAGTGGCGCCCAACGGCACCGCGCTGGCTCCCGTCACGGTGGAAAGCAACCTGCGCGAAGCCGTGGGCGAGCAATCCGGGGAGGCGCTGGCCGACCTGGTGCTGGGTCTGGCCGACCGCGACCGGCAGCCCGTGCGCCTGACGATGCGCATCCGGCCCACGTTTATCACCGGCAGCGGCCGCCGCATCGCGCCCGCCGGCTACATCACTGTAGACAAGGATTTCACGGCCAATCAGGTGCTCGACGCCATCGACAAGCGCGACTCGCTGAAAACGCGCCCCTAACCACGTCCGGATTTAATTACAACGGCCCCGACACCTGCCTTGCAGCAGCTGTCGGGGCCGTTTTGTGTGGTGCAGCTTAGCGGATGAACCAGCGGTAAATCAGCACCAGAAGGCCTACCAGAAACATGGCCATGCTCAGCTTATTGATGAAGTGCATGGTGCGCAGGTTGAAATTGGTGTGGCGCGTGGGGTCGTCTTTGCGGAAAAAGTACCCGAGCATCGGGCCGAAGTTGAACAGGTCTTTGCGCATGAGGCAGTTGGATTCGGGTTCGGAAAGATAACACCCGGGGCGCGGAAAAGATTTGCTCAACGGCCGGATAGCCGGTAGTAGCGCGAACTTTGTAGTTCGCGCCCCCCGCGCCGCTGAAACGAAATCGTCCGGACAGCGCGGGGGCGCGAACTACAAAGTTCGCGCTACTGCGCTAGCCCCGAAACAGGTTCTCGATGCGCTGCTGGTTGTTTTGGCTGATGATTTTGCGGCGCACTTTGAGCGTGGGCGTCAGCTCGCCTGATTCCACGCTCCAGAGGGCCGGCAGCAGCTCGATTTTCTTGATCTGCTCCCACTGGGCGAAGGCGGCGTTAGTTTGTTGCACCAGCTGCTCGTAGAGCTGGCGCACCTGGGCGTGGGCGGCCAGGGCGGCGTCGGAGAGGTCGGCGGGGAGCTGGTGCTGCCGGGCCCAAGCGCGTAGCTCGGTGAAGGCAGGCACCAGCAGAGCGGCCGCGTACTTCTCGCCCTCGCCCAGCACCATCACCTGCTCCACCAGCGGCGACTCCGACAGCTTCGATTCCAGGGGCTGCGGGGCCACGTACTTGCCGTTGGAGGTCTTAAACATCTCCTTTTTGCGGTCCGTGATGCGCAGGAAGCGGCCCTGCACCAGCTCGCCAATGTCGCCGGTGTGCAGCCAGCCCTCGGCGTCGATGACCTCGGCCGTGAGGTCGGGGCGGTTGTAGTAGCCCTGCATCACCGAAGGGGAACGGGTCAGGATTTCACCGTCGGCGGCAATTTTCACTTCCACGCCCGGCAGCACCGGCCCCACGGCCCCAATGAGGTTGCCCTCGGGCACGGGCTGGCTGGCGGCAATAACGGGCGAAGTTTCCGTCATGCCGTAGCCCTCCATCACCCGGATACCGGCGGCCCAGAACACCCGCGCCAGCCGCGGCTGCAGGGCCCCGCCCCCGCTCACGATGTAGCGCACCTGCCCGCCCATAGCCTCGCGCCACTTACTGAACACCAGCTTATTAGCCAAGGCCAACTGGGCGTTGTACCACGCGCCCTGGTCTTTTTGGGTGTCGTAGCGCAGCCCTAGGTCGAGGGCCCAGAAAAACAGCTTGCGCTTGAGGCCGGTGAGCTGCTGGCCGGTGGCCACAATCTTGTCGTAGATTTTTTCGAGCAAGCGGGGCACCGTAGTGAACACGTGGGGCTGCACCTCCCGCAAGTTGTCGGCAATGCGCTCCACGCTTTCGGCGTAGTAGATGCTGAAGCCCAGCTGCAGGTACAGGAAGGTGGCCGTGCGCTCGAAAATGTGGCTCAGGGGCAGAAAGCTGAGGGTTTTGTGGCCCGGGGACAGGGGCAGGTAGCTCAGCAGATTCTGGCAGTTGAACAGGATGTTGCGGTGGCTGAGCATCACGCCTTTGGGCCGGCCGGTGGTGCCGGAGGTGTAGATGAGCGTGAGCAGGTCGTCGGGCTGCACGACGGCTTTCAGGGGTTCCAGCGCAGCCACGTCGGCGGCGGCACCCAGAGCCAGCAGGTCGGCGAAGGAGCGGTGGCCGGGCGTGGGCTCGAAGGTGAGGATGTGTTCGGGGCCGTGCGGCAGCCCGGCCACGGCCTCCTGCACCCGGGCCAGCAGCTTCTCGCCTTCCACCAGCACCACGCGCACGCCGGCATCCTGGAAAATGTGGCGGTAGTCCTCCACCGTGATGGTGGGGTACATGGGCACGCTCACGGCCCCCAGCTGGGCAATGCCCATGTCGGCCACCACCCACTCGGGGCGGTTGGGACAGATGATGGCCACCTTATCGGCGGCCCGCACGCCCAGGGCACGCAGGCCCAGGCTGGCGTGGTTGCTCATTTCCTGCACCTGGGCGGCACTCAGCGGCTGCCACTGGTCGTCCTTTTTTGCTACCAGGCAGTCGGCCGCGGGGGTGGTGTGGGCCAGGTGAGCCAGAAGGTCGAAGGTGCGGGAAAACGTCATGGGAGAAGCGCGGGGAAAGCTGCCGAAACTGCGGCAATCCGTAAAAATAGGCGGCTGCGGGATGGCAATGGAGGCAGGCCATAATTTTAGTAGCGCGAACTTTGTAGTTCGCGTCCTCGCGCCGTTGGAGCGATTGTCGTTCTAGGGCGCGAACTACAAAGTTCGCGCTACTGCGCTCTGGCTTTCCGTTACCTTGCACGCGTCACCTTCCTGCCCAACCTATGAAGCCTCTGCTCCTGCTGCCGCTGCTGCTCACCGCGTCGGCTACCTTCGCCCAAACCAAACCGGCCACCGAAACCGAGGCTGTGCAGCAAACCATCCGCCGCTTCTTCGACGGGATGCGCCGCGGCGACAGTGCCGCCGTGCGCGCCACGCTGGCCCCGGGCGCCGTGTTTCACACGCTCACTGCCAAAAACGGCCAGACGCAGCTGCGCCCCGAAAACCCCACGGAGTTTGTGAAAGCCGTGGGCACGCCGCACCCGGAGGTGTGGGATGAGCGCATCACGTTCGAAAAAGTGCTCATCGATGCCAACCTGGCCAGCGTTTGGACGCCCTACGAGTTCTACCGGGGCAGCACCTTCAGCCACTGCGGCTACAACTCGTTTCAGCTGGTGAAGCTGGCCGAGGGCTGGCGCATCGCCCACGTCATCGACACGCGGCGCAAGGAGAAGTGTAAGTAAACCAAGCTGGCACGGTGTAGAGACGCAATATTTTGCGTCTCGTCGTTGAACGGCCGGAACCGCACCACCAGACAAACAACGTCAGCAACGATGAGACGCGAAGTATCGCGTCTCTACACCGTACAACTCGTCGTTGAGCGACCGTAACCTGCATCAATCAAACAACATCAGCAACGACGGGACTTTAGCTATTGCGTCTCTACCCTTTAGCCGCGGCCACGATGTCCGGCACTTCCAGAATGGGTTTAGGGTAGCCGCGCTGGGCTACGTGCAGCATGGCCTGGCCCAGCTCCTGCAGCGTGGAGGCGAATTTGGGGGCCACGCCGCGCACCACGGGGTACAGCCAGCCGAAATACTTGTAGTACGACAGCACGTGCTGCTGACCGGGGGTGGCCCGCAGGAAGCCGGGGCGGAACATGAACGCCTGCCGGAAGCCCAGCTGCCGCAGCTCGTTTTCGGTTTCGCCCTTCACGCGGGCCCACATCTGGCGGCTGCGCAGCGTGTCGTCGGTGCCGGCGCCCGAGATGTAGCAGAACGTGAGTTCGGGGCCGTTGTAGGTTAGCAGGGTGCGGGCGAAGTGCAGGGTCAGGTCGTAGGTGAGGCGGCGGTATTCCGGCTCCGGCATCCCCACCGACGATACGCCCAGGCAGAAAAAGCAGGCGTTGTAGCCCCGCAGCTGATCAGCAATGGGCGTGAAGTTCTGGAAATCCTCGTGCAGCAGCTCCCGCAGCTTGGGGTGCTGGTGCCCGCTGGGCCGGCGGCTGATGCTGAGCACCTGCTCCACGGCGGGGTTCTGTAAACACTCCAGCAGCACCCCTTCCCCCACCATACCGGTCGTGCCGGTGAGTATCACGCGTAGTTTCATGCTGGGGAGGACGGATGAGCGGCGCGGATGTTTTAACACTCGAAATTCAGCGGCGGATAGTCTAAACGTTGAATGTTGCACTTGCCGCACTCTATTCTTATCGATGGCAAATGGTCAATAGACAAAGTAACTGCCATTGCGCATCCCTGTTGAGAGGACGGCTGTTTCACACACTTAAATTCATCTATCCGAAAACCCAAGCTATGCCGTGACGCTTTGGCAAGAGCCGCATCCACCGAATCTTGTATCCGCTGGACCTTACTACCATTACTGATGCCGGATATAATTAACTGCCACCATGATATCCGCCTATCATCATTTTTCCAAATGACCACTTGAAGCCGGGCACGCCCTCTATGAAACAGAAACTGATCCACCACTGCGTCATGCAATGATGGATCAGTTTCTAAATTACGGAAGTCACGCATAGCACTACTTGGTGATGGTCAGAAAGACATCTTCTTCCAACTCGAAACCGTAACGCTGGATTTCATAAAGACTTGTGCTTTTTCGCTCAGTTGGGAGTTGCCATTGATTACCAGCCCAGCAGGTATGAAGCTCTACTGTGTCCTCCTGTGAGAGTGCAGAATCAATGAAGGCCAGCAAGGCATTTACTGAACTGGAATTCTTCGCGACTAACTCAGCATCTTCGAAATCAATGTCGTTGGCAAATCCGCAGGAGCATCCTTGCCAGGAGCCCAGATGGTATATGTTCTTTTTAGTGAAGTGCGGGGCTACTGCCGCATCAGAAGCTGCAATTGGCTGCACGCTAAAAACAGGTTCTTTAGCATCTAACGCCACCAAAGGCAAATCAGCATCTGCTCCGAGGTAAACGTAGTAGCACATATTAAAACAGTAATAAAGCCGCCTACCCCACCACCGGCTCTTCCAGCAGCACGGGTTCCAGCCAGCGGCCGTCTTCACGCATGAGTTCGATGAGTTCGTCTACGGCGCGTTCTTCGGGGACGGATTTCTTGATGACTTCCTGGCCGCGGTAGAGGGCAATTTTGCCTTTGCCCACACCCACGTAGCCGTAGTCGGCGTCGGCCATTTCGCCGGGGCCGTTCACGATGCAGCCCATGATACCGATTTTCACACCCTTCAGGTGGTCGGTGCGCTTACGGATCATGGCGGTGGTTTCCTGCAGATCGAACAGGGTACGGCCGCAGCTGGGGCAGCTGATGTACTCGGTTTTGCTCATGCGGGTGCGGGCCGCCTGCAGAATGCCGAAGCTGAGCTGGTTGAGCTGGTCGAGCGTGGTGAGCCACTCCTCCTTCGAATGCTCGGGCAGCAGCTCGGTGCTCAGCAGCACCCCGTCGCCGAGGCCGTCGAGGAGCAGGCCGCCCACGTCGGTGGCGGCGTAGAGCTGGGTTTGCTCGGGCGTGAGGGCCGGGTACTGGCGCTGGATGATGACGGGGTTGGGCACCGCGTGGTTCAGCAGCTCAAAGAACGCCCGGCGGATTTCGGGCATGGCGTGGGCGTTGTCGGTGCGCAGCAGCAGCACGGCCGTGGCATCGGCGCGCAGCAGCGGCAGGGCGGCGGGCGTGAGCGAGGCCAAGGTGTGGCGCACGAAGTTCAGCTCGGGGTGGCGCGGACCGGCCGCGGCGTACTCTTCGGCCGTGAGCAGCGGGTAGTGGTCGGAGCGCTGGCCGGCGTCGAGCCAGGCGGTGTAGTCCACCACTTCCTTCAGGCCGTTGGGCAGCATGAACGGAATGGGCCGCTGGCCCGAGTACACGTAGTCGGCTCCCAGGTCGTTCATTTGAAACTTATCCAGGAACGCCGAATACAGATGCCCCACGGCGCGCAAATCAGCGTATTCCAGGCCGGGCAGCCGCGAAAGGTCGGCCATGACGCGCGGCACGTTCTGCCCGCCCAGGTTCAGCACCTCTCGCGTTACGCGGCGGTGGTACTGGAAAGGGTCGATGGGAATAGTAGTTGTTAGTTGTTGGTTGTCAGTTGTCAGTTCGTTTGGAGCGTCATTCTCACTGACAACTGACAACGAAGAACTAACAACTGGAGGAATACGCTTAGCCTCCTGCGCCCGGTTCGTATACCTATCAATCAACGCCTTGGCTACGGGGGCTTCGGCTTCGGGGGCTTCGGTGAGGGACACGCGCACGGTGTCGCCCAGGCCGTCTTCGAGCAGCGTGCCGATGCCCACGGCCGATTTGATGCGGCCGTCTTCGGCCTCGCCGGCTTCCGTTACGCCCAGGTGCAGCGGGTAAGGCTGCAGGCCCTCCTCATCGAGCTTCTGCACCAGCAGGCGGTAGGCCTGCACCATCACTTGGGTATTGCTGGCCTTCATGCTCAGCACCACGTCGTAGTAGTTTTCCTCCTCGCAGAGGCGCAGAAATTCCAGCGCCGACTCCACCATGCCCAGCGGCGTATCGCCGTAGCGGCTCAGAATCCGGTCGGACAAAGAGCCGTGGTTGGTGCCGATGCGCATGGCCGTGCCGTACTGCTTGCAGATCTGCACCAGCGGGCGGAACCGCTCCCGGATGCGCTCCACCTCGGCGGCGTAGCTGCTGTCGGTGTACTCAATGACTTCGAACTTCTTCTTATCGGCGTAGTTGCCGGGGTTCACGCGCACTTTCTCCACGATGCGGGCGGCCAGCTCGGCGGCGTTGGGCGTGAAGTGGATGTCGGCAATGAGCGGCACAGTGCAGCCGCGCTTGCGCAGCTCCTTCTTGATTTCGAGCAGGTTCTGGGCCTCCTTCACGCTGGGGGCCGTGATGCGCACGTACTCGCAGCCGGCTTCCACCATGCGCAGCGTCTGCTCCACCGAGCCCAGCGTGTCCATGGTGTCCACGGTGGTCATGCTCTGCACCCGGATGGGGTTGAGCCCGCCCATTGGCAGGTCGCCGATTTTTACTTCCCGGCTGAGGCGGCGCTTGTATTCGGTGAGGCTGGGGCAATACGTCTTGTTCATAGAAAGAAAACCGGCGGCGGAAGTCGAAAGTTGCGGGACCGAGCAAAGGTACGAGGTAGCCGCTACGTTCGGGTGCCGCGCCAGCTGCCTGGCGCCGACCAGTGCCGGGCCGGCAGCCCCCACCCGGACGGCGTGCACCGAAAGCCCGCGTTACCCGCTAACTTGTCGGCCCGCTATACTAGGCTCCTGCCTTCCCTGCCATGACCGATTTCACTACGTCCCGCCGCCATTTTCTGAAGCTCACGGGCCTTACGCTGGTGGGTTTGCCGCTGGGCCTCTCCGGCTGCGCTGCCGCCCTCACAGGCCGCAGCCGCCCCGACTATCTGGTGTACGTGGGCACCTACGCCAAGGCAGAGGCCGACAGCATCTTCCTCTACCGCCTAAACGCCACCACCGGGGCCCTCACCCGCCTGCGGGCCGAAAAAGGCGGCCCCAACCCAACTTATATAGCCCTTGATACCAAGCGCCAGCATCTCTACGCTGCCAATGAGGTCGACGAGTTTCAGGGCGCAAAAAGCGGCTTCGTCAGCGCCTTTGCCATCGACCGGCGCACGGGTGGCCTCATGCTGCTCAACCAGCAGCTGTCGGGCGGCGGTGGCCCCTGCTACGTCAGCATAGCCGGCAGCAACCAGGCAACGCTGGTGGCCAACTACGGCGGCGGCAGCGTGAGCCTGCTGCCTCTCGCCCCGGATGGCAAGCTACAGCCATCGGCCGCCACTGCCCAGTACCGCGGCTCGGGGCCCGTTAAAAACCGCCAGGGCGAGCCCCACGCTCACTGCATCCTCCCCGACCCCGCCAACCGTTTCGCCTTTGCCGTGGACCTGGGCACCGACCAGGTGCTGGGCTACCAGTTGGCGGCCAATGGTAGCCAGTGGACGCCGCTGCCGGCCCCGGCCTTCACCACTCAGCCAGGCGCCGGGCCGCGCCACCTCACGTTTCACCCCAACGGCTGCTGGGCTTTCCTCATCAATGAGCTGGCCTGCAGCATCACGGCCCTGACCTACGACACCACGGCCGGCACGTTCCGGGAGCTGCACACCGTGCCGACGCTGCCGGCCGGCTTCACGGCCCCCAACACCTGCGCCGACATCCACGTGCACCCCAACGGCCGCTTTGTGTACGCCACCAACCGTGGCCACGACAGCCTGGCCGTATTTGCCATAGCCCCCGACTCCGGCCGCCTGACGCTGGTAGAACACGTGAGCACCCAGGGCAAAACGCCCCGCAACTTCGCCATCGACCCCAGCGGCGCCATTCTGCTGGTAGCCAACCAGAACTCCAACAATATCGCCACCTACACCATCAATGCGCAAACGGGCCGGCTGACGCCTACAGGCGTGGTGGTGGAAGTGCCCGCGCCCGTCTGCCTGCAGGTGGTGCCGGATTTTCTGGCGTAGGCGGCCACTGCCAGGCGGCAGTGGTGCCGGCCAATCCTATCCGCCAGCAGAGCCTGTCAGCCAGCACCCGTAATCTTCCATTCGATGCATCATTATGCGGGAGAAAACCTGATGCAACGCGGACGTACCTGATCTCCTGCACAAAAAAAGAAACGAGTATCCGGCGCGGCCCCAAAGCGGGCTGGTACCGGATACTCGCTTCTTTTTTGTGTGGGAAGTGACGTGCTGCTTCTTTCGCTACTGTTGGTTGGCGCGCCGGAATACGCCCTCCAGCGCATCGGTCTGCACGCCGGGCTTGGTGTCCAGGGCAGCGTTGATCATGGCTTGGGCCACCTCGCGGCCGTGGATGGGGCGGTACTGCTGCAGGCCGGGCACCCGGGCTATCAGATCAGCAAGGGGCAGCGCAATGCGCTCCGACAGGCGGGGCGTGTGGCGGCTGCCGGCCAGCATCCCGGGCTGAATGATGCGAATTCGCTGGAAAGGCAGCCGCTTGATGGCGCGCTCCAGCTCGCCCTTCATGCGGGTGTAAAACACGAAAGCCTCCGGATCGGCCGACGCCGACGACACCAGCACGTAGGTGGCCACGCCGTTCTGCGCCGCGGCTTCCGCGGTCTGGAACTGGTAGGTATAGTCTACCTTATACTGCCCGGCCGTGCTGCCGGCCTGGCCCAGGGTGGTGCCCAGGGCCGAAAACAGCACGTCGCCGGTGAGCAGGTGCTGCCACTGCTGTGGCTGGTCGAAGTCCACGAGGTGTTCTTCCAGCCGTTCGGGATTGTGGTAACCGGTTGGCCGGCGGGTAAAAACTTTGATACGGTCAAAACGGGTATCGGAGAGCAACTGGCGCAGCGTATAGTCGCCGACCAGTCCGGTAGCCCCGATAAGTAAAGCGGTAAGCATAATGTGCAGGTGTGAGCAGAGAGCGGCAGTTCGCCACACATAGGCCGGCGAAATCCCCCCTTGTACGCAGCTACCGGCTTATGGTTCGCTGAAAAATCCTGCTTACTCAAAATTATTCCACTACCAGCAGCACCAGCTTGCCAATGTGGGCGCTGCTTTCCAGCATTTCGTGCGCGGCAGCAGCCTCAGCCAGCGGAAAGGTGTGGTGCAGTAGCGGCTTCATTTTGCCGGCCGCCAGCAGCGGCCACACATGGCGCTCCACCTCGGCCGCCAGCGCGGCCTTGAAGTCGGCGGAGCGGGGCCGCAGCGTGCTACCCGTAATGGTCAGGCGGCGGCGCATCACCTCCAGCGCGTTGAACTCGGCATTACCGCCCTGCATGGCATTGATGAACACGAGGCGGCCGTCGTCGCGCAGCAAACGCAGGTTTTTGGCCGTGTAGTCGCCGCCAATCATGTCCAGCACCACATCGGCGCCACCGGCGGCCTGCACCGCTTCCTCAAAATCCTGCTCTTTGTAGTTGACGACCAGATCGGCCCCAAGCTGGCGTACGGCCTCAGCCTTGGCCTCGCTGCCCACCGTGACTGCTACCGAACTACCCAGGGCCGTAGCCAGCTGCACGGCCGTGGTGCCAATGCCGCTGCTGCCGCCGTGCACCAGCAGCCGCTCGCCGGACTGCAGCTGCCCCCGCTGAAACACGTTGTGCCAGACCGTAAACACCGTTTCGGGCAGCGCCGCCGCCGCCGCGAATTCCCAACCAGCCGGCACCGACAGGCAGTGGCGGGCATCCACTACGGCGTACTCGGCGTAGCCGCCGGCGGCCAGCAGCGCGCACACCCGGTCGCCGGGATGCCAGCGGGCGGCGGCAGCGCCGCACTGCTCCACTACCCCAGCTATTTCCAGGCCCGGTACGGTTCCGGCCACGTCGCCGGAGCCGGCATATTTGCCCTGCCGCAGCAGCACGTCGGGCCGGTTGACGCCGGCCGCGTGCACCCGGATCAGCACTTCATGGGCGGCCGGCACCGGCCGGGGCTGCTCCTGCAACTCCAGCACCTCGGGGCCGCCGGCCTGGGTAATAACAATGGCTTTCATAGACGAAATCAAGTGGAACAAGGCGAACATCCGCCTCGCTCCCCATACGTGCACGGCTACGCTGCTGGTTGTTCGTTGCCAGTTGTCAGTCGTAAAGCAGTGTTTGCTAGCATCCGGGCATTTCCCTATCCTGACGAACAACTGACAACGAGCAACTATCCATTTCCGCACCAGTTGGGCGTGATTTTGCGTACTTGCTTCTGACATGAAAAAAGTAATCCTGCTCCCCCACTTCCTGCGCACCGCCGGCCTGCTGACCGGCATGGCCGCCTGGCAAACGGGCCGTCTGTTCCGCAAAGCCGCCGCCTCCGCCCTCGATTCTATTCAGGAAGTGCTGCGGGCCGAACTGAAAAAGGGCAATCAGCAGCTGGCGGCAGACTTTCTGACCAACAAAGCCCTGCCGGCAGCGCGGGCCCTGTTGCTGGAACGCATGGCGGCGCGGCTGCTAGTGCGCATCGGGCTGCGCGGGGCGCTGGCCTCCAGCGTGGTGGGCTGGATTCTGCCCGTTGTGCTGGAGCAGATGGTGAAGGTGGGCCAGAAGACCGGGCTGTTCGACAAAATCCGCAGCCACGGCACCGTGCAGGACACCCTGCACCGCCTCGACGAACTGAAGGAAGCCGTCTGGAAACGCCTCTCACCCGACCACGGCAGCAGCGTGGAGCTGCTCGATGATGACGCCGAATTGCCCCGCCGGATTTCGGCCTCGAAGGAAGAGTAAACGCCGCTTTCCGGCGGATAATTCCCCCACGAAAATTTAGCTATTTTCTGCTTAAACGGTAAATCCGGGGCGTTTTTTCCTGTCGTAAGTGGGACCGATGAATACCTCGGACGAACTCACCCCGGAGCGACTTACCCAAGACTCGCTCACGCTGAGCCGGTCGCTGCGCACCCTCTACCGCAACGCCCGGCACCTGCAACACACCGACCCTTACGCCGCGGCCCGCCTCGGCCGCATCGCCGATCAGGCAGAGTATTTTCTGCAGCAATGGCCCGCCGCCCAGTGGCCCGAGCACGCCTCCGGCCCCGACTGGCCTATGCCGGCCAAAGACGTACTGCTCACCTGGCTGACTACGGCTCGCCGCGAGGCGGCCGCAGGTGGTACGCTCACCTACTCGCGCTGGCACCAGATGCTCAATACGCTGCTAGCGGCGCTGGTGCCGTTTGCCTGAAACTGCTCTCCTTACTGAAATGGTCAGCCTACTCACAGAGTAGGCTGACCATTTTTTATATTCGTTTACCGGCGGCGAAGGCATTTGCCTCGAACTATATGGGCACAAAAAAGGCCGCCCCACCCGGACTTATTTCAAGGCCTGAAAACCTTCTTATTACAATTTAAAGCAGGTTTCGCTCGAAAATAGTGGCAGGTATAGTGGCCAAGCCTGCTACGTTTTGGCCGCGATTTTCAGCTGGTGGAGGCTGGTTCTCCGCTCGCCTTTTCGGAAGGTAAACAGGTACCAGCGGCCGAGCACCCGGTGGCACCGGGTGCTCGGCCGATCTAGGTTATTTTCTTCGCCTTCGCAAGAGAGACTATACTACTTATGCACAGGCATTATTCCTTTTCTGATAAAATTTCTTTCATAATTACAGCCAAAAAAAATCATTGCCGTATCAGGGCCATTGTTTTTAAGTACAGTTTCCAAGTACAGTTGGCACGTACTTTGGGTACTAGTCTTCACTGTCTTTTTCTTTTTCATATGAAGTTCCCTCCATTCATCAAACAGCTTGCTCTAACTGCCTCATTAGCCCAAATCGGGGTCACTAGCGCATTGGTCGTGCCAGTCCTACTTCCCACGACTGCCGTTGCGCAGAACCAAGCCAGTCAGGCAGCATCAATTTCGAACCGCTTAGAGCAGTTGGTTGGCGGTCTTTTCAATGGCCAGCGTGACGCTGTGCGCCAATATGCGGAAACGCTGGTGCGTGACCGGGGCCAAAACCGGCAAGCCGCAATCCAGCAGTTTGAAAACGCCCTGAAGCCAACGCTCTCTCCAATTCAGTTTGAGCAGTACATGGCATACAGAGAGTATGTAATGACCGGGAAAGGAGCGCGTCCTGCAGCAACGAAGGGGCCACGTACACAGGCAGAAGCTGCTGGTGCTATTGCGACTCGCATTGAAAAGGGTCTTGGCGGTCTTTTCAATGGCCAGCGTGACGCTGTGCGCCAGTATGCGGAAACGCTGGTGCGTGATCGGGAGCAAAACCAGGAAGCCGCAATCCAGCAGTTTGAAAATGCCCTCAAGCCAGTGCTTTCACCGATTCAGTTTGAGAAATATCAGGCTAACCGTGACTTTTACCTTACCGGCCGCGGCCAGAAGGGCAAATAGCAATAATTGTATGCACTGAGTAAACTAACACGGGGTAGCATTCTGCTACCCCGTGTTAGTTTAAAGTCAGAACAGCTTTCTCAAACGACGTATCATATCGTTACGTGCGTAGGTGTATTGGTACCAGCGACCGTGCACCCGGCGCCACCGGGTGTAGAACCGACCTCCTGGCCGTGGCCTGCTGCCCTCGTTGGTCAGCACAGCCGTGAGTTGCGCGACGCCGACCTGCTCAATTGTAACGGGGGCCGCCTCCACGTCGACGTGCACATGGCGCGCTTGCTGGTGGAGTGTGGTGAGGTCAGACCCTCTCTGTTTGACGTAGGCCGGCGCGCTGCAGGCGGTGGCCAGCCACAAGCCGATGCCGCCGAAAAGCAGCAACATAAGGTTTCTCATACGACTGGGGTTTAGGTTGGGATTGTGTGAAACAAGAGCCCAAAACTCACGCCCAGCAGTGCCGGCGAAAAGGACAGGAAATTACGCGAACAGGTATTTGGCCACGGTGCTCGGTGAGAGCCCCAGCGCTGTGGCGATGGCCCGGTTGGAAATGCCGGTGGCCTTGAGCCGCAGCACATGGGCCTGCTTCTCGTTGTCAACACCCGGCCGGCCCAGCTGCTTGCCCTTGGCCACGGCCTTGGCCAGTCCGGCCTTGGTCCGCTCGCCCAGTCGCACCCGCTCCTGCTTGGCAATGGTAGCCAGGATGCTGATGATAGCCTCCTTGAACATGCCGGTCGAGTCCAGGTACTGCTCGGAGTAGCTCTTGAACTGCACGCCCGCGTGCGAGAGCCGCTGCAGGTGGTTAAGCGTTTCGATGACGCCTTCGCGGCTGAAGCGGTCCAGGGCCCAGAACAGCACCACGTCGAAGCGGCGCTGGTGGGCATCGGTAAAGAGCTGCTGAAACTGCGGCCGCTCGGCCTTGCCGCCCGACTCGGTATCGAGGTACTCCTTATATACCGTGTAGCCCAGCCGCTCGGCGAAGGCTCGCAGCTCACGCAGCTGGTTCTCGTTGTCTTGGCCCTTGTCGCGAGTGCTCACGCGGGCATAGATGGCAGCTTTCATGCTGAAAAAGCAGTAGTCTAGGTGGACTCATTTGCAATCAAGAAGGCAGAGGTAATGTCCCAGCCACGTCCCGTATACCTACCTCATGCGACTCATTATCGTGCGGCGGCCAGCCAAAACGAACCGCCCGTCACGCTGGTGGCATAAGAATAGGTTTTGGGAAGATGAATACTGCAACCGCTTACGAGGTGCACAGCCTATTGAGTTAGAAACCGCTAATTTTCACGAATTAAGAATACTGGACTATATGATGTAAATTTAAGTATATATTGAAGGCAGTAATAGTTGTACTCCTAACTACTAGTCCCATGCTAAAACTATTTTCGTATCCCCTCCTTTTCCTGGCGCTCTTCACATCCTGCCAAAAGGAGACTGATGGCATGCAACCGGAAGCGCCAGTTGCCAACCCACTTTCTGCCTTCCTACGCGTTGCGCAATCAAGCCCGGCAGCAGATGAATATATCTCAGGTGAATTTGATGGCATACCACTAAACTGTGCCACAGATAAATGGCCGAGCGTATCGAGCACGTTCTATATTAACAATGCACAAAGTTCAGAGTCGGGCCAACTCATCAGACAGAATCCGAATGCAGACGTTCAGGTTAATATCAGCTTTGTTAATACTGGGATATTTCAGAAAGCGATGCCAGCTTCTTGGCCATATGCTAATCATGCCGTTTGTGAGGCAATCACCGTCTCAATTTGGTCGTTAGGCCCCAACAATGAGCCTCTGTCGCTTTTCAAAGGAGGGACTGGCTACGGTAAACCGCTTAAAGTAGAGATTACAAGTACCGCGAATGGAATGGTGGAGGGCACCTTTTCAGGTAGATTGTATCAGGTCGTCGACGGCCAGTCTCTTATGAAGTTTTTCCTCGTCAAGAATGGCAAGTTCAGAATCCAAACCAGAACAGTGTTCATTTGAGGGACTTGCCTTAGTTAAAAGCCCAGCCCACCCGGCTGGGCTTTTTTGCGGCCAAGATGTTGCGTAGCGTTAACCTAGATAAGTGGTTAATTAGGTGTCCAAAAAAGGGTAGTATAAACGGCCCCGAAAAACCGTGTTTTCGGAGCCGTGAAGGCGGGTGTAAAACGTGTCCAGAAATCGACCGTTTTTTGGAGACCACCGAGTTTACGAAACTCATCTACTTGGCACGTTTCGTAAACCTTGATTCGTAGACGGGTTCCTTAAACTCCCTAGGTGCTACAGCGGCCTTCTTTTCCGTGCTGATTGAGTAGTTTAGTAAACCGAGGGTTTGATTGCATTCGGCTAAAAAACAACATGAGCGCCATTCTTGCTCGTTGCTTTGTCGAAGCGACCAACCGCGAAGAAGTCGAGGCATCTTCGTGCTACGCTCAGCGGCCGATGCGTACCAGTTGGCCGGCCTGGTAGCGGTAGCAGCCCGGGGGAACCATGGTCATGGGCACGGTGCGCAGTGTTTGGGCCGTTCGCTCCGCACCCAAGCGCTCCACTACCCGCACTGGCCCGACGCGGATGGTACCGCTCTGGACTTGAATAGTTTGTTCGCGCCGCTCTTCACCAGCCGCGTCGTCGTCAAATTCGCCTTCGCTTCGGCGGCCATAGCTGGTATTGGTCCAGCTGGTTTCGCTTTTCAACAGCAGGCGCGGCTGCGGCTCGAGCGTCAGCAGCTCCACGAACTGGTAGTCCACCTGTCCGCCCCAAAAGCGCTGCGCTCCCGCCGCCTGGACCAGCAACCCCAGCGGCTGCCCGGGACCGAGCCCCACCGTGTCCACGGTCAATTGGTCGTGGGCGCGAAATTCCGCCCCCACCGGTTCTAGTTGCGTGCTCACCCACTGGCTCGTATCGGCGCCGGAATGAAAGTAGAAGCGCGGCATCTGCTCAACGCCCTGACCGACCCAGACGCGCCGCGTCACTTCCGGGTAGGCCTCGACGCCGAGGTCGGTTAGCCGCGGGGTGGTCAACGACGAGACCGGGAGGGGCCGCCCGCCCCAATAGGCCCGCAGAGAGTCAGCCACAAGCGGCATCGACAGGTCAGACCGATCGGCAACCAAGTCGTCGGAACCGGCAACACTAGTTGGCGCGGCGCGCCTGAAAGCGGCGCTGACGCTCGCTCGTGGGGGCGCTGCCACGGTCGCCGGGGCAGGAGCAGGAACGGCTGCCGGTGCGCTCGTTTCTGGGGTAGCCGTCGGGCCGCAGGCGGCAGTGCCTAGTACGCCCAGGAGCAGCAGTTGAGGCAGGATACGCATAGTAATAAGCAAAGTAACAGACGGAGTAGAGAAGTCAAGTTTGCTTCTTTTGCAGTCGTGCAACAGCATTCCCCAGCAGCCCTACGGTCGAATACGTGCTACAGGCCATGGAGCGAATTCACAGGCTGGCACGGCAACTCGTCCTTTCCACAAGTCAGGCAGTTCAAATAAACGGTGGGATTCCTTAGTGTACTATATTATCCGTTTTCTAAGAGCACTACTTAACGCGGAGAGCATCAAAAAGGGTGGAGTAGTCAGATACGTGGCTACGGGCAAGGGTTGCAGGTATGAGGGTATTCGTCCTGCTTGTGCCTGCAGTGATTGGAGCATGAAGGTGCCCCGCCCTTTTTAATGCTCTCTAAAATCAACTACTATATGTGAGCGCCCGGGGCTAGGCTGGTATTAACCTCCATTCGCTGCCGAGCGTAGAGGACAGAAATTCGCCGCTTCGCAATAAGCTACTCACGCTCTTGCCCCTCGACGTAGCCTTTCGCCGCACATCCACACGCTCACTGCGCAAGCATTTGTCAAGCGGTTGGGGCTCAGCCATTATCCACTGTTTTTCTATTATGACCATGAAATGCTCTTCTTTTTTGACAGTTGGAGCACTACTCCTCACTGCTTTGCACCTGCAGGCCCAGCCGTCGCCGGAACTGACCATGGAAATCTACAACAGCAATATCCAGGTCATTACCAGCGGGATTATCAATAAGTCGATGCTGGACAAAGCCATGGAGCGCAACGGCAATGCCATCGGCACCCGGAGCAAGGCTAGTGCCAACACCCGCTCGACGAGCACCACAGGTAGCACCGCTTACACCTCTACACCCAGCCTGCGCCAGCAAACGGTGCAGAGCTACGTCAGCCGCCTGAAAAGCAGCGACCCGGGAGGCGCGCAGGTGGTGAATACGGCCTTCGGTCCCGGTAAGTACGACTATGGGCAGGTATACCGCACCATTCTTGCTGGCACCGGCTTGCGCGACAATGATGCCGCCGACGCGCTAGCGGCGTATATGCTGATGGGCTACGCCATCGTGCATAACATACAGGATGGCAGGGCGATTACGGTGCCGATGGCCCGTAGCGTGCGGGCGCAGGTAGCGCCACTGCTGGCGGTCAACACCCTAGCCCGCAACCGCGCCGCGCAGGTGGGCGAGGAAATGAAGCTGCAAACCGTCATCGTGCAGGGGGGCTGGCAGTCGGCTCTGAAGCAAGGCAAGCTGCCAGCCTACCAGCAAGGCATCGGAAACCTGTTCAAGACGCAATACGGCCTGGATTTACGTGCGCTGAAATTGACCAGCCAGGGGTTTGCCCAGCGGTAGCCTCGGCCGGGCTGCTTCTTTACCGAACCACTCAGCCTGACCATCCTGGGGCTCTATGGCTATTGGCTGATACTATAAACGGCATGTTCAAAACACCTCATGCAAACGCCCCCGAAAAACCGTGTTTTCGGGGGCGTTTGCGTGGGTAGCAAACCCGTTCAGAATTGAGTTCTAATCTGAACAGGGAAGGCTACCGCTAGAATTGCACTTCGGTAAAAATGCCGTCTGTAATCGTTGAGTAGGGACCAGGGATGGAACTGCTGTTCGCCTTTACCTGCCCGGTGAAACTACCGGAAAACTTTCCTTCACTTGTTTCCATCAGCGTGAAGCTCTTACCCGCAAAATTGTAAGGTGAGGCGTTGCCACCGCTGTAGACCGATAGCCGGCTGAGCAGGTAGGTATTGGCCGGGGAGCCGGGTACTTTATACAGGTGTAGAACCAACCGCTGAACTGCGCCAGCCGGCCTAGGGGGCGCTAGGTTAAGGTCAAGAAAATCGTAGGCGTTAGAGCCAATACTGCCCGCGCTGCGCGTCACTTTCGCCTGGCAGCTGATGGCAACCCCATCCAGCGCAAAGCTGCCGGTATTAGGGGCGGGGGATACGTCCTCCTTCTTGGAGCAGGCCAGGCAGCTCATCAGCAAAGCGGTGGCCACGAAGGGAGTAGTGAATAAGCGTACGCTCATAACGAGTTGGGTTACTAGCTGCTGGCAAGCAGCCCTTATGAATTGGTAGGAATTAGCCGCATAAAGTGCAGGCGCGCTTAAACAAGACGCTGATTTGCAGTTTACAAAAACTAGGCCGAACGCCCCGGCTTACCGGATTTCAGCCGCCTTCCGGGTTTGCTCCCGCTCCTCGAGCGTTTGCTCCAGCGGCTGCACCTCCAAGTACACGGCCAGTTCCCGCTGCCACTGCTCGACGCCCTGCAGGCGCGAGTCGAGCCGGCCGAGCACCTGCACCAGCAGCTGGTCGGCGCCGGCGCCGGTGGTCGCGGCCACGCTGGCCGGCGCCACGTCGGCCGAGGTGGGCCCGCCGTCGAGGTAGCCGCGCAGCCGCTTCTGCTCCAGAAACTCCTCGATGCGCACCACCTGCGGATCGGCCCGCATCCACTCGGGTATCACGTACTCGTTCTCGTGCACCACGCCGGCCACCGCGTAGCCTTCGGCATCGAGCAGCTTCCCGTTAGCTCCGATCTGGAACCCAGACAGGGCCAGCGGCGACTCGGCCGCGGCGGCCGTGCCGGTGGCGCCGCCCTTGCGGAACCCGATGCCCATGATTTTGGCGGCCGCCACACCGGCACCCACCGTCGAGGCGATGTTGGCCCCCACGGTGTAGGCCACGCCCAGCGGCACGGTGAACGGCGGGGCCGAGGCCGAGATCTTCGCGCCGGCCTCGGCGTTGGCCGCCCACTGCTTGGGTACGCTCATGGCAATTTCGGCCAGCGCCAGGCTCTTCTGCAGCGCCATGGCCGCTTTATAGAAGAGGGACTTCTTATTTAGGTTGGAGAGAACCAGGTTCATCTCCTCCGACTCCATCAGCCGGCGGGCCTGACTGATGGCCTGCTCTACCTGGGCCGTCGATTTTTGCCTGGCCGTATACTCAGCCTGACCCTGGTTCTTTTCGGCCAGCAGTTTCTTGTACTCGTCGGACTCCTCGCCGCTTTTCTGCTTGACCAGCTCCAGCTCCCGCTCCATCGCGGCCTGCTTGACGGCAAACACCGCGTCCTGGTAGGCCTGCTCGCTGAGCACGCCCTCGGCCAGCTGCAGTTCCAGCTCGGAGAGGCGCACGCCCTTGTCCGCCTCGGTCTGGGCAATCTGCTTGTCGAGAGTCTCCTGCCGGCGCTTCTCGTCCTCCTCCTCAAACTTACCCTGTAGCTCGCGCAAACTCAGGTCGCGCTCGGCCACGATGGCTTTCACCTGGTCGGAGTAGTCGAGTTCCAGCCCGGTCAGCTTATTGACTTGGGCCGTGGCGGCCTCGAAGAGCTTCTGGCGCTGCTGCTCGCGCCGCTGCTGCTCGTCGTTGTAGCTGCTCACATCGCGGGCCGCCCGGAGCATATCCCGACTATCGAGCACCACCAGCTCGTCCTGCACAAACCGTTTCAGGTCGTTGAGGCGCTCCTGGTCGGCTTTGTCCTGCGCCGCTTTCCTTTCCTTCCGCTCTTTCTCGCGGGCGGCCTGAGCGTCTTTGGCCGCTTTGTCGCGTTGCTCCTGGGTGGTGCCGTCGCCGCCGGCGCCGGGCCTGGTGCCTGGCTCCCCGCCCGAAACCTTGGCAGTGGCCGTTGCTGCGGGCCGGCCGGCCCGGGCGGCGTCGAAGGCGTTGAGGTAGGCGCGGCCGGCGGCCCCGCCGATGGTGGCCAGCTCCTGGCCGGCGGCGGTGAAATCACCGCGCAGCACGGCCCGCCAGGCCTTGCCCACCTGCCCGAAGCTGGCCTGCGCGGCCGCGCTGAAGCCTTCGAAGAACGCCGGCGAGTCGCGCAGCATGTCGAACAGCAGCCGCAGCGGGGCAATCATGACCAGCACGGCCGCCTTGGCCGGCTCCGACTGCTTCACCCACTCGATCAGCCCCTTGGCCATCTGACCGAAGCCTTCGTACACCAGGCGCGTGGGCGTGAACAGCAGGCGCAGCACCGTGCCTAGCCCGTTGGCAATGTCCCTGGCCAGGCTGCCTTCCTTGCTCACGAAGCCCATGCTCTCGCCCAACTCCAGCAGCTCCTGCCAGATCTGCTGAATCGGCGCGTAGAGTTCCCGGAACGTAGCCCCCAGCGACACCAGCAGCGTGTAGAGAAACGTCATGCCCTCGTTGGCCAGCACCTGCAGGCTGTTGCCGGTGCCCTCGAACTGCTTGGCCAGCTCGTTCTGCGCGCCGGCCAGCTCCTTCTGCGAGGCGAGCAGCGCCTGCTGCTGCTGCACGTAGGGGTTGGTGGAGTCCACCAGCTCGTCCACGCCCTTGGTCACGTTCTTCAGCGACTGGATATAGGCCAGGCCCGCGTCCTCGCCCGGCCCGCCGAACACGTCGGCAATGACGGTTTGCAGCTGGTTGGCGGGAATTTTCGTCTCGTCCATCTGCTGGGCCACGCGCTGCAGGGCCTGGGCCGAAGTGATGCTGCCGTCGTTAATGCCCTTGAATAGCTTATGGGTGAACTCCGTACCAAAGGCCGCCTCCATGGCGTCACTGGTCGACTTGGTCTGCTCACTGATGCGCAGGCCGAACTCCTTGATCAGGTCGGCACCCTTGTCGCTGAACACGCCGGTGGTGATGGACTGCGAAATCATCCCGACCGCCTCGTTGGCGCTCAGACCCACCGCCTTGAACTGGGGGCCGTACTCCTTTACTTGGTCGAGGAACTCGCCCGACGCATCAGCGCCGGCAATGAAGCCCTGCTCAATCAGCCGCAGCGACTCCTGCTGGCTGATGCCCATCTGCTTGCTGAGCGCGTTGCTGGCCACCAGCACCTCGTTGTATTCCTTGCCGAAGGCCTGCGACACGGCCCGCACCCCCACCGTGAGCTGATCCAGCTCCGCACCACTGGCCCCGGTGAGCGAGTTGATGTCGGCGCGCATCTTGCCCAACTCCTTGGTGGTGGCAATCACCTCCGCCCCCAGCTCCTTGATCATATCCAGGGCGGCCTCGGCCGTGACGGCCACGCCGGCGAAGGCCAGCGCGTCCTTGAAGGTGAGGCCCTGGTCGGTGGCCTCCCCCATTTCCTTTTTTACGCCCTCGATGCGCTCCTGCAGGGCCCGGTAATCGGCTAGCAGTTTGGCCCGGCCGGGGTCGTCGCCACTCAGCTCGTGCAGCTCCCGCTCCAGCTGGGTGGCGGCCGCCTTCATCTGGTTGAAGGTGGCCTCTACTTTCTGGCCGTTGAGCACCACCTCGCGGTTTTCGGCCACCAGCTTACTATGTGCGGCAGCCAGTTCCTCTTCGGTTTGGATGACCGTGCGCATCTCGGCGCGGGTAGCCGTGAGCCGCTGATTCAGCCGGGCAAAATCATCCTGGAGTTTGGCCCGGTTTGGGTCATCCTCCGCCATTTTATCCAGTTGATTCTTCAGCACGGCCAGCCCAGCGCCCATTTCCTTGGCGCTGGCCGTGGCCTGCATGGCATCAACGACGATGCGTACTTTCCGTTCTTCGCTATTCTCAGCCATCGGGGGCGTTGATTAAAAGTTTACTACTACATCCTCGGTCGGCAGCACGTCGCTGACCTGGCTGAGGAGAATGGTGCTGTGCAGCTCCGACATGAGCTCCGAAAGGCGCTTGGTCTGATAGGCCAGCGTTTTGCCCAGCCACTTCTTGGCTTTCCGCTCCCGGCGTTTGAGCTGGCCGCGGCTGTTGCGCAGGCGGTCGTAGCCGTCGTCGCCGCGGCGCACGCCCAGCCCCATGCCGCGGCCCACGCCCATGTCGACGAACTTGCCATACAAGGCGTAGCTAAGCTGCAGCTGCAGCCGACCACTGGCGGCGCCGATCACCTGCTTTTTAAAGCTGGCCATCAGCGCCCCGGTCTGCTTGATGCGCAGCTTGCGCATGTTGCGGATAAAGCTCTCGACGGTAAAATCCAGCCACTTGCGGGCCATTTCCAGTTCTTGCTCGTCGAGGTTCATCGGCGGATGGGTCGGTAGGTGAAGCGGGCGGATTCGAGGCGGCGGGCGGTGCTCACGCTCACGCTCACTTTCTCCCACAGGTACTTGCGGCCCCCGACCAGCTCCTTGCGCAGCGGGTCGAGGCTGAGCAGATCGGCCACCCGGAAGACCATAGTGCGCTCCTCGCGGCTGGCCCGATCCAGAAACTCCAGCCAGGCCTGGTAGCTCACCGCGTAGAGGCCATCAGCCCCGGGCCAGCGCAGAGCCGGCAGCCCGGCGCCCCCCGGGCTGGCACTGGTGGCCAGCGGGTAGGTGCTGCCCTGGTAGGTGCTCAGGCCCCGGTCGTAGAGCAGGCGCAGGCCGGCGCGGCTGTCCTCGCCCGCCTCGAACGCCGGCGAGGCGCCCTTGGCCAGCACTGCCGGTACCAGGCGCCGGGAGTTGTCGCTGGCATCGGCCACCTCCAGCACGTGCAGCGTGCCGGCCAGGGTATCGATGGTGGTTTTGCCGTTGCCCACCCGCAGCTGGGCCCAGCTGGTGTCGCGGGTTTTGTTGAGCTCGTCATCTTCCAGCCCCATTTTCAGCAGGAAGCCGCCGTACTCGGCCGGCACGCTGCGCGCCGGGCCACCGGTGCGCTCCACGTAGGCCTGGTCGGCTACCACGTCGCGCAGGCGCACGATGCGCACCTCAGGGCGCACCGGGTGGAAGTCGAAGCCCAGGCCAAAGAGCTTCTGCAGGCTCACCAGCAACTCGCCCACGCCCAGATCGGGCACGTGCTGATTCAGGGCAAAGTCGGCCGGCAGTTGCGGCAGCGTGTCAGTCGGCGCGGCCAGCACCTCCACGGCCCGGTCGGAGTAGCACACCAGGTCAGCCGCGTCGGTGAGCCACTCGCCCGAGACGCGGTAACCCAGCGCCCCGAACACGCGCTCGAGCAGCGGCACCAGCCGCAGAAACGGCACGATAGGAAACTGCCAGGTGCCGCCGGTGGCGTTGAGGCGGTAAGCCCCGTTGCGGTAGTCATTAATAAAGCCCGCACCCATGGTAAAGCTGTCGTTTTTCGCATAAAACTGCGGATTGTGGTGCATCGGCAGCGCGTAGAGCTCCGCGTCCGGGCGCAGTTCCAGCGCCGTCCGGCCCAGCTCGAGCTGGCGCAGGGTGCGGCCGTCGATGCGGGCCTGCAGGTCGGCGGCGCCGGCGGCGAAGGTGTACTGCCAGGTGCGCTTCTGTTCGTCGCAGTCCTTGTAGACCAGGCTGCCCTGCCGCCAGAGCACGCCGTCCAGCACCAGGCCGTAGGGCTCGGGCGCAATCCGCTCGCCCTGGGCGGCGCGCACGTGCGGAAAGTTTAGCTGACGTAGGTTGCCAGGCGTCCAGGGGATGGAAAACGTGTAGCTGGTGGTGCCGGGCACGGCATCGAACTTGAACAGCGGGTTCTGGATTTCCAGGCTGATGGTGGTGCCGGCGGCCAGATCCAGGCCACCATCACGGTTGACAAGGGCCATCATAGCGCGCCGGAATCAGGGCCCACGGCCGCCGGGGCAGCCGGCGGCAGGTAGGGCGTAAACTGCCGCTCGGCGGGCAGCACAAACTCCACTTCCAGCGTGGGCACGCGCTTGCCCTCGTCGAGCACGTTCACCGTTTTGGTTTTCACGTAGCCGGCCAGCCAGCGGCCGGCGTTGAGCAGCAGCACTCTGCGGCTGAGCAGCAGCTCCTGCAAACCCAGGTGCTCGGCCCGGCCCAGGTGCACGCCCGAGGCCAGCTTGAGCACCGGCCGCAACTCGCGCTCCAGCACGGCCGTGTCGCCGCGCAGCGGATCGTAGTCGAGCGGGAGTTGCACCTCTACCTGGTCGCCGGTCACTTCCGCGTCCTGCTGGGCCTCGCCTCTGGCCACGAACGTATTCATGCCGCCGAGCGAGTTGGCGTAGAGCAGGTAGCGGCACGTGGCCGGCGGCAGCCGGTCCAGGTGGTAGCGGCGCACCTCGCTCAGGCGCCGGCCGTCGTCGTCCACCACCGACACCTGCCAGCTCACGACCTTATCCCGCCGCTCGGCCGGCAGCCGCGCCAGGTTCAGCTGCCCGAAGCCGACGCCAAAGCAGAACACCTCGAACTGCCGGACGCCTTCCAGCTCACCCAGCGGCAGCACCTGGCTGGTGTTGTCGTCGAAGCGCAGCTCGGCCAGCATACGCACGCTCGGCGTGGGGGCCAGGGCCTGGAAGTATAGGAACTCGGGCTGCCCGGCAAACACCCACTTGTCGTTCGGCTCCCAGGTCAGGAACGGTTTGTGGCGGGGCTGGTAGTCGTCGAACCAGGTGCGGGCCTGCGCCTCGGTGAAGCTGAGCCCGCCGAGTAGCACGTAATGCTGCTCGGCCCCGGTGCTGGGCCCTTTCACGGGCGGATTGCCCGCCACCTGGGCGTGGCGCAGGAAAAACCGCTTGAACAGGGCCGTGGCCCGCTCGGCCACCGGGCCGGCCGGGGCCGGCACGTGGTAGTCAAGGTAGGGCGCCAGCAGCTCCTGCACCTGAAAGCTGGTGCGGCCGTCGCGGTCGGCCGGCTGCTCGAGCTCCGTGCCCACAGCCGTGAACTCCTCGCTCAGGTACTGCTGCTCGACCAGCACCTGACACGTGAAGGTGAGCTCCGGCAGGCTCGTCGGGTCGGCCCGGTAGGCGTCGCCGGCGTCGAGGCGCAACGGGATGGGGTTGCGGGAGAAGTAGTAGCTCAGGCGCGAGAAGTTCACGCTCACTTCCGCCGAGCAGCCCAGCGCGTCAACAATGGCGCACACGTGGGTGCCGTCCTGCAGGTCGGTGCGCGTGGCCAGCGTGCTGCCGTCGCTCCACAGGTAGGTGAACGGGGCCGTGCCCCCGCTGGCCACCAGCGTCACCTGCGTGTCGCGCCGCTCAACCAGCACGTTGATGCGCGCGTTCTGCTCGGCCTGCAGGGCGATGGTGCACGCGGCGCCGGTGGCGTCTTCCGTCACCGTCACGCTGTAGCGGCCGGCCGGCACCAGGCCCCGCTGCAGCGTTGTGCTGCCGTCCTCCCACAGGTAGCTGAACGGGCCCGTGATGCTGCCGCTCGTGAGCAGCTGCAGCTCGCCGGTACTGGCTCCGAAACAGATGGTCGTGAGCTTGGTCAGGCGCAGCACCAGCGTGCGCACGCCGGCCGCGCCGTCGTGGAAGTAGCCGGTGTAGGTGGCGGCCGCGCCCTCGACGCCGGGCACGCCAAAGACCAGCTCGCTCAGCGGCTTGCTGTAGTCTTCCGGCGGCTGCTCACCGGTGCTCTGGTCGACCGTGTAGCTGGCGTAGAGCGGAAACGGGGTGTACACCACCGCCAGCGACACCGTATCAAACTCCCAGGCCGCGGCGCCCAGGTAGTAGCCGTAGGCCTGGTCGTAATCCCGGTCGCCCCAGGTGCCGTTCGGGGCCCATTCTTTTTTCAGTAAAACGCGCATGAGTTAAATCGAAAAAGCCGCCGGATTGTAGGCCAGCGCGGCCGAGGCCGGGTTGGTGAAGTCGAAGTCGAAGCGGGTGCCGTACCAGGTGCCGTCGCCGATGGGGCCGATGGTATCGGAGCTGATCGACTTCTCATCGAGGCGCACCTTCACCTGGCCGCTGAGCTGGTGCAGCACGGCCGCCAGGATCTGCTCGCCGGTCTGCTCGGTGGCATCGATGGCGGCTTCCACCTGGTCTTCGGTGAAGTTTTTGGGCAGCTTCTCGAACACGTAGAAGGCCCCGGAGCGGCGGCGCTGCTTGTTGTCGCCGCCGTTGTCGAGGTACTGCGTGTGGCAACTCTCGACGACCAGCATCTGGCTGGTGGAGCCCGGCGCGTAGTGGCGGCCGAGCTGCGTCTGGGCCATCTCGGCCAGATCCACCTGCTTTTGAAACGGGTCGATGCTGACCACCACCCGGGCGAAGCGCGAAACCTGCGGCGAGTGCTGAATCTTGTGGTGGCGCGTGGCCAGGTCGCGAAACAAGGCGACGTACTGCGAGTGCCGGAGCATTAGCGGGTGGATTTGTGGTGGCGGGCCACCTTGGCCCGGTCGTTCATTTCCGCCAGGATGGTGCGCACGTGCTGGCCGGCGGTCTGCTCGAGCGGCCCGAAGGCGCCGCCCGAAAGCTGCCGCAGCACCCGGCCCCAGTCGGCCGATTCCTGCCGGCTGCCGGCGGCCGCCTCGGTGGCCACGTCGAACACGTCGGGGTACTCAGCCACCAGCTGCTGCCGGCAGCCACGGTACCAGAGCAGAATGCTGAGCCGGTCCACGTCGGGCACCTGGTGCATGTAGCGGGCGAAGTAGCCCACGTTGTGCTCATTGAACCGCTGCCGGGCGTCGCCGCTCCAGTCCGGATGGCCCGGGCGCAGGCCCTTGTCCGTGCGCATGGGCCGGTAGAGCGCGGCCAGGAAGTGGTCGAAGGCCTCGGCCGACTGCCGCTTGGCGTACAGGCAGAAGTAGGTATCGGCGAAGATAAACTCGCCGAAGTGCACGCCGCTGAGCGCGTCACCCGGGCCGGCCAGCGTGAGCGGCCGGGGCGTGGCCACCCGTAGCTCGGGCAGCAGCTGGCGCGTGAGCGGGTGCTCGTCGGAAAACAGAAAGTCGGTGAGGCTGTAGAGCTGCCTGACTTGCACCTCCGGCAGTTCGATAAGTAGCTCCAGCGGCGCGCCGCTCACTACGCTCAGCAGCCGCAGCTTAGCCGGCCAGAACTGCTCCGGGCCGTAGAGCACGGCCACCACGCCGGCGAGCTGGGCGCGGGTGAGTTCGTTCCAGGTGCTGGCCGGCGCGAAGTGCCGGCCCCAGATGTCGAGTCGTTCCATGCAGCAAAACTGCCGCCGGCTGCCTCGGAGGAAAAGGACACAAAAAAGCCCCGCTGGTGAGGCGGGGCTCCAAGTTGCACTAGGGTTCTGCCTTCTACCCACACACGGGTTTAGACGGGGCAAACCTACTAAGCGGCTTCCAGTTCGTCAACTCGCTGCTCCAGGCCGGCTACCACCTGCAGCAACTGCTGCTCCAGGTTGCTCAGCGGCGTGAGGGCAAACAAATCGTAAGCAGTCAGAATGGCCAGCCCCTCCCCCGTTCCCACGTACACCGGGGCTGCTTTCGGCAGGCGCGGCGGTGGCTCCGAAGCCGGCTCCTGCGAGGCCGCTGCCTCACTGGGTTGCCACTGGAAACCGTCGCCGGTCCCGTTGGGGTCATAATCTGTTTTCCGGCCGAAGCCGATGGGACGTTGGGGTGTTTTTTCCATGCGCAGCAGGGTTGTAAAGTATAGCACTAGCGCCAGGGTTTGAGCCAAAGTACCAGGCCGGCTAGGGCCACGAGGACGGCCGCCGTGCTCAGCTGCCGGCCGGTGATGCCGTGCTGCACCACCACGTCCGAGTCCGTGTTGCCCACGTTTTTGAGCTTGAGCTTGCCCCGGGCCGGCGCGCCAACATTGGCCAGCGCCTGCGTCTGGGCATCGGTCCAGCGCTGCACCTGCCGGGGCGAGGCCTGCGCCGGTGGCGGCACCAGGTAGGCCGGCAGCGCGGCCAGTGCCCGGAGCGAGTCGGGGTTGGGCGCGCGCACCAGCTCGGGCAGCGGGCGCAGGCTGGCGCAGCCGGTGGCCAGGCTCAGCAGCGCCCCGCAGTAAAGCAGCCGCCCGCTCATGGCTTGAGGAATAAGGCGGCCTCGCGCAGCCGGCGCGCTTCAATGGCGGCGCTGAGCTTGCCGTTCACGTTGCGCCAGATGCGGAAGTAGTTCCGGAGCGCAGCCGGGTCGCGGACGGCCGTCGTGTTGACGTAGCGCACCAAACTGGACTTGGCCAGCGCCGCCTCGCCCAGGTTGAAGGCAAACGACACCAGGGCGTTGAACTGGTTCTGGGTGAGCGGCACGGTCACGGCGCGGTTGACGGCCGCCTCGAAGCGCGCCAGGTCTTTGCTGAGCAGCATCTGGCTCTGCTCCCGGGTGATGGTCATGCGGGCCACCACGTCGGGCCCGGTGTGGCCCACGCCGATGGTGGCCACGCCGGCCGCGCATAGGTACGTTTTCAGCACTTCGCCTTCTTCCTTCGTGATAAAGGCCCGACCGGCAGCGTCGGTTTTCATGTTCACACTCATAGTGCAGGGGGTATGGTGCCCTCAGCGGGCTCCGTGGATGGATCAGGTTCCGGGGCGGCAGGCAACTCGTCTGGGGGCGTCTTGCTGCGGAACTGGCCGGTTTCCTCCCAGTCGGTCATGCCGCGGCGCAGGAACTTGGGCAGCGGCAGGCCCAGGCCGCCAAGCCCGCGCAGGTTTTCGTCGATGCTCTTGGTTTCGATCAGCAGGATGAAGAAGTAGATGGCGCCCTTCACCCCGAAGGCCATGTACTCGGCCCAGGGAAACTTGCTGCCGTCAACCTCGATGTTGCAGAACACGTGGGCCACGACGATGCCCACGCCGTAGTCGCGCAGCTTGGTGAACATCTGGCGCATTCCCCGTGAGTGGAAGCGGCCCTGCCGGAAGCTGCGGGCCATGCCCAGGCCGGTGTCGAGCAGGAACAGCACCATGAGAAAGGCCAGCGCATTCCAGTCGTTGAAAATGTATTTCTCGAACAGATGCCACGCTTTTTCCAGCATGAAGTGCACTTGTGGAGGCAGGACTATGGAGAGCATTAGCAGAAGCGGATAACCTTGGATTCAGCCGTATTGAGCGCCACGACCGGCGTGGCAGGCGCCCGGTAAGGACCGAGCGTGAAGTAGGTGGCGTACCTGGTAGCGGAGGCCGTGCGGTTCAGGAACTGCCGCATCTTCTCCAGCCGGATGTCGGCCGCGCGCTGGGCCTCGAAGGCCCGGGCGGCCAGCAGCTGGTCGAGGCCGGCATCGGCTTCCTTGCTGTTGGAGTCGTCCAGGCGGGCCACCATCAGCTCAATGCCGTCGCCGGTCAGCCGCAACCCCAGCTCGGGCACAGCCCTAGCCAGCGTCAGGCTGGCCAGCGCCGGCCGCACGAACTGCTCGAGCAGCTCTTCGTTTTCGGCCGTCAGAGTGCGGGTGCGGACCTGCTCACGCAGTTCGCTCAGGAAGTCGTAGCCCAGCTGCGGCTCGAGAATGAACAGCTCCTGCGTGCTGATCAGCGGCCGCAGGGCCTCGAACACCGGCCACGACTCCTGAATGTTCTCGAAGCGCGAGAACTCCACGGCCGACACCAGCAACTGCCGGCGGTAGAGCTGCCCGGGGCCCGCGGCCCAGGCCTGCAGCTCCGGCGTGGTGGCGCGGCTGCTTTCCAGCCACTCGAGTAGCGCGTTCATATCCTGGTAGCCCTTGCGGCTGAGCGTGCGGCGCAGGGCCGTAATCTGCCATTGGAAGGCCGTTTTCTGCGTTTCCGTGCTCACGATGTGGATGCCCGTATCGCCGAGGCTCACCTGCAGCTCGTCCAGGGCGCCGGCCATGGCCAGGCGCGCCAGCGGGGCCTGCACCCGGGCCAGCAGCTGGCCGGCCGGCGTCTGGTCGGTGGCCGCGGCGCCGGCGGCATACTGCGCATCCAGCCAGTGCAGCAGCGTGGCCCCGAGCACCGGCAGCAGCAGCTGGCCCCGCAGGCGCTCCTGCTCGCGCTGCACCGGCTCGGGCACCACGCTCGTATCCACGCTCACGTAGCGGCGCAGCTCTTCACTCGTTTTAAGCAGGCTCAGCATCGTCGGATTGACCGCCGGTGGCGGTGGAAGTGTTGGATTTGGACACGTCAGCCGTCTGGGCCAGCGGATTGAGGAAGCGGAACTCCAGCTCGGCGGGCCAGCCGTTGTAGTCGCGCACCAGGTAGAGCGGCTCGAGAATCAAATCCTGGTGGAAGCGGTGAGTGCTGATGAAGTTGTTGAAGGCGATGCGCTTGTCGGAGCCTGAGCCGGCGCCCATGCCCTTGCCGGGCGAGATGCCCACCAGCGTCGGGTCCACGCTCAGCGAGGTGTAGATGTGGCTGCTGGCCTCCTGCGAGTCCTCGATGTGCAGGCCACTCTTCACTTTGTCGTCAATGGCCGTCACCTTGAAGGCCGACACGCTCTCGCCGGTGCGTGGATCCTGCACCGACACCGACAGGATGGACTTGCCGGCGCCGGCGGCCCCGGTCATGGTCTTCTCGAAGTCGGCCAGCTCGTCGCCGATGATCTGCCGGCGCTGCTCGGTCACTTTCGTGTCCCAGTCGGGGTATTTCCACTTCCAGTACCGCTCGTCCGTCTCGATCAGGTACTTGATGCTAAGCTGATTCCTGAACATGGCCGCCTTGAACTCGGGAATGGCCTGGGCTACGTCCAGCCAGCCCGAGCGGCGGATGCTGTTCCAGCTGGCCAGCTGGTAGAGGGCCTTGCCCGGGCTCGGCAGCGCCAGCGGATACACGTACTTGAAGCCCCGCGTATCGGCCTTGAGGGCCTCCACCGGCTCGTAGTAGGGGTCGAGCACCGGCACTGAGGTGGTGAACTCGTCGCCGGGCTTGGCCTCGGGCCAGTTGGCCGAGATGTGCACCAGCTCCGGCACGGCCTGGCCAGCCTTGGGCACCGAGTAGCGGCAGAAGGCCGTGTCCTGGGTGGTGAGGGTGGTGAGCTTCTGCCGGTTGAGCGAAAGAATCAGCTCCGGGTAGCTCTGGCCGAAGGTGAACAGGTTCTGCAGGCCCTCGTAGGCGTAGCGCGGGATGTTGCTGCGCCGGAAAAAGGCCTCCACGTCGGGCAGCCGCACCCGCTCGAAGAGTTCGTTACCGGCCTTGTCAAAGCCCGTGACGCGGCCGTAGACCACGCCCCCGCCGTACACGGCGCGGGTTTTCCATTCCAGCACGCTGGGCAGGATCGTATTCGATTCCAGCGACTTGAGCACCTGCTGCGGGAAGTCGTTGGCCTCGCCCCACAGGGCCACGTCGCCGCTCTGGCCTTTCTCCACCGGCGAGCTGGGCGCGGCCCCATCCTGGGTGGCCGCGTTGCCGCTGCTGCCAGCGCTGCCACCGCCGGCGGCGGCCGAAAACGCGCCGTTCAGGCGCACAATGGAACCGGTGCCGGGCGAGTACGCCAGGTGGCCGGCGGAGCTGAATAGAAGCTGTTTCATTTATAGGATGACTTTGCGGCCGGCCACGGCCACCAGCAGATAGATGTGCACCTTCACCAGCTTGCCAGTGCTAGTATCCACCAGGTTGCGGGTGGCGTTGGCGTAGTGGTCGGGGTTGCAGGCAATGCGGGCCACGGTGGTCAGGTCGGCGTCCGGCTCACCGGTGAGCACCGGCACCGGCGGCGCGGCCTGACGCTTACCGGAGCCGATACCGGAGCCGAGGCGGGCGGCCGCTAGCTCCCGGAACTCGCCGCCGGTGCCGCGGCGCCTATCGCACGTGACGAAGCGCACAGCTACGGGCGTGCCGCTTTCCAGCAAAGCCAGCGCGTCCTTCAGCCGAATGGTTACGGGTGTTTCCATGGGGCAAATCTGCCGCGCCGGCCGGCCCACCAAAAGGACACAAAACCGCCTTAGTTGCCCCGAAAACGCACAAAAAGCCAATCTCACAGCGTTTTGCCCCTGCGCGCTGCAAACGCCGTTTTTGGGCGCTTTGAGCGTTTTACAGTCTCACCAGTCCAGCGCGATGCCCCGGCTTGCACTGTCGCCTGCCGGCAGCTGCCGGGGGCCGCCTCGGTGATATCTGTGGGGCCGACTCGCGTGAACATCACGCACCAGAGGACACGAAAAAGCCCCAACGCAGGCGGCGTTGGGGCTTTTGCATAGTGACTGAGCACCGACCGGGACCGAGGCAGGCCCTGGCAGGCGTTGATCAGACCACTAGCAGGGCACTGAAGTCGGGCGTGGTCATGACCACGTCGGTCCCAACGTAGAGCATGTGCAGATCCACCGTGTCGGTGAAGTGGGTGGCGTGCTCCTGCGGGAAGCTCTCCTTCCGTTCACTGGTCTTGATCTTGCTGATGTTGCCCTTGCTGTCCTGCCCCACTGGGGCCAGCAGCATGGCCTGCACCACGTCCTTGGTGTTGACCTTGTTGAAGCGCAGGCGGTAACGGCGTGGATCCTTCTCCTCGAGCACCTCCTGCCCTACCAGGTAGCGCGTGGGATGCCCGGGCACACGTCCCAGGTTAGCCCGAGTGATGCGCCAACCACGTGACTGCAGCACCTTGATGAAGGTTTCGTTGAGGGTCCAGGGGCTGTTGGGGTTGCGGTTGTTGCCCCACTCGGCGTCCTCCAGGAAGATGAACTCCTTGCGCAGCTGATGCTGGTAGTAGTCGCAGAAGGCCTGGGCCAGGTCGCTGACCATCTGGGGGTGCTTGACATACATACCCTTCAGCAGGCGGTATTCGCGCACGTCCTCGTGCTTCTGGCCCAGGGTGAGCACCGAAATCTTCCCGCCCCAGTCCACGGCCCCTACGATGGGCAAATGGCTGCGGCAGTCAGCGTCCATGCGACTGTCCGGGCTACTGAGCTTTTTGAGGTTGTACTCCAGCCCCAGGATATAATCGTCATTGTCGGCCTCCACCACGTGGCGGGCCTGGTGGAGTTTGGGATAGAACCCGCCCTCCACGGTCGTCGGCCGCCGGTTCATGATTTCAATCATGAACGTGAAGTCAGTCATGAAGCGGCGCTGATCCAGCAGGTACTGAAGGCCCAGGTTCTGGATGTTATCGAAGGCGTTGGCCTCCGAGTAGAACGTGCCTTTGGTGGCCGCACTCGGGAAGTAGCGCACCTCCAGCATGAGCTTGACCACCTGCTCGCGCCAGATATGCAGCCGCTCCTCGTCGGTGGTGGCGTCGATGAAGCGCACCTGCGCCGCAATCAGCTCGTTTTGGCGCTGATTGAGGTCGATACCGTCGTTTTCGTAGTACTTGGCCTTGTCCAGCAGCCAGCGGCCCTGGTCGCCCCAGGGCATGGAGCTGAAGAGAAACACGCCGTGGTGCTTCGGGTTTTTGCCGAAATACTGGCCGTTGCCGCGGTTGGTGGCCGACAAGTCGGCATCGAGCTTCTCTTTGTTGAAGAGCAGCGCCTCGTCGCCGATAAAGCCGTCCACGTTCAGGCCCCGGGAGGCCGAGCCACCGGCATCAAGCGAGACCAGGTGAAACCCGGTCCCGTTGCGGAAAATGATGAAGTGGTCGTAGCTGAGCGGGCCTTGGATGGGCCTATCGAACAGCTTCGAGGGCGCCGGGCGCCGGCCCACGTAGAAGTCGCGGTCCAGCTTGTAGCCCAGCGCCTCCAGGCCCGCAATCGTCGAGGGCAGCGTGCGCGTGAGCACCTGCTTGTAGGTCGAGCCCACGATGACCCAGCAGCTGCGGGGCATGGTCTGCACGATTTCGTGGATGTCCCACGAAATCACGGTCGACTTGCCCGTACCGCGGCCCCAGATGCTGACGCCCTCCTTTTTGGCCTTGGCCGTGACGTAGCGCAGCTGCGGCTGGTTGAAGCTGAGCTTGATCTGATCAACGATGACCATCCGCTGCGCCCTCCTCGCGCCGCTCCAGCAGCAATTGCTCCATCTGCTGGGCCCCGAACACCTGCTGCTGCACGGCGTCCTGAATCAGCTCGTAATCGGCGTCCTGGATGCTTTCCGGGTCCATGAGGTTAATGGTGCGCGGCTTGCGGCCCTCCACCGTCAGGTTGATGACATAGCTGGTGTTGCCACCGCCGGCGCCGGCCGCTTCCTCCGCGCCGCCCGAGTCGGGCCGCAGCAGCCCGGCTACGCTCGCCTCGAACTTCATGGCCGCCAGCGCCGCCCGGGTGTCGGGTGGCCGCTGCGTCAGGGCCAGCTGCAGAATCTTGCGGGCAAACTCCATCAAAATGGCCTTGCGGCCCTCCTTGCGGACTTTCTTCAGGTCGCCCATCAGGTTCTGGGCATCGGCCAGGCGCCGGTAGCACGTCGCGCGGCTGATGCCGAACTGCTTGGCCAGCAGCGGCCAGGCCTGGTCGAAGGTGTGGTAGTTACTGAGCAGCGCGTAGGCCGCCTCGATCTGCTGGTTGACCAGCTTATCGGCCGGCGAGAGTGCCGCCAGGCCCGGCCCCTCGCCGTTGGCCTCGGCGATGCTGGCGGCGTAGATGCGCTCGACGGCCGTCGACTTGTGCAGGATGACGTCCGAGGCCCCGGGCAGCTGCTTGGGTAGTAGCGATGTGGACATGGGCAAGTAGATTAGCGAAGCGGGAGTTTTTCCCGAATCAGGTGGATCTGCGCCTCCAGACCCGGCAGCTCGGCGGCCCGCTCGGGCCGGCGGCGCACCTTGGCCCGCAGGCTGATCAGATTATCCAGGCGCCGGTGCAGCTCGCCGGCGTCGGTCACGTCCTGGGTGGCCACCGGGCCGGGCAGCCGGCCATGCGCCAGCACGTGCTGCTCGGCCGAGAGCAGCTGCCGCACCTGGTCAGTGAGCTGACAGATGCGGTGGGCCAGTTTGTTGCGGTTAGCTAGGCGCAGGCCGGGCGTCGTGAGCTGCGCATGCGCGTGGCTGCGCTCGTCGCGGGCCGCCTTGAGCTGCGTCCGGACGCTGGCCAGCACGGCCAGGTCAGGGGCTGGCTGATTGGTTGTTGGTTGTTGGTTGTCGGCTACAGGCGCCGGGACCGACTCCTGCACCGGGCCGGCCAGCAGCTGCAGCTGCGCCACCAGCACCTGGCGGCTGTACCCGGTCTCGCCCAGGGCGAAGAGTTGCTGGTACACGGCACTGCCACCCAATTGCGCATATAGCGCCACGCCGGCGGCGAAGTCGGCCGGCGCGGCCAGCCATGCGAGGAGTTCACCCTGTTTCATGACCCAAAACTGCCGCCGGCTGCCATGGCGAAAAAGGACGCAAAAAAGGCCCCAGCCATGCGGCTGAGGCCTTTCCCCTCACTTGCCCGTTCTCTCACCTCCGGGTTACTTGCTCACCGCTGGTGCCGCTCTCTTCTGCTTCTGCTTCTTCAGCACCAGATAGGTGAATGTGGGGTCCTGCACCAACTCATCGGCCTCCGCAACCGTGATGCGCGTGAGGTCGACGCGGCGGCCGAGTCGCTGGAGGTCGATAACACCAGGCGTGCGAGTGGCGGTGTACTTCTCGGCGACTTCCGGCCGCAGCATGAGCTGGCGAGGATCCTGCTTTTTAGCCATCGTTAGGCAACGGGCTTGTAATCGATATTGCCGCGGTACAGCTTCAGGCCGGTGGAATAGGCCTCACCCTTCACCATGGTACCACGGCGGCCCGAGTTGAGCTTGCCCGAGTCGTAGCTGGGCAGCAGCTCTACCGGCAGGCCTTCGGCACCCACCTGGATGTATTCGCCATCGGCATCGGGCACCAGCATGATGCCGCCGATGTTTTTCACCAGGTTCAGGAATTCCAGGCTCTCGGGCTTATTGCCGGGGTGGAACCCTTCGAAGTTGATCTTCAGGCCGCGGCCGTCCCGCTCACCCACGATGTCCGCCTTCAGCTGGTTGGAGTCGACGGTGATGTAGAGTTTCAGGAAGCCGTAGCCGTCCTTGAACACGTGGTCGGTGGCAATGATGGCCGAGGTGCCGGCTGTGGCCTGCGCAGCCGAATACTTCGGTGCCTTGGCAATGGTCGTGAACCACGCCTCCGGGGCGAACAGCACGTAGCCGAGCAAGCCGGGCGTGTTGTCCTCACCGGCGGGGCCGTCCAGGTTTTTAAGTTTGGCTAAATCCATCAGAATGGGACTCTAGTCGGTGTGTAATGGGTAAATGGCTACTGTTGAGCAGAACTATTCGGCGGCGGCCTCTTCCTTGGTGATGAGCACCAGAAGGCCGCTCTTCGAGTCCACCAGAAGTTTGAGGGCCTCCGGGTTTTTCTCCAGCTCTTCGGCCTTCACCAGCTCGCCCTTGATGCGGAACTGCTTGCCCAGCACGCGGTACTGCTTGTCCTCGTGGGTCACCACAATGGCGTCACTGGCCGCAGCTGCCGTCTCGGCCTTTTTCAGGGCGGCGGCCTGGCCGGCAATGACAATGTTGGCGGCATCCAGCTCGCCCTGCAGGCGGGTATTCTCGGTTGTCAGCGACTCAATCGTGGGCTGGCGGGTTTCGGATTTGTTGGTTTCCTTGGCCATGACGTGGCGGGGGTGAAATCGGTAGTTGAACGATGATTTACTGGGTGTCAGCAAGGGCCGGCCCCACCTGGGGCCGGCCCTTGCTCACGTGGCTTATACCAGCTCCTGGTCGTTGGTGAAGACGATTTCCGGGATGATGAAGCCGATGCCCATGCTGAAGTCGGTGAAGAACTTGAGCAAGCGGTCCACGCTCTCCACCTGCACCTTCGTCTGGTTCTGGATGCGCTTGCGCAGCATCACGGCGTTGCCCTTGGGCGTGCACCAGATCTTCTGCGTGTTGCGGTGCGAGGGCAGCGGCTGCAGGGTGATGTTGGTGTTGTTCACCGTCAGGCCCAGGGCCCCACCACCGGTGTTTTTGCCATACTTGCGCTCCTGGCCCCGCAGGAACTGGCGGGCAACCGTTTCCGAGCAGCCCAGCATCATGGGAATGTTCCAGTAGTCCTTGTGGATGCCGTCCACGAAGGCCTCGAACTGGTCTACCAGCGCCAGCGGATCCGTCAGCTCCAGCGCGCCGGTCACGATGGGCTCGATGCGGCCGACCGTGATTTGAGTGTTGATGGTGTGTTTCAGACCGTTGAGCGACGTGCCAGCGGCACCGGGCTGGCCCGGGGTGGGAGCCACATACTTGCCCTGGAAGATTTCGTTGAACTCGATGTCCTGCTTGATCTGCGGAATCAGGTACACTTCCACATACCAGCGCACGAAGGGCCAGGTCTTGCGGTCAATATCCTCGCCGTCGAGGAAGCCCAACCAGCTCGATTCCAGGTCGTCAGGATACTCCTGCGCGTCCACCTTCATCTTGAAGAGTTTGATTTCCAGCGGCGTGAAGGTCACGCCCGACAGGGGCGTAAAGCCGTTCTGGAAAGGCTGTACCACGCGGGTGAACAGTGCCTTAGCAGCCCGCCACACGGTTTCGTCCGTGTTGATGGGCGTGAACATGCTCTCGGTGGTGGTGGCCGAACGCAACAGCGTGTACAGGCGCGACAGGTTCTGGCCCTGGTTGAGGTAGTAGGCGCCGAACTGAGCAACTACGTCAGCAATTTGTAAAGCCATTAGAGTGGGCTTAAATGGGTGAAAAACTCGTTTTTATGGGCGATTGAACCGCTTAGCCCTCGCCCAGCATTTTGGCGTGCAGCGCGTCCACCGTCTTCTGATGGTCGTTGGCACTGGCCTCCCCTTCCACGTCGTTCTTTTCCTTCGACTTGCGGGGATTGGTCACGGTAGCGCCAGGCTGCTCAGCAAGCCGTTCCATCTCGGCCTCGGCCTCGCCAGCACGCTTTTCAGCAGCTGCTACAGCGTCCTCGGCCGTCTTCTGGGCGGCTTTGGCGTCGGTGGCTTCCTTCTGTGCGGTGGCCACGGCGGCCTCGGCCGTGTCGGTGCGGCCGGCCTTGGCCACCAGCTCCGTGTAGGCGGCCTCGCTCACGAGGGCCACGCCAGTGATGCCAGCCTCTTCGAGCTGGTCGTTGGCAGCCTCAACCAACGGGGTGGTCACGGCGGCGCCAGTCAGGCCTGCCAGAGCGGTCAGGGCCGAGAATTTGTTCTTTCCGAACATGGTATTTGCAGTTGAATTGGTGGCATTTTTGGGAGTACTGCCGCCGTTCTCGGCGGCATTCCGGACCATGTCCAGGGCCAGCTGCACGGCATCCTCGAAGGTGCCCATGCGGTCGGCCAGGCCGTTTTGCACGTTGGCCTCCCCGATGTAGACCATGCCGCTGAGCAGCTCGTCCTCCAGCTTCGAATCGAGCTTGCCGGCGCGGTTCTGGCGCACGGTGTCCAGGAACACTTCGTTGAGCGGATCCAGCAGCTGCTGGCGAATGGGCTTGTAGTTGCCCTTCACGGCCTGCTCGAAGGCCGCATTCTTGTTGGTGGACTTGGTGGCGGCGATGTCGTGGTCGACGACGCCGGCGGCGGCCATGGCGTTGGAGTAGTCGCGGAAGCTGACCTTCGTGCCGATGGAGCCGAGCATGGCCGTGCGGCCCCCCACGACGATGCCGCCGTTGGCCCCGGAGCCGGCCCAATAGCCGGCCGAGCACATCTGCTGGGCGTAACTCACGAAGGGCTTCTGGGTGCCGGCGATGATGCTGGCAAAGGTTTCCAGGCCGCTCGTCGAGCCGCCGGGCGTGTTGAAGCGGCCCACGTGCGCCACGATGCTCTCGTGCGCGTCGGCCTGCTGAATCAGCCGGCCGAGGCTCTGCGTGCCGAGGCTCCAGCACGTGTCGGCCTCCATCATCACGCCCTCAATAGTGTGCACCGCTACTGAGCCGGCCGGCACGTCGGCCAGCGACTCGTAGCCCATCAAACCCAGCTCGGCCGCGTGCGGCACAAACACCTGGATGGCCCGCGACGACTCCGGCAGCTCCCCTTCCACCCAGTCGGAGGCGCGGAACTTGCCCTCGCGCATCTGCTCGGCAATGGGCAGATACGTATGAATGGCAGAGCCTTCCAGCAGGAAGAAGCCATTGAGCACAGCCATAAGGAGCGGGTGTACGCGCATCAGTTTCAGGGTTGAAGTGATGCAAAGCTGCCGGCGCCACAGTCCGGCAGAAAGGACACAAAAAACCCCCGACCGGGTGGGTCGGGGGCGTGACAGTGTAAGGCGGCAGCAGTAGTGCTAGCGCAGCACGTAATTCTCTGCGCCGGCTCGCATGGTCCAGGCGCATTGACCGTAGCTCATATAGCCGCCAGCCCACAACTCTGCATAAGCGGGTGCCTGCTGCAGCGTGTACACCAGTTCGCCGTTCCGCAGCCACTCCACCCGGTCCGGGTAGATATTGATGTGGAACACGTCCGATGGGTTCCAGCCACCGCCGGGATAGCCGGAGCCGGAGCCCTCCACGAAAACCATCCAGGTGGTGGCCGAGTCCACGTAGATGCCATACCGCACGTTGGCGAAGGCCGCATACGAGTCGGAATACCAGCCGGCAATGCCGTAATCGAAGATTGGGTTGTGCTGCAGTTCCAGGCTGGCGCGGCCTGGGAGCACAGCCTTTTTGGTCCCGAGGCCGTACGCATACGCCCCGGTCGAGGTGAGCGTGCCGGTGGCCAGGTCCTGCGTGGTGGCGTTCAGGTCGCGATAGGTCACGAATTCCAGCACCGGCCCACCGCCTGCCGGGGGCGGGTAAAATGCATTGCGGTTGGCCTGTAGAAACTGCAGCTTAGGCATAAGAGAGAATCACGTTGGAAGCGTTGGCCGGCGTAACCGGATTGGTTTTCACGAGCAGGGCCACACCAGTCGCGTACTGCGCGTTGCCGGCAGCCGGCAACGCGGCCTGCGCCTCGGCCAGCGCGTTCAGGTCGGCCGTACCGGTCCAGGTGCCGGTGCTGAAGGTGGCCACCTGGTAGGCCACGCTGGCCGCGTTGTCGTCGAGCAGCATACTCAGCAGCGTGATGTGGCTGGTGAGGCGGATACGGCGCACGCGCAGGCCGTTCGTGCTGCCGATGTGCAACTCGCTTGGCCCGCTGGCTCCGCTGGTGTTCTCATTCACGACCGTCAGCTGAGCGGAGATGGCACCCGTTACCTTACCCCCGTTGCGCAGGAGGACTGTGCCCGCCGTGCCGCCGATGCTCTTTATCGTTGCGTTGTCGAGGATGAGCGTGCCCCCGGTCAGGTACGCGCCCGGCGCGCTGGTGCTGGTGTTATCGTACACGCCATCGGCCAGCGTTACCTCGCCGCTGCTCATGTACACGATTTCGGACAGGGCAAAGCCCAGGCCGGTGAACAGACTGCCACCTTCAATGCGGATTTTGGCGGTGCCTGCGCAGTCGACCAGGCGGTGGTAGCTCTGCTCGATGACGGCATCCGACTTGATCAGCGCTTGCGCGGAGCCGCTCAGCACGAAACCCTTCGAGCCGCCGAGCCGCACCGGCCCAGCGACGTGGCGGAAGATGGCCGTGCCACTGAGCACGGCTACCGTATTGTTCGTCGAGTCGCCTCGCAACAGGCCCGAATGCGTGAGCCGGCCGGCCGACATGCTAACGGCCGTGCCCGCGTTCGGATACAGCGCCTTTTCCACTACGATATCAGAGCCGGCGCCAGTCACGGAAATAGCACCGCCGCCGTAACGGCCCTCGGGACTGTTGCCCACTACTTTGCAGGTAATGATGGTGAGGCCGTCGTCGGTGAGCAGGTTCCAGTTCACCATCCGCCCCCCCGTGGCGTAGGTCACGCCGCCTTTGAGCGTGAGTACCGGCACCGGCGCCGTACCTATGGCCTCCACCGTGTCGCCGTAATCGGCCAGGGCGTTGGCCGCGGCCAGCGTACTGTAGAAACGAGGAGCCCCGTTGGGCCAGATCAGCCGGGCCTGACTGGTGACGGCCGCCGTGGCCGTGGCCAGTTCCTGCTGCAGCGCCGTCTCCAGATGCCGGCGCAGCACATTAGCAGCGCGGATATGGTCGCTGCCGATTGAGCCGGCGGCTAAGCTGCCGTATACCTGCCCTTCCACCTCATCCAGCATCAACTGGCTTTCCGGGTGCATGGCGGCAGCCAGCGCGGCTGGCGAGAAGCCTGCCCCGCCCGGCAGACTCGACACGAGCGGGGCCAGCGGCAGGTAGTTCGGATCATCGGCCTCGCCCGTGGGCACCGGGTTCAGGATGCCGGCCCCGGGCAGGGGCAGGTCGCGGCGGGCCTGCAGCGGAATGGTCTGGCCGTCCTCGAACTGGTACTTGAACGCGTCGCCGGCCTTGACCGGGTAGTCCTCCAGCTGCAGCCAGGGCAGGAACTCGGGCCGGGCGCTGGGGTCGCCCACCGGCAGCCAGCGCACCCGCACCCGGGCAGAGCTCTTCACGCTCACGTAGGCCCAGAGCGGGCCGGTGGAGTCCCGGCGCAGGATGAACTCGGCCTCGCCGGCCTCGACGCCGCTGGCCGCGGAAGCCGAGTCGGTGGCGTTGGCCACCAGCGCCGCCTGGCCCACCACCGTGATGCGCTGATCCACGGTGGCCAGCTCATCGAGGGTGGAAAGCAGCAAGGGCTGGCCGAGCTTGCTCCAGAGCAGAAACAGGTCGGCCAGGTCGCGGGCCTGGGCCCGCAGGTCGGCCTCGGCGATGTTGAAGGTAACGTTGTCGGCAAAAACGGCCTGGTAGCGGTTGAGAAAGCCGGCCGGCGTGAGCAGCAGCGGCGGCTGCGGGGGAATTGCGGGAAGGGCCATCAGAGGATTTGGTAAGAGAGTTTAAAGCCCGAGCGCAGCACGATGGTCTTGCCGGCCGGCACCGTGGCCAGCAGCTGGCCGGCGGCCGTGCGCAGCTGCACCGTGCCGCCGGCGCCGGGCACGAGCACCACGCCGCTTTGCTGGCCATACTCGGCCACCTGCCAGGTGCCGGTGTAGGGGCGCGCCCGGCGCAGCGCCTCACCCGACAGGCTCCACTCGTAGCCGTTGCGCTGGGTCTGCGAGCCGCTGCTGTAGCTCTCGCGCCACTGCAGCGGGTGCTCGGGCGTGCCCACGAGCTGCACCTGCCCGTTCAGGTCGCGGTACAGGGCCACGAAGCGGCCGCCCTCCATCGTTTCGAGGCCGGCAGCCAGCTCCGGCGAGTGCCGGGCCAGCTCGCCCTGCAGCTTCGGGCTGAAGCCGCTGCCGTGGCGCCCGTAGTCCTTGCCGGGCTGGGTGAAGCGCACCGAGCCGCGCACGCTCACCAGCTGGTACCAGACGGCGCCGGGCGCCAGCTCGAGCTGGGCGATGGTGAGCGGGCCGCGGTGCGGGAAGCCTACCAGGTTGCGGGCCGGCGTGTACCAGAGCGCCTCCACCCCGCCCAGGTTGTCGAGGCCGGGTTCCGGGCGCAGGTTACTGTAGCGGGGCTCCATGCTGCTGGCGGATGAAGTCGATCAGCGACGAGGGCTGCTGCATAAGTTCCTCACGCACAGCGCGGTGCTGCCCCTGCCGGGACAATTCGCCGCTTTTGTGGGACATCTTGCCGGTTTTGCGGGACAACTCGTCGGTTTTTTGGGACATTTTACCTACCGATTTATCCGCTCTTTTTTTGCGCGGCGGCAGCTTCACGTTCCGCTGCACGGCCTTGCGCAGGGTCTCGTACTGGATGTCCTCCTCGCGCAGGTCGTAGACGGCCATGAAGTCGGTGATGATTTCCTTGATGGTGCGGCGGCGCGAGGCAAACAGGCGCACCCACTCGTAGAGCGACTGGCGCAGGTTCTCGTCGACAAAGTCGTTGAAGTGAAAGATGGTGTAGTCCGTGACCTGGGTCAGGCCGAACTGGTAGGCCGGGAAGTTGCGCAGGTCCACGGTCAGCACTTGGGTGCAGTCCTCGCGCGACTCGGTGTGGTGCAGGCGGCCCTTGACCTGGCGCCGGAGCAGGTGGTAGAGCATCTTGCCGAACTGATCCGAGGTGCTGAGCACGTAGGGCTGCATCTGGTTGGTGTCGGCGTGCAGGGCCAGGCGCAGGTGCACGCTCAGGTACTTGCGCACGTGCGGCTTGAGGGGAAACTCAACGGTCTTCAGCATAGCGGGGGAAGCATAGCGGGGCTTGGAATCAGTCAAAACTATCGGGCGCTGCCCCCGGGCAAAAGGACTGCAGCGCCCGGGCCGGGGCCGGCGGGCGGAAGCAGCAAGCAAGCAGGGGCAGCGGGGAGTTGCGCGCCTGGGCGCAGGCAAACAAGATACCCAATATCCAGGCCTATGCCAAAAGTTCAATCCCCTATAAATACCTGATTATAGACTTTTTACCACTCGCCTACTCAACCCCCTGTTCACCTTCCAGACCACGCGGCCGGCCGGCCGGAGTGGGCGCGGCGCCGGCGCGGAACTCAGAGCTGGAAGTGGGCCGTCAGGTTCAGGGCCTTCTGGTTGAGCTTGCCGTAAAGGCTGTTGAAGGCCGACTGGTAGCTGCTCTCGGCCGCCAGCAGGGTGCCCTCGACCAGCAGGGCGTTGAGCTGCAGCAGTTCGTCGAAGGCCACCCGCCACGTGCGGGGCCTCAGGTGCCGGTCGCGGGTGCGGGGCCACTCCCCTGCCAGCAGCTTTGCCAGGCGCTCGTGCACGCGCAGCGTGGCGCGGATGCTCATCGTCTCGGCCAGGTACAGGGGCCGGCGGGCGCTGAGCCAGGTCAGGTGCTGGTGGTAGAGGCGCAGCGCGTCGCACAGGGCCCGGGCCTCGTCGCGGTGCAGCGGCAGCTGCTGGTCGAGCGCGCGCAGGCTTTGGCTCAGGCTCTGGTCCAGGTTCATGCCGCCGCTCATACCAGGCGCACGCCTTTCGATACCCACACCTCCAGCCGGGCGCCGGTCTGGTGGTCGTAGAGGATCATTTCCTTGATGGGCGAAGGCCAGGCCTTGTCGAGCACGCGGCTGCGAAAGCCGCGGATGCCGTAGCGGCGCGGGTCGGCCACCTCGTAGCGGCCGCTGGTGTCGTAGGAGTGAAACGTTTTCTTAAAGCCGTTCTCCCACACCACCCAGGCGCGGGTCAGGGCCGTGGCCGGCCAGCTGGCCGGGGAAACGGACGCGGAAGAAACGGGGGCAGTGGCAGGAACGTGGGCAACCATGGGGTGAAAAGAAAAAAGTGAGAGAAAATCGTGGTTAGGCGCGCACTAGGCCCAGCTGCTCGAGGCGGGCGGCCAGGCAGTGGAGGCCCTGCTCGCCGGCCAGCCGGCGCACCAGCGTCCGATGGGTCCAGTGCAGGGTTTCCAGCGAGAGGCGCTTGGCCCGGTCGGAGGCCTGCACCGTCAGGCCCTGGTCGAGGGCGCGGCGCTGCTGGATTTCGCGCTCGGCCGTGTGCAGGGCCTTGTCCAGGGCCGTCAGGCCGCCCTGCTTGCGGCTGAGCTTGCGGGCCAGCCAGAGGCGGGTGCGCTCAAAGCCGTTCATGTTGCCGGCGTCGAAGTAGCCGCGGCCGGCGTGCACCTCGGCCCAGGGCAGGGCCGGGTAGGCCTCGGGGTGGCGCTGGAAGTACCAGTAGGCCTGGTCGACGCGGCGCAGCAGCAGCTCGTGGATCCGGTCCCAGTGCTGCTCGGGGGCGAATTCCAGCGCCGGCCGGTACTGCCCTTCCCAGATGGCCTGCTGGGCCCACTGCTGCTCCTGCGCCGAAAACGGCGGCAGCTGGGCGTAGAGCATGGTGCGGGCGTACTGGAAAAACCGCGCGACCAGCTCCCCGGCCCGGGCCTTGCGGGCCGCCAGGGCGGCATCCGGGGCCAGCGGGGCCTGGCGGGCCACCCGGGCCGCCGCGCGCCCCTGGTGCCGCCCTTTCGCCGCCTGGCCGGCGTCGGCGGGCCCGGCCTCGGCGCGACCCCCCGGTTCCAGTAAGGGGGTTCCAGTTTTTTGGCCGAGTAGCGACTTATCCACCTGCACTACTTTCTCTTGCTGAGATTCTAGTGGTTCAAGAACCTCAGTAAGCGAAAGATTCTTATGGTTGGGGCCCGAAAAAGGGCCTGCCGCGGGGGCGGTCGAATGGCCCTCCACAGCCTCAGGCAGGCTTTCCACCGGCACTTCCCACACAAAGGCCGGATCTATCCACACGTGGAAGTTGGCGCGCGTGCCGCGGAACTTGCGGGCCACGATCAGCCCGGCGCGCTGCAGCTGGCGCAGGTGGGCGCGCAGCGTCACCTCCGACAGGCCGCGGCGCTCCATGAGCTGGCGGGCGTTGACGGCCAGCGGGGGCAGGCGGAAGCGGCCCTGCGCGTCCACCAGCGCCTCGCCCAGCACGGCCTGGCTGAGCAGGCGCTGCACCATGCGGCGCACGAGCTGGATCAGCAGCAGGCCGGTTTCCTTGCCCCCGTCGCACACGGCCTTGGGGCGGGTGGCGATGGTGGCCGCGGGCCGCGCCACGCCCAGCACCTGGTGGGCGCGGCGCTGGTGCACCTTCGGGGCCTGCTGCTGGCGCAGATTTTCGACAAGGCGATGCCAGGACAGGCGAATGCTGTCGAGCGGTAAAAGCGTAGGACGAAGCATGAAACGGTGGAAAGAGAAAGGGCGCGTGAGCAGGTAGGATATGGAGCAATGGTGGCGTCGGTGGGCCTGGCAGGCGGGTATTCCTGGCCAGGGCCGGCAGCCGGGCAGCAGTTATGGCGCTGACCCCCGCTCCCCGGCCGGCGACGAAGCCGGACCCGTCTGGGCCGCCCCCTGGGGGCGACGGGGAGTATGTAGTGTGTTAGCCGGCCAGTCTTAGCCAGCCAGCGCGAAGGGCGGCCGGTTGCTGGCGCGCGTGAGCTGGTGCAGGCTCCGGCACACGTTGCGCAGCTGCTCGCTGAGCTGCTGCTCGCGCAGCAGCAAACGCTGGCGCTCGGCACGGGGCGTGGCCGCCGGCAGCGCCTGCTGGGCCAGCACCAGCTCGTCCAGCTCGCGGGCCACGGAGCGCTGGTCGCGGCGCAGCTGGCGCAGGCGGGCCGCGTCGGGGGCCGGGGGCAGGTTCAGCGACAGTATCATGCGGCCTGCCCTCCTTCCTGCTGCTCGGGCAGCGGCGGCAGCTCGGCCAGCTGCTGCTCGAGGCCGGCCATCAGGCCCTCGATGCGGGTGCAGTCGGCCTGCAGCAGCTCGATTTCCTGCGCGTAGCGGCGGGGCTGGCTCTGGCCCACGCCCAGCAGGTAGCGCACCGAGTCGAGCTGCTCGCGCAGCACGCCCAGCTCGGCGCGCAGCTGCTGGCGGCGGCGGCGGTCCGGCGGGGGCAGCTCGGCCAGGTGGCGCAGGGTAACGGGCTGCTGCTGCGAGAGCAGCGCGGCCAGGCTCCGAAAGCCGGCGTCGGCCGGGTTGGAGGTGTATAGGGTCAGGGCGGGTTTCATGGCAACGGATGGGGAGAAGGCGAATGGGCCGGCAGGCGTCGGCTAGGCGGCCCGCCGCTTGAGCGGGGCGGCCGGCTCGGGGGCGGCTTTGGCCCCCAGGTTGAGCGTGCTCAGGTCGAAGTCCAGGCCCTGCCCGAAGGCGGCCAGCGCCGGCCACGGAATGCTGGGCTGGGTGGGGCTGAACCAGTAGGCCTGCAGGGTGATGAGCGTGCCGCGGCGGCCGGTTTTGCCCTTGTGCAGCCAGCGCTGCACCGTCGCCCGGCTCACCCCGCAGTGGGCCATCACCTGCTCGATGCTCAGCAGGCGGGGCACGTCGGCGCCGGCCAGCGGCAGCGCCTGCTCCATGGCCTGCAGCTGGGTGAGAATGGACTGAAAGTGCTCCGAAATGAAGCCGGCCGTGGCCAGATCAAGTGCTTGCATAAGGCAATGGAGAGGGATAGTAGACGAAACGGCGGCTTATTCAGGCGGCCAGCGGCAGCAGCAGCTGAAACTCGCGGCGGCAGTCGGTGAGGTCGATTTCGCGGATGCCGGCCGGCAGCGTGGGCACCAGCAGCGTTTCCTCCGAGAGGCTTCCCTCCTGCTGCGCCGTGCGCATGTCCGGGGGCATCGTGCCGCTCACGTACACCGTCAGGTGGCCGCGCTGGTAGGTGTAGCCCAGGATGGGCTCGGGCGTGGGCACCAGGGCGCAGCCGGCGGGCAGCGCCTGCACGCGCACGCGCTTGCCGGTGCGGGCGTCGGTGAGCGAAACGGGGGTGTCGAACTGCTTTTTCATGCGCGGGAGGCGGGTTGGGCGGTTAGCACCACGGAGCCGGCGGGCTGGCCCGTGAGGCGCAGCGCGCCGCTGAGCTGCTCGCGGCGGCGGTGCTCGTAGGCCACCACCAGCGGCGTTTCCTCGCGGTACTGCGGGTGGGTGGCGTTGATTTCGTGGCAGCGGCGCTCCAGCTCCGGCAGCGGGGCGAGCATCACCAGGGCCGGGGGCAAGAGCGTGGCCGTGAGCGTGGCCAGATCACGCAGGCACGGGCGGCGGGCCGGCGGCGTGGGGTCGGTGTTGAGGTGCATAAGGGTATAGGCGAAAAAGTGGACTTACTTCTCGGATAGGGTCGCCTCGGCCTGCGGGCGCAGGTGGGCCGGAATGGCGTAGGCGGGCAGCGCGGCCTCCACCAAGGCAATCAGGTCGGGCAGGTTGGCAATCTTGCCCTGCTTGACGTGCGAGAGCCGGCGCGACACGGACTCGTACTGCTGGCCGTAGCCGGCGCGAATGGCCATGTCCACGGCGTAGGGCGGCAGCAGCTCGCAGACTTCGGCCTGCAGGTAGTAGTACCGTTGCTTGTTTGTCATGGCGAAAGCGTATGTTTGGAGTGTATGTCGAATCCCAGTAAACACCCGCCTGAGTTGGTGAGCATTCGAAAGCAGATGCTCCGGCTCTTTCGTGAGCCGCACGATTTGCAACTGCTCATGGAGTTGCGAGACGAATGGCAGCAGCAGTTGGAAGCCTTGCAGCAGCAACCGCTGGAGCCCGAGGTGGCGCAGGTAGTCGCCAAGGCGCTCGGAAAGCTTCAGGCAGTGGCCTCTCCACCGGCTTCGCCCCCGCTCGTTCAACTTTCAGGCGAGGACCAGCGCAAGCTGTACTTGGGCAAGCTCACACAGGCCGTGGAAGAATTTTAGTCCCATTCGGGACACCGCGAGACCAGCCAGCCATGCGCCACAGACGGTGGCCCGGGCGGCTGGGCAGCGGCGGCACCTTGGAAGGCCGAGGCGGCCAGCAGCCACTGGATTTGCGCCACGCTGCTCACGCGCAGCCAGCCGAAGCCGTGCTCCAGCCGCTCTGCTACCACCCCGTTGAGCTTGCATTGCAGCAGTTCGGGCGTGGCTTCCGCCAGGAAGCGCAGGGCGTTGCCGGAGGCAAACACCAGGCGGGCCGTCAGGCCCAGGTGGGTGTCGTCGTTCACAAACAGCGGGTACACCTCCACCACGTAGCCCTGCTCGCTCAGCCACTGGGCTAGCGGCGCGATGAGGCGGTACGGCGGGGCAGAATAGACGGCTTGCTCTTCCATCGTGTTTGGCAGGTTTCGCCCCGAGCGTAGTTACTTGGGGGCGGTACTGCACAAACATACGCTCAATCGTCCAATTATGGACAATTGCTAATAGAAATAATTTTCAATTGCTCACTTATATGAGCCAAGAAACTGTAAGTCAGCGTCTTTCAACTCTCATCAAAACTTTGGGCCTGAATCCGAGGAGCTTCAGTGAGAAGTATGGGGTAAACGAAGGAACAACACGAGGCTACACAACACGAGGCTCAGTTCCTAATGCTGACTACATAGGAACACTTCTGAACTCAATTGAGCATTTAAATCCTGCTTGGCTCCTGCTCGGCAAAGGCGAGATGTTCCTTACCGGGGCTCCAGAGGTGCAGGTGTTGGATGTGAAGCGGCCGGAAGATGCCACCGCGCAGGAGCAGCAGGTAAAGGCGCTTCAGCGAGAGGTAGAAAGACTGGAATCCCAGCTCCGGGACAAGGAGCGCATCATCCAGTTGCTGGAGATGCAGTTAAGTAAGTAACCTGATATCGTCTATGCCTCTATCCTTACACAACAACAATCTGATAGCCGCTACGCTCTATTTCGTGTTCATAGCCGTCTATGTTTTGCCCGTATTTTGCCTGATGCTCCCTCAGCCGTTTGGCATGTCCCAGCACCAGGGCATGAACAGTGGAGCCCTGGCGAGCATCGTGCTTATCTGCCTGGCAGAACTCGCCTGCATGATCGGCCTTGGTATCGGTATCTATGCCGGCAAAACCTGGGCTAAGGTGGTCTACGGGCTGTTTCTGGCCTTCTTCCTCTACCACTTCAGCCAATCCGCTTCTTACCTGCTGGAGCAACACTTCTGGACAACAGGCCGCGACCAATTCGCCTTGCTCCTAGTGCTAGTCATTGCGTTTTTTCTGTTCCGGGATACGCTCACGCGCCGCGCCGCTGCTGGCGTGGCAGAGAGCGGGCATAACCGGGTGAGCTGATATGGCAGTCACGATTCGTAGGAACGACGTCAGGGCGTCGAATCTGCTCTTGGTGAATTTCATACTCGGTCTGGTGGCCGAAGTGTATCAATTCAAGCATGCTTTTTCTTCGCACTTCCTCGGCACACTTGTCTTCCTGGCATTCAACCTGCTGCCAGGTCTAGTATTTGTCTGGCTCATTCGGCAAGGATATCATTGGGCCAAAGTCTACTTCATTTTCCTGTTCTTAGTCGGCTTAGCCGTTTACGCACCTAAACTTCTCGGCCAGCAGCTTCCCATCAGCACCATCCTCATCACCTTGGCTTGCGCCATTCCACAAGCATGGGCAGTTCTTATCCTCCTTAAAGACCTATTCCGAAAGCCTAAAGCCGGAGATGCTGGGGTTGCGGAGGGCGGGCATAACCGTGGCAATTAATAAAAACCTGAATATGGCTACTACTGCAAACATCACCTCAGAAACCCATAACTGTGGTCACTGTGGTAACACCTCTTACATGATTAAGAAAGGGGTAATTGACGATACTGTGTCCGAAGGGGACCATAAACATGGGTATTATGAAAGTGGTGACTTTTACCGTGTACTCAAATGCCCTAACTGTTTGAAAATAAATATACTTACTTATTTCTGGCATGACTCGATGGATGCAGAAGAAGATGTAAATGAAACACTAGTTTATCCTCAACATCAGGCCTTTCCAGTAGGTCTTCCTGCTAAAATACTGGAGTACCTAACATCAGCTGAAAAAGTTAAATCAATCGATGTCCATGCCTATGCTTTGTTACTGGGCCGAATTTTAGAATTCGTTTGCTACGACAGGGGGGCTAAGAGTGACAAACTTTATCTGATGCTTGAAGAGCTAGCTGTTAAAGGCGACATCCCGGAGAAGCTAGTGAAAGTAGCCAGTGGTGTCCGCAACTTTAGAAATATCGGAGCTCATGTTGGCTCTGGTGACCTGAGTACAGCAGAACTACCAATTGTCAGAGCCCTGTTGGATGCAATACTAACCTATATATATAGCGCTGAGCATCTTGCTGCTCAAGCTGAATTGAAACTTAGCAAGATAAAGAAGCGACGAAAGGTTTGATAACATTTGCCATTTCCCAAATACCAAATTAGAGTGACTCGCACCAGCCTGAATTCATCATACTAGACATCTTAAAAATCTAGCATAGATAAAACGCGTCATGGATTAATGTCATTTCAGGAATACGAATTATTTCTCCAGCTATTAGCGTCCTCTAATGTCAGCATCGATTTTCAGCCCAGTACAAGTAACTAATTGGAATGATCCTGGTGATGAAACACTAAGAAATTTTCGATATCAGGTATGCTACGGCATTATACTGCTAGCAGACTCTATAATTAATCGGGCTGACAGGAAGGCTTACATCTCCGTGTACTGTGAACAGCAAGATGATTTTCTTTGCGAACTACCCAATGGCAAGTACGATGCAATTCAAATTAAGACAAGCACCCCTGAAAATGGTGAGTGGCAAATAACTGATGAACAGATCTTAAAAACTATTTATAGATTTTATCATATAGAAACAACATATCCTAACTATATAGAAAATTATTACATTGTTTCCAATACCAGATATGCTGACAGGAGATCAAAGGACGTAACGGAATTGGCAAAATGTCCCACAACGTTTTGCGAAGCAATTTCATTGTTAAATCACAACAATGACAACAAAGAAGGCTTTATAAATACATACATCAACATCAAAGAATACATATTTAAGAAAGGAATATCTAGCATTAATGACAAAACACTGCTATCGGTCTTGAGAAGAATACACTGGACATCTGGCCCTAGTAGAGATGGATTTTTTGAGTTCATTGTTCAAAGTCATTTAACTCAGATTCCTGGAATATCTTCTTGGCAAAATAATAAAATTATAAAATTTGCAAATGAAATTGTTTTAAGAATATTTAATTCATCATCATTATCAAATGCACAACCTGACAGATGGACTGTAACAAATTCCAAATGCAATCAACATATATATATAAATCATAAAAGAATATTTATTGATGAAATAAAAAAATTGGTTCAATTTTATGAGAATGACAATAATTTGGCAAGTGATTATTATTCCAGTTATGAACCTATCAGATTAGCTGCAATAGATAGGGCCATGCCTATAACTAGCGAGAAGATGCAGGTTGGACAGATTCAACATAAACATATCTCAAGGATTAAAGATCTCGCACTTACAGCTGAAAGAAAATTAATGGAGTTATCAAAAATACCGGGGTTTGACGAAAACAACATAAAGGTTATAGAAGGGATGGTTCAGTCAATTTGTGAAGAGGCTGAACTTTCCGCAACATTGAATTCAGATGGCGAAAATGCTTACGGAAGCAAAATGCTTAGCAGTGTATATTCATCACTGAGGACAGTATCTAACAATGACTCTAAAGTTATTTATGGGCAGCCATATGAATTACTCTTAGGAGTTGCCGGATTGCTTACAGAAGAATGTAAAATCTGGTGGAGCCCTGAATTCATTTTAAAAGGCTCACAAATATGAGCTTAAAGGTCATAAAAGCCTCCGCACAACTAGAAAAGCAGGATGAGTTTCATCTCGCAAGATTGATACTTCTGCTTAACTCATTTGATGATGCCGAGAGCAAATTTATTGAAGGCATTACAAAATTGGCAAAACTTGATTTTTTGTTACGGTATCCCAACTGCCTTGATAGAGTCGTAAAAGCGAAGTCACTTACTAAAGCAAAAGGGAACAAGGCTGCTCGTGATGCTCAGCCAATTATGGAAGAGGAGACTAAGACAATAGAAGCCAAGATGATCAGATTTAGATATGGTCCTTGGGATGATAGATACAGAAGATGGATAGGCTTACTGATAGCGCGTGGGTTAGTCGATGCTTTTTTGGATAACAAAACAGTAAATCTTAAAATAACAAATAGCGGGAAACTTATTGCGACTAGAATAGCTAGCCAACATGAGTTTCATCAAATTTCCATGAGAAGTGACTTAGTTATTCAACTTGTTGGAAGCATGGGCGCAACAGCATTGAAAAACTACATTTACGAAATTGTTCCTGAAATCACTTCAATGAAATGGGGTGATGAAATTTCCATATAGCATGAAATTCCTAATCCAAAAGCTTACTGTTTATTTTCGCGATGGACAAGAAGTAATCGACTTCGACCAAATCTCCTATTTCTATGGCAGAATGGGCGCTGGTAAATCAAGCATTGTACGATTGATTGATTACTGTCTGGGAGGAAAATTCATACTTACGCCTGCCCTTCAAAGGGACTTTGTAGGTGCTGCATTACTTATTCAACTAGAAGATTGTAAGCTCTCTATAGATAGGACTTGGCTCTCTGAGTTCGCCAGAGTTGAGTGGCAGTCAGCGGAAGACGATATTGTTTATAATGCAAACATATCGATACGCAATCCTATGGGTGAAATTATTGCAGAAACAGGAGTAGAGACCCTATCTGATTTAATATTTTATTTATCAAAAAGGAAAATACCTAAAGTAAGAGTAAGTAAGACATCTGATAAGGCTGAATTATCTCGACTTAGTTTAAGAGATATGCTATGGTATTGTTATCTTGATCAAGACAATATTGACAGTAATTTCTTTCATCTAGAAGGCAGTAGCTCTCCATTTTTTAAGAAAAATAAGAGCATGGATGTATTGAGATTTATATTAGGATTCCAGAACGAAGTTGTTGCCAATCTCGAAGATGATTTGAATAAAATTCGCACTGAAAGAACACAGTACGAAACCTATTACAAAGGGCTTGCTGATGTATTACTAGAGACCGAAACAGGAAGCAGCCTAGAAATACAAAACCAAATAAATAAACTAAAAATAGAACTAACTAAGATAGAAACAGAAATAAAAGAACAAAAGGAAATATTAAAAGAAAAGAATACTTCCAATGCCGCCAAAGAATTGCAAAATATTTGTAGAAATATCTCGATAGAGATAAATAATATTGATAATACTTTACACGAATTATCAATATCCATTGATAACGATACCAGACATTTGAATGAAATAAGTGGTTTATCTTTAAAATTCCAAAGAGCAACTTCTGCAAGAGCAATACTCAACGGTGTAGAATTTGAATCATGCCCTAGATGCACACAAGAATTACCTACACGAGATTATAATTGCTGCAAGGTATGTGGTCAGCTTGAAGACAATACACAAGAAAGCAGTAATTTTGAAATAGTTAAATCCGATGTATTTACGAGAATAAAAGAATTGAACGATATTATCAAAATACAAAATACAAATTTCACAAATCTAACAAACAAGAGAAAAACCATTATCATAAATCAGAATCAAGCAGAAATGGCTCTTAATGAGGCTATGAAAGAATATGACTCTGCTTATTTATCAAATATTATACAACGACAAAAAAAAATAGGATCTATTGAACAGAAAATGAAAAATTTAAATAGATTATTATTAATTGCCAAAAAATCAGATTTTTATCAGATTCAAGTTAGTAGACTAAAAATTAGAGAAAAGGAGATTAGGGAAGATTTACAAGAAGCAAAAGATAGAGCAGAAGGCAATGACAAAAACATAAGACGACTGCAACAATATTTTAAAGATTGCTTAATACGAGCAAATTTTCCTGGTATTCAAAAAAGCAGCTTAGTAGTTATATCACCTAAGACGTTTATACCAACGGTTTATAGTGGTGATACATCGAAAGGGGAAAAGCCTACTGAAACCACATTCTTAAATGTGAGTAGCGGAGGAAAAAAAACAATATTTAAAGCATGCTTTGCAATAGCTGTACATAGACTTGCGCTCGAGCTCAAAGCTATTCTTCCTAATATACTTATAGTAGACTCCCCAATGAAAAACATAAGTGAAAGAGAGAATCAAGACGTTTTTGAAGGATTTTATAACATGATATATTCTCTTGCTTCAGACAAAATGAAAGAAACTCAATTTGTAATGGTTGATAAAGAACTTTTTTTACCAAAGGCTGAATTTAACTTACTTGTCAAAGTAAGGCATATGACTCCTAATGAGGATGCAAATCCCCCTCTTCGTAGAAGCTACAGAGGACTCTAATACAAATTATTATAACGCCTTTGTTACTACTACCCTCGAATACACAGCAAATCCTCCCACACGGTCGTATAGGCCGGGCTCTGGAACTGGTGCTGCCCCACCCAGGGCAGCACGTACTCCCCTTTCGCCGGCAGCGCCGCCGCAAAGCCCACCTTGCCCGCCCCAAACCGCTCGTTGAGCTTATCCAGCTCGGCCATGAGCCGGGCCCGGCGCTCGGCCTGCTCGTTGGGCTCAAATAGCAGGAGCTGCTGCTGGCCGGCCGTCTCCAGCCCGTCGAGCACCACGCCCGCCTTGCGGTACACGCCGCCCGGCTCCCAGAGCCGCCGCAGCGCCGCTTTGGCGTGGCGCAGCAGCTCGCTCGTGTCACTGGTGGCCGTGGGCAGCGCCAGCACCGCCGTGCGCGTGTGCGGGGGCGGCTCGGTGCCATAGCGGCTTTTGCTCAGAAACACCGTGAGCACGCTCGCCGCCGAGTGCTGCCGGCGCAGCTTCACGGCCGCCTTGCTGGCAAAGTAGGCCACGGCCGCCGCCACGGTGGCAAAGTCGCTCAGCGGCTCGGCAAACGTGCGCGTGCAGGCCAGACTCTGGCGGCGCCGGCTGCCGTCCTCGCTCAGGGCCAGCTGCTGGCAGGGCGTGCCCTGCAGCTCGCGCACCAGCCGCGCCCCCACCACCCCGCCCAGGTTTCGGCGCGCCCAGGTTTCGCTCTGGCCGGCCAGCTGCGCGGCCGTGCAGATGCCCTGGCTGTAGAGCTTCTGCGCGTACTGGCCCCCGATGCCCCACACGTCCTCCACTCCTACCTGCTCCAGCGCCCAGCGCCGGCGCTCGTCGGAGTCCAGGTGCAGCACGCCCTGCAGCGCCGGCAGCTTCTTGGCCAGGCGGTTGGCCAGCTTGGCCAGCGTCTTGGTGGGCCCGATGCCGATGCAGACGGGAATGTGCGTGCGCCGGCGCACCTGCTCGCGCCAGCCGGCCGCCAGCCCCGCCAGCGGGCCGTGGTAGCGCTCCAGCCCGTGCAGATCCAGAAAGCACTCGTCGATGGAGTACACCTCCACTTCCGGGGCCACCGAGGCCAGGTAGTGCATCACCCGCCCGCTCATGTCGCCGTAGAGGGCGTAGTTGCTTGAGCGCACCTGCACCTGGTGGCGGCGCACCAGCTCGCGCAGCTTGAAGTAGGGCTCGCCCATGCCAATGCCCAGCTCCTTGGCTTCCTGGGATCGGGAAATCACGCAGCCGTCGTTGTTGGAGAGCACCACCACGGGCTGGCCCAGCAGTTGCGGCTGGAAGGCCCGCTCGCAGCTCACGTAAAAGTTGTTGCAGTCGACGAGGGCGTACATGCGCAGCTCCGGTTGGTGTGGCTGTGGTTGGTTTAGCTCTGGTTGGTTTAGCTTACCCGCAGATGGCTGCCCAGCCGCCCGCGCCGGGTCTCGGTCACCACGTGCGTCACCACGCCCCACACGTCGAACATATCGGGCGCGTCGATGGCAATTTCCGGGTACGAGGGGTTGTCGGGCACCAGAAACCAGGCGTCGTTGCGCCGCTTCACCAGGCGCTTGACCGTAAACTCGCCCGCCACCGAGGCAATCACCACGTCGTCGGGCTGGGGCTGCAGCAGACAGTCCACGGCCAGCAGCGCCCCGTCGCGGATGCCCGACTCACCGCCGGTCATCGAGTCGCCCATCACCCGCACCAGGTACGAGGCGTCGGGGTGCGGCAGCAGCAGCCGGTTCAAATCCAGCTTCGTGCTCTGGTGGTCCTCGGCCGGCGAAGGAAAGCCCGCCGGCACCCGAATATCATAAAAGCGAAACCACGCGGGCTTGCGCAACACCGGAATAATCACAACCTGACACATCGCAAAAAAGGAATGGTTTTGCGCAAGTATACAGCCAACTAAAATAATTAGTTATATTTTTACTAAAAAAGTTAGTTACTTCGCCGTCGGCGACCCGCTCCTGCGGCGGGGCCGGGCCGGCGCTGTTTGCGCGGATGCCGGTTTCTTTGCCTATTCTTGCCAGGCCTCCTTTCCGGTCTCCCAACAGCCTATGCCCGCCCTGCGCCCGCACCACGTCCTTCCTTTCAGTCCAGTCGAACGGCTATGGCAGTAACCATCCGCAAAAACGACGTGAAGGCGTCGAACCTGATCCTGCTTCTGGTAGCCTTGACCGGCTTACGCGCCCTGGTAGGGGCGGCCACGGGCCAAAGCAGCCCCTATTTCACGCATTGGATGGTGGGGGGCGTGTACGTGCTCACGCTGGGCCTCTACGTTGCCATCGGGCTGGGCGTGCGCGCCGGCAAGCGCTGGGTGAAGATTGCCTTCCTGCTCTACTCGCTGCTCAACTTCTACTTTATCACGCTGCCTCCCCTCCGGCTCAGTGCACTGACCGTGGAAGAGCTGCTCAGGCTGCTTGCTCAGGCGCTGCATATCTGGGCCTTCTTCCTCGTTGCCCGCGACCTACTGCGCCGGCCAGTGGCGGAGCAGCCCCAATAACCAACGTTATGCGCATGGCCAAGAAGATTCTGCTGGCACTAACCTTCTTGTTGGCGCTGCTTTTGCTGCTCAATCACTTTATCCCCGATGTCGACTCCAGCGCCGATATCGACCGGGAAATGGGTACGATGTAATGGAAGTTACCTGCCAGCTGCGCACGCAGCAGCTCTCCAAGAAAAAAGGCACAGCCGCCATCCAGCTCACTTTCTGCTGGGAAAGCCAGCGCCTGCGCCTCTCGGCCGGCGAGGTCTGCCGCCCGGCCGACTGGAACGCCAAAACCGGCCGGGTGAAAGACAAGCCCGGCACCTACGCCGAGGCCATCAACGCCGTGCTCGGCCGCTGGACGCAGGCCGGCCAAGAAGTCCACCAGGAGGCCCGCCGCAACTGGCAGCGCCTGAGCAAGCAGGAAATGGAGGCCGCCATTCGCACCCGCTACCAGCACCTGCTGGCCGAAGCGCAGGGCATCCCGGTGGCCGAGCTGCCGGTGCCGGTGCGCCGGCAGCCCAGCCTGCTCGAGCACATGGACGCGTGGTGCACCTTCATGGAAAGCGTGGTATCCGAGAAAACCGGCCGCCGGTTCAGCCAGGGCTACCTGCGCCAGGGCCGGCACGTGCGCGACGAGCTGGCCAGGTTCAGCGAGCAGAAGCACTACCCGCTCACCTTCCAGAGCATGAACGCCGAGTTCTACGCCCAGTTTCTGACCTACCAGGTGGAAACGCTCGGCAACGGCACCAACACCTTCGCCGGCTACATCAAGCGCCTCAAGAATTTCCTCTACTGGTGCGAGAGCCGCGAGCTGCCCACCACGGCCAAATTCCACGACTGGAAGGCCAGGGAAACCTACGTGGGCGCCGATTTCCTCACGGCCGCCGAGCTGCGCCGCTGGGCCGAGGTGGAGCTGCGCACGCCGGCCGTCACCGAGCTGCTGCAGCAGCACTTCCCGCTGCACGCGCGCACCACCGGCGGCCGCCGCAACCTCACCCTGCAGGACCACCAGCAGCGCCTGGAGCACGCCCGCGACAAGTTTCTGCTCTGCGCCTACACCGGCCTGCGCATCTCCGACGCCGAGCGCCTGGCCCCCGAGCACATCCACGGCGACTTGCTCAAGATCGAGGCCGGCAAGACCGGCATCCTGTGCTACATCCCCTTCCTCGACGACGAGGTGCTCAAGCCCGTGGAGCTGGTGCGCCGCTACGCCGGCCAGGGCCTGGCCACCTGCCTGCCCACCACCTACGACCTGGACAGCTACCTGCCGCACCTGGCGCAGCTGGCCGGCATCACGCGCCTGCACGTCACCTCGCGCATCGGCCGCAAAACCTTTGTCACCACGCGCATCTACCAGGGCGTGCCCCGCAGCCAGGTGATGCTGGCCACCGGCCACCAGACCGAGAAAAGCTTCCTGCGCTACCTGGGCACCAACGAGCAGGAGCTGGTGGCCAGCTACCGGCGCACGGCCCGGCTGACCACCTAAGCCAGTGGCAGGTTTAGTGGCAAACCTAGTGGCAGTTTTAGTGGCAGATTTTCCGCCGAAACTAGTGGCAGATTTAGTGGCAGACAACTGCTTAGTGGTGCCTACTGCTGCCTGAGCGCCAAAACAAAAACGGCCTGATCAGTACGATCAGGCCGTTTTTGCCATTCACCGAAATGTATGGGCACAAAAAAGGCCGCCCCACCCGGAACGGCTTTTTTGAAATCATGGCACGGAGAAAATTCCCACCCAACTCCGGCCCGATTCTGAACGCTGAGCTTAGTGCCGGAACAAAAGTTCGCGGTACTTCACCAGCGGCCAGTCCTCATCGGCCACCATCAGCTCCAGCTTGTCGACGGAGCGGCGGATGGTGTCGAAATGTGCTTTGACGGTGTCGCAGTAGGCAATAGCCCGTTCGCGGGTGTCGTCAATCTTGTTAGCCACTTTGCGGCCGTTTACCATCTCTTCCACCTGGGTTTTGATGGTGAAGATGTGGCGCGAAATAGCTTTAATGGTGTCTACCGTAACCTGCGAGTTCTCATCGTCGAGGCCCAGCTCACGCAGGCCGCGGACGTTGCTGATCAGCTTGGTCTGGTATGCTACGGCCGTGGGGATGATATGGTTGACGGCGAGGTCGCCCATCACGCGGCTTTCGATCTGAATTTTTTTGATGTAGTCTTCCAGCAGAATCTCGTGACGGGCGTGCAGCTCTACCGAGGAGAAGATGTTGTGGCGCTCGAACAGGTCCGAGGCTTCCTTCTCCACCATGGCGTCGAGGGCCTGGGGCGTGGTAGGCACGTTCGACAGGCCACGCTTGGCGGCTTCGTCTTTCCACTCGTCGGAGTAGCCGTTGCCTTCGAAGCGGATGCTTTTCGAGCTGATAACGTACTCACGGAGCACTTCCACGATGGCCACTTCCTTCTTCTTGCCCTGCTCAATCAGCGCATCCACCGACGTTTTGAAGTCGATGAGCTGCTCGGCCACAATGGCGTTGAGCGTAGTCATGGCCGACGAGCAGTTTGCTGAGGAGCCCACGGCGCGGAACTCGAACTTGTTGCCGGTGAAGGCGAACGGCGAGGTGCGGTTGCGGTCGGTGTTGTCGAGCAGGATGGCCGGAATCTTGTCGATGCCGAGCTTGAGGTAGATGTTGTCGCCTTTGTCGAGGGGCACTTTGGCGGTGCGCTCCAGCTCGTCCAGCACCGAGTCCAGCATCGAACCCACGAATACCGACATGATGGCCGGCGGGGCTTCGTTGGCACCGAGACGGTGGTCGTTGCTGGCCGAGGCGATGCTGGCGCGCAGCAGGTCGGCGTAGCGGTGCACCGCTTTAATGGTGGTAATGAAGAACGCCAGGAACTGCAGGTTCTCTTTCGGACGACGGCCGGGAGCCAGCAGGTTGACGCCGGTATCGGTGCTCATCGCCCAGTTGTTGTGCTTGCCCGAGCCGTTGACGCCCGCGAAAGGCTTCTCGTGCAGCAGCACCTTGAAGTTGTGCTTGTCGGCCACGCGCTCCATGATGTCCATGAGCAGCTGGTTGTGGTCGACGGCTAGGTTGGCGTCTTCGAAAGTCGGCGCGCACTCGAACTGGTGCGGGGCTACTTCGTTGTGGCGGGTGCGCAGCGGAATGCCCAGCTTGTTGGCTTCCTCTTCGTACTCCAGCATGTAGGCGTGCACGCGGGCCGGAATCGAGCCGAAGTAGTGGTCTTCCAGCTGCTGGCCTTTAGCCGGCGAGTGGCCGAACAGGGTGCGGCCGGTCATCACCAGGTCGGGGCGGGCGTTGTAGAGGGCGCGGTCGACGAGGAAGTACTCTTGCTCGATGCCCAGCGTGGTGTGCACGCGGTTTACGTCCTTATCGAAGTACTGGCACACATCCACGGCAGCCTTTTCCAGGCGGGCCAGCGACTTCAGCAGCGGGGCTTTGTAGTCAAGCGCCTCGCCGGTGTAGGCGACGAAGATAGTGGGGATGCACAGGGTTTTGGCGCCGGCGGTTTCAATGATGAAAGCGGGCGAAGTCGGGTCCCAGGCGGTGTAGCCACGGGCCTCGAAGGTGTTGCGGATGCCGCCGTTCGGGAACGACGAAGCATCGGGCTCCTGCTGCACCAGCGCCGAGCCCTTGAAGTTCTCAATCGGCCGGCCGTCGGAGTTGAGGTCGAAGAAGGAGTCGTGCTTCTCGGCGGTGGCGCCGGTCAGGGGCTGGAACCAGTGGGTGTAGTGGGTGGCACCCTTGGCCATGGCCCAGGTTTTCATGGCCGAAGCCACGGCGTCGGCCACGCTGCGCTCTACCGGGCTGCCCAGCTTGATGGCGCTTTGCAGCTTCTTGAAATACTCGCCGGGCATGGTGGCCCGCATGGCGTCCAGGTTGAAGACGTTCTTGCCGAAGCTGTCGGAGCGACGCTCGCCGCTGCTTTCTACCGTTAGCGGCTGACGCTGATCAACCAGTTCAAGTGCTTTAAAGCGAAGAATTGCCATGAAAATGGTGAGCGGGAATTGTTTGGTGTAAATCAGTTTGGTGATACAAAGGTTACGGATTGCAGACTTTTTTCCAAACCTACCCTAAAATTCAGGGTCATTATTTTCAAAAACACCAAAAATCGCAGCTACACCCCCTCCGTACAGACATATATTTTATAAATTTACTTCCGATGGCCTGCCACTCCCCTATCAGCGGTTAGTCATGCCTTGGTACGGTAAGTACTCACTATACAACTGTTGTTATTACTATGAGTATGCAGGGTGGATAGTTTGTAAGGGCGGCTTCACTCAAAACGGCGCGCAGCCGCGACCTATAACATTGCTGAGGCCGCCCAATTCCCCCTGTCAGGTTCAGGGAACCAGTTTCGGGCAAATTTACCTTTGAGCCTGACGCGTTGCGGTAGGCATGCGGCGCGGGCGCTACCTTTGGGGCGTGAAAAACCGCTTTGCGTTTCAGCCACGCTACTTCCTGTTCTGGCTGCTCTTCTTTTTCGGGACCCGGGCGCTGTTTCTGCTGTACCAGGCCGGCCAGACGGCCACCCTAGCGGCGGGCACCATAGCCGGCACGTTCGGCTACGGGCTGCGGCTGGATGCTTCGGCGGCGGCCTACCTGAGTGTGGTGCCGTTTGCGCTGGTGCTGGCCGGCAGTTTGCTGGGGCGGCGCTTCGCCACCGAGCGGCTGCTGCGCTTCTACACGGCCGTGCTGGGCGTGGTGGTGGCCTTCCTGACCGTTGCCGACCTGGAGCTATACCGCACCTGGGGCTTCCGCCTCGATGCCACGCCCCTGCAATACCTGAACTCGCCGGCCGAAATGGCGGCCTCGGCCGGCAACGCGCCGCTGCTGCTGCTGCTGGGCCTGTTTTCGGGGCTGCTGCTGATGGGCTGGGGGCTCTACCAGCTGGTGGTGGGCCGGCTGCCGGCACTGCCGGCCGGCTTCGGGCGCGGGCGGGCGGCGCTGGTGTGCGTGCTGTACGCGGCGCTGCTGGTGGTGCCGCTGCGGGGCGGCGTGCAGCAGATTCCGGTCAACCAGAGCGACGTGTATTTTGCCCGCCAGCCCTTTGCCAACCACGCGGCCGTCAACCTGCCCTGGAATGTGGTGAACTCGCTGACGCTGCAGGAAGCCGACCCGACCCGTTACCAGTTTCTGCCCGACAGCACCGCCCGGCAGCTGGTGCGCCCGCTCTACACCTACACCGCCCCCGATACCACCCGCCTGCTGCGCACCACCCGGCCCAACGTCGTCTTCATTATTCTAGAGAGCTTCACGGGCAAGTTCGTGGCCGGCACCGGCGGCGAAACCGGCGTGACGCCCAACCTCGACAGCCTGGCTCGCACCGGAGTGCTGTTCAACAACATCTATGCGGCCGGCGACCGGAGCCAGAAGGGCTTGGTGGCGCTGCTCTCCGGCTACCCCAGCCAGCCCACATCGGGTGGCATCATCAAGTACCCGCGCAAGACCGAAAAGCTGCCTCACCTGCGCCAGTCGCTGGGGCGGGTGGGCTACAGCTCCCACTATTATTACGGGGGCGAGCTGGCCTTCGCCAACATGAAAAGCTACCTGCGCGCCGCTGGCTACGATGCCTTCACGGAGCGCGAGAACTTCCCGCGCAACCAGCAGAACTCGAAGTGGGGTGCCCACGACCACGTGCTGTTCGATAAGGTGCTGGCCGATTTGCGCACCCAGGCGCAGCCGTTTTTCGTGACGGCTTTCACGCTCAGCAGCCACGAGCCGTTTGAGATTCCTATTGCGCCGAAGTTCAAAGGCACCACCGAAACGGCGCTGTTCCGTAACTCCGTCTACTACACCGATTGGGCGCTGGGCCGCTTCCTGCAGGCCGCCCGCCAGCAGCCCTGGTACGACAACACGCTGCTGGTGCTCGTGGCCGACCACGGCCACACGCTGCCCGGCCGCAGCGTGCCTGAGGAGCCGGCCAAGTTCCGGATTCCGCTGGTGCTGGCCGGCGGCGCGCTACGCCCCGAAGTGCGCGGCCAGGTGCGGGCCGACCTGGGCTCCCAGACCGACGTGGCGGCCACCCTGCTGGCCCAGCTGCAGCTGCCCGCCACCGACTACCACTGGAGCCGCAACCTGCTGCGCCCCGTGCAGGAGCCGTCGGCTTTCTACTGCTACACCGACGGCTTCGGCTTCATCACGCCCGCCGGTTTCCTGGCCTACGACAACGTGGCGCGGCAGCCGGTCATCCGCAGCCGCGGCGCCACGCAGCGGCAGGTGCAGCAGGGTCAGGCCTATGAGCAGCTGTCGTTTGCCGATTATTTGGGGAAGTAATTATTTATCTGGGAAAAGAAAATTTTCCAAGACTACTTACTGGACTTAAAAATCGATACCCTAACCACACGTAATGTAGCTGCGAACATGGTAGAATATATGCAAATGGAAACGGATTACGAGCCAAAAGTCATTGGTGTGTGTGACGGCATGAGCCAGCTGGAATCTGGCCCAGATTTTTACAAGGAGAATCTTTGGTTTCTAAGCATATTCCTTTCTTCAAAAGAAGAATTCAAAACAAAATGGATTCAACGGGCCGAAATAAAATATTATCACAAATTGAATAATATTTTATTTCGTAAGGAAAGTATTGCAACGGATATCATGCAATTTGGAATCAGAGGATATATAGTCAGCGAAAAAGTCAGAGGAATATTATCAGACTGCATACTCCCTAACCACCAATTTTTCGACATTACTATAGATAATAACAAATCAGGCATTCAATACTGGTGGTTAGTATATGATTTGGAAAAAGGAACCAACACAATTAATTTCAATAAATGCATTTTTGACTTTCGTCGTCACAATAAATATTCAGATAAAAAAATTAATACATACACTGAATATATGAGCACATTTCTTGAAAGCGGAATTGCTCCTAAAGCAACAAAACTTGTTTTCAATAGAAATTTTAACACATCTTACGATATATGGGGCACACAATTTTTAAGCCTTACCGAAAGCTATATTTCTCAACATTTGCATGAAACCTTCTTAAAAAACCAAGTAACAGGCTTTAGAGCATTTAAACCCAAATGCGAACTGGTCTTTGAATAAGCCATAATTTATTACACTATTAGTCACACCCCGCCTTCTGCTGCCATGAACGCCACCGAACCCGAGCTGCTCTTTGTATACAATGCCAACGCCGGCTGGCTGAACGGGGTGCTCGACACGCTGCACAAGACCTTCTCGCCAGCCACCTATCCCTGCTCGCTGTGCGCCGTCACGTATGGGGCGCGCACGATGTACCCGGAGTGGCGGGCGTTTCTGGAGCGGCTGCCGGCCCAGGCCCAGTTTCTGCACCGCGACGAGCTGCGCCAGCAGTACCCAGAGCTGACTGGGCAGGCGCTGCCGGCCATCTTCCGGCGGCAGTCGGCTGCCGAGGCCTGGCAGCCGCTGCTCACGGCCGAGCAGCTCCGCCCGCTGGATCTGCCCGCCCTGATGGCCGCCGTGGAGGCCCGGCTGTGAAACCTGCCGGCCTTCCGGCGGGTTGTAGCTCACCCGGTACCGGAAACCCGCAACTTCCGCCGTATCTTTGCCGCCTTGTTTATGGAAATGGAAACCAGAAAAGTCGCCTTTTACACGCTGGGCTGCAAGCTCAATTTCTCCGAAACGTCGGCCATCGGCCGGCAGTTTGAGGAACACGGCTTCGTGAAAGCGGCCTTCGAGGACGCGGCCGACATCTACGTCATCAACACCTGCTCGGTCACGGACCACGCCGACCGCAAGTGCCGGAAGGTGGTGAAGGAGGCCCTCAAGCACAACCCGGAAGCCTTCGTGGCCATTGTGGGCTGCTACGCCCAGCTCAAGCCCCAGGAAATTGCCGAAATTCCCGGGGTGCACGCCGTGTTGGGCGCCGCCGAGAAGTTTCAGCTGGTCGAAACGCTGGCCGGCTTCCAGAAGCCCGCCGCCGGCCAGCCCGGGCAGGTGTTCGCCTCGCCTATTTCCGAGGCCACCGAGTTCCACGCGGCCCACAGCTACGGCGACCGGACGCGCACCTTCCTGAAGGTGCAGGATGGCTGCGACTACTCGTGCTCGTTCTGCACCATTCCGCTGGCACGCGGCGCCAGCCGCTCGGGCTCGGTGCAGAGCGTGGTGGAGCGCGTGCAGAAACTGGCCGAAACCGGCGTGAAGGAAATTGTGCTAACGGGCGTCAACCTCGGCGACTTTGGCCTACAGGGCCCCGAGCGGGAGCGGCAGGAGAACTTCTTTGACCTAGTGCAAGCGCTGGATGAGGTGGAAGGCATCGAGCGGTTCCGCATCAGCAGCTGCGAGCCGAATCTGCTGTCGGATGAAATCATCCGGTTTGTGGCCCAGTCGAAGCGGTTTATGCCGCACTTCCACATTCCGCTGCAGTCGGGCTCCAACAAGATTCTGGGCTTAATGCGCCGCCGCTACCGCCGCGAGCTGTACGTGGAGCGGGTGCGCCTGATTAAGGAGGTGATGCCGCACGCCTGCATCGGTGTCGACGTCATCGTGGGCTTCCCCGGCGAAACGGAGGCCGATTTCCTGGAAACCTACCAGTTCCTGAACGAACTGGACGTAAGCTACCTGCACGTATTCCCGTACTCGGAGCGCGAAAACACGCTGGCCCCTACCCTGCCCGGCCGCGTGCAGGACCGCCACCGCCACGAGCGCACCACCCAGTTGCGGGGCCTTTCGGAGAAGAAAAAGCGGCATTTCTACGAGCAGCATGTGGGCATGGAAACGGCTGTGCTGTTCGAGGACGACGTGACAAACGGCCAGATGGAAGGCTTCACGCCCAACTATATCCGCGTGACGGCCAAATACGACCCGCTGCTGGTAGGCGAACTGAAGCGCCTGCGCCTCACCGCCGTGACACCCCAGAACCTGATGGAAGCCGAAGAGCTGGGCATCGAAGTATTCCAGCACTAAAATGTAACATAGGCTTTAGCCTGTGCCGAACAGCGTCGGCCGCCAACGCTAACCGAAAAGAAGCGGCGCTACCGAATGGTAGCGCCGCTTCTTTTGTAAGGGAGAATATCGGTCAGCAGCACAGGCTGAAGCCTATACTAAATTTTTCGTTGCATCAAATCCAGCATCTGCTGCATGAGGCGTTGCTGGTCCTGCAGGTGCTGGTTGCGCAGCTCGGCCATAGCCAGCTGGTGGGCCATCTGCTGCGTGTAGAGTGCCGACTGCCACGCTGCCTCGGGAGCAGCTGCCGGCACCACAGCTGCTGCGACGGGCGGCACTGAGGCTACTACAGCGGCAACAGGTGCGGCAGCCGGCGCAGGTATCACCGGCACTTCCGCTGCGGGCACTTCAGCGGCCGGGGCTGGCACCGAAACAGGTGCGGGGGCTGCAACTGGCGCAACAGCCGGCACAGCCTCCCAAACGAGCGTGGAAGCCGGAGTAGCTGCTGCTGGCGCGGGTGCCGGAGCAACGACCACGGGCGCGGCTGAGGCAGCTGCGGCCACTGCAATTTTGGGGGCAGAGGGGTCCGGTGGCTGGATGGCTGGGCTAGGAGTATCAGTGGCGCCGGGGGCAGCGGCGGCGGCTGGTAGTGGTGCGGCAGGTGCCGGACTGTCTGTTATCAGCATGGAGCCAGCACCCTGAAGAAGCCAGTCTTTTGATACATTTGGGTATACCTCAAATACTTTACACAAAAGGTCAAACCCTGGCTTATTCCGCTCTTCCACAAGATGTTGGATGACGGTGGCCGTCTTGTCAAGCGAATTAGCAAAGGCATTCTTGCTTATGCCCAAATAAGAAATAAGTTGTGTGAATCTTTGTCCGACTGTTTCCCGCTCTGCCATATACCCAAATGATTTTATACACAAATGTATATAAAATACCGGCAAATGCAAGCCTAATTCTCGCCTCCACCCAGCCGCCCCCTGCCGCACGCAGGAGTTGATGAGCAACGAAAAAAATCTTCGAGCTGGGAACATGGCGGGCGCACAACCGGCGTACCCGCACCGGGTCAGCAGCCCGGAAGCCGCGCCCTGCGGCGACTGATCCGGCGGCCCCGCCTGCCGTGGGCGCTGGGCCAGGCCAAGCGCCAATGCAGAAGCATAGCCGCCCGCGTGTTGCCACCGGCTTATTTTCTCACGGCTCTGTGCCTGTGCCTGCCTGCAGCCAACATACAGACTGCAGGCATAAGCTGCGTGGCTTCGGTAGACTGGCCGTGTGCGGACGCTGCGCATCCCGGGAAACACCTCAGCCTGCCAGCCGGGTTACCCAGCCGGGTTACCCAGCCGGGTAACTACGAACTCACGGCGGCAGGCGCTGTGCGCAAAGCGCCAGAAGCTCCGCCACAGGAGTGTCCAATAGCCACCCAATGTGGGTGTGCAATACGTTTTTGCTGCTGCTACAGAGAATGGGGATGCTTTGCTTCGGACCTGATGCGCCACAGGCCCTGCATGACGTCATGCGGCCGTCAGGGCATACACTCCACGCCGGGCCTCCTGCGGCCTGCTTCCCCGCCCCTACCCGCGCGGCCGATGGCTGCTGCCGGTAAATGGCCGTCTGATGCGCTGCCTTTATTCCTGGCTCCTGCCCCGGCTCATGGCTGTTGGCGAGCAACCCGGCGGCCGGAATACCCGGCGCTTCCTTTAGGTGGTGGCCACCATCGCCGACGGGCTAGTCAGCTTCCCCGGGCGCCTCGGCGGCAACAGCCGAATCAGCCGCTCCTCACTCCGGAGCAGGCGCACTGCAGCCGGCGGCCTGGTTGCGCTACAAACGAAACGGCAGCTTCGGCCAGCAGGAAAGCGCGGTGCATTGGCGGCGCTGATGACGGTGCACTGGCGGCGGACAGAGGCCGCAGCTGATGACGGAAGATAGTGGCAACGGATAGCGACAGCAACTGGCGGCAGACAGTGACGGGCAGCGGGGCGGAGCCGGTATGCGCTGCTCCCCTATCGGCGGCCGGGCGCAGCGGCCGACGGGCCGGCACTGGCATCGGCACCGCCGGGCGCCCCAACTCTACTCGTAGCGCAGGCTCTCAATGGGGTCGAGGGCGGCGGCTTTGCTGGCCGGATAGTAGCCCGAGGCCAGGCCTACGGTGATGCAGATAACGAGGCCCAGCGACATCCAGAGCCACGGCACAATGAACGCGCCCTGCTCCATAAACAGCGTGAGCAGGTTGCCGCCGCCCACGCCCAGCACAATGCCCAGCACCCCGCCCAGCACGCAAATCACAATGGCCTCGATGAGGAACTGCTGGCGGATCTGGCGGGCCGTAGCGCCCAGCGCCTTCCGGATTCCGATTTCGCGGGTGCGCTCCGTCACCGATACCATCATGATGTTCATGAGGGCAATACTGGCCCCGAGCAGCGTAATGAAGCCCACCAAGAAGCCGCCCACTTTCAGGCCGCCGCTCAGCTCATCAAGCTTGCCGGCCAATGAGTCGGAGCGCTCCACCTCGAAGCTGTCTTCCTGGCCCAGCGCGTCGTGGCGCACGGCGCGCATGATGCCGGTGGCTTGGCCCGTGAGGTAGTTGAGCTCCTCGGGGCGGGTGGTGGCGGTTTTCACGTCGTAGGTGAGGGCGCGCTGCCGGGGCAGCTGATTGCCGGTTTCCAGCGGTATCAGCACCATGCGGTCGGCGCCGCCACCCTGGCCGCTGCTGCCGCTTTTCTCCAGCACACCCACTATCTGAAAGCGCCGCCCCAACAGGTACACGTACTTGTTGAGGCCGCTTTCCGAAGGATAGAGCTTGTCTTTCACCTCGGAGCCGATGATGGCCACGTTGGTGCCGTTGTCGAGCTCCAGCGACGAGAAGGTGCGGCCCGTGCCCAAGGTATAGCTCTGGATCTGCAGGTAGTTTTCGTCGCCGGCTACCACCTGAATGTTGGGGTTGGTTTTTTCGCCATTGCCCTTCACCTCGGTAGCACCTGATATAAAGGCCGAAACTCCCACCTGGGCTTCGTCGCTGAGGGCCAGCTTGTATTTTTTGGCCTGCAGCAAACTGATGGGCGGATACACTTTGCCCTGCACCCCACCCCGCCGGAAGCGGTTGGTGTAGCCTTTGGCCTTCATTTCGAAGGAGTTGGCGCCCAGGCTGGCAAACGTCTGGTTCAGGGAATACTTCATGGCGTCGATGGCCGTGAGAATGCCCACCAGCGCCATGATGCCGATGCTCACGATCAGAGCCGTGAGAATAGTGCGAAGCAGGTTGCTCTTAATGGAGCGAAACGCTTCCCGAATGTTTTCCAGCAGATCCATACATCGTCAAATTCCGGCCAATCTACGCATTTGCGGCGGGTTTTGCAGTGGCTCTTTTCCGGGCCGGCGGCAACGCCAAAACCGGCCGCCCGGCGCGGAACCGGAACTGCCACGGCCCCGTTCTGGCTTGCGCGCCCGTTGCCGGGTGGGTGGCCGCGGTTTTGCGCGGGTACCGCCAATGTTGAGTACCTTGAGCGGTGGTTGGACGCGGCCGGACGGCTTTATTTTCTTTGGCTATGATACACAGCAAACAACGATTCTGGGCTACGCTGCTGGTACTGGTGTGCCTGCTGGCCGGGCCGGGCGCGGCCTGGGCCAACCAGGTGCTCATCCCGATGGACAACACCCAGAAAGAGCACCTCAAGGCCTACGGCATTGCCTACTGGCTGCTCGGCAAGCAGATTGAGGTTGACTGGCTGCTCAACTACCGCGGCGGCTCGTTTGCCTGCGAAGTAGCGCCCGGCGTGGAAAACGAGCTGGCCGTGCGCGGCGTCACGTACCAAGTGATTTCCGGCGCCCAGTATAACGGCATCCTCTCCGAAATAGCCGACCCCAACGCCAACATGGACATCATGAAGCTGGAGAAGGTGCCCAAAATTGCGGTGTACACGCCCAAAGGCAAGCAGCCCTGGGACGACGCCGTGACGCTGGTGCTGGGCTACGCCGAAATTCCCTACGACCAGATCTACGACGACGACGTGCTCGACGGCAAGCTGCCTAAGTACGACTGGCTGCACCTGCACCACGAGGATTTCACGGGCGAGTATGGCAAATTCTTCGCCCAGTACCGCAACCGGCCCTGGTACCAGCAGCAGCAGCGCGAGTCGGAGGCCACGGCCAAGCGGCACGGTTTTGCCAAAGTCAGCCAGATGAAGGGCGCGGTGGTGGTGAAGATGCAGGAGTTTATTGCCGGCGGCGGCTTCCAGTTTGCCATGTGCTCGGCCACCGACACCTACGATATTGCGCTGGCCGGCCTGGGCGTGGACATGGTGGAAAACATGTATGACGGCGACGCCGCCGACCCCGCCGCGCAAAGCAAGCTCAACTTCAACCGCACGCTGGCCTTCCAGAACTTCCAGCTGGTGCGCGACCCGTACCAGTACGAGTACAGCAACATCGACATGCAGCCCCAGGAGCGCGGCGTCTACGAAGACAACGACTACTTCCAGCTGTTCACGTTCTCGGCCAAGTACGACCCGGTGCCCACCATGCTCACCCAGGACCACGAAAAGACCATCAAGGGCTTTATGGGTCAGACCACGGCTTTCCGCAAGCAGTTGGTGAAGCCCGACGTGGTGGTGATGGGCGATAACAAGGCCTCGGGCGAAATCCGCTACATGCATGGCACGCTGGGCAAAGGCACCTGGACCTTTTATGGCGGCCACGACCCCGAAGACTACCAGCACCTGGTAGAAGAAGAGCCCACCGACCTGGCCCTGCACCCCAATTCGCCCGGCTACCGTCTCATCCTCAACAACGTGCTGTTTCCGGCCGCCAAAAAGAAGAAGCAGAAAACCTGAGTCAGCCGGTTTTTAAGCCACAAGAAAGGCCCGAACAGACTGCTGATCGGGCCTTTCTTATGGCTGTTTTTTGGCGAAGCTTACTTGCTGAGCCGCACCATGCGCTGGGCTATTTCGGGTAGGTCGGCGGTTTTTTCGGGGTCTACGTCCATGGTGAGCTGCACGACCACGGGCTGGCCTTTGGCCGTGCCGTAGAAGATCAGCTGATACTCCTCGCCACCTTCAATGGCGTAGCTGAGGCGGTGGCCTTTAGCGGGCGTATCCAGGATGAACGCCTCAAACGGCTGGTCTTCGGCAGGCTTGTGCTTTTTCATTTCCGTCTTCACCATGGTTTCCACCACGGGTAGCAACTGGCCGTGGTTGAGGTAAAACCAGTTGAGCTGGTACCGCTCGCAGCGCACGGAGTAGCTGGTTTCGGGGGCGCAGCCGGCGGGCACCGAAATATTTACGCCGCAAAAGTTGATGGTGGCCGGCGGCGTGGTTTGTGCGAGGCACAAGCCCGGCATCAGCCAAAAAGCAAGCAAAAACAGTTTCTTCATTGAAAGCAGAAATAACCCTAATCAAGCCCAATATACTGCCAGAAATTACGCTGGCAAGTACAGGTTAAACTGGCCCTAGTGCATCCGGTCGTCGCGGACGGGCAGGCTGGTTACTATTTCGCCTTCAATTTTGAGTAGCTCCTGCAGGCGCTCCTCCACTTGCTTCGGGTCGCAGTACTCCTTGGCCAGTTCCACGTAGCTAACGAAGTGGCCCGCTTCGGACACCATCAGCTCGTAGTAGAACTTGCTCAGCTCGGGGTCCGGAATGTGCTTCCAGAGCAGCTTGAACCGCTCGCAGCTGCGCGCCTCAATCAGGGCCGATACCAGCAGCTGGTCCATGAGCTGCCGCTCGCGGGCACCGCCTTTGCGCACGTGCGTCAGCAGCTGCACCACGTACTCGTCGCGGCGGGGGCGGCCCAGGGCGTAGCCGCGCTTGCGCAGCTCCAGCAGCACCCGCTCGAAGTGGCCCCACTCCTCGGCCACCAAGTCGGTCAGCTCATCCACGAGACGGGTTTTCTCGGGGTAGTGAATGATCATGCTGATGCCCGTGCTGGCGGCTTTCTGCTCGCACCAGGCGTGGTCGACCAAGATATCCTCGATGTTTTTGCTGGCAATATCCACCCACCGCGGATCGGTGTTGAGCTTCAGCTTGAGGATGGTTTTTTCTCTTTCTGCAGGTTCCATTGTCGGATGTGTTGAATGGTTGAATGGCTAGATGGTTGAATGGTTGTATGGCTGGCCGTTTATCAATTCAGCCATTCAACCATTTAGCCATACAACCATGTAACATCAATCAAAGAACTGCCACCGCAGCCCGAACTCGAAGCGGCGGGGCAGGCCGGTGTAGTAGGGCGTGGTGAAGTAGCCGTTGCGCAGCAGGCCTTGGTTGACGTAGGCTACCTTCAGAAACACAGCCACCGTCTTGATGTCGCCGCTCAGAAACACGTCGGCCACGGCAAAGTTGCCGGCCGTGAAGTTGTCCTGCACGAAGAACTGCTGGGTGCTGGGGCTGTAGTTGTAAGGCTTCCAGGTGGACTGGTAGTACACCTCGGCCCCGATCTGGCCGAACAGCGCTTTCTTGAACAGGTAGCCCTGATAGTAGATTTTGCTGTTGGTGACGAGGGCCGGAATCCGCAGGCCTTCCTGGTCGCCGCCCTGGGTAGCGTGGGCCTGGTTGTCGAGGAAGATGTTGCCCACGTTGAAGCGGTGCCGCGCCGACAGGGTCAGCAGGCGGCGGTCTTCGCCGAGCTGCGCCGGCTCGCCATTAGCCCCATAATACACCAGCGAGGTGATGTTGATGATGGCGCCCGAGGCCTCCAGGCGGTGCCGGCCCAGGGTCTGGTCGAGGCGGGCGCTGAGCTGGTTGACCTTGGTGTTGTCGAAGCTGTTGGCCCAGCGGTAGTGGTTGCCATCGAACTGCTCCTGCGTGAGTGTGGGCGAGTAGCTGGAGCTCAGCAGCTCGCCGGTGAGCGGGCCCAGCCGCGCCGCGCCGCGCACCCAGTATTCCTGGTTGCGGTCGGGATTTTCCACGTCGAGGGCAAACACCTCCCCGGCCGTTTCGATGGCGAATATCTTGTAGTTGAAGTCGGCCGTGCCGCCCGCAAATACCTGGCTGTAGGTATTGCCGTCGGCCGCGGCGGGCCGCAGCTGGCCCGTATCACCGATGCTGGGCACGCCCACCAAGTGGCGCGTGGCCAGCGAGAGGCTGCGGTGCCGGGCATACAGACGGTACTGCACGGTGGAACTGCGGCCCAGCACGCCAAAGGTGTTTTCCAGCCGCTGCGTCTCCGCCCGGTCGTCGGTAGCCGTGGTGTTGAGCAATGTCCGCGGGTAAAAAAGCAGCTGGGATGTTGTTGTATTTCTTGGCAGCTTCTCGTCCTGAAAACGGTTTGCCTGCCGGCGCCAATCGATAATGTGAAATGCCGTGAGGCCACGACCTACCAGCCGATAAGAATGTGCCAGCCGCAGCCCGTCGCGTTGCTCGTAACTAGAAGCATCGGATAGCCTGGGGCGTTCATCGCCGTAATCGAAAAGCTGGCTGAGCACTGTATCACGCAGTGTGGCAAGCGCGGGGGCATTCTGGGGCTGAATGCCACCCTGTTCGACTGCACGGTGGCGCACGTTGTTGTAGTTGAACAGCGCGTGGTAGCGCTCGTCGGTGCTTTCGAAGCGGGCGAAAAACAGGAAATTACTGTGCTCGACCAGCGACTCGCGCGGGTTGGTGGTGTAGAGCTTATTGGCCGCAATCCGCTCGTAGGCTAGGCCCACGCTGGCTTTCTTGCTGATGCTGCGCGTGTACGACAGCTCAAATACCTGCTCGCCGTTGCCGCCCTGAATGAAGCGGAAGAACGTGTACGGCGACTTGGAATCGTAGTAGGGAATGGTGGCCGGGTCGCGGGCGTACCGGTCGAAGGAGTTGCGGCCGAGGCGGGCGCCCAGCTCCATATTCGGGCGCCAGAGCAGCGGCCGGGCCGCCGTACCCACGTGCCCCAGGTCCTGGTGGAAGGTGCTGTCGTGGTACCAGTTGCGGGCCGAGGGGAAATTGGTGAGCGTGGTATCGATGATGCGGCCTTCGGTCTGGTCGCGCAGCAGGTCGGCCTCGCGCAGCACGCGGGTGGTGCGGGCGCTGTAGAGCACTTTAGTGGAGTCGTCGAGCACCTGGGCCCGCCCGGTGGCCGCCCCGGCCAGTAACACCACAAGCAGCACCAGTAGCCGGATATTCATACGCAACGAAGGCAACAATAAGTCAGACAACAGCTTGGGGCTGAATGAAGGGTGACAGCAGCTGGCGCAGGCGGGCAGCGCCATCGGCCAGAAACTCCACGGTGATAGGAATGTAGAAAACGGGCAGGCGGGCTATTTCCGTATGCAGCGCGGGCGCCAGCAGCCGGGTGGCGTCTTTCTGCGTGGTAAAAATACAACGTCCGGGCCCGCAATGCGCGGCCACGGCTGCAATTTCCGCGGCCGTGAAGCTGTGGTGGTCGGCGAAGGCGGCGTGATGCACCACCTGGAAGCCCGCCGCCGTGAGGTACTCCAGCAGCGGTCCGGGCTGGGCAATGCCCGTCAGGAGCACGATTTCCGGCCCGCCCGGGGCTGGCGGGGCCGCGCTGCCGGCCAGCGGCACCGGCGCGGCGTAGGCATAAGTGGAAAACAGCACTGGCACCTCGGGGCGGGCGTAGCGACGGATGCGGCGCGCAATTTCCTGCTGCCGGGCGGCGTCAAGGTCAGCGTCGCACTTGGTCACCACCACCACGTCGGCGCGGCGGGCGCCGGCACGGCTTTCGCGCAGGCGCCCGGCGGGCAGCACGTAGTCATCGTAAAAAGGCCGGTGCTGCTCGGTGAGCAGCACGCTGAAATCGGGCTGCACGCGGCGGTGCTGGTAGGCGTCGTCGAGCACCACCGCCCCCACCTGGGGCAGGGCAAACAGCTGGTTGAGGCCGGTCAGGCGGTCTTCGCAGACGGCCACCGGCACGGCGCCGCCAAAATCCTGGTAGTGCTGCAGCGGCTCGTCGCCGAAGGTTTCGGCGGTTTCCTGGGCGTTGCCGAGGCGGAAGCCGCGGGTGCGGCGGCCGTAGCCGCGGCTCAAAATGGCCGGCTGCCGGCCCTGGCGCAGCAGCTCGCGCACCAGCCAAGCCACATGCGGCGTTTTGCCGGTACCGCCCACCCGCAGGTTGCCCACGCTCAGCACCGGTCCCGGCCAGAAATTCCCGGACGACTTACGGCCCGTATCATACAGCCAGTTGCGCACGGCCATCACGCCGGCATAAAGCCAGCTGAAGGGCAGCAGCAACAGCGTCAGGAACGGGGGCATAGGCGGCAAAGGTAGCGCAGCAGGGCCTTGTGTACCGTAGAGACGCAATATTTTGCGTCTCGTCGTTGCTGATGTTGTTTTAGCTGTGATTCCGGGCCGGGAAGTTGTACTCGTCGGGCAGCGCGAGGAGTCCAGCCAGCGTGGCAAACAACGTCAGCAACGAAGAGACGCGAATACGCGTCTCTACAGGCCATGCCCGATACCTTCGCCAGCCGATTGCTGCAACTGCTTACCACGTTTCCGCCGGCCCCCACCCTGCCTGACGGAGTGCAGGCCTACAACCCCTATCAGGAGCCGGCCGTGGCGGCGCTGCTCACGCAGTTTGCGCAGAAATTCTACGCCGACCACCAGCCGCGGGTGGCGCTGCTGGGCATCAACCCGGGCCGGTTCGGGGCAGGCCGCACCGGCGTGGCCTTCACCGATCCGGCCGCCCTCTCTGAGCACTGCCACATCCCCAACGACCAGCCGCGCCACCCCGAGCTCAGCAGCCAGTTTGTGTACCGGGTAATTGCCGAGCTGGGCGGCCCGACCGAGTTCTACCGCCACTTCTACCTGGGCTCCCTCTACCCGCTGGTGCTGCTGCGCGACGGCAAAAACTACAACTATTACGACTCGCCGGCCCTGCAACGGGCCCTGGAGCCCGAAATCCGGGTGGCGCTGCAACGGCAGGTAACTGAGTTGGGACTGGCTCGGCACGCGGCCGTCTGCCTGGGCCGCCGCAACGGGCTGCTCTTCGAGAAGCTGAACCAGGAGCTGAAACTCTTTGACAGAATTGTTGTGCTGGATCATCCGCGCTACCTGATGCAGTACAAGCGCCGCGAGCTACCCGATCAGGTAGCGCGCTATACAGATGTGTTGCTTGAAGTAAAAACGATGAATTGAAGCCAGCGGCGCAACTTGCGGCGGACCGGCGCAATAACCGTATGCGAAAACCGAACGGCCGCCTCCCGCGCCGAGACGACCGACGGTCAAATTTTTAATTCTCAATTTTTAATTGACTCCCATGCCAACCGTTCAGGATCTGGCCCGCGCGCTGGAAGCCGCGGCGCCCCTCGCCTACCAGGAATCCTACGATAACGCCGGCCTGCAGTGCGGCAACCCCCAGCAGGAAATCACCGGCGTGCTGATTGCGCTGGACTGCACCCCGGCCGTGGTCGACGAAGCCATCCGGCGCGGCTGCAACGTGGTGGTGGCCCATCACCCGCTCATTTTCAAGCCCCTCAAGCGCCTCACCGGGGCCAACGAAGTGGAGCAGACGCTGCTCAAAGCCATCCGGCACGACGTGGCGCTCTACGCTGCTCACACCAACCTCGACAACGTGCGCCACGGCGTCAACCGCAAGCTGGCCGACAAGCTGGGGCTGCAGAATGTACGCATCCTCGAGCCCAAAACCGGCCTGCTGGCCAAGCTGGTCACCTACGTGCCCGCCACCCACACCGAGGCCGTGCTGGCCGCCCTGTACGCCGCCGGCGCCGGTCAGATCGGCGACTACTCAGGGTGCAGCTTCCGCACCGATGGCACGTTCACGTTCACGCCCGGCCTAGGCACCAACCCGTTTGAGGGAAAGCCGGGCCAGCCCCACACTGGGCCCGAGCAGCGCGTGGAGGTGCTGCTGCCGTTGCACCTGCAGCGGGCCGCCCTGCAGGCCTTACGCCAGGTACACCCCTACGAGGAAGTGGCCTACGAAATCATTCAGCTGGAAAACGAAAACCAGGAAGTGGGCTCCGGCATGGTGGGCGAGTTGCCCGAGGCCCTGAGCCCGCAGGCGTTCCGGCAGCGCCTCAAAGACGCCCTCGGCGTGCCCGTCGTCAAGCACACCGACTTCGACCAACCCATCCGGAAAGTGGCCATTTGCGGCGGGGCGGGCAGCTTCCTGATTGGCAAGGCCCGCGCCGCCGGCGCCGACGCCTACGTCACCGGCGACCTGAAATACCACGAATATTTCCTGGCGGAAGGCCACTTACTGCTCTGCGACGTAGGACACTTTGAGAGCGAACAATTCACCGGTGAAATCTTCCGGGATTTGCTTACCGCCAAGTTTGGAAGTACTTTTGCGCTCTTCATTGCCGAGACCTACACCAACCCCGTCCGATATGACTGCTAAGACCGTCGCCACTGCCCCGGCCGATGCCCCCGTTGCCAGCAAGCTGGAAGCCCTGCTCAACCTGCAACGCATTGACTCGCAGCTCGACGAAATCCGGCGCGTGCGCGGCGATTTGCCCGAAGAAGTACGCGACCTGGAAGACGAAATTGCCGGCTACGAGGTACGCGTAAGCAAGTTCGACGAGGAAATCTCCGGCCTCAACGACCAGATCAAACAGCGCAAGCAGGCCGCCAAAGATGCCGACGGCCTGATCAAGCGCTACGAAGACCAGCAGCAGAACGTGCGCAACAACCGCGAGTACGAGGCTATTGCCAAGGAAATCGAGTTGCAGAAGCTGGAAATCCAGATTTCTGAAAAGAAAATCAAGGAGGCCCAGTACCAGATCGACATGAAGAATGTGGAGATTGGTGGCACCAAGCAGAAGCTGGAAGAGCGCAAGAAAGACCTTGAGAACAAGAAAGGCGAGCTGAACGTCATCGTGGGCGAAAGCGAAGCCGACGAGAAAAAGCTGCTGGATGAGCGCGAAGGCGCTAAGCAGCCTATCGAGGAGCGTCTCTACACCGCCTACACCCGCATCCGCGGCAACGTGCGCAACGGCTTGGCCGTGGTGACGGTGAAGCGCGACGCTTGCGGCGGCTGCTTCAACACGGTGCCCCCGCAGCGCCAGGCCGACATCATCGCCCACAAGAAAATCATCGTGTGCGAGCACTGCGGCCGGGTTCTGGCCGACGTGGAAGCCCGGGCGTAAGCGCTTTTTAGTTGAAAACTGCGAAAGGAACGGCCTTGTGTCGTTCCTTTTTCTTTTGCCTGAATGACGATGGTTTTTCTCGCTGAGGTTGGCCGAGAGGTGCGTAGAGGGTTGCTAAGGCTGGTGTGGCTGCTGGTGCTGGCCTTCGCGCCCCTCGGCGTAGCCTTCGGCACCTCCCAGCTGGAAACTGCGCGTCTGCCCGAAGCCAGCAGCATCACGGCGGCGCAGGCCCGCGCCTACGCTGAGGTGCTGAAGCTGCGCCCCGACGCCGCCCGGGCCCAGTTGAAAGACGCCTCGGCCGGCTCGTTGCTGGTGCTGGATGCGGCGGCCATTACGGAGCTGCTCGTCACGCAGGATGCCGGCCTGTACGAGGCCACGGTGGCGGGCCAGAACCGGCGCCTCGCGCAGCTGGAAAAAACGGTGGAGCGCGGCGCCCTGCCCGAGTACGCCCGCGCGGAAATCCGGCTGCACCAGGCGGCGGCGCAGGTGGTGTTCGGGCATGAGGTGCAGGGAGCCTGGAGTTTGCGGCAGGCCTACCAGCAGATGGCGACCGTAGTGCAGCGCTACCCCACCTATCTGCCTGCCCGCAAAACCCTGGGGCTGATGCAGTTCTTTATTGGCTCGCTGCCGGAAGGCTACCGCTGGTTTCTGAAGCTGCTGGGGCTGCCCGGCAGCGTGGCGGGTGGCCTGAGCAACCTGCGCGCCGCCGCCCGCCAGCCCAACGACTTCCAGCCCGAAGCCCGGATTCTGCTGGCGCTGGTGGAAGAAACCTACTACAAAAAGCCCGACGAAGGCCTGCAGCTCATCCGCCAGCTGCACCAGCAGCAGCCCGACAATCTGCTCTACGCCTACCTGCTGGTGAGCATACACAAAAAGCAGCACCACACCGAGGCCGCACTGGCCGCCTACCGTGCCCGCCCCACCGGCCCGGGCTACGTGGCCCTGCCCTACCTGCGCCACATGGCTGCCGACCTACTGCTCTACCAAGGCGAATATGCCGCTTCGCGCCGTGAAAACGAGCTGTTTCTGCAGCAATACAAAGGCCAGCACTACCGCAAAGACGCCTGGTTCAAGCTCTACCTGGCCGCCTGGCTGAGCGGCGACGCGCCGGCTGCGGAACGCTACCGGCGCCAGATTGACGCTGGCGGCCGCACCGTGGTAGAAGAAGATACCTACGCCCAGCGCTTCGTGGAAAGCCGCCTGCCGCTCAACCCATTGCTCACCCGGGCCCGGCTGCAGATTGACGGCGGCTACTACCGCGAGGCCCTGGCCACGCTGGCCGGGTTCCGGAGCACCGCCGCCACGCCCCTGCGCGACCAACTGGAAGACCCCTACCGCCGCGCCCGCGCCTGGCACCTGCTCGGCCGCCCCGACTCGGCCCGGCTGCTCTACGCCCGCACCATTGCGCTGGCCGGCAACGCGCCTTACTACTTCGCGCCCCAGGCCGCGCTGCAGCTCGGCTACCTGTACCAGCTGGAAGGCCAGCGCAATACGGCCCGCGTGTATTTCCGCAAGGCCCTGAGCTACCTGAAGCACGAGTACAAAAACAGCACCGACACCAAAGCCAAGCTGGCGCTGAAAGAGCTGGAATAACGCTTCCCCAAGGAACGGGAGAAGCTGGTCCCGGCCGAAAAACTGGCCCCGGTCTGCGCCGACGCAGTCGGCAAGACCGGCGGCCGCCAAACCACCCCGGTCTCCGACCGGAGGGCGCGCAGCGGCCATCCGAAACCGCGCAAACCCAGCGGGCACACCCACGCCGCCGGCCCCGTATCTTTGCCGCGTGCTGTCTATTCCCCTTGCTGAGCTTCCAGCTGATTTCCGGGCCCGCGCCCTGCGCTGGGCCGCGCAGTTCTCACACTGTGCTTACTTCGAGCCCAACGGCCAGGCCTACCCCGAAGGCCCCTTCGACCAGCTGCTGGGCGTAGCGCCCGCCGCACCCGACGCGCCCCGCACGTTGGATGAACTGCGCGAGTGGCTGCCGCGCCCCCAGGATGGAGCCCCGCGCCTGGGCTTCCTCACCTACGACCTCAAAAACGAAATCGAAGACTTGGACAGCGACAATCCCTCGGGCCTCGACTGGCCTACGCTGCACTTCTTCCACCCGCAGACCTGGCTGATCTGGCGGCCGGAGACGCTGGAACTGCACGGCTTCACGGATGGCGTACTGACCACCATTCTGGCCACGGAACTCCCGGACTGGCCCGCACCCGCCGTGCCCGCCTTCACGCCCCGCATGCCCAAAGCCGACTACCTGCGGGCCGTGGAATCCGTGCGCGAAGACATTCTCAACGGCGAGGTGTACGAGTTGAACCTGTGCCAGGAATTCTATGCCGAAGGCGTGCAGCTGGACCCGGTGGACGTGTTTTTGCGCCTCAACGCGGCCTCACCGGCGCCGTTTGCGGGTTTTTTCCGGCACGAAAGCCACTTTCTGCTGTGTGCCTCGCCCGAGCGGTTCTTAGCCCACTCCGCGCCGGTTATCGTCTCCCAGCCCATCAAAGGCACCATTCGGCGCGGCAACACGCCGGCCGAGGATGAGCAGCAGCGCCTAGCGCTTCTCCACGACGAAAAAGAGCGCGCCGAAAACCTGATGATCGTGGACCTGGTGCGCAACGACCTGGCCCGCGTGGCCCAAACCGGCACCGTGCAGGTGCCCGAGCTGTTCGGCCTCTACCCGTTCCGGCACGTCTGGCAGATGATTTCGACGGTTACCGCCGAGCTGCGCCCAGGCGTGGACCTCCCGGACGTGCTGCGCGCCACCTTCCCAATGGGCTCGATGACCGGCGCACCGAAAATCCGGGCCATGCAGCTCATCGAGCACTACGAAACCGCCCGGCGCGGCCTCTACAGCGGCAGCATCGGCTACGCCTGGCCCGACGGCGCGTTTGAGTTCAACGTGGTCATCCGCAGCCTGCAATACCGCCCCGACACCGGCTACCTCAGCTTCCAGGTCGGCTCGGCCATCACCTACGACTCCGACCCGGAGCGCGAGTACGCGGAGTGCCTGCTAAAAGCCCGCGCCATCCTGGACATGCTGGGCGCAGTGGTGGCGGAGTGATGAGGTGAAAAGAACGTCATGCTGAGCGAAGCGAAGCATCTCGCCCGCCAAGCTAACCCCAACCGTCAGGCTCCCCCTCTCTGAAGTAGAGGGGGCCGGGGGGGTGAGGCCCACCGTTAGAACGAAGCGGTAGAGATGCTTCGGCAAGCTCAGCATGACGTTCTTTTTACCTCATCACCCCATCACCTCATCACCAACCCACTCAGCCGCCGCTCGAATTCCTGCAGGAACAGCCCGACGTGGTAGCCGTCGGCCAGGGCGTGGTGCACGTTCACCGAGACGGGCATGTAGGTGGCGCCGTTTTCCTCGTAGAGTTGGCCGAAGGAGATTTTGGGGCAGCTGTCGGGGTGCGAGAAGCTGCGGGCGTGGGTGAGGCCGCTGAAGCGCACCCACGGAATGGCCGAGCAGTGCAGCACATCCACGCGGGCCGTGGTGTCACTCAGGCGCAAACCGGTGCTGGCCTGCACGGCCGCAATTTCCGCCTCAGCCGAGGCCACAAACGTGGTCAGGTCTGGGTTTTGCTCGATGAAGGAAAAGGAAAACGTGTGGTCGGGGCGGCCCAGCGTGGCCGAAACGTGTACCTCGTCATACTGGTATACCTGCCCGTCTTCGATGCGGGTGCGGAACTCGGGCACGGCGTTGGCCGCCTGCGCAGCGTGGTGCAGATAGTAGAGAAAGAACGACACGCCCAGCCGCTTGGCCTCCGCCTGGGCGCCGGTGCAGTTCACGGGGGCCACCAGCCCGAAAAACGGTTCCTCGAACTGGGAGAAGAAGGCAAAATGCTCGCGGCGGTTCCAGGCGGCCTGGTTGATTTGCTGTTTCATGGCCGGCAAGTTCGGTAACTTTGCCGGCTCTCCGGGCCGGTGGCGCGGGTTGAAAGCCCTTTCCTGCCCATGTCCGCTCCCCTACTTGTTGCCTTCGACGCCGACGACACGCTCTGGCCCAACCAGCCCCACTTCGACCAGGTGGAAGCCCGCCTGTTCGAAATCATGGCCCACTGCGGCGACGCCGCCCACATCAGCCGGCACCTCAACGACGTGCAGCGCCGCAACATGCAGCTGTTCGGCTACGGCGCCAAGTCGTTTATGCTGTCCATGATTGAAACCGCTATTCAGCTCACCAACGGCAACGTGCGCGGGTCCGACATTCAGGAAATCCTCGACATGGGCAAGGACCTGCTGCGCTACCCCATCGAGCCCCTGCCCGGCGTGGTGGAGGTGGTGACGGAGCTGCGCCAACGCGGCCACCGCCTGCTGGTGCTCACCAAAGGCGACCTGTTCGACCAGGAAAGCAAAATTGCCCGCTCCGGCCTCGGCGACCTGTTCGACCACGTGGAAGTGGTCAGTGAGAAAAACGAAGCCACCTACCAGCGCCTGCTAACCCGCTACAACGCCTCCGCCGCCGACTTCGTGATGATCGGCAACTCCCTAAAATCCGACATTCTGCCCGTGGCGCGGCTAGGCCTGCGCGCCGTGCACGTCCCCTACCACGCCAACTGGATTTTCGAGCACGTGGAGCCCGAGCAGTTGGCTGGCCTGGCGTTCCATACCGTGCAGGACGTCCGCGAGGTGCTGGATTATCTGGGGTGATGAGGTGATGGGGTGATGGGGTGATGGGGTGATGGGGTGATGAGGTAAAAAGAACGTCATGCTGAGCTTGTCGAAGCATCTCGCGTGCTGATGTTGTAATACTATTCAGCTGTCAGCACGCGAGATGCTTCGGCCGCGCCTCTGCATGACGTTCTATCACTCCACCACGCCACAAACCCACTAATCCAGCTTCTGCCATTCTGTCATTTTCGCCCCGAAAAGCCTACCTTTGCCCTCCACCGAACCGTGAAGCTGACGCCGCCGAGGCCTTTTTCCATGTCCCAACCGCTGATTACGCTCGACTTTCTCGATACGCCCACCCTGCCCACGCCCGCCGTGGATGCTACCACCCACGCCCACGAGCCCTCCGGCGAGGTGCGCGTGAGTGCGGCCACCCGCACCGGCCAGGGCCGCAAGCTCTACATTGAAAGCTACGGCTGCCAAATGAACTTCTCGGACTCGGAAATCGTGTCCAGCATCCTGTTTGAGCAGGGTTTCGATACCACCGACGACCTGGCCAGCGCCGACCTCGTGCTGCTCAACACCTGCTCCATCCGCGAGAAGGCCGAGCAGACCGTGCGCATGCGCCTCTCCCAAATCAACAGCTACAAAAAGCGCCGCCCCAGCATGCTGGTGGGCGTATTGGGCTGCATGGCCGAGCGCCTGAAAAGCAAGTTTCTGGAAGAAGAAAAGCTGGTGGACCTGGTAGTGGGCCCCGACGCATATCGCGACCTGCCCCAGCTCATCCAGCAGGTAGACGGCGGCCAGAAAGCCGTGAACGTGCTGCTGAGCCGCGAGGAAACCTACGCCGACATCACGCCCGTGCGCCTGAACTCCAACGGCATCACGGCCTTCATCAGCATCATGCGCGGCTGCGACAACATGTGCTCGTTCTGCGTGGTGCCCTTCACCCGCGGCCGCGAGCGGAGCCGCGACGCCTACAGCATCGTGCGCGAGGCGCAGGACCTGGTGGCGGCTGGCTACAAGGAAGTTACCCTGCTCGGCCAGAACGTAGATTCCTACAAGTGGGCTTCTGAAGACGGCCAGGAGCACGTAAATTTTGCGCAGCTGCTGGAGCGCGTGGCGCTGGTGAGCCCGGAGCTGCGGGTGCGCTTCTCCACCTCGCACCCCAAGGACATCACCGACGAGGTGCTGCACACCATGGCCCGCTACGACAACATCTGCAAATACATCCATTTGCCGGCCCAGAGCGGCAATTCGCGCGTGCTGGCCCTTATGAACCGCACCTACGACCGGCCCTGGTACGAGGAGCGCGTGCAGGCCATCCGCCGCATCCTCGGCGACGACTGCGCCATCAGCACCGACATGATTTCGGGCTTCTGCTCTGAAACCGAGGAAGAGCACCAGGACACGCTCAGCCTGATGGAATACGTGAAGTACGACATGGCCTTCATGTTCTTCTACTCCGAGCGCCCCGGCACGCTGGCCGCCCGCAAGCTCGAGGACGATGTGCCGCTGGAGGTGAAAAAGCGCCGTCTGGCCGAGGTCATTGCCACGCAGCAGCAGCACAGCCGCCTGCGCAACCTGGCCGGCGTAGGCAAGGTGCACCGCGTACTGGCCGAAAACTTCTCCAAGCGCAGCAACGAGCACCTCAGCGGCCGCAACAGCCAGAACCAGGTGGTCATCTTCCCCAAGAAGCACTATCAGAAAGGCGACTACGTGAACGTCCTCGTGCATGAGTCCACGACGAACACGCTGCTGGGCGAGGCAGTGGACTAAGCAGTCTATCATCCTGAACTGGCAAAGAAACCTGTCACGCTGAAACGACATCGTTCGGCAGTAACTCCTGCCTGACTGGAGCCTTCACCAGCTCAGGATGACGGATTTTCTTTGGTCTGCCTGAAAATAAACCGCCCCGCTTTTCGTCTACCCTACGAAAACCCTCCCGACTTGACACCTTCCGAAATACAAAGCATCAAACAGCGGTTCGGCATCATCGGCAATGCGCCGTCGCTGAACTACGCCATTCAGGTGGCCACGCAGGTAGCGCCCACCGACATGACGGTGCTGATAACGGGCGAAAGCGGCTCCGGTAAGGAGTCGTTTTCCAAGATTATTCATGCCCTGTCGCCGCGCAAGCACGGGCAGTTCATTGCCATCAACTGCGGCGCCATCCCGGAAGGTACCATCGACTCGGAGCTGTTCGGGCACGAAAAGGGCTCGTTTACTGGTGCCCAGGAAGCCCGCAAAGGCTACTTCGAGGTGACCAACGGCGGCACCATCTTCCTCGACGAGATTGGCGAGATGCCGCTCGGCACCCAGGCCCGCCTACTGCGCGTGCTCGAAAACGGCGAGTTTATCCGCGTCGGCAGCAGCAAAGTGCAGAAGACCGACGTGCGCGTAGTGGCCGCCACCAACGTGAATCTGCTCGACGCCGTGCGCGAAGGCCGCTTCCGCGAAGACCTCTACTACCGCCTGAACACGGTGCCGATTACGGTTCCACCACTGCGTGAGCGTGGCGATGATATTTATCTGTTGTTCAGAAAGTTTACCACTGATTTTTCTGACCGTTACCGCGTCAAGCCGATTACGCTGACGCCCGATGCGGTGCAGGAATTGCAGCGGTTCCGCTTCCCCGGCAACATCCGCCAGCTCAAGAACGTGGCCGAGCAGTTGTCGGTGCTGGAGACGGACCGCGAGATTGACAGCCGCCGCCTGCGCCAGTACCTGCCGCAGGAGCAGGCCAGCCAGCTGCCCATGCTGCTGCACGCCGCCGGCCCCGACGCGGCTGGCAGCGGCTACTCGGAGCGCGACCTGCTCTACAAGGTGCTCTTCGACATGCGCCGCGACATGACCGACCTCAAGAAGCTGGTGCTGGAAATGGCCGCCGGCCAGCGCCCGCAGGACTCGCAGGAGTTGCTGCGCCAGAACAGCCACCTGTTCACCAACCTCAACGCCGCCCCCTACGACGGCGGCGCCCGCCCGCTGCGCCAGCCCTCGCCCGATGGTGGTGCCACGGAGTACATCCTCACCCCCGGTCAGCTTGATGACGCCACCGACTACGAGGACGAGGTGCAGCGCGTGGAAGATATTCCGCACGAAACCGAGGAGGAAACCCTCTCGCTGGAAGCCAAGGAGAAGGAAATGATCCTCAAGGCCCTGAAAAAGCACCACAACAAGCGCAAATACGCCGCCCACGACCTGGGCATCTCGGAGCGCACTCTCTACCGCAAACTCAAGCAGTATGATCTGGAAAACGCGTGATTATGCGCTACAAGCCGTGAGCTACAAGCTGCAAGCTTTTATCCGCCAGGCCAGAACCACGTGGACTTCCCTCCTGGCTTGCAGCTTGTGGCTTATAGCTTGCAGCTTTTTGAGCGGGTGTTCGGTTTACTCGTTTTCGGGCACCAATATCGACCCGGAGGTGAAGACCATTTCCATCAGCACCTTCCAGAATAACTCCAGCAACGGCCCGTCTTTCCTGGCCCAGCGCTTCACCGAGGACTTCAAGGACTACTTCCAGCGCAACACCACGCTCAAGCTGGTGCCGCGCGACGGCGACCTGCAGTTTGAGGGCGCCATTACGGCCTATGACTATGCCCCGGCCGCCATTCAGAACCAGAACGGCATCGACCAGGCCGGCGTCAACCGCCTTACCATTCAGGTGCGCGTGCGCTACTCCAACACCAAGGACCCCAAGCAGGACTTCGAGCAGACGTTCCAAAGCAACGGCGACTTCCCGGCCGACCAGGACATTACGCGCATCAACAACGACCCCACCGCCACGCGCCGCATCACCCAGAACATCATCACTGATACGTTCAACAAGTCGGTGGCAAACTGGTGAGGGAAACCAGCCGGATGGTTAAATGGCTAAATTGCTGTATCGTTGCGGCCCCATAAGGCGCCGGCAGGTTTTGCCTTGACAGGTTTTGCTTCGACTGAATTAGGCTGACTATCCAGCCCTTCAGCTATTTAAATAATTCAAAGGAAATGACCCGCGCGTCGCTGTTACATATTCTGGACCACGTAGGCGGGATTTCGGAAACGGAAATCCGGGAGCTGGAGCAGCTGGCCGCGGCTTTCCCGTATTGCCAGACGGCCCACCTGCTGCTGGCCAAAGCCGACCACGACCGGGGCAGCATGCTGGCCAGCCAGCGCCTGCGCCGGGCCGCCACCTACGCCGCCGACCGCCAGCTGCTGCGCCACTTGCTGGAGCAGCCGGTGCAGGAGCGCTTGGCTGCCCCCGCGCCGCAGCATCTGGTGGGCACGGCTGCCGCGCCGCAGGCAGCGCCCGCCCAGCCTGCCGGCAACACCGCCGCTTTCCTGCAGACGCTGGAGCCTGAAGACGTGCTGCCGCTGGACAACACGCTGGAAGACACTGACGGCAGCAGCGCTACGCTGGTAGAAGAAGAAGCCCCCACGCCCCTTGCCGCCACCATTCCGGCAGAAACGGTCGCCCCACTGGCCCCGGCCGCCGCAGCTGCCAGCGCTGATACCACAGTCGCAGCAGATGCCGTAGAGCCCACCGAAACGACCAGCACTGAAGCTGCAGTTTCTCTGGAGCAAGTGGAGCACATTGAAGCGGTTGGTAATGAAGCCGCAGTTGCTTCAGATACCGCCGTGTATCCGGAAACGGCTGGTGCTGAGGCCTCAGCAGCCACTGGAGCTGCGCCGGAGCCAGCCGTTCCAGCCGCCTCAGAAATGGACGCGCCGGCCGAAACAGCAGCTTCCACAGATGAGGCAGCTACCCTAGACGCTTCTGAAGAGACGGAACCAGCCGCCGCCCCAAACGAAACCGACAGCCCAGCTGCCACCGCCAGCGCAGAACCCACAGTAGCAGCAGAAGAAGCGCCAGCCGCCAGCTCGCCGGAAGCCACCACGGAGCCGGTTCCGGCGGAGGAAGAGTTGCTGCCCCCGGTGGCGCCGCCCATCCGGCCGCCGGCAGAAGCCGGTATTTCCCGCTTCGAGTTTGGGCTGGCCGTGCCGGATGCTCTGCCGGCACCGTCCTCCTACCAGCTCACCGGTGCCGATTCCGACGACGACCTGGCACTGCTGCTCCCGCCCGCGCCCAAGCCGGTAGTGCCTGCTTTCCACTCGGATGCGGCGCTGGCATACGCCCTGATGGGCGGTGGCAGCCGCCTCGGCTACGCCCTGCAGATGCAGGACGGCGAGCTGACCACCGGCCTGCCCACCGACGAGTTCTTCGCGCCCGATGCCCTGCTGCAAGCGCACGCTGCCGCGCATCAGCCCAAGCGCCGCCCGGCCCGCTCCTCCCTGGCCCTCATCGACCAGTTTCTGCAGAATCAGCCGCGGCTGAAGTCGGCGGCCAAGCGCCCGGCCCCGGCCGAAGAGCAGGACGATCTGTCGGTGCGCAGCACCAGCGTGGTGCCGCAGCTGGCCTCTGAAAGCCTGGCCAAAATCATGGTCAAACAGGGCAAAATCGATAAAGCCATTGAAATATATGAACGGCTAATAGTGCGCCAGCCGGAAAAAAGCGCGTACTTTACCGACCAAATTCACCAACTGCAAACTCCGGAGTAGATGTACACTGCGCTCATTATTGTAATCCTTCTTGTGTGTTTCCTGCTGGCCCTGGTGGTGCTGGCCCAGAACCCCAAAGGGGGCGGGCTTTCCAGCCAGTTCGGCTCGGGCGGCGCCGCCAACCTGATGGGCGTGAAGCGCACCGGCGACCTGCTGGAGAAGCTCACCTGGGGTTTTGCCATTGCCCTGATGGTGCTCACGCTGGGCACCCACGTGCTCAACGGCACCACCGATGCCGGCCCCGGCCGCAGCATCAACCAGCAGAAAGCCCTCGAAACCCGCCTGCCCGCCGCTCCAGCTCCGGCAGTACCCGGTGCTCCGGCCCCTGGTGGCGCAGCTGCTCCAGCTACTGCCCCCACTCAGGCACCAGCCCAGGCCCCCGCACCCGCTCCGGCCCAGTAGTCAGCTTCGGCTTTCCACAGTCTGCAACGGCGGCTTCCTTCACCGGAAGCCGCCGTTTTCTGTGTTGGCTGGTGTTCTGCCGTAATGGGCAGCAGGCTGCCACGGCCCGAATGCTGCACTTTCGTCAGCCCTGCGTTCTGCTACCTTCGGGCCGCCAACTGCCGTGGCGGGTGGTGGTGGAGCCGTATTTTCTGTCAGCTTTGGCAGGCTGGCGTAGCAAGCTGACCGATTTAAGGCCATTCTGGCGTTCATTCTGTCAGGTTTGGCGGGCTGGCACGGGAAGTGCGGAACGCTCGGCACCACCTTGTTTCAAGTAAACCTTTCAACCAAAACGTACAATATGTCGCTTAGCATCAAACCGCTGGCTGACCGCGTGATTGTCGCGCCGGCCGCTGCCGAGGAAAAAACCAAATCGGGCATCATCATTCCCGACACGGCCAAGGAGAAACCCCAGCGTGGCGAAGTAGTAGCCGTGGGCGAAGGTAAAGTTGCCGACAACGGCACCACCATCAAGCCCCAGGTAAAAGCAGGTGACCAGGTGCTGTACGGCAAATACGCCGGCACCGAAATTACGGTGGATGGCCAGGACTACCTCATTATGAAGGAGTCGGACATCTTCGCCGTACTGTAGGCCTCCCTTTCTCTCTTTCTGAATTCCCCATACCCGAATAACTGATGGCTAAGAACATCCAATTCGATACTGACGGCCGCGACAAGCTGAAACGCGGTGTAGACAAACTGGCTAACGCCGTGAAAGTAACCCTCGGCCCCAAAGGCCGCAACGTGGTTATCGACAAGAAATTTGGCGCCCCGAGCATCACCAAAGACGGTGTGACGGTAGCTAAGGAAATTGAGCTGAGCGACCCGGTGGAAAACATGGGCGCCCAGCTGGTGAAGGAAGTAGCCAGCAAAACGGCTGACCAGGCCGGCGACGGCACTACTACCGCCACCGTACTGGCCCAGGCTATCTACGCCGCCGGTTCCAAGAACGTGGCCGCTGGTGCCAACCCCATGGACCTCAAGCGTGGCATCGACAAGGCAGTAATTGCCGTGGTTGCCAACCTGAAGGCTCAGAGCAAGAAGATTGAAAACTCGTCGGAAATTGCCCAGGTAGGCGCTATTTCGGCCAACAACGACATGGAAATCGGCAAAATGATTGCCGACGCCATGGACAAAGTGGGCAAGGAAGGCGTTATCACGGTAGAAGAAGCGCGTGGCACCGAAACCGAAGTGAAAACGGTGGAAGGCATGCAGTTCGACCGCGGCTACCTCTCCCCTTACTTCGTGACCAACCCGGAGAAGATGGAGGCCGAGTTCGATAACCCCTACATCCTCATCTACGACAAGAAGGTGAGCACCATGAAGGAGCTGCTGCCCGTGCTCGAGCAGGTGGTGCAGACCGGCAAGCCGCTGGTTATCATCTCCGAGGACGTAGACGGCGAAGCCCTGGCGACGCTGGTAGTAAACAAGCTGCGCGGCTCGCTGAAAATTGCGGCCGTGAAGGCTCCCGGCTTCGGCGACCGTCGCAAGGCCATGCTGGAAGACATTGCCGTTCTGACGGGCGGTACGGTTATTTCGGAAGAGCGCGGCTACAAGCTCGACAGCGCCACGCTGGAGTATCTCGGCACGGCCGAGAAAGTTATCATTGACAAAGACAACACGACCATCGTCAATGGTAAAGGTGAGAAGGAAACAATCACCGCCCGCATCAACGAAATCAAAGCCCAGATCGTCACCACCACGTCGGACTACGATAAGGAGAAGCTGCAGGAGCGCCTGGCCAAGCTGTCGGGTGGTGTAGCCATCCTCTACATCGGTGCCAGCACTGAGGTGGAAATGAAAGAGAAGAAAGACCGCGTAGACGATGCCCTGCACGCTACCCGCGCCGCCGTTGAGGAAGGCGTGGTACCCGGCGGTGGCGTGGCTCTGGTGCGCGCCCTCGATGCCCTGGAAGCAGTTGATACCCTCAACGGCGACGAGCGTACCGGCGTGAACATCATCCGCACGGCCCTGGAAGCTCCTCTGCGTACCATCGTGCAGAACGCCGGTGGCGAAGGCTCGGTAGTAGTGCAGAAGGTGCGCGAAGGCAAAGGTGACTACGGCTACAACGCCCGCGAGGACCGCTACGAAAACCTGATGGCCGCTGGTATCCTCGACCCAACCAAAGTAACGCGCCTGGCGCTGGAGAATGCCGCTTCGATTGCCGGCCTGCTCCTGACCACCGAGTGCGTGATTTCGGACGAGCCAGAGGCTGAGAAAGACCACGGCCACGGCGGCGGTGCCCCCGGCATGGGCGGCATGGGCGGCATGATGTAAACATCAGCCGCTAAGCCAACCGCTTAGACAAAAAGCTCCGCTGGACGCTGGTCCGGCGGGGCTTTTTTGCGTCCGATGACAGTACGCATTACTTTCTTCGAATCAGTTGATTAATGCAGACAACGAGAGTAACTACGGCCCCTATTGCGGCCCAGCTTAGCCATTTCAGTTACTCGTAGTCAGCAGGTAGTAGCGCGAACTTTGTAGTTCGCGTCTTCGCGCCGTGATGGTCGTCCGAATGGCCTTGGGTCGCGAACTACAAAGTTCGCGCTACTAGTCATCCACCGAAACTCCACAAAAAAGCCCTGCCAGATAATTCTGGCAGGGCTTTTCAACACTCAGTAAGCCTTACGCAGCCGTTGCTACGGGCTCGTTCATCATGGTGGTGAGCTTGCGGTAGAGGAAGAACAGCACCAGCGAAGCAGCAGCCGACAGCACCACGAAGATCAGGAAGAACTCGTAGAGGCCGGTGATTTCGAAGCCCACGAAGTGCGGAGCGGCTTTGCCGGGCTCGGGATACAGACCGCTCAGTACGCCCGCAAACTTGTTGCCGGCGGCCGTAGCCAGAAACCAGACGGCCATCAGCAGCGACGCGAAGCGGGCCGGAGCCAGCTTGTTTACCAGTGCCAGGCCAATCGGCGACAGGCAAAGCTCGCCGAAAGTGTGCATCAGGTACATCGTAATCAGCCAGAACATGCTCACTTTGGTGCTGGCATCTACCCCCTTCACGCCGAAGGCAATAATGAGGTAGCCCACAGCCAGGAACATCAGGCCAATCGACATTTTCAGCGGCGAGGAAGGCTCCAGGCCGCGCTTGCCCAGCATCGTCCAGATAACGGCAAAAACCGGCGCGAAGATGATGATGAACAGGGCATTGGCCGACTGGAAGTAAGAAGCCGGTACCACGTAGGAACCCAGCGTACGGTCGGTCTGCTCGTCGGCGAAGAACGTGAGCGAGGCCCCGGCCTGCTCAAACGCGCCCCAGAAGAAGATTACAAAGAAGCTCAGAATCAGAATCACGTAGATTTTCTCCCGCTCCCGCGGCGTCAGCGAAGCGTCCGACAGCACGGCCATCGGCATAACCACCATGGCCGAGAACACCAGGGCGCCAATCCAGTCGTAGTCCATGAACCAGGCAATGCCGGCGTACACCACCACGAAAATGCCGATCAGCTTGGGTAGCTGGCTGGCGAAGCTCTTGGTGGGTTGAGCAATGGTTTCGGAGCGCACCGGCGAGTCGGTGTTGACCGGTACCACCGGCGCGTGCTCTACGGTGCGCTCGGGCTTGGCGCCCAGGGCCGCGCCGTCGGGCGTCACCACGTACTTGTTTTTGAACATCTCAAACGTGAGCGAGCCAATCAGCATGCCGAAGCCGGCGGCCAGGAAGCCCCATTTGAAGTCGGCGGGGTTGCCGGTGTCGCCGAGCGTGCCGCACACCAGCGGCGAGAAGAACGCGCCTAGGTTGATGCCCATGTAGAAGATGGTGTAGGCCGCATCCACGCGCCCGTCGCCCTTGGGATAGAGCGTGCCCACCATCGAGGAAATGTTGGGTTTGAAGAAACCGTTGCCGAAAATCAGCAGTCCCAGACCCAGGAAAAACAGCGCCAGCTGCGCCGTAGAGGCCGACGTCTGGCCGGCCGAGTACATCGAGGCCGAGAAAAACAGCGCAAACTGCCCCAGCGCCATCATCAGGCCGCCGGTCAGGATAGAGCGGCGGTTGCCCCAGTAGCGGTCGGCCATATAGCCCCCGAGCAGCGGCGTCAGGTACACCAGGGAGGTGTAGTCGCCGTAGATGCGGGAGGTAAGTTCTTTATCGAAGAACAGGGCTTTGCCCATGTAAAGCGCCAGCAGGGCGCGCATGCCGTAGTAGCTGAACCGCTCCCACATCTCGGTGGCAAAGAGCACATAAAGGCCCTTCGGATGGCCGGTGGAAGCGGCCATCGGGGGCTGCTCCCGCACAGCGGAGGTCGTTTGCATGTAATAGAAATGAAGTGGTAGAAAGGAAGGAAAAGCCGCCGGCTGCAACCGCACGGAGGTTGGTAAAGCTACAAAAGTTTCCCAACCCCCGAATAGCCCGCCCCGTTTGCCTGGCTTGAGTCTTTCATCGACCGGCCGGCGCCAGCGAATTTTCGCAAAATTTCTGCTGGCAACGTTGCCAGCCCGGCGTTTTGCCTATTTTTGTCTTACCGTTCCCCCATTTTCCCACCCAACCCAGTTTTCGGCTTCTGATATGCTAGATTCCGCCGCTACTACCCGCCTGGCTCCGCTGGGCATCACGCAGGCCGCGCAGGTGCACCTGAACCTCACGCCTGAGCAGCTCACCCAGGAGGCTCTGCGCCGCCACGAAGGCGTGCTCACCGACACCGGCGCCCTGATGGCCGACACCGGCCAGTTCACCGGCCGCTCCCCCAAAGACCGTTTCGTGGTGAAAGACGCCGGCACCGCCGACAGCGTGTGGTGGGGCGACATCAACATCCCCTTCGCCGAAGACAAGTTCGACCAGCTCCACCAGAAAATGGTGCAGTACCTGGCCGACAAGGAGATTTACGTGCGCGACGCCTACGCCGGCGCCAACCCCGACTACCAGCTCAAGCTGCGCGTGGTAAACGAGCTAGCCTGGCACAACCTGTTCTGCTACAACATGTTCCTGCGCCCCGCCGAGGGCGCTGACACCAGCTGGACGCCCGATTTCAGCATCATCTGCGCCCCCGGCTTCGAGGCTGACCCGGCCGTGGATGGCACCCGCCAGAAGAACTTCGCCATTCTGAACTTCTCCAAGAAGATGATTCTGATTGGCGGCACAGGCTACGCCGGCGAGATGAAAAAGGGCATCTTCGGGGTTCTCAACTACCTGCTGCCCCACGAGCGCGCCACGCTGCCGATGCACTGCTCGGCCAACGTAGGCAAAGACGGCGACACGGCCATCTTCTTCGGCCTCTCGGGCACCGGCAAAACGACGCTTTCCGCTGACCCCAACCGCGGCCTGATCGGCGACGACGAGCACGGCTGGACGCCCGATGCCGGCATCTTCAACTTCGAGGGCGGCTGCTACGCCAAGGTTATCGACCTGAGCGCCGAGAAGGAGCCCGAAATCTGGAACGCCATCAAGGCCGGCTCCATCGTGGAAAACACGCGCTTCGTGCCCGGCACCACCACCGTGGACTACGCCAACAAGAGCGTGACCGAAAACACCCGCACGGCCTACCCGATCAACTTTATTCCGAACGCCATTGAGCCCAGCGTGGCCGAGGCGCCCAAGAACATCTTCTTCCTGACGGCCGACGCCTTCGGGGTGCTGCCTCCCATCAGCAAGCTCGACAAGAGCCACGCCATGTACCACTTCATGAGCGGCTACACCGCCAAGGTGGCCGGCACGGAAATGGGCGTTACGGAGCCGCAAACCACGTTCTCGGCTTGCTTCGGCGCCGTGTTCCTGCCGCTGCATCCCACCAAGTACGCCGAGATGCTGGGCAAGAAGATGGACGAAAACGAGGTGAACGTGTGGCTGGTGAACACCGGCTGGAGCGGCGGCAGCTACGGCGTCGGCTCGCGCATGAAGCTGGGCTACACCCGCGCCATGATTACGGCCGCCCTCAACGGTGAGCTGAACGACGTGGAGTTCAAGAAGCACCCCATCTTCGGCGTGGAAGTGCCAGCCTCGGTGCCGGGCGTGCCCACCGAAATCCTGGACCCACGCGCCACCTGGGCCGATCAGGAAGCCTACGACAAAACGGCCGCCGACCTGGCCCAGAAGTTTGTGGCTAACTTCCAGAAGTACGCCGATTTCGCCAACGACGAAATCCTGGCCGGCGCCCCCAAAACGGCCGTTGAAGCCAGCGTATAACGCTTGACACATACAGAAAAGAGCCCCGCTGGCGTTGCCGGCGGGGCTCTTTTTTTTACGGCAACATTGTGCTTTCTATGGGGTGGCCCAGTGATGTCAGCCAGTGACGCAGGCCCGCGTAGGTGGCGGCATCTGCAGTCAGCTCTTCTCCCTCCTGCGTCACGATGGTGTCGCACCCCAGGCAGATGTTGAGCACGCCCACCACCTCATCAGCCGCGCTGTGAAAGACAATACCATCCCGGTAAACGGGCACACACATCCAGTCAAACATCTTGATAGCGGGTAGGCTCAGCAACTCCAGCAACGCCTGAACCCGTGAGTCGGAACTGGGCAGAGAGACTATGGGCGTGGCCGTGAGATTGTATGCGCCGGGCACTTCCATCAGGGTGGAGGTAGCTAGGTCGTTGGTACTTCGCAGTCGGTTCAGATACGCCCGCAATGCAGGCAGATCCGGGGCGGCACAGGTCAGCAGACACTTACGGGCCTGTTGCAGCCGTTCCCACTTCGGCCCGCGCAGCAGTGAATAGGTAGTTAAATAAGCAAATGACAGCGTAGCAATATAGTCGGCAGTAGTTTTCATGGGTCAGTTAGGATGCGGCCGGCGAAGCTGCGATGATTCCTCATGTTTGCCGCAAGTTTAAAAGGAAGATTGCCGCAAATCCTTGAAATGCCAGTAATTTGCCCAACTTTTCCAACCCTTCCACCTTCCCTTTCTGATTATGCGCAAGCTTTTGCTGCCGCTGTTTCTGTTGTTTCTGTCGCCGCTGAGCTTGTGGGCCTGGGGCGTTGACGGCCACCGCGCCGTGGGCCAGATTGCCGAGCAACACCTCAACCGCAAGGCCCGCCGCGAAGTACAGCGCCTGCTGGGCACCGAAACGCTGGCTTTGGTGAGCACCTGGCCCGACGAAATCCGCTACTATCCGGAGTTCAAGGAAACCGCCCCCTGGCACTACGTCAACTCGCCCGCGGGCCTGAACGAAACGCAATATCTGCAGGACCTGAAGAGCCAGACCGGCCCCAACGCCTACAACATGCTGCAGGCCAAGCTCAAAGAGCTAACCGATTCCAGCAAGACGCAGGCCGAGAAGCTCGCCGCCCTCAAGTTTGTGGTGCACCTCGTGGGCGACGCCCACCAGCCCCTGCACGCCGGCCATGCCGAGGACAAGGGTGGCAACGACATCAAAGTGAAGTACCGCGGCAAGGACACCAACATGCACAGCCTCTGGGACAGCGGCCTAATCGACTACCAGGGCCTGACCTACACGGAAATGGCCACCAAGTACGATGGCCCCATCCGGCGCCAGCAGGTGCGCGAGTGGCAGGCGTCGTCGCCGGAAAGCTGGTTCTGGGAGTCGTACCAGGCCAGTGAGCAGGTGTACCGCAGCGCCCCGGCCAACGGCGACGTAGACTACAACTACTACCCGGCGCACTCCGAAATGATGAAGCAGCGTATCCAGCAGGCCGGCGTGCGGCTGGCGGGGTTGCTGAACGAGGTGCTGGGCTAGGCCCTTCTGTTGCTGAATTGAACGCCAAACGGCCCCGCTGACGCGTGTCAGCGGGGCCGTTTGGCGTTTTATTGAAGGCTGGCTTACGCGTTTTGCTTGGCCTTGCCGCTCAGCCAGGCGGCGGCCGCCACGCCGGCTCCTACCAGCAGGGCCGCTTTAAGGCCGGTGTTGCCGCGCGTTACGGCCTCGGTGTAGTAGCTGGTTTCGCGGGTGCTGCCGGGGTAGTTGCCGCGCTCCTCCAGCTGGCCCACGGGCCGGTCGAGGCCGTTTTGCTGCAGCGGGCGCCGGGCGTAGTCGGCCTGCTCCTGCTTGGCGAAGGATTTCTCCATGAACTGGTCGAGCAGCGCGGGCGTCCAGCGGTTCAGGCCGATGAAGGCCCGGCCGCCGCCGCCCACCACCACGTCGCGCTCAGGGTTTTCGGCAGCGTACAGGATGGCGCGGGCCACGGTTTCGGGGGCGTAGGCGGGCGGCGCGTGCTGGGCTTCGCGCTCCATGTAGTTTTTGGCGTGCAGCGGGTAGGGCGTGTCGATGGCGGCGGGCTGAATCAGGGTCACCGAAATCGGGGCCTCGTCCATTTCCAGCTCCATGCGTAGGCCGTCGGTGAAGCCCTTCACGGCGTGCTTGCTGGCCGAGTAGATGGTTTGCAGAATAGCCGTGACTTCAGACAGGATGCTGCCCACGTTGATGATGGCGCCGCCCTTGCCTTTCAGGTGCTTGGCAGCTTCCAGCGAGCCATTCACCAAACCCCAGAAGTTCACGTCGAACAGGCGGCGCATGTCCTCTACCGGCACCTGTTCCAGCTTGCCGTAGATGCTCACGCCGGCGTTGTTGATCCAGGTATCGTAGCCACCATAGCGGCTGGCGGCCTCCCGGGCTAGGCGCTGCACGTCTTCGGGCTTGCTCACGTCGGCCACCACGTAGTCGGCCTGGCCGCCGGCCTGCCGGATTTCGCTGGTTAGCTGACGCAGGGCGTCTTCGCTGCGGGCCGCCAGAATCAGGCGGGCGCCGGCTTTGGCAGCCATGCGGGCCGTTACGAGGCCGATGCCGGACGAGGCGCCGGTGATGACGATGGTTTGCCGGGAGAGTTTTTTGAGCTTGACGGACATAGTGAGATTATGCAAGGTGGAAGGAATAGCGTAGCGCGCTGCCACTGGCAGGCACCTTCTGGCATACGCACCCGCCGGCCAGGCGTTATGTTGAGCTTGGCGCGGCCCAGCCGGCGGCGCGTGCTTTTCCGGTTTACCTTTGCCCCATGCCGCACACTTTCTTCGCCCCCGACCTCTCCGGCCTTACCTACACGCTTCCCGAAGACGAAAGCAAGCACGCCGTGCGGGTGCTGCGCCTGAGCGCCCCCGACCCCGTGGTGCTGGTGGATGGCCGCGGCGGTGTATTCCAGGCCGAAGTAGCCGATGCCAACCCCAAGCGCTGCCAGCTACGCATCACCCACGAGGCGCAGGTGCCGCGCCGCGCCTATTTCGTGCACGTGGCCGTGGCGCCCACCAAAAACCTCGACCGGATGGAATGGCTGGTGGAGAAAGCCGTGGAAATCGGCGTCGACCGCCTCACGTTTCTGCGCTGCGCCCGCTCCGAGCGGCGCGAGCTGAAGCTGGAGCGCCTGCACAAAATCGCCGTCAGCGCCCTTAAGCAGTCGGGCCAGGCGTGGCTGCCGCAGCTGGACGAGCTGACGGACTTTGCCGACTTCCTGCCCACCATTGATGGCGCCACCAGCTTCATCGGCCACCTCGAGGAAGGCGACCGGACGCCACTTTCCCGCGTGGCGGCAACCGGAACTAGCTGCTGCGTGCTCATCGGGCCCGAAGGCGACTTCACGCCCCAGGAAATTGCGGCGGCCTTTGCCCGCGGTGTCCGGCCCGTGACGCTGGGCGCCTCCCGCCTGCGCACCGAAACGGCCGCCCTGGCCGCCGTGCACACGGCACACGTGGCCCGGGAGTTGGCCGAAAACCGCTAAGTTGAACGCCTGCCGCTCTCTTCTGCGTTTCTGTCTGAACACCGCTGCCCCCACCTTTCTCGCCCACATATGCTGAAGACCCTCTGCCTGGCCGTTACGTTTCTGCTGCTGCTCACGGCCGCTGCGCCGCCCGCCGCGGCCCCCAGCTTCCGCATTGCCAAGCTGCACTACGGCGGCGGCGGCGACTGGTACGCCAACAAAACCAGCCTGCCCAACCTCATCCGCTTCTGCAACCAGACGCTCAGCACCAACATGGCCCCCGACGAGGCCACCGTGGAGCTGGACTCGCCGGAGCTGCTCAGCTACCCGTTCGTGCACATGACCGGCCACGGCAACGTGCTCTTTTCCGATGCTGAGGCCAAAAACCTGCGCCGCTACCTGATGGGCGGCGGCTTCCTGCACATCGACGACAACTACGGCCTCGACAAGTTCATCCGGCCCGAGATGAAGAAGGTGTTTCCGGAGCTGGAGTTTGTGGAACTGCCCTTCTCCCACCCCATCTACCACCAGAAGTTTCAGTTTCCCAGAGGCTTGCCCAAAGTACACGAGCACGACGGCAAGCGCCCTCAGGGCTTTGGCCTGCTCTATAAGGGCCGGCTGGTGTGCTTCTACAGCTTTGAGTGCGACCTGGGCAACGGCTGGGAAGACCTGGGTACCTACCCCGAAGACACCCCCGCCACCCACGAGGCGGCTCTGAAGATGGGCGCCAACCTGGTAAGCTACGCCCTGACCCAGGACTAAGTCCCGCCGCATAATTCTGCCTCCGTTTCTGTGGGTAGCCGGCCAGCCGCCCGGGCTGGCTGGGCCTGGGCGGCTGGCCGGCATTTTTTTGGCAAAACGCGGCACCTCGGGCGGCTTTGCCGTAGTTTTAGTGTTTCAATTCCGACCCTCTGTATGCCGCCTGCTTTGCAAGCGCCAGGGATTCTGTCCCGGCTGCGCACCGAAACCCGCCCCTCCCACGACGCCGTCGAGCTGAACCCGTTCAACCAGGCCCTGGCCGCCGGCACCGTCACGGCGGCCGATACGGCGCAGTTTCTGGCCCGCATGCACGGCATCATCGCCCCTTTTGAAGCCCAGCTGCGGCAGCACGCCGCCGACTTCGGCCCCACCTGGGAGCTGAACGAGCGGTTTCGCGCCCACTTCATCCTCGCAGACCTGCACCACTTGGGCTACGCGGGCACCCCGCCGCTGTGCCCCGGGTTTCCGGTGCTGGCCACCAGGCCGGCCTTGCTGGGCGCGCTCTACGTGCTGGAAGGCTCCACGCTGGGCGGCCAGGTGATTGCTCGCCAGCTCAGCAAGGCCGGCATTCCCGCCTCCCGCTACTTCCAGGGCTACGGCCCGCTCACCGGCCCCCGCTGGAAAGCCTTCTGCCAGCTCCTGACCGAGGCCACCACCGAGGAAAACGAGCAGGAAATAGTAGATTCGGCCATTACCCTTTTCACCACCCTTGCTGCATGGCTCAATCGTCCGTAAGCTACTTCGACGAAAACCTTCTGGCCTCGGACATCACGCTTACCAACTGCGACCGGGAGCCCATCCATATTCCAGGCCTGATCCAGCCCTATGGCTTTCTGCTGTGCCTCGACGAGCATACCCGCCGCATCGTGCAGACCAGCGCCAACGTAGAGCCGGTGCTGGGTTTGGCGCCGCCCGCCCTGCTGGGTGCGGGGCTGGAGCTGCTGCTGGACGCGGCGTATCTGGCCGAAGTAGACGCCCTGTGGCCTACTCTCACCGAAACGGCCCGCCTGCTGGGCGTGCGCCTCACCGGGGTGGCGGGCCAGCCCTTTTACAAGCTGATTCTGCACCGCCACGATGGCTTAGTGTGGGTGGAAGGCGAGCCGGTGGCCGAAGCCGGCAACAATGCCTTCGACCTGCCCGCCCTCAACCTGACCATGGGCCAGCTGCTGGCCGCCGACAGCGTGCTCGAATGCTGCCAGATTGCGGCTGAGCAGGTACAGGCCCTCACCGGCTTCGACCGGGTGGCCATCTACCGGTTTGCGCCCGACGACAGCGGCGAGGTGATTGCCGAAGCCATCCGCCCCGACCTGGCCCCGTGGCTGGGGCTGCGCTACCCGGCCTCCGACATTCCGCGGCAGGCCCGGGCCATGTACCTCAAAAACTGGCTGCGCTTCATTCCCGATGCCCGCTACCAGCCCGTGCCGCTGGTGCCCACCCTGCGCCCCGGCGCCTCCCGCCCCCCCGACATGACCTACGCCGTGCTGCGGAGCGTGTCGCCCATCCATCTGGAGTACCTGCACAACCTGGGCTCGGCCGCCACCATGACCATTTCCCTGATCCGGGAAGGCGCGCTGTGGGGCATGATTACCTGCCACCACGAAACGCCGCGGCTGGTAAGCTACGAGCTGCGCGAGCTGTGCCAATTCATCGGCAAAACCCTGTCGATGCTGCTCAGGTCAAAGGAGCAGCAGGACGAGCAAAGCTACCGGCAGCATGTGCGGGAGCACCAAGCCCGTTTGTTCGAGCTGGTCACGGTCGACAGCAGCTTCACAACCGAGCTGGCGCACTACACGCCCACGTTGCTGGACATGTTCCGGTGCGGCGGCGCGGCCATCTGCTACGGCGGCGAAATAACCCGCCTGGGCCAGACGCCCGATGAGCCCCAGATAGCCGCCCTGGTAGCCTGGCTCGATGCGCACAACCGCCAGCCCATTTTTCACACAGATTCCTACCCCCGGTTGAACCCAGCTGGCCGCGACATCCGGGAAACGGCCAGCGGCATCCTGGCCATTTCCCTGTCGCAGGCGCCGGGCGAGTACATCCTCTGGTTCCGCCCCGAGCAGGTGCAGACCGTAACCTGGGCCGGCCGCCACGAAAAACCCGTCACGCTGGCCGACGGGCAGGTATTTCTGTCGCCGCGCCAGTCGTTTGAGGCCTGGAAGCAGCTGGTGGAAGAAACGGCCGCGCCCTGGCAGTCGTTTGAGCTGGAAGCCGCCGCCGCCGTCCGGCAGCACATTTCCGATGTACGCCTGAAGCGGTTTCAGGCCCTGGAGCAGCACGCCACCGACCTGGCCCGCCTCAACACCGAGCTGGAGCGCAGCAACGAAGAGCTGGACTCGTTTGCCTACGTGGCCTCCCACGACCTCAAGGAGCCACTGCGGGGCATCCACAACTACGCGCTGTTTCTGCTGGAAGACTACGCCGACGTGCTGGACGCGGAAGGCGTCAGCAAGCTTCAGACGCTGGTCCGGCTCAGCCAGCGCATGGAAGGCCTCATCGAGTCGCTGCTGCAGCTCTCCCGCGTGGGCCGCCTCGACCTGAGCCTGGAGGAAGTGTCGCTGGCGGAGGTGCTGGCGGCGGTGGTGGATCTGCTGTATCCACGCATCGCCGAAACCGGCACCACGGTGCACGTGCTCGACAACCTGCCCACCGTGCGCGCCGACCGGGTGCGCCTGCAGGAGCTGTTCAACAACCTGCTGACCAACGCCATGCGCTACAACCTCTCGGAGCAGAAGTTTGTGGAGATTGGCCAGGCGCCCGACACCGCACGCGGCCCCCAGGGCACCGGCGACACGGCCGACTACCACGTATTTTACGTACGCGACAATGGCATCGGCATTGCCCGCAAACACCACGAAAGCATCTTCCGGATTTTCAAGCGTCTGCACGCGCAGGACAAATTTGAGGGCGGTACCGGAGCGGGCCTGGCCATTGCCAGAAAAATGGTGGAAAAGCACGATGGCGAGCTGTGGGTGGAGTCTGAGCTAGGGCAAGGCGCTACTTTTTATTTTTCGATTTCCAAGCACCTGTAAATGAAAGCCTCTCCTTTTGCTCCCATCCTGATTGTCGACGACAATGCGGAAGATTTTACGGCCCTGAACCGGGCCTTCCGCAAAAACGACGTGCGCCACCCGGTGGTGCGGTGCGAAGACGGCGACCAGGCCCTGGAATACCTGCAGGGCTACGGCCGCCACCCGGCCTGGCCCAGTGTGCTGCCCAGCATCATCCTGCTCGATCTGAATATGCCTGGCACCGACGGCCAGGCAGTGCTATCCGTGCTCAAGCACGACGCCGTGCTGCGCACCATCCCGGTTATCGTTTTCACGACTTCCGCCAATATCCGCGACATTGCCGAGTGCTACCGCCTGGGGGCCAACAGCTACCTGACCAAGCCCATCGAATACCACATGCTGGAAGAAAAAATAGGGCTTATTGCCCGGTATTGGCTGGATTCGTCTGAACTATATCCTGTTAGCTAGCGCACTGTGAAGCGTATTCTGCTCATCGACGACAACCCCGAAGACCGGATGCTGTACCGGCGCTATCTGGGCCAGCAGGTAGGCCACGAGCGGCTGGAAATTGCCGAAGCCTCCTCGGGCGAAGACGGCCTTGAGCTGTTCCGCCAGCTCCGCCCCGATTGCATCCTGCTCGACTACAACCTGCCTGACACCGACGGCTTGGACATGCTCACGCAGCTAAGCCAGCTGGCCCCGCCCGAAACCCTGTGCGTGGTGATGATTACGGGCGGCGGCAACGAGTCCATTGCGGTGCGGGCCCTCAACAACGGCGCCCTCGACTACCTCGTCAAGCAGCACTTCGACCGGGAGCTGCTCTACAAAACGGTGGTCTACGCCATCGAGAAAAACGAGTGGCGGCAGTACCAGAACCGCTACCATGCCGAAATCCAGACCATGAACCGCCAGCTGCGCGACTCGCTGGCGGAGCTGACCCACACCCGGCAGGCCCTGCACAGCAAGAACGCCGAGCTGACGGCCGCCAACGACCAGATAACGGCGCGCAACCAGCAGCTGGCCCGCAGCAACCAGGACCTGGACAACTTCGTGTACGCCGCCAGCCACGACCTCAAGCAGCCCGTCAACAACCTGCAGGGCCTGTTTGAGGAGCTGCGCCGCACCGCCGTGGTGCAGGAGCCCGATGCGGCTACCATCATGCGCCTGCTGGAAGAGTCGCTGCACAGCCTGTCCACCACCATCAACGACCTGGCCGCCGTGGTGCAGGAGCAGCGGCCAGCCAGTCCACCCGTCAGCGAGTCGGTCAACCTGGCCGAGCTCACGGCCGATGTTATGCAGGCCCTGCGCCCACAGATCTTAACCACGCGGGCACGCATCAGCACCGATTTTTCGGCCCTGACGCAGCTGCAGTACGTCCGGATCAACCTGCGAACCATTCTGCTCAACCTATTGGGCAACGCGCTGAAATACCGCCACCCCGCCCGGCCCCCGCACATACAGCTGCGGGCGTATCAGGACGGCGGGCAGCCGGTGCTGGAAGTGCAGGACAATGGCCTGGGCCTCAATCTGGAGCGCCACGGGGCCGAGCTGTTTCATCTCTTCCGGCGCTTCCACCCGCAGACGGCAGAGGGTACCGGGGTCGGTCTGTTTCTGGTCAACCGGCTGGTGGAAGGGCCTGGCGGCCACATCGAAGTGGAAAGCCAGGAAGACTGCGGCACCACGTTCCGGCTGTTTCTGCAGAACGACAGCCAGGCATAACCCGCTGGTGCTACCGGCTCACCGCACCAATAAGCTCAGCGCCTGCGAGGAAAAAAAGCAGAACGCCCAGCTATAAGTTAAAAAAATAACACGCTAGATAATAGCGCGTTACCCATATCAGTTAAAACCGACGCTGCAGGATTTCGCTTAGCACGAAAGCAGCCCGCAGGTCGGCCGGATTGCGCAGCAGATCGGTGACGGTGGCCCGGGCGGGCTCCTGGGCGCGGGCCTGCTGGCGGGTCCAATAGTCGGCGGGCTCGTGGGGGCGGCGGCTGGCGCGGGGCTGGCTGGCGGCCCGGCGCGCCTCGTGCAGCGGCACCTCCAGCGACCGGGCCTCCGGCGTGGTTTCCAGCGAAGCGGCCATCGGCTGGCGTTGTTCTAGGCTGCGGGCCGGGGCGGCCGTTTCACGCGGCAAAGGCCGGCCGGCCGGCGTCGTTTGCTCGGCCGCGGCCGGGGTGGCAGTAGCGGGACGGTTGCCGGCCTGCATCTGCTTCAGCAGTTCCTCAAACGAGGCGGCCGGCAACGGCGGCACCTGGCGCGTGCGCGGTGGGCGCTGCTGCTGCTCACGGGCCGTGGTAGCCCGGGCCTTCTGCACCATCCGCCAGATAAACACGCCCAACCCCAGCACTATCCAGAGCAATGTCTGCAGCTTTTCCATGATTTTGGCCTGAACAACTGGTTTAGGAAGGAACAGCAGGGCCGCGCCCTACTCACTTAGCGTACGCCTTTCTCTGGGAAGCGGCCCTGCTTGGTGCGGTAGAAGGCCTTGATTTCCTCCAGATCCTTCTCGTAGTCGCCGGTGGGCCAGAAGGCGGGGCCCACTCCGGCCTCCTTGTTTTTGTAATCGAGGTAGCCGAGCTGGATGGGCACCCCGGCCCCCACCGCGGCGTGGTAGAAGCCTTTGCGCCATTTGGGCTGGTACGAGCGGGTACCCTCGGGCGTAATCAGAATCACCAGCTCATCGTGTTCCTTAAACAGCTGCACCATACCATCTACGAGGCTGTTGTTGCGGCTGCGGTCTACGGCCAGGCCGCCCAGACCACGCACCAGCGCGCCCAATACCGGAATGGTGGTCCACTCCTTTTTGATGGTGAGCTTCACGTCCACGTCCATCAGAAAAAACGCGGCCCGCGCGAAGATGAAGTCCCAGTTGCTGGTGTGCGGCGCGGCAATCATCATGCTTTTCTTGATGTCGGCGGGCACCCGTGGCCCCAGCCGCCAGCCCGCTACCGCGAAAATGGCTTTGGAAATGTAGTACCAGAACGTAGAGGTTTTGCGAGCGGCCATGCAGAAAGAAGCGGAAATAAAGTGGTAGCGGCGGAATGCCGGAACTGCCGGAAGCCAAAACTAGGAAAATGTAAGGTAAGCCGCTTACTCCGGCTCTGGCGAATCGGCCGGCGCGGTTAGCAGCGCCCGCAGCGCCAGGGCCTGCGCCAGCGTGTAGCGGTAGCCGATATCGAACAGCTCCTGCCCGCGCCGGTAGTCCAGCGGGCGGTAGGCGCGCAGCTCCGGCGGCTCCAGCAGCAGCTGGCACTGCTGCTTGCTGAGGGTGCTGTTGGCTCCGATAATCAGGTTGAGGGTGCGTTCCACTAGGTTGCGGAAGCCTGTAATCCGCCCGCCCGTGTTGGTAGGAATGCAGTTGACGGCCACCACCGGCCAGCCCCGGCCCAGCAGCGCATCCACGGGCAGGTTGTTAAGCAGGCCCCCATCGGCCAGCTGCCGGCCCTGGTACTCAATGGGCCGGTACAGCACCGGCACCGCCGACGAGCCCAGCAGCGGCGGAATCAGCAGGCCCTGCGAAAAATGCACCGACGCCCCGGCCGTCAGGTCGGTGGCCACCAGCGTCAGGGGCAGGCGCAGGCTCTCGAAGGTGCAGCCGGCCCCCAGATGCCGGGCAAATAGCGCCTCCACCGCCCCCAGTTGCAGCAGCCCGTAACGGCTGAAAGCCATCCGGGTGAGCCGCGTGATGCTGACGCCCATAAACAGCTGCAGAATCTCGCGGGGCGCAAACCCGGCCGCGTAAAACGCCCCTACAATGGCCCCCGACGATACGCCGGCCAGCGCCGCTACCGGCAGCGCCAGCTCGTCGAGGGCGGCCAGCACGCCCAGGTGGGCCAAGCCGCGCGCCCCTCCCCCCGACAAGGCCAAAGCCAGGCCGGGAGGCGTTGCTGAAGGTTGGCTGGTGCTTATTGGCTTCTCGGTCAGTGTCACGGTGCCGGTAGTGCTAGTATCAACTCACAACGAAAACCCACTGCCAAAAGGCGAAAAACGACCTTACAGATCCGACAGTTTGAACGTATCGGCCAGACGCACGCCTTTTTCGGTGTGCTGCACCGTGCAGCACTCGTGGGCGGCATCGTGCTCCAGCACCAGCACCCAGTTTTCGTCGGCGGCGCGGCGCAGCACCTGCTCCTTTTCGGTGAGGGTCTGCAGGGGGCGCACGTCGTAGCCCATCACGTAGGGCAGCGGAATGTGGGCGGCGCTGGGCAGCAGGTCGGCCATGAAGGCCAGTTTGCTGCCTTTGTAGTCGAGCAGCGGCACCATCATCTTTTCGGTATGGCCGTCGGCGAAGATGATTTCCCGCACAGCGCCCAGTTCAGCCGGCACATCGGCGGCCGAATCAATAAAGCGCAGGTGGCCGCTTTCCTGGATGGGCAGAATGTTTTCCTTCAGAAAGCTGGCTTTTTCGCGGGCGTTAGGCGTCACGGCCCAGTCCCAGTGGCTTTGGTTGCTCCAATAGGTGGCGTTCGGGAAGGCCAGCTCCAACTGGCCGGCAGCCGTGCGCACCACCGAGCCGCCGCAGTGGTCGAAGTGCAGGTGCGTCAGCAGCACGTCGGTGATATCCGCCGAGGTGTAGCCCAGGCGGCGCAGCGACTTTTCCAGCGTGTCGTCGCCGTGCAGGTAGAAATGGCCCCGGAACTTCTCGTCCTGCTTCTCCCCGATGCCGTTGTCAATCAGCAGCAGCCGGCCGTTGTCTTCCACCAGCAGGCAGCGCATGGCCCAGGTGCACATGTTGTTGGCGTCGGCGGGCACCAGCTTCTGCCACATGCTTTTGGGCACCACGCCAAACATGGCGCCGCCATCGAGTTTAAACAGGCCGGTATCGAGGGTATGAACGGTCATGGGAATTGGGTTGGGAGGGATTCAGTAGGCGAATAAATGAAAAAAGCACGTCATGCCGAGCGGAGCGAAGCATCCCGCCAGTGTAGTAACTGATTGTACCACACTGGCGAGATGCTTCGCTCCGCTCGGCATGACGTGCTTTGGGTGCTTGTGTTCTACTCCAGCACCACGCCCATCGCCGAGAACTTGTCGATGCGCTGGCTGATGCGCTCCTCGTGGGGCAGGGCTTCCAGCTCGTCGAGGGTTTTGAGGATGGTTTTCTTCAGGGTTTTAATCATGGCGGCCGTGTCGGTGTGGGCGCCACCCAGGGGCTCCTTCACGATGCCGTCCACAAGCTTGTTGCCCAGCATATCGGTGGCCGTGAGCTTGAGGGCCTCGGCGGCCTGCTCCTTGTAGTCCCAGCTGCGCCACAGAATGCTGCTGCACGACTCCGGCGAAATCACCGAGTACCAGGTGTTTTCCAGCATCAGCACCCGGTCGCCGATGGCAATACCCAGGGCCCCGCCCGAAGCACCTTCGCCGATGATGATGCAGATGACGGGCACCTTCAGCAGGAACATTTCCTTGAGGTTGCGGGCAATGGCCTCGCCCTGCCCCCGCTCCTCGGCCTCGAGGCCCGGAAACGCGCCGGGCGTGTCAATCAGCGTCACGATGGGCTTGCCGAACTTCTCGGCCAGCTTCATCAGGCGCAGGGCCTTGCGGTAGCCTTCGGGGTTGGGCATGCCGAAATTGCGCATCTGCCGCTGCTTGGTGTTGCGGCCCTTCTGCTGGCCAATGAACATCACCGAGCGGCCGTCGATTTCAGCGAAGCCGCCCACCATGGCCTTGTCGTCGCCCACGGTCCGGTCGCCGTGCAGCTCTACAAACTTCTCAGTCATGCCCTCAATGTAGTCGAGGGTGTAAGGCCGTTCGGGGTGGCGCGAGAGCTGCACGCGCTGCCAGCGGGTCAGGTTGGCGTAGGTTTCCTTTTTAAGGGTCTTGATTTTGGCTTCGAGGGCCGCTACGGCATCCGAAACGTCCACCTGGCTATCGAGCGCCAGCTGTTGCATTTCACGGAGCTTGCCTTCGAGCACGGCAATTGGTTGTTCAAAATCGAGGAGCATTGCCACGGCAGAATGCGTCAGGTTTGCAAAGTGAGAGAAGAAAGCAAAGGTAAGCGAAGCCATGCACACGGCGCACTGCCAGCTGCCGCGGATTTTTGCATTTTTTTTCTCCCTGATAAACAGGCGTCAACACCCGCGTCCGGAAGTTTTTCGCACTTTTTTACCCAGGCCTATTGTGCAGTCCAATCCGGCCCCCTACTTTTGCATCATCAAAACGGAAACGACACATGGTCTGCCCCGCATTGAGAACTGGTTCGGTAGTTCAGTTGGTTAGAATGCCGCCCTGTCACGGCGGAGGTCGCGGGTTCGAGTCCCGTCCGGACCGCAAAGGCCCTTCAGAGAAATCTGGAGGGCCTTTTGCTTTTTCTGGCTTCTCGGTTTGAACGATGTAGAGACGCGACACCTCGCGTCTCGTGGTTGCTGACGTTGAAGCTGTTTAGGAAACAACAGCACGTCATGCAGAGCGCAGCGAAGCATGACGTGCTGTTGATTTTCAAGTTGCTATTGAAGCAATTCCGCTGTGTAGCTGGCGTGGTTCCAGTCGTTCAACGGGGAGACGCAAAATATTGCGTCTCTACATCGTGATGGCGGCGCAGAGTCAATCGTTCAACGAGGAGATGCGAATACGCGTCTCTACACGGCCGGCGGATTTTATTTGGTTGGCGGTAGGCTTGCTGCGGTGCGTGGCGCATCTTTACCCTTGTGAAAATTCTGCTGCTCGTCTGCGTTCTGGTGGGTTCGGCTCTGGTGGGCCGGGCGGAGCCGACGGCGCCTTCTCCCCTGCTGCGCAACCTGCAAACGGCTCTGGCCCACAAAACCCGCTACGACCAGCAGCGGCAGCAGCGCATTGCGGTGCTCACGGCCGCCTTCCGGGCCTCGCCGGCCAACCCGGAGGCCCGTTTCGGGCTGGGGCTGCGCATTTACGAGGAATATAAGGCGTTTCAGTACGACTCGGCGTTTGTGTACAGCCAGCAGCTTACCCGGCTGGCCCGGCAGCTGGATAGCCCCGAGAAAACCGAGCTGGCCCGGCTGAAGCTGGCGTTTATCCTGCTGTCTTCGGGCATGTTCAAGGAAACCTTCGAGGAGCTGAACCGCATCCGGCCGGCCTACCTGAGCCGGGCCGACCGGCAGGAGTTCTACTTCCTGCAGGCGCGCGCCTACAGCGACCTGGGCGACTTCAACCACGACCAGGTGTACCGCCCCGCCTACCACACCCAGGCCCTGGCCTACGCCGATTCGGCGCTGCGCTACAGCCGGCCGGGCTCCTACGAGCAGCTGTCGGTGCAGCAGTTCCGGGCCGTGAAAACCGGGCAGCTGGCGCAGGGCGCGGCGTTGTACCGGCGCATCCGGCAGCTGCCCGGGCTCACGCTGCACCAGCTGGCGGTGAGTGCCAGCACCACGGCCTACATCTACACCCTGCAGGGGCAGGAAGACCGGGCGTTTGCCCTGCTGCTGGAGTCGGCGGCGGCCGATGTGAAATCGGCTACCAAGGAAACGGTGGCGCTGTTTCAGCTCTCGGAGTACTGCTACCGCCGCGGCGACCTGGAAAACGCCTACGCCTTTATTAAGGAGGCGCGGGCCCAGGCCACGTTTTATAAGGCCCGGCAGCGGCAGCTTGAAATCAGCCACATTTCCTCGGTGATTGAGGGGCAGAAAATCACCATCATTGAGCAGCAGCGCCGCTCGTTGCGGCTCTACGCCGGGGCCGTGACGCTGCTGGCGGTGGTGGTGGCGGCGTTTATCGGGGTGATTTGGCGGCAGCTGCGCAAGCTGCAGCGGGCCGGGGAGCTGATTTCGGCCACCAACCACGCCCTGCAGGAGCGCAACGAGGAGCTGGCCCGGCTGAATACGGGCCTGCACGAGGCCAGCCAGATCAAGCAGGAGTATATCGGCTACTACTTCCACAACAATTCCCGCCTGCTCGACCGGCTCGAAACCCTCAAGCAGGCCCTCGATACCCAGCTGGCCGGCAAGCAGTACGGGGCCGTGCAGAAGCTGGTGAGCGGCCTCAACATCCGGCAGCAGCGGCAGGAGCTGCTGCGCGGCTTCGACGCGGTGTTTCTGCGGCTGTTCCCGCAGTTCATCCCGCAGTTCAACGCCCTGTTCCAGCCCGAAGACCAGTTCCACCTTCCCGAAGACCAGCTGCTGAGCACCGAGCTGCGCATCTTCGCCCTCATCCGCCTGGGCATCCAGGACAGCGAGCAAATCAGCCGGATGCTGGGCTATTCCATCAACACCATCTACACCTACAAAACCCGGGTGAAGAACCGCTCCATCGTCCCGAACGAGGAATTCGAAGCCCGGATTATGGCCATTGAGGCGGTGTAGGTTGGGGCGGTTTGAACGATGTAGAGACGCAATATTTTGCGTCTCGTCGTTGAACGGCCGGCACCATGCTGTTTGAACAACGTCAGCAACGACGAGACGCAAAATATTGCGTCTCTACATCGTGCACCTCAATCCAATACTCTTCCCAATTGCTGAAATCGGCTTCAACTCATGCTATATCCCGTCTATATTTTCACCAACTATTTTCAATACAATAAACTATAAATCAAAAACTTAAACCCAATACCCAATTATATTTTCTTGACGCGGGCTTGATAAATTCCGCGGGTGGGCACGGATGGGTTGCTTTGTAGTGTTCCGGGCCGACAGCTGGTCCGGCCACCACGTTCCGCTCCCCTTTTCTAATTCCCATGCGTCAGTATTTCTGGCTGCTGCTGTTGCCGGCGGGTTCGGCGGCGGCGCAGGCCACCGCCCCGCTTACCGTGCAGCTTGCTAACGTACGCCTGCAGGTGGCCCGCAACGCCGCCGGCCAGCCCACCTACGCCGTGCAGTTCGGCTCGAAACCCGTCATCAACACCTCCCGGCTGGGTTTGGCTCTGGCCGACGGGCCGGGCTTCGAGGGGCCGCTGGAAATCACCGGCTCCGAAACCAAGGACGTGGATGAAACCTGGAACCCGGTGTGGGGCGAGGTGAAAACCATCCGCAACCACTACCGCCAGCTCACGGTGCATCTGCGCCAGCCCCAGCAGCCCGGCCGCCGCCTCGACGTGGTGTTCCGGGTGTTTGCCGATGGCGTGGGCTTCCGCTACGAAGTGCCGCGCCAGCCGGGCCTGAGCTACTTCACGGTGCAGCAGGAGCTGACCGAGTTCAACCTGCCCGCCAACCACAAGGCCTTCTGGATTCCGGGCGACTACGACTCCAACGAGTACGCCTACACCACCTCCCGCCTGAGCGAGGTGAACACCACGCCCATCGAGGCCATTCAGCAGAAAGCCTCCCCCCACCGCGTGCAGACGCCCCTGATGCTGAAGGCCGACAACGGACTGTACGTGAACATCCACGAGGCCGCGCTGGTAAACTACCCGGCCATGATGCTGGACGTGGCCCCCGCCACCTACAGCCTGCGCAGCCACCTGGTGCCCTCGGCCACCGGCGCAGCCGCCTACCTGCAGGCCCCCGAGCACACGCCCTGGCGCACCATCGTGGTAAGCGACAAAGCCCCCGAGGTGTTGGCCAGCAAGCTGATTCTGAACCTGAACGAGCCCACGCAATTTCCCACCACCAGCTGGATCAAGCCCCAGAAATTTGTGGGCGTGTGGTGGGAGATGCACGTAAACAAGGCCAGCTGGAACTACGCCGACACCAGCAATATCAAGCTGGCCGGCACCGACTGGAGCCGCCTCCGGCCCAACGGCCGCCACGGCGCCAACACCGCCAACGTGAAGCGCTACATCGACTTTGCTGCCCAGCACGGCCTGCAAAGCGTGCTGGTGGAGGGCTGGAACGTGGGCTGGGAAGACTGGGCCGGCAACTGGAAGGAGGAAGTGTTCGACTTCGTGACGCCCTACCCCGATTTCAACGTCACGGAACTGCAGCAGTACGCCGCCGCCAAAGGCGTGCAGCTGATGATGCACCACGAAACCTCGGGCTCCGTCACCAACTACGAGCGGCGCCAGGATGCCGCCTACCGCTTCATGAAGGAGCATAACTACGCGGCCGTGAAAACCGGCTACGTGGGCCGCATCATCCCGCGCGGGGAGCACCACGACGGCCAGTGGATGGTCAACCATTACAACCACACCGCCGCCCTGCTGGGCCAGCATGAGTTGATGGTGGACATGCACGAGGCCGTGCGGCCCACCGGCCTGCACCGCACCTACCCCAACTGGCTGGCCTCGGAAGCAGCCCGGGGCAACGAGTTCAACGCCTGGAGCACCGGCAACCCGCCCGAGCACGAAACCATTCTGCCCTTCACCCGCCTCATGGGCGGCCCCATGGACTACACGCCCGGTATTTTCCGCATCAAGCTGGAAGCCTGGAACCCCGCCCAGAACAAGGGCCGCCAGGTACACACCACCCTGGCCAAGCAGCTGGCCCTGTACGTGACCATGTACAGCCCCGTGCAGATGGCCGCCGACCTGCCCGAGGCCTACGAGCAGCACCCCGACGCCTTCCAGTTCATCAAGGACGTGGCCGTGGACTGGGACGATACCCGCATTCTGGCCGCCGAACCCGGCGAGTACATCACCACCGCCCGCAAAGCCAAGGGCCGCGAGGACTGGTACGTTGGCAGCATCACTGACGAAAACCCGCGTCAGCAAACCATCAAGTTCGATTTCCTGACGCCCGGCCGGCAATACGAGGCTACTATCTACGCCGACGCCAAAGGAGCCAGCTGGGACCAGAACCCCGAGGCCTACCAAATCCGCAAGCAGAAAGTCAGCAGCAAATCCACGCTCAAGCTGCAGCTGGCCCCCGGCGGCGGCGCAGCCATCAGCCTCCGGCCGATTGGCCGCTAAGCAGTAGCGCGAACTTTGTAGTTCGCGTCCCCGCGCCGTTAGAACGAACCACGCGGCGTGGAGGCGCGAACTACAAAGTTCGCGCTACTACCCCTTTTAAATTCCCACCACTTTCCGTTGCCTTATGTCACTGTTTACCAATGTCAACCGCGCTAGCCTGACCCTGCTGTTGGCGGCCGGACTGCTGGGCGCCTGCAAATCGTCGGGCACCGACGACCCCACGCCTACGCCACCCACGCCGCCGACCAACCCGGGCCCGCCACCAATTCCGCAATACGGCACGCCTTTCGCGGGCGTACCCAACCGCCAGGACGCGGTGATGTACCAGGTGAACATGCGCGCTTTCAGCCAGACCGGCAACTTCGCTGGCGTTACGGCCCGGCTTGATTCCATCCGGGATTTGGGCGTGAACGTGCTGTACCTGATGCCGATTTACCCGATTGGCACCGACAGCAAATCGGTGAACTCGCCCTATGCCGTGAAGGACTACAAGTCGGTAAACGCCGAGTTCGGCTCCCTCGCCGACCTGCGGGCGTTGGTGGACGGCGCCCACCAGCGCAACATGGCCGTAATGCTCGACTGGGTGGCCAACCACACCAGCTGGGACAACCCCTGGATTACGGATCACCCCGACTGGTACCAGAAAAACGCGGCCGGCGCCATCACGCCCGTATCCAACAACGGCACCACCTACAACGACGTGGCCCAGCTGGATTTCAGCAATGCGGCCATGCGTCTGGAAATGATTTCAGCCCTGAAATCGTGGGTGTACACGGCCAACGTAGACGGCTTCCGCTTCGACTACGCCGATTTCCAGCCCAACGACTTCTGGAAGCAGGCCACCGACACGCTGCGCAACATCAAGAGCCACAAGCTGCTGCTGCTGGCCGAGGGCACCCGCGCCGCCAACTTCAGCTCCGGCTTCGACTACAACTTCGGCTTCAGCTGGTACGGCGGCATCTACCAGGTGTACAAGAACGGCGCCAGCGCGGTCAGCAACTTCGACGCCCTCAACAACAGTGAGTACAATGGCGCCTCCGGCACCCAGCAGGTGGTGCGCTACATCACCAACCACGACGTAAACGGCTCCGACGGCACGCCCGTCACCCTGTTTGGCGGCAAGGAAGGCGCCATGTCGGCCTTCGTGGTGACGGCATTATATAAAGGAGTGCCCATGATCTACAACGGGCAGGAAGCCGGCATGAGCCAGGCCATTACGTTCCCGTTCACCAGCGTGAAAGTGCGCTGGGGCCGCAACCCCGACGTGAAGCGCGCCTACCAGCAGCTGCTGGCCGCCCGCGCCGGCAGCGCCGCCCTGCGCGTGGGCACCCCCACGCCGCTCAGCACCCGCAACGTATGCGCTTTCACCAAAACGGCCGGCTCCGAGCAGGCGTTTGTGGTAGCCAACGTGCGTAACACCCCGCAGGTGTACACCCTGCCCGCCAACCTGGCCAACACCACCTGGACCAATGCGCTGGCCGGAGGCTCCGTGACGCTGGACGCCCAGATTTCGCTGTCGGCCTATGGCTACCTAGTGCTGAAGAAATAATCCCGCGCTACTGGCTACCTGGTGCTGAAGAAATAGTGCCACGCTACGCCGTTTGGCCCTCTCACCTCACCACAGGACTAGGCCCGATAAAAAAATAAACATTTTTTTTATCGGGCCTAGTGGGTTTATTCACAGTTCAATACCTTTCAAAAAACCCCTACCCTACGCTGCTAAGGCAGTTTTTTGTTTGCACAGTCAGAATCGGCCTTCTATATTTGCATCATCAAAACGGAAGGACACACGGTCTAACCGGAAAGATGAACTGGTTCGGTAGTTCAGTTGGTTAGAATGCCGCCCTGTCACGGCGGAGGTCGCGGGTTCGAGTCCCGTCCGGACCGCAAAGGCCCTTCAGCGCAAGCTGGAGGGCCTTTTGCTTTTTCTGGCCAGCTGCGCGGCAACCCGCACGTCATTCCGAGCCTGCGAGGAATATCGCGTGCTGCTGTTACCATGGTAATTCTGTGTCGGTCATCCTGTGGAAGCACGCGAGATGCTTCGGCTGCGCCTCTGCATGACGTTCTATCAGCACCAACAGGGCCGCCCGCTAGGAAACGCAGGGAACAAAGGGCTAGGAATCGGGAAGATTTGCCGAGCTGCCTGTTAGCCCCTCAACCAAGCTCCTGTTCGCCCGATGACCGTTCTCTACTGGCTGCGCAACGACCTGCGCCTGCACGACAACGCCGTGCTGACGGCCCTGCCGCCCCACGCCACCACCCTGCTGCCCGTCTACTGCTTCGACCCCGTGGCCCTGGGCCCCGACCCGTATCTGGAGCTGCCCCGCACCGGACCGCACCGGCTGCCGTTTTTGCTGGAAACCCTCACCGATCTGCAGCAGCGCTACGCGACCCTGGGCAGCGGCATTCACTTTGTGGTGGGCCGGCCCGAGGACGAGCTGCCCGCCCTGGCCCGGCAGGTGGGGGCCGAAGCCATCTGGGCCAGCGCCGAGCACACCACCGAGGAATGGGAAACTGAAGATGCCCTGGAAGCCGCGCTGAACCCCAAAACACCCCTGCGCTTCTTCGAAACCCTAACGCTGCTGCGCCCCCAGGACCTGCCCATTCCGGTGCGCAACCTGCCCTATTCGTTCAGCAAGTTTCGGTTTGATGTCTTCTCCAAGATGACGGTGCGGCCCGCGGAGCCCGCCCCCACCCAGCTGCCGCCGCTGCCTGCCGGCTTTGCGCCGGCCGCGCTGCCTAACGCCGCCGCGCTGGCAGCCGCCCTGGGGCAGCCGGCCCCCACCACCCGCCCCCGCGACCGGCGCTCGGCCCTGCCCGCGCTGGGCGGCGGCGAAACCGCCGCCCTGGCCCGCCTGCACGATTACGCCGTGGAGCGCCACCTCATCGGGCGCTACGACGACACCCGCAACCAGATGCTGGGCGAGGCCTTCAGCACCAAGTTTTCGCCCTGGCTGGCCAACGGCAGCCTCTCGGCCCGCCAGATCTGGGCCGCTATCGACGATTATGATGCCGTGCACGGCGCCCGCAGCAAGGGCGTCATGCAGCTGCGCCTGGAGCTACTCTGGCGCGACTATTTCCGGCTGCTGGCCCTGCGCGCCGGCGCCGACTTCTTCCGCTGGCGCGGCCTGCGCGACCAGCTGCCCAAGCCCACCAACCCCGACCGCGCTGTGTTTGCGCGCTGGACCCAGGGCCGCACCGGCCAGCCCTTCGTGGATGCCAACATGCGCGAGTTGGCCGCCACCGGCTTCATGAGCAACCGCGGCCGCCAGAACGTGGCCAGCTACCTCATCCACGACCTGCACCAGGACTGGCGCTGGGGCGCGGCTTGGTTTGAGCACCAGCTCATCGACTACGACCCGGCCTCGAACTGGGGCAACTGGAAGTACATTGCCGGCACCGGCACCGACGTGCGCGACACCGCCTTCGACGTGCCGCAGCAGGCCCAGCGCTACGACCGACAGGGCCGCTACGTGCGCACCTGGCAGCAGCCCTAGCCTACCGCCTGCCCGCTCCTTACCGGCGGCAGCGGCTACGCTGCGGCGCTGGCTTTGCCCTTGCCCAAAAATCAAACGCCCTTCCGGTTATGCCGGAGGGGCGTTTTTCTTTGCGTGGCTGCCCATCCCAGTTTTGCCTGCCTCAGGCGCAGTACGGCACCCCGAACCGTCTTTGCGGCGCGACGGAGAAGGCTGCAACGGCCCGGGATAAGTCCGGTTTACCCGGGCAGATGACCGTTCGGCTGCTGCCGCCGCGGGTTCGTCGCTGCGGGCCCGTTTTCCGTCGAAAACGCGCTAGGGCCGACCAGCATCCTGAGTATATTCTATCCAAGAAGCCGCTCCGCTATACCCCAACCCGGACTTTCCTGCCTGGCTCACTATCACACCTATGCCCGACCTCACGACCCTGTTCCCAGCCCAGGAACAGCAGCGCCAGCAGGCCCTGCAGGAGCTCTACATTGCCGGCACGCCTCCGGAAGAGCTGTTTGATGATCTGGCCGCCCTCTCGGCCCTGATCTTTGATACGTCCATCAGCCTGATTTCGCTGGTCACCCGCGAGGCGGTGTGGTTCAAGGCGCAGGCCGGCCTGCCGGGGGCGGTGTGGCTGCCGCGGCAAGACAGCCTGTGCTCGGTGGTAGTGCTGCGCGGCGCCACCACCGTGTTCGAGAACCTGGAGCAGCCGCCCTGCCAGCTGGTAAACCAGGCCGTGGCGCGGGAGCTGCAGCTGCGCTTCTACGCCGGCAGCCCCCTGCTCACGCGCCAGGGCTACGCCATCGGGGCGCTGTGCGTGCTCGACCAGCAGCCGCGCGTATTTACCACCGAGGAACAGCTGCTGCTGCGCCAGCTGGCCCGGCTGGTGATGGGCACCATCGAGCTGCGGCTGGTGGCGCTCTACCATCCGACCGGCCCGCCGCCGGCCCTGACCAGCGCCTTCCGCTACCTGGGCACCACCGTCGACCGGATTGCCGGGCAGCTGCCCGTCGCCGGCAAGGCCACATCCGACAACTACCGCCTGATCGGCCGGATTCTGGCCGATACGGAGCAGGTGCTGGCCGGAGCGCAGCAAACGCTGGGCGCCCCGGCTACGGCCCGCACGGCCCTGGCCGTGCAGCACCTGCTGTCGGCCCGCCCCACCTGAGGGCCGGGCCAGGCAGAATCCAGACAGCTACCGGGCGGTCATGCGCCGGGCCAGGTCCTCGATATCGGGGCGGCGGGCCAGCACGGCCAGCCACTCGGCCGGAATGGCGGCTTCGCCATAGTACAGGCCGGCCAAACCGCCGGTTACGGCCCCGGTGGTGTCGGTGTCGTCGCCGAGGTTGACGGCGGCCAGCACGGTTTCGGCAAAGGTTTCGTGGCGGAGCAGGCACCACAGGCTGGCTTCCAGGGTGTGCATGACGTAGCCGCCGCTTCGGATCTTCTGCTCCTGAAAATCAGCCAGTTTTCCGGTTAGCAGATAGTCGAACTGCGCTATTTCCGGTTCTGGAACGCGCAACTCCCGCAGCTGGGCCGGGGCTTCGGCGCACAGTTGGGCGTAGGCCTCGGCCGGGGCCCGGCCGGCACGCAGGTGGCGGGCCACTTCCAGGTACAGCCAGCACGCCACCGCCGAGCGAATATGGCCGTGCGTGACGGCCGAAGCCTCCCGGATCAGCTGAAACCGGGCGGCTGGCTGGGCCTGCTCCTGGTAGAAAGCCAGCGGCAAAATCCGCATCAGGGCGCCGTTGCCGTTGCTGTATTCGTCGGTGCCACCCGCCAGAATTAGGTCAGGGTCGGCTTTGAGCTTCTGCAGGGCCTCGCGGGTGGTGATGCCGATGTCGAACACGGAGCCGTGGGGCGTCCAGAAGTTTTTGTAGTACCAGCGGACGCAGTTTTCGGCCAGCTTGCCCACGGTGTAGCCGTCGGCAATGGCTTCAGCCAAACAGAACGTGAGCGAGGCATCGTCGGACCAGGTGCCGGCGGGCTGGTGGTGGGTGCCGTAGGCGCGCATGTGCACCACGGGGTCGTGGCGGCGGGCAGCGCGGCTCTGGAACTCCACGGGCACGCCCAGCGCGTCGCCCACGGCCAGACCCAACAAAGCGGCGCGGAGCTGGGCTTCGGAGGTATCTATCATAGAGGTGAAGGTTACTTCATCAGCTCCAGCACCAACGCCGTTTTGGCGGGCAGCTGCAGGGTTTTCAGGTCGGAAATGGTTTCGCCGGTTAGCACGTTGCGGGCTTTGGTGAAGCCGGCCATGCGTTCGGAGAAGCGGGCGGTGGGCAGGCTGGCGGCTTTATCGGTGGTGTTGGAGGCTACCATCACGGTGCCGGCGTCGGCGTAGCGGAAGTACACGTACTGGCCGTTTTCGGGCAGGTACTGCATCAGCTGGCCGGAGCTGAGCACCGGGTGGGTGCGGCGGTAGTTGGCCAGGGTGCTCACAAAGCGGAAGGCGTCGTTTTCGGCCTCGGTGCGGCCGGCGGCCGTGAACTTGTTCTGCTGGTCGCCGGGGAAGCCGCCGGGGAAGTCGCGGCGCACTTCGGCGTCGGAGGGGTCCTTGAAGTTTTTCATCAGGATTTCCGTGCCGTAGTACATGCTCGGGATGCCGCGGGTGGTCAGCAGCCAGGTCAGGCCCATCTTGTACTTGGCCACGTCCTCGCCTACTTCCGACAAGAACCGGTTATGGTCGTGGTTGTCGATGAAGGTGACGAGCTTGGTGGGGTCCTGGTACACGGCGTCCTGGGCCAAGGCCTGGTACACGCGCTGGGCGCCGTTGTCCCAGCCGGTGGCACCCGGCGTACCCACTTCCTTCAGGCCGGCCAGCATGGCGTTTTCCAGCACGAAATCGAGGCCGCCGGGCTGGTTGGACTTGAAGGGAAAGTCAATCTTGTTGCGCACGTAGTAGGCCTGATCCACGATGCTGGTCACCGACGATTCTCCGAAAATGTGAATCTTTGGGTACTCCTGCAGCAGCGCCGCGTTGCAGCGGTTCATGAAGGGCTGGTCGTTGTACATGTAGGTGTCGATGCGCCAGGCATCCACCCCGAAGTTCTCCACCGTCCAGAGGGCGTGCTGGATCAGGAAGTTGGCCACGTAGGGGTTCTGCTGGTTGAGGTCGGGCAGGAAGGGCACAAACCAGCCGTCGAGGGTCACTCTGCGGTCAATCTGGGCGGCGTGGGGGTCGGTGATGGGCTGCTGGCGGTAGCTGGTGTTGGTGTACGTGGGCCACTGGTGCAGCCAGCTTTTCATGGGCAAGTCCTGGATAAACCAGTGATTGTTGCCGATGTGGTTGTACACGGCGTCCTGCACCACTTTCAGGCCCATGCCGTGGGCTTTCTGCACGAAGGCTTTGTAGGCCGCATTGCCGCCCAGGCGCTTATCCACGGTGTAGTGGTCGGTGAAGCCGTAGCCGTGGTAGGCCGAGCGTTTGGCCCCGCCTTCGTCGGTGAGGCCCTGGTTGTTTTCGATGACGGGAGTAAACCACACAGCCGTCACGCCCAGCTCCTTCAGGTAATCGAGGTGCTGGCTGGCCCCTTGCAGGTCGCCGCCGTGGCGCAGGAAGGGCTGGGCGCGGTCGGAGCTGGGGTCGGCCATATCGGCAAACTTGTCGTTCGAGGGGTCACCGTTGGCAAACCGGTCGGGCATGGCCAGGTAGATGAAGTCGGCCTGCGTTACGCCCTGGGCTTTCACGGCGTTGTCGCGAGCCTTAAGCTCCCAGTTCTGGGTTACGGTTTTCGCGCCCTTCTTGCCCACCAGCGCCACCTGCCCGGGTTTGGCCGTGGGCGCAATGATGAGGTCGAGGAAGGCGTAGTTGGGGTTCTCGACGGTGTTGGTTTTCACCAGCTTCACGCCGGGGTAGTTCACGGTGTAGGTGAGCGTGCCGGCCTGGGGGCCGTACACCAGCACCTGCACGGTGTTGTGCTTCATGCCCACCCACCAGTTAGTAGGGTTCAGGCGGGTGATGGACTGGGCCGCGGCGCCCAGCGGCAGCAAAGAAGCCGCCAGCAGCAGCGTATAGAGCGTTTTTTTCATGGGAATAGTGCGTGAGAAACCAGGCAACGGCGTTAGCAGGCCGGAAGTTATTGGTTTCGGCGGGTACGCCCACCGGCCCGGCAGCTTTTCGGAGCCGTCGGACCAGTCGTTGCCAGGACGTATGCACCGATTGGTAGAACGGCATAGAGACGCAATATTTTGCGTCTCATCGTTGAACGACCGATGCCGCGTCGACCCACCCACAACTGCGCAGCCTAAACAACATCAGCAACGACGAGACTCCAACTATTGCGTCTCTACACCGTTCTATATTCGTCCGCTACTCCACCACCGTTTGCTTGCTGGCCGAGCGGCCGAACCGGGTGGGGAAGTACATCAGCTCGGCTTTGGCGGGGTTGAGGGTGTAGCGGCCGCGGTAGCGCGGCTGCAGCGCCAACCGGAACGTGTGGCGCCCAACGGGCAGCACGTCGATGAAGATGCCGACTTGGTGGCGCAGGTATTCGCGGTGCACCTCGAACGAGTTACCGGGCGCTTTTTCGCCGTAGGAGCAGCCGGCCGGGATGGGCACTTCCAGCAGCACGTAGTGGGCTTCGGCCTTCACGTCCACGGTCACGAGCAGCTCGGCGGGCTGGCCGGCCTTCAGCAGCACGCGGCTGCCCTCCTGCCCGGCCAGCGCGGTGCGCACCCCAAACGGCGCGGCCACCGCCACCGGCGCGGCATTCCAAAACGACTGATACGCCGTGGCATACACCGGCAGGCCGCCTTCCTTGCGCAGCACCAGCGGCCCGGCCCCGGCCGCCACGATGGTGTCGAACGGAAATTTGCTTACCTGCTGGCTGAGCGCGCCGCTAAATTGGGCGCGGGCCATCAGGCCCTGAGAACCAGCCACCAGCAGGTCGGGCACAATAGTTTCCAGAATGAGGGCGGCCTCGTAGGTGCTGCCCCAGTGGCTGGCGCTGCGGCGCTGCTGCAGCAGGTAGGTCCGGATGCGGGTCAGCTCGGCTTCCTGGCCACCGCGGGCGCGCAGCAGGCGGTAGGCCAGCAGCGTGTTGGCGGTGCGGTCGGGCAGCAGGTAGCGGTAAAACGCGCCGTCGCGCAGCGTATCGGCATAGAACACGCCGCCGAGCTCAGTGCGCAAACGGTAGCGGCGCAGCGTGTCCAGCTGAAACGGCAGCCCCAGCTGCTGGCGCAGGTTGGCCAGGGCCAAGTACCGGTCGAGGGGCTGGCGGACCTTTTTGCCCGCCGGGGTTTCGCGCTCCAGGCGCAGCACGTAGGTGCGGAAATCGGGCTGGGCACCGAGGCGGTGCAGCAGCTGCAGCAGCCGGATCCGGTCGTCGTCGGATTGGAAATACAAGGCCTCGTAGCGCTGACCGGTGGGCGTGGCGGCCAGCGCAGCGCGGGCGGCGGCATCGGCAAAGGCCACATCCAGCTGCCGCAGCAGGTAGCTGCGCAGCGCGTCCCGGTCGAGCTTCACGGCGTAGCCCTGCTGGGTGGCTTCCAGCAGCGCTTCCACCACGTGCAGCGTGGCCCAGGGGCTGACGGCCGCGCCGGGCCAGGTGCCCCACAGGCCTTCGGGCTGGTGGCGCCCGCGCAGCAGGTGCCGGATCAGGCGGTTCACGTCCTTCTCGCCCTCAAACGGCTGCTTGAGCTGCTCGCGGATGCGCTGCTCCAGCAGCAGGGTTTTCAGCTTGGAGGCGGCCTGCTCGTTGCAGAGGTAGGCGTAGCGCTGCACGTGCCGGATTTCATCCAGCAGCGTGGGCAGCGGGTCGCTTTCCAGGCGCACCGTCACGGGTCCCAGCTCGGGGCGGATGGGCAGCGTGAGGGTAGTATCGGTGGCGGTGAGCACGGCGAAGGTGCCCACCCGCTCGCGGGTGCCGGCCGGCAGCACCGGCAGGTAGCGCAGCTCGCCGTCCTGGTAGCCATTGGGCTGGGTGAGCTGGAAGCTGACCGCCACCGAATCGGGGCCGCCGCTGGGGGCCGTGAGGGTGAGCGTGTCGAGGGCGGCGGTGGCTACCTGGTGGCGCTGGCTGCGGGCCGGCCCCTCGCCCACCCGGAAGCTGGTCGTGACCTGGGCCGTGTCGGGCAGGTAGTTGAGGGTTTTGCCGAGCAGCTGCGCCCGGTCGCCTTCGATGAGGAAGCGCGGCGCGGCCAGCTCGCCCAGCACGGCCTTGAAGGAGCGCATCAGGGCCGTGAAGCTGCCGGTGCGGGCGTGGTCGTCGGAGGCCAGCACGAAGGTGTCCCAGCCGGTGATGTCGTCGGGCACGATGACTTCGGTGCTGGCCCGGCCCTGGGCATCGGTGACGAGCGAGGGCCGCCACCAGCCGGAATCCGAGAAGCGGCGACGCAGCGAGAGGCGCGGGTCGCGGCTGGCGGTGGGCTGGCCGTCGGGGCCGATGGCCGGGGCCGGATCGGCGTCGAAGCCCAGCGCCCTGCGGCCGCCGACGCCGGATTTGGTGGTTATGATGATGACGCCGTTGGCGGCGCGCGAGCCAAACGTAGCAGCCGCGGCGGCCCCTTTCAGCACCTTCATCCCCGCAATATCGTCGGGGTTGATATCGGCTTGGTTGCCCGAAAACGGCAGCCCGTCCACAATCAGCAGCGGCAACCCGCTCCCGCTGAGCGTGCTGCTCCCGCGGATCTGCACGCCCGCCACCCGGCCCGGCTGGCCGTCAATAGAAACACCCGCCACCCGGCCCGACAGTGAGGCGCTGGTGATGGTGGAAACCGAAGCCGACAGGTTGCGGCGGCGCTGCTCCACTCCGAAGCCTACCACTACCACTTCATCCAGATGCTTGCTGTCAGCGACCATTCCCACCAGCATATCGCGCCCATCCAGCCGGTACTCCATGGTCACAAAGCCGACATAGGAAAGTTGCAGCAGGCCGCCGTCCGGCGGCACGCTCAGCTCGAAGCTGCCGTCGGCGTTGGTGCTGACACCGATAGTAGTGCCTTTGAGCAGCACCGTGACGCCGGGCAGGCCTTCGCCGGTTTGCTTGTCTTCGATGCGGCCGCGCTGTACGCGCCAGCCTGGTTGCGGCACCACGGGCACCGTTACCTGTACTTCGCGGCGCTCCTCGCGGGGCTGAGTGGTAGCATTTGGGCGGGGCAGCCGCTCCTGCACCAACTGCCGGAAGCGGCGGCGCAGCGCCCGCGCTGCCGGGCCGGCCGGAAGCACGTCCGCGGAATCCAGCTGCACGTAGGTGGCGCCGTTGGGCTGCACGCTGACTTCCGGGGCCGGGGCCAGCACGGTGCTGTCGGCCAGCAGCAGGGCCAGGCGGTAGCGGCCGGTGGGCAGCGCGTGGATGGTCTGGGGCAGGCCGCGCTCCAGCCGCACGAATTTGGGGTTGCCGGGCTGGGTGAGCAGCGTGTAGAGTACCGGCGGCAGCGTGGCAGGCTGGCGCCGGGCCGCATTGGCGGCGGGTGGCACCGGCAGGCGCACGGTTAGGCGCCCCTGCCCGGCGGGCGTGGTTACAGGGTTGTGCAGCTCCGGCTCGGGGCTGTAGCTGCTGCGGTAGTAGCCGGTGGCGGGCTGGGGCTTGAGGTCGGCTTCGGTGTAGGCGAAATCCTGGAACGGCAGCACCCCGAAGCTGGTGGCTTCGCCCAGGCGGCCAAACTCCGAGCCGGCCACGCAGCGCATCTTCAGCAGCCCCGCCCCGAAGGTGAAGCGGTAGTTGGGCTCCAGCAGGAACTTGCGCCGCAGCCCATCGGAGCGGCGCAGCAGCACCGAATCGGGCCGGAAGGGGCCGGCGAGGTGGAAGTCGGCGCGGTCGTAGCGGTTGTAGCTGCTGTAGCTGAAGCGGCGCGTGGAAGCGCCGGCTACCGGCACCGGGCGGCCCGCGCCGAGGGGCTGCAGGCGGTTGCCCTGGCGCAGCAACACCTGCTCGTCGTAGTCGCGCTTATCGATCAGCAGCAGAAAGCGTTGCAGCTGCTGGCGCTCGGCCTCCGTGAGCGGGCCGCGCTTTTCCACCGTCAGCTCGTGGCAGGGTCGGTTGGGGTCGATGCTGAGCGTGAGCTTGTGCAGATGGCGCAGCCGCACGCCGCGCAGGGTCACGAGGCGGTTGGGCGTGCGGACAGCCACGGCGTGCTGGCCGCTGTCGGCCACCAGCGCAAACGGCTCCTCACCGTTGACACCGGCCACGTACACCGGCACGCCATCCACGTACACGGCCACCGCCGGCTGCACCCGCCCCGAGTCCACCACAAACGGCGCAATCTGGGTGATGCCGCCCGGCGCGGGCTGGTACTCATGGAACGTGCCGTACTCCGGATACAGAAACTGGTAGAAGCGCAGCGAGTCCAGCCCGAGGCGCTGCCGCCACGCGCCCCAGCTCAGCGGCTGCTGCCCCGGCCGCTCCGCCTGGTTCTCGAAGCCGGCCCCCAGCCGGAACCGCCGCAACGACAGCCGCCCGGCCACGGCCGGCTCGAAATCGGGGATTTCCGGGGCTTCGTCCACTTCAAACTTGCTGGTGTGGGCGTAGGCCGTGAGGTCGGCGCGGGGCACGGGCCGCCCGCCGCCATCCGTGACGGTGTACTGCAGCCGCACGCGCTGGCCCGGGTACACCACCTCGGGCTGGTCGGCTTGGATCAGCAGGCGGTGCTGGGGCAGCGGCACATTGTACTCGGCCGTCAGCAGCTGCCCGCCCCAGAAGTAGTGCACCGACACGTACCACGGCTCCGGGCCCGCGGCGGCCGTCTGCAGGGCAAAATCCGGCCCGTAGCCGCGCTGCACCAGCGTGTTGCCGCGGTAGAGGTAGTACCAGAACGGCAGCCGCCGCGGGTTTTCCACGGCCAGCCGGATGGAGTCGGTGGTGCGGTCGGACCGCAGCAGCAGGCCGGCGTTGTCTTCGTGGAGGGTGAGTTGGATTTCGTGGCCGGCGGCGTCGAAGAGGCGGTAGCGGGTGGCACGGGCGTCGAGCGGGCGTGCCAGGGGGAGCGTCAAGGTTTCGCGGCGCAGCGTGGGCACCTGGAGGTAGTTGAGGGCCTCGGTTTCGAGGGTGGCCGTAGCCGGTTGGCTGCTGCCGCGCACCGCGTAGCGGGCCAGCAGCGAGTCGTGGCGCAGCTCCAGCAGCAGCTCGCCGGGGTCGAGGGTGTAGCTGACGGCCTGGGCCTGGGTGCGGCGCTCGTTGTCGGAGTTGAGGAAAGTCGCCTGCACCGAGTACGTGAGGTTGGCGGCGGGCAGCGTGGTCTCAGGCAGGTTGAGGCGGGTTTCGCCGGTGGCATCGAGGGGCTGGGCGCGGGTCCAGAGCGTGTCGGGCACAAACACTTGGCGGCCGAGGAAGGCCTCCACCCCGGCCGGCGTCACGCTCAGGCGCACCCGCGCATCCAGCAGGTTGAGGTCGTTGGCGTCCTGGCCGCGCAGAAACAGGGCCTGCGGCGTGCCGCGCCGGTGGGGCGTTTCGGCGGCCCGCAGCGTGTAGCGGGTGTTTTTCAGCTCATAGTCTTCCAGCCGGAAGCTGCCGCTGGCCAGCTGCTTGCCCGCGTCGCCGGGTTCCAGCAGCCGAACGCGCACGGTCTGGTCGGCGCGCAGATTCAGCGTATCGCTCAGAGGCAGCGTGTACTCGTAGGAGCCGGGGCGCACGGGCTTCAACACCGCCAACGGCCGGGTTTTGGCCTGGTAGTCGCCGGTGAGCCACAGCTCCAGCGGGCGGTTGTAGGGGCGGCCGTCGCGCTGGCGCAGGATGCGGGCCTTGAGGCGCAGTGTGTCGTGGGTGGGGCGGTACAGGGGCTTGCTGAGGGCGAGGTAGCTTACCCATTCGTCCTGGTGCCGGTCCTGGCGGCGGCTCTGGCGCTGGTCGCGCACGTCTTCGCTGAACACCGAGCGCAGCAGCCCCACCAGCCCGGTAGTGGTGTACGAGGGGTTGCGCAGCTGGAAATACAGGCTGCGCACCGGCCGCGTGAGGTAGCCCAGCGGAAACCCGTACACCACCCGCCGCCAGCCCCAGACCGGCCGCCGCCGTTCCCCACTCGGAAACGTCTGTTCCAGCGCATGAAACGTGGTGCGCCCGCCGTGCTCCACGGCCAGCAAACCGGCCCGACCGGCTTTGCCGGGCAGGCGGTAGCTGCGCGTGGCGGCATCAAAAGGCACCAGCTGTCCTTTGGGCAAGCTCACGTGGGCATCTTCGAGCAGCCGGCCCAGCGAGTCGCGCACCAGCAGCGTGAGGTCGGTCTGGTTGTCGAGCAGCGTGAGCTGGCGGTCCGTGACGGCACGCAGCCAGTACACCAGCTGGGCGCCTTCGGTGTGGGCCACCAGGTAGTAGCCCGGCGGCAGCGGCCGGCGCCGGCCGAGGGCGGCGCTGTCGGTCGGGAACGAGTCGACGGGCTGGGTGAAAAACTCGGGCCGGGCCCGGCTGAGGTCGGTTTCGTAGAGCTGCCGGGTCTGGGCGTCGGTGAGGTGGAAGACCTTGGTGAGGTAGCTGCGCTGGCGGGCGGTGGCCAAGCGCTGCTGGGCGGGCAGATGCAGCGGCAGCGCAAGCAGCAGCAGGCAGAACAGGGCGCGTAACGGTAGGGACATAAGCAGGGACGGATAGAGCGTTTCCCTGCTGATGCCGCCCGGCCCCACATTCCACACCGCGCCGGTAGACGGCAGCAGCTTTTGGGGACGAAACCGGCAAAATTTCGTTTAGAAGGAATACTTTTTTGGCATCATTCGAAGAGCTAAGTGGCACAATGGCAAGAATATGCCACCATTTCGGCCCGCAATGCAATTTTATGCCCAACCGCTCAGTTTTAACGGCACACCAACGCTGCTTGCCTTATGTTCAGGATCCTGCTGCTGTTTTTTGCCCTGCTACTCGTGAGTGGCGCCGAGCCCTCCCAGGCCGCCCGGCCTACCGCCTACGCCCGCGCCAAGATGAAGGGCCGCACTTTCACGCACCGCCCCTTCTACAAAAGCTACAAGGGCCGCAAAAGCCACAAGAAGAAGCTTTTCCGCTTCGGCCAGAGCGGCCGCAGCAAAGCCAAGTATTCCAACAAGCGCACCGGCCGGCTCTAGGCCAGCCGGACGCCCCACCGACAAAGCCCGCCGTGCAGTCAAGCTGCGCGGCGGGCTTTGTCGTGTGTTTAACACCCTCGCTCTGGCGGTTCGCCTCACCCCCCGGCCCCCTCTCCGAAAAGGAGAGAGGGAGACGAACGATTGGAGTTGGTTTGCCGGACTCCATTTCGAAGATGCTGCCAATAAGCGTCTTGCAGAAGCCTGGACGGCAGGCGTTTTACGCCACCTACGCTGCGTACCACGCCCGTCGCACCTGCACCAGCAGTTTCTCAGCAGCTTCCCGGTCGGGGGTTTCGGGCAAACCGGAGGCGGCAAAGGAGGCTTCTACGCGGGTTACCAGGGCTTCGGCCTCGGCTACCAACTGCTCGTACTCGAACTCGCCGCGGCGGATTTGCAGCAGGAACTCCCGGTTGGGGCGGCGCACGTGCAGGCGGCCAGTGGTGGCAATTTCCTCGGCCATGCCCAGTAGCCGGAACACGTGCAGCATGTTCTTGGCGTCGTAGTTTTTGCCGTGCTGCACCGTGTTCTGGTACCGCTCGGGGTTGCGCTTCTGCTCCCACTCCTGGTACTCCCGAAATACCCGGCAGTAGGTGCTGTAGCCGTTGCGGTTGAAGCTCAGATAGGCCACCGGCGTCTCCCCCTTCGGTACGGCCGAGAGCAGCACGTCCTGAGAGGTTTCCGCGTCGCGCAGCAGGCCCCGGTAGCCGTGGCGGCCATCGGGCGTTTCGTCCACGAATAGGGCGTACAGGTCGTGGAGGTGGTTTACGTTGGCCAGGCCGCACTGGCTGGCAGCGTAGCCGCGCCGCGCCAGCCAGGTAGCTACCGGCTGCGCCCCGGCCCCTACCGTCACGTAGCAGAAATCCAGCACCGATTTGCGGGCGGGCGGCTCGGGGTGGTTGATTTTCTTGTTGAGGCCCTTGGCTTTGCGAATCTGAGCCACGGCGTACTCGGCGAAGCTCTGGCGGCACAGCTGCGAGAGGAAATCCTCCACCTGAAACACCTCGAACAGCGGATGCCGCAGCCGCACGCAGTCCGCGGGCGAGGCCAGCAGCTCCAGGGCCGTGGGGTTGCTTTTGAGCAGCAGCTCCACGAATCGGCGCAGCTCGTAGTACACCTCGTCGTTGGTGGCGTTGGCTACCTGGGGCACGTAGTCGAGGCCGTAGAACTCGGTTTCGGGCAGGATGAACACGCCCTTTAGGTCCACGTCGGAGTGGGGCAGGTCGGTGCCGTAGGCGCGGCTGCCGCTCAGGGCTTCAAACAGGATCAGGCCCCGCTGGCGCAGGTCGTCGATAGTCAGCATATTGCCACGAATGTAACCCCATTGATTCAGGATGTCGGCTACCCTTGTACAATTGCGGCCCACCCAGGAGGCCGATTTACCGCACCTCTTCACGTTTCAGCTGGATGCCGAAGCCTGCCGCCTGGCCGCCTTCGTACCCGCCGAAAACGCTGACCAAACCGCCTACCTCGCCAAATTCCGCCGTTTTCTGCTCAACCCCACCATCCATATGCAAAGCATTCTGGTAGCCGGGGAGCTGGCGGGCAGCATCTCCAAGTTTGAAATCGAAGGCGAAGCCGAACTCACCTACTGGCTCGACCGGCGCTACTGGGGCCGGGGTGTGGCCACGGCTGCGCTGCGGCAGTTTCTGGAGCTGGAGCCCGCCCGTCCCCTGCGGGGCCGGGTCGCCTTCGACAACTTCGGCTCCCGGAAAGTGCTGGAAAACTGCGGCTTCGTGCCAATCGGCACCGATACAGGCTTCGCCCCGGCCCGGCAGATGGAAGTGGAAGAGGTTATCTACCAGCTTTCCTAGCGCTGCCGTTACCTCCGGTCCGACGGCGTAGCCGTCCGACCGGTTGTGGTCCGGAGCCGTTGTTCCATCGTCGTGCCGGTGTCAGCACGCAGCCAACCGGTCGGACGGCTGCGCCGTCGGACCGGGGGAGCCTATTCGCTACAGCCAGGCCCGGAGCACGGCATCCAGGGCCGGCGTGGGATTGGACTGGTGCGGGACGGGCAGGGTGGCGCGAGCGGCCTGGCCGGCTTCGTATTCCTGCTGCAGGTAGGCTACCAGCGCCGCCGGCCGGGGCACGGTGGTTTTCTCGTTGGCAGTAGCTTTCTGGTTAAGCAGCTCATCCACAATGCTGTTCAGGGCCGGGGGCAGCAGTTCCCGCAGTTGGGCAAACTCCATCGGCGGCACTTGGTCAGGATAACGCTGCATCCAGCGGGCGGCCAGGGCCGAGCGTAAGGCGTAGAACAGCCGCTTCAGACGCATCTGCTCGCCGGTCAGGTCCTCCTCTACCCCGCGCCGCAGCTGGCCCAGGTAGTGGTGCAGGCCGGCCCGGGGGTTCCAGCAGGCGGTCAGCAGCGGCTGCAGTGCCGCCCGAAACCCAGCCGCCTCCCGGTACACCACCGGCGACTGGAGCCACTCGAAAAGTGCCGCGTTGGAGCCGCGCAGCAGCTTCAGCGTCTTGCGCAGCTCCCAGCCACCCAGGTCCAGCTCGTCGTCCACGGGGAAGCTGAGCGTGTCGGGGCCATCATCAAGGGTCAGGTACCAGTCGGCCGGGTGGGCGTAGATAAAGCGCACGTCGTAGTCGGAATCGGGCGAGGGAAAGCCCCAGGCTCGGCTGCCCGACTCGCATGCGTATAGAATACGGATGTTGTGCGTGGCTTCGAGCTGGGTGAGGGCGGTTTGGATGCGGGCGTACATACTGTCTGACAATACAAAAAAGTCTATCGAAGGTAGCACCCTGCCTGCAGTGTAGCCTACCCGGCTGCCGGAAACCCAGCAAATAGAAAGCCGTGTATATTTAGCCGCTCCGCAGCGTGTACTGCGGTTTTAACTGCTGTCAGTTGATCAGGCTTCTGTTTCTGCTCCTTCTTGCTCTAACATTCGGGGCCTGTTCTTCCCCCGATAACCCAGTTGAGTATCCCGTGAAAGTTCCGCCCGTTCCGGCCGCCGCGCCCGCGCCTGCTCCAGCTGATACCGTGGCCTCGTTTACTTAGGAAGATGCGGCTTGCAGCTATACCGGGCGCTATAATATCCGTAAATACACTGCCCGGCAGCTCGCCGACACCTACGACCTGATTGGCAGTGGCACCTTGTTTACCGCTGCCACCGCGTTGAACCCCGAAGATGTGACCAAGCTCAGCCTCGATACATTGGAAGCAGAGTACACCAAAGTCCGGGCTCACGTTGGGCAACTCCAACTGGTACCAGGTGCTGGCTGGCAGGAACTGAAGCGGCTGAAACTTCGGGAAATAGACGATCAGTACCGTGCTATGAAGCTGACCGTTCTGGGCTATGCCAACCCCAGCCTATTGGTAAACTCGACGTACCCGGCCGCGTGCAAAACCTACGTCAGGGGCCTGGCGGCCAACAACGATAGTATGATCATTGCCGACTGGCAGCAGCTGGTACGGGAGCAGCAAAAGAATAACATCATTCCGGAAAGTCTGCAGGAGCAGTTTGAACAGGAGGCCACCGCCCCTAACTGGCGCGCATACGCCCAGGTGGAGCTGATGGGCTTTGGCTGGTGGAACTGCATCAACGAAACCATTCGCCGCGTCGAACCCACCGAAAAAATGCACCGGCAGTACGAGCAGCTCTTCACGCAGGTGCAATCGGAGTGCGAGGATGTGGATTGATACCTCTCTCGCTCAGGTTTCCGTCCTATACTATTGCCTACATGGGCATTGGCCGGCACCAGCCAGGAGTTGACCACGTAACTTCTGCTACCTTACTCTCCTAAAGTAACGCTCTGCTCTTATGGCACTGTCTCGCCTGCTTCCTCCCTCCCTCCTGCTCGGCCTGGCCCTGGCCGGCTGCCAGTCGAAGCCCGCCGCCACCGAAACGGCCGCCACCGCTACCCCGGCCGCCGGCCCGGATACTGCTACTGCCATCGGGGCGGCCAGCATCAGCAGGTATCTGCGGGCGGTGTCGTCGGATGAGATGCTGGGGCGCAAGCCGTTTACCGAGGGCGAGACGCGCAGCACCCAGTATCTGGCCGATGAGTTCCGGCGCCTCGGCCTGCAGCCGGGGCCCAACGGCACGTATTTCCAGCCGGTGCCGCTGGTGGAAATTACCGGCGCGCCCGCCCCGGCCCTGCTCATCAAGGGCCAGGGTCAGCCGCTGAGCCTGGCCTATAAGACGGATTTCGTGACCTTCACCCAGCGTGAGCAGCCCACGGTGAGCTTGCAGAACTCGCCGCTGGTGTTTGCCGGCTACGGCGTGGTGGCCCCCGAGTACGGCTGGGACGACTACGCGGGCCTCGACGCGAAGGGCAAAACCGTGGTGGTGCTGGTGAATGACCCCGGCAACGCGGGCCAGGATTCTACCCTGTTCAAGGGCCGGGCCATGACGTACTACGGCCGCTGGACCTACAAATACGAGGAAGCCGCCCGCCACGGGGCCGCCGCCGTGCTCATCGTGCACGATACCCAGCCGGCCGCCTACCCCTGGAGCGTGGTGCTGAGCGGGGCCGTGAGCCCCAAGCTGCGCCCCCAAACCGACAACAAAGGCGCCGACAAGTGCGCCCTGGAAGGCTGGCTGACGCTGGACGCGGCCAAACGGCTGTTCCAGGCCGCCGGCCAGAACTACGACCAACTGTACGCTGCGGCCAATACCAAGGGCTTTAAGCCGCGCGCATTGAGCGGGCTTACGCTCTCGGGCAGCATTCAGAACAAGCTCCGCCGCCAGACCTCGCGCAACGTGCTGGCCGTGCTGCCCGGCACTACTCGCCCCAGCGAGTACATTCTTTACTCGGCCCACTGGGACCATTTCGGCATCGGCAAAGCCATTCAGGGCGACTCCATCTACAACGGGGCCGTGGACGACGGCACCGGCCTGGCTGCGCTGCTGAGCATTGCCGAGGCCTTCCAGAAAAGCCCGCAGAAGCCTCAGCGCAGCATCGTGTTTCTGGCCGTTACGGCCGAGGAGCAGGGTTTGCTGGGCTCGGCCTACTACGCCCAGCACCCGCCCTTCCCGCTCAACAAAACCGTGGCCGACCTGAACATGGACATGCTCTGGCCCTACGGCCCGATGAAGGACCTGACGGTTATCGGCTACGGCCAATCGGAGCTGGAGGACTACGCCCGCGCGGCGGCCCGGGAGCAGGACCGCTACGTGCTGCCCGACCAGACGCCCGAAACCGGCATGTTCTACCGCTCCGACCACTTCAACTTCGCCCACGTGGGCGTGCCCTCGCTCTACGCCAGCGGCGGCTTCGAAAGCCGCACCCAGGGCAAGCAGTGGATTGCCGACAAGCGCCGCGCCTACACCGCCAACATGTACCACAAGCCCGCCGACCAGTTCGACCCCACCTGGGACCTCTCGGGCATTGCCCAGGACGCCCAGCTCTACTTCCGCGTGGGCCAGCGCCTGGCCTCGGAAACCACCTTCCCGAAGTGGCGCGAAGGCTCGGAGTTCCGGGCGGCGCGGGAACGGAGCATGGGCGGGAAGTAGCCATACGGCTTAGGTTATGTCAGAAAAGGCGTCTGTACCTCGCTGAACGCAACGCCATGCTGAGCCCCGCGAAGTACAACTGCTCAGGACTTTTCAGATACAGCCTGGCTTACAGTTCACGGCTGCTCAGACCCGTCAAAAGTTCGCCCGCCAAATACGGTTCTTGGCTTATCCTCTCGATCAAAGCGGATAATCAGGACCGTTGACAACGGCTACGCATTACGCCAGCTACTATGCACCAATTAAGCACCGGCCAGTTTTACGGGCAAACCAATGGTTTGCTGCAGGTAGGACAACTGACGCTCACGGACACAGAATATACCCATGAGCACGTAGACTGGCACTACCACGAAAACGCGTATTTTACCTTTATTCTGGCGGGGCGGGTATTGGAGGGTGACCGGAAGCAGTTGCAGCCGTATGCCGCGGGCAGCCTGCTGTTCCACCACTGGCAGGAAGCACACTATAACCGCAAGCCGCCGGGCTACACCCGGGGATTCCACATTGAGGTGCCGCCGGCCTGGTTTGAATCGGTGGGGCTGGCATCCTGCGCCGTGCAGGGCAGCCTCCACGTTCAGGAGCCGGCCGTTAAGCATAGCATCTACCAGATTTTCCGGGAAACCCGACTGCACGACTCGACCAGTGCGCTGGCTATCGAATCCCTGTTGACCACGGGGCTGCAGCACCTGGCCCGCACGGTGGAGCACGCCTCGCGGGTGGCTCCGCCCTGGGTTGGCAGAATACGGGAGCTGCTGCACGACGCGCCCCTTACTCCCTGGACGTTAACCGAGCTGGCCGCCGAGGCAGGCATTCACCCGGCGCATCTGTCCAGGGGCTTTCCCCGGTATTTTTCCTGCACGCTGGGCCAGTACGTGCGCCGCCTGCGCGTGCAACGGGCTCTGGCGCTGTTTTCTGACCCTCAGCAGTCGTTGCTGGACATTGCCCTGGCATGCGGTTTTTACGACCAGAGCCATTTCATCCGCTGCTTCCGCGCCGTTATGCACGAGCGGCCCGCGCGCTATCGGCAGCTGCTGGGGCGGGAGCCACGCCCGGGGCTACGTTAAATCTGTGCTATTTCGGGCGGCCAGAGGCGGGTAATTTTGCGGCCTCTCTCTTCTGGTTTCCATGAAACATCTTGTATTGTTGCTGTGGGCACTGCTCACGGCCGCCCGGCTCGTTGCCCAGCCCGCCCCGTTTGTTCCCGACAACGGCATTACCTCGCCTTTTCACCGGGCTCACGTCGGAGAAATCCTTTTCAGTAGCCAGGCAGTGGCGCCCGACGCTTACACCGACGCGGCGTTTACCCAATCCAGCCTGTTTACCCCGAAGAGCAGCCTGTTCATTACCGTGTTTCTAGGTACTTCCCTGACCAATGCCCTGCACGAACTGGCCCCGAACGCAACGGCAGAAGACTTGGTGAAACAGGGTAACTACCAGTTTACTTTTTATGTGGACCAGCGGCAGGTGTTCGTGAGCAACCTGCACCCCGGCGCACCCTATGCCACCCTCAAAAACACGGAAACGGTGTGGCACAAACCGCTGGTGAACAACCAGACGACCACCAGCTGGTGGAGCCAGTCGCTGTGGAATCGGTTCTGGGCCGGCGGCGGCGAACAAGCCTTGACCGAGGGCCGGCACGTGCTCCGGGTAGAAATCCGGCCGTACCTGCAAACCACCACGCTGCAGGTAGGGCCCCTGCTGGCCAGCGGGCAAATAACGCTGCATATGAAAACGCCCATCATCGACGTCAGCACCGTTCGTTTAACCCCGCTCCTGCCGTATCCGGGACTGCCTGTTTCCACGCAGTCGTTTGACGTCAACAAAATCAAAGCCTTGAAAGGCAACATTGAGGCGGGCGTGTTCAAAGCCATTACCAGCGTAGTAGTCATCAAGGATGGGCAGCTGCTGGTAGAGGAGTACTTCAACGGGGCCACCCGGCATACCCTGCACGACCCTCGGTCGGTAGGAAAGTCCTTTGCCTCCGCCCTCACCGGAATGGCCATTGCCGACGGATTTCTGCCCAACGAATCCCAGACGTTGGGCCAATTGTACAACCTGAAGCAATACCCCCATTTTACCCCGGCCAAGGCGCGTATCACGCTGGGCGAGCTGCTCACCATGCGGTCCGCATTTGCGGGCAACGATGATGACTCCGATTCGCCCGGCAACGAGGAGAACATGTACCCCACGGCGGATTGGGCAAAATTCGCGCTCAGCCTGCCCCTGGATTCCATCAGGCCCCGCGGGCAGTGGGCTTATTTTACGGCCGGCACCATCCTGCTGGGCGACGTACTGCAGCACCACGTGGCCGGGGGGCTGGAAGCATACGCCGACCGCAGGCTCTTTCGCCCCTTGGGCATCACGGAGTATCAGTGGCAGTATACGCCTCAGCACGTGGCAAATACGGCTGGCGGCCTTCAACTCCGCGCGCTGGACTTCGCTAAATTCGGTCAGCTGTACCAGAACGGCGGAAAATGGCAAGGGCAGCAACTGCTGCCCGCCGCCTGGGTTACCAAAACCTTTACCAAACACGTAGCCATTCCCAACCGCAGTAACGAGTTCTATGGGTACCTGTTCTGGAACAAGACGTACCAGGTGCAAGGCAAGGCCTACGAAACCTTCTACTGCGCGGGCAACGGTGGCAATAAGATATTTGTATTCCAGAACCAGCCGTTGGTGGTGGTGGTGACGGCCACCGCCTACGGAACCGCCTACGCACACCCGCAGGTGGACAAGATGATGGCCGACTTTATTCTGCCGGCTGTGCTGGGCACCGGCACCGGTAAGGCCGTTATTCGTTCTACCTCATCGGACCCCGCGGGCAAGCGCCGCTAGCCGCGGCGGCGCTCCACTCAGACTGCATGTTTACCCACTGCCCGTACCGAGTTAGTCAGGCCCCGCACGCTACACGCTACTTGGTGCTCCTACTGAGTGCAGCCGAGCGGCTGAAAGCGAAAGCATTACTACAGCCGCGGGTCCACGGCTTCGCTTTCCAGGGCCAGCACGCCGAATACGCACTGGTGTACCTCGCGCAGCGGGGCGCCGGATACGAACCGTTCGAGGCCTTCCACGCCCAGGGCGAATTCGCGCAGGGCCAGGTTGCGCTTGCTTTTCACGTTTCGCTCGCGCAGGCGCTCCAGGTTGCCGGGCAGCAGGTAGTCGGGGCCGTAGATGATGCGCAGGTACTCGCGGCCGCGGCACTTGAGGGCCGGCTGCACCAGCTGTTTCTGGCCCGCGGGGATGAAGTCGTAGGGCTTCACCACCATGCCTTCGCCCCCAGCGGCCGTGAGGTCCAGCCACCATTGGGTGGCGGCTTCCACGTCGGCAATATCCTGCAGTTGCACCACGCGGTAGGGCGTGGCGCGGAGCAGGCCTTCATCGGCCAGGCACACAGCGCGCAGGGTTTCCATGTGCCAGGCGTGGTCTTTATCGAAGTAGGTGCGGCCTTCAGTGGCGAGCAGGTGGAACGGGGCCAGGCGCAGATCGGCCAAGCTGTCCACGGGCCAGCAGTAGCGGCGGTAGGCCTCGGCGTAGTGCTGGGCGGCCGACTGGCGGGCAGTGGTGCGGGCCAGCAGCGCCTCCGCCCCATCGAGGCCGCGGGCGGCGGCCTGGGTGAGAACGGCGGCGGCTTCGGGCAGGGCGGCGGTGGCAGCAGCGGCCACGGCGGCGTACTGGTTTTTGATCAGCTCCTGGGCCTTGGCCGACCACGGCAGCAGCTCGGCATCCAGGCAAACCCAGTCGGTGCTGAACCGCTCCCAGAAGCTGCTGGCCGTGAGAGCATCCTGCAGGCGCGTGAGGAAAGCGGCTTCCAGCGTGGCGTCGGTGAAGAAGTTGCGACCGGTGCGGGTGTACACCTTGCCCGGCCCTTCGCCCACTACCCCGAAGCGGCGGCGGGCGGCGTCCTCACTGCGGGCCAACACCACTACCACGCGGCTGCCCATGTGCTTTTCCTCACACACCACCCGCTCCAGGCCCTGGCGGCGGAAGTAGTCGAAGGCTTCGGCCGGGTGCTCCAGCAGATCCGGCAGCACCGAAGTTTCCGAGGGGCTCATGGTGGGCGGCAAGTACAGCAGCCACTTCGGATTCAGCGCAAACCGGCTCATCACCTCCAGCGCCGCCGCCGCGTTTTCCTCCCGAATGGTCACCGATGGCAGCAGCCGCGTCTTGATGATCTGCTTGCCCAGCACATCCTGCAAATCCAGCAGGTCGTCGTGCTGCTGTTGAGCGGAAAGCTCGTTTTTCGTTGTTTGTTGTTCGTTATTCGTTTCCCGTGTTGAGTTGTTCGGGTCTGGTTGACCATCCGCATCAAGCAACGAAAGACGAGAAACGGATAACGAAGAACCTGCCAACGGCCGAACCGGCTCGCAGTACACCTGAGCGGCGGGCACGGATACCAGCTCCCGCTCGGGGTAGCGCAGGGCGGTGAGGCGGCCACCGAATACGCAGCCCGTGTCGATGTCGATGGTGTTGTTGAGCCACTCGGGCGCGGGCACGGGCGTGTGGCCGTACACCACCATGGCCCGGCCCCGGTACTCGGCGGCCCAGTTGTAGCGCACCGGCAGGCCAAACTCGTCGATTTCGCCGGTGGTTTCGCCGAACAGCGCGAAGGCGCGCACGGCGCCCGAGCCGCGGCCCTGCATTTCCTCGCGCATGCCCGCGTGGGCCACCACCAGCTTGCCGCCGTCGAGCACGTAATGGCTCACCAACCCATCCAGAAACTGCCGCACCTGGCTCTTGAACATGTCGGACTCCAGGGCCAGCTGCTGCACCGTTTCGGCGAAACCGTGCTTTTCGTTGACCTGCTTGCCGTTGAGGTAGCGCAGCAGCTTGATGTCGTGGTTGCCGGGCACGCACAGCGCCAGGCCGTCGCGCACCATGCTCATCACCAGCCGTAGCACCTGCGGCGAGGCCGGCCCCCGGTCCACCAGGTCGCCGAGGAACAGCACGCGGCGCGGCGGCTGTAGAGACGCAATAGTTGAAGTCGCGTCGTTGCTGATGTCGGTTGAGGTGTCGGCCGGTTCCGCGTCGTTCAACGACGAGACGCAATATTTTGCGTCTCTACGGCGCGTTACGCGCACGCCTAGGTCGCGCGCATCTAGCACGGGCGTTTCCTCCACGGCGTAGCCCAGCTGCGCGAGCAGCTGCACCAGCTCCTGGTAGCAGCCGTGCACGTCGCCGATGATGTCGAAAGGACCAGTTTCCTGCTTGCGGTTGCTGTAGAGCGGGTCGCGCTGGATGGTTTGCACGGCGTCCACTTCCTCGGGGCCGCGCAGGTGGTAGATGTGGCGGAAGCCTTCCTGTTTGAGGAATTTAAGACTGCGGCGCAGCTGCTGGCGCTGGTTCGGGATAACGTGGCGACCCAGGTGCTGGCGCTCGGCCCGGGCCTGGTTGCGGTCCTCGGCCAGGCGGTCGGGCACGTCGAGGACGACGGCGGTGGGCAGCACGTGGTAGTCGCGGGCCAGCTGAATCAGGGTCTTGCGGGCTTCGGGCTGCACGTTGGTGGCGTCCACCACCGTCAGCAAACCGCGCTTCAGGCGCAGGCCCACCAAGTAGTGCAGCAGCGCAAAGGCCTCCGGCGTGGCCGACTGGTCATTCTCATCATCGGCCACCAGCGCCCGGCACTGGTCCGACGACACAATTTCGGTGGCCGAAAACAGCCGCCGCGCAAACGTGGATTTGCCGGCCCCGGAGGTGCCAATGAGCAGGACGAGAGAAAGTTCGGGAAGCTTAAGGGAGGTGGTAGATTGGGGCATAACTACTCAAAGCAAAGCAGGATACTAGACGGTAAACGGTGGTTCGGCGGCCTCTACCGCTCAAACACGGCCAGCTGTGAGGGCGCGCCCACTTCGGCGGCTTCCGGGCCCAGCGGCTCCAGGCGCACCCGGTAGCCGTGGCGCCCGGCCACGCCGGCGGCCCAGGCGGCAAACTCGGCCCGCGTCCACTCGAAGCGGTGGTCAGCGTGGCGGAAGTCGCCGGCCGAGAGGGTTTCGTAGCGCTGGTTGTAGTCGGCATTGGGGGTGGTGACGAGCACGCTGCCGGGGCGGGCCCGGGCGAATATCACCTGCTCGAAGGCGGCCAGCCGGTTTTCGTCGAGGTGCTCGATGACTTCCACCACGGCCGCCGCGTCGTAGTCGGCCAGGCGCTCATCGTGGTACAGCACCGAGCCCTGAGCCAGGGTGAGCCGCTCGCGCTGGCGCGGGGGCATTTCCGCGAGGTGCAGGCGCTGCCGGGCCCGCTCCAGCTCCCGCCAGCTCACATCCAGGGCCAGCACGTGCTCAATCTGGGGCTGCAGCAGCAGCCGGCGCACCAGCTTGCCTTCGCCGCAGCCCAGATCCAGTACCCGCTTCGCCCCCAGCTCCCGGATTATCTCGGCCACGCGGTCCAGGCGCTGGTCGTGGAGCTTCTGGCCGGGAGTTGCGGATTGCGGGCTGTCAGGGGTCAGCTCAGCGGCGGGCTCGTCATCCTCGGCATCTTTCTCCACGGCCAGCAGGCGCGCCAGCGTGGGGTTCACATACTCGGCGAAGCGCAGGTAGCGGCGCGTGATGAACTCCCGCTCGGGGTGGCGCGGCAGCCACTCGCCGCCGCGCAGCAGCAGCTTCTCGGCCTCGGCCGGCCCGATGTAGTAGTGCTTGTTGTTGTCGAGCACCGGCAGCAGCACGTAGAGGTGCGTGAGCAGGTCGCGCAGGCGCAGGGCGGGGTGGCGCAGCCGCAGCGTGTAGTAGCGGCTGTCGCCCCACTCCGGCCGGGTGGGGTCGAGCGGGTGCGCCTCGGTTTCGATTTCGTAGCCCAGCGGCGCAAACAGGCGGTGCAGCTGCGCGGGGCCGGCAGCCGGCACCACGGCCACGGAAACTTCCAGCGGCAGCAGCGCATCGGGCAGCTCGGGGCGGTCCTGGCAGGTGCCGTTCATGGCCGTGTTGAAGGCTTTGGCCAGGGCCGTGCTCAGAAACGACGACGCCACGTAGGGCCGGTCGTTGACGTACTGGGCCAGCGCGAAGCCCTCGGTGGCGGCGCCCTTCTGGCCGCGCACCAGCCCTACGGGGTCGATGTCGAGCAGCACGGCCACGGTGCAGCGCTCGGGCGTGGCTTCGGGGTAGAAGATATGGGCCTGCCCGGCGGTGAGCTCCAGCGTCTGGAGGCGGGCGGGGTTCTTGTGCAGCAGGTAGCCCAGGTCGGTGGCGGGCTGGTGGGTGGTGGTAATGGTGAGCAGCATACGGCAGGCAGATAACGATAGAACACGGCCCCGGGGCAGCTTTACCCGGTGGGGTGCAAGATACGCAACGCCCGGCCCCGGCCAGCGGCCCGGCCGGGGCCCGGCTTCACATCAGCTTAACTATTTGGAAACGACTATATAACACACCGTAAATCATGCCGTAACACGGCCCCGATACTTTTGGGCATCCTTCCAGGGCGCCCTGCCGCCGCTTATTTTCCTGCCTGCATTATGCACACTCCTACCCTTTCGGCCCGCCTGCTGGCGGCGCTGGCCCTCTCGGCTTCGCTGGCCGCCTGCTCCGACGACAACGACGAGGCCTCGACCAACAGCGTCAAGCTCGACAACTACTCCGTGACGCCGGTGCTGGCCAAAACCCTACCCGGTTTCGAGAGCGTGAAGCTGTACTCGCTGATCAGCTCCGACGACAAGCTGGCCGCCTCGCCCGACTTCATGTTCGGGGGCTCGGCCGACGGCGCGGGCCTGCTGCGCAACCCCGACGGCAAGGGCTTCACCCTGCTGGTCAACCACGAAGACAACTTGGCCATTTCCCGGGTGCGCTTCGATGAAACCCTGCGCCCCGTCGGGGGCGAATACCTGCTCAACTCCGACGGCGGCCGGTGGCGGCTGTGCTCGGGCACGATGGTGACGCCCGAGGAGCACGGCTTCGGCCCCTACTTCCTGAGCGCCGGCGAAAGCGCCGTGGACGCCCAGACCCACCTGATTCAGCCCTTCGCCGACAACAACACCCAGAGCACGCCCAAAGGGGTGCGGGGCCTGGGCTACTGGAGCGCCGAAAACGCCGTACCTCTGCCCAAAACGGCCTACCCCGGTAAAACCGTGGTGCTCACCGGCGAGGACGCCTCCGACGCCACCGGCGGCCAGCTGGCCCTGTACCTGAGCAACGCCCTCGGCGACCTGGACGGCGGCCAGCAGTACATGCTGCGCCGCCGCGACCTCAACCAGCGCGAAAAGGACATGGCTACGGGCCAGCGGTACGAGGTGGAATTTGTGGCCATCCCCGACTACAAGAACCTCACCGGCACGCAGATGCAGGCCCAGGTTGACCCGCTGAAGGCCATCAAGTTCGGCCGGGTGGAGGACATCGACTACCGCAAGGGCGGCGGGGCTAACGGCCGCGAGGTGTACTTCAACGTGACGGGCCAGGACTTCACGGGTGTGAATGCCGACCAGAGCCGCACCAAGTGGGGCCGCACCTACCGCCTCGTGCTCAACGAGCAGAACCCGCTGCTGGGCACCCTGGAGCTGGTTCTCGACGGCGACGACCGCGCCGGTAAGGCGAAGGACTTCCAGAACCCCGACAACCTCTGCGTGACCCAGAACTACGTGTATGTGCAGGAGGACTCGAACGGCTACGGCACCGAAACCCACGATGCCTACATCTACCAGTATACCATTGCCACCGGCGAGCTGAAGAAGGTGCTGGAGCTGGACCACCGCCGCACCGAAGCCGACAAAGACAAATACAACGTGACGGGCACCAGCTACACCCCGGGCGCTTCTTCCAAAGGCAGCTGGGAATACGGTGCGCTGGTAGATGTGTCGGACGTGGTGGGCCAGCCCAATACGTTTACCCTGTGCATCCAGCCCCACTCCTGGCGCGCCCAGAAATACAAAGATGGCGGCGCCCGGCCGAACAACGGCAACGACCAGGCCAGCCAGGTGGTCATCCTGAGCGGCCTGCCCCGCTAATCTCTGCCCTTGCTAGCTCCCGATTATTAGGGCCACTATCGTTAGCCGCTACACTTATCCGACTACGCTTACCACGCGCTGCTTCCGCCCCGGGAGCAGCGCGTTTTGCTGCCGGCAACGGGCCCGACACCCGCGCCTATCCAATTAAACCAAATGAGAAATCCGGCATTTGACCATTTGGTATTTCACTGATTTTCAATGAAAAGAGCTTTACTTCTACTCACCTCGGCCCTAGTGCTGATATGGGCGAGCTGCCAGCGGACCGGCCCGTCGGCCGCCACTTCGGAGCCGGCCCCGACGCCGGCCGGGCAGGTACTGGGCCAGTACCACCGCCACGTGGCGCAGTTTGATTCGGTGGTGGCAGTGCTGCAGCGGGCCGTGGCTACGGGTCAGCCGGCGGCCCGGCAGCGGCGGGCATTTCTGGTGGCGCGGCTGGCCTGGAAGCGGGTGGAGCTGCTGGCCGAGTACTACAGCCCCTCCACCGCCAAGGCCCTCAACGGCCCCGCGTTGGGCGAGGTGGAGGAATTCGACCAGCAGCAGCGGGTGCGGGCTCCCGAGGGTTTGCAGGTGCTGGAAACGTACTTCTACCCCGCCCTCTACGCCCCGGCCCGCCGACCCGAGGTGCTGGAGCAGCTGGCCCTGGTGCACAGCAGCCTGCTAAGCCTGCGCCACGCCGCCGACGGCCTCACCCTCACCGACCGCCACGTGTTCGACGCGGCCCGGCTGGAGGTGTTCCGGGTGATGACGCTGGGGCTGACGGGCTTCGATACGCCCGCCTCGCCGGGGGCCGTGGCCGAGGCCGCCGCCGCGCTGACCACCGTGCAGGCCACCGTGGCTCCTTACCAGCGCCGCCTGCCCGCCCCCGCCGCCCGCCGCCTCGCGGCCCGATTCGGAGCGGCGCTGGGCTACCTGCGCCGCCACCCCGACGCCGCCCGCTTCGACCGGCTCACGTTTCTGGCCCGCTACGCCGAGCCGCTCAGCCGGCAACTGTGGGCCACCCAGCAGGCCCTGGGCATTCCGGCCTTCCCCGAAACCCGCGCCCTACGCGCCGATGCGCCCTCGTTGTTTGCTCCCGAGGCGTTTGAGCCGGCGGCCTTCGCCCCCTCCACCACCGCGCGGCCGGTTCTGGCGCAGGTGGCGCTGGGCCGGCAGCTGTTCTTCGACCCCGTGCTGTCGGGCAACAGCAGCCGCAGCTGCGCCAGCTGCCACCAGCCAGCCCGCGCCTTCACCGATGGGCAGGCCCGGAGCGTGGCCTTCGGGGGCCGGGGGGCGGTGGCCCGCAACGCGCCCACCCTGCTCAACGCCGCCCTGCAGCGCACCCAGTTCCACGACGGCCGGGTGAGCTTCCTGGAAGACCAGGCCGCGGCCGTGCTGGCCAACCCCACCGAAATGCACGGCTCGATGGCCGCCGCGGCCCGGCTGCTCACGCGCAGCCCCGCCTACCGGGCCGCCTTTGCCCGGGCTTTCGCAGCCGCCCCCGCTGCGCCCGTGCAGGAGGCGCAGCTGAAGGCCGCCCTGGCGGCTTACCTCCGCTCCCTGGTGCGCCTGAATTCGCCCTTCGACCAGTACCTGCGCGGCGACACCACGGCGCTGGGCCCGGCGGCCCAACGCGGGGCCAACGTGTTTCTGGGCAAGGCCAAATGCGCCACCTGCCACTTTCTGCCGCTGTTCAACGGCACCGTGCCGCCCGGCTTCGAGCGCACCGAAAACGAGGTCCTGGGCACCCTGGCCGCTCCCAACCGCCTCCGCCTCGACGCCGACCCCGGCCGGGCCGGAGCCACCGGCATACAGTGGCAGGCCCACGCCTTCAAAACGCCCACCCTGCGCAACATCTCCCTCACCGCGCCCTACATGCACCAGGGCACTTACCGCACCCTGGCCGAGGTGGTGGAGTTCTACAACCAAGGCGGCGGCGCGGGCCGGGGCCTCACGGTGCCCAACCAAACCCTCCCGCCCGACCCGCTCCACCTCACCCCCCGCGAAAAGCAGGACCTGATAGTCTTCCTCCACTCCCTCACCGATACCACCGGCCTCCGCCGCGAAACCCCGCGCCAGCTCCCCACATTCCCAACTGAGCTGGCCCATCTCAACCAGCGCCCCGTAGGCGGCCGGTACTGAATTCTGGTCTCGGGGTTACTAGGATGACCGGTCAGCACGATGTAGAGACGCAATATTTTGCGTCTCGTCGTTGAACGGTACGGGCAAACTGTCTTTAACAACATCAGCAACGGCGAGACGCAAAATATTGCGTCTCTACGCCGTTAGGTAGTCAGTCAGAAGCCAACAAGTATAACCAGACCTTAATACTAAGCTTGTCGAAGCATCTCTACTGATTCGTAGGATAGTTCAGGAGAAGCGGTAGAGATGCTTCGACAAGTTCAGCATGACGTTCATGCGGTTGCCTATAAACCAACACGTGTGTCCTCTGCAACGCAAAACGCCCCGACCATAACCGGCCGGGGCGTTTCGTTTGGGGTGGAGGTGGCCGTTAGCGCACCACCAGCTTGGAGCTGGCCCCATCGTCGGCGCGCAGCACGTACACGCCCGGCGCGAGGTCGGCGGTTTCCAGCTGCAGGGCTTTGGTTAGGGTGCGGACGGGGCGGCCCAGCACGTCGTGAAGGAGGCCGCTCACCGGCCGGCTCAGCTGCACTTGTCCGCCCTGGCTCGGGTTGGGGTAGAGGTATAGCGGCGCGGCTGTGCGGGCAGTGGCCGTGCTCAGCGGGCCGCGCAGACCAATCTGGTACACGGCCACGGTGCTGCTGATTTCGTTGGCCAGAATCAGCAGTGGCGCGCGGGTCGGGCTGTTGGCGGCCGACACGAATACCAACCCCTCGGGGCCCTGGTCGCCGGTGCCGGCGGTCAGGCTGCGGTTGTTGATGTACTGCACCAGCCGCGGGTTGGCGGGGTCGTTTACGTTCATCACCAGCACACCGCCCTGGCGCTCCAGGCTGATGAAGGCGTAGGTGGTGTCGCGAATCACGCCGATGGCGGCGCCTTCGGGCTCGGGGCCTTTGTCGTCGGAGCGGTTTTTCCGGGTGGGCGCTTCGTTGGCGCCGTTGCTGGCGTTGAAGATGTTGCCGAACGTGGGGTCGGTGCTGGTGAGCCGCTCCAGCAGGTCGCCGCTGTCATGCAAGAGAGCCCCGGTGGTGGCGTTGAGGATGCTGAACGAGCGGCCCCCGAACGCATAAATCTGGTCGAAGTCGCCGTCGCCGTCGGTATCGCCCAGCTTGTTGGTCACATTTAGGCGGCCCAGCACGCTATTGTTCTTCAGCAGCGCGGCCTGCGGGAAGGCCGTGGGGTCGAGCGGGTAGGCGGCATTGCCGAGGCGCACGGCCTCCACGAGCCCGCCGGTGCCGGAGTATTCGCGGGCATCTCCCTCGTTGGCGGTCAGCAGGTAGCGGCCCCCACCCAAAGCGGCGGGCAGCTCGAAGGAAGCAATGGCGTCGGGCTGGCGCATGCCGCGTACCGGCCAGTTGGCCATAAGTACGTCGGCCGACTGGTCGGAAGCGTCAAAGCTGAAGCCGGGCTGGCTGTGGTCCTGGTAGCCGATGGGCCGCAGGGCCGTGAACTGCAGCGTAGCCAGATCCAGCGTAGCCACGGCGTTGTTTTCCTGCAGGCCAATGTAGGCCGTGCGCGAATCAGCCGATATGGTCACGTATTCCGGCTCCAGATCCTGCGCTACGGAGCTGGCCGGCCCACCCGCCGGGCCGCCGTAGATGCGGATACCGGCCGCCCGCAACGCGGCCGCCTGGCCGTTGAAGCTGCTGAAATCAACGGTCGTCACGTTGGCCTGCGTCAGGTTGGCAATGGGGTCGCTCACGTCCACCACCGTCACCGAGCCGAGCGGGTCGTTGGAGTAGGTCGCGTTAGGCTCGCCTTCGTTGGCCGTCAGCAGGTAGCGGCCATCCGGCGAGAAGGTTATCATATCGGGCAAGGCGCCCGCCGTCACCTGCTTCAGGAAGTTGCCGTTCTGGTCGAAGAACACGATTTTGCCGGCGTTCTGCAGCACGGCATCTTCCACCGCGCAGGCTACCAGGCCGTTGCGCACGGCCACGGAATTGATGCCGCCGTAGGGCGCCATGCTGATGGAGGCCAGCGGGGTAATGGTGCCCGGCGTGGCGAAATTGAGAATATCGAGCTTGCCGCCGATGGAGTTGGCCACGTACAGGCGCTGTGTGCTCGGGTCGTGGGCCACAATTTCAGCGGAGTTGATTTGCACCGGCGGGGTGGCCGTCGTGAAAGCCACTCCATTCTGGTAGCTACCCAGCAGATTCAGGCGCAGATTGCCGGCACGCGGGGGCGCCTGCGTGTCGTTGTCTTTGATATACACCAGCACCTCGGTGAAACCGGCCGTCAGGGTGGCGTTGGCGGGGTTCTGCAGGCGCAGCGTGAAATACTCGGCCCCTTCCGCCAGCACATCGTCGGTGAGCGGAATGGTCAGGGTCTGGTTGGCCGTGGCGCCGGCCGGGAAGGTCAGCGTCTGGGGGGCGGCGTAGGTGAAATCAGTACCGACCGTGGCCGTGCCCAGGCCGGGCACCAGCGCTACCTCCACGGTGCTGGCCGCCGTGCCGGGGTTGGTGACGGACACCGGCACGCTGACCGTTCCCGCGTTTTCATTGGCTACCGCCGTGACGGCGGTGAAGCGCAGCGCGGGGGTGGTTTGGGCGGCGGCCGTGCCGGCCAGCGCCAGGCAAAGCAGTCCGGCGGTGGCTCCCGAAAGTAAAGTTTGACGCATCCTTAAACAGGCTAAGTGAATGATGCGCCAAAGCTACCGGAGGGCCGTTATGGCAGCTTTACCAATTAGTTACGGAATCATCAATACCCGCCTGGCAGGCCGGCAGCGCCTGCGTTCCGGGCCCCGCCGGGCTGGCCTCGCCGGCCAGAAAACGGCGGTACCAATGCCCCGAGTCCTTGATGGTGCGGCGCTGGGTTTCGTAGGCCACGTGCACCAGCCCGAAGTGGGGCCCGTAGCCCTCGGCCCACTCAAAATTGTCGGTAAACGACCAGGCGAAGTACCCATCCACCGGCACGCCCTCCTGCCGGGCGCGCAGCACCTGCCCGATGCTGGCCTGCAGATACGCCTGCCGGGCCGGGTCGGCCACGCGGCCAGCCCGGAGCTGGTCGGGGAAGGCGGCGCCGTTTTCCGTCACCAGCAGGCGCGGCGCGTTGGGGTAGGCCGCAAACTGCTTCAGCATGTGGTAGAGGCTTTCCGGGTACACTTCCCAGCCCATATCGGTGTGGGGCACGCCGCGCCGGGCGGCCCCTACCAGCGCGGCCCACAGCAGCGGCACGTAGGGCGCGTGGCGCACCACCTCCCGGGTGTAGTTCTGCACGCCCAGAAAGTCGAAGGCGAAAGGCAGCAGGGCCTCGTCGCCGGGGCGCATGTAGCGGTCCAGCCAGCCGAGCAGCGGCACGTCGGCCACGGGATAGCCCAAACCCAGGGCGGGTTCCACGAAAAGACGGTTGAGCAGCGCATCGGCCCGGCGGGTGGCGCGGGCGTCGCGGGCGTGGCCGGGCCGCCAGGGCGTGAGGTAGGAGCAGGAAAACGTGGTGCCGATCTGGGCGGTGGCGGGCAGCACCGCCCGCAAAGCCCGGCCGCCCTCGGCCTGGGCCAGCGCGGCGTGGTGGGTGGCAGCCAGAAACGCGCCCAGGCTGCGGCGGCCCGGCGCGTGCACGCCCAGCAGGTGCCCGGCCCCGGTGAACACCATGGGCTCGTTGAGCACCATCCAGTGCTGCACCCGGTCGCCGAGGCGGGCCGCCACTCGCTGGGCGTAGTCGGTGAACCAGCCCACCACCGAGCGGTTGGTCCAGCCGCCGAGCTGCTGCAGCGCGGCCGGCAGATCCCAGTGGTAGAGCGTGGGCCAAGGCGTGATGCCTTGGGCCAGGCAGCCGTCTATCAGCCGGTCGTAGAAGTCTATTCCCTTTTGGTTAATACTACCTCTACCCTCCGGGAAAATGCGCGACCAGGCGATGGAAAAGCGGAAATCCTGTATCCCCATTTGTTTCATCAGCTCCAGATCCTGCGGCCAGCGGTGGTAGAAGTCGGTGGCTACCTCGGCGGTTTCGGCGCGCTTGATGCGGCCGCGGCGGCGCACGAAATCGTCCCAGATGCTGGGCCCTTTGCCGTCCAGGTTCCAGGCCCCTTCCGTCTGGTAGGCCGCCGCCGAAACGCCCCAGCGGAAGTCGGCCCCGAAGTCAGCGCGGGTAACCAGGGCCGGGGTGGTAGCCGGAAAGAAAGCGGCAGGCAGAGCAGACAAATCGGGCATAAACACGCGCAACAGATGAATATCAGAAAGACGGCCCGCCCAGCCGCCGCAGCCCGGCAGGTGGGCCGTAGGGGCCGGGTGGCTTGCCCTCGGCAGGGCGGCTACACCACCAGCGCCGGGGCCGGCCAGCCCGCCTGGGCATCGGCCAGCAGCTGGTCCAGTACGGCGCCCGTGGCGTCCGGGTAGTCGACGGGTATGGGCTGGCCGAAGCGCAGCCACTCGTCCAGCACGTCGAGGCTGCGGTCTTTGAGGTTTTTCACGACCGGCACGCCCATGGCCGCCAGCGCGGCGGCGTTGCAGGCCTGCTCATACTGGTGTTTCATGGGCACCACCAGCAGCTTCTTGCCCAGGTAGAGCGCCTCGGCGGGCGTCTCGAAGCCGGCCCCGCACAGCACCCCGGCACTGCGGGCGAGGCTATCGACGAAGGCGGCGCCGCTCACGGGCCGCACCCACACGTTGCCGTGCTCCGACTCCTGGCGGCTGTGCTTGCTGAACACCTCCCAGCGCACCGAGCGGCTCAGGTAGCGCAGCCGCTTCACCAGCGTGGCTTCCTCAAAAGCGGGCAGATACACCGTGTAGTGGCCTTCGTTGCGCGCCGGCAGCGCCCGCACCTGCTGCCGGATAACGGGCGTCTGGATGTGCGGCGCGTAGGCCTGAAAGTGAAAGCCGTAGTGGTGGGTGGCGGGCGCGTAGTGGCGCAGCACGGCGCGGCCCACCAGGTCGGCGTTGGCGGGTTGCGGGGCGTGGGGGCTCAGCACGGCGCTCTGGTGGCTCAGGGCCACGCAGGGCCGCCCCTGCCGCCGGCAGGCCCACGCCGATACCGGCTCAAAGTCGCTGATGACCACATCGTAGGCCTCCACGGGCAGCAGGCGAATCTCGCGCAGAAAAGCGGCCGAGTTCATCTGCCAGAAGGTCTTCACGAAGTTGACCCCGCCCTTTTTCCCAAATACAAAGCCCATGCCCTGGCAGCGGTAGCGCACGGCAAACGGCAGCTCAATGTCGGCGGGCGGGCCGCTCACCAGCACATCTACCCGGCTGGCCCGCTGCTGCAGCAGCGGCACAATGTCGAGGGCGCGGCTGAGGTGGCCGTTGCCGGTGCCCTGAATGGCGTAGAGGATATTCAACTGAAATCGAAACAGGTAAAAAAGATGCGTTGACGGATGCGCGGCGGCCCGGCCAGCCGGGCGGCGTTGCTCGGCCCGGCCCGGTCACTGGGGTTCGGGGGCAGGCTTGCCATTCATTTCAAGCAGCAGGTCGGCCAGCAGGGCGGCCACGGGCGTGTCGGCGGCGGTGTCGGCCTCGTCGGGGGCGGGCGTAGTTGGCTCGGGCTGCTGCATCCGCGGGTCGGTGGCGTAGCGGTAGAGGCTCCAGCCGGCTTCAGCGGTGTATTCCAGCGCGGTAAGGTTTTCCACCCAGTCGCCGGAGTTGAGGTACACCACCTCGCCCTGGGCCGTGGCCACGGGCCGGATTTCGGGGCAGTGGATGTGGCCGCAGGCCACGTAGCGGTAGCCCCGGTCGGCGGCAATGTCGGCGGCCGTCTGCTCGAAGTCACTGACCAGGTTCACGGCGCTTTTCACGCGGTCCTTCACGGCCTTCGACAGCGCCACGCGGGGGCGGCCCAGCTTCAGCAGGCCCCAGTTCACGAGGCGGTTGAGCAGAATCAGCAGGTCGTAGCCGTGGGCGCCCAGGCGGGCCAGCCAGCGCGAGTGGCGCATGGTCACGTCGAACACGTCGCCGTGAAACAGCCAGGTTTTGCCGTGGGGCAGGTCGAGCACCAGCTTGTTGTCGATGCGCAGGGCGCCCAGCCGGGTTCCGGCAAATTTGCGCAGCAGCTCGTCGTGGTTGCCGGTGAGGTAGTGGATGCGCACGCCCTTGGCGGCCAGGCCCGCCAGGTGGCGCACCACCCGCATGTGGGCCGCGGGCCAGTAGCTTTTGCTGAACTGCCAGATGTCGATGATGTCGCCGTTGAGCACCAGCACGCGCGGCCGGATGCTTTTCAGGTAGCGCAGCAGCTCCGTGGCGTGGCAGCCGTAGGTGCCCAGGTGCACGTCGGAAACGACGGCCACCTCTACCCGGCGACGCTTGAACGAGGGGCCGCTCATCGGAAGGCGGGGCGGGGCCGGAGCCGGGCGCTGGGCAGGGTACGGGCCCCGGGCCGCCCGGTTGGTTCTGGCTGCGACGCCTCATCGGCATTGCCAAAGCGAAACGGCAGCCGGAGCGCCCCCACGGAGCGCAGCACAAACGCCCCGCCAAGGGCCAGCTGGAAGAGCAGGTAGGCCAGCGCGCGCACTACGCGGCGCAGCATTGAAATCGTGAGGGGAGCGTGCATAGCGGAAAGCCGTTTTAACCCGTCTCAAAGGTCGGCCGCCACCATTACCCAGGAATTACGGTGGTATTATGCTTAGATCAAGTTTGCCTGGCCTCGCACGCAGGGCAGCCCGGCAACATCCCGCAACACTTCCGGATGGGGCGCTGAGCGGCTTGGTGGGGGCTTCGGGCGGGCCAGGCGGCTTTTTAGACGAAACCTGGTATAATAGGCTTTTCCCGTGCGTACCTTTGGGTGGTCGCAACCCCGACTACCAGCTTATCTCCTATTCCTGCTCATGAAGAAACATCTCCTCCTCGCCCTACTCCTGCTCGGCAGCCTGGCGGCTTCGGCCCAGTACATGCCCGGCAAGCCCCGCAAGAAATACACCTTCCCCAAGAAGGATGAAGAGTGCCAGTACGTGCTCAACGTCACGAAAAACACCGACGAAGACGCCGAGGTGGATGCCTGCGTAACCCGCGTGGCCTACCGCCCCTACCTGGAGCTGCTCACCGAAGTGGAGGCTCTGAAAAAGATGAACAGCTGGGCCGATACCACCTACCAGCGCCGCCTGAGCCAGCTCCCCGCCGGCGGCCTGCTCGTCGTGACGATGTACCGCCGCGGGGGCGCCAACGCCGACCCGGCATACCTGAGCGTGGTAGCCAAGGACAAGGACGGCAAGGAGGTTTTCAATGTTCCGGCGCTGCCGGAAGGCCAGGGCCGCTTCTGGAACCGCGACCTGTACGTAAGCAAGCGCGCCATTCCATTTGTTAAAACCGAGACGCCACAGGACCTGACCCTAGTCATCAACGACATCAAAACCAAGCAGACGTTCGAGTACGTGGTGAAAACACAATAATCTGTTTATCAGATTATTATCTGCACACTACAACGCATCACAAACAGAAAAGGGCCTTCCGTGGAAGGCCCTTTTCTGTCTCAAACCATTTGTACAAACCGGCCGGCAGCCGCTACCGGTGCAGGCGCACCCACTGCACGGCAATAATGGTTTTGGCGTCTTCAAACTGTTGCTGCTGCAGCTGCTCGGCGCTCAGAAACACCGCCTCTATCTTCTCGCTTTCCTCGGCCAGCCCGCCCCCCTGCCCCGACTGGTGGCTGACCTCGGCCAGGTACACCGTGATGGTTTCGGCGCTCGTCCCGGGCGAAGGGTAGATGTGGGCAATCTGCTCCAGCCGGTCTACGTCGTAGCCCAGCTCCTCGTGCAGCTCGCGCCGGATGGCGGTTTCCGGGGCTTCGTCGCCGTCGATCATGCCGGCGGCCAGCTCCAGCATCTCGGCCTCGGGCCCGATGCGGAACTGCCGGGTCAGCACGTACTGCTCCTTTTGGGTATCCCAGACCAGCGCGGCCACGGCCCGGCCCGGTTCGAAACGCTCCCGTTTAAGCTGCTCGTCGCCGTCCTGCACCGTGAGCAGGCGGAGTTTGAAGTGGCCATCGTAGGCAGTTTTGCGGTCGGTTACGTGCATGGCTGAACAGGAAATCAGGTTTATTTTCCGAAAAGTAAACGGATTTTACGGCGGCCGGGGTTATAGCTGCGCTCCTCGGGCATTCGCCACCAGCTTATCACTCAGCCAATATTTATTTTACCGCTTATCCCTCAGCGCTTTATTACATTGCTTTTGAGCTATTTTCCGGCTTCCAGCCATCCTGCTGCCCATAAACTTCCGGCGGGCAGGGCAAGCTGGCCGGCCTTTTGGGTGGGCTATTTGGCCGTTGGCCGGGCTTCGGCGGCAGCCACTACCATAAAGTCGCCGTAAAACCACCGACCTTTGCGGACTCGTGCCCACTCCGCGGCACATCCGATAGTTTGGCCGCCTGCGTTGGCGGCTCCGTTTTTCCTTTTTCCGTTTGATGATCTTCGACGACCTTAACCTTATTGAGCCTATCCTGCGTGCCCTGCACGAGGAAGGCTACACTACTCCCACGCCTATTCAGCAGCAAGCCATTCCGCAAGTGCTGGAAGGCCACGATCTGCTGGGTGTCGCCCAGACCGGCACCGGCAAAACCGCCGCTTTCACCGTTCCAATTCTGCAGATCCTGCACCAGACGGCTCAGGTAGAGCGCCACGCGCCCGGCCGCATCCGTTGCCTGGTGCTCACTCCTACCCGCGAGCTGGCTATCCAGATCGGGGAAAGCTTCAAGGCCTATGGCCGCCACCTGCCCAAGCTGCGCTCCACCGTCATCTTTGGCGGCGTAGGTCAGCACCCGCAGGTGCAGGTGCTCAAGCGCGGCGTTGAGGTGCTCATCGCCACCCCCGGCCGCCTGCTCGACCTGATGAACCAGGGTTTCATCGACCTGCGCAACATCGAAGTATTTGTGCTGGACGAAGCCGACCGCATGCTCGACATGGGCTTCATCCACGATATCAAGCGCATCCTGCCCAAGCTGCCGGCCTCGCGCCAGACGCTGTTCTTCTCGGCTACCATGCCCGGCCAGATTCAGGAGCTGGCCGCTACCATCCTGCGCCCCAACCCGGTGAAAGTGGCCGTAACGCCCGTTTCCAGCACCGCCGATACGGTTACGCAGGGCGTGTACCTGGTAGAAAAGAACGACAAGCCGGCCCTTCTAGAGCACGTGCTGCAAAACCAGGAAATCCGCCGCGTACTGGTGTTCACGCGCACCAAGCACGGCGCCGACAAGGTGGTGAAGACGCTGGAGAAGGCCAACATTCCGGCCGAAGCCATCCACGGCAACAAAAGCCAGAACCACCGCCAGCGGGCCCTCAGCAGCTTCAAGGCCGGCACCACCCGCGTGCTGGTAGCCACCGACATTGCCGCCCGCGGCATCGACGTGGATGAGCTGACCCACGTTATCAACTACGAGGTACCCAACGAGCCCGAAACCTACGTGCACCGTATCGGCCGGACGGGCCGCGCCGGGGCCTTCGGCACGGCTTTCACGTTTGTGGAAGACGAGGAGCGCGCCTACCTGCAGGATATCCAGAAGCTGATTCGTCGGCAGATCGACCTAATTGAAGACCACCCCTACACCACCCGCTCGGTGGCCCCGGTGCCGTTGCACGGCGGCGCGCCCATCAAGCGGCCGAAAGGCCCGGCTGGTCGCCCACCGCGGCCCGGCCGCGAAGGCGGCGGCGGTGGCCAGGGTGGCGGTCGGGCGCCGCGCCAGGGCCAGCAGAGCGGCGCCCCCCGCGGCGGCCAGGAACGCGGCGCCAGTGGCGGCCACCTCAGCAGCTCCGCGGCTTCGTCGCGGCCGGCTGGTGAGCGGACGCCTGGCAGCAGCCAGGGCTCCGGCTCGGGCCAGCGCCGTTTCCGCGGCGGCAACGGCGGCGGACGCCCGCAGTAGCCTGGTTTAGGAAGTATTAGAAAGGGAGGCCCTGACCGGTGGTTGGGGCCTCCCTTTTTTCGTTTGCGCAACGGCCAATGGGCTGGCGCGGCCGGCCTGATGGCCTCAAAACAAAATCCCGGCCTACCGGATTGTAGAATTGGTGGCAACGGTGCCACTGCCGTACTCCTCAGCCTTTCGTTCTTATGGCTCAACGCACTCTTGCCGTCATTCAGGCCCTGCGCGACACGGCGCACCGCCTGGCGACCCAGGCTCCCTACCAGTGGGGCCACATGGGCAGCTGCAACTGCGGCCACCTGGCCCAGACGGTTACCCAGCTTACCAAAGCCGAAATCCACGCCCGCGCGATGCAGCGCTACGGCGACTGGGAGCGGCAGCTTACCGACTACTGCCCCACCAGCGGCCTGCCCATCGACCAAACCATCGACGAAATGCTGGCCGTCGGCTTCACCCGCACCGACCTGGCGCACCTGGAGCGCCTCTCCGACCCCCTGGTTCGGCGGGCCATTCCGTTTGAGCGCCGCGACGCTCTGCGCCACAACCAGCGCGACGACGTGGTGCTGTACCTGCGTACCTGGGCCGCCCTGCTCGAAGACGAGCTGCTGGGCACCATTACGCTGCCGCACCTGCTTCCCAGCCAGCCAGTAACTGCACAGCCAGTGCCCGCGCAGCACGTTCTGGCATAAGCACCCTATATAGGGCTACCGTAGTCCCCAAAACCGCAAGGCCCCATCCGACATTGTCAGATGGGGCCTTGCCGTGTATGGCAGAAAGCGGACCGGCACAGGGCTGCTACAGCCAGCGCCGGGCGCTATGCCGGGCAGCCGGGCAGTACCGGGTAGGGCTATTTAGTAGTTGACGTTGCTACGCTGCGCTTCGCGGTAGCCTTCGGCGCGGTGGCTACGCTTGTACTCCGCATCGGCGTTGGGGTCTTTCTCGGCATCGGGGGCTTGCGTGCAGGAAGTCAGGAACAGCGGCGCGCTGGCGGCAAGCAGGAAGAGCAGACGGAATTTTTTCATAGCCCAAAGATAAGCACCAACCCGAAAATCCCCAACTCACCGAGGCTCCGTGTTTAGCAACCTTTGCAGCCGCACCCGGTAGCGCCGCGCTTGCGCCTGCCGCATACGCGCCGACAGTGAAGCACCTGCCCGCATTACATTACATAAGTAAACAATCTACAGCTATACTGCTCCTGCAGACGAGCCGGCAGAACAACCGCACCGAGCCGGCACGCCTGCCCCAGCACAAGAAAATCTGCCAGAAGGCGATTCACGGCTCTTCATTTGGGTTCCGCTGGAGCGGGCGTTGGGGGCGCTAAATGCTGTAAAATCCTGACACCTTCTTTAGCATCTCTAACTGAGTTAGCTGTTAGGACGAAAACAGGCATATAACTATCCCAGTATGGGGCCTGGTCAACAAATTTAGCATCTAATGCGCTTAAATCAGAACCGGCAAGCGAAATACTGTGGATTGCACTAATCCAACTTCATCAGCAGCCGAAACAAAAGCAACTAAAGCTTTAATAAACAAACACAACTCATTGATAATTATCTATTTATTTCAAAATAAATCACCCAATACAAACGCTATCAAACAAAGCATTTATTCATAACAAACAACGCAACAGCACATCCATGGAACGATGGATATATGGGACATTTACGGCAGCTCCAGGCCGTGTGCCAGCAGCCGACTAAGGACACTGACAAATTGCACTTGCTGTGCCTGAGCAGTCAGCTAAAGCCCAATAATACTCATTTTCGTTTAGCATCACCCACATTGGGTTTACGCCACGGAAGGCTCCGGCTGATAGTCGGTGAAGGTGCCATCCTGATAGAAGATAACGATCCGCCGGATTGACTTGCCCGGCTCCGCAAAGGCACGGGCCAGCGATACATCTGCGGACTGCGCTGGCAATGCTGCAGGGGCCACCGCTGCTGGCCCAGCAACCGCAGATACGGTAACCGCTGCCGGAGCGGATTGGATGGCAGCCGGAGCCTCTACGGGGACAGCCGGCGCCGACGCCACGGGAGTTGGCTGCGGATCAGGGGCGGCAACAAAGGCGGACGGCTCCTCTAGCGCGTGCGTTGACTGCCGAGCAGCCTCCGGTACCGCTGGCACTGTCTGCGGCCGGTAGCGGGGCGCTTTGGCGGCTTTGCGCACCAATGGCGGGCCGGCAGCATCTTCCGGCGCTGGGCTGGCAGTAGGAACTGCACCAGAAGCGGCTGCGGAAGGCGCCTTCTCCAGCATATCGCCGGTACCCTTCAGCAGCCAGCCGGGCGACAGAAGCGGGAAAGCCGTCAGAATCTTCTGCGCCACTTCTAGGCTGGGTTTGTTGCGCCCGCTCAGAATGTGGCTGATAATAGGGCGGGCCACCCCGATACTGTCGGCAAACTGCGTAGGAGTAAGCTGATTTACCTGCAGAAGTTCTCTGATGCGCTCTACCATACCAAAACTGAATTCAGTTACAAATGTACGGCGTTTGGTTGCAATGAGGCACGGTACATCTCGCCGACAACTCTTCTTAAACAATTGTAATCAAGCATAACCGCTTTGATTCAATGGTTACAATTGAAACGAGAGCATACTCTATCAATTTACATATGTAATACAATTGTAAATCACCTTCTCCTCCCTTTTATCTGTTTGCCACGGCAGCCTGCTGCTGATTATCTTTTTATTTTCCCGAGGGCTGCCGGCCAATAGCACGGAACAAGACCCGATGCCTGGCCTGCCAGTCGTGTGGGCGGCAGGTGTGGGCGGCGGGTAGCGCCGGGCGCTGGCACACGAAAAAGCCCTGCCCGCCAAGAGGGCGGACAGGGCTTTTTCTTAGAGCTGGCAGTAGGCGTAGGTACCGCCTGGGTGCTAGTTGAAGTATTCTTTGGCGAGGGATTTATCGTGGCCGTAGATGTCGTCGCGGAAGTTCACGTTGCCGGCTTCATCCACCCACGAGGTGAAGTAGACCAGGTACACGGGCACGTGCTTGGGCAGGTTTACGTAGAGCTCCTTGCGGCCGGCAATCGTTTCCTCGATCTTGGTCATGTCCCAGCCGGGCTTGTTGCGGAGCAGGTACTCGGCCAGCTTGAGGGGCTCGGCGACCCGCACGCAGCCGTGGCTGAAGCCGCGCTTGGCCTGGCTGAACAGCTCGTCGTGGGGGGTGTCGTGGAGGTACACGTCGTTGGAGTTCGGGAAGATAAACTTCACGTCGCCGAGGTCGTTTTTGGGGCCCGGCCGGCGGCGCAGCGTGTACTTCCAGGTGGCCGGCGTGAGGCTGGCCCAGTTGATGCTGTTGGGGTCAACAGGGGTAGCCTTGGCACCCGAGCCTTTCACCACTTCCATGTCGAGGCGGTCGAGGTAGGACTGGGCATTGGCGGCCAACTTGGGGCGCATCTCCTTATCGATAATGCTGTAGGGAACGTTCCAGTAAGGTGCCAGTACCACGTACTCCATCTTGTCGGAAAAGACCGGCGTAGCGTTGAGCGCCTTGCCCACGATGACGCGCATATCGAACACTTCCTTGTTGCCTTCGACGACGTGCAGCTTGTAGTCGGGGATGTTCACCAGCAGGTAATCGGGCTCAAACTTTTTCGGAATCCAGCGCCAGCGCTCCATGTTCAGGATGAGCTGATCGATGCGCTGAGCCACCGGTATGTTGAGCAGACGGAGCGTTTCGCCCCCCACTACCCCATCGGGGTTGAGACCGTTCTGGCTCTGAAAAGCCTTCACGGCCTGCACCAGCTCGGCGTCGTATTTCTCGGCCGGCGCGGCAGCAGTCGGAGTTGGCGCGGCGGGGCTGTTGGCTACGGTGCGGGCCGGCACAGTCTCCGCAGAAGCGGTGGCGGCAAGCGTGACGGCTGGTGCTGCTTTGGTACCCAGCAGACGCTGGCGCAGCGTGGCCACGGCCGGCGAGGCCTGCCCGGGCTTGAGCTTGGTGGTGGCGGGCAGCGTGGGCCAGCCGCCGTTGCGCTGCAGGGCGCGGTAGTCGGCCAACGCCTTTTTCAGCTGCTCGTACTCGGGGTGCAGCGGCTCAAACTCATAATAAGGATACGTGCTTTCCCGCTCCTGCAGGATCGTCATCAGGGCCTTGTGCAGCTTGATCTTGTTGCGCTTCACCTGCCAGTCGATGGTTTTGACGGCGCGCGGGTCTACGGTGCCCCGGTAGAAGTCGGAAGCCCAGTTGAAATAGGTGCCGGAAAGGGCTACGTCAATCTCCTTTTCCAGCGCATTGCGCTTGGTGGAATCGGCCTGTACGCCTTCCAGATCGGCAAATAACTTGTCGAAGTCCCTGGTTTTGTACTCTTTAGGATCCAGGCCTTCATCGGCGGCCTTGTTGATGACCCCGAGCATGGTTTTGGCCTGGGGCACCAGCTCGTGGTTGCGGAACCAGCCCAACCGGAACTGTCGCTCGCGGTAGAACTTCTTGGCCCACTCAACCTGGTCCTTGAATTTTGGTTCGGCATTCATGGCGCGAACCACATATACGCTGTCGAGAATAGGCTGCGGCCCACCGGCTTTGGCCGGAGTGCCGGGCAGGGCTTCCTTGATCTGGGCCTTTTGCTCCTGGCTGCACGAAGTAGCAGATGCCAGCATCGTGAGGCTCATGAGCCAGAACAACAAGGTGGAGAAGAAAGCCGGACGGAACGGTGAATTCATGCAGATGGAGAGAGGATAAAGGAACGGACAATTGCTGGCGGGCTGGGTAGCAACGTACCCGCCTCGGCCAACTGCGCTTTTAACTGCATTCCGGAACGATAAGTTGCCCCGGTGCCGCTTCCCTTACAAACGGCAAGTTACTCGTTTTGCTAATACATTAAGGTGTGAATGCCGGCCGGAGCTGCCGCTTTTTTTGCGCCGGCCGTATTACCTGAGGCCGGGGCCCGGCACCATTTCGGCTCCGGTCTGGGCCGACGGCTCCATACTGTTTTGGCTATCTTTGGCCCTTTCTCCCCTGCCGCTTGTCGCCGGCAGCTCATGCGTTGTTTATCTCTATGACTGCTTCTGCTTTGCACTCCCTCTCCGACCCGCACAGCTATGCCCGGCCAGCCGAGGCCAGCGTCCGGCACCTCAGCCTGAACCTAGCCGTTGACTTCGACGCCCGCCTGCTGCGCGGCACTGCTACCTGGCAACTCCACAACGCCGGCGCCACCGAGCTGCTGCTCGACGCCCGCGACCTGCACATTGAGGCCGTGTGGCTGGGCGCCCCGGACAGCGAGCCGACCACCTTCGAGCTGGGCGCGACCGACGCCGTGCTGGGCCAGCCCCTGCGCATCCGTATCCGGCCCGACACCACCGAAGTCAGCATCCGGTACCAGACCACGCCCGGCGCGGCGGCGCTGCAGTGGCTGAGCCCCGCGCAGACGGCCGGCCGCGAGTACCCGTTTCTGTTCACCCAGTCGCAGGCCATCCTGGCCCGCACCTGGATTCCGTGCCAGGACTCGCCGGGTATACGCTTCACCTACGAAGCGCGGGTGCAGGCGCCGGTGGAAATGCTGGCTCTGATGAGCGCCACCAACCCGCAGGAGCGCAACGCCACCGGCGAGTACTACTTCCGCATGGATCAGCCCATTCCGGCCTACCTGATGGCCCTGGCCGTCGGCGACCTGCAGTTCACGCCGCTGAGCGCCCGCACCGGCATCTACGCCGAGCCCGTGACGCTGCCCGTAGCCACCAGCGAGTTTGAGGACCTGGAGAAAATGGTGGCCACCGCCGAAGACCTGTACGGCCCTTACCGCTGGGAACGGTACGATTTGCTGGTGCTGCCGCCCTCCTTTCCATTTGGCGGCATGGAAAATCCCCGTTTAACATTTGTAACACCCACCATTCTGGCCGGCGACCGGAGCCTGACCAGCCTGGTGGCCCACGAGCTGGCTCATTCCTGGAGCGGCAACCTCGTGACCAACGCCACCTGGAACGATTTCTGGCTGAACGAAGGCTTCACGGTGTATTTCGAGCGCCGCATTATGGAGCAGCTCTACGGCCGCCCCTACGCCGATATGCTGCAGGTGCTGGGCCACTCGGCCCTGCTCCACACCGTGGCGGAGCTCGGCGCCACCAGCCCCGATACCCACCTGCACCTCGACCTGGCCGGGCGCGACCCCGACGAAGGCCTCAACGAAATTGCCTACGAGAAGGGCGACTACCTCCTGCTCACCCTCGAACACTTGGTAGGCCGGCTGGCCCTCGACACCTTTATTAAGGAGTACTTCGCGCGGCACAGTTTCCAGAGCATGGACACGGCCTCGTTCATAGCGTACCTGCGCCGCGAGCTACTCGACCAGCACCCCGGCCTGGAAGCCAAGCTGCAGTTGGATGCCTGGGTGAACCAGCCCGGCATTCCGGCCGTGGCGCCGCCGGTAGCGTCGGAGCGGTTTGAGGCCGTGGCCGCCGCCGTGGCCCGGTGGCAGCAGGGCGCGCCGGCCGCCGGCCTGCCTACCACCGCTTGGAGCAGCCACGAGTGGGTGTACTTCCTGCACCGTCTGCCAGCGCCGCTTTCGTTGGAGCAGCTGGCCGAGCTGGACGCGGCCTTCGGGTTCACGCAGTCCGGCAACGCCGAAATTCTGGCGGCCTGGTTTCCGCATACCATTGCGGCCGGCTACTCCCCTGCCGACGAAGCGCTGCACCAGTTCCTGACGCAGGTGGGCCGCCGCAAGTTTCTGGTGCCACTCTACAAGGCGCTGCTGGCTACGCCCGATGGCGCCGCGCGGGCCCGCCGGCTCTACGCCGAGGCCCGGCCCAATTATCATTCCGTCGCAACCAGCACGTTCGACGTACTGTTGAAATAGAAGTCGGCGCCGCTTTGCGCGGGGCCGACTTCGCCAATTCCTCTGGCCCGAAGCTTGCTTGCACCGGACCGGAGTGCTACATTCCGTTTTTCCATTTGCTGATTTTTTGCGTTGATGACCTCCAAACCCCTCGGTAAGCTCATTGCCATTGGCGGCAACGAAGACAAGGGTACCTACCCGAACCCTCGTACCAAGAAGAAATACTACCTCAACTTTTTCGAGTTGGGCATTCTGAAACGGGTCGTACTGGAATCCGGCAAAGAAGACCCGCGCATCGAGGTGATTACCACCGCCTCCATGATTCCGGAAGAGGTAGCCCGGATTTATATTTCCTCGTTCACGATGCTCAATTGCAACAACGTGAACATTATGGATATCCGCACGCCCGAGGATGCCCGCCAGCCGCAGTACCTGGAGCGCCTGCGCCAGGCCGACGTGGTGATGATGAGCGGCGGCAACCAGTCGCGCCTCACCCAGATGTTCGGCGGCTCGGAGTTTCTGCAGATTCTGAAGCAGCGCTACTACGAGCAGCCCAACTTCATCATTGCAGGCACCTCGGCCGGCGCCATGGCCATGTCCAAAACCATGATCAAGGGCGGCAGCGTACCGGATGCTCTGATGAAAGGCGCCGTGAAGATGGGCCCCGGCCTGGGTTTGATCGACAGCGTGGTTATTGACTCGCACTTTGTGAAGCGCGGCCGGTTCGGGCGCATCATCGAGGCCGTGGCGCTGCACCCCAAGCTGATTGGCATCGGACTGGGCGAGGACACCGGCGTGCTCATCACCGAAGGCAACCAGATGGAAGCCATCGGCTCGAACCTGGTTGTTATCATGGACGGGCACAAGCTAGAGCACAACAACGCCCCCGCCGCCAAAAAGGGCGAGGCCATTTCCATTGAGAGCATGCTGCTGCATGTGCTGGTGAAGGGCAACCTCTACGACGTCGCCCAGCGCGAGTTCTACCCCGACCTGAAGCTACGCCAGCAGGCCGCCGAATCGGTGCAGCTCACAGCGGGGCAGGACGCCAACGCACCGGTGGCCGCGCCCAACGGCATTTAACTACCTATAATACAAGCAAAAGCCCCCTCCAAACACTCGGTTTGGAGGGGGCTTTTGTGTTGGTTTCGACTGCTTGGTTTACTCCTTATATATATAGGCGCGTAAAGCTGTCGTCCGGCTAGTCTTTGTAGATGCCCAGGTAGAAGTCGGAGCCGGCGCTGACGCTGCCGCGATACATGCCGTCGGAGTTGAAGGGCAGAGCCATGTTGCCGGCGGCATCCACGGCCACTAGGCCACCTTCCCCCCCGATGGGCGCCAGCTTGTCGTGCACCACCACGCGGCAGGCTTCGGCCAGACTCAGGCCCCGGTACTCCATCAGGCAGCTGATGTCGTGGGCTACCACCGCGCGCAGGAAAAACTCGCCGTGCCCGGTGCAGCTGATGGCGCAGGTGCGGTTGTCGGCGAAGGTGCCGCTGCCGATGATGGGCGAGTCGCCGATGCGGGAGTAGCGCTTGTTGGTCATGCCGCCGGTGCTGGTGGCGGCGGCCAGGTTGCCGTACTGATCGAGAGCCACGGCCCCGACAGTGCCCATTTTCTTTTTCGGGTCTTCGTGGGTGGCAGGCGCGCCGGCGGCGGGCTGGGCCTGTGAGTGGTCGAGGCGCATGCGGCCTTCCTGCAAGGCTTCCTGCAGCTGGTCGTAGCGGTGCTGGGTGAAAAAGTACTCGGCCGGTTGCAGCGGCAGGCCATGTTCCCGGGCCAGCTCGTCGGCGCCGGGGTAGGCCAGCAGCACGTGGTCGGTGTGCTCCATCACGAGGCGGGCCGCCCGGATGGGGTTCTGCACGGCGCGAGCCCCGGCCACGGCGCCCGCGGCGCGGTTGCGACCGTCCATGATGGCGGCGTCCATTTCGTGGTGGCCATCGTGGGTGAACACGGCACCGCGGCCGGCGTTGAAGAGCGGGCAGTCTTCGAGGCTGCGCACGGCGGCTTCCACGGCATCGAGGGCGGAGCCGCCCTGGCGCAGCACCGCGTGGCCAGCCTCCAGGCTCTGGCGCAGGGCCGCCAGGTAGGCCTGTTCTTTTTCGGGCGTCATGAGCTGGCGCGAAATCGTGCCGGCTCCGCCGTGGATGGCCAGGGCAAAGGGAATGTTCATGGGCAGGCGAAAGAAAATAAATGTGGGGGCGTAAGGCAAAGGTACGTAGGCCGCTGCGCCCCGGCCGTGCTAAGGCGGGTAGCCGGAACCCATTTTTTTTCGTACGTTTGATCTACTGTTTTCACCCCTCCAAAATATTACCCTTATGGCTTACGATGCTACCGGCCGCCTGCACGAAATCTTTGATGAACAGCAGGTGAGCGAGAAATTCCGCAAGCGCGAATTCGTGCTGGAAGTTGTAGATGGCCAGTACCCTGAGCATATCAAGTTCCAATTGGTGCAAGACAAAACGGCCCTCATCGACCCTTACAAAGTGGGCGACGAGGTGAAGATTGCCTTCAACCTGCGCGGCCGCGGCTTCAACAAAAACGGCCAGATGCTGTATTTCACCAACCTGGAAGCCTGGCGCATTGAGCCGGCTGCCGGCGGCGCTTCGGCTCCGCAGGGTGGTGGCTATCAGCAGGCTGCCCCTCGGGCCGCTGCTCCCGCTCAAAACCAGAATCCGAACCTGCGCGCTTCTTCGGCGCCCATCGCCTCGGACGACGACAACGACCTGCCGTTCTAATTTCAGAACGCCTGCTACCAAGAAATGCCGCTTCCCACATGGAAGCGGCATTTTTTTGTGAGCTGCTGTCTGATGCGCGTCCAACAGTTCCGGATAAGCTCCTGGGAAAACGGCTTCACTTAGGCCGCCGTATTGAGGGGCAACACGGCTGGAGAATGTCTCCCGGTCCGGCGGATTCGTTTGGCTATCAGCTGGCAATCATGTCGGCAAAACTTCTGCAGGCGTTTTTGTCGTTAGTAGAGAATCCGCCGCCGAGTTATTGATTGTATACTTTCCCGTTTCCCTGCCCATGGTCGTTTCTTCCCTCCTTCCGCTCCGGCACAAAACGGCCCTGGTCACGGGAGCTACCTCGGGCATTGGGCTGGTAACGGCCCGCGAGCTGGCCCGGCAGGGTGCCCGCGTTATCCTGGTAGGCCGCAACCCCGACAAAGCCGAGCGGGCCCGCGCCGCCATCCTGGCCTCCGTGCCCGAGGCCACGCTCGATGTGCGCCTGTTCGATCTGGCGCTGCTGAGCAACGTGCGCACTTTGGCCGCCGAAATCCAGCACGACTACCCGCAGCTGGATATCCTCGTCAACAACGCGGGCATCATGCCCGGTCCGCTCACGGTTACGGCCGAGGGGCACGAGTTGAGCTGGGTTACCAACCACCTGTCGGTGTTCATGCTCACCAACCTGCTGTTGCCGCTGCTGGTGGAAGCCGAGGCCGGGCGCATCGTGACAGTGGCCTCGGAGGCGCACTGGCTGGGCGAGATTGAATACTCGCAGGAAGCCCGCAACGCCCCCGACAACTACAGCTGGCTCACGGCCTACGCCGACTCCAAGCTGGCCAACATCCTGTTCACCACCGAGCTGGCCCACCGCCTGGAACTGACCGGCGTCACGGCCAACTGCCTGCACCCGGGCATGGTAGACACCGGTCTGGTGCACGCGGGCAGCTCCTGGGGCATGAAGGCGCTGTGGTATCCGGCCAAGCCGTTTATGATTTCGCCGGAGCAGGGCGCGCGCACCAGCCTCTACCTGGCCACGGCCCCAGAGGTGGCCCGCGTGAGTGGGCGCTATTTCAAAAACACCCGGCCCGGCCGTTGCTCGGCCCGCTCGCAAAGCCGCCCCGATGCGTCGCGCCTGTGGCGGATTTCAGAAGAAGAAACGGGCGTTAGCGTGTAATAAGAGCTGCAGGAGTTTCTTACCCCCTCGTATTTGGTATGCTTGCGGCTGGCCGCTTGCAGCCACTTATCATATCCCGGGCATCATGACTGAACTCGAACAACTTATCCGGCAGGGCGAAGGCGAGCAGCTGGAATTCAAGAAGAAGACCACGCACCCTTCGCGCATTTCGCGCACGCTGGCCTCGCTGGCTAACACGCACGGCGGCCGGGTGCTGGTGGGCGTGGAAGACGACGGCCGCATTGTGGGCGTGCGCGACGCCGAAGAGGAAATCTATTTGCTGCGCCAGGCGGCCCGGCACTACGTGGAGCCGGCCCTGACCCTGCAGATCCGGGAAGTGGAGCACGACGACCTGACGGTGCTGGTGGTGACGGTGGCCGAAAGCCCGCACAAGCCGCACCGTGCCCAGGTGGCCGACGGCGACTGGCGCAGCTACGTGCGCGTGCGCGACGAAAGCGTGCAAACCAGCCAGCTCACCGAAAAAGTGCTGGAGCGCCACGACCCGCTGGACATGCCGCGCCTGGAAAAGCTGCCCCTCAACCGCGAAGAGCTGGCCGTGCTCGACTACCTGCAGAAAAACCCGCGCCTGACGCTCAACCAGTACATGAAGCTACTGAACCTGGGCCGCCGCCGTGCCTACCGCACCCTCATCAAGCTCACGCTCCACGGCTACATCAAGCACCACGATAAGGAAAAAGAGGTGTATTACACGCTGTAGCACCCTGTCATTCCGAGCGAAGCGAGGAATCTGAGGTTGTTCCAGCAGAAATACCCAGATTCCTCGCTCCGCTCGGAATGACAGATTATACTGGCTCTAGCAAGTCCCAGAGGTTGCCGTACAAATCACTGAACACCAGCACCCAGCCGTACGGCTGCTGCACCGGCGGGCGCACGATGCGCACCTGCGCGGCCAGCAGACGATGGTAGTCGCGCTGCAGGTCGTCGGTGTAGAGGAACATAGCCACGCGGCCGCCGGTCTGGCTGCCGATGCAGTACATCTGCTCCGGCGTGGCGGCCTGCGCCAGCAGCAGCTCGGCGCCGCCAGGGCCGGGCGGCGCCACGCGCACCCAGCGTTTCTCGTCGCTCAGGCGGGTATCTTCCAGGAGGTGGAAGCCCAGCTTCTGGGTGTAAAACGCAATGGCTTCGTCGTATTCGGCTACCACGAGCGTGACAAGGGCGAGGCGCTGAGCCATTGGGCAAAGAAATGGGGTAAAACAAAAGAGGTTCGTCTGTGGCAGACGAACCTCCTGGTGCATTAGTCCTGCTGGCGAGCCTTCAGGGCTTTCTTCTCTTCCTTGGCGGCCTTCTTTTCTTTGGTCGTCTTGGTAGGTTCTTTCTTCTTTTCCTTGCGGGGTTCCTGGGCTTTAGCCATGATGGATAGAGGAATTAGGGGTGAGGACTTGCTGAAATAACGCAGCCGGCGGCCGGCGTGTTGCCCGAAGGCCGGCTAGCCGGCCAGCTGCGGCAGGTAGCGTTCCTGCAATATATGCAGATGATGCGCTTCGTGCCCAGCTAAAATGTAGGCCATGGCCCGCACGCTCACGGGCTGGCCGCTGGCCGTGCCCTGCCGGGCCACCATTTCGGCCGTAAACGACTCCAGCAAACTCAGCGAAGCCGCCCGCACGGTGTCGTATTCGCGCAGAATGTCAGCCAGCGGGCGGGCGTCGGCGCCGGAAGCGGGCACGTAGTCGTCCTGGTCGAAGCTAGGCAGCGGGGTGGTGTCGGCGCGGGCGATGCGCAGGGCCCGGTAGGCGAAGATGCGCTCGGTATCCAGCATGTGCACCAGAGACTCCTTGATGCTCCACTTGCCGGGCGCGTAGCGCAGCAGCGCCTGCTTCTCGGTGAGGCCCGCCAGCAGGCAGCGCAGCTCCTGCGGCTGGGCGCGCAGCGCAGCCAGCGGGTCGCCCGGAATCAGCCGGACGTAGGTGTGGTAGAACGGGGCGTACTCGGTGGCAGCGGGCAGGGTGCTGAAGTGGCTCATGGGGCAAACGTAGGGATTTTCCGGCTTTTTCAGCTTTGTGCCAGCCGGGCCATAACTCACCCCGGCGTGGCTTCGTACAGGCACTACATTTCAATTTTCTCTGCCCTATGTCTTCTCTTCTCGAAAAAGGACTTTCGATTTCCAAAAACGCCGTTTTCAGCGTGTTTATGAACCGCGCCGGCAAGCTGCTGGGCCGCCCGTTTAAGGTGGTGCTGGTGCTGAATGAAGTAGCCAACAAGCTCGCCAGCAAGGAGTCCGGCGACAACAAGTTCAAGCAGCTCTTCGACGTGGCCCGCACCGTGGTGCGCCTCGTGCGCAACTACGTCAGCGGCGACTACCGCCAGATCGAAACCGGCACCATTGTGTCGGCGTTGGGCGTGCTGCTTTACACCCTCTCCCCGCTTGATCTGGTGCCCGACTTCATTCCGGTGGTTGGCTTCCTGGATGACCTGGCCCTGCTGAGCTGGTTTGTCGAGAAGTTCCAGGGCGAAATTACCCGCTTCCGCGAGTGGGAGAAAACCCACGCCGCCGAAGAAACCGACGACATTCCGGCTGCTTCGGCCAAGCCAACTTACGCCGCCTCCAACACCAACACCGAAAACGCCCCCGCCGTGGCGGAAATGGGTCACTCCTAAGAATCACGGATTCACCCGAATTTTCCGCGGATTTCACGGATTTTTTGGACGCCTTCCTTTGCAGCGCCCGGCCTTTGGCCGGGCGTTTTTTTGTCTGGTCATTGCGCCTTATCCGGCGAAATAACGTCTGCATCCAAACCGCCGGAGCCGTACTTTTGCCATCCACCTTATTCACCCACCCCTACCCCATAGCTATGCTTCCAACCCTCCGCCAGGCGCTGCTGGCTCTGCTACTGCTCACGCTCGCGGCGCCGGCCCGCGCCGATGAAGGCATGTGGCTGCCGCTGCTGCTCAAGCAGCTCAACGAGGCCGACATGCAGAAAAAAGGCCTCAAGCTCACGGCCGACCAGATTTACAGCATCAACCAGGGCAGCCTCAAAGACGCCGTGGTGCAGTTCGGCGGCGGCTGCACCGGCGAAATCATCAGCAACGAGGGCCTGCTGCTCACCAACCACCACTGCGGCTACGGCCAGATTCAGCAGCACTCGTCGGTGGAAAACGACTACCTGACCAAGGGCTACTGGGCCATGGACCGCAGCCAGGAGCTCACCAACCCCGGCCTCACGGCCACCTTCATCATCCGGATGGAAGACGTGACCGGGCAGGTGCTGGCCGGCGTGCCAACCCGCAACATTGCCGAGGCCGACCGCGAGAAGCTGGTGCAAACCAACATCCAGCGCATCAGCCAGGCCGCTGTGCAGGGCACGCACTACCAGGCGTTTATCCGGCCGTTCTACAACGGCAACGAATACTACATGTTCGTGACCGAGGTGTTCCAGGACATCCGGTTGGTAGGCGCTCCGCCGAGCAGCATCGGCAAATTCGGCGGCGACACCGACAACTGGGCCTGGCCCCGCCATACCGGCGACTTCAGCATCTTCCGCATCTACGCCGGGCCCGACAACAAGCCCGCACCGTATTCGGCGCAGAACGTGCCGTTCAAGCCGCGCCACCACCTGCCCATCTCGCTGGCCGGCGTGCAGCCCGGCGACTTCACGCTGGTGTTCGGCTTCCCCGGCCGCACCAACGAGTACCTCACCAGCTGGGGCGTCGATGAGGTGTATTCCGTTTCGAACCCGGCCAAAATCAAGGTGCGCGACGCCCGTTTGCGCGTGCTCGACGCCGACATGAAGGCCTCCGACAAGGTGCGCATTCAGTACGCTGCCAAGTACGCCGGCATTGCCAACTACTGGAAAAAGTGGATCGGCGAAAACCGCGGCCTCAAGAAGCTGGACGCCGTGCGCGTGAAGCAGGAGCAGGAAGCCCAGTTTCAGCAGTGGGCCAGCGCCGGCGACGAAGCCCGCCGCGCCGCCTATGCCCCCCTGCTGCCGGCGCTGCAGCAGCAGTACGCCACCGTGCGCGACTACACCCTGGCCCGCGACTACGTGACCGAAGCCGCCATGGGCGTGGAACTGCTGGCCTACGCCAACAGCCTGCTGCCACTGGCTGAAATGGTGGACAAGAAAGCCCCGGCCGCCGAGCTGGCCGCCGCCGTGGATAAAGCCCGCGGCGGCACCACCAACTTCTTCAAGAACAGCACCATGGCCACCGACCAGAAGGTGGCTGCCGCCCTGCTGCCGCTCTACGCCAACGGTACGCCGCCCGCACTGCTGCCTGCCTACGTGAAAACCCTACAGCAGCAATACGCCACCAAAGGCGGCTGGAACGCCTACGTAACCCAGCTCTACGGCAAGTCGCGCCTGACCTCGGAAGCCGGCGCCCAGGCGGTATTGGATGAAGTGGTGAAAGGCAACGCCCGCGCCCTGCTCGACGACCCGGCCGCGCAGCTGGCTGCGGCCATCATCGGCAACTACCGCACGGCCATTCTCCCCACCTACACCGCCGCCACCGACCAGATTGCGCTGCTGCAGCGCACCTACGTGGCCGGCCTGCGCCAGCAGCAAACCACCCGCAAGTTCTACCCCGACGCCAACTCCACCCTGCGCGTAGCCTACGGCCAGGTGCAGCCCTACGCCCCCGCCGACGGCACGAAGTACGACTTCTACACCACCCTCGACGGCATCATGGAAAAGGCTGACCCCACCAACCCCGATTTTGAGGTGCCAGCCCGCCTCGTGGAGCTGTACAAAAACAAGGATTTCGGCCCCTACGCCTACAAAGGCACCGTGCCCGTGGCCTTCATTGCCACCAACCACACGACAGGAGGCAACTCCGGCTCGCCCGTCATCAACGGCCGCGGCGAGCTGATCGGCACCAACTTTGACCGCAACTGGGAAGGCACCATGTCCGACATCATGTTCGACCCCGACCGGGTGCGCAACATCACCCTCGACGTGCGCTACATGCTGTTTGTGGTGGATAAATTCGCCGGCGCCGGCCACCTCGTCAAGGAAATGACGCTGGTCGGCAGCACCTCCGACGGGGCTGCGCCAACCGAAGGCAAGAAGATGAAAAAGGTGAAAGCGAAGAAAAAGGAAAAGGCAGACGCCTAACCTTCGCCTGCTTCGCTATCCGGATACCCGGCCGTACATTCGGCCGGGTATCTTTTTTTATACATGACTATCACCAACCTATTTCCGGCGCTGCAGGCCATCTACCGCGACTTGCAGCAGCCAAACAGCGCCGTAGAGCTACGTTACTCTGCCACCACTGTCACACTCCATTCGCCAGCCGACAGATTACTGTCAAAGCAAGTACAGGAGGTGATTCTTATCGTCGTTTTGGTGGTCATGGCTGGTGTTTCCTTTTATTCTGGTAGCTACTTCGTGCTGCTCTGGGCTGTGGCGCTTGGTGCCTGGCATTGGTACAAGGGCCACAAGGATCAGCACGACTTCAACGTACTACGCTTTCAAAATACCCTTATACTGGATGTAACCGAACGGCAGGTCCGCATCGAGTACCATAATCCGCACTATCAGGAGCACGTGCAGGCTCAGGAAACCCTGAAGTTTGAAGACATACTGCAGGTGGGGGTACGCATCAGGAAAAGAAGAATTGGTAGTGAAATGCCTGATTTCGGGCAATTGTTCTTCACGCTGGCCGATGACACCCTGCTATATGTTGCCGAGCTGCCAGACGAACGGATTGCCCATAATCTGGCGCACGTTTTTCAGCAAAGCATCGGGCTGCCCACACAGCCGTGGCGGGAGAAACCCTGGTTCCGGCCCTAACGGCGCTAATCCAGCGGCCCAGTTCCTGAGGATATGGCCAGCTGATTTGCGCGCAAGCCTGTAGCTTTAAGCACTGCCTCACGTCTCTTCCGCCTTCCTGTCGTGCTCCGATTCCTGCTTGCAGCCACGTTGCTGCTCCCTATCTCCTCACTGCCTGCCCAGCTCCCGCCGCCGCCGCCGCCTCCCGCCGCGGCGGCCACCACCTTGCTCCTGCTCCGCCCCGCTGCCGTTTTCGATGGCGAAACCCTGCACCCTGGCTGGGCGGTGCTGGTGGAAAATGACCGGATCCGGGCCGTGGGGCCGGCCGCGCAGCTAAACGCGCCGGCCGGTGCCCGCACGCTGGAGCTGCCGGGCCTCACGCTGCTGCCGGGCCTCATCGAAGGCCACAGCCACCTGCTGCTGCACCCCTACAACGAAGCGCCCTGGAACGACCAGGTGCTGCTGGAATCGGAGGCGCTGCGCGTGGCCCGCGCCACCGCCCACGCCCGCGCCACGCTGGCTGCCGGCTTCACCACCACCCGCGACCTAGGCTCGGAAGGCGCCGGCTACGCCGATGTGGGTGTCAAGCAGGCCATTGACCTGGGCCTGATTCCGGGGCCGCGCGTGCTGGTGGCCACCCGGGCGCTGGTAGCCACCGGCTCCTACGGCCCCAAGCTCTCGGCCAACGTGGACGTGCCCCAGGGCGCGCAGGAAGCCGACGGCCCCGAAGGCGTGGTGCGGGCCACCCGCGAGCAAATCGGTAAGGGCGCCGACTTTATCAAGGTGTACGCGGATTACCGCTGGGGCAAGGACGAGCCCAGCCGCCCTACCTTCTCGCAGGAAGAGCTGAACTTGATTGTGCAGACCGCCAACAGCGCCGGCCGCCCCGTGGTGGCCCACGCCAGCACGCCCGAAGGCATGCGCCGCGCCACCCTGGCCGGCGTCCAAACCATCGAGCACGGCGACGGCGGCACGCTGGAAGTTTTCCGGCTGATGAAGCAGCGTGGCGTGGCCCTCTGCCCCACCGTGGCCGCCGGCGACGCCACCGCGCAGTACAAAGGCTGGCGCAAAGGCCAAGACCCCGAGCCCGACCGGATTCAGCAGAAACGCTTGAGCATAAAAGCGGCCCGCCAAAGCGGCGTGCAACTGGCGTTCGGCGGCGACGTCGGCGTATTCGCCCACGGCGACAACGTGCGTGAAGCCGAGCTGCTGGTGCGCGAATACGGCTTCACGCCGCTGGAAGTGCTGCGCGGCTTCACCAGCAACAACGCCCGCATCTTCCAGCTCCCCGACCGTGGCCGCCTGCAGCCCGGCCTCCTCGCCGACCTCGTGGCCGTGCAGGGTGACCCTACCCAGAACGTGGCCGCGTTGCGCCAAGTGAAGCTGGTGCTGAAGGGCGGTGTGGAAGTGAAATAATCCAACACACTATGCAGTCATTGCCCCAACTGATTCAGAATTCACTGCCCTACTTCGTACCGGAAGACGCAACGGAAGACAGTGTACATACCAATTTACTTGCCGACAATATACCAGATGCTTTAGCCACTCAGCTTGTGCTGTTCATTCCCCTTGCTTTTGGCAGAGCTTTCCTTCGAAAATTTCCTTTGGAATTCCCTCCCACATTCACCTTGCAATACTCAAACGGGGAAGTTGTCAAGGACTTGCTGTTTGCCGATGAACCTGTATATCTCGCAGCAGCAAGAGTTGCGGAAGATATTATTGGAAAGGGCGCGTGGTCAGAAACCTTCCATTTCGAAGTTGCTGCGTGGAGTCCTGAAGTAGATGCTTGTAGTCAGGCTCTTGCGGAAGGTTTTAAACCCGAAACCATTTCTCTGAGTGCCCTATACATATTTGGAGACATTGGCCCGCGCCCTGCCCAGGCAGATTGAATAGCAGCGAACCTACGGCCGTTCTATCCCCAGTTCCTGCAGCTGCCCGGCGTACTGGTCGTAAATCACACGCAGGTCGTTGGCGTGCTTGTCGGCGTCTACCCCGATGCTGACGTTGCTGGTGTGGAAGCGGTGCAAATGGCTGATGTGAGGGGAAAGCACCGGCAGGTGCCCGGCCAGCAGGAACCGCACGTAAAGGTCTAGATCCTCTGCCATGGTGATTTCCTCGCTGTAGCCGCCCACTTCCTCGAACAGCGCCCGGCTGTAGCACACGTTGCCCTGGATGAAGTGCTCGGCCCGGAAGATGGCGCGCAGCATGTCGGCGGGCGTCTCGAACCTCCAGGCATAGTAATCCTCGCCGGGCATGTAGCGCTTTTCTTCATCCACGCGCAGGAAATCGGCCACAAACCAGGGCTGGCCGGGGTGGCGCTGCACGAGGTCGGCGTAGTTGTGCAGGCAGCGTTGCAGCAGCAGGTCGTCATCGTCGAGGGGCACCAGCCAGCCGTCGGCGGGCGTGTCCTGGATGAGCAGGTTGCGGGCCGGGCCGGGCAGCAGCTTGGTGGCCTGGCTGACGACGCGCACCGGGGCGCCGTCGGAGCCGACGGCCTCGCGCAGCCAGGCGGCGGTATCGTCGGTGGAGGCGTTTTCGCAGATCAGATGCTCGAATTCAAAGTCCAGGGGAGCCGAAACGGAAGCCCGGACGCTGGCCACCGCCTCGGGCAGAAACTGGCGGCGGTTGTGGGTAGGCGTGATAACAGTGAAGCGCATGGAATGGGTGTGCAGAAAGAAAAGGTGCGTTGGTTATTCCGGTTGCGCCCCGAAAAAGTTGCCGCCACGAGCATTCTTCCTCAACTCCCACCGGCCGCGCGGCGTTACGGGCCTATCCTTATCTTGCTGTTTGTTCCGGCCCGGTTTATGCGTAGCGGCCACCTGACCTTTCGATCTTGCCTAGTTTCTTCATGACGCGTTTTATTCGGCTTTCGGCCACTGCCCTGCTGCCAACCGTGGCGCTGGCCGCCGCTACTACTTCTCCGGCCCCGGCCGCTGACCGCATCACCACCGAGCAGCTCCTGAACCGCCTCACAGCTTCCATCGAAAACCTGAAGACCCTGCGCTGCACCGTGCGGGCCCAGGAACGCTTGGAAGGCGGCAAGTACCAGCAGGCCCGCACCGCCATGAAGATGACTTTCGGGCCGCTGCGGGTGTATCTCAAAAACGCTAAAGGCATTGAGGTACTGTGGGTGACGGGCCAGAACGACGGCGACGCCTGGGTGTATCCCAACAGCTTCCCCTACGTGACCCTGAGCCTGGACCCTGTCGGCGCGGTGATGCGCAAAAACCAGCACCACAGCGTGCTGGATGCCGGCTACGGCACCATCACCGACCTCATCAAGGGCTCCAGCCAGCGCCGCGACCACAGCTTCGAGCGCAGCTTCCGCTACGCCGGCGACACCACCGTGGCGGGCCGCCCCTGCTACATCCTGCGCGCCGATTTCCCGCAGTTCCGCTACGTGCCCTACAAAGCCGTGGTCGGCGACACGCCCGAGCGCATCGCCGATAAGTTCGGCTGCGGCGAGTACCGCATAATGGAGCGCAACAACCTCGACCCCGGCGAAAAAGTAGCCGCCGGCCGCATGCTGCAGGTACCCAACAGCTACGGCCGCCGCACCCTCGTCTGCGTCGACCAGAAGCTGATGCTGCCCCTGGTCGTGCAGGTCCACGACGACAAGGGCCTGTTCGAGAAGTTCGAGTTCAGCGACGTGGTAGCCAACCAGCCTATCCCGGCAGCCGAGTTCACGAAAGGCTTTCCGGGCTACAAGCTGTAACAGCCCGTCATGCAGAGGCCGGCGGCCGAAGCATCTCGCTAGTGTGGTAAATGAATCTACCACACTAGCGAGATGCTTCGGCCTCCGGCCTCTGCATGACGGTCAACGATTACCTTCTCATCGCCTTTTCAATCTCATCCCACATCGGGGCCGGAATGGCTTCGAGCTTATTGAACTCGCCGGCGCCGTTGAGCCACTCGCCGCCGTCCAGGGTAACCACTTCGCCGTTCATGTAGGCCGAGAAGTCCGATACCATGTAGGCGGCCAGATTGGCCAGTTCCTGGTGGTCGCCGACGCGCTTGAGGGGCACCGAGGCGGCGGGGTCGAGCTTTTTGGCCAGCGGCTCCGGGAACAGGCGGCTCCAGGCGCCTTCCGTCGGGAACGGGCCGGGGGCAATGGCATTGGAGCGGATGCCGTACTTGGCCCACTCCACGGCCAGCGAGCGGGTCATGGCCAGCACGCCAGCTTTGGCGGCGGCTGACGGCACCACGTAGGCCGAGCCCACCGAGGCATAGGTGGTCACGATGTTGAGGATGGTGCCGGGCTTCTTGTCGGCAATCCAGCGCTTGCCAAACGCCAGCGTGCAGTTGTAGGAGCCGCGCAGCACAATGTCCACAATCACGTCGAAGGCCTTGTGGCTCAGGCGCTCCGTGGGGCTGATGAAGTTGCCGGCCGCGTTGTTAAGCAGCACGTCCACGCCGCCAAAGGTGTCGATGGTTTTCTGCAGCAGGGCCTCCACTTCGTCGTACTTGCGCACGTCGCACTGCACGGCCAGCACGTTCTGGTTCTGAGTTTGCTCGCGCAGCTCGGCAACGGTTTTCTCCAGCACGTCCAGCTTGCGGCTGCTGATGACCACGTTGGCGCCCAGCTGCAGAAAGTAGGTGGTCATGGCCCGGCCCAGGCCAGTGCCGCCGCCCGTCACGACGATGGTTTTGCCTTGGAGCGCGTTGTCGCGGAGCATGGGTTGGGCGTAGGGATGAGCTGACATAAAGCGGAAAGGTGGAATGGGAAGAAAAGAAAGAATAGCCTAGCTGCAGCAGAGAAACCGCGACCTGCGTGGCCCAATATTAGAAATCATTGATTTTCAATACCGGCCCGGTCTGGTTTTTTCTGCCAACCAGCGGGCAAGTTCAAAAAAACTCCTAACATAGCCCCGGGTGCCCGGCTTCAGCAGGCTTCCTACGTGCCGCCCCAACGCGGTGCGCGGGAAATTTCCGCACCTTTACCCCCGAATGTCTGACTCTTCCAACTCTCCCCGTCCCACTCCCACAACCGTTGCTGTTCTCGGCTGCGGCTGGCTTGGGCTCCCACTGGCAAAGGCGCTGGTGGCCGAGGGCTACGCCGTCAACGGCTCTACCACCACTCCCACCCACATGCTCACGCTGCGCGACGCCGGCATCCGGCCGTACCTGCTACGCCTGGGTCCCGAATTCTCGCAGATTGACGCCGACTCGCTGCACGCACTGCTGGCTGGCGTGGATGTGCTAGTGCTGAATGTGCCGCCCCGGGCGGCCGCTGCCGGAGCCTATCCGGCGCTGCTGCGGCCGGTGGGCTCGGCGGTGGCGGCGGCTGGCGTGCGGCACGTGCTGTTCGTCAGCTCCACCGGCGTCTACCCCAACGAAAACCGCGTCATGCGCGAATCAGACGCCGTTTCGTCGCCGGATGCGCCCGTAGATCTGCTGCGGGCCGAAGGGCAGTTTACGCCCCGCTGGGGGCAGTGGCTGACCACGGTGGTGCGCCTGGGCGGCCTGTTCGGCCCCGACCGGCCGCCGGGCCGCTTCCTAGCCGGCCGCCACGACTTGCCCCAGGGCGAGGCTCCCGTCAACCTGATTCATCTCGACGACTGCATCGGGCTGCTGCAGCACATCATCCGGGAGAAAGCCTGGGGTTATACGTTCAACGCCTGCGCCAGCCAGCATCCGTCGCGCAGCACGTTCTACACCGCCGCCGCCGCCCACATGGGGTTGCCGGCCCCCACGTTTCAGCCCGAAGACGCCAGCCCAAGCGGCAAAACCATCGACAGCTCGCTGCTGCGCGAAACCACCGGCTACCAGTTCCGGCACGACGACCTGCTGGCCGCCCTGGCCTCCTGCTGATCACGGATTTAGCCAGATTTTTCAGATTAGTCGGATTTTGTAGCCGATTCCAGTTGTAGACGATTACAAAGGATGATAATAAAAAAAGAGGCTTGCCAACTGGCAAGCCTCTCTTGTGTGGCCGTAACGGCGAACCAGTCAGCGCCGTCTACAAAATCCGACCAATCCGAAAAATCCGGCTAAATCCGTGATTAGCTTTGCAGCGTGAACGACTTGAATTCGACGGTGGCGGTGCTGGGGGGTGGGGCCGCTGGCTTTTTTGGAGCCATTGCCTGCGCCGAGGCCAACCCGCGCCTGACGGTGGTGCTGCTGGAAAAAACTGGCAAGCTGCTGAGCAAAGTGCGGATTTCGGGCGGCGGGCGCTGCAACGTCACGCACGCCGCCGACACGCCTGCCCAGCTCGTGCAACACTACCCACGCGGGGCCAAGCAGCTCAAGGAGCCCTTCCGGCAGTTCGACGCGCAAGCCACCATTCAATGGTTTGCCAGGCGCGGCGTCCAGCTCAAAACCGAGCCCGACGGCCGCATGTTTCCCGTCACCGACTCGTCGGAAACCATTGCGCAGTGTCTGCTCGATGCCGCCCGGCAGGCCGGGGTGCGCATCCTCACCCAGACTTCACCCGAGCGGATTGAGGTGCTGCCGGCTGGTGGCTTCTGCCTGCACCTCACGGGCGCCCACGCCGGCGAAATGCGGGCAGGTCGGCTGCTGATAGCCACCGGCGGCGCCCCCAAAACCGAGCAGTACAACTGGCTGCGGGAACTGGGCCACGGCATTGCCGAGCCGGTGCCCAGCCTGTTCACCTTCAACGTGCCGGCCTCGCCGCTGCGCGAGCTGCCGGGCGTGAGCGTGCCGCTGGCGCGGGTGCGGGTAGCGGGCGAAAAGCTCGAATACGAAGGACCGGTGCTCGTGACGCACTGGGGCATCAGCGGCCCAGCGGTGCTCAAGCTCTCAGCCTGGGGCGCACGCCGCCTGCACGAGCTAAGCTACCAGAGCACGGCCCTCATCAACTGGATTCCGACCCACACCGAAACCACCCTCCGCGCCTTCCTGCACGAATACCGCGAGCAGCACGGCCGTAAGGTGGTGGCCTCCAACCCGCTGTTCGGGCTGCCCCAGCGGCTCTGGCGCACCCTCACCGACCAGGCCGGCGTGGAGCCCGAAGTACGCTGGAACGAACTGCCGGCCAAGCCGCAGAACCGCCTCATCGAAGCCCTGCTGAACACGGCCCTCACGGTGCGGGGCAAAACCACTTACAAAGATGAATTCGTGACCTGCGGCGGCGTGCTGCTCAGCGAAATCAACATGAAAACCATGGAAAGCCGCCGCGTACCAGGCCTGCACTTTTCCGGCGAAGTCCTTGATATAGACGGAATTACCGGCGGCTTCAACTTTCAGGCGGCCTGGACGACCGGCTACCTCGCCGGCCAGGCCATGAGCCGCCCGGTACTACCGGAAGCGTAGTCCGACGCAACCCCGCGCCGTAGTTGGGAGTACAAGACAGCATTCATCCCTGTTTTACCACCCCCAACCTAACTACCTTTCCCATGGACGCTAAAGTAATGCAAGCCGGCCTCAACGAACTGATCGAAACGCTGAAGGATGGCCAAAAAGGCTACGCCGAAGCCATGACCGACGTAGAGGACGCTGATCTGAAAGAGACGTTCAAGAAATACGCCGCCCAGCGCTCCTCCTATATCACCGAGCTGGAAGACCAGATGCACAAGCTCAACCTGCACCCCGAGGAAGAGTCGTCCATCACCGGCACCATTCACCGCGCTTTCATCAACCTCAAAGGCTTGGTAACCAGCAAAGACCGTCACAGCATTCTGGCCGAGTGCGAGCGGGGCGAAGACTACGCCAAGGGCGCTTACGAGAAGGCTCAGAAAATCCAGGACATTCCAGCCGACCTCAAAGCCATCATCACGAAGCAGGCGGCCGGCATCACGCAGGGCCACGACGAAATTCGTGACCTGCGCGACGCCGCCAAGAAATAATCACAGATGTTGCTGATAGGATTGATTTCACAGATTTCAACCCCTTCAACACAAAGAAAGCCGCTTCAGTAGGAGCGGCTTTCTTTTTTGAGAACTCACGAAACGACCTGCGAAAGCCGCCCCTATAATTCCAATCAACGCAAAAGAGCCACTTCAAATGAAGTGGCTCTTTTGCGTTAATCAGCTCAGATTGAAATCTGTGAAATCAACTTCATCTGCAACATCTGTGATTTAGCTGTCGTCGCGCTTGCCTTTGTAGCCGCCGCCGTAGCTGCTGCCACCTTCCCGACGGTTACCGCCACCGTAGGAGCCGCCGCCGTAGCTACCGCCACCGCGGTTGCCACCGTAGGAGCCGCCACCGCGGTTGCCGCCGTAGCTGCTGCCACCTTCCCGACGGTCGCCGTAGCTACCGCCGCGGTTGCCGCCGTAGCTGCCGCCGCCTTCGCGACGCTCGCCACCGCCGAACCCACCCGGGCCCCGACGAGGACGCTCGCCGCCGAAGCCGCCGCGGTTACCGCCTTCCTGCTGCGCGTCGCCTTCCTGGCGGGGCGTAGCAATGTTGAAGGCTACCGGACGACCCTGGATGGAGCTGCGGCCGAGCTGGCTCACCACTTCTTCCACGAACTCATTCGGTACTTCCACGAAGCTGAACTTGTCGTAAAGGGCAATATCGCCGACTTTGCTGGCCGTGAGGCTGGTGTTTTCGGCAATCAGGTCTACGATGTCGCGGGGGTGCAGGCGATCCTTCTTACCCATCGTCACGAACAGACGGGTGAAGCCGGCGCGGGCGGCACCTTGGGTACGGCTGGCGTCGAGGCTTTCCTGGGCGCGCTTGTCTTCCTTCATCGTCATCTTGAGCAGGGCGGCGGCTACGTCCAAGGACGTGATACCATCCTCCTGGTCCTGGTCGATGAGGCGCTGCACGCGGGCCACGTACTTGTCGAGGTTGCCTTTCTCAATTACCTCCTTGATGGAGTTGAGCATCAGCGTGGTTTTCACCTCCGACACATCTTCGAAGGACGGCACGCGCTCCTGCTTGATGGTAGCTTTGGTGAAGCGCATGATGTCGCGCAGCTTGTAGATGTCGCGGCCGCTCACGAAGGTGAAGGCTTTACCCTGCTTGCCGGCGCGGCCGGTGCGGCCGATGCGGTGCACGTAGTATTCCTCGTCGGCGGGCAGGTCGTAGTTTACTACCACTTCCACGTTGTCCACGTCGATGCCGCGGGCGGCTACGTCGGTAGCTACCAGGATTTCGAGGGTGCCTTTGCGGAATTTATCCAGCGTGTTCTGGCGCTGCTGCTGGCCCATGTCGCCGTGCAGGCCTTCGGCGAAGTAGCCTTTGGCCTGCAGGTCGCCCACAATCTCGTCCACCATACGCTTCGTGTTGGCGAAGACGATGCCCGACTTGATATTGTACATGTCGATGAGGCGGGTTAGCACGTCTTTTTTCTGCGGCCCACGCACCTCGAAGTAGCTCTGCTCGATGTTGGTAACCGTCATTTCCTGATGGTTTACCTTCACGATCTGCGGATCCTTCTGGTAGCGCTTGGTCATCTCCATGATCGGCTTGCTCATGGTAGCCGAGAAGAATACCGTCTGGCGGTCTTCGGGCATTTTCTTGAGCACCGTCTCGATATCGTCGCGGAAGCCCATGTCGAGCATTTCGTCGGCCTCATCGAGAATGATCATTTTGCAATGCTCCAGCTTGAGCGTACCACGCTCGATGTGGTCCATTACGCGGCCGGGGGTACCAATTACGATCTGCACGCCACGCTCCAGAGCGCGGAACTGCCGGTCGTAAGAAGAGCCACCGTAGATCGGCACGACGGCCAGACCACGCTTGTATTTGCCCAGTTTCTGGATTTCGCCCGAAACCTGCACCGCCAGCTCGCGGGTGGGGCAGAGCACGAGGCACTGTACTTCGCGCGAATCGGTGTCGATACGCTCAATGGCGGGGATGGAGAAGGCGGCGGTTTTGCCGGTGCCGGTCTGGGCTTGGCCGATTACGTCGCGGCCCTGGAGCAGGACCGGAATGCCGGCGGCCTGGATGGGGGATGCTTCTTCGTAGCCAACTTCGGTGATGGCACGCTGCATTTCTTCAGAGAGGGTCAGCTCGCTGAACTTGGTCTTAACGGTTTCGTTTTCCATGTCAGTGTTGATGGAGTGGAGTGAATAGCTCTGAAAACAGCGGATTCAGCGACGCTCTTCTCTCCCACTCAACACAACGACAAGTGACGGAAGCAACGGACGGAAGACAAAGCCGGCCCAACAAGTTTCTTTAAGGCAGCTCACAAGCTGCGCGGAACGTGGCCGTTCTCAAATGCGGCTGCAAAGGTACGGATTATTTGTTGGTAATCCAGATAACAGATAATCATTTCAATGTAGACACTTCAAGCACGTCATGCTGAGCTTGTCGAAGCATCTCTACGGCTTCGTTGCAGTGCTAATCCAGTGAAGCGGTAGAGATGCTTCGACAAGCTCAGCATGACGTAATTTCTTCTCTTATAGTCCCTCAACCGCATAAAAAAAGCAGGCTCCCTGAGGGAACCTGCTTTTCTAAGTATCCGAAAAGGAAACGGACTAAGCCAGCTTCACTTTTACAGCATTCAGACCTTTGCGGCCCTGAGCAATTTCGAATTGAACTTTGTCGTTGTCGCGAATCTCGTCGATGCACTCCGTAACGTGAACGAAGATGTCTTCGCCGGTGCCGTCAACTTTGATGAAGCCGAAACCTTTGGTTTCGTTGAAGAATTTTACAGTTCCTGTCTGCATGGTACTTGTGATGATGGATGGTTCTGTAAGAAAAGCAGTACTCAACTCTGCTTTCCCCTTCTCATCGAAAGTACTCAACAGGCCTGTGGTAGCCACAATTCTTAAACTGTCCCAAAGATAGCGGAAGTTTTGAGTTTCACTCCTTCCAAGCCAAGAACTTGTATATAGCTGCCGTTAGGTACAGTTTCAGAAGCGCCGGTTTTGGCGTTCCTTTACGGCCGCCAACCCGCTGCCTGCCATGCCTACGCCCGCTTTCCGCTTTTCGCACCTGCTCACCGTCCAGCCCGAAGACATCGACGAGCTGGACCACGCCAACAACGTGCAGTACGTGCGCTGGGTGCAGGACACGGCCGCCGCGCACTGGCACACCGCCTACCCACCCGCCGACGGCCACTCCTATATCTGGGTGGTGCGGGAGCACCGCATCCGCTACCACCACCCGGCCCTGCTGGGCGAGCAGCTGCGCTGCACCACCTGGATTGGCGAGGTGCGCGGCGCCCAGAGCCAACGCTTCGTGCGCATCGAGCGGGCCGAGGATGGCAAGCTGCTCTGCGAAGCCGAGACGCAGTGGGTGCTGCTGGACCCGCAAATCAAGCGCCCGGTGCGCGTGACGCCGGAGATGATTGAGCGGCTGTGGGGGGCGGTGTAGCTCAGCGCCTCCCATTGGCTTGTTTGCCAAAGAATACTTGGTAAGTAAGAGAGTAATAGGGAGACATACTGGTATCAGGTGGCATAAACTTGAATACCTCCGTGAACTGCGGTCCATTCGCAATGAACTGCCACTTGCGGGTTGAAGGCAGTGTTGTTGGCAGGCAGGGAAACAACCGTTTTACAACCAAACGCACCGCGGCTTGCGTCGCTTGTTGAGAAGAGTCAACATTCAGTAGCCAAGTACCCTGCACCTCGAATATCCTTCCTTTGCGGTCGGCGGAGAAGTTCACGGCGCCATTTGCGGCGCCATCTTCAAGCTGCACTGACAATTGGGGGTGCGTAGATATATAATCACTGATTTGAGGATACCAATAGTTGTAGCCGCTGTTCGGATCAAAATTGAACGTCAGAGATGTGTCAAGCGCACTTAACTGGCTGCCGATGGAAAGCAATGGCTTGCCGCGGAACTGTAGGCACAGCGGTTGCGTGTAGTGTCGGGCAGTATCAAAGCCAGTGGACGCTACCAGCGAGTCTGCTCGGTAAGCTTGTCTCACTTCCCTGGCGGCCGAGTCGTCGCTGCAAGCACCTGCTACTAAAGCAATAAGCAGCCCCAGGTAAAAACGTCCCATGTCTTGCATGCTTATATCCCTGCCAACCTACGGTATCTTGCTGAATTAGCAGTTATAGGCCTACCCTCTTCCAATGCCCGCCACCTTCCGCATCTACTCTTCTTCTGCCGGCTCCGGCAAAACGTACCAGCTCACCAAGGAGTACCTGAAGCTGGCGCTGGGCAGCGAGGACCCGGCGTATTTCAAGCAGGTGCTGGCCATTACGTTCACCAACGATGCGGCCGGCGAGATGAAGCAGCGCATCATTGGGGCGCTGCGCAAGTTTGCCTACCCCAAGGCGGGCGAAACGGACGCGCTGCTGGCCGAAGTGGCCGAAGAGCTGGCCGCCGAAGGGCTGCTGCCGCGCCGCACCGAAACCGCCGAGGAACGCCAGGAGGAAGTGCGCCGCCGGGCCCGCGAAACCTTCCGGCTGGTGCTCTACCACTACGCCGACTTTGCGGTGAGCACCATCGACTCGTTTGTGCAGCGCATCGTGACGGCCTTCACGCGGGAGCTGGAACTGCCGGCCACGTTTGAGGTAGAGCTGGACACCGACGCCGTGCTGCAAACTGCCGTGGCCGCCCTGCTCGACAAGGTGAATCGCGACCCGAACTCGCAGCTGCTGGCCCGCACCCTCACCGAATACGCCCTGAGCCGCGCCGACGAAGGCAAGAGCTGGAACAACCTGCCCGACGAGTTGGCCGGTTTCGGGCAGTTCCTGTTCAACGAAACCGTGCACGAGGCCGTGGCGCAGCTCCAGACGCTCACGCTTCAGGATTTCCGCCGCCTGCACGACACCATGCGCCAGCGCCGCGAAGCCATTGAGAACCTGTTCCGGGAAGTGGGCACGCTGGCCACCGAGGCGCTGGCCGAAGCCGGCGTGACCGACGCCGACCTGTACCAGGGCCGCAGCGGCATCTTCGGGTACGCCACCAAGTGGGAGGAGCGCCTGCTACCCGACAAGGAACCCAACTCCTACGTGCGCGCCACCATCGACCAGGACAAGTGGTACAGCGGCAAGGTGAAAACCGCCGCCGACCGCCAGCGCGTGGACGCCGCCAAACCCGTGCTGCAAACCGCCTACGACCAGTTTGAGAAGCTGCGCGAGGTGCTGCTGCCGCAATATCTGCTGCTCACGGCCATGCAGCCCTACCTATTCCATGCCTCGCTGCTGAGCGAGCTGAACAAGATAGTGGAGCAGGTGAGCCGCGAGCGGAACGTGGTGCTCATCAGCGAATTCAACCGCCGTATTGCGGCCATTGTGCTGAAGGAGCCGGTGCCGTTTCTGTACGAGCGGCTGGGCGAGCGGTACGCGCACCTACTGATCGATGAGTTTCAGGATACGTCGGTGCTGCAGTGGAACAACCTGCTGCCGCTGGTGGAAAACTCGGTGGGCAAGGACAACCTGAACCTAGCCGTGGGCGACGCCAAGCAGGCCATCTACCGGTGGCGCGGCGGCGAGATGGAGCAGATTCTACGCCTGCACCAGGGCGACACCGCAGCCCTGGCCGCCCGCGCCACCGAGCCCGAAACCCGGCGCCTGCTGCAGGAGCGCTACCAGGGCCTGCAGGGCCGTCTGGAGCCGAAGTCGCTGAACGTGAACTACCGCTCGGCGGCCGAAATCGTGGACTTCAACAACGAGTTCTTCAGCCACCTGCGCACCCAGCACCCCGATTTCGCGCTGGTGCAGGACCTGTTTGAGCCGGGCTTCCGGCAGACGGTGCCGGGTCGGACCTCACCCCCTAGCCCCCTCTCCAAAAGAGAGGGGAAACTAGCGTTAGAAGCTGATTCTGATAATCTAGATCTAGAAACTTGTCCCCCCTCTCTTTTGGAGAGGGGGCTAGGGGGTGAGGTCCCGGCCGGCCATGTGGAAATCCTGTTCACTGGCAACGAGGCGCCAGCGCGGCCTTACCACACGCCCGACGGCACTTATGGCGTGGAACCGCTGCCAGGCTACCTGCCGGAGGCTACCCTCGACTACGACGAAAGCACGCTCTACCTGACCTTGGCGCTGGTGCAGCAGGCTTTGCGCGACGGGTTCCGGCCGCGCGACGTGGCGGTGCTGAGCCGCACGCGGCGGGGCAGCCGGCTGGTGGCCAAGTTCCTGAAAGAGCGCGGCTACGATATTATTTCGGCCGATTCACTGTCGTTGGAGTTTGCGGAGGTGGTGAATCTGCTGGTGGCCATCTACCGGGTGCTCAACCAGCCGGCTGACACGCTGGCGCGGGCCGAGGCCTTGCTGCTGTTCGACAAGGTGGTGCGGCGCGTGCCCCCCACCCCGGCCCGCGTGCGCCACCTGGCGGCGCTGGCCAATGCGGAGTCGGCGGCCGAATTCTTCGAGGAGTTCCGGACGCTGGGCTACGACCTGCAGGAGCAGGAAACCGGCAACCTGGGCCTGTATGAGCTGACCGAGCGCCTGATTGGGCTGTTTGGGCTGCTGGGCCGCAACGGAGAAAGTGAGTATCTGTTTAGGTTTCTGGACCTCACGCTGGAATACAGTTTGCGCTACGGCAACAACCTCAACAATTTCCTGGCTTACTGGGAGCAGCGCAAAAGCAACCTCAGCATCAACGCCCCCGCCGGCCGCGACGCCATTACCATCACCACGGTGCACAAGGCCAAGGGCCTGGCCTACGGGGTGGTGATTGTGCCCTTTGCCGACTGGAGCCTGGAGCCGCACCGGGGCACGCTGCTCTGGGGCCGCCTCAGCGAGGACGACAAGCCGGTGGCCGACATGCCGGCCGTGGCCGTGGTGCCGCTCACCAAAAACCTGAGCCGCACGGCGCTGGCCGGGCAGTTTCTCCAGGAGCGCGAAAAGACCTTCCTCGAAGGCCTCAACATGCTCTACGTGGCTCTCACCCGGCCCCGGCACCGGCTCTACATCCTCAGCAAACAGCCCGAGCCACCCAAGAAAACCACCGACGACACCGCCCCGGAAGGCCCCGCCAAAAACGTAGCCGAGCTGCTGCACAGCTACCTGAAGCAGCAGCAGCTATGGGCTGAGGAGCAGGTGTCGTTCGTGGTTTCGCAGGGCTCTGCCGCCAAAGCTGACCTGAAAAACGACCAGCCGACCACCCGCAACTTCGCACTTACCAACCTGGAAACCGCGCCCTGGGAAGAGCGGCTGCGTTTGCGTCGCCACGCCACCACCGTGTTCGATTTCGACCGGCAGGAGCAGCTGGGCGAGTGGAACCGCAAGCTGCACTACGGCCTGCGCCGCCTGTTGCTGGCCGAGGACGTGGAGCGCGTGGGCCGGCAGCTGGCGGCTGAAGGCTTCATCAGTACCCGCGAGCGGCCGGCACTGGAGCAGCGACTGCAGCAGGTGGTGAAGCACCCCGAGCTGGCCCGCTACTTCAGCGCCGAGGTAAGCGTGGAAACGGAGCGCGAAATTCTGGTGGGCGGCGTGAAGCGTCGCTACTACAAGCCCGACCGGGTGGTGTTTGAAACCCTGCCCGGCGCCACCGGCCGCGGCGAGGTGCGCGTGACGCTGCTCGATTTCAAGGTGCCGCCACCCAGCCCCACTCACCGCCTGCCGCTGCAGCAGTACGCGCAGCTCTTCCGGCAACTGGGCTACCGCGAAGTAGTGTGCGTGCTGTACTATTTCGGGTCGGAGGAAGTGGTGGTGTTTTAGCGCGAGCCAGTAGCGCGAACTTTGTAGTTCGCGTCCCCGAGTCGGTTGGGTAGTTATTGTGGCGCGAGGGCGCGAACTACAAAGTTCGCGCTACCGCTGCCCGGCCTGGCTTGTGGCCGCGGCTGTATCCCGTACTTTCGCAGGGCTTAACCTGCTCTGCTTATGTCTGCTGCCCGCAAGCCTGCCCTGGCCTTTATCTTTCTTACGCTGCTGCTCGATGTCATCGGGTTTGGCATCATCATTCCGGTGCTGCCCAAGCTGATTACGCACCTCACGGGCGGCACCTTGTCGGAGGCGGCGCAGTACGGCGGGTGGCTGCTGTTTGCATTTGCCAGCATGCAGTTCCTGTTTTCGCCTATCCTCGGCAACCTCTCCGACCAATACGGGCGGCGGCCGGTGCTGCTGTTCGCGCTGTTCGGCTTCGGCCTCGACTACCTGTTTCTGGCCTTCGCGCCGTCGGTGGCGTGGCTGTTTGTGGGGCGCATTATTGCGGGCATCACGGGGGCCAGCTTCTCCACGGCCTCGGCCTACATTGCCGACATCAGCACGCCCGAAAACCGGGCCCAGAACTTCGGCATGATTGGGGCCGCGTTTGGGCTGGGCTTCATCATCGGGCCGGTGCTGGGCGGCAAGCTGGCGCAGTTCGGGCACCAGGCGCCGTTTCTGGCGGCGGCGGCGCTGTCGCTCATCAACTGGCTGTACGGCTTCTTCGTGCTGCCCGAGTCGCTGGCCAAGGAAAACCGCCGCCCTTTCGACTGGAAGCGGGCCAACCCCATCGGCTCGCTCCGGCAGCTGCGCAAGTACCCCGTGATTCTGGGGTTGGTGGTGGCCATGGTCCCCATCTACATTGCCGCGCACGCCACCCAAAGCACCTGGTCGTACTTCACCATGTATCAGTTTCACTGGAACGAAGACCAGGTGGGCAACTCGCTGGGCGCCGTCGGGCTGCTTACGGGTTTGGTGCAGGGCGTGCTGATTCGCTACATCAACCCCTGGCTGGGCAACAAACGCTCGGTGCTTATCGGGTTGGGGCTGTACACACTGGGCTTTGCGCTGTTTGCGTTTGCCGGGCAGCCCTGGATGATGTTCGCTTTCCTGGTGCCCTACTGCCTGGGCGGCATTGCCATGCCGGCGCTGCAAAGCATCATGGCCGGGCAGGTGCCGCCTTCCGAGCAAGGCGAGCTGCAGGGCGCCCTCACCAGCCTCGTCAGCCTCACCTCCATCGTCGGCCCGCCGCTGATGACCAACCTGTTCTCGTTCTTCACCGGCCCGAAGGCGCCCGTGCATTTCCCCGGCGCGGCCTTCCTGACGGGCTCGGTGCTCACGCTCATCAGCCTACTACTGGTAATCCGCTCTTTGCGCCACTACGTGGCCCCGGTTGTGCCCGCTGCACCGATAGAGGAAGCCGCCGTCGGCCACTAAAAATTGTCATTCCGAGCGGAGCGAGGAACCTGGGTGAACCAACTATCGGTTTACCCAGATTCCTCCTGCGTCGGGATGACAGTGCTGAAATAGCAACTACCGGCCCAGCAGCTTCCGCAGGCCCTTCAGTGCCTCGGGCACGGCCAGCGCCAGGGAGGCCACGGTAGCCACGGTGGCTACCTGGCAGTAGAAGCACAGTGCCTTGTTGTCCTGCCATTCTTCCTGGCCCAGCTTCACGGTGGTGAGGGTGTCGAATAGGATTTTGGCGCCCATGGCCACGGGCAGCAGCGGCTGCTCGGTGGCGCGGTGCAAGCCGCCGGCCCCGGCCAGGCAAGCCGTGAGGCCGTAGGTCACCATCATAGGCAGAGCGTCGGGCGTATCCAGGCGCTTGTAGGCGTAGTCGGAGGCGTCTACCTTGTCGGAGTCAAAAGGGCCAATGGGCGGGTCGGGCAGGTGGTGGATGATGCCGGTCTGGTAGAGGCTCACGATCTGGCCGGCGGCTACGCCCAGGATGGACAGGCCGATAATCCAGCGGCGGCGGGTGAGGTCGGGCGTGCGGCCGTGGCGCAGCTCCAAGCTGAGTTGGGTGGGGTTCATCGTATGGTGGATGGCAGGTGAATGTCTGCCCTGAGGTACGACGGGCCTTCCGGCGGGGTTCCGGTGGCGGTTAATCAGCAACAGTCCCAGTAAAAGTACGCTTTGTCGAACTCCCGGTTTTTCAGCGCCTCCTCGGTGATGAAGAAGTGCGCCACTCCAGAGTCACCGAACATAATCTGCTCGTCAATATCAATTTGCAGCAGCTGCACTTCGGCCGCGCCCTTGCTGTAGGCATGCGGGTCGCCCTGCGTGAAGTATGCGTAGCCGCCAATCTTATGACCAGCGCCTGACAGCAGTTTGCTGAACGCCTCTTTATCTTTTTCCGGCAGGGTTTCCTCGAAGTCGTAGCCGTTCAGGCCATTGAAATTCAGAGCGAACCGCTCATCATCCAGCCCTCCGTATTCCAACGTAGCCTCGAAGGTCAGGTCGTGCTCACAATTGATGGGGCTTTCCTCGTCATGGTTTGCCGGCAGGAAGCTGAAGTCCTGCTGATATTCCGCGCCTAGGTGCTCTGGGCCGATGTACCGGACCTGCGCCTCCTCCATATCGTACCAGTCCTGCGCCGGGATGTAGAACTGCAGCAGGCCGGCAGCCGGCAGCAGCGTGTTGGCGGGTAGCTCCGCCAGATTGATCTGCGCCAGCAGCAGCAGCGGCGTGCCGTTTTGCTGCCGCGGATAGGCCATCGAGAGAGGCAGCAGCGGCAGCCCCCGGAACTTGCTGGCCGCCGATGGTGGCCCCGGCGTCGGGCGGGGCCGCGCGGTTGCTTTGATGCTTTCCAGCGCGTGCCTTTCCAGCTCTGCCCTGAACGGTTGTAGAAAATCCGGGATTATGGGGTGCGTCATGCTATACTACCGGGCTAAGAATGAGTGTACAGCCGGCAAGATTGCGGATTTACTCTGTTAAAAAACACGTTACCCGGGACAAGGCGCAGTATCTTTACTATCGATGAATTCGCTCCTGCCGCCTATCGTTTCGCCTGCTTCCGTTTCCACCGAGTCGTTTCTGAGTCAGATGGCCCGCGACCTGACCGCGCGCTACTCGCCGGAAGAGCTGTCGGATCTGGTGGTGGTGGTGCCCACGCGGCGGGCCGTGGTGTACCTCAAAAACGAGCTGGCCATGGCCACCGACGCCGGCGAGGCCCTCTGGAGCCCGCGCGTGGCGGCCATGGAAGACTACATGGTGGAGCTGGCCGGCGTGCAGGTGGAAGAACCCATCACCCTGCAGCTGCTGCTCTACGACATCCTGCGCGACATCGACCCCAAGCTGGACTTCGACCGGTTTGTGAGCTGGGCCGGGCTGCTGCTCGAAGACTTCTCCAGCCTCGACCAGAACCTGGCCCCCGCCGACAAGGTGTTCGAGTACCTGTCGCAGGCCAAGGCACTGGAGCGCTGGGATTTGGGCGAGGCGCCCAAGCCGGAGTCGTTGACGGCCGGTTACTTCCGCTTCTGGGACGACCTGAGCAAGGTATACTACCGCCTGCGCCAGCGCATGCTGGCCCAGCACGTGGCCTACCCCGGCCTGGCGTATCGGCGCGCCGCTGAAAGGGTGGCCGAGCAGCTGGCGGCGGGCCAAGCGCTGCCGCGGCACGTATTTCTGGGGCTGGGCTTCCTCTCCAAGGCCGAGGAGCGCCTGATTCTGCAGCTGCTGAAAGCCGGTCTGGCCGAGGTGCGCTTCGACGGCGACGCCTTCTACATGGACGCCGACACGCCCAACCGCGCCGGCCAGCATCTGCGCCGCTACCTCAAAAACTGGGAGCTGCCGCTGGACGATTTCGGCGGGCCGGCCGAGCTGCTGCGCGGGCTGCCGCGCCACGTGCGCTTCGTGGGCGTGGCCAACGCCAGCATGCAGGGCAAGGTGGCCGGCCAGCTGCTGGCCGCCGCCCGCCTGGCTTACCCCAGCGGCACGGTGGCCGTGGTGCTGCCCGACGAAACCCTGCTGCTGCCCGTGCTGCACGGCCTCCCGCCCGACGCCGTGCCCGATTACAACGTGACCATGGGCCTCAGCTTCCAGAGCACGCCCCTGTTCAACCTCGTGGATCTGCTGTTTGAGGTGCATCTGACCGGCATCCGGGAGGGCTCCAGCGAAACCGGCTACGGCGTGCCGCGCTACCACCACCTGGCCGTGACCAAGCTGCTGGGCCACCCATTTCTGCGCCGCTACCAGCAGTGGCTGGACAAGCAGCCCGATGTCGCGCACCACGGCCTGCTCGACCACATCTGCCGCGCCATTGTGAAGCGCAATGCCGTGCTGCTGCCGGCCACCGAGCTGCTGGAGCTGGGCAAGGAGCACGCGCTGATTGCGGCCCTGTTCAAAACCTGGGACACCTGCGACGACATTATTGCGGCCTGCTACACCCTCATTGACCTGCTGAAACAGGTGTACCAGGAGCAGCATTCGGCCATCGAGGCGGAGTACCTGTACCTGTTCTACACGCTCGTCAAGCGCCTAGATTCGGTGTTCGACTGCCGGGAGCAGCGGCTGTCGGTGCGCTCGTTCCGACGGTTCCTCTACGAGCAGATGACGCGCACCCGCCTGCCGTTCTCGGGCGAGCCGATTGCCGATGTGCAGGTGATGGGTTTGCTGGAAACCCGCGCCCTCGACTTCGACCACATCATCCTGCTCAGCTGCAACGAAAACGTGCTGCCGGCCCCCAAGCGCCACACGTCGCTGTTCCCCTACGACGTGCTGACCGAGTTCCGCCTGCCCACCTACGCCGACCAGGAAGCCGCCACCGCCTACCACTTCTGGCGCCTGCTGCAGCGCGCCCGCCGCGTAGACCTGGTGCACGTGCTTCCCGGCGCCGAAGGCACCCGCACCGGCGAACGAAGCCGCTTCCTGCTCCAGCTCCAGAACGACCTGCTCCCCCAAAGCCCCCAGATGGTGCTGGAAGATGTGGTGGCGGTGGTGACCGGCGCCAACGAAGGGCCTCACCCCCCGGCCCCCTCTCCCGTGGAGAGGGGGAGCCAGACGACTGCAACGCAGCCTGCTTCGGGGGCTTTCTCGCCGATTTCAGCTCGCGAAGGAGCAATAGCAGACCACGTGTTGATTGCTGCTGCAGCTACTTGGGGAAAAACCGCCACATTTTCCAAGGAGATGCGCAAACACCCAACTCCAGCCGAGGAATCCCTGTGGCAGGCTGTTCGCAATCAGAAGCTAGGCGAGAAGTTTCGGCGACAGCACGTTATCAACTCCTTTATAGTTGACTTCATCTGCATTGCCAAAATGCTCATTATTGAGGTGGATGGTGATGTTCATGCTGAAGCAGAACAAGCTGAATATGACGCGGGCCGCACGCATGAGCTAAACGGGCTGGGATACCGGATTCTGCGTTTCTCGAATGAGGAAGTGCTTAACAACCTGACTACAGTACTTGAGCTGATCCAGGGAGTGCTACAAAGTCTGCCACCACGCGTGCAGCCTGAAAATATCCCCAGCCCTTCACACACAGTGGTTGATTCACAAACCAAATTCCCCGACCAAACCGCCTACGTCAGCGAGTCGCTTGGCTCCCCCCTCTCCACGGGAGAGGGGGGCCGGGGGGGTGAGGCACCACCCGCGCCGTCCCTCAGCGACCTGACCCTCGACAAAGACGCCGGCATGCTCCAGGCCCTGCGCCTGCTGCTCGACAAAGGCCTCTCCCCCACGGCCCTCAACGAATACCTAGCCTGCTCGCTGAAGTTCTACTTCAACCGCGTGGCCCGGTTCCGCGAGGCCGACGAAGTGGAGGAAGCCCTCGGCGCCGACGGCTTCGGCACGGTGGTGCACGAGGCGCTGGAAGACTTGCTCACGCCGTTCCAGAAAAGCGGCCAGCCCCTCACCGCCGCCGACATTCCGGGCCTGGTGCAGCTGGCCCCCATGATGGTGCAGAAGGCGCTGCGCAAAGAGGAAAAAGACCGCCACGCCCGCGCCGACGAAGGCCTCAACCACGTGCTAGGCCAGGTGGCCTCGCAGCTGGTGCGCCGCTACCTCGAAGGCCTGCTCACCGAAAAAGACGGCCTACCGCTGCAGATTCAGGGTTTGGAAGAAGAGCTGCACGCCACGGTGTTTGTGCCGCTGCCTGATGGCGAGAAGCTGCCCGTGCGCCTCGTCGGTTTCGCCGACCGGGTCGACCAGCTGCCCGACGGCCGCCTGCGGGTGGTGGACTACAAAACCGGCCTCGTGCTGGCCCACGAGCTGAAGCTGCAGAAGCGCAACGAAACCGCCGCCGAGGCCGCCGAGCGCCTCGTGCTCGACGCCACCTACTCGGCCGATAAGGTGCGCCAGCTGTGGCTCTACCGCTTCATGCTGGCCCAGAACGGCCGCCCCGCCGCCGATGCCGCCATCATCTCCTTGCGCAACCTGCCCGCCGGCCCCATGCCCGCCGACATGGGCTTTATCACCGCCGACGGCCAGGACTTCCTGCCCCGCAGCGAGGAGCTACTCGGCCGCATCATCCGCCGCATCCTCGACCCGCAGGAGCCCATCCGCAAAACCGACGACCTCGACAAATGCCAGTACTGCCCCTACAAAGGCATTTGCGCCAGGTAAATGGTTTAATGGCTGCATTGTTAAATGGTTGACTGTTCAACGACTCCTTGCCCAGCCAACTATCTAACCATTCAGTCATCAAGCCATTCCAATCAACCTTTTAACAATTCAACCATTCAACCATGCCAGAAATAGACGAATTCATGCAGGCCGCCATCGACGAGGCGCGCCAGGGCCGCAAGGAAGGCGGTATTCCGATTGGCTCGGTGCTGCGCCGCGGCAACGACATCGTGAGCCGCGGCCACAACAAGCGCGTGCAGGAGCTGGACCCCATTGCCCACGGCGAAATGGACGCCCTGCGCAACGCCGGCCGCCAGCGCACTTACCGCGACACGGTGCTCTACACCACGCTGATGCCCTGCTACATGTGCGCCGGCACCATCGTGCAGTTCAAAATCCCGAAGGTGGTGGTGGGCGAAGCCCGCACCTTCGGCGAGTCCAAGGCCTTCTTGGAAAGCCATGGTGTGGAAGTCGTGATTCTGGACTCCGAGGAGTGCGTGGAGATGATGCGCGAATTCATCGAGGCCGAGCCCACGCTCTGGAACGAGGACATCATGGAGCTGTAAGGCACCGGTTGCTTTGCAACTGAACGCGCCATTGGCGGTTGTATAGCGGCCGGGCTGGCTTTCGGAGGGTTTCCGACTGCCAGCCCGGCCGCTATTCTTACCTTTGCCGGCATGAACCAACCTCCGCTGATGGCCTCCAAGAAATGCCCGCATTGCGGGTTCTGGAGCCCGTGGCAGCAGCAGGCTACCGACCGTTGCGAGCGGTGCGGCCTCTACCTCGACGCGCCCCGCATGCGGAGCGAGCAGAAGCGGCAGGAGCTGGCCGACAAGCCGCTGCCGTCGTTTATGCGCCTGGAGCTCAAGCCCGACGACGGCACGGTGCTGCGCTTTTTCAAGCATATTGTCCGGGGCGGGCAGCTGGTGTTTGGCGCCATCGTTTCGTTTCTGCTATGGCTGGTGGCAATGCTCGCGGGCTAAGGTGGTGGCCGCCGGAGCTGCGCCACCCGCTGTTTCTAGCGCTGGCCGCCCTCTACCTGCTTGCGCGGCTCGCCCGCTACGGGCACACCTGGGCGCTGCCCGCCCCCCTCAACTCGCACTTCGCCGATGTGCTGGCGCTGCCGCTGCTGCTCACCGTGGCGCTCAGCTTCATGCGGCGCCTGTACTTCCGGCAGCCAACTTTCGTGCTGCCCGGCAGCTGGGTGGTGAGCACCTGGCTAAGTGTCGCTCTGGTTTTTGAGGTGCTGCTGCCGCGGTTTCGCCCGCGCACCTATACCGCCGACTGGCTCGACATAGTGGCCTACGGCCTGGGCGGGCTGATTTTCTGGCGCTGGCTCAACTGCCCGGCAAGCCGCTAGCCGAACCTGCCCCGCCCTCTTTTGCGTAGAACCACCCAAACGCCCCGCCGGCCCGTGCCGCGGGGCGCTTGATTTTAAGTACCGAGTCAGAAGTATCGAGTAGTTAGATTCAGTTCAGCCACCTGATCATCAGGTGTTGATTATGGTCTCATTACTCAGTACTTGTGTCTTGGTACTTAGTTACTGACCGATTGTATATGTTGAATGATCTGAACCGGGTGCTGTCCTCGTACTGGCAGCAGTTTTTGTATGTACTGCCCAAGCTGGCCCTGGCGCTGGTGCTGCTGGTGGTGGCCATTTTCATTGCCAACCGCCTGAGCGGTTTGCTGGGCAGCCGCCTGCGCCGCCGCTCCCACGACCCGCTGCTGGCTGACTTCCTCACCCGCATCAGCAAATGGGTGTTTATGCTGCTGGGGCTGCTGCTGGCCATGGAAGTGGTGGGTTTGTCGGGCATTGTGAGCGGGCTGCTGGCCGGTGCGGGGCTGTCGGCGTTCATCGTGGGCTTTGCCTTCAAGGACATTGCTGAGAACTTCTTGGCCGGCGTGATTCTGGCCTTCAACCGCCCCTTCCACATCAACGATACCGTGCAGATTAAAGACCAGGTAGGCCACGTGGAGGCCCTCAACCTGCGCACCACCCTCATCCGCTCCTTCGACGGCAAGCATGTATTTTTGCCCAACTCACTGGTGCTCAAGGAGCCGCTCATCAACTTCACCCGCGACGGTAACCTGCGCCAGGATTTCCTGGTGAGCGTCGACTACGGCGCCGCCAGCAGCCCCGCCCGGGTGCAGGAGCAGCTGTTGGCTTTCCTGCGCCAGCAGCCCGAGGTGCAGGCCCTGGAGGGCCGGAAGCCCTACATCATCCTGGAGAAAACCGCCGGCACCGCCGCCGATTTGCGGGTGTACTTCTGGACCTCGGCCGAGGAGTACCGCAGCGGCACGCTGCAGCAGAAAAGCCAGCTGATGCAGAAGGTGAAGGCAATGCTGCTGCAGGCGGGCTACCCGGCGCCCAACCTGGCGCAATAGGCGGCGGTCAGCCAAAGCCGTTCGGGCAGCAGTGCCAACCAGTGGCGGCGCAAAACGCTTGGCGGCGGAATTTTTCCCTTTTTATGGGGCACTGACGCCGCTTTTTTACTATCCTGCGTTGTGATATTATTCCTGCCGGCTCTGTCGCTGGCAGGCTTCGCTTTTTGCTGCATAGCAATGCCCAAGAATATTGTTCACCGGATTCTTAGCCCCTTGCTGCTGTGGCGGTTGCGCCATATCAACGACCGGGTGTACCTGATTCTGGTGAGCGTGCTAGTGGGCCTGATGGCCGGCCTGACGGCAGTGCTGCTCAAAAACTCGGTGCACCGCTCGCAGGAACTGCTGTACGCCTGGGTGCCGGAAGAAAAGCGGGTGTTTGCCCTGTTTCTCTATCCCATCATCGGCATTGCGCTGTCGGTGCTCTTCACGCGCTATTTTCTGGATGGCAACCTGAGCCGAGGGCTGGGGCCCATCATCTACAACATTGCCCGGCAGGGCAGCATTGTGCCGCGCAGCAAGCTGTATTCGCAGTTTATTACCTCCTTCATCACGGTTTCGTTTGGCGGCTCGGCAGGTCTGGAGGCCCCGATTTCGGTGACGGGCGCGGCCCAGGGCTCCAACCTGGGGCGGCTGCTGCGCGTGGGCCGGCGCGAGCGGCGCCTGCTGGTGGGCTGCGGCGCGGCGGCCGGCGTGGCGGCCATCTTCAACTCCCCGATTGCGGGCGTGCTGTTTGCCGTGGAAGTGGTACTCTCCGAGCTGGCCGCGCCCTACTTCATTCCACTTCTGATTTCCACGGCCACGGCCACGGTGGTGTCCAAGGCCCTGTTCGAAGGCCAGCCGTTCGTGCTCATCACCACCAGCTGGCCCGTGGACGCGGTGCCGTTTTACCTGATGCTGGGACTGTGCACAGCGCTGCTGTCGGTGTACATGATCCGGGTGTACTTCGCGGCCGACAAGTTTTTTGAGCGTTGGCCGGGCACGTTCCGCAAGGTGGCGCTGGGCGGCTTGGCGCTAGGGGTGCTGGTGTTTCTGTTTCCGCCGCTCTACGGCGAGGGCTACAACATTGTGCAGCTGCTGCTGGCCGGCAAAGGCCAGGACCTGGTTGGCGGCTCCATCTTTGCCGTCTACCGCGACGAAAACGTGTGGATTCTGCTGGGCGTGGCGGCGGCCAGTATGCTGCTGAAAGTGTTCGCCACCACCATTACGGTGGGCGCCGGCGGCAATGGCGGCATGTTTGGCTCGTCGCTGTTTGCAGGGGCGCTGCTGGGCTTCGTGTTTGCCCGGCTCATCAACCTGAGCGGCCTGACCAGCGTCACGGAGGTGCATTTCATCGTGCTGGGCATGGCCGGCGTGCTGGCCGGCGTGGTGCACGCCCCGCTCACGGCCATCTTTTTGATTGCGGAAATCACCGGCGGCTACGCCTTGTTTGTGCCGCTGATGGTGGTCACCAGCTCGTCGTACCTGATTACGCGCTACTTCGAGCCCTACTCCGTGTACACCCGCAAGCTGGTGCAGAAGGGCGTGTATGTGCACCAGGACCGCGACCGGAGCCTGCTTTCGCAGCTCGATCTGCACAACCTGGTGCAAACCGACTTCGTGCCCGTGCACCCCGACGACACGCTGGGCACGCTCGTGGACACGTTCCGCCACGCCACCCGCAACCTATTCCCGGTGGTGGATGAGGCCGGCCTGCTGGTCGGCGTCGTGACGCTCGATACCGTGCGCGACGCCCTCTTCGACGACGCCCACTACGCCACCACCCGCGTGCGCGACCTGATGACCGACCCGGCCGCCATCGTCAATTCCGACGACTCGCTGCTGGATGCCCTGCGCTGCATGGAGCAGCTCGGCGTGCCGGCACTGCCCGTGGTGGCGCAGGGCCGCTACGTGGGCTTCCTGCTGAAATCCAGCATCCTGGCCGGCTACCGCCGCCAGCTGCTCAAGGAAACAGAGTAGCCGAGGTGGTGGGTTGGTAGAACGTCATGCAGAGCGAAGCGAAGCATCTCGCATGCTGACGTTGCCACACAATTGAACGGCAACCGATCCGTAGCCCAGGGTTTAAACCCTGCAACGTCAGCACGTGAGATGCTTCGCTCCGCTCTGCATGACATTCTCATAACCCACCACTCCGCCAATCCACCACCCCACCTAATACTCTCCTATCTGCGGGTCTTTCTTGGTGAGCTGCAGGCCGATCATCATCAGCACGCCAGTCAGCAGAATCACCACAAACAGCAGGCTTTCGCCTACTTCGCCAAGGTGGTGGCGGGCCGGGATGCTGTAGAACAGCAGCACCGTGATGAGGCCTTTGGGCGCAATGAATAACTCCGGAATCAGGTCGGACTTGGCGACGTAGCGCAGGTAGAGGAAGCGGATAACCGTAAGCATGCCCACAATCAGCAACCCCTGCAGCAGCAGCGTGCCGCTGATGAGCGTGCTGAGCGTGATGCTGAAACCGAACAGCAGGAAAAAGAACGTCCGGATCAGGAACGCCGATTCGGCGGTGATGCTTTTGAGCGGGTGCAGCTCGGCGGCCAGCTGCTCGGGGTGTAGCCACCGCTGCAGGCGCGGGCCGCGCAGAATCAGGGAGGCATTGTTCACAGCCAGCCCAAACACCAGCACCAGCACCAACGACGACAAATGCAGCTTCTTGGCCACGCTGTAAAGCAGCACCAGAAACGCCAGAATCAGGAAAAACTTGACGTGCAGCCGGATGCGGCCCAGCAGAAACGCCAGCGCCGCCGTGCTCAGCACCGCCACCACTAGCACCGCCACCACGTCGCGCGAAAACGTGACCACCGAAATACCCTGCGCGAAGTTGTCCTGCAGCGCAAAGTTGAACAGCATGATGCCCAGGATGTCCGAAAACGTACTTTCGTACACGATGAATTCCTGCTTTTCGCCCATCAGGTTGGCCACGCTGGGAATGGCAATGGCCGAGCTGATGACGGCCAGCGGCACGGCATTCACGAGGCAGGTCTGAAACGAGGCCCCCAGATAGCCCTGCAGCAGCAATGCAATGGCCACCGACTGCACTACCAGCATCAGCACCGCCGCCAGAAACGAGCGGCGGATCAGCGGGGCTTTTTCGCGGGTCAGCTCCAGATCAAGGGCGCCTTCCAGCACAATCATAATTAGGCCGATGATGCCGAATATTTCCAGCACCACCTTCGGAATGGCCAGCGTGAAGTCGAAGTAGTCGGCGGCTTGGCGCAGGGCAATGCCCGTGAGCAGCAGCATCAGCACCGACGGCACCTTGGTAGCCCGCGCAATCAGGTCGAAGAGGTAAGACAGGATGACGGCCGCACTGAGGCCGATGAGGATAGAATAAGAGCCCATACACGTAAGCCAAGGCCCCGCAGAACACCCGTCCCCGGCCCGACAATGCCGCTCTATACGGCAAAACCGCCCCCAACGCCGAATCGGCCCTACCTTTGGGTTTTAGAGTGAGACATGCTGAGGTTATGGGGTGATGAGGTGAAATGTCAGGTCGTCATTCCGAGCATGTGGCGCATCAAGCCAGTGACGAGGAATCTCGCCCGAGGCTTAACGGTCATTCCGAGTGCAGCGAGGAATCTCGCGTGCTGACGTATGAATAGCATTTCAACAGCAGCACGCGAGATTCCTCGCTGCACTCGGAATGACGTTCTCTCCCCATCACCTCATCACCCCATTACTTCATCACTCCACCACCTCACCACCAAAAAAATGAGACACGTTGCCATCATTGGAGGCGGGCCGGCGGGGCTGCTGGCTGCCCAGCGGCTGGCGGAGGCCGGCTGGCAGGTGGCTGTGTATGAGGCGCAGGCCACGGTGGGGCGCAAGTTTCTGGTGGCCGGGCACGGCGGCTTCAACCTCACCAACTCCGAGGAAGCCGAGGGATTTGCCGCCCGCTACGGCCACAGCCACCCGGTTTTCCGGGAGCTGTTGGCGCACTTCTCTGCCGATGACCTGCGCCACTGGGCCGCCGACCTATGCATTGCTACGTTTGTAGGCAGCAGCGGGCGGGTGTTTCCGCAGGAGCAGCACAAGCCCGCCGACCTGCTGCGGGCCTGGGTGGCGCGGCTGCGCGAGCTGGGCGTGGTGCTGCACCTGCGCCACCGCTGGCTGGGCTTCGTGGGCGAAACCGGTCTGCAGCTGCGCAATGAAGCCACCAACGAAACCTTTACCGTCAGCCCCGACGCTACCGTGCTGGCCCTGGGCGGCGCCAGCTGGCAGAAAACCGGCTCCGACGGCCAGTGGGTGCCGGCGCTGCAGGCCGCCGGGGTGCAGTGCGTGCCGTTTGCGCCGGCCAACTGCGGGGCGGAGGTGGCGTGGTCGGAGTTCTTCCGGGCGAAAGTGGGCCGCACGCCCCTCAAGAACATTGCGCTGCGCTGCGGCAGCCACCTAGAGCGGGGCGAAATAATGCTGACCGACTACGGCGTGGAAGGCACACCCGTATACGCCCTAACGCCCACCCTCCGCGAGGCGCTAACCCTGGGCAGCCCGGCCCCGCTCCTGCTCGACCTCAAGCCCGACCTATCCGACGCCCAGTTGCTGCAGAAGCTCCAGAAGCCCCGCGCCGGCCGTTCCCTCCCCGATTTCCTGCGCCAGACCCTGCGCCTCAGCCACCCCATCCCAACGCTGCTGCGCGAAACTGCCCCGCCCGACGCCACTGCTACGCCCGAGGACCTGGCCCGCCTGCTGCGCGCCGTGCCGTTGCCTGTGCACGCGTTGCGTCCGCTTGACGAGGCCATCAGCACGGCCGGCGGCGTAGCCTGGGCAGAAGTAGATGAGCACCTGATGCTGCGCCGCCGCCCCAGCACCTACGTGGCCGGCGAAATGCTGGACTGGGAAGCCCCAACCGGCGGCTATCTGCTGCAGGGCTGCTTCAGCACCGGCGCCTGGGTGGCCCGCAGCATTGCCCGGCGTATTGGCTGACGGAAGTGACGCCTGCATCGTAACGCGAACTTTGTAGTTCGCGTCCCCGCGCCGGCAGCATCGTTTCAACGGCGCGGAGGTGCGAACCGCAAAGTTCGCGCTACTGCTTACTCGTTGACGGTTGCTTTGGCCGCGGCTTCCGCCAGAATGGTCTTGGCTTCGGCCAGCAGCCGCTCGCCGGGGTTGAGCTGGGTGCGGGCAATGAGGGCCACCAGAATAAAGAACGACACCACCGGCAGCGCCCATCCCAGCGCAAACCACCCCCAAAATGAGCGTCCGTAGCTGACGGCGCAATAGCCCGTAACCAGTGGCAGCACCGTGAAGGCGCACAGAAACCCAATTCCGGATAAGATAAAGTAGGCAATCATGGCGGTGGCATCTACTCTTCAAGATACGCGTTCCGGCGGCGCTTTGCAACGCAAAATGCGGGCTTCCTGCTGCCTCAACCGCCCGTAGGCCCGAAAGTTGCTCTCCTGGCGGCAAGTTGTGCCCCGTCGGCCTATCTTCGGAATCCCTTTTCCCGTATCTACTCGCTCCCGCGTCTTCTGTTCCCTGCCTCTTTGCCACCTTCGCCCAGCCCTCTTCTCCCCTCGATGTGGGACCACCAAAGCCTTTTCCGCGTGTCGGCCCAGCTGTTTGCGGAAGGCATCTTCAACCTGCTCGACCGCACGCTGAAACCGGAGGTGTTTCTGCTGGGGCTGGCCTCGGCCCGCGAAACCGATGAGCCGCAGGCCGTAGTGGTGGAGCCGGCAACTCTGCGCTACAAGCCCGCCGACTTTGCCGGCGTGAAAGCCCGCGCCTTTGCCCTGGAACCCGACGGCCCACGCGAAGTGGTGTACCATCTGCATCCCGCCGACCACGACCGGTACGAGAAGCTGCGCTGGTATGAGCTGCTGCGCCGCGCTACCGAGCAGATTCTGGAAGACCTGACTGCTAGCCGCGGCGAAGAGCGCCTGAGCTTTTGCTCGCCGCCCGTGAGCCTCTACGGCTACCAGGTAGTCGTGATTCTGCAGCTCTCCGCCGAGGCCTACCAGGCCTATTACACGCTGCCCGTGCCAGGCCCCGGCAACCGCCCCACCTCCCTGGTGCACGCCGCCGTGCAGGAGTTTCTGCTCGACTGCAGCCGCGCCCTGCGCGAGTCCGACACCGACGACGACCGGCCCGTGCTGGACCGCGACTACAACGAGGTGCTGCGCGCCGCCGGCCGCAGCTTTATGCTGCGTGCCGCTGCCGGCACCCACGGCCTCTACGACGCCTGCAACGGCGTAGCCGCCCTGCGCCACGAAGGCGACGAAGGCGTGGGCACCATGCTGGTGGCGCGCCGCCACCACCCGGCCATTGTGCCGGTGCTCACTCTGGAAAGCCCCATTCCGCTGCGCGACCACCGCCGCATCCGCAAGCTACTGGAGCTCAGCGAAGACCGCACCGCGCTGGTATCCGATGCCACCGACGTATTTGGGCTGGGCTACCTGGTGTCGCCGGAAGACCCGGCGTATGAGCCGCTGTTTACGGTGCACTTCACGCGCCACTACAGCTGGGAGCTAAGCCACAACGAGCAGGTGATGATGAAGGTGGTATCGAACACGCCGCGCCTGCCGCAGGGCCGCGTCGATGCCGAGAACTTTGCCCGCGCCGTGGAACGGATTTTCCCTCAGCTCGGCGCCGATGCCGTGTCGTATCTGTGGGAGCTGACGCAGCGCGCCACCGAGCAAACCAACGGCACCATTCTGGTGATTTCGGAAGGCGCGGCGCAGGAGGCGGTGCGCCTCACGCGCCAGTGCTTCCGGGTGGCCCCGCGCCTGATGACGCCCTCCGTGCTGCGCCTGGTCACCAACATCGACGGGGCCGTGTTCGTGGCGCCCGACGGCACCTGCCACGCCATCGGCGCCATCCTCGACGGCCTCGCCACCGAAAAAGGCGACTCCTCCCGCGGCTCGCGCTACAACTCGGCCCTGCGCTACGTGGAAAGCAGCCGCTACGCCTGCCTGGCCGTGGTAGTCAGCGAGGACGGCCTGATTGATTTGCTGCCACCGATGCGGCGGTAGTATTGTCATTGCGAGCAGAGCGAAGCAATCCTTTCTCTCGTGGCAGACACTTCCCTTATAGACAAGCCCTCCGGTAGTAGGTTATTGGCCTGCTGCCGGAGGGCTTTTCGCTTAGGGTTGCTCAGCTCTCAGAGAGGAAGGATTGCTTCGCTCTGCTCGCAATGACAACCCCTTACCCGTTCACCGATTTCATCATCTGCTCGGGGTAGCGCTGGCCGGCGGCAACACCGCGGGGCGCAATGGCATCGAGCTGCGCCAGCTCGTCGGGGCTGAGCTGCACGTCGAGGGCGCCCAGGTTTTCTTCGAGGTACGATACGCGCTTGGTGCCGGGGATGGGCACTACGTCGTCGCCCTGGGCCAGCACCCAGGCCAGGGCCAGCTGACCGGGCGTGCAGCTTTTCTGGGTGGCCAGCTCGTTGATGCGCGCCACGAGGTCCAGGTTTTTCTGGAAGTTTTCACCCTGGAAGCGTGGCGTGAAGCGGCGGTAGTCGTCGGGCGCCAGGTCTTCAAACTTCTGAATCTGGCCGGTGAGGAAGCCCCGGCCCAGGGGCGAGTACGGCACAAACCCGATGCCCAGCTCGCGGCAGGCTTGCAGCACGCCATCTTCTGGGTCGCGGCTCCAGAGTGAGTATTCGGTTTGCAGGGCCGCAATGGGGTGCACGGCGCAGGCCCGGCGCAACGTGTCGGGGGCGGCTTCGCTCATGCCCAAGTGGCGCACCTTGCCGGCCTTCACCAGTTCCGCCATAGCCCCAATGGTTTCCTCAATGGGCGTAGCCGGATCAACGCGGTGCTGATAGTACAGGTCGATGTAGTCGGTGCCGAGGCGGCGCAGCGAGTCGTCGCAGGCCTGGCGCACGTACTCGGGCCGTCCGCTGATGCCGCGCTTGCTGGGGTCACTAGGGTCGCGCAGGATGCCGAATTTAGTGGCAATGACCACCTGCTGGCGACGGTCCTTGAGGGCTTTGCCGACCAGTTCCTCATTTTTGTAGGGCCCGTACATATCGGCCGTATCGAAGAACGTGACGCCCAGCTCGGTGGCGCGGTGCAAAGTGCGGATGCTTTCGTCGTCGTTGAGCGGGCCGTAGAAATCCGACATACCCATGCAGCCGAGGCCCAGGGCAGAAACGGTGAGGCCGGAGCGGCCCAGTGTGCGGTGTTGCATAACGTAGGTAGTGTGGAGTGGAGAATCGGTACTACTTACCACAACGGCCGCCCGGCGGCAGGGTTGGCCCGCCGCCGCACAACCTGCGCGGGCGCAAGTTGCGTTTAACCCCCAAACTCTCTCCCCATGACTTCCTCCCGCTACTCTCCGGCCCGCACTGCGGCCGCTACTACGCCTTTCGACCAGGATGAGCGCCTGCGTTGGGTGGAGCGCGTTTCGCGCCTGCTCGACAGCCAGTTCAGCGTCCCCGGCACCGGCTGGCGCTTCGGCCTCGACCCGCTCATGAGCTTCATCCCGATTATAGGCGGCATTCCGTCGCTGGCCGTGTCGGGCGTGCTCATCCTCACCATGATGCGCCACGGCGCCAGCGGCAACGTGGTGGTGCGCATGGTGCTCAACGTGCTGCTCGACACGCTGGTAGGCGCCATCCCCGTCCTGGGCACCATTTTCGACTTCGCCTATAAAGCCAACGACCGGAACGTGCGCCTGCTACGCGCCCATTATCAGGAAGGCAAATACCAGGGCAGCGGCAAAGGGTTAATTGCGCTGATAATCATCATCTTAGTAGTGTTTGGAGGGCTGGTTTTATGGGGTAGTTTTGAGCTTTTCAGAGCTATCTACCACTATATCCAAAACAGCTAAATTATACATACTTTATACAGTATCATAAGCTTTATTATCTTTGTGTATCAACTGCGAATGAGATACTTACACAAGCTTAATAAAGTACTATTATGGGCAAGATTACCTTCAAACCCAGAAACAACGCTAATGGTACACTAGGTGTATCGGTAAACCACTCCCACAAAGCTCAGCTAGACCCTGTACCGTTCCAAAGGAAAGTATCAGGTGTAACTGTCCTGCCAACTGAGATCAATCTAGCTACAGGTCGCATCATAGAGCGTAAAGACGCTGCGTCCCTTAATGAAAAGGTACAGCGTGTTCTATCAGATGTAGAATACTGCATAGCCAAATGCAAAGAGAAGGGTGTAGAACCATTCAAGAAGCACTTAGATGCAGAATGGGAGACTCTACAGCATCTTAGAGCTATCAGAGAGACCACGGTACCACAGGCTAGGAATATTCTAGGTAGAATAGTTGATGTTCTCTATGTGGAGCTAGCAGAGTTGAGAGAGAAGGTTAGGCAGAAGGAAATAGAGATAGAAATAGAAGAGGAAAAGTTAGGGATCAATACTAATAAGCTATTCACCACACACATTGATCTATTCCTGAAGGAAAACAAGATTCTCAAGAAGAATAGTATCAAAAACTACACAGGGTTGAGGGATGCAGTAAAGGAGTGGAAACCTACCCTGAACATTACGGATATCAACAAAAAGACCCTGAATGATTTCAGGGATTGGTTAACCACTGAGAAGAAGATACTCAGTAGGAATGGCAACCCTCTTAAAGATGATGATGGTAACCCTATTCTTGGGTTGCGTAATTCCTCAGTACGGGAACTACTTCAGAAGATGAAGATAGTGTACTATGCCTTTGCTGATAAATTCGGGTATGATATCAGCACTGTTAAGAAGTGGAAATCTGGTTTAAAGAAGCTTGCTAATGATAAAGTGGTGTTCTTAAGCAAAGAAGAGTTACAAGCTGTAACTAATATGGAATATGAGACTGATCAGGAGCGTATACACAAAGACTTCTATGTATTTATGGCTAATACTGGTTTACGCTTTATTGATGCTGTGAGAGTGCGGAAACACCACCTAGAAATGATTGATGGTACTCTTAAAATCAAGATACTTCAGCAGAAGACAACCAAACCAGTAGAGATACCACTAACAGCAGATGCTTTACGTGCTTTAGAATCTCATAACTACAACTTTGAGTTCAGTGAAGAGGCGGGTAAGGGTATCAAGTATACTGCTCAGGTTGGGTACTATATGAATAGGATGATGGAGAGAGCCAACATCTGTAACTATAAGCTGGTGAGAACTAACTTCAAGAATAACATAGCTAAAGAAGATGGTAGCAAGATGAAACGAGAACTGATCTTGAGTCATACAGCGAGAAAGACCTTCATCAATGTTAGCCTGAAGAGTGGTATGGATATCACAGCTATCAGAAAGATTGTTGGTCACTCAGAACTAAATATGATTATGGAATACTATGGTGATGGTTCACTGAATACTGAAGAGATGGGTAAAGCAGGTTGGGAAATGCCTAATCATACCGTAGTTGGCACCGTGACAGGCACTATGAAAATAGCTTAAATTGTTACATGACTTTACCAAACACTCAACTCTTAACGAGTAATATTCAAAATATTATCACTTAATTTGTGCAAACAAAAATACCTCATAACCCACAATAATATGGCAACACCAGACTTAAATAAGCTTCAGCAAATCTTGCAAAATGCAGAAGCTAATGATCAGCGTCTCAATGCTATTAAAAAAGCGTATAGCAAGGTAGAAGCTGCTATGAATGAGTTCTCTGCACTTCTAAGCGATGATTATCAACCTATTAAGAAGGAGCGCAAACCACGAGACCCAAACGCAAAGAAACCGGGAAGACCTCGCAAGCCTACCGCAGAATAACTTGACAAAAGCCCCTCTTATTATGATAAGAGGGGCTTTTTAATTTTGGCATATACTGCTGCTTTGATTTGTAACAGTGTTACTTCGGGCTTGTACCATATCGGTTTGCTCCTTCGTCGCTGGGTGCCAATGCCATCCACAGAAAGTAAAACGGAATTAGTTGATACACTCCACTATTGCCACGGTCATGGCACCTTTTAGTTGCTTGAGCTAGGTTCATCCACCAAACTGGTGCCAGAACAGCAAAGGCGACCATTGTACATGTTGCTATATCATTCGGATCTTGTGAGATTCTATACATAATGAATGCCGTTAAGCAAATAGATATTAGCATCGTGAGTAACATAGTAAGCCAGTATTCGGTACGACGTATTCTGCCTTTCAATGAGAAAGGAGTTGCGAACAACCTCTTCTTACCAGTATTATTGTCGACATCGTCGTCATCTACGTTCTCTAATGATTCCCTGAAACCATCAGGTAAGTCTGACTTATCGAGTACATAGACTTCATCATTATCAGCGAACAAACACTTGGTGCTAAACAATGATATATTCAGGTTAATACATATTTCTATTGTTGCTATGTCACTTTTGTGTTCGGAAAGGTCCACCTCAACTTCATTACGCTCACCATCAGTCAACTCTATATCAATTTGGGTCTCATTCTGCGTGATCTGCCGAAGAATTATTTCAACGTTTACATCGTCATAAGAGAATAAATACTTACACTCATTAGAACTTACTTCTTTATTCAAAAGCTCAAAATCTTCTCCCAGTGCAGGTAAATTTTCTACAGATATACGCGCTACAATCAGTGCGTGTGAGGTATCTGTTTTGTGACGAAGGCTTTTTACTTTAAGCATCTTTATTCATTTTTGTTTTTTAAAATATTATAATCACTTCTAAGATTACAGGTCTTGATTTCCTATTATTTCATTCGAATCAGATATGTAAGTTATGTGGCTAATATTGTTTGCTCCAACTATAAGCTCCTTACCAATCATCACTTTACGGGCTACTGCATCTGTATACTTGAACCTAACAAAGCGTACTTTCGGCAAATCAGGATTGGTTTGATGAAACTCTTCTACTAAGTCATGCAACTTACTTACTGCTTCTCTTGATAATGACTTGACATTACTTATTCCATCAATTCCATCATGTTCCCTAGCACTATGATGATCGAGTATAGTGTACCGAACTTCACCTGATAACAATCCATTATCGCTACTACCTGTATATGGGTCATTGCCATTTGTAAAGTATTCTATTGTATTCTCATTCTCATCCATCTTTACAATCTCCTCCACCACACCATTCTTATAATTTGTTTCCGTACGTAACACATCTTGGTAGTATTCCTGTATTTGTGAGACATCACCATAAACATCATATCGTGTCCATTCCCCTACTCGTGCTCCATGTTCGTATTGACTTTTAAGCTCCGTTATTCCATCTCTATAGTAGTCATAGACAACTCCATGTAGTTTATTATTCACCAATGAGTAACGTCTTTTCACAGTTGGTCCATCACCGTAATACTCTTCTAGGTGACGAGTGGGCAGATCCTCTTCTTGCTGCTCTACTCCTCCCATATCAGCACTTTCCGAGTACGCTTCGAGATCAGCATCTCGCTCCCCACCATCTTCGCTGTTGTTCTGTTGAGTGGTTTCCGCTAGCTCCTTAATAGATGACTCAACATTGTCACATCCAAAGAGAACTATAACAGAAAATAGGGTACTTAATGTCTTCATTTTCATGAATCAATCTTTCAATGATTAATAGATGTTGGGGAAAAAATGATGTGAAGTATCGAAGCAGGCTGTTGCATAAGCCCCTGCTCATAATACAAATCTAACGAGCTTTGGGTGCATTTATGCGCCCAACATCCACTTTTGGGGTGGGGAGCTTGCTGGGGTGAAGAATCCAGCAGGCGTTAAACTTTTCGGGGCTCACCTACGCTCCTTGCGGGTGACTAAAGGATGGAGCCAGCAAATGTTAGCTGATGTCGCTAACGTGGAGAAATCCACCATCAAGCGCATCGAAACCGCAGCGTTCAGTCCTACGCTAGATGTACTGATTTCCTTGTGTCGGGCACTTGAGCTGGAAATGGGCGACTTTATGAGTTGCGCTGATATCACACAAGTGGATTCTAGCATATGATATAGTGATGTGCATGGTCACATTATTATTATAGCAAGCTTCGCAGCAAGTATAGAGCAATACTAACACAAATTCTACTTAGCAACATACTATTTTTACACCGATTACTGTTAGCATCAGTTGCCGTGAACCCCATAGCGGGCGATCAGCTGGTAGCACATCCCAATCATCCATCGTCTTGAATTACAACATCTATTGCGCTACGTTGTCAATATCATTGATCACTTCATCAATACTGTTGCTATCTGGTTGCTCACCCAAAGGTCCTCTCCCGAAACATGAAAGTGTTTTGCGGGCACTTACCGAAAAGCGCTACGAAGCAGCCATTAGCAAGCTGGACAGCCTGATTGCTCACCAGCCAGACAGTATGCAACACTACATGCTCAGGGGGTACGCTCAGGACGAGTTGCAGAACTATGCAGCGGGAATTGCCGATTTCACCACTGCCATCCAACTAGATTCATCATCAGCGACAGCCTACAACAACAGGGGGTATGCCTACTACCTGTCAGACCAGCCTCAGCTAGCTGAACAAGATTACACTCGTGCTATCCGTATAGACTCTACCTTCTCTCCTACCCTTGGTAGCCGAGCGCTGTTGTATGTAGCTCAAAGCAAATACTCACTAGCTATACAAGATCTAGACTGTGCGCTAACCCTTGGAGATACCCTAAACTCAACTTACTATAACCTAAAAGGATACAGCGAATTGCAGTTAGGAAACCTCAATGCTGCTGTCCAATCTTTAGACAAAGCATTGATGCTGGATCCTGCTTATACTGATGCTCGCATTCACCGACAAGTAGCTGTCTTTCAGATACAGGAAAATCTTCGGCATCAAAGGTCCCGATGAACGTATACACAGGAATAGTACAATGGTCGAGTGATGGTGATAGGATTCTACACACTGGGGTGTAACCTATCAATCTTCACAACTCGTGATATAGCCTTGCTCATGAATACTCAGCTGGCTACATCACTATTTTCATCCCTGCACTCGAACCCCACCAGATCGTATAGTTCATGGTAGACTACCTCGCTTAGATCAAAATTTTTCAATCCTCTGAATAAAAGCAGTCGTGATGAGTGAGCCTTGGTGCTCATTTATGGTAGCCGGTAAGTAGATAGCCAAAATGATGTAGAGAATATCAAATGCTACACTATGTCCCGGAATTTAACATCCATAGCAATCTATGGTGCTTTTCATCATCGTAGTAGTTGCAATAATCAACATCATAAATATAATTATTTCACGTTTGGAGGTACAGGTGGCTTACCTTGTACCTCCAAACGTACATTTTGTACCTCCAAACGGACATTCTGTACCTCCAAACGGACATTCTGTACCTCGACCACGTACATTCTGTACCTCCAAACGTACATTCTGTACCTCCAAACGTACATTTTGTACCTCGAAAACCGCATAACACATTTACAATCAATTAGTTATTGCAACCGTAATAACTATAAGAAGATAAGTAAGTATAACAGCTACAATCTCCGCAGTCGTTTTTTTGATTTTTGATTTTTATTAAAAGATAGTTAAGCCTTCATACGACAAGGCTTGCCTAATGCTTGTTTTTAGCATCTTTTAAGCCCTCTGTTGACAGATCTCGCCCTTGGGCTAGTCCTCGCCTAGGCAAATACTATTGGTGCCTACACAACGCAAATATTCAACTATTCGGAAAGACGGTTAATTATTCTTATCACACCTTATAGTATAGCATGGTGCCTTATCCTGACTGGTTCTGCTTTATCAAGCGTTGACATCAAAACTTCAGCGGGTTATCGCTAAATATTCTATATGATTATTCCAAGCAATAAGTGAGAATACATTTCTCAAATCAGTTGCTTGTTGTGTAACTTCAATCATTCTACAATCATTCATCGTCTTGAATTACAACCGCCATTTCACTTCGGTATCAACATTATTGATTACTCTGTAAATACTCCTACTATCTGGTTGCTCACCTAAGAGTCTTCTCCCGAAACATGAAAGTGTTTTGCGGGCACTTACCGAAAAGCGCTACGAAGCAGCCATTAACAAGCTGGATATCCTGATTGCTCACCAGCCAGACAGTGTATTCAATAGTATTATTGTCGTGTTTTTTTATTTAAATATTGGTTTTAAGCCCAAATCAGCAAAAGCTTTCAAGATTATCTTTTTAGCCTCTTGTTCTTCGCGTCTGAGGACCATAAAAGAATCATGGATCGTTACTACTTGAGTGATACCGTTGGCTTTAAGGGCTTTTATTACAACGCCGTAAACCACATTGGCTTCTAGACGCTGCGCTAGCAATGCATTGTTAGCGTAATATTTAATCTTTTTTGACTTATCTGCACCTCTTGGAAAGTCCCACTTCAACTGCTTGATGTTGCGGAACAGTTTATACAGATTAGGAAATTCTGTTTTAAACATCTCAAAGCACTGCTGTGTGAATAACCTTGTTTCAACACGCTTCAACTTTTGTTCAGCTACTGCAACTGCCTCCACTGCATTATTCGACTCACATTGCTGCCCATTAACTAGCAAAGTTTCGCATTTATTCTTTATCCGCGTCAATTCCTTTTGATGACGCACAACAGAACGCTCGCATTTCGCCAAGCTCAACTTTTCTTTCTTTTCGTAATCAGAAAAAAAGGCACGGTAGCAGATTCGTTTTGCTTGGTCTCTCGTGAAAGAAGCGTTATACCTCTTGTTATATGCATCTGCGAGGTACTCATAGATACCGTAACGATCAGCAGTGTTATGCTTTTCATCAGCACACAACTGGCGAAACTTGATTACATCATCCTCGTATTCTACCTGTTGGAAAAACGATATCGCTTCATGACACTCGGGTACAAACCGCTTGATTAGATATGCATTCACAATGCTCAGGAACCACGGCTGTGAACTGACTATATCTAACTCAGCTAATTCCTCCTCGGGCTCCCCATCGAAACGCACCCGTTTGCGTAAGTTTTTGATAATAGTGGTAATGAGTCCATGTAAACGTCCTGCAAACAAGCAGACGGTGGGTTCCAGTACAGGCGAGTAGTTAAACCGATCAATGATGGCGGAAGCAAGTGCCTCTGAATAGATATCACCCCTTCTCTCGCAGTCATTCTTGATGATTTCACGCGTAACAGCATCGTCTACCAACATCAGCTTATCCATGTTATCAATTACTAGCTGGCGGTATTCATCTATGACGCTATTCTTATAATTGATGCGATTCAATGCACCAATTTTGGTATAAACTACTTTACTAGTTTTCTTATCAACACTTTCTATATGTTTCTTAACAAATAGCTTATCATTAGATAGGAGTCTTTTGGGTATACGGTAAGATTTTGCTGTTTTAGCTGTTTTTGAGTAGAAACCATACTCTTTAAACACCCCTTCTGGCGATACCTGATTTACCTCTAACAATTCCGCATTTATCAATAAATCAATCACCAACTTATATCGGTTGCCGAAAATTGATTCTAATTTAAGAGAATGTATCTGTGTATAACCGTCAGGATTATTAGCCAACTTCAATCTAATCAAATCTTGACACAATACAGTATAAAGGATAGCAACGTAATGTGTTACCTTTGCTATTGGCTTGTTACAACCTACTAGTGAATAGTTTAGGTGATCAATACTCAGATTAGGAGGCATGAAATAGTACTTACGGTTCGTTATCATACATATTATATATGTTGATCATATAATAGTTTTAATTAATTCATCTTTTTCTTTATAATTAGCTCACACCCGACACCACTACGCTGGTACTGCGTAGTGTCGGTGATACATTTACATTGTATGTAAGTTATACAGTGACTAGTAGAACAGTATACATTCTTACACTATGTCCGATAAAATGATGCCTGTAAAAACGAAGCAATCTTACAAACCCAGATCATACTTTATGTGAGAATATTTTTTGTTTATAATATTATTTTATCCCACTATCAGTAGTTAAGCCAGATTAGGCTTCTCAATTCAACTCTAATGCAGATCAATCAAATTAATGAAAATATTTATTTGCATTGTAGATAACATTATAATACCTTTGTGAAAAATATCTACAAAATCATGAATATTGAACAAACAACAATCATTTCTCTAAACGAGTTATTTACCTTTCTAGTTACTGCTCAACTGTCAGTTGATGACGATCCTACTATCTATGTAACCAAAACGGATGATGTATATAATTTAGCAACTGAATACGCTACTGCACAGCTCGATATGTATGATGCAGAAGATGTGCTTTACAATTTATGTGCATTACCCCAATGCCTTGAAGACGAAGAGTTTGGCTACTGCCTCTGGGATATAATGTTTGCTTTTGAGGATGAGTATCCACAGATTCAACCAAATCTTCCTATTAAAATAGTAGAGACCCTGATTGATTGGATAAAAATGAGGAGTGAAGCGCCGTTTGTTTTTAAAAAAAACAAGAAAATCCATGCAGTTGTGCTTGGCAAGCAATCTTCCAGCTCTTTCTTCATACCAATAACCATGTCAACATGGTTAAATGACAACTTTCTAAAATTTAATAAATCGTATCCTTACGAAAGCGCATTTGGCTTGATGCGTTCTCATAAAATTTCATCGGTATTAGGTTAACATAAGATAATTCATCTTCGCTTTGATGCATATTAAAGACACAATTTTTGCATATATCATTGCAGCGATTTGACCAGTATTTTACAAACCCCAACACCAGAAATCCTACTGGTGTTGGGGTTTCTCTCTGTAGCGGGCTCTTTGCTAGTTATCCTAATCAAGTAAATACTGCACAGGACGATTGAGTCTAGTAGCCATACATCACCGGAATAGGCTGCATCCGTACCACAAAGTATTTCTGGCTACAACTTATTGCGACTCGGTATCTCTCACCATCCTCCTGAGCCTCACAATGCCCCTTTACCGAACTATTAAACATAGACCAGATATACATTGCAATCCGTTTAGGATCACGTTGAAGGTTGATGAGTTCAGTACTCATCCCTATTAGTTCAATACTTTGTGCTTGGTCGGAGTGATAGAGTTTATCCCTCTCATCCATTGCCTTATTATGCAAAGTGGCATCCAGCAACATTGCAACATCAAGCACTACTGGCTGAACCTTGGGATTGGTTACTCTCCGTTTTTCGTAGAGTAATTTTGCATATTCCTCATTCAACCGTTTCAAGTCACATGCTGGCTTGAATGCAGGTGAAGGTCTTTGGCTGTAAGCATCTACTGCGAACAATAGAATACCAATCAGTAATAAAGATTTAGGCATAAACCAACAACGTTGATCATGCCCATATTCTTGCGATGAACCGATCCGCCAAATCTTCAATATCATCACGTCTAGCTACTACTTGCAGCCATGCTGGAATGATGATATCAATTTCGTTTGCGGCAAGCACACTTAACGGCGCTACCACAGCTGCTGTGGTGTCGGTATCGTTCCCAAGATTCACGGCTGCCAGCGCTGTGTCGGTAAACCCTACATGCTTCAGCAAGCACCAGACTGACGCTTCTAAGGTGTGAATCACATAGCCTGATGATTGGATCTGGCTTACTGGCAATAGATGTAAGTTTCCATCCAGCACTTGGGTGAAGTGCTCTAACTCGTGTGTCAACTCATGCGAAAGCGTTGACGAAATGCTATCACAAACATGTGTGTACGCTTGCATCTTATCTACTCCCTGCAAGAGTTGGTCTGCGAGTTCAAGGTAGATGAAACAGGCTAGCGCAGAACGAGGGTGCCGGTGGGTCACACTGGCAACCTGACCGATGAGCTTTTGCCGTTCTGATGCGTTTCCTGCTTGATACAAGGGGTGCAGCAGCAGCGGCAGGATTCTCATCAGAGCCCCATTGCCATTGTCATACTCACCAGAGCCACCAGCTTCTTCAGCACGACACCCTTCCCGCATTCGCTCAATAGCAGCACGAGTGGCGATACCCACATCGAATACCCCATCAACGGTCCAGTAATCAAAGTCGAGCCAATTCTGGAAGCGCCTACCTAGATCATCTACATCAATATGATCAGGTCCAGCATGGATGAAGGATTCTATGGTCGCAGCGGTGAGCGAAAAATCATCACTCCATGTGCCAGCTGGTTGATCAAACGTCCCATGCCCCCTCATGCCAGTAACAGGATCCATCTCTCGCGCATACCGTGGCTCAAATTCTACTGGTACTCCTAATGCATCAGCAGTAGCAATGGCTAGTAGCAATCGCTTGGTTACCGTGGTGATCCTGTCTTTGTTCATATCAAAGTTTAAAGTTCTCCTTCTATACCCATCTCACCAGATTAAGGCATTATTCAATAGACAATGGACTGAAACAGACCTTATACATTATATATATAGGTAAACTGTATCAATCAATGTCTTATAAAGTTAAGCACTATTATAATAATGAAGAATATATTACGCGCAAGCAAATAGCCGAATTATACAATATCTCTTTAACCCGACTACAACGCTTACTGGCGAAAGCCAATCTTACTGTTATCGTTGAAGGCACCCGCTTTTACTTCCTTCTACGCGACGTACAGACTCTATTTTTAAAAAAATAATTCCTATCAATGAATCATACATCCATATCATCGCTCACATCTACTATGCAACACCTAAAAACGTATGAAGCTTATGAAGCGGAAGTTGCCCTCCAAAACATTTCACAGCAGGATCTTGCTGCGTTGGCTGTTGCCCCTGAAGATACTCCCGTAATAAATGCGGAAGCCTTCTTTTATTATCTGCATGATGTTTATGGTATCAGCTTAGCTAAACTACCAGCAGGGTTTGGCTTCACTCAGCAGGGAGCCAAAATCTCCTTGGTCTTCGGTGGCATCCCTGATCTTACGACTCTGCTTATCTTCTTCTCCGTGGTTCAAACAAAGCTCACAGCACTCAAGCTAGAAGGAATTAACCAAGTTACATTCAATGCTGGTACACCAGATGAAGTAGTATACTATAATGTATCATCAATACTGAAACCTCATGCGACCCTTATACCAACTATCCTTGATCATGTTCAGACCATCCATACCCACATGCTGAAAGATGAGCTCGATAATGGTAAGGTGAGCTGATCACCACTACAAGTTGTTAAGAAGCGAGTGGCACTAATGCAGGCTTGTTCCCAATACCTACAATGCCGACAATGGTATGTTGCCTATTCAACGTATTACATAGGCAACGTACTCACGCTTCTACCCGCAACTAAAAGCCTTTGTACAGCAGAGTGATAAAATGGTTTACCACGTCGAGTTCTAAACCCAGCTTCATTCAACTCGCTGACGATTTGCTGTAGAGAGCACCCTTGGGCTTGAAGCAATGAGCAAAGTTTTGCTGCCTGTTTGTTCTGAGGATTTTCGCGAGCATTCTTTTGGCGTACCTCTTTCCCCTTGTTACGGGCAGCGTCAGTTAGATTTTGAGAGGTACCAAGCTTGGCACCACGGGCTTTTTTTGCCGCAAGTGCATCCTTGGTTCGTTTGCTGATAGTTTCACGCTCGTGCTGAGCAATCACAGCAAACAGTCCAACTGTGAGTGTGTTCGCATCCGGCATGTCGCAGCACACGAAATCAACCCCAGCGTCGCGAAGTGCGAAGATGAAGCCAGCATTACGGGACAGACGATCTAGCTTGGCAATAAGAAGGGTAGCCTTTTGAGACTGCGCAGAAGCGATGGCAGCTTGCAGCTGTGGTCGAGAATCCTTCTTTCCGCTCTCAATCTCCACGTACTCTTCAATTACTTGAGATTGGTCATGCACAAAAGATCGCACCGCTGCTTGTTGGGCTTCTAATCCCAAACCTGAATTGCCCTGCTTTTGAGTGGACACTCGGTAGTAAGTAATATATCTTCTTGCGTGATTAATCATGTATCAGTTAATGCTCACACAAAGATACGTCGAATGCGCATTACTTAAACGTGCATCTATGTAATGCGCACAAATGTACTTTATCAATATATCGCTATAATCGCGTCTTTTTAGTAAACCTACTGTGGGCTTGATCTCAAAATTTAATTCATTCGCTGTCGAACACCCTGTTAACCTTCATTCTCCTGATCAAAGATGCCACAGAGATCTTTACCTCTCTCCCAAATGCAGCAGAAATTTCACTGTAACGCTCCTTGCTAATGGCAATTTCAATATCCCCATCAATAATAAGCCACCACCCAGAATCACTAGATCGTAGTGAACAGTCACGATCTGAATAACTCTTTATAGTATCTATAATGTTCATGTATTGTTTATGTTTTTTTGGACTAGTATTTTCATTCAGCAGTTAAAGTAGATAAATATACTTATTATATATTCTTTAAGCCCCTGCCCCTAATCAACTATCATTTTGATTTGCATCTGCCATTAGAATACAGCTAAATAACGCTTTCATAGTCGCTGACAATATTGATGGATGGATGAGTATGAAACTTTTGCTACATACTGACAAAGCTCATTTCTAACGTGTAAAAGTTCTAGCACGACATGTACTAACCAGTCAAATCCCAAAAGCTACAAGCTTCTATATTATTTTGAGTGTTGCCGACTCTCATTTAAGCATTTCTTCTACTACAGCAGAATAGTATCCATCATCTAACCCTGGCTTAAATGAGTAAATACCAAAATCAAAATTACTTTTATATGATGTCATTAATAATCTATCAGGCATTTTGTCGATATCTTTCCAATCATCGGATCTCAACCCACCTATCACATATGGACTCAGTATAAATGCTTTTTTATTAATTTCTACCTCAGTACTTATGATTGAATCTTTATACTTATGTAGATCCGCAATTGCTTCGTTCAAAGATGAGGCAACCCTATATTTGGCGTCTAGAATCACAAGCACCAGTGATTTATTGCCTTTGTTTTCCTCAAGCGTAATATCTGGTCTCATTTCAACAGAATAAGATATAATACTATCTGCCCTTGATACAGAGAATGGCTTAAATGTTCTTTGAAATGAAATAGATTTTCCTGAGGCAATATTTATTGTTATAGAAAGATTATCTTTTAATCTAGGAATTATTCCCTTATCGTCTCTTACAAATAATGAAGAGAGGTCAGGTATACTATAGCCAAAATTATTTGTCAAAACAGACAATATCTTAACAAAACACCATACCTCATATAAATCATATGTTCGAGCTACAGGTATACCTACATCAGCTTTTAGATGAAAGTCCACCCCGGCAAAAAATCTTTTTAACAAAGAATATGATTCTTTGTACCCATTAGCTTTTTGAAATATAGAAGTCAGTCCTCTATCTTCTTTAGAAGGCGTGACATTTTGAAACATATGCAATCTAGTTAGAGAAGACAATACAGATTTATATTGCTCAGCGCGAAGTATCCATAATTCGATATCCCCTTCCCCTTCAGCTACCTTTGAGCCAGCACGACGTTTACTTAGATTAAGTTCATTGAGCTTATTCTTGCAACGGTTAATAGCACTAATGATAACAATGATTTTACCTAACAAATAACGATGTTCGTAAATGTTATGAACATCCTGATAGGGTGATTCCCATACCTTGGAAGGAATATACCTACCATGCTTATCAATAGCTACACCTCTTCTAAAAGAAGAATTAAGGTCTCCAGGAGTTATTCTTCTCGCCTTTGAAACATCGATTTGGCGCTTTTCATTCAAATCTAAGTTAGTCTTAGCATTTTTTGAAATCAACATTATACTACTTTGCAATGCAGACAAATATTGTTTGCAATTAGCCAAAAATAAAAATGGAAAGCGCTCTGCATTAAATGAGTGCGACATTGATTTGTCAATATTTGACAAAGAATATATCGTTTTAATTGCACTAAATATATCCTTAAGCATGACATCATATTCTTTCCTGATCAGCTTACTAACCGATGTATTAATATATATTTTTGATAAAACAACTTGCTTATTGTTGACAGTTAGCTCAATTGCAACTTCACCTGAATAGAAACCAGTCGACCAAACCCACTTAATTATGGAATCAGACAAAATATCTCTTGACTGTCTGTAACCATTCACATAAAGCTCCATCGAGAGGAGCGAATGCTTTGATGAGTTTTCTAGAATAAATGTATATTCATCTGATTCCCTAAAGAAGTTGGAATCATAGTCGTATGAGCTAATCATTAATAATTGCCCATCACTTGTCCGTTTGACTGTTAATTCCAAAAGTGAAACCCCCCAATTTCTGATTGCTGTTTAAAATTATCTACCACATCATGACTTTCACTGTAGGGTTTGAGTAATTCACTCAATTGTTCCACCATATCACGGTGTTTTTCGTCACCTTTTATTTTCGGCAGCACTTTTTGCATGATGTTAATATCAATGCATTCATTTATTGAAAAGCCTAAACCTTCTTTGTTGTTATAAACAATGTACTCATATATTTCTTTGAATGTCCTGTATCCAAACTGCATATGATATCCCGCGAGTATATTGTATAAATTCTCGAGTATATTATATACCTCATCAAAATCTTCAGCAGTTAAATACTCACCTACGAAAACCTTTCCTAATCTTGATCGATGCTCGGACAAATTTATATTACTCATTGTTATAACATCAACTCTGTCAAGAACTTTATCTGAAAACATTTTTACTGTATCGTCTACATTTATTGTTCCGATTATAAATAAATTTGATGGAAATACAATGGCTTTAAGAACACCACTCTTCTCTAGTTCCGCATCATTATGAAGCATTATAGGTTGTTTAGATTCAATACTACTTAATACTTCCGCAAAATAGTATTCGACTCTTTGTAGATTCATTTCATCTAAACACATCACAAAAATAGCATCCGGCTCTTTTCTAGCTTTTAAAATAAATTCTAGAAGAGGTCCATTAACCCACTTTCTATCAATTATATTATAATAACCTAATAAATGAGAACTATCCATCCAATCAGGTTTGACAGCAACCATCATGTAATAAGGGTTCTCTTTCTCCAACTTGAATCCTCCTAAATGCTCCTTATAAAGAGCATCTGCATATACTTTAGAAAACATACTTTTGCCAGTCCCAGAAACACCAGCTAAAACCACAAAGTGTTTATAACCTCTAGAATTTAGAGATGCATGTATTTTCTTAATTTGAAGATCAGAACAAGTATACTCACTATCATTAAAATAATCCAGTATACTGTTTATATTTTTATTAGGAATCCATTTCACGCTTTCATCAAATTCTGCATCCAATGCTTCGCCATACTGCTCCCGCCACTCAGCAGCAGATAGATTTTCGTCAAAAGCTGGCTTTTGTGAAAGCAAGGCATCAACCATACCATTGTAGGCAGGATTTAACTTATATGTATTACTGCCACCAGCATCCTCAATAAGGGCAGGAAATATATTCAGCTTATCACTAAAATGAACACCCGCTCTTCCAATAAAATATTTAGCTGACGCTTGCACTTTTCTATCGTCTTCACCATATTCCTCAATTAACTTAGCAGGATCTTCTGACTTTTGTTTTTTCCTAAATGACAATATTTCACGCACGCAATCATCTATGTTGTCCATAGACTTAACACGGAAAACAAATCTTCTTATTTCCTCAGCAGTTATATAATTTCCAACCCCTCTAAATATTTTCAAAAATGACCAATAAGGAAACACTTTAAAATCACTACCCTCTCTAGCAAACAGAGCATTTTGAGGATTGTCAATATAATATTGCATCAAACTTTCCACTAAAAATTTAGGAAGAGTTTGAAGAAATCCTGGAGCACTATTTAGTAACGCATATACTTGTCGACCTTTCGGAGTCACTGTCAGTATAGTGTCTGCCCCTGTTTTTTCTCTAAATAACCAACCAGCTTCTTCATATACCTTTATAGCAGTCTGGAATTTACCTCCATTCCGCTCAGAAGTCTTCTTTGTGATATCAGCATATGCTTGATCAATGAGCACTTTACTTTTATCAAAATCTTTACCATCGTATTGACAAGCAATCATAAACATGTTAATAGCCAACTGGGTCAGTAAGCTATCCTGAGCAAATCGCCAATAATCATCAGAAGCACTCGTGGATTGGACTGTATCATTAGAGGCACTTTTTACTTCACTAGCCTGCTCTGTGGCTACGCCAGAAGCCGTAGCAAAAATCGTCTCCTTTTGCGTTTCTTGTGTGCTCATGACTGAACTTATGATTTATGACAAATTATTTCTTTACCACGATCACATAGTCATCGTGGATGATCCCACCATTGCCTTTACGAGGAAATCTCATATGCCTATTTCTTATCTCATACTTCCAATTGCATTCTGATTTGAATCCTATGCTCTTCATAATCTCGAGTAGAATTTCGGGTGTATCAACTACTATTCCTCTTACGGTCGAAGCACCTATGACGAGAACATAATGTCCACAATGCTTTAGTTTATCATAAGCTATGCGCAGATGACATTCCATCATAGAAAAATAATTATGTATAACCTTGGCTTCCTTTGAATCTTGATCAAAATTCGTCAATACAGAAGACCAAGCTTTATCTGACACATTGGCAACAACATTTTTCAATCCCTTCTCTGTGCCTATATACTTTTTCTTGTGTTCATTTTGCATTGACGGCAGTTCTAACCCAAATATCTCACCTAACCAAAAATATTCAACTAATTGATTATATAAATAGTCGATTGATTTTAAATATGGAGGACTAGTTACGATTAGATCAATATTATTTACCCATCCAATTTCTTTGGACGCATCAAACTCATCAATAATATGCACAGGCTCAGGCAACATAGCATTGTATTGCTTTAACCTTAGTGCATAATCCCCCAAATTATTTGCAAACAAATCTATTGCACTTTGAGGAATTTTCTCTTTTGTATGGCTTATGTATGTTTTCAAAGATTGATCATCCGCATTTGAGGCTTTTCTCAATATAGATGACATAACAACTTTTAAAAATAGATTGACTTCATATCCTCTAGATTTCTCAATGAAATATTTTATGGAAGACAGCTGATCAATTGCAGATTCTGTAAACCAAACATTTATGTTTTTTATTTTAGGAACAAATTCCTCTCTTCTAATTGTCCAATCATTTTCAGCAGCAAAAATTACCCATTCTTGCATTACAGCATTAACTACTGTATCTGATATTTTTAGACACTTTGATTTTGCTATCATGCATGAGAGGGGGTCGATATCACCACCAAAGCATTTTCGACCTAGCAAACTCCCTTCAACTAGTGTTGTTCCTGATCCAAGAAAAGGCTCGAATACCGTATCACCCTTTTTTGAATAGTTCTCTATCGCCCACTTCGGAATATGTGGAATGAATTTACCTGCATACTTATGAAACAAATGTGTACCTGATCTCAGTCCAGTATTTGAAATTAAGTATGTAGTCTCAGAGTCAATCTTTGATGCCTCAGGCAGAGAATCAACTTTTGTCAACTCCCTTTTAGTACCAGGTAGTGAGAAATGCCAGTTGGTATCTGGTTTAGTAAAAACAAGGATTGACTCTCTCACAAGCTCTCTATCTTGACCAAGTGTAGCAGCTTGCTGAGCAACAACAGGAAGTTTACGAGTTTCAATTATTCTATCAACTTTAAAGCCCAATTCTTCGCCTATTTTTGAAAGAATAACATCTGTTGGAATAACAACATTATCGTAACAGCTATTTCCAACTACGCATACGCTTTTACCATTAGGCTTAAGCGAATAGATAAGCCCCCTAAGCACTTCTCTCATGTCGATGAAATAGCCTTTGATGGCATCAATGATTCTTTTGTCCCAAAGATTATCTACGTTTATTTTAGCGAGATAAGGATCCAAGATAGAGACATCATCGTCATAGGCACGCTTTAACTTCGTCTCTACATGAGACCGCAAACTTTTGTCGTTATCATATTTTAGAACACCATAGTCTTCAATCCAACCTCCCATCCACAGCTCGACTTTATATATCTTGAAATAATTAAAACAATTAATATATGGCGGCGAGTATATAGCCAAATCTACGCTATTGCTACCTATTTTATCCTTTATAGACAACGAAGTGTCTTCAATTATAACAGCATCATATTTCCCACTATTATTGTGCTCAACATCATTTAACATGACGTTAAGTTTATCAACAAGCTTGTTTATGACAAAGGCATGCTGATCATCACCATAATATTTATTAGCCCATTCAGAAAAATCATTAGTTATATATTTCCCCTTACTTCTCTTAGCATTACGGTACTTTATTCCATTTCCCTCCTTGAATGTAGCTGAGCATACTTCTAGTATGCTTAACCAAGCCACAAACACAAAATCTCTATATTTATCCTCTTCAATAGAAGATATTTTCTTCTTTAATTGCAAAAGCAGTGTTAAAACATCGACCGGATATACTTTTCCGATAATCTTAAGCTTTGGAACCGGAGCAGCCTCATCAAATTCTGATATTGACGCTACTTTCTTCACCAAATCTTTAAGCTTCTTAATATCTTTTGCATTATATGCCCTTCCCTTAACTTGGCTAACCAAGACGCTTATTGGATTTACATCAAACCCTATGCTCTTGTGCCCAGCAAGCTTTGCCGTTGTAGTTGTAGTCCCACATCCCACAAAAGGATCTAAAACAACACTACCTGGGCTCAGAGAAGCCATAAATCTATTAACAAGCTCAGGACTAAATCCCTCACGGTACTTAAACCACTGGTGGAAGGGAAGCTCTTCTTTAGAGAAGTTTACCAGAGCAGCGAAAGAACTATCATGCTCTATGTTGAAGCCAAGATTATGATCCTCATTAGCCAAGGCGGTGGTATTCGAACTTGCTTCAATTACTGAGCTAAACAGGTCGAACGCTGAAGATGAGGCACTTAAGTTCACAGGGGCGATTTTTGAAGGCAAAACAAGCCTAAAAGTAACGACATTAATCTAGATAGAGGTACAAGATCAGTCGATTTCGCTAATATAGTTAGCAACAACCTGGGCTACTCTCGGAAAACTACTAGCTTCAAAACGCTCTTGCTATCAAAATGCATCAATATTATTATATTGACAATCAGTATAATAACAGTAAAAAGTTATTTCTATCCAAATTAATAACTGTGATGCCAAACTATATTTCTGACTAAAATTCATAGACATTCTAGTCATACAGAAGATAACGGCATCTATTGTTTTCCTTAATACGTGCCCGTATTACTCCCTAACAGTTGAGTTGATACATGCTAGTACCAAGAATGGTAAACCATGGGCGAATGATACTATCAAGTAAACTCCTTTAGCTATAGCTGTTGATCGACTCTCTTCAAAAAGTCTTCATATTCAAGCCCAATTTTTGAAAGCTCGCGAGTCAAAAACATCCTTAGCCTTTCGCATTCTGATAAGATTAGGGATTTCTTCTTCGATAGCGTTGACAAGTCCCCTGCTATCCAGAGTTTCTCTAATTCTGCGGTGAATACTGGATGATCCTTGAGAATCTCTGTTCTTAATAGAGTCAGTTGATTGTCTTCCAGCTCTTTCAAAGTCATTTCGCATTCCTGCTTCACTTGCTTCAAATTGTTGTTGAAGCCGCTCTGCATCTGACTTAAACGTGAGTTCAAGGTTGATCTCAATTTGTCGATACCGATTAGGTAGTTCTGCTCTTCCTTGTTCAAGTCGCTCTGCTTCTTCTTGTTCTCTTCTCGCAGCGCTTTCAAAAGCTGATTGTTCGTTGTGTAGATCTTCTCTAACTCGATCTTCTTCTCTTGCAATCTCTTCTTCTCGCTCTTCAAGTGTAGCGCTACCTGCTCCCAATTCTGCCAAGTCAGCTGTAACTCGGTCAATCTCTGCTTGGCACTCTGGTTGATAGTTTGCTTGTGCTGCAATAAGCTCTGCTCTTTTTCCAAGATATCGCTCTTCCAAGTGGCTACCTTGTTCTGCAAGCTCTCTGTCTTGCTCTTTAAGTTTTTCTGCTTCTCGTGCAATTCGCTCTGCTTCTGGTCTAAGCTCTTCTGCAATTGCTTTTTCGTATCCAGCCTGAACTGCTCGCACTTCTGCTCTAGCTCTTTCTGCATTGAGCGTAACTCGCTGGATTTCTCCAACAAGTGATTGGTAAGCGGTTCGGTACTGCTCCGAGTCCACGCACTTTCCAATTGCTCGTAAAAGGTTTCCAATTTGCGACGCTCGGCAGTGGTAAGATTCGACTGACTTAAGAAGCTGTCTTTGGAACTCATCAAGAGGTGGTATTCCCTCTCCACCTCCCTCGGGAAGTTGTAGGTAGTCAGCTTGCTCTTGCTCATCGTTATAAAGCCACTTGGTGCGAAGGGTTCTGTAAAAGGTGCTTTGGATTTCAGTTGGCGAATCCTTGGGTACTGATACCTGCACGGTATCAATTCCTAGACGCCTAATCTTGATTAGCTTTTCTCGATCAACTTTGTGAGTTGCGACAATCTCAATCAAGAGAATAGGCTTGCCAGAAGCATCAAAAAAGGCAACATCAGGTTGAATCAGTAGATGCCTGCCTTTACCTTCCCCTAGTTCAACATTTCGCCCCCACATTACAACACCGTCTTCATTCTCAAAGAAAGGAAGCTCGTTTTCAACTCGGTGAGCCGATACTACCCATGAATCCCTGATTTTCCTCGGCTTACCGTCTTGTTGTCTAACATACTTGTATAAAGCAGGTACTTTGATCTGCTTGATTATCTGTAGCACATCTTTCGCTAACCCATGACGATAAGTCTCATCAGAGAAGGTGCACTTACCCTTGAGAGCAATATCCTTGGGATCATGAGCAAAGTGTTGTGCGTATACCTCTCCCTTCTTAGCCTGCATCTCGCGCCCACAGCCCATACAATAGTAGCCTTTCCTACCACTTTGCACCTCAGATATGTGCTTGATTGTATTCTTCAGGTCACGAGCGTAAACATTGTTCTCATGACCACTATTTCCGGTAGCTACTTCACTATGCATCCGAGCCCTTAAGTATATGTGTTTATAATAGCTAGTGTCGAGCCTAGTATTTGCTTAACTGAGGAGTTAGCGTAAGTCACCGCTTCAACTTTATAGCGTCTACTCTCTTAATAGATGATTGACTACACTCAAAGCTACTTTAAAGGCTGTTTAATACAATAAGCATGTGATTTTACCTTGTATCAACCTATACATGAGATGTATACAATCAAGCGCTACTATGTATGATTTTTTAGGCATAAAGTTAATACATGACTCATTTACCCATAAGCAAAAACCCCATACAAGGCTTTAAACACATATTTATTAGCAAAATATATACTTCGCCTATAAAGCCAACGACCGAAACGTGCGCCTGCTGCGCGCCCACTACCGGGAAGGCAGGCACCAGGGCAGCGGCAAAGGCCTGCTTTTTGTGGCGCTACTGGGTCTGCTGGCCCTGTTTGGCCTCATAATCTGGGGCCTGTGGGCGGCCGGGGTCTGGCTCTGGCACTTTGGCGAAACCCAGCAATGGGTGTAGCCCAGCGGCCAGTACGAGCGGCGCGGTACAATCCTTCCGGTGTCTGAGCCAGACACTTCATTAGAGCAAAGCCCTCCGGCAGCAGGTTGCTAACCTAGTGCCGGAGGGCTTTCTGCTTAGGAAAGTTTAAAGCACGCAGAGGAAGGATTAGCTTCGCTGTCCTGCGGGTGCTTCGTTTCACTCGCAATGACAACGGCTTACACGCTACCTTTGCCGGCGTGAAAAACCTCCGCTTATTTCTGCTGCTACCCGTAGTAGCCTGCCTTTCCTCCTGCCTCTCGCTCAACAGCGACGAGCAGCAGGCCGAAGCCGCCGAAAAGGCAGTGCTGGCCAAACACGACGAGCTGATGGCCCAGATGGACCAGCTCACCACCCTGCGCCAGCAGCTCCAGAAAACGCCCGGCCCCGACACCGTAGCTGCCGGCCGTCACCGCCGCGCCCTGCTCGCCGCCGATGCCGCCATGATGGACTGGATGCACCGCTACCAGAAGCCCGCCGATACCGTGGCCGTGGCCCAACGGCTGGCTTATTTCGCCGCCCAGCAGCAGCGCATGGATTCCGTAGCCGGTTTGTTTCGAACCAGCCTCGACTCGGCCCGGTTAGTACTGGGTAAGTAGCCGGGAGTAGTTAAATAATGAGCAAGCAGGAGTTTTCTGCCAGGAAACGGCTGGCGCAGCCCGCGCCAGACAACCTGAACTCATTACTTACCACCCGCTACTGAATACTCCACAAGCACTCCTTTTCGCATTGATAATGCTGTTTTCGAACCTGCGCCTTTCTTTCGGCCGCGCCGCCGCTGCCAGCCTGCTGGCGGCCGGGGCCCTGCTGCCCCTCGCCTGCTCCTCCCCCGATACGGCCGCCACGCAGCCGGAGCGCCTGCCCATCCAGGGCCTCAAATACTCCGAGCCGACTTCGCCCTCCGATACGCTGCCCGACCCGGTGCCGGCGTTCCGGCTGACCAACCAGGAAGGTCAGATCATCACCAACCAGACGTTTGCCGGCAAGGTCTACGTCACGGATTTCTTCTTCGCCACCTGCCCCAGCATCTGCCCCAAAATGCAGAGCGAACTGCTGCGCGTGTATGAGCAGTTCAAGGGCAACCCCGACGTGCTGTTCCTGAGCCACACCATCGACCCGGCCCACGACTCCATTCCGGTGCTGCGCGACTACGCCGAGCGGCTGGGCATCAAGGACGCCTCGCGCTGGCACTTCGCCACGGCCCCCCACGACACCATTTTCGCGCTGGCCAAGGCCTACATGACCGGCGCCCAGAAAGACTCCACCGTGCAGGGCGGCTACGCGCACAGCGGCACCTTTGCCCTCATCGACTCCAAGCGCCGCATCCGGGGCGTGTACGACGGTATGGAGAAAAGCCAGGTGGATCAGCTGATCAAGGACCTGCCCATCCTGCTGAAAGAGGAAGCCGAAACCCGCCAGACGGCTGCCAAATGAGGCCGCTGCTGCCTTTGCTGCGCCTGAGTGCGGCGGTGGCCGTTGGTGCGGTGCTGGCGACGGCCACGGCCGGCTGCTTTTCCAACCGCCAGAACGAAGGCGCCACGCTCTACCAGAACCACTGCTCCAGCTGCCACGGCGAGCAGGGCGAAGGCCTGCGCCGCCTGATTCCGCCCGTGGCCGCCTCCGACTACGTGGCCCGCAACCGCGCCGCCCTGCCCTGCCTGATCCGGCGCGGCATGAAAGGCGACGTGGTGGTGAATGGCATCCACTACAACCAGGTGATGCCCGGCCACGAAGACCTCACCGACTCGCAGATCACCAACCTGCTCAACTTCGTGCAGCGCAGCTGGGGCAACCAGAACGAGCCCTACACGGTGCGGGAAGTATCGGAACTGCTGCAGCCCTGCCACGGCTCCGACGGCCAGTAGATGACCAGCGCTGAGGTGGTGATATAGTGCGCCTTACGCGCTGGCAACGGGATTTTCGTCGCTGAAAGCCAAAACTCCGGGCTTCACTATTTCCCCACCTCACCACTTCTGAGTAGATTGCACTTTCATCTTTCGTATTGATATGGGTCTGTTTGACTTTCTGAAAAAGAAGCCGGAAACACCGGAAACCTTCTCCGCTCCGTCGGCCTCGCCGGCTGCCCCCGCCGCCGATTCTGCTGCTGCTGCGCCAGCCCCGGCCGGCCCACGCTACAAAGGCTCCAACTACACACTACCCGTAGAGGAAGCCCCCGCGGCCCCCATGATGCTGATGATGCCCATGATGCCCGACGACGAAGCCGGCGACGAGCAGATGATGGAATTCCCGTATCAGCCTACCAATATTCTGGAAGAGCTGCTGATGCGCGCCGTGCATGAGCCCAACCTGCGGCCCGCCTTTTACCAGGCGCTGCTGCACGAGCAGCTCTACGCCGTAACGCTGCCCCAGGAAGGCCAGCCCGGCGGCGAAGTACAGATCGAGCCCGGCATGGAAATCCAGCTGCAGGTGCTGCACGACGGCAACATTCCGCTGTTTTCGTCGGCTGAGCGCATTTTTGAGGGCGGCGTGACGCCCGAGTCGGTGTCGTACATCCACGTGCGCGGCCTCGACCTGCTGCAGATGGTGCAGGCTACCAACTGCGTACTCAACCCCTTCTCGCCCGCCGGCAAGCTTCTCACCAGCCAGGAAATCCAGGATCTGCTGGTGTCTGACCTGGTGAACCTGCCCGCCGGCCCCGAAGGCGACCAGGTGCCAGTACAGCTGGGCCCGCCTACCACCGAGCCCACCGAGCTTCTGGCCGCCCTGCGCGAGTTCTGCGCCGGTAAGGAATTCCTGGAACAGGCCTACCTGGCCGAAATGCGTATCGAAAACAGCGAAGTACCGCCACGCCTGCTGCTGGCTTTCCAGGCCGACAGCCCCGAGCAGAACCCGGAGTTCCTGCAGGAGCTGGGCCCCGTGATTGAAGGCCGCCTCGAAGGCTACCAGTTCGTGGATATGATGCTGCTCAACCCCGCCAGCGACGAGCCGCTCAACCAGTACTTCATCCACCAGGAGCCGTTCTACAAACGCGGCTAGGTTATAAGAGAATTACCTGTCATCCTGAGTGCAGCGAAAGATCTTATCACGCTGGAACGATGCTTCTAACAACGGCTCGTTCCAGCGTGATAAGATCCTTCGCTGCACTCAGGATGACACGTTTTATTACATAGTCACCTCATTCCTCTTTTGCTTGGCCAGCAGGCGCCGGAACACTGGGCGCAGCGCGAAGTTCAGGATTAGCCCTACCGGCACTGAAGCCAGCGCCCAGAGTAACAGGGCGCCCAGCATGGCATGCCAGAGCAGGTGCAACGCCGCCAACCAGTCGTGCCCGAACAGGTACTGCAGCTGCGCCAGTGTCAGCTCGGGGCCGGTGTTGCCGCCCAGTAACTCGGCGCCTGCGTGCATGGCCGGAATGATGAGCAGCAGTTGCAACGGGCTTAGCAAATGGCTCACCAGCAGCAGCGCGGCCACGTTCAGGCGCAGGCGCACGGCGGCCACGCTGCACAGCAGCGTAGTGACGCCCAGCGTGGGCACCAACCCGAAAATCACGCCCAGCGCTACCGTCAGCGAGAGTTGGGCGGGCGTGAGGCCCTGCCGGAGCACGTTCAGCACGGGCCCCACGATGCGGCGGCGCCACCAGCTGGCGGGCGCTGACGGCGGGGCGGCTACGGGCTCTGGCAAATCGGACGGCTTGGAAACAGGCACGGGCAAACAAAAACAGACGTACACGAATCAGGACGGGGCGCTACCTTCGTACGTTGCCCATCGGCCTTCGGCCACAGAACCAGTACGCAGGCCAGATGACAAAAGTACACGCGCCGGGCCCAACGCGCCGCCGCCTCTTCCTCGATATCCTGATTCTGCTGCGGCGGGCGGCCCGCGAGCTGGCCGCCAACGACCCGCTGCGGCTGGGCGCCGCCACGGCGTTTTTCACCACGTTTGCCCTGCCGCCCATCTTCATTATCCTGATTCAGGGCCTCAGCTCCCTGTATCCAGCCTCAGCGGTGCGCGTGATGCTGCTGGGCAAGCTTTCCAACCTGCTGGGCGCAGCCGCCGCCGGCCTGGTCGAGCAAATCCTGCAGAACGTCACCAACGTGGAGCGCAGCCGCCTGGTCACGTGGTTGGGCTTTGGCTTTCTGCTGTTTATCTCCACCACTCTGTTCGTGGTGATTCAGAACTCGCTCAACCAGCTCTGGCAGATCCGGCCGCGGCGCAGCGCGGGGCGGCTGGGCAAGGTCCTGAAGGAGCGCAGCCGCTCACTGGGCGTGCTGGTGGCCACCGGCGTGCTGTCGTTGCTGGCGTTTCTGACCGACGCGGTGCTGGCCTTCCTCGGCGACTACGTGCGCGACTTCGACGTCGACTTCAGCTACTACCTGTTTCAGTTCTTCAACCAGTTCACGTCGCTGCTGATTCTGGCGGCCTGGTTTGCCGTTACGTTTCGCAACCTGAGCGCGGCCCGGGTACCCTGGCGGGCGGTGCTGCGCGGAGCGGCCCTCACCGCCATCCTCATCGACCTGGGCGAGTTTGTGCTGGGCTACCTGCTGGTGCCGCGCAACCTGGGCCCCATCTACGGCCCGGCCTCCAGCATTGTGCTGGTGCTGCTGTTCGTGTTCTATTCGGCCATGATTTTCTACTTCGGCGCCTGCTTCACCAAAGCATACGCCCACTACGCCGGCATGGACATCAAGCCCAAAAAGTCCGCCGTGCGCTACCGGCTGGTAGACGTGGAGGAGTGAGCCGCCTGTCATTGCGAGGACGCAGGGCATTCCGCGCATCAAGCTGCGTCAATCTTTCCTCTTGTAGCAGACACCTTGCTAAGCAGAAAGCCCTCCGGCAAAAGGTTACTAACCTAATGCCGGAGGGCTTCACTGTGAATTGACGCGCACATTTTTTAGAGGAAGGATTGCTTCGCTCTGCTCGCAATGACAATAAACGCTACCCCAGATACGCCCGGCAGGCGTCGGCGCAGGCTTTGCAGGCGGCGGCACACTGCTGGCAATGGTCGTCGTTGTGCTTGCCGCACTCGTTCTGGCAGAGCTGGCACACCTCAATGCATTCCTTCATGATGTGCCGGGCGTGCTCCGAGCCGCGGGCCACTAGGCGGGCCGTGAGGGCGCAAATGTCGGCGCAGTCCCGGTCGAGGCGGATGCAGCCCACCATGTGCTGCACGTGCTCTTCGGCGAGGCAAGAGGTGGCGCAATGCTCGCAGGCCGCCACGCAGCGGTTGAGGGCGTCGAGCAGCAGTTGTTTGTCGAGGGCGGAAATGGTGGACTGGCTCATAGTAAGTGGAGGTAGGAAGGAATGAACGGATACTGATACCGCAGTGTACGCGCGTCTGGCCCGGATGGCCATGCAGAAGTTGGCCGGAACCCGGCACCTTGCCGGCCGGGTTATGGTTACGTCTCTGCTTTCACCCCGCTTGGTTTCGCCCTATCTTTACCCCATGTTATTTGCCGCCGAACCCCTCGCCCCCACGCTCGAATCTGCCCGTAAAGTCCTCAAGCAGTACTACGGCTACGATACCTTCCGGCCCATGCAGGAAGACATCATCGAGAACATTCTGGGCGGCCGCGACACGGTAGTGCTCATGCCCACCGGCGGCGGCAAATCGGTGTGCTTCCAGGTGCCGGCCGTGGTCAGTGAGGGCGTGTGCGTGGTGGTGTCGCCGCTGATTGCGCTGATGAAAGACCAGGTGGAAGCCCTGAAGGCCAACGGCATTTCGGCGGCCTACATCAACAGCAGCGTGGGCCAGAGCGAGCAGAACGCCATCTGCGGCGACTGCCTCAACGGCTACATGAAGCTGCTCTACGTCAGCCCCGAGAAGCTGCTCTCCGAGGGCTTCCTGCAGTTTCTCAAGCGGCTTCGCATCAGCATGTTCGCCATTGATGAGGCCCACTGCATCAGCTCTTGGGGCCACGACTTCCGGCCCGAGTACACCCAGCTGCGGGTGCTGCGCGAGCAGTTTCCGCAGGTGCCCATCATTGCCCTCACCGCCACCGCCGACCGCCTCACCCAGCGCGACATCCAGCAGCAGCTGCGCATGCACGAGCCGCAGGTGTTCCTCTCCAGCTTCGATAGGCCTAACCTCAACCTCATCGTGCGGCCCGGCCAGGACCGCGTGGGCGGCATCCTCGACTTTCTGGGCCGCCACCCCGGCGAGGCGGGCATCATCTACTGCCTCTCGCGCAAGCAGTGCGAAACCCTCACCCAGAAAATTCAGGCAAAGGGCATCAAGGCCGGCTTCTACCACGCCGGCCTCACGCCCAACCAGCGCAGTGCGGTGCAGGAAGGCTTCCTGAAAGACGATCTGCAGGTGATTGTGGCCACCATTGCCTTCGGTATGGGCATCGACAAGAGCAACGTGCGCTGGGTGATTCATTACAACATCCCCAAGAACATCGAGGGCTACTACCAGGAAATCGGGCGCGGCGGGCGCGACGGCAGCCCGGCCACGGCCGTGCTGTTCTACAGCTTCGCCGACGTGATGCAACTGCGCGAGATGCTCTCCAAGGACAATCCGCAGCTCACCCAGCTCAACCTCACCAAGCTGGAGCGCATGCAGCAGTTTGCCGAGGCCGCCAGCTGCCGCCGCAAAATCCTGCTCAACTACTTTGGCGAAACCCTGGCCACCGACTGCGGCAACTGCGACATCTGCCGCAACCCGCCCACCACCTTCGATGGCAGCCTCATTGCCCAGAAGGCATTGTCGGCGGTGGTGCGCATGCGCGAGCGGGCCGGTATTGGCCTGCTGATTGACGTGCTGCGCGGCATGCGCAACCAGGCCGTGCTGTCGGGTGGCTACGACCAAATCAAGACCTACGGCGCCGGCTCCGACTTGCCCTATCTCGACTGGTACAGCTACATCCACCAGATGCTGAACGACGGGCTGCTCTACATTGCCTACGAGGAAGGCTATGCCCTGAAAATCACAGACCTGGGCCGCGAGGTGCTGCAGGGCCAGCGGCCGCTGGCGCTCAAGAAGTTTCAGCCCTCCGAGAAAGCCGAGAAGCCCGCCCGGGGTCGCAAAGCTGCTGCCGCAGCCGCCGCACCGGCCAGCCGCGAGGCGCAGCTGTTCGAGGCCCTGCGCGGCCTGCGCAAGCGCATCGCCGACGAGCAGGGTGTGCCGCCGTACGTCATCTTCACGGATGCCACGCTGCAGGAAATGGCCCAGGAGCGCCCCATCAACCGGGTGGCCATGCTGGGCATTTCGGGGGTGGGCATGAAGAAGTTCGACACTTACGGCGAGGCCTTTATCCGCGAAATCATGGCTAACGGTGGCAACCCCGCCGCCCTGGCCGAGCTGGACGAGGACGCGCTGCCACTGGCCGGCCTCGACCCCGACGACCCGGGCGCCCCCCGCCCGGCCCGCAAGCGCGAAGCCAACACCGAAGCCGGCAGCACCGCCGAAACCTCGTTTCAGCTGCACCGCATGGGCCTGAGCGTGGAAGCCATTGCCGAGCGCCGCGGCCTGGCCGTGTCGACGGTACAAACCCACCTGACCACCTGCTACGCCAGCGGCCAGGATTTGCGCATCAGCGACTTTCTCACGCCCGAGGCGCTAGCCGAAATCCAGACGGCGCAGGCCCAGCTCGGCGGCGGCCCCATGCTCCGCGACCTGTTCGACCACCTGCGCGAGAAGTACGACTACTTCCGCCTGCGCCTGGCTCTGATGTACTTCAAGAAGTTGAAAGGCGAGTAGCAGGTGTGAGTACTGCGAAAGTCCGTTTTGCAACGAACACGGTGATTTTCCACGCGTCCGTGCACAGCTACGCGGCACTGGATACTCGCTGTACTTGTCGCGAAACGGACTTTCGCGGTACTGGGGTGGCGTGAAACGGACTTCCGCGGTACGCTAAAAAATTACTAAAAAATTTCAGCTAATTGAATTAGTATTCGCGTAGATGGGTTCGTATCTTCGTGAGCCGGTAATTCTTTACCGTTGAAGCCTTTTACCTGGCTCCCCCTGCGACATGATTAACACGAACCTCAAATTCTGGCGGCGCGAACTGGCCCTGACGCAGGCCCAGATGGCCGAAAAACTAGGTATCAAACGCTCCCTGGTGGGTGCCTACGAGGAAGGCCGCGCCGAGCCCAAGCTGGCTACGCTCGTGAACATGGCCCGCCTGTTTGGCATCTCCCTTGACCAGCTGGTCACTACCGACTTTAGCAAGAAGAAGAACGCCAAAGCCGCTGTCCGTCAGCTGGAAGCGGCGGGCACGCCCGGCACCACGCCTACGCGTCCCGGCGGCAGCCTGCGCATTCTGGCCCTTACCGTTGATAAAGACCAGAACGAGAACATCGAGCTGGTGCCGCAGAAAGCCGCGGCCGGCTACCTCAACGGTTACGCCGACCCTGAGTACCTAGAAGAGCTGCCCAAGTTCCGCCTGCCCATGCTGGGCAGCACCGGCACCTACCGCGCCTTCGAAATTGCCGGCGACTCCATGCTGCCCATTGCCAGCGGCACCGTCATCGTGGGCCGCTACATTGATGACTGGATGAGCCTCAAGGACGGCACACCATGCATCGTGGTGAGCAGCAAGGAAGGCATCGTGTTCAAGCGCGTCTTCAACCGCCTCAAGGAAGGCGCCATGCTGGCCCTGCACTCCGACAACCCGGTGTACTCACCCTACGAAATCGACGTGGAGGACGTGGTGGAAATCTGGGAGGCCAAGGCCTATATCAGCAGCACCTTCCCCATTGCCGATCTGTCGCTGAGTCGCTTGGCCAGCATTGTGCTGGATCTGCAGCAGCAGGTGAGCACCATGAAGAAAGTGTAAGGCGCTGCCTGCGGATAAGCGTGTTACTGCAAAGCCCATCCGGCCCGGCGCCGGATGGGCTTTTTGTTGTTCGGTCCTGAGCTTGGCGACATGCTTCAGTACACCGGAAATCTAACTTCGCCGCCGGTTAGCGCGTAAAGCCCCTACATCTCCAACTACGCCCTGCCATGCTCCAGGTTATTCCCGCCACCGACCGCCACCACGCTGCCCCGGTACAGTGGCTCAACAGCTACTTCCTCTTCAGCTTCGCCGACTACTACGATCCGCAGAACGTACATTTCGGGCCGCTCCGGGTCTTCAACGACGACACCATCCAGGGTAATTCCGGCTTTCCGCAACACCCGCACTCCGAAATGGAAATCGTGACGCTGGTGCTGGAAGGCGAGCTGCAGCACGAGGACACGATGGGCAACAAGGCCACCATCAAGACCGGCGAAGTGCAGCGCATGACGGCAGGCACCGGCCTGGCACACTCCGAGAAAAACGATGGTGCCACCCAGGCCCACATCTACCAACTCTGGTTTCTGCCCAACCAAAAGGGCCTGGCGCCCAGCTACGAGCAGAAGGACGTAGACTTTCTGGACTCGAAAAACGAGCTCGTGCCGCTGGTGTCGGGGCAGAAAGTGCTGGAAGACGTGGTGTACATGAATTCCAACACTACGATCTACTGGTGCAATCTGCGCGAGGATAAAACGGTTACGTTCAAAACCTTTCCCATCCGCAACACTTTCCTTTACGTAAAAGAAGGTATGCTGTACATCAACGGTGTTGATGTCGGCCCCAACGACCAGGTACGTTCTACCGGCGAGCATGTCCTAGAAATCCGCGCTTCCAAAGACGCGCAGTTTATCCTGATTGATTTGCCTGCCAGTGAAGCCAACTACTAACGCTTCGGCATGTCTTTAGAATTTCCCAAGTCCCTGATTCCTGAGAATGAGGCGACGCGCCTGCGTACGCTACACCATTACCAGATTGTCAATACCACCGCTGAGCCAATTTTCGACGATTACGTGGCGTGGTCGGCACAGCTGTTCAACACGCCTATTTCGCTGATTTCGCTGGTCGATGATGACTACGTGCACTTCAAGGCCCTGACCGGGGCCGAGGGTGTGCCCGGCCTTGTGCGCGGCGACAGTATGTGCTCGGCGGCTATTCTGCTGGATGAGCCCGTTGTGACAGGCGACTACTCGGCCCAGAGCTGCAGCCTCATCAGTACTGATGTGGCCCAGACGCTGGGGTTGAATTTCTATGCCGGCTCGGCCCTGCGCATGCCCGATGGCTCCCGCATCGGGATGCTGGCCGTCATTGGGCGCGAAGCCCGCGGCTTATCGCCGGTGGAAACCGGGGTGCTCAGCCAGTTGGCCGGCCTGGTGAGCCGCACCATTGAGCTGCGGCTGGCCTACCTCAACTCGCAGCAGCCCGACACTTGGGATGCCGCCCAGCAGGAGCTGGCCGAAAACCTCGACGAAAACGCCGCCCTGGCCCGCTACCTCACCACCCGCAACGGCAGCATCAACCTCGACGACGACGACGTGCTGGCGCTGGTGGAGCGCCGCCTGAAAAGCGTAGCCAAGGTGCTGGACCGCCGGATGGCCGAGCTGCCGGCCGCCGCTTAGGCACTTTTCGGCCTACTTGGCCGGCACCGCTGGCCGGGGCTTGAACACGGCCCTGAACGCCTGGAGGGCCGCCGGATGATAGATCGTCTGGTGCGTTTCCTGGGGCATGGGTGTGTACTGCCAGCTGATGACACGGTTGGCAGGCGCCTGCAGGGCACGCGCTAGGCGGACGGTGGCGGCGGCAATTTCGGGCTCATTGCTGGTAGCCAGAAACAGCGTTTTCGGGGTACCCTTATAGGCCGCCAGCTTCTCCAGCGCCTGCTGCACCAGCAGCTCATTGTTCCACCACAGGCTGGGGTCGAAGGCTAGGTAGGTATCGAACAGGTCGGGTTCCAGAAACAGGGTTTCCACTACAAACAGCCCCGCCAACGACTCGCCTACCAGGGCCTTTTCCTCGGTGGTGCGGTAGCGGCGCCTGATTTCGGGCATCAGCTCGGTGCGCATGAACTGGCGGAAGGCCGCCGAGCCGCCTACGCGGGGGGCTATCTGCCTGTCTTTGGGGTTAGTGGTGGGGCCGGTCAGGTCGCGGCGGCGCTCGGTGTTTTCCACGCCGACCAGCAGAAACGGCCGCATCGTTCCGTTGCCCACCAGTACCTGCAGCAGCCCGGCCACGTGCAGGAAATCCTCCCCTATTCCCCCGTCGGGCATATACAGCACCGGCAGCTTCTCCGTGTCCTGCTCCGTATAGCCGGCCGGCAGATACACGTTGATACGGCGCGTTTCGCCCAGCACGCGCGAACTCAGCGTAAACGTATGGCCGATAGTGAGGGCGCTGCTGGCCGTGGCGGCGTTTTGGGCGGAGGCGGCCGGTACGGCGCACGCGACCAAGGCTACCGCCAGCATCAGTCGGGTGGCGCTTGCGAGAAAAGTCATAGAAGTTGATAATTACACACTGCAGCCAAGGAAAGGCCGCACAAAAAGGAATAACGCAGCGCGTTGTGCTGCCAAAAAATGGCGTTGGACTAAGTCCAACGCCATTTTTCTTACCGAGTATCGAATGATGCCGGCCACTGGCTACATCGTGTACTTACGGCCTTTGTTCTGCTCTTTCAGGTAGGCCATCAGGGGCTGGAAGTACTCCACCATGGCGCGGGCCGAAAGGTCTTCGCCAGTTTTCTCCTTCAGCACGGTGCGCCAGTCTTTGCTGGCGCCGGGCCGCATGATGTCGGCTAGGAAGGCGCCCACTTCCTTGCTGCCGTAGTAGTTGGTGGCGTGCGGGTCCTGCTTGAGGATGTTTTTGCTGATGTGGTCGTGGAGCTGGAACAGGATGACGTAGCTCAGGGCGTAGTCGTAGTACTGCGCGGGGTCATCGTTGATGTGGGTTTTGGTGGCCGGATCGAGGTACTGCTCGCCGCGCGTGGTGGGCGGCACGATGCCCTGGTACTTTTTGGCCAGCTCCCACCACTTGGCGTTGAGCTGGTCGGCGGGCAGTTTGTCGGCATAGAAGCTGTTTTCCCACTCGCTCATCACGCCCGAGGCAAACGGAATGAAGGTGGCGTAGTTGAGGGCTTCCTTGAGCAGCGTCTGGGTCTGATCGGTTTTCGACTTGGCATCTACCAAGCCCAAACCGGCCAGGAAGGGCTTCTGGGTGGCGGCAAGGCCCATCAGGCTGCCCATGGCTTCGTGGTAGGCGCGGTTGGCGCCGCCGCGTAGCAGCACCGGCACGTCGGGGTTGGTGTAGGTGAGGTAGTAGTAGATGTGGCCCAGCTCGTGGTGGGTGGTTTCGTACCACTCGGTGTTGCCCTCCACGCTCATCAGGCTGCGCACGTCCTGGTTGAGGTCCATGTGCCAAGCCGAGGCGTGGTTATTCTTCTTATAGGCCACCCCCTTAGGCAACGGATAGAGGCTGGATTTCTCGTAGAACACCGGCGGCAAAGCCGGGAAGCCCAAGCTCTGGTAGAACCGCTCGGCCTGCTTCACCTGCCACTCCGCTCCTTTTTTGGCCAATACCGGGTTGAGGTCGAGGCCTTTCACGTCGACCATGGCGCTCCAGTCCTGGCCCCAGCGGTTGGGCAGCCAGGAGGCCGGCAAGTAGTCGGGCACCTGCTTCTGGCCGTACTTTTTGGCCAGCTCGTAGCGGGCATAGGTGTGCAGCTCGCGGTAGAGCGGCCGCAGCTCGTCGTTGAGCTTGCGCACCAGCGTCAGCATTTCCTCGCGGCTCAGGCCGTAGTCGGAGGCCTGGTAGGTGAAGTAGTCGGGGTAGCCGAGGGCCTGCACGGTCTGGTTGCGCAGGTCGCGCAGGTTGAGCAGACCATCTTTAAGCGTGGGGCCGATGGCCTTGCTGGCTTCCCAAATCTGCTGGCGCTTCAGCGGGTTCTTCTCCTTGCGCAGCAGCTCATCCAGGTCGTTGGTCGTCACCGACTTGCCGGCGTACTTGTAGTCGAAGCCGTAGAGCTTCTCGGTCTGAGCGGCCTCGGCCTTGATGCGGCGCTTCACCACGTCGGCAATGGTCTGGGGCGAGTTGGCGGCGTTGTAGAGGGCCGTTTGCAGCTGCTTCACCTGCAGCTCCGTGAGCTGGTCTTTGTGGTCGAGCAACTCGCGTAACTCCTTGATGTTGGCCGCTGAGCCCGTGAAGGCTGCCATCCGCTCATTGGCGCGGGCCGTGGCGCCGGCGTTGCTGGTGTCGCCGGGCACGATGCGGGTGTTGGAGCGCCATTCGGCTTCCGTGGCCTGGGTGTAGAGGCGCTGGTACTCGGCAGAATAGGCCTTGAGGAAGGTTTCGGCGCGCTCGTCCCAGCGGGGGGCGGCGGGCTGGGTGGCCGGCTCGGGCGCGGCGGTGGGGGCTGTAGTGGCCGTGGGCGTTTTGGCGGTGGGCGCGCAGGCCGTCAGCAAGGCCGCCGCCGTGAGGGTGGGCAGGAAGTAGCGTTTCATCGGAGCTGGAAAGGCAGGAAAACGAACGAAGATAGAACAACGCTCCCGTTCAGGCTGGCCGCGGCCTCAGCAGGCCGGCTCCGCCACTGCCGGCGCCGTTACGCAGCCTGCGCTTCGTGCTGCTCCAGGTGGCATTCCTTGTACTTTTTGCCGCTGCCGCATGGGCACGGGTCGTTGCGGCCGAACTTGCGGCGGCTACGCAGGCGCTTGAGCCACTCGCGCGGATCGACGGCCCAGCGCTGGAAGCGGCTCTTGGGGTTCTGGCGGAAAGCCAGTAGCAGCAGGCCGTACAGCTCCGGATGGTGCTGCTGCAGCTTCTCCGGTTTCTCAAAGAAATACTCCGTCACGACGGCAAAGAACTCGGCCTCGTTAGTGCCCGCGTAGTCGTTGATTTCCGAGTTTCCGGCCCGGATAGCCGCGATTTCGCGAGCCATGACGGCCTCCCACTCGGGGCGCAGCGCCGCCGGGAATACCGTGGCGGGCACGCCGTCAATCACGCCATCGGCCTCATCCAGCAGGTGCGCAAACTCGTGGATGCCCACGTTCTGCTTGTCCAGCGAATCCTGAAAGCCGCGCTCCAGCGATGCCTTCGAGAGGTGCATGTAGTGGGAAGTCTGGAAGTTGCGCACCGAACCCAGCAGCGTGCCGGCCAGCGGCGCGGTTTCCTTGTTGGGATCCTGCTGCTCCTTCCAGGCGTCGGGCACCACCAGCACCTCACTCAGATTGGCATACTCCCAGTCGGGAAAGCCAAACACCGGTATGACCGCCGAAGCTGCTACCAGCACCCGCGTGGTATCGTCGATGTCGGTCTGGATGCCGGTGATGAGCGTCTGGGCCAGAAACACCTGCACCCGCTTCTCGAACCGGCCTTTCTCCACGGGCGTGAGCGAGCCGTAAAAGGCCACCCGGTCGGTGAGAATCTGCCGCCATTCCGCCAGAAAATCCTCGGCCAGGGCAGCCTTTGTGCGGCGCGAATCGGCGGTGAGGTAGCGGTAGAACAGAAACAGCACCACGGCCACGATGGCCGCAAAAATCAGGTAAGGCATGCCTGAGTAAACGACCAGAAGGTCGTTTGGTTGTGCGATGTAGTGACGCGTATTCACGTCGCGTCGTTGGTTAGCTGGCGCGGTTACGGTCGTTCACTGACGAGACGCGAATATGCGTCTCTACACTGTTCAGCGCCTACATACTGCTTGTGGATGCTGCTACAGCTCCGGCAGGTGCTCCCGTAGCCGCTCGCGCAGCAGGTCCTGCAGAATGTGGTCCATGAACTGAAATTTGTCGGGGATGCGCAGCACCACCAGCGGCTTACCGGCCAGCTCCGGCCCAAACTTCTGGCGCAGGATATCGGCGTGTTTGCGCTCCATCACAAATACCGCATCGGCCCAGCCCAGGTGCCCCGCCGTGACCCGCACCCGCGCCCCCGGCTCGGTACCGGCCGAGCGGGCGTCGTAGGTTGGGTGCCCGTCGAACAGCCGCTCCGCCGTGAGGCTGCGCCACCGGTTCTGGCTGCAAATGAAGAGGAGCTGGCGGGGCATAGCTGGTATATAACTAGAACGTCATTCCGAGCGGAGCGAGGAATCTCGCGTGCTAACGTTGAAATACTATTCATACGTCAGCACGCGAGATTCCTCGCTCCGCTCGGAATGACGTTCAAATAGACCTTTCGCGGCTACCGAACCTCGGTTACGCGCACTTTCTTGCCTTTCACCTTGGCGCCCAGCAGGCGTTGCACCACGTCCTGCACCTGGCCGCGCGGCACGGCCACGTAGCTGTAGTAGTCGAACACCTCGATGTGGCCGACCTGCTCGCGGGCCACGCCGCCCACGTTCACGAAGGCGCCTACCAGATCGTGGGCACTGACTTTGTCTTTCTTACCGGCCGTGACGTGCAAAGTCACGTTTTCGGGCTTGGGAGCTTTGGGGGCGGCGGGCGGCAGCTTGGGCGCCTTCATATCGCTCCATTTGATAGTTTCCGCCACGGGCCACTTCTTCACGTGGGCCTGCTCTTTGAGCGTGGCCAGGATGTGGGCCGTACCGGCCGCGCCGGCGCGGGCCGTACGGCCCGCACGGTGCTGGAAGCCGTCGGCCTTGTCGGGGGCGTCGTACTGCACCACGGTGTCGAGCAAGGTTACGTCGAGGCCACGGGCGGCTACGTCGGTGGCTACCAGCACCTGGCTGGAGCCGTTGCGCAGCTTCAGCAAGGCCTTATCGCGCTCGGGCTGGGGCATTTTGCCGTGCAGCACCTCGGCCGCCACTTCGCGGCCCTGCAGGAAGCGGGCCAGCTCCATGCACCGGTCGCGGGTGTTGCAGAAGATGAGGGCGCGGCCGGTTTCAGGCTGGCGCAGGATGTGCAGCAGAGCCGCCGGCTTCAGCTCAATCGGGCCGACGTGGCCGATCAGGGTGAGATTTTCGGGCAGTTGGTCGTCGTCCTGGCCCAGATTGATGACGCGGGGCCGGGTGAGGTTTTTGCGGATCAGCTCCAGCACCTTGTCCGACATAGTAGCCGAGAACAGCAGCGTCTGGCGGCGGCGCGGCAGGCGCTTCACAATCTCCACCAGCTCGTCCTGGAAACCCAGCTCCAGCAGCTTATCGGCTTCATCGAGCACGAGGCTTTTGAGCTGGTTCGGGATGATGGTGCGGCGTTCTAGGTGGTCGAGGAAACGGCCGGGCGTGGCTACCACAATGTGCGGAGCCTGCGTGAGGGAGGCTTTTTCCTCGCCGAAGGCGTGGCCGCCGTAGAAGGCCGCTACGCGCAGGTTGGGCAGAAACTTGCCCATTTTCTTGAGGGCGTCGCGCACCTGCAGGGCCAGCTCGCGGGCGGGCACCAGCACCAGCATCTGCACGGCGTCGTTTTTCACGTCTACCTGTTGCAGCAGGCCGAGGCCATAGGCCGCGGTTTTGCCGGAGCCGGTGGGCGCCTGCCCGGCCACATCTTGGCCGTCGAGGGTGAGGGGCAGCACCTGCTCCTGCACGGGCGTAGGCTGGGTGAACTGCAGCTCTTCGAGGGCTTGCAACAGAAAGGGCGCGAGGCCGAGGTCGGCGAAGGAGGTCATAAACTTGGAATTAGCCTGCAAAGGTACGGCGGGAATGTAGCATAAGCTTCAGCTTGTGCCGGATAGCGCCTGGTAGCATGGCGCACAACCTATCAGAAGCCAGCCTGGCGCTGTACGGCTCAGGCTGAAGCCTATGCTACATTGGGGGTCCGGCGCGAGCCCTGGTACAGCTCGTACTTCAGCAGGCGGCAGTCAATGGGGCCGTTGTAGAGCGGGATGCGGCGCGAGGTTTTCAGGCCCACGCGCTTGGCGGCCTCCAGGTTGCCGGTGAATATGTAGGCGTCGTAGCCCTGGAAACCGGTTTTGAGTGTGTCGCCGATGGTTTTGTAGAGGGCGTCCATCTCGGCTTCCTCCCCGATTCGCTCGCCGTAGGGCGGGTTCATCACCACGAGGCCGGGCTCGCCCTTGGGGGCGGTGGCGTCCTTCACGTCGCGCACGGCGAAGCGGATGAAGTCTTCGAGGCCGGCAGCTTCCACGTTTTCGCGGGCCAGCTCGATGAACTCGGGCGAGAGGTCGGAGCCGTAGAGCATAGCCTGGGGCTTGTCGAGGCGGGCCTGCTCGGCGTCGAGGCGCACCGATTCCCAGAGCGCCTTGTCGAAGTCCTGCCAGTTCTCGAACCCGAACTTGCCCTGGTGGTAGAGGCCGGGCGCGATGCGCTGGGCGATGAGGGCGGCCTCGGTGAGCAGCGTACCGGAGCCGCACATGGGGTCCACGAGGGTCTTTTTGCCATCCCAGTCGGCCAGCAGCAGGATGCCGGCGGCTAGGGCTTCGTTGAGTGGGGCCACGTTGGTTTGCTGGCGGTAGCCGCGCTTGTGCAACGACTCGCCCGACGAATCGAGGCTGAGCACCACCTCGTTGTCGAGCATGTGCAGGTGCAGGCGCACGTCGGGGTTTTTCACGTCCACGCTCGGGCGCTGGCCGGTCCGGTCGCGGAACTGGTCGACGATGGCGTCCTTGGTGAGCTGGGCCACGAACAGCGAGTGCTCGAACGTGGACTTGTTGACGACGGCCGTGATGGCAAACGTCTGGTCGGGCAGGATGTAGTCGGCCCAGTCGATGCGGCCTACCTCGCGGTAGAGGCCCTTTTCGTGGGGGGCGTAGAAGCCGGCGAAGGGCCGCAGGATGCGCACGGCGGTGCGGCACCACAGGTTGGCCTCGTAGCACAGCTGCATGTCGCCGACGAACTCCACGGCCCGCTGGCCCACCTTCTCAATCTTGGCCCCGAGCTGGTAGAGCTCTTCGGCCAGAATCTCTTCCAGCCCGAACTGGGTGGTGGCGGTCATGTAGAACGGGGCGGAGCGGCGGGCCTGGGCCATAAGGGGGGTGTTGGTAAGGGGTGAAGGTGCAAAGGTCGGGAAAGTAATGGGCTTCGGCCGCACCCACTCTATCTTTACCCGCCGCCCGCCGCGGCCGGCGTGCTGGCCGATTCCATTTATCTCAATGAAAGAACTATTACGCCGGATCCGGCTGATTACGCCATTTGCGCTGGAATTCCCAATTGAGGCGGCCCAGTTTGTCGAGCGGCTGCAACCGCACGTAGCGCCACCCCACCTGAATCCGTTTGGCCGGCTGGGCCGCATCTTTTCTCCCACGGTAGCACCCTACAGCGGCGTGGTGCGGGCCGACTATGTTCTCCTCAAGCCGCGCCCCGATGGCAACCAGCTGTTCTTTCCTGCTTTCAACGGCACCGTATTGCCCACACCTGCTGGCACACGTCTGGAAGGTGAGTTGAACGGAGCTTCCGGTATGTTCTTGTTTCCTGCTCTCTTCTATCTGGTTTTCGTACTCGTTGCGCTTACTTCTCTTCTGATGCGCGATGACACAACTTTGGTAGACGCACTGATTATGATGGCTATGATCTTGTTACAGGGACTTTTAATCGTGGGGATTCCGTACGTAATAGCCCGCCGACGCATGCAGAAAGTAGCGTTTGAGCTGGAGCGAAACCTGTTTTATTTTATGCAGAAGCCCGTTACCGAGTTACGCTAAGCCATTCGGCAAGCTTGTCGGTTACCCGCGCCATCAACCTCCCCTACCCGCCCCGCTCCCATGGCCCGCCATTCTTTCCTCTTCGACCCCAACAAAAACTCTCTGTTCTATCTGGCCCTGTTTGTGGCGCTGGCGCTGCTCGGGCACACCTCCTACCAGGCCCTCAACGGCGACTACTCCATTATCGGCAGCGTGGCCTCGTTTCTGGGGCTGTTCGTGGCGTTTCAAAGCTGGAAGGCGGCTGATGAGGCCTCCCGCAACTCCGACCAGGCCATGCAGCAGATGCACGCGCTGGCCCGCGAAACCCAGCAGCTGGCCGCCGAAACCCGGCAGCTGGTGGAAAGCTCCAACGCCGTGGAGCAGCAAATCAAAAGCGCCGTCGTGACTATCAGCGACGCCACGCGGGAGCTGTACAAGGGCTTTCAGCCGATTATGGTGCGCATGGCCGAGTTTCTGGAAGAGTCGGCCGGCAGCGAGTACCTGGCCCTGATGACCGACTCGGCCGCCATTGGCACCTTCTATGCCCGCCACCACCGCCCCGAGCTCAACCAGCGCGAGATGCGCGCCCTCACCGACCGCATCCACGACCTGCTGCTGGACCGCGCCCGCGACGCCCGCGAGTTCTACCTGGCCACGCTGGCCGCCGACGAAACGCCCGAGGCCCTGCCGCCCACCGCCGACCAGCACGGCCGCCTACACCACTTCGTGCAGGGCGTGTGGCAGCAGTTTCATCCCGAGGCCGACACTATTTCGACAGAGCACTGGCAGGAGCACCGCAACCAGCACCAAGCCACTTTGCGCCAGCTCGAAGACGCTTTCCAGACCTTATCCGAACACCCCGAGCAACGGACCGCCGGCCTGGGCATCCATCAGCTGGTGCCGGTGCTGCCTTTGCAGCTGCTACTGCGCTTCGATGCTGAGGCCAAGGAGCCGTTTCGGGCGCTGGTGGTGTTTCTGGGCCAGTATAACCTGGATCGGGTGGCCGAGGCCCGGGCCCTGCAAACCACCGACCCCGAGCTGGTGCGCACCTTCATCAGTATGTTTGAGAGCCTCACCAGCCTCGACGACCACCCTGGCTACCAGCAGCTGCGCCGGCAGTTTCCGCTGTAAGCCGGAAAATCCGTTTGTTTGCGTTGGCCGCCCCAATCCGGCGCGCACCGGCAGGCCGTATGCCTGGCTATCCTACTTATTCCGATATATGCAGCGGTACGTTTCTGAGGTTCTGGGCACCTTCGCCATTGTGTTTTGTGGCACCGGCGCCATCATCATCAACCAGGAAACGCACGGCGCCATCACGCATGTGGGCGTGGCCATGACGTTCGGGCTCATCGTGAGTGCCATGATTTACGCGCTGGGCAACGTGTCGGGCGCCCACTTCAACCCGGCCGTGACGGTGGCTTTCACCATTGCGGGGCGGTTTGCGGGGCGGCAGGTGCTGCCCTACATCGTTAGCCAGCTAACCGGGGCCGTGCTGGCCAGTGCGGTGCTGCGCTACCTGTTTCCGGCCAACGCGCTGCTGGGGGCCACGCTGCCGACCGGTGCCGAGGGGCAGTCGTTTGTGTTAGAATTCATCCTCACCTATTTCCTGATGCTCGTGATTCTGAACGTGGCCTGTGGCTCCAAGGAGCAGGGCTTGTTTGCGGGGCTGGCCATTGGGGCGGTGGTGCTGCTGGAAGCTATGTTTGCGGGGCCCATCTGCGGGGCGTCCATGAACCCGGCCCGCTCGGTGGCGCCGGCGCTGGTGTCAGGGCACCTGGAGCATCTGTGGCTGTATCTGGTGGCGCCTACCGTGGGCGCCATTGCGGCCGTCTTTACCTGGCAGTTCCTGACGCGGCCGGCGGTGCCGGTGGAAGAGTGCGAGTAGGCCTTAAAAGCTCGTGCTCCATGAAAGACACAATCAAGTTCCTCAATAGCTCCTTTGGCGTTGCAGTAGCAGCATTGCTACTGTATTTCTCCTGGTGGCTTTTCGTTGTGCATTTTCTCTACTGGAAGGAATACTCTGAGGATAGTGGCAACGCAGCTGGTACCGCGGCTCTATTCATGGATTATGTTACAATTGCGTTGCTGGTTATGTATGAAATCGGCTTCCTCATAGCGGCTATTCAGGCCACGTCTAAACGACCTTTTTATCTGGTTATATCCTTCGTTTTACTACTGCCAATGGTTGGCATTTGGCTATTCGAAACCTATGGCCGGAAGTAGCAGGAAGTGAAAAACATGTAGAATACGCTATAATTCGTTGCAGGCAGAGGTCTGTTGCGGGCTATTCATTCAGCTATGCTTGCCTCCCGCTGCACTTCTGCCAAAAACTCCGTAGCATTGCTTAGCCGGCCCCGGGCCGGCTTTTTTTCTTTCTACCCCGCCCCTGCATGGCTGCTCCCGTTACGTCCTCCACCCCGCTTGCCCCTGTCGGCACCACCCGCTCCTACGCGGGCCCGATGGTGCTGATGACCACCCTGTTCTTTCTATTCGGGGCCGTCACCAACTTCAACGACGTGCTCATGCCCTACCTCAAGGACGTGTGCCAGCTCACCGATTTCCAGTCCACGGCGGTGCAGTCGGCCTTCTTCGGGGCATATTTCCTGATGTCGTTGCCGGCGGGCAAGCTGCTGGAGCGGATGGGGTTCAAGCGCGGCATTGTGCTGGGGCTGCTGATTATGGCCTGCGGGGCGCTGCTGTTCGTGCCGGCCGCCAACTCGCGCACGTTCGGGCTGTTTCTGCTGGCGCTGAGCTTTTTGGGCGCCGGCATCACGCTGCTGCAGGTGGCGGCCAACCCCTACGTATCGGTGCTGGGGCCAGCGCGCACGGCGGCCAGCCGGGTGAGCATCGTGGGCGTGGCCAACGGGCTGGGCGGCACCATTTCGCCGCTTATCGGGGGCCTGATTCTGTTCGGAGGCTCGGCGGTGCTGAAGGCCCAGCTGGCGCAGCTGCCGCTGGAGCAGCGCCTCACCCAGGAAGCCACGCTGGTAAAGCCGCTGTATCTGGGGCTGGCCGTGTTTCTGGCGGTGCTGGCGGCGCTGTTTTTCCTGGTGCGCCTGCCCGAGGTGGAAAGCCTGCCCGCCGATGAGGAAGCTGCCGCCGCGCAGGCCGCCGCCGAAACCGGCCGCCGCTCCGCCCTCGACTTCCGCCACCTGGCCCTGGGCGTGGTGGCCATCTTCACCTACGTGGGCGTGGAAGTGGGCATCGGCTCGTTTATCATCCGCTACGGCGAAAGCCAGAACATCAGCCAGCTCAGCGGCTTCACGCAGGAGCTGGTGCGCGGCCTGAGCGTGGCCACCAGCTGGGCCGCCGCTTTGTTCGGCAACACCCCCGACCCGATTGATACTAGCGGCGGCTTCACTAAGGCCGTGGGCGCGGTGCTGGTGTCGTCGTACTGGTTTGGGGTGATGGTGGGCCGCATTGTCGGTATTCCGCTACTCACCCGCTTCGATGCCCGCAAGCTGCTGGCCGGGGTTTGCGCCGCCGGCACGCTGTTCGTGCTGCTCTCCATCCTGAGCTCCGGCGAAACCGCGCTGTGGCTGGTGGTGCTGTGCGGCCTCTGCAACGCCATCATCTGGCCGGTGGTGTTTCCGCTGGCCATTACGGGCCTGGGCAAATTCACCAAGCAGGGCTCGTCGTACCTGATTATGGCCATCGTGGGCGGGGCCATTATTCCGCCGCTGATGGGGCTGCTGGCCACGCACGGCGGCGGCATCCGGGTGGCGTTTGTGCTGCCGGCCCTCTGCTATGCCTACCTGCTGTTCTACGCCCTGAACGGCTACCGGGTGCGGTAACCTGAGTATCTCGCTGGAATCTCGCTTCAGGCGGGTCAGAAAACGGCAGCCGGCCGGTTTCTGACCCGCTTTTTTTTTGGCCCGATATGCCACCCCCAGCACCTGAGGGCACATTGCCGGGTAGGCCGGAAGCCGGCGGCTGTTTTTGTTGAACTTTTCCTTATCAAAAGCTAAACATTGAAACATATTAATTCTTTAATCAAGTGTAATTTCATTCTCACCCCCAACTCCTTACCTCATGAAAACGGTATTACTCGACATCATGCGTATTCCGGTTGACGACCCAGTGGCGTTTACCTTTTTCACGGGGTATATGGCCATGGCCGCTGCCTCCGTCTTCTTTCTGTTTGAGCGCAGCACCGTGGCCGACAAATGGAAAACTTCCCTGTTGGTTTCGGGCCTGATTACGGGCATTGCGGCCGTGCATTACTACTACATGCGCGACTACTACGTCAGCACCAACGAAACCCCCATTGCCCTGCGCTACATCGACTGGACCCTGACCGTGCCGCTGATGGTGGTGGAATTCTACCTGCTGGTGCGGGCGGCGGGGGCCAAGGCGTCACTGCTCTGGAAGCTGATTCTGGCGGCCGTCATTATGCTGGTCTTCGGCTACATCGGCGAGGCCTTTACGGATGGCTCCATGGGCCACTCGGTGCTGTGGGGCTCCCTTTCCACGCTGGGCTACGTGTACATTCTGTACTCGGCCTGGATGGGCGAAGTAGCGCAGCTGGCGGCGGCCTCCAACTCGGTGGCCGTGCAGAAGGGCGTACGGGCGCTGGCCTGGTTTATCCTGGTCGGGTGGGCCATCTACCCCATCGGCTACATGGCCATGCCCGGCGGCTGGCTCGGTCCGGACGGAGCCGGCCTGCTCCGCCCCCACGACCTCGACCTGCTCTATAACATTGCCGATGCCATCAACAAAATCGGCTTCGGCTTGGTGGTCTACGGCATTGCCCGCAGCGAATCGGCGGTGAAAGTGGCGCCGGCCAACGCCGCTTCGGTGGTGTAGCTCCGGCAGGCCTTCCCGGCAAATCCCGCTTTTTGGAATTCACCGGCCGGCAGGCTGAGTTGCCCGACCCCGGCCAGCTCAGCCTGTTTGCCTTTCCACCCGTTTCCTATGCGTCCTTTCCTTCGTGCCAGCACCGCCGCCCCCGCCTGGCCTCCACGCTATTATTCCTACGCGGCCGTGCTGCTGTTCATTGCGCTGGGGCGGCTGTTTCCGGCGCACGCCGGGCTGGTGCTGGGTTTGCCGCTGGCCGTGGGCATGGTGGCGCTGGGCGTAGCCCACGGCGCCTGCGACCAGCTGGTGGTGCCGGCCCTCGTCCCAACTGGCAACGCCCTGCGCACCTGGCGCTACTGGGGGCGGTTTCTGGGCGGCTACTTGGGGCTGGCAGCGGTGGTAGGGCTGCTCTGGTGGCAATGGCCCGCCGCTACTGTGGCTCTGTTTTTCCTGCTGACTATGTGGCACTGGGGCTCGGCCGATGCGCCTGGCCCCACGCAGGTGCCCGTGGCCCAATGGCTGAGCCACAGCCTGCTGCGGGGCATGCTGCTGTTTGCCGTGCCCGCCATCTGGTGGCCCACCGAAACGGCCGGCATCGTAAATGATTTGCTGCGTTTCACGGGGGCGCGTCCCGTTGCCTTGCCACAGTTTGGAGCGGTAGCGGGCGTGCTGGGCACGGTGGTAGCGGTCGGGCACGGGCTGCTCTGGCTCTGGTATGCCCGGCACCGGCGCTGGGCGCTGCTGCAACGCGAGCTAACGGAGCTGCTGGTCCTGGGAATGTTGCTGCTGCTGCTGCCGCCGCGCTGGTCGGTGGTGGTGTACTTTGTGTTCTGGCACAGCTTGCAGCACGTGCTGCGCCTCACGGGCTGGCTGGGCTACGGCAGCTCCGCCCTCCGTTCCCGCCAAGCGCTGCTGTCGCAGCTCTGGTTTTTCCTGCGCCAAGCTGCGCCCCTGCTGCTGCTTAGCTGCGCCGCGCTGCTGGTAGTGGGCCGCCTGCTGGCCAGCCGCCTGCCCGACGCGCCGGCCTGGTTTAGTTTGGCGCTGGTAGTGGCCTCTATCGTGACACTGCCGCACGCGCTGCTCGTGACGCTGGTGATGGATGCCCCCCAGCGGATGCGCGCTGCGGCCCGCCCCGCCGCCTGATCTGCCCCGGGCTCCGCTGACGTGCCGCCCCCTTCCCACAAGGCCCCGCCGGGCCCCGAGGGAGTGGGGCGGCATTTGTGTGGGCAGGAGCCGGCCACAACCCGTTACCTTTGCCCGGCAACCCTTTCCGCTTACTGCTACCGCTATGGCCCCGGCTCCCGTTCTGGAACACCACGTTTCGCTTCGCCCCTACAACACGTTTGGCCTCGATGTGCAGGCGCGCCTGTTTGCCCGCTTCCACTCCGTAGACGAGCTGCGCGCGCTGCTGGCGCTACCCGAGGTGCAGGCCGCCGAAAAGCTGGTACTGGGCGGTGGCTCCAACCTGCTCTTCACCCAGGATTTCGACGGCGTAGTGCTCAAAAACGAAATCCGCGGCCTGGAAATCATCAGCCAGGACGATGAATCGGCATTGGTGCGCTCCGGGGCCGGCGAGAGCTGGCACGGCCTCGTGCAGTACGCCCTCGACCAGGATTTGAGCGGCATCGAAAACCTATCGTTGATTCCGGGTACGGTGGGCGCTGCGCCGCTGCAGAACATCGGGGCCTACGGGGCCGAGCTCAAGGACACGTTTGAGCAGCTAGAGGCGTTGGAAACGGCCACCGGCCAGTTGCGCACGTTTTCGGCCCAGGAGTGCGGCTTCGGCTACCGCGAAAGTGTGTTCAAGGGGGCGCTGAAAAACCAGTACATCGTGACCGGCGTGCTGCTGCGCCTGCACCGCCGCGCCCAGCCCAACGTGCGCTACGGCGACATTCAGACCACCCTGCAGGACATGGGCGTGGCCGACGAGCCCACGCCGCGCCAGGTGAGCGAGGCCGTGAGCAGCATCCGGCGCAGCAAGCTCCCCGACCCGGCCCAGATCGGCAATGCCGGCTCGTTCTTCAAAAACCCAGAAATCTCGCAGGCCCGCTTCGATGAGCTGAAAGCCCGCTACGAAGGCCTGCCCGGCTACCCCGTGCCCGGCGGCGTGAAAGTGCCGGCCGCCTGGCTAATAGAGCAATGCGGCTGGAAAGGCCTGCGCCGCGGCCCCCACGGCGTGCACGACCGGCAGGCGCTGGTGCTCGTCAACCACGGCGGCGCGCAGGGCCAGGACATCCGCGACCTGGCTTACGAAATCATTGCCTCAGTTCGGGAAAAGTTCGGCATCGAGCTGCATCCCGAAGTAAATATTATGTAAGCTTTATATAATCTATTGGCGACCTAGTCAGGAATTTGCAGCTTTGCGGCCAACGACGCACCTTGCGTCCCATTCTGCAACTCCCGCTTCCTGCATGTTTCTGCGCCGGCCCGCCCTGTTTCTTTGCTTCCTGCTTTTATCACTGACTGTTTCACCGGCCTGGGCGCAGGCGCCGCAGTTTCTGCGGCTGGGGCAGGCCCGGCGGGCCGCGCTGGGGTCGGTGCTCCTTGTGCGCGGCGTGGTGGCCAACGGGCCCGAACTGGGCGGCGTGCGTTACCTGCTCGACCAGACCGCCGGCCTAGCGGCCTATTCCAACGTCCCGGCCTTTGTGGCGCTGCAGCCCGGCGACAGTGTGGAGCTGCAGGGCACGCTGCGCAACTACAACGGGCTGCTGGAGCTCACCACCATCACCCGGGCCCGGCGGCTGGCCCAGCACCGCCCGCTGCCACTGCACGAGGTAGCCTTCGAAGACCTAGCCAGCGTCTACGACGAAGCCTTTGAGAGCCGCCTGGTGCGTATCACCGGCGTACCGTTTCTGACCACCATGGCCGGGGTAACGGCGCGCACCCTGACGGCCAGCACCAGCTACCTGCTGGGTGGCCAGCACGGGGCCGTGCTGCGGGTGCAGGCCACGGCCGGCGGGGTGCAGGGCCTGGTAGGGGCCCCAGCGCCCAGCGGCGAGTTTTCGGTGATGGGCCTGATGGGGCAGTACGCGCCCGGCGGGGGCCGTGGCTTCTACCAACTGCTGCCCCGCTCCTACGCCGATCTGGAAGTAGGCTTCGGCAAGCCGGTGGTGGTGGGTGTGCCCGTAGCCCTCGAAACCAGCCCGCAAACCGTGAAGCTGCAGTTCACCACCCTCAACCCCGGCGACACCCGCATCGATTTTGGCCGCACCGGCGAGCTGGAATCGGTGGTCACCAACGCGGCCCTCACCACCACGCACGTCATCACGCTCACGGGCCTGCGGCCGGGCACCACCTACCACGTACGGGCCTCCTCCACCAATGAGGCCGGCAACTCCCTGAGCCCGGTGGTACTCATTGCCACCGACTCGCGCCGCCGCAGTGCCGCCAGCGCCGGCGAGCCCACCGATCCGGCCCAGGCCCCCAAAGACTAGCCGCAGGTGCTTCGAGGTGTTGCCTCCGCCCGGCTTCCATCCGCCGCACATGCTGGCGGCGCCGATACGCAGCGGCAGCCAGCAAAATTGCATCCTAATGTTACCGTTATGTAATCATTCTGGACCAACCGGTACCATTCCGGCGTTGCTGGCGGCGGCACGAATGCTTTTAACTGAATCGTTTAGGCTTCTGCCCGCTTCTTCTGCCTGACTTCCGGGACGCAAAAAAGGCGCCGGCCGGGCATGAGGCTTTGCCGGGCTTATTGTATTTTTACCGAAACCTCTTTCCGGCATTTTTCCATCTGCCGGCCCGCTCTGCCGCTCTCCGCTCCTCCCCAACCCAACCGCTCACGCTCCCTCATGAAAATTCTGCTACTCCCTGCTCTGGTAATCAGCGCCTTGTCGTCGGCGCACGCCCAGCCCGGCCACGCGCCGGCGGCCTCCTCGCTCAGCACCATCCAGGCGGCTCGTCTGGCTGGGCCCGGCGCTACCGTTACCGTGCGCGGCATTGTCAGCAACGGCTCCGAACTGGGGCAGCTGCGCTTTGTGCAGGACAAGCACGCCGGCCTGGCGGCTTTCTCGCTCAACAACCCCAACTTTTCCGCTCTGCAGCCCGGCGACAGTGTGCTGCTGACGGGCACGCTCAAAAACTACAGCGGCCTGCTGGAAATGGACCCCGTGACGAGCGTGCAGAAGCTGGCCGGTGGCCGCCGCATCCCCATGCTGGAAACCACGGCTGCCGCAGCTACCACCCTGTTCACTGAAACCAACGAAGGCCGCCTGATCCGCATCAAAGGCCTGAGCAGCCTCACGGCCCCCGACGGCACCCCGGCCGAGGCCCTCAAAGGCAACACCAACTACCTGCTCGACGGGCAGAAGGCCACCCCAATCCGCGTCAACATTGCCTCTACCGGCGAAACCGGGCTGGTGGGCAAAACCATCCCGGCCGGCAGCTACGATCTGCTGGGCGTGCTCAGCCAGTTCACCAACACCGGTACCGGCGGCTACCAGCTGCTGCCCCGCCTCAGCACCGACTTTGTAGTGGGCGGCGGCCTGCCAATGATTGTGGCCGAGCCCATTCCCACGGCCATCAGCCGCTCGGGCTTCACGGTGCAGTTTGCCACCCGCAACCCCGCCACCGCCACCGTGGAGTATGGCAAAACCAGCGAGTTGGGCCAGAAAGTGCAGCTCAACACGCCCGGCCTCTCGCACGCCATCACCCTCACCGACCTGGAGCCCGGCACCGTGTACTACGTGCGGGTTTCGGCCACCAACGCCGTGGGCACCTCGGCGGCCCCGGCCGTGCCCATGATTACGGATACCAAGAAGCGCGCCATCCGGTAGCAGCACCGTTTTTTTGCGAGCTGCCGCCGCCCCGGCAAGCGGTTTTCTGCCTGAAAGTCAGGATATTTGCAGCCGCTTTTGGTTTCAGCCTTTCGCATTCCCTTTTCTTTTTTCCTGCATGAAGAAATTTACTCTGCTGGCCTTGCTTTGCGGCATGGCTGCTTTCCGGCCTGCCCAGGCCCAGACGGCCATTACGATTGCCGCAGCCCGGGCCCAGGCGCCGGCCTTCAACACGTCGGGTGCCACCGTCACGGTGCGCGGCATCGTCACGAACGGGCCCGAGCTGGGGGCCATCCGCTACATTCAGGACGGCACGGCCGGCATCGGGGTGTACTCCACCACGCTCACCACGGGCGTTGTGCCCGGCGACTCTATCATCGTGACGGGCACGCTCAAGGATTTCCGCGGTTTGCTGGAGCTGGACCCGGTGTCGTCGTTGACGGTGCTGGCCGGCAACCGGCCGCTGCCGGCGCCGGTGCAGTTTCCAGCCGGGGGCTTCACGGCCGCCTACGCTGAGCAATATGAAGGCCGCCTGGTGCAGCTCACCGGCGCCACGTCCATCAACACGTCCACTGGCGCGGCTGTCACGTCGTTCAGCAGCACCACGTTCCGCATCAACAACAACGCCGCTACGGTGCTGTATGTGAATGCGGCCTCCACCGGCCCGTACGGCCTCATCGGCAAACCCTCGCCTACCGGCACGTTTGATGCTGTGGGCATCATGAGCCAGTTCACGACCACGGCCCCGACGCCAACGGCCGCCGGCTATCAACTGCTGCCGCGCCTCTACGAGGACTTCCGCCAGGGCAACACGCCCAACGTGGTGAACACGCCCTTCCCGACCAACATCACCACCTCGGGCTTCACGGTGAACTTCCTCACCCAAAACGCCGGCAACACCAAGCTGGAGTACGCCACCAGCGCTACCGGCCCGTTCACGGCCGTGACCAGCGCCGCCAGCACCACCAGCCACAGCCTGGCCATCACGGGCCTGCAGCCTGCCACGGTGTACTTCGTGAAAGCCAGCTCCACCAACGCCACCGGCCTGTCGGAGTCGCGCGTGGTGCCCATGATTACGGCCTCGCTTTCCAGCGGCAAGATGCGCGCCTACTTCACCAACCCGGTGAACAACACGCTGGCCCTGCCCGGCAACAACGCCCTGTTCCTGCCCAGCGGCACCGTGGCCGACACGCTGGCCCGCTACATCGGCCGCGCCACTACCACGCTCGATATTGCCATCTACAACTGGAACAGCCCCACCATTCTGGCGGCCGTGAATGCCGCCCAGGCCCGCGGCGTGCGGGTGCGCGTGATTTATGAGGACGACAACGCCAACGTGAGCGTACCGGGCCTGAACGCCGGCGTAAACCGCACCGGCCGCACCCAGACCGGCACCGGCACCATCCAGGGCATCATGCACAACAAGTTTGTGATTATCGATGCCGAGGACCCCAACCCCAACGTACCGTGGGTGTGGACCGGCTCTACCAACTGGACCGGCGCGCAGCTGTCCACGGACCGCAACAACGTGATTGTGGTGCAGGACCAGGCCCTGGCCCGCGTGTACAAGATGGAGTTCGAGGAAATGTGGGGCGGCAGCGGCGCTGCCACGGGCGCCGTGAAATTCGGCTCGCGCAAAACCGACAACACCCCGCACTACCTCAACATCGGCGGCAAGCTGGTGGAGTCGTGGTTCTCGCCCACCGACAACGTGAACGGCCGCCTCATCGACGCCATCCGCACGGCCGACTTCGACCTGCACATTGCCACCATGCTCAACACCCAGACCGACATCGGGCGCGCCATCCGCGACCAGGTGCTGCTGCGTAACATGGCGGCCTGCACCGAGGTGCTCAACAACGACACCAGCTCCACCAACTCGGGTGCCGTGCTGCGCACCATCCGGCAGGCCATCGGGGCCCGCGGCATGGTGAAAAACACCAGCGGCATCATGCACCACAAGTATGCCATCATCGACGCCGGCGCCTCACAGTCGGACCCGCAGGTGTTTGTGGGCTCGCACAACTGGAGCCTCTCGGCCAACACCGAGAATGACGAAAACACGCTCATCGTGCACGAGCCGCGCATCGTGAACCAGTACTACCAGGAGTTCGCGGCCCGCATTGCCGAGCAGAACCGCGGCGTGCAGGTCTGCAACTTGGTGCTGAGCAACCGGAACGCCACCGTGCAGCAAAGCAGCGTGCAGGTGTACCCCAACCCGACGCGCGGCCAGTTTGCCGTGCGCCTGCAGGCTGGCAAGGCCCGCACCGCCACCATCACCCTGCGCGACGCCACCGGCCGCGTGGTGCTCAACCAAACCAGCACCCTCTCCGGCCAGGACGTGGCCGTGGACGCCTCGCAGCTGCCCGCCGGCCTATACATGGTGCAAATCGTGACGCCCGAAGCCACGCAGATGAGCCGCGTGGTGGTTGAGTAGGCTTCTCGCAGTACGCCCATAAAAAAAGGCGGCTCCCAGATTTGGGAGCCGCCTTTTTTTATGAAGCTATTGTGTTGTCTTTCTCTTCAAAACAGTCAATAGCTAGTCCTATACCATTTGCCCCCAATCGAAGCATTTCCTGCGCATTGAAGCCTATTCCGCATTGTAACGTGTAGCAGTAAGTGAGATTAAGGCTGATACTTTCTTTCCCAACACCGATTCTATGCAAGGCCTCGAACTTTGGTTCTAACAAGTCTAAAAAGACATTAATGAAGTCGAAGTTTGGATCCTCATCACTTGTGACAACCAAGTACGACCATGACTGAGGCTTATCTGTGTCAAGCAATATCCGCTTCCACGGTTCCGGGTTCACACCGATGATTTGTGTGATACTATCAAAGGTTTTGAAGCTAGGCTTATCGAAACTGATATGCAGCCGATGATATTTCATTTCCAGCGGCGCGTGGCCCAGGCCTGCTGCTGCTCGGGCGTCTGAAAGGTCCAGGCGACCACGCGGGTGGCTTTCTGGCCGTGGGTCATGTCGATGGTTTTCACCTCCAGCGCCCCCGCCTTCTTGAGGAAGTGGTAGATGCTGGGCAGGGTTTCCTTCTTGGAAATGAGCGTGCTGAACCACAGCACCCGCGGCCCCAGCGGCACGCTCTGCTCCACCAGGTTGCGCACGAAGGCTTCTTCGCCGCCCGTGTACCAGAGCTCGGTGTTGCGGCCGCCGAAGTTGAGGACCGGCTCGGCGGTGCGGGGCTGGCCCAGGTTGCGGGTTTTGCGCTGGTTGGCAGCCAGGGCCTCTTCCTCCGAAGCGTGGAATGGCGGGTTGCACACCGTCAGGTCGAACTCCTCGCGGGGCTTCACTATGCCGTCGAAGATGTAGTTGGCGTGGGTTTGCTGGCGCACTTCCACCCGGCCCGATAAGCCGGGGTTGGCCGCTACCAGCATCTTCACCGATTTCAGCGCCACCAAGTCAATATCGGAGCCGACGAAGCGCCAGCCGTAGTCGTGGGTGCCGATGATGGGATACACGCAGTTGGCCCCGATACCGATGTCGAGCACGTGCACCTGCTTGCCGCGGGGCACGGTGCCGCCGTGCAGGGTTGCCAGCAGGTCGGCGGCGTGGTGCAGGTAGTCGGCGCGGCCCGGGATGGGCGGGCATAGGTAGCCGGCCGGAATATCCCAGAGCTGAACGCCGTAGAACTGCTTCAGCAGGGCTTGGTTGAGGGCCTTCACCGCGGCCGGATTGGCGAAATCAATGGTTTGGTCGCCGTGGGGGCTAGCCGTTACGAACGGCGCCAGCGCCGGGCTGGCGGCAATCAGCTGCGGAAAATCGTAGCGGTCGGCGTGGGGGTTGCGGGGATGCAAAATGAGAAGGGGTAAAAAGGTAAAAGCCCAACGGCTTTAATAATCAGGCCAAGGAGCGGCGGTGCCGCCAGTTGGAAAACGTGGCCAGCAGCACCGAAATAGCCAGCATGACCACCAGCACCAGCAGGCAGTTGCACAGCACCGGCCCGTAGCCCAGCGCCGCCACATCCACGAACGGATACGGGTAGAAGCCGGCAGAAGGCCCGCGCAGCAGCGTGTAGGCCAAGTACGCGGCCGGATAAAGCAGCCAGTACGGCAACGTGCGCCAGCGCACCGGCTGCCCGGCAATGCGCAGCAGCCAGAAGTCCAGCATGTACAAAGGTACGAGGCCGTGGAGGATGTTGTCGGCGAGGATGCCCCAGCCGGCCAGTGGCACCAGCCCGCGCAGCACTGCCTGGTACACCACGCCCACCACCAGAATGTACACCGTGAGGGCCGTACCCACCTCCGCCCGGGCCGCCCAGCGCCCGGCCACCGACTTCGGCCGCAGGCTGCGCACCAGAAAATAGCCGGCTACGAGCGTGTTGGTCAGGATGGTGAAGAAGCTGAAGAAGCGCACGACGGTTTGCAGCGGCGGCAGCTGCCGGCTACTGAACGTGACGTAGATCTGCGCCAGCAGCCCCGTTAGCGCCAGCAGCGCCCCGGCTATTGCCGGCCAGAAAATTCGACGGGAATCTTGCATAGTGCTCAGCACGGAAAGCAGGTGCAACGGTGGCCGAAAAATCAATCCTGCCGAATATAGCACAATCGTTTCAGAGCCGGTGGACGGCCCGCGCATCCTGCCGGGCCTCGGCTCCCACACGAAAAAGGGTCTGGCGAAGCCGCTCACGCGTTTCGCCAGACCCTTTGTATTGCAGCCGTTCACAAAATCCGTGAAATCCGTGGACAATCCGGGCTAATCCGTGATCCTACTTCAGCACGGCGATGGTGGCGCCGTCGCCGCCGCGGTCGGCGTGCTCGTCGGCTACGCTGGCCACCTGGCGGGTGCGGTGCAGGTAGTCGCGCACCACCTGGCGCAGCACGCCATTGCCGCGGCCGTGTAGGATCTTGATTTCGGGCACGCCCAGCATCACGGCATCGTCCACGTAGGCCGTGATTTTGGTGAGGGCGTCCTCGGCCCGCTCGCCGCGCAAGTCCAGCGTGGGGCTGAAGCTCGACATCTTACCGGTGGTGTCGAAGCCGGCGTACTGGGCCGGGGCCCGGCGCGCCGATTCCTTTTCCCGCTCCCGGATTTCGGAGCGCGTCAGCTTTTCGAGCTGGCTGATCTTGACGATGGTTTTCATGCCGCCAAAGCTCACTTCGGCGGTTTTGCCCTTCACGCTCATCAGCTCGCCGTAGCCTTCCTGCCCAATCAGCGCCACTTTGTCGCCGGCTTTCAGCGTGCCGGCTTCGGCCAGCTCGCGGGTAGCTTTGGGCTTGGGCGGCTCAATCTGCAGCTTCTCGCGCACGAAGGTGTCGAGCTTGCCGCGGGCCTCCTTGGTGCGGTCCTTGTCGGCTTGGCCGAGGCGGATTTCCTGGATGGTGGCCTCAATCTGCTGGTTGGTGTCGCGCAGCAGCAGCTTGGCTTTCTGCTTGGCCTCGCGCAGCACCTCCAGCGTGGTATCGTCGAGGTACTTCTTGAGGTCCTGGTATTCCTGGGCGGCTTTTTTCAGGCGGCGCTCAGCTTTGGCGGCTTCGGCGGTACGGGCCTCCAGGTCCGACTTTTCCTTTTCCAGGCCTTCCAGCAACCGGTCGTAGCGGATTTTATCTTTGCCGACGAGCTGGGTGGCGCGCTCCACCAGCTGCTTGGGCAAACCGATTTTGCGGGCAATTTCGATGGCAAACGACGAGCCGGGCTTCCCGATTTCGAGGCGGTAGAGCGGCTGCAGCTGCTCGGGGTCGTAGCGCATGGCCCCGTTCACGATGCCGGGCGTGCGCTCGGCGTAGTTCTTGAGGTTGGTGTAGTGGGTGGTGATGACGCCGAAGCTGCGGGCCCGGTTGAGCTGCTCCAACACGGCCTCGGCAATGGCGCCGCCCAGCGCCGGCTCGGTGCCGGTGCCAAACTCGTCAATCAGCACCAGGCTGCGCTTGCCGGCCAGCGTCACGAACTGCTTCATGCTCAGCAAGTGCGACGAGTACGTGCTCAAATCGTTTTCCAGGCTCTGCTCGTCGCCGATGTCCAGGAAAATATCATCGAACATGCCGGCTTCCGAGCCCTCGCCGGCCGGAATCAGCAGGCCGCACTGCAGCATGTACTGCACCAGCCCCACCGTCTTCATACTCACCGACTTACCGCCGGCATTCGGCCCCGAAATCAGCAGGATGCGCTGCTCCGGCGTCAGCTCGATATCCAGCGGCACCACCTCGCGCGGGTCGTCTTTGGCGTGGCCCAAAAAGGTGAGATACAGCAGCGGGTGGCGCACCTGCTTCCAGAGCATCTGGGGGCGCGGGTGCAGGATGGGCAGCGTGGCCTCCAGGCGCAGCGCCAGGCGCGCCTTGGCCCGGATAAAGTCGATCAGGCCGAGGTACTGGTAGGCTTTGCGCAGATCCGGAATGTGGGGCCGGAGCTGGTCGGTGAGGGCCGTGAGGATGCGGATCAGCTCGCGCTGGTAGGCGTTTTCGAGGTCCTTGATGTCGTTGTTGAGCTCGAACACGGCTTCCGGCTCGATGTACACCGTCTGGCCCGAGGCCGACTCGTCGTGGATCAACCCTTTCACGCGGCGCTTGTGCTCGGCCACCACGGGCAGCACCAGGCGCCCGCCCCGGATGGTGGGCTCGGCGTCGCCGGGAATCCAGCCTTCGTGTTTGGCGTGGCGCAGGATGCCCGCAATCTGCTTGCGCAGCAAACCCTGGCGCGTAATTAGCTCCTGGCGCAGCTGGCGCAGCAGCGGCGAGGCGTCGTCGCGCACGAGGCCTTCGTCGTCCACCACCTTATCGAGGGCGGCCAGCAGGTTGCGGTCGACCTGCACGCCGATGCCGAGCAGGCGCAGCGTGGGGTACAGGTCTTCGGCGGCCTGGGTGAAGAAGGTGAGGGCCTGCCGGATGGTGCGCAAGCTCATCTTAACGGCGAAGAAGGCGGCCACGTCGAGGTAGGCGCCGGGCAGGCTGGCGCGCACCAGCTGCGGGTTTACGTCGTGGTAGTGCTGGCTGGGGAAGTCGGCCCCGCTATGCAGCAGGAAGCGGAACTCGTCGGTCTGGAGCAGCAGCTTGTGCAGCTGGTCGTGCTTGGTCTGGAACACCATTTTGGCCACAAACTGGCGGCCGAGCGGGCTCAGGCACATACTTTCCAGCATTTCACGCAGCTGCGCGAAGCCTATTTTCTGCTCGAAGTTCTGAGGTAAAATCAAATCGGGTGGTCTTGGAAATCGGGATGGAATGTAAAGGTAAACAGCATTTGCTGGCGGAAAGATTCAGGTTTTCAGCATCCTCGCCAGCGTCCGGGTTTTTGCATGATCTTTTAATAGTGAATATTGAATAAAAATAGGCGCGGGCCTTTTTTTCCAGCATCTGAACCCACTACTTTTGAAAGCTGCCGCTTCGGGCGCAGCGCCCTCCTATACTAATACTAGGCAATCTGACGCGTTATTTCGCTTCCATTCATTACCAGTGCCACCTACCATCCCGCTAGCCTATCCTACTCGGAAGCCGGAGCCCCGCTATAAGGGCTCAGTTGCACTCCCGGCCCGCCGCTACTTCGGCGCCTCCCCTTTGCTTTCTCTGTAATGCCGTCTACCTGCGCGCCACCTGCTGCCAGGTATGTGCGGGCATACGCCTATCTCCTTTGCCGTTTTTTCTTTCTTCTCACTTAGGTGCCTTTATGAAACAAAAGTCTACTCAGCTTATCAGCGGTTTACTGCTCAGCTCATTGCTGCTGCCCAGCTGCGCCACCATCATATCCGGCTCTCGCCAGACGGTACGCCTAACAGGGACACCGAGCGGCAGCACGTACTACATCAACGACAAGCCCGTAGAGGCAAAACCTGTAGACGGCCAGTCCAATGCCGTAAGCGTACGGGTGCCGCGCAAGCGCAGCTCCGAGCTGAAGGTGAAGCACGAGGGCTATAAAGAATATACTGAGGTGCTGTATCCGGAAAAATCCACCGGCTTGCAGTACCTGAACTACGTACCCTTCTTCTACGGCGCTGCCACCAGCCTGTCGATGTCGACGGACGACAACGGCGATATGAAGTACACGGGGCTGCCGGGGCTGATGATTATGACCGGCGGCCTGGCCGGCCTGCTGACCGACCGGATGACCGGCGCCAACAGCCGCCTCAATAAAAAAGAAGTGCAGGCTTCCATGACCAAGCTGCCCAAAGCCGTAGCCGGCAGCCAGTCGGTGCAGTGCACGCTCATGAACGTGCGGGTAAAAGGCGGCGACAAGCTGGGCAATTACTTTGTGGAGAAAGAGCCGACCGAGATTCTGTATTTCGGTAAATCCCTCGACACCGATGCCGAACACCTGAAATCGTCCATCAACGGAGCCCTCAAGGACATCGGCTACACAGTGCCCGATGGCGAATCAAAAAGCATTTTTTCGGCCGGCACAAACTCCCGCTACACGCTGCAGGGTGAAATGCGCGACGTGAAATACAACGTGCACGCGTCGTCACCCTACCGGTCGGCACACTACGAAACCGACTGCACGGTCGAGGTGACGTGGAAGCTGCTCAACCAGTCCCGCCAGACGGTGGTGGAGCAAAAAACGACCGGCGCGAGCGTCAAGTTTGAACAGGGCGGCAGCGCCGCCTTTGAGGATGCCTTCGAAAACTCGTTTTACGCCTTCTTCTCGAATCCGGAAGTAGCCAAAGCCCTGGCGAAAGGCCCCGACACCAAAATCGAAGCTGCCGCTGCTACCACGCCCGTGAGCATGCGGCGCGGCGCGCCCATGGCCGCCGACAAAGGCCTGAGCCTGGCGGCGCGCAGCGTGGTTATCGTGGAAACCAGCAACGGCCACGGCAGTGGCTGCATTGTATCGCCCGACGGCTACATCGTAACCAATGCGCACGTGGTAGACGAGCAGCAGGAAGTGAATATTCAGCTGGCCGATGGCATGAGCACCACAGCTAAAGTGGTGCGCCTGAACGCCGAAATGGACCTGGCTCTGCTGAAAGTGGACGCCGAGGGCCTGACGGCTTTCCAGCTGCCCACCAGCAGCCTGGCTGAAATCGGGGGAGATGTATTTGCCATTGGTACCCCGGCCGATAAAGAACTGGGCCAGACTGTTACGAAAGGCATCATCAGCGGCCGCCGCAAAGTGGATGGCCGGTCCTTCCTGCAAACCGACGTGAGCATCAACGGCGGCAACAGCGGCGGCGCACTGGTGGCCCGCAGCGGCCAGCTGCTGGGCATCGTGAATGCCAAGCTGGTCGGCCGCGGCATTGAAGGCATCGGCTTTGCCATTCCGGCCGAGCAGGTAGCCGAAGCGCTGAATCTCAAGTTCACCAACTAATTCAGCGGCGGTTAGCAAACCGTTCTGAACGCACAACGGCGGGCCGCTCTTGGTGAGTGGCCCGCCGTTGTGCGTTCAGAAAAGCCCCAAGGCTAGCCCGCGCTACATCTCCCCTTCCACGCCCAGCCCAAAGAGGGCAAAATCGTACTTCACGGGGTCCAGCGGGTCGAAGGTGCGCAGGTGGGCGGTGAGGTCTTCTGCGGCCAGCCAGTCCATCTGTTTGCGCTCCAGCAAACCCAGGCGGCGCGCCACGCGCTCCACGTGCACGTCGCAGGGGCAGACGAGGTCGGCCATGGGCAGGCGGGTCCAGAGGCCGAAGTCCACGCCGTGCGCGTCCTGGCGCACCATCCAGCGCAGGTACATGTTCACGCGCTTGCAGGCCGAGCCGCGGGCCGGCGTGGCCACGTGCTTGCGGGTGCGGTGGGGCGCATCCTCCAAGCTGAAGAACAGATTGTGGAAGTTTTCCAGTCGCTCCTTCTGGGTGTTGCCTACCAGAAACGCATCTTCCAGCGTGCTGTGGCGGGTGTAGAACCAGCGCAGCCAGTGCACAAAGTAGAGCAGGTCGGTGTCGCAGAAGGTGCGGTGGCAGAAACCCAGCAGGCGCTTCAGGTCCTCATCCTGATGCTGCAGGATGAACTGGTGGGGCGCGTTGTCCATGCGCTGCAGTAGCTCGGTTACTTTGCTGATGATGGTGGGCCGCCGCCCCCAGGCCAGCAGCGCCGCAAACAGCCCACTGATTTCCACATCCTGCCGCTGCGTGAAGCGGTGCGGAATCTGGATGGGGTCATTCTGGATAAACGCCGGCTGGTTGTAGCGGGCGTAATTCTCTTCGAGGATGGTGCGGACCTGGGCGTGGTTCATGGAGGAGGGGTTCACAAAACCGTCATGCAGAGCGGAGCGAAGCATCTCGCCAGTTTAGTATAATATACTACCCTGGCGAGATGCTTCGCTCCGCTCTGCATGACGTTCGACTATAGCAATGCCGCCTACGGCACGTAGCTGGTTTCCACGCGGAAGCGGGCGTCGGGGGTGGCCAAGCGCTGCACGGCGCGGGGCGAGAGGCGCACCAGGATGTTGCTGTTTTCGCCGGTATCCGGCAGCTTCCCGATAACGCGCACGTACACCGACTGCCCGTTCATGATGTTGCGCACCTGCATGATGGTGCCCACTTCGGCCGTTTTGTGCAGGGCCAGATACTTGTCGGTGGTGCTGTTGGGGATGCTGGTGGCCAGGCCGGCTTCCGTCACGCGGCGCACGATTTCGCTGGCCCGGGTGGGGGCGCGCTCCTCAGGCTTCTCACGGGTAGTGGTGGGCGCAGCAGTGGAAGTGGCCGAGTCGGCAGGGCGCGGCACGGCGGTTTCCGGGCGGGGGGCCGGGGCCGCGGGGGGCGTTTCGCGGACGGGCGCAGTAGCCACGGCCGGCTCACGCGTAGCCGGTTCGCGGGTGGCCGGGGCGGCGGGCGTTTCGCGGCGGGCGGGGGCGGCAGTGCCGGCCGCCACGATGAGCGTCTGGCCCTGACGCACGTTGTAGTTGGGCGCGAAGTTGTTTAGCTCGGCCAGAGCCTGGGGCGTGGTGTTGAACTTGCGGGCAATAGCAAACAGGGTCTGGCCGGCTTCCACTTTGTACACGCGGTTGCCGCGGGCATCGGTGGGCAGGCTGCGGGTAGCGGCGGCGGGCGCGGCGGGGCGGGGGTTGTCGGAGGCGTTCATCACCACGCGCTGGCGCGGCACCAGCACAATCTGGCCGGTGGTGAGGGCGCCTTTCTGGCCGTTGTTGGCTTCCACAATCTGCTCGACGGGCACGCGGTAGCGGCGGGCCAGGCCGTAGAGGGTTTCGCCGGGCGCTACGCGGTGCCGGATAAGCATTTTGCCGCTCCGGTATTCCACCCCGATGGAATCGGGCAGGGCCACCAGGCCGGCGGCGGAAGCAGTGAACCCAGAGAAAACCAGCGCGGCGGACAGCAACGAGAATCGGAACATAGAAACAACAGGCAAAAGCAGCTACGGCCGGTAAACGGCAAAAAGCCGGGGCCGTGCATAAATTCTGCCGAAAGTTAGGCATTCGGGCGTAGTAGCCGAGCTTTGCGGTATCAGTGCCGCATTTTATTGTTTGTTTTGAAGATGGAAGCGCCAGATTTCGGCTGTGTGCGTCGTTGCTGACTGCCGCCATGAGGCCTGCCCGCAATCCGCAAAGTCGACGCTGCGCGCTACTTCTGCCGTTGCCTGACGCGCAACGATACCTGTTCCACGATACGCGAAGCAAAGGCTTCGCGCTACACCTACTCGCCTAATGCTTGCCATCGGTATCATTCCCGCCCGTTTTGCCTCCACCCGCCTGCCCGGCAAACCCCTCGTGGACCTGGGCGGCCAGTCCATGATTGAGCGAGTGGTGCGCCGGGCGCAGCAGTCGGGCCTGAGCCGGGTGGTGGTAGCCACCGACGACCAGCGCATCCTAGAGCACGTGCGGGGCTTCGGCGGCGAGGCCGTGCTCACTCACCCCGACCACCCCAGCGGCACCGACCGAGTGCGCGACGCCTACGAGCAGCTGGGCGTGCAGGCCGACTGCATCGTCAACATCCAGGGCGACGAGCCCTTCATCTACCCCAGCCAGATTGACGCGCTGGTGCAGCTGTTTGCAGTGCCCGAGCCGCCGCAGCTGGCTACGTTGGTGAAGCCCGTAATCAGCGAGGAAGAGCTGTTCAGCCCCCACCTGCCCAAAGTGGTGCTCAACACCCAGGGCGAGGCGCTGTACTTCAGCCGCCATCCCCTGCCCTACCAGCGCCAGCATCCGCAGGCCGAGTGGCTGCAGCACCACCGCTACCTGCGCCACATCGGCCTCTACGCCTACCGCCCCGACGTGCTGCGCGAAATCACGCAGCTGCCGCCCTCGCCGTTGGAGCTGGCCGAGAGCCTGGAGCAGCTGCGCTGGCTGGAAGCCGGCTACCGCATCCAGACCGCCGAAACCACCCTGGAAACCATCGGCATCGACACGCCGGAAGACGTGGAGCGGGCGTTGCGGCATCTGGCAGAAGCGAAGTAAAAGGTCAAAGAGAAAAAGCAAAAGCCCCCTGTCATCCTGAGCGGAGCGAAGGACCTTGTCACGTCAAAACGAGTCGTTGTTACGATGGTCGTTCAACTGTATAAGGTCCTTCGCTCCGCTCAGGATGACAGGGGGCTTTTGCTTTTTCCTTTAGCTCCTTACTTGGCTTCCACCACGCTGATGGCGTAGCCGCCGCCTGGCGCGCAGTATTGCGTGAGCTTGGATTTGCGCGTCACGTTGACTTTGCGGATGGTGTAGGCTTTCGGGTTCTTCTCGTAGTGCGCGTCCTTGGCGTCGGCGTAGATGGTGGCTACGTACTTCTTGCCGGCATCCAGGAAGCTCAGGTCGATTTTGGAGGTGCGGCCCTGCTCGTCGCAGGTGCTGCCGATAAACCAGCTGCTTTTGCCTTTGGCCTTGCGGGCGTAGGTGATGTAGTCGCCGGGCTCGGCTTCCAGCACTTTGGTGTCGTCCCAGTCCACGGCCACGTCCTTGATGAACTGGAAGGCGTCGAGGTGCTGGTTGTAGTGCTCGGGCAGGTCGGCGGCCATCTGCAGCGGGCTGTACATGGTCACGTACAGGGCCAGCTGCCGGGCCAACGTGCTATGCACAAACGAATTGTTGCTGGGGTTGAGCTTGCTGACTTTCGTTTCGAAGATGCCCGGCGTGTAGTCCATCGGGCCGCCGATGAGGCGGGTGAAGGGCAGAATGGTGGTGTGGTCGGCGTTGTTGCCGCCAAACGACTCGTACTCGGTGCCGCGGGCGGCCTCGTTGCCGATGAGGTTGGGGAAGGTGCGCGCCAGGCCGGTGGGGCGCACGGCCTCGTGGCCGTTCACCATGATTTTGTGCTCGGCGGCTTTTTCCAGCACGTACTGGTAGTGGTTGATCAGCCACTGGCTGTAGTGATGCTCGCCCAGGGGCAGCACGTCGCCCACGTAGCCGGTTTTCACGGCGTTGTAGCCGTTGTCGTTCATGAACTGGAAGGCCTGCTCCAGGTGCCGCTCGTAATTGCGCACCGAGCCCGAGGTTTCGTGGTGCATCATCATCTTCACGCCCTTGCTCTCGGCGTAGCGGTGCAGCTCTTGCACGTCGAAGTCGGGGTACGGCGTCACGAAGTCGAACACGTAGTCTTTGTGCTTGCCGAACCAGTCTTCCCAGCCGGTGTTCCAGCCTTCCACCAGCACGGCGTCAAACCCGTGCTTGGCGGCAAAGTCGATGTACTCCTTCACGTGGGCCGTGTTGGCGCCATGGGTGCCGTTGGGCTTCACAGTTTTGTAGTCGATGGAGTCGAGCTTGATGTTGTCCTGGTTGGTGTACGACCACGTGCTTTTGCCCGTAATCATCTCCCACCACACGCCCACGTATTTCACGGGCTTGATCCAGGACACGTCCTTGAACTTGGTAGGCTCGTTGAGGTTGAGCACCAACTTAGACTGCAGGATGTCGGCCGCTTTGTCGCTCACAATCACCGTGCGCCACGGCGACTGGCAGGGCGTCTGCAGGTAGCCCTTGTTGCCCACTGCGTCGGGCGTCAGGTGCGACTCCAGCACAAACGTCTTGTCGTCGAGTTCCAGGTGCATGGCCGAGTAGTCGATCAGGCTGGCTTCGTGGATGTTCACGTAGAGGCCATCAGGGCGCTTGAGCATGAGCGGCGTCTGCAGGCCGGTGGGCGAAAACGTGGTCTGGGAGGCGTTGGGCGTGACAGCCGCCTTCATCAGCCCGCGCACCTGCGACAGGTTCGAGGTAACAGTGCTGTACTCCTGGGTGTCGTAGTCGCCGGGCAGCCAGAAGGCTTTGTGGTCGCCGTTGAGGGCAAACTGGGTTTTCTCTTCCTTCACTACGAAGTAGGCCAGCTCGGGCTGGCGCGGAAACTCGTAGCGGAAGCCCAGGCCATCGTCGAACAGGCGGAACCGCACGCGCATCTCGCGCTTGGTAGCGGGCTGGGTGAGCGTCACGGCCAGCTCATTGTAGTGGTTGCGGATGGTTTTCACCTCGCCCCACACCGGGTTCCAGCTCTCATCCACCGAGCGGCGGGTGGCAGCCGTCTGGGTGAAGCCGCTGGTGAGGGCCACCGCGTTTTGCAGCTCCAGGCCCAGCTTGCTGGTGTTGAGCACCGGCCGGCCTTTGTAGCTGAGGCTGTAGGTGGGCACGCCGTTGGCCTGCACGTTCACGCTCAGCGTCAGCTGCTTGTTCGGCGACTGGAGGTCTTCGGCCTGGGCCGTGGCGCCCCACGCCAGCAGCGCCAGCAGCAGGCCCCGGCGAGCGGCGGGCAAAAAGGGAATACGGGGTAGGTTCATGCAGAGGAGGAGATAATACGCGTGGGTTCGGCCCATCGGGCCAAGGGTCGGGGAATGAAGGCTGCAAGTTGCGTTGCTCTGTGGGGTTATGCTAGCGTTGTGTTGCCCGGTTTGCCTGCGGTATTGATTTTTGGCGCGCCCGACAGCTGGCCGTAGCGCGAACTTTGTAGTTCGCGCCCCTGCGCCGTTCAAACGATTCTATCGGCGCTGAGACGCGAACTACAAAGTTAGCGTTACTACTCGCCAGCCGGGCCGGAACAACTACTTTTACCTGTATGCTAAGTGAAAAATTCGAAGCCTGCCTGTTGGCCGGGGCCATTGGCGACGCCTGGGGCAGCAGCTTCGAAAACGAGCCCACTGCCCCAGCCGCCACTACCTTTTACCTCGGCGGCAAGCCGGCCCCTGTGCGGCGCTGGGCCATTACAGATGATACGCAGCTGACGCTGGCCACCTGCGAAGCGCTGGCGGCCGGCCCCTTCGACCCCACCCGGTTGGGGCAGCAGTTTGTGGCCTACTACCAGCAGGGCCGCCTTACCGGTCTTGGGGCCAGTACGCTGCAAGCCATTCGCAACGCAGAGGCGGGAATACACTGGACGCAAACCAGCCGCCGGGGGCAGTACGCGGCGGGCAACGGGGCCGCCATGCGCATCGCGCCTTTCGCTTTTTATCCCGCTACCACCCGGCATACCATTTACGACGCCTGCCGCCTTACTCACCAGAACGAAGATGCTTACGCCGGCGCATTAGCCGTGTACCTGGCCATTCGGGCAGCCTTGCGCCACACCTGGACCGGCCGCAACAACCTCCTGGCCCTGCTCCTGCCGGACCTGCCGGATACCAACCTCACGGACCGGCTGCGGGAGCTAAGCTCGTATCCGCCCGACGCCACTATTGCCGAGGCGGCCCGGCTTGGCAATAATGGGCACGTAGTCAACTCGGTGCCGTTTGCCCTGTTCTGCGCCACCAAAATCCGGAGCCTGGGTCTGGCGCGGTTGCTGCAGCAGCTCATTGCCACCGGCGGCGACACCGATACCAACGCCTCCCTGGCGGGTCAGGTGGCCGGGGCACTGATGGGGCCGTCGGGCCTGCCGCCGGAGCTGCTGCAACGATTGGCGCAACTACCGGAATATCCGTGGATCACAGAAATTATAGAGCGCACCAAGCGTACCGTTTTGTAGCACAATAGAATTTTCCGCTTCACACGGCCTTCATGAAGACGGCGGTTGCTTTGTCCCATTCAAATCAGGATGGCACGCAATACGCATATGAAAAGAAGGTTTTTGCTGACGCTCATGGGTGTGGGCGTACTGTACGGCGGCACCAGCTGCTCCAAGGAACATAAGGAGAAAGAGGAGAAAATCAAGTTCCTCGTCACCAGCCCGCTCCAGAAAGACACGACCATCACCAAGGAGTACGTGTCGCAGATTCATGCCTACCAGCACATTGAGGTGCGGGCGCTGGAAAAAGGCTACCTCCAGAAGATCTACGTGGATGAAGGCCAGCGCGTGCAGCAGGGGCAGCTGATGTTCCAGATCATGCCCATGGTGTATAAGGCTGAGCTGCAGAAGTCGAAGGCCGAGGCCAACTACGTGAGCCTGGAGTACCAGAACACCAAGAAGCTGGCCGACAAGAACATCGTATCGGGCAGTGAGCTGGCCCTGGCCCAGGCCAAGCTCGACAAGGCCAACGCCGAAGTCGGGCTGGCCAAAACCCACCTCGATTTCACCACCATCAAAGCCCCGTTCAGCGGCATGATGGACCATTTCCAGGCCCGACTGGGCAGCCTGGTGGATGAGGGCGACCTGCTGACCACCCTCTCCGACAACAGCAAGATGTGGGTGTACTTCAACGTGCCGGAGGCCGAGTACTTGGCCTACAAAGCCCACGCCCGCACCGAAGCCGAAACCAAGGTGAAGCTGCGCATGGCCGACAACGAGGAGTTCAAGTACCCCGGCGTGGTGCAGACCATCGAGGCCGACTTCAACAACGAAACCGGCAACATTGCCTTCCGGGCCACCTTCCCCAACCCCGATGGCCTGCTGCGCAACGGCGAAACCGGCTCGGTGCTGATGACCGTGCCGCTGAAAAACGCCGTCATCATCCCGCAGAAAGCCACCTTCGAGGTGCTGGAGAAGAAGTTCGTGTACGTGGTGGATGCCAAGAACAAGGTGCACCAGACCGAGGTAACCGTGGCCTCCGAAATGCCCGACCTCTACATCATCTCGGCCGGCCTGAAAGCCACCGACAAAATCATGCTCGAAGGCATCCGCAAGGTGAAGGAAGGCGACAAAATCCGCTTCACCTACGCGGAGCCGAAGTCGGTGATTTCGCACCTGAAAGTGTATTCGGAATAGAGCTTCATTCTAGAATAGACTGTCATGCTGAGCGAAGGCGCAGCCGCAGTCGAAGCATCTCGCGTGCAGTCGTTGCGCTACTAATCCAACGAAGCGGGCGAGATGCTTCGACAAGCTCAGCATGACGCCCCAATAGTCACGAACAGCTCCCTATTTCATGTTCAGTAAATTCATTCGCCGACCCGTGTTTGCCATCGTCATATCGGTGGTAATCATGTTCCTGGGCATTCTGGCAATTAATACGTTGCCGACGTCCCAGTTCCCCGAGATTTCGCCGCCGATGGTGATGGTGAGCACGGCCTACCCCGGCGCCAGCGCCAAGGTGCTCACCGAATCGGTGCTGATTCCGCTGGAGCAGGCCATCAACGGCGTGCCCGGCATGAAGTACATGACCTCCGACGCCGTATCGGCCGGTGAGGCCAACATCCAGATTGTGTTCAACCTGGGCACCGACCCCGAGCAGGCCGTGGTGAACGTGAACACCCGCATTGCGCAGGTACTCAACCGCCTGCCGGTGCTGGTGCAGCGCGAGGGCGTGGTGGTGAACCGCGTGGTGCCCAACATGCTTATGTACGTCAACCTCTACAGCAAAGACAAGAATACCGACATGCGGTACCTCTTCAACTTTGCCGGGGTGAACATGCTGCCCGAAATCCAGCGCATCGATGGCGTGGGCCGGGCTAGCATCCTGGGTTCCCGCCAGTACGCCATGCGCGTGTGGCTGAAGCCGGACCGTATGCGGGCCTACAACCTGTCGGTGGATGATGTGATGGAAGCCCTCAACGACCAGAGCGTGATTGGCTCGCCGGGCCGCATCGGCCGCTCCGACGGCAAGGAGGCCTCAGCGCTGGAGTACGTGCTCACCTACAAAGGCCGCTTCAACGACGTGGAGGAGTACAAGAACGTCATCATCAAGGCCAACGCCAACGGCGAAACCCTGCGTCTCAAGGACGTGGCCAACGTGGAGCTGGGCTCGGAATTCTACGACATCTACTCCAACCTCGACGGCTACCCCTCGGCGGCCATCATGCTCAAGCAGACCTACGGCTCCAACGCTCTGGACGTGATTAAGAGCGTGAAAACCAAGCTGGAGGAACTGAAGAAAACCATGCCCCCCGGCATGGACTACAAGATCAGCTACGACGTGTCGAACTTCCTCGACGCCTCCACCGAAAACGTGATTCACACCCTGCGCGACGCCTTTATTCTGGTGGCCCTGGTGGTGTTCCTGTTCCTCGGCGACTGGCGCAGCACGCTGATTCCGATTATTGCGGTGCCGGTGTCGTTGGTGGGCGCGTTCATGGCCATGCAGGCCTTTGGGCTCACCATCAACATGATAACGCTGTTTGCGCTGGTACTGGCCATCGGGATTGTGGTGGATGACGCCATTGTGGTGGTGGAAGCCGTGCACGCCAAGATGGAGGAAAAGCACCTCTCGCCCTACGGCGCGGTGCGCGAGGTTATCGGCGAAATCAGCGGGGCCATCATTGCCATTACCATCCTGATGACGGCGGTGTTCGTGCCGGTGGCTTTCATGAGCGGGCCGGTAGGCATTTTCTACCGCCAGTTCTCCATCACCATGGCCGCCAGCATCGTCATTTCGGGCATTGTGGCCCTGACCTTGACGCCGGTGCTCTGCGCCATGATTCTGAAGAACAACCACGGCCAGCCCCGCAAGAAAACGCCCATCAACCGGTTTATCGACTGGTTTAACCGTGGCTTCGAGCGCCTGACCGGCCGCTACACCAACCTGCTGGAGCGGGTGGTAGACCGCCGCGTGCTCACCTTCGCGGTGCTCATTGCCTTCGGGCTGGGCATCTTCGGCATCTCCACTACCCTGCCCTCGGGCTTTATTCCGGCCGAAGACCAGGGCATGATTTACGCCGTGCTCCAGACGCCGCCCGGCTCCACCCTGGAGCGCACCAACGACCTGTCGCAACGCCTCCAAAAGCTGGCCGAAAAAGTGCCCGGCATTGAGAGCATTTCCACGCTGGCCGGCTACGAGATTCTGACCGAAGGCCGCGGCTCCAACGCCGGTACCTGCATCATCAGCCTCAAACCCTGGAATGAGCGCAAGGAATCGGTGCACGACGTGATTATGGCCCTCGAAGAAAAGGCCAAGGAAATTCCCGGCGCGACCATCGAGTTCTTCGAGCCACCAGCAGTACCCGGCTACGGCGCGGCGGGCGGCTTCCAGCTGCAGCTGCTCGACAAAACCGCCACCGGCGACTACAAGGCCCTGGAAAAAGTGAACGAGGAATTCATGACCGAGCTCAAGAAGCGCAAGGAGCTGGCCGGCTTGTTTACCTTTTTCTCGGCCAACTATCCGCAGTACGAGCTACAGATTGACAACCAGCTGGCTATGCAGAAGGGCGTGAGCATCGGCAACGCCATGAACACGCTCAGCATTATGGTGGGCTCCACCTACGAGCTGGGCTTCATTAAGTACCAGCGCTTCTTCAAGGTGTTTGTGCAGGCTTCGCCCGAGTACCGCCGCCTGCCCAAGGACATTCTGGACATGTGGGTGAAGAACGACAAGGGCGAAATGGTGCCGATGTCGGCCTTCATGAAGATTGTGAAGGGCCAGGGCGCCAACGAAATCAACCGCTATAATATGTACCCCACGGCCTCCATCCGCGGCGACGCGGCCCAGGGCTACAGCTCCGGCGAGGCCATCAAAGCAGTGCAGGAAGTGGCCGCCAAAACCCTGCCCCGCGGCTATGATATCGACTGGGGCGGCCTCTCAAAGGACGAAGTGGGCCGTGGCAACGAGGCCATCTACATCTTCCTGGTCGTGATTGTATTCGTGTACCTGGTGCTGGCCGCGCAGTATGAGAGCTTCCTGCTGCCGCTGTCAGTGATTCTGAGCTTGCCGGCCGGTATTTTCGGCTCCTTCCTGCTCATCAAAACCATGGGCCTGGCCAACAACATCTACGCCCAGGTGGGCCTCGTGATGCTGGTGGGTTTGCTGGGCAAAAACGCCGTGCTGATTGTGGAGTTTGCGGTGCAGAAGCACGAGGAAGGCATGACGGTGCGCGAAGCCGCCATTGAGGGCGCGAAAGTGCGTTTCCGGCCCATTCTGATGACCTCCTTCGCCTTCATTGCCGGCCTGATTCCGCTGGTTATTGCCCACGGCGCGGGCGCCATCGGCAACCGCACCATTGGTACGGCGGCGCTGGGCGGCATGCTGTTCGGCACCGTGTTCGGGGTGATTATCGTGCCCGGCCTGTACTACATCTTCGGCACCATGGCCGCCGGCCGCAAGCTGATTGATGATGAGAATGAGAACCCGCTGTCGGAGTTTGAGCCGCACGTATTAGTTGATGAAGAAGTTCCGAGCCATAGTCATGCTTAACAAACGCATTTATCAGGGGCTGAGCGCCGCGGTGTTGGCCCTGGCGGTGGGCGCGTGCAAAATGCCCGAGTTGGCCACCAAGGCCGCCGGCCGGCCGGTACCCGCCACCTACGCCACCACCACCCCGGACAGCACCAACACTGCCCGCAACCAGTGGCGGCAGTTCTTCACCGACCCCAACCTGGTAGGCCTCATCGACACGGCCCTGCAGCGCAACCAGGAGCTGAATATCTCGCTGCAGGAAATCCAGATTGCCCGCAACGAGGTGCAGATCCGCAAGGGTGAGTACCTGCCCTTCGTGGGCCTGGGTGCTAAGGCCGAAACGGCGCGGGCCAGCAAAAACACGCTGCAGGGCGCCACCGAGGAAGCCATCAACATCCGGCCCGAGCACCGCAACCCCGACCCGCTGCAGAACTACCAGATCGGGGCGTTTGCGAGCTGGGAGGTGGATATCTGGCACAAGCTGCGCAACGCCCGCAAGTCGGCCGCGCTGCGCTACCTGGCCACGGTGGAAGGCCGCAACTTCACGGTCACGAACCTGATTGGCGAAATTGCCACCTCCTACTACGAGCTGCTGGCCCTGGACAACCAGCTGGCCATCGTGCGCCAGAACATCGAGCTGCAGACTAACGCCCTGGAGCTGGTGAAGCTGCAGAAGGAATCGGCGCGCACCACCGAGCTGGCGGTGCAGCGCTTCGAGGCCCAGCTGCACAACACTCGCAGCCTGCAGTACGGCATCCAGCAGCGCATTACGGAAACCGAAAACCGCCTCAACTTCCTGGCCGGCCGCTACCCCCAGCCCATTGCCCGCAACTCGGCCGCGTTCAATGAGCTGCTGCCCACACCGGTGCAGGCCGGCGTGCCGGCCCAGCTGCTGCAAAACCGCCCCGATATCCGGCAGGCCGAGCAGCAGCTGGCCGCCGCCAAGCTGGACATCCAGATTGCGCGGGCCAACTTCTATCCGGCGCTGCGCATCACGGGCGGGGCCGGTTTCGGGGCCTTCAAGCCCGGGCTGCTGTTCACCACGCCCGAGAGTATGCTGTACTCGCTGGCCGGTGACCTAGTGGCCCCGCTGGTAAACCGCAACGGCATCAAGGCCCTGTACGGCAACGCCAACGCCGTGCAGATTCAGGCCGCCTACAACTACGAGCGCACCATCCTGAACGCCTACGTGGAAGTGGCCAACCAGCTGGCCAGCATCAACAACCTGCAGCAGAGCTACAACGAAAAGGCCAAGGCCGTACTGGCCCTCAACCAGTCCACCAGCATTTCCAACAGCCTGTTCCGCTCCGCCCGCGCCGACTACACCGAAGTCCTCTTTACCCAGCGCGACGCCCTGGAATCCAAGTTCGACCTCATCGAAACCAAGATGCAGCAGCTCAACGCCTCCGTAAACGTGTACCGCGCCCTGGGCGGCGGCTGGAAGTAAGATGAACGTCCCGGTCCGACGGCTCCTTCAAGCCGTCGGACCGGTCGCCGTCAGAACGATGTAGAGACGCGACACTTCGCGTCTCGTCGTTGCTGAGATTGTTTTAACCGGCGCAGGCCCGGCCGTTCAACGACGAGACGCGAAGTGTCGCGTCTCTACACCGCTACCTGCTCTTGCCACCCCAACAGCACACGTTGTCACGCTGCCACCAAGCGTTGCCATGCCGTCACAACGCGTTGCCACCTCGTCACAACGCGTTGCCACCTCGCCACCAGGCGTTGTCACCCCGCCACTAGGCGTTGCCACCTCATCACGGACCGTTGTCACCTCGCCATAGCTTAGTGACGCCTTATCAATTCGACTTGTCACTCCGCCAGCCCCCATTGCCACCCCGGCAATGGGGGCTGTCACGTTAGCAACGGTCATTGACGCGCCGCCAGGGCTCATTGTCGTGCCGGCTACCCACCCGCCTTCTTGGCTTTGTAGCCCTTTTCCAGCAGCACGGCCATCACCTTGTCGCGGAAGTCGCCCTGGATGATGATTTCGCCGTCTTTGGCGTTGCCGCCCACGGCGCACTTGGTTTTGAGCAGCTTGCCCAGCGTCTGCAGGTCGGCATCCTGGCCCACGAAGCCGGTGATGAGCGTGACCTGCTTGCCGCCACGCGCTTTTTTGTCGAGCTGCACGCGCAGATTCTGCTGCTGCGGGGGCAGCGTGGCGGCGGCGGGCTCGGTATTGTCCTGGTATTCGAAATCGGGGTTGGTGGAGTACACCACGCCTTCCCGGCGGTTCTTATCGGCTTTCATGGCCGAAATGTAGCAGAATACGCCCGCACCACCGCCCGCCAGCCTGTGGCCGGCATGACAGTGCTGGTTTCAGTAGCGCAGGGCCAAGCATAGTAAAACCCATTTATAATTGCATCTTTATGTAGTGCATTACTTCCGTTGGCTTACGTGCCCGCCTGTCGGCCATCGGCCGCCGGCCCGGCTGGCACGGGGTTGGAAATGAAGAGCGCGGCGTTGTCAGTTCGGCACTTCTGCCCATGATGGCGGCTCTTCTACTTGACTTAGTGAACATTGCTATTCAGTCTGACGCCGTGAATGCCAGCCTTATCGTTACCGTATTGATGGCCCTGCTGGCCGTGCGGGCGTTGCGGCGCTTCCTCGACCTGCCCACGCGCGTGCCGCACCTGAACCTGCTGCTGGGCTGGATTTGGGTGCCGGGCGCGGCGCTGCTGGTGTTCGGGCTGCTGCTCCACATCCCCGACGGGCAAGCCGATAAGCTCTATTCCGCCTTCGTGTATGCGGTGCTGACTGCCACCCTGCTGCGCACCTACTACTACCGGCCGGCGCGCACGCTGCTGCTGGCCCTGGCCCCGTTGCTGCTGCTTTCCGCCGCCGAGCAGCTGCTGGCCATGCTCAGCACTGGTTGGGCGAAAAGCTACTCTAACCTGCTGGAATCGGCGCACGGCTTTGCCATTATCTGGCTTATCACGTTCATCATCATTGCCCGCAACCAGAAAAAGCGCCTGGAGCAGGAGCGCCTGCTGCATGAAGAGGAAGAGAAGGCGCGCCGGCTGGTAGAAGCCCAGAACGCCGAGCTGGAGCGGCTGGTAGCCGAGCGCACCGCCACGCTCCGGCAGCAGACCGAGGAGCTGCAACAGGCCCTCACCGACCTCAAAAACACCCAGGCCCAGCTGATTCAGAGCGAGAAAATGGCCTCGCTGGGCGAGCTGACGGCCGGCATTGCCCACGAAATTCAGAACCCGCTCAACTTCGTCACTAACTTCGCCGATGTCAGTGCCGAGCTGGTGCAGGAGCTGGAGGCCGAGCAGCGCAACCCCATTCGAAACCCCGAGCTGGAGCCCCTGCTGCTACAGGATCTGCGCCAGAATCTGGAGAAAATCAACCACCACGGCCACCGGGCCGCCAGCATCGTGCGGGGCATGCTGGAGCACTCCCGCGCCCAAAGCACCGAGCGCCAGCCCATCGACCTCAACACCCTGGCCGACGAATACCTGCGCCTGGCCTACCACGGCCTGCGCGCCAAAGACAAGACCTTCAACGCCTCCCTCCTGACCGAGCTGGACCCCGCCATCGGGCCGGTGGAGGCCGTGGGCCAGGACCTGGGCCGGGTGCTGCTCAACCTGTTCACCAACGCCTTCTACGCCGTGCAGAAGCGCCAGCTGCGGCAGCCCGTGGGCTTCGAGCCAACCGTGCGCGTGTGCACCCGGCGCCTACCCACCGGCGCCGTGCAAATCTGCGTGCACGACAACGGCGACGGAATCCCGGAGGCCGTGCGCCAGAAGGTGTTCCAGCCGTTTTTCACCACCAAGCCCACCGGCGAAGGCACCGGCCTGGGCCTCTCGCTCAGCTATGACATCATCACCAACGGCCACAACGGCACCCTCACGTTTGACACCGAGGAAGGCCAGGGTACCGAGTTTGTGGTGACACTGCCGGGCGCCGCCTGAAACGCTACACGGCCACTTCCAGTGCCAACGGATGCAGCAGCACCTCAAAGTCGGTGGCATCCTCCACGTAGTCGCCATCCACGTGGAAGCCCAGCGGCGTGGCCGACTGCACCCGCACCTGCTGCGTGGTGTGGTACACCGCCCCGCCCGAGGTGGCCAGCGTGCCCAGCGCCAAACCCAGCCCCACCCGCACCGCCCGCGGCAACGACAGCCCGTCGATCAAACACACGTCCAGCAACCCGTCCTGAATGTTGGCGCGGGGCGCGATGTAGGCGTTGTTGCCGTATTGGGCCGCGTTGGCGAAGGCCAGCACGTAGCAATGCGTGTCGAACAGCTCGTGGCCCTGCAGCGTCACCTGCACGGGCACGGGGCGGTAGCGCCGGTACTCACGCAAAGCCACTTTCACATAGGTGCTCAGGCCGCGGGTGCCGGCCCGTGCAAACATCTTGCTCACGTGGGCATCAAACCCCAGCCCGGCCGTGCAGAAAAAGGGCCGCCCGTTAATTTCGCCGGCGTCGATGCGCTGGAAGGTGGGCTGGCAGACGCGGCGCACGGCTCCCGGCAAGTCCAGCGGAATGTGCAGGTGGCGCGCCAGCCCATTGCCGGAACCGCGCGGCACAATGCCCAGCGCCGCCGCCGTGCCCAGCAGGCCGCGGGCCACTTCGTTCACGGTGCCGTCGCCACCCACGGCCACCACCACCCGGCACCCCGCCGCGGCCGCCTGCCGGGCCAGCTGCTCGGCGTGGCCGGCGTAGGCTGTGGGCTGAATCTCGAACTCGGCCCCGGCGGCCGTGGCGTAGCGCGTAAGCAAAGCCGGCACATCCTCGGTGCGGTTGGTGCCGGAAGTCGGGTTCAGGATAAAGCAGATGCGCACGGGCGAGTAGCTGAGTAGTGGAGTAACTGCGTAGCGGAGTATGATATGGCTTGCCCGGTAAAGGTAGTTGGCATTCCGCACAGCTTGTCAGCGGCCCGATTATCTGCCGTGGCTTTCCGGCCACTGTGGGTTCCTTTGGCCCCGCTACTCTCATCTATTGACAGCCCGGGAAGCTCCGAAAACCAAGTACGCCCCCTACTCAGCTACTCCCTTACTCAGTTCCTCGTTCTGCTTCGGCAACAAAAAAAGGGCTCCATTGCTGGAGCCCTTTTTTTGTTGCCGAAGCAGAACAGCTTAGCCGTTCATTTTCTCGCCCAGCTTCTGGATGAGGTCGGCGGTGCGGGTGGAGTAGCCGGTTTCGTTGTCGTACCAGCCTACCACTTTCACCAGCGTACCGTTGGCCGAGGTCAGCTCCGAGTCGAAGATGCACGAGTGCGGGTTGCCCACGATGTCGATGCTCACCAGCGGATCGGTGCTGTATTCCAGGATGCCTTTCAGCGGACCCTCAGCGGCAGCCTTCACGGCCGCGTTGATTTCCTCCTTAGTCACCTCGCGCTTCAGAATCACGGTGAGGTCCGTGGTCGAACCGTCCGGAATAGGCACGCGCATGGCAATACCGTCGAGTTTGCCCTTCAGCTGGGGCAACACCAGGCCTACGGCTTTGGCGGCACCGGTGCTGGTGGGGATGATGCTGTAGGCAGCAGCGCGGGCGCGGCGCAGATCTTTGTGCGGCGCGTCTTGCAGGTTCTGGTCGGAGGTGTAGGCGTGCACCGTGGTGATATAGCCTTTCTCGATGCCGAACGCATCATCCAGCACCTTAGCCATCGGGGCCAGGCAGTTGGTGGTGCACGAAGCGTTGGAGAGGATGGTTTCCTCGCCGGTCAGGATGTCTTCGTTCACGCCCAGCACTACCGTCGGGATGTTGCCGGTAGCGGGAGCCGAAATAACCACCTTCTTGGCACCAGCGGTGAGGTGCTGGCCAGCGCCGGCTTCGTCAACGAAGCGGCCGGTGCTTTCCAGTACCACGTCCACGCCCATCTCGCCCCAGGGCAGCAGCTTGGGGTCGCGCTCGGCCAGAGCAGCAATGTGCTTGCCGTTTACGGTCAGGCTATTCTCGTCGTAGGCCACGGTGCCGTTGAAGCGGCCGTGTACGGAGTCAAATTTGAGCAGGTGCGCCAGCGTCTTGTTATCGGTCAGGTCGTTGATGGCCACGACTTCCACGTTGTCGCGCTCGAGCAGCGCTTTGAACGTCAGGCGGCCAATCCGGCCGAAACCGTTGATGGCAACTTTGATTTTAGCCATAGTTGTATGGGGAATGGGGAGTGTATCGGCCCGAGAGGGGCCGGTGAAAACGCGCAGCGAAGGTAACGGGCTCCGGGTACTTCGCCAAATCGGGCGCCTTCTACAGACTGGCGCCGGTTTTTTGAAAAAATTTACCCCTGACAATCAGGCGGTTTTCCCTGCTGAGGTAAAAATTTTATTACCCACCCCCTTGCCTGCTGGCAGGCGGCTCCTATCTTTGCACCACCAAAACGGAAAACGCCGTTTGAAATGGTCCGTTCGTCTAGGGGTTAGGACAGTAGATTTTCATTCTACCAACAGGGGTTCGATTCCCCTACGGACTACAAAAACACCCGCTCTGATTCACTTCAGGGCGGGTGTTTTGCTTTTCGGGCCACTGAAGGCGGGCGGCGGCGTATCTTGCCGGCATGCATCCGCTCCGCGCCTACATTCACCGCTTTGTGCCACTCACCGATGCCGAGTGGGAGCCGCTGGCCGCCACTCTGGTAACGCGACACTTGCGGCGCCGGCAGGATTTTTCCACGCAGGGCGCGGTATCTTCTGAACTGGCACTGGTGCTGTCCGGGGCATGCCGCTTGTACTATACCCGCCTCAACGGCGAGGAGCGCACTACGTATTTCTTCTTCGAAAACCATCTGATGGGCAGCTACCAGAGCTGCCTCACGGGCCAGCCCAGCCAGTTCAGTATCCAAGCCCTGGTGCCTACCGAGCTGGTGGCGCTGCCCTACGCTGTATTGCGGAGCCTCTATGATAAGTTTCCGGTGTACGAGCGGTTTGGCCGGCTGCTGGCTGAATACCATTTGCTGGGTACCGACGCCCGGCTGGCCGAGCTGCTGCTGCTCAGCCCCGAGGAGCGCTACCGAGCGCTGCTACGCAGCCACAAAACCAAGATTCCGGCCCGCATTCCGCAGCAGTACATTGCTTCCTATCTGGGCGTAACGCCGGTTTCGCTGAGCCGCATCCGGGCGCGAGTGCTGGCCGAGGATGGGCGCGTTTCTTAGCGTTTGTTAAGGATTTTTGGCGGGCAAGTGGCAGACCTTTGGCAGGTTGTTTCATTTCACTATCTGCCTGATGAAAACCCTGCTCAAACTCGAAGAACTGGCCGAATTGCTGGCCGCTACCGTTGTATTCGCTCACCTGCCCTACGCTTGGTGGTGGCTGCCGGCCCTGTTCCTGGTGCCCGACCTAAGTATGCTGGGCTACTTAGCCGGGCCGCGCGCCGGCGCCTTCTGCTACAACCTTGCGCACAATAAAGCCGTGGCGCTGGCCGTATGCGCGGCTGGCTGGTGGGTGGCGCAGCCGCTCTTGCTGCTGGCCGGCACCGTGCTACTGTTTCACGCCGCCTTCGACCGGCTGCTGGGCTACGGCCTGAAATACGGTACCAGCTTCCACGACACGCACTTAGGTCGCACCAGGCACGCAGGCACCGGCTCCCAGCCGCACACCGGTTCGGCGACAACCGGCCATCCGGTAGTAGCGGCGCAGTAAGAAAACTGAGCAGAAAAAATAATGGCTGAGCGCCGTCTTCTCCCGTAAACCTAGGGGTTCACCATTCCACACGGCCCATGTCCCGTATCCTTATTGTCTCGAACCGCCTGCCCACGAAAATCCTGCGGACTGAAGAAAGCCTCACGTTTCAGCCCAGCGAAGGCGGGCTGGCTACCGGCCTCGGCTCCATCTATCAGCAGGACGACAACGTGTGGGTGGGCTGGCCGGGGCTGTATGTGGAGGATGCCGCCGAAGAAGCCTACGTCTGCGAGCAGCTGGCCCAGAACAGCATGGTACCGGTGTTTCTCACCGAAACCGAAATCCGCGACTTTTACGAGGGCTTCAGCAACTCCACGCTCTGGCCTACTTTCCACTACTTCACGCAGTACGCCACCTACGAGCAAAGCCATTGGGAGGCCTACGTGGCCGTGAACGAGAAATTCTGCCGCGCCGTGCTGGAGCTGGCCGGCCCCGACGACACCATCTGGATCCACGACTACCAGCTGCTGCTGCTGCCGGCCCTGCTGCGCCAGGCCCGTCCCGACTGCACCATCGGCTTCTTCCTGCACATTCCGTTTCCATCGTACGAGCTGATTCGGGTGCTGCCGTGGCGCCGGGAGCTGCTGCAGGGCATGCTGGGCGCCGACCTGATCGGCTTCCACACCTTCGGGTATATGCGCCACTTCCTGAGCGCCGTGTCGCAGCTGCTGGGCATGTCGTCGCAGAACGGGCAGATTGAAACCGGCACCCGTACGGTGCTGGTGGATGCCTTCCCGATGGGCATCGACTACGAGCGGTTTGTGGCGGCGGCAGCGTCGGAGGCAGCCATTCGGCACGAGGCCAACTACCGCGAGGCCCTGCGCGACGTGCGCGTGATTCTGAGCATCGACCGCCTCGACTATTCCAAAGGCATTGCCCAGCGGCTGCGGGCCTTCGAGCTACTGCTGCAGCGCTACCCCGAGTGGCGCGAGCAGGCCAGCCTGCTGATGATAGTGGTGCCCTCCCGCGACCAAGTGGCCCAGTATGCCAGCCTGAAAGAGGAAATCGACGAGCTGGTGGGCCGCATCAACTCGCGGTACCGCACCATCTCCTGGACCCCGATTCACTACTTCTACCGCTCCTTCCCGCTGGAAGAGCTGGCTTCCTTCTACCGCCTGGCTGAAGTGGCGCTGGTGACGCCCATGCGCGACGGTATGAACCTGGTAGCCAAGGAATTCGTGGCCAGCAAAGCCGACCAGCGCGGCGTGCTGATTCTGAGCGAGCGGGCCGGGGCGGCCCGGGAGCTGTCGGATGCCCTCATCATCAACCCCACCGACACCGGCCAGCTAGCTGAGGCCATGCACGACGCGCTGGTGATGCCGGAGGAAGAGCAGATTCAGCGCATGAGCGCCATGCAGGCCCTGGTGCGCCAGTACAACGTCTTTGCCTGGACCCAGCTGTTTATGGATCGGCTGGCCTACACCAAGATCAAGCAGCACACGCTGGCCACCGAAACCCTCACGCCCACGGCCACGGCGAAGCTGCTCAGCGAGTACCACGCGGCCCCCTCGCGCCTGCTGCTGCTCGACTACGACGGTACGCTGGCCCCCTTCCATCCCGACCCACAACGCGCCCGCCCCGACCAGGAGCTGCTGCTGCTGCTCAAGGCCCTGGCCGACGTGCCGCAGAACCGGGTGGTGGTCATCAGTGGCCGCGACCGAACCACACTGCAAACCTGGCTGGGCCATCTGCCCATCGACTTCATTGCCGAGCATGGCGTGTGGCTGCGGCCGGCCGGCGAGGACTGGCAGCTGTTCCAAACCCTCAGCAACGACTGGAAACCCGAAATCCGCTCGATTCTGGCGCTGTACGTGGCCCGCACGGCCGGCTCGTTTATCGAAGACAAGGAATACTCGCTGGTGTGGCACTACCGCCGCGCCGATGCCGAGCTGGGGGCCGTACGTGCCCGCGACCTGCTCAACCACCTCACCTTCATGACCTCCAACGGCGACCTGCAGGTGATGGAAGGCAACAAGGTCATCGAAATCAAGACGGCCGGCATCCACAAGGGCTCGGCCGCCGCCCGCTGGCTGGCCACCTACCAGCCCGCTTTCACGCTGGTCATCGGCGACGACCGCACCGACGAGGACACGTTTCGGGCCATGCCGCCCGAAGCCTACACCGTGAAAGTAGGCACCGCCTCCCGCTCGTTGGCCCGCTACCACGTATCCGGTACCCCCGACGTGCGCCGCCTGCTGCGGCAACTGTTGTAGTAGCGCGAACTTTGTAGTTCGCGTCCCCGCACCGTAAAAACGCAATCGTCCGAGCGGCGCGGGGGCGCGAACTACAAAGTTCGCGCCCCCACCAAGCCCCGGCGGAGCGCCACCTTGCCCAAGCGGCCAGGGTGGCGCTCCGCCGGGGCTTATTATTGCCCGCGCTTGTAGCTTTGCTGCCAATAGTTCGCCCCCGGCACTGGAAAACCTGTTACCCCTTACCTGTCACTTGGCCCCTATCACCTCAAACTTGCTGCTGATTGACGACCTCCCGGTGGAAGTCGTGCGCAAGAATATCCGGACGCTGCGCCTGAGCGTGCACATGCCCGACGGGCGGGTGCGGGTAGCCGCGCCGCTGCGCACACCCGATGCCACCATTCGGGAGCTAGTGCTGGCCCGCCGAGCCTGGATTGAGAAGCACCAGACCCGCTTTGCGGCACGCGAGGTGGCGCCGGCCCTCACCTACGTTTCGGGCGAGCTGCATGCGTACCAGGGCCAAGCGTACGTGCTGCAGGTACAGGAAGCGGAGGGCGCGCCGAAAGTAGCGCTGCTGCCCAACGCCGAGCCCCCTACCCTGACGCTGCACATCCGGGCCGGCAGCACCGTGGAGCAGCGCCGCAAGGCGCTGGATGGCTGGTACCGGCAGCAGCTCCGCCAGCAGCTACCGGCGCTGCTGGCTGCCTGGCAGCCCGTGGTGGGGGCGCAGGCCAGCAGCTGGGGCATCAAGCAGATGAAGACCCGCTGGGGCACCTGCAACATTCAGGCGCGCCGCATCTGGCTGAATTTGGAGCTGATCAAGCGGCCCCTGCCCTGCCTGGAATACGTAGTGGTGCACGAGCTGACCCACCTGCACGAGCGGTACCACAACGCCCGCTTCTGGGGCCTGATGGACCAGTTCATGCCCGACTGGCGCCAGCACAAAGCCGAGCTCAACCGCGTGCACCTACGCGCCGCCGACGCCGACTAAAAGACACCGAGCAAACGTAAAATGACCGGCTTTTCTAAGCGAGAAGCTGGCCATTTTACGTTTATCGACAACTGTTACTACACGAAAGTCGGGCGGTCCAGCTTTTTGGAGATGCGGTAGGCGGCATTCACAAGGCCCACATGGCTGTAGGCCTGCGGGAAGTTGCCCCACTGCGAGCCGGTTTTGGCGTCCACGTCCTCTGAGAGCAAACCCAGGTGGTTGGTGTAGGTGATGAGCTTTTCGAACTCGCGCACGGCATCGTCGAGGCGGCCGACGCAGGCCAGCGTCTCGACATACCAGAAGGAGCAGATCAGGAACGTGGTTTCGGGCGTGCCGAAATCGTCGGGGTGGCGGTAGCGGTAGAACAGGCCTTCGGGCGTCATCAGCTCTTTTTCCAGGGCCTGCAGGTGGCGGTGGGCGCGCTCGGTGGTCGGGTCGAGGTAGCCCATCATGATCAGCTGCAGGGTGCTGGCGTCGAGGTGGGGCGAGCCGATGGCGTTGGCGTAGGCCTGGTGCTCCTCGCTGAAGCACTGCTCAATCCGCTCTTCGGCGGCGTGCATCAGGCGGGTGGCCAGGGCCTCCATTTCGGGGTTCTGGAGCGCCTGGGCCACCTTGCGGGCGGCGTGGCTGCCGGCCCAGTGGAACAGGTAGGTGTAGCAGTGATACTGCGCAATGTGGCGAAACTCCCACAGGCCAGCGTCGGGCTGGTCCATGGTCTTCTCGATCATGCGCAGCGTGTCGAACACCAGCTTTTCGGGGCTGTTGCGCTCTGGGCTCAGGAAGCGAGCATCTACATAAAGCGGCAGCAAGGCCACCAGAATCTGGCCGTACACGTCGTTCTGGATGTGCGTGAAGGCGTCGTTGCCAATGCGCACGGGCTGGTTGCCGAGGTAGCCGGCCAGCGGCAGCTCGTGCTCGGTCAGCTCCGAAGCGCCGCTGATGCCGTAGAGCGGCTGGTACTTGTCGCCGCTGACCTTGCTGGTGATGTTGGCGATGTAGTGGAAATACCGCTCCATTTCCTCGAAATGCCCGATGTTGTTGAAGGCCGTGAGCGTGTAGAACGTGTCACGCATCCAGCAGTAGCGGTAGTCCCAGTTGCGGGTGCTGCCGGGCGCTTCGGGCAGGCTGGTGGTGCTGGCCGCAATGATGGCGCCCGTGTCCTCGTACTGGTGCACCTTCAAAGCCAGCGCCGACCGAATCACGGCCTGCTGGTGGAAGTTGCTGATGGTGGTGCTTTTCACCCACTGGCGCCAGTAGTCGGTGGTGGCGCGCAGGAACCGCTCGGCGGTGCTGCCCAGCGCGGCTTCCAGCGGCGCGCCGTAGGTGAGCACCAGGTAGCGGGTTTCGCTGAGCACGAAGTCCTCGCCGTCGGTGATGTAGGTGAGCGGAATGTCGGTGGTGAGGCGGATTTCCTCTTCCAGACCCAGGTAGGCAATGTGGTTGGAGCTGCGGCGGCGCGTGAGGCGGGTTTCGCCGTAGTTGCCCACCGGGTTGCAGGTGACGCGGATGCGGGGCGTGCCGGCCAGCGGCTCCAGCTTCCGGATCAGCATCAGCGGCTTGTAGTAGCGCTCATACTGCGGAAAGCGCGGCGCGAAGTCCGTGACGCGGTAGCGCCCGTCCTCACTCTCGATTTCGGTGCACAGCACGTTGGTGTTCTGCTCGTAGTACTGGTGCGACTCGAACCGGCCGGGCGCGGCCGGTTTCACGCTGAACTCGCCGCCCTTCTGGCCGTCGAGCAGGTCGCCGAACACAAAGCTGCTGTCGAACCGGGGCCAGCACATCCAGGCCACCGAAGTATCCTTGCGGATGAGAGCCAGGAAGGCGCAGTTGCCGATCAGGCCCATGTCGTAGGTATGTTTGATCATGCTGGTTTTCAGTTGCTGGTTGTTGGTTTCGGAGCCCTGCGGCGGGCCGGCGGGCCCTGCCCCCGGCCGTGGCCGGCCTGTGGTAGTACCCCACATGGGCGGCCGGGGTTGTCCTGGCCATAGCTGCCGGAGTTGCGTACAGGCATCCTGTGGCCGGGAGTTGGCGGGCCGGTCTAGCCCCGTTTCTGCTAACCGTCGCCGCTTCCTGCCCGCCTTCAGCCGCCTGATCAACTGCCTGTTACCTGCATATGCCTGAGTCTTCTGCGCCGCGCCGCGGCACCCACTGGCCGCTCTATCTTTCGTTGAGTTTCCTGGCAGCCCTGGTGGCCGCCTATTTTTTCTGGCCGGCTTTTCAGGAAGTAGCCCAAGAAGGATTTCGGGTGCTGAAAAGCGGCGAGCAACGCCAGATTGCCGACTGGATGGCCCAGTTCGGCAACTGGGGCCCGGTGGTGCTGGTGGGGCTGATGGTGGTGCAGATGTTTTTGTTTGTGGTGAACGTGGTGGCCCTGATTCTGGTAGCCATTCTGGCGTACGGGCCATGGTGGGGCTCGCTGCTGGCGCTGGCGGGCGTGGTGGCCGCCTCCACGGTTGGCTACGGCCTGGGCCGCGCCCTCGGCGAATCGTTTGTGAGCCGCCTGCTGGGCCGCTCCACCGAGAAAAAGGTTATCGACATCGTGCACCGCTACGGCGTGTGGGCCATCGTCATTGCCCGCCTCTCCCCGGCCCTTTCCGACGACGCCATCAGCTTTGTGGCGGGGGTGGCGCGCATGGGATACTGGAAATTTATGGCCGCTACCGTGGCCGGCGTAGTGCCGCTGATTGCCCTGCTGGCCTACCTCGGCGAAGAAAGCAACCGCCTGAAAACCGGACTGCTATGGGTGTCTGGGGTGAGCCTGCTGCTGTTCGGTGGGTACGTGTGGTGGGACCGGCGCCGACAAAAATCTCACTAAATCATTGCCTGGGACTTGCAGGATACATTTTTAGTGCCTTATCTTTGCATCACCAAAACGGAAAACGCCGTTTGAAATGGTCCGTTCGTCTAGGGGTTAGGACAGTAGATTTTCATTCTACCAACAGGGGTTCGATTCCCCTACGGACTACAAAAACACCCGCTCTGATTCACTTCAGGGCGGGTGTTTTGCTTTTTGCGGTATTGCTATTGGCCGAAACAATCAGGGCCGGCCTCCCATCGGAAGGCCGGCCCTGATTTATTTCGGAGGCCATGAAACCCCGAGCCGGCTACCTGCGGCGCGAAGCCAGCAGCCAAACGCCACCGGCCAGCAGCGCCAGAATACCGCCTACTACGGCGGCGGTGGGCACTTTGGGCTGCGAGGGCTGCAACTGCCGCTGGTCGGCCGCAAACGCCTCAGGCAGGCCGTGGCCGCTGGTGGCGGCCAGAATGAGCCGGGTGGCTTCTTCGGGCTGGTCCCATTGCGGAAAGTGGCCGCAGTTGTCGAACCAGTACAGGCGGGCATCCGGGAACTTGGCCAGCGCCAGCTTGGCCTGGCTGGGCAGGCACACCCGGTCCTGCCGGCCCCAGCCAATCACCAGCGGCTCCGAGATGCTGCCTTTGGGCGCGGCCTGCTGCTTTTCGCCGTGGGCCAGCCGGTCGAGCAGTTCGTCGAATACGGGCGTGTTGGCGAAGGTGCGCATCTCCTCCTGGGCCTGCCGGGCATCCACGGCCCAGGGCCGGGCCGAAAACTGGGGCAGCAGCAGCGTCCGGCCCACAACTGAGCCGGCCAAGGCGGGCATTACCGGCTGCAGCGCCTTCACCAGCTTCACAGAAACCGACACGGAGTGATAGAAAAACGGAATTTCCCAGCCCTGCCAGAAGCCGCCGGGGTCCAGCGACACCACCGCCCCTACCACACCGCCGCGCCGGGCCAGCTCCAGCACGAGGCGGGCCCCCATGGAGCTGCCCACGGCATCAATCCCGAGCAGGTTGTGCTGGGTGAGGAAGGACGTGAGGGCGTCGGCGAAGGTGCGGATGGAGTTTTCGCCGGCAAGCGGGGGCGTTTCGCCGTGGCCGGGCAGGTCGACGGCCACGACGTCGCGCTCGGCGGCCAGGGCATCGATGACGGTGTTCCAGGAGCGCCAGCTCCCCCCAATACCGTGCACCAGCAGCAGCGGCCGGCCGGCTCCGCGCCGGATGTAATTCAGATCCATAAAAAAAACGAAAACAGATAAGAGCCCAAAGCAGCCGGCGCAGAAAATGGCCCGGCCGCCGGGCCTTCTTTGGGTTTACTGCAGATTCCACTATTTGTTCGGAACGCGGCGCCAGTCAACGGCCGCACCGTGCGCCGCACAGGGCAGGGCCGGCCGAGGCAGCAGCCTCGCCAGCCGCCACACCCCGAAATCAGGCAACTTTTCCTATTCGGTTCGGGGTGCGGGGGCTTACCTTTGCGGGCTTACGGGCAGCCGGCCATTGCCGGCGGCCCCGCTGATTGCTCATCTCTTTTACGCCGACCACCCGTGCGCCTTTCTCCGGGATTCCGCCTCTTGCGCCACCTAGCGCTGCTGTTGCTGCTGCTGTTCACCCCTTTTGCAGCGGCCGTGGCGCAAAGCGGCGCCGCCGAGCCGGGCCTACTCGTGCGCGACCTGGCACTGCGCACCGATACCACCCGCTACCTGCTCAGCCGTCACACGGTGCTGGTGCAGAACGAGCCCAGCCTGTATTTCTACTACCGCCAGGAAGACGAAACCGCCGAGCTGGAGGTGTACCCCGCCGGCCGCGGCAGCCGCCCGCTGCGGCTGGTGCGCTCCGCCGATTTTCTGCTGCTCGACTCGCTGACGGCCGCTACCGGTCCTGCCGGCCCCTACTACCGCGCCAAAGTGCGGTTCAAGGAGCTGACGGCGGCGCGGTTTCTGCGCCTCACGTTCTCGCAGGCCGCCGACTCGGTGGGCGCTCCGGTGCGCACCCAGACCGTGAGCTTGCTGCCCGTGACGCGCACCACGCTGGAGCTGCGGGCCGCCGACCAGGAGCTGTTTGTGGGCGAGGAAAAGGTGTTCGAGCTGAGCTCCAACAACCTCAAGAACATCCGCACCACCGCCGACTGGACCAAGGGGCGCGACATCGACTACCGCATTACGCAGGAGCAGGGCGGGCTGCGGCTGCACGTGCTGCCTAACGCCACCGGCACCCGCCTGCTCACGGTGCAGCCCCAGACCGAGCGGCCCTTCCTCACCGACAACAACCGCCGCGTGAGCTACGCGCTGCCGCCCATCCGGCAGGAATTCACGGTGAAGGCCTCGCGGCTACGCTTTCTGAGCGTCGATAAAAAGGAAATTACGCTCGACGAGGTGTCGCGGCGCAAGGGTGTGGAGCTGATTCTCGACAACGGCCGCACGTTTGACCTGAAGCGCACCTACCGCATTGAGGAGCAGGAAGAAGCCGGTGGCTCGCTGGTGGCCGAGCTGTTTACGCGCCAGTACCTCACCAACGACCGGGTGCTGTGCTGGCTGCGCGTCTACAACACCCACCGCCAGACCGACAGCTACCTCTACATCAAGGAAAACGACCAGGCCAAGTACATCACCAATTTCAACATCTCGCCCAAAACCACCATCACGGCCGTGAGCGTGCGGCACCGCGGCGGCGACTGGACCAGCAGCCCCAACGTGAACCCGGGCGAGACGGTGGACGTGCGCCTGGAAGGCGAGTCGCTGGCGCGGGCGCGCTTCCACTTCGAGGACGTGCAGGTGATTCCGTCGGACTCCAGCGTGCGCTCCGACGCGGCCGTGGTGTACCGCGTGCAGGTGCCGGTCACCATCGACAAAAAGCGCATCACCATCTTCAACGCCGGGCAGGCCACGGGCTACAGTTTGGCCGTGCGCGAGTTTCAGCGCCCCCACCCGCTGGATTTCGTGAGCGTGACCTTCGGCGAAGCGCCGCGGCCCGTCACGCGCCTCAACGGCCCGGTGCTGTATGACCGTACGGTGAGCGACGTGGTGTTTGGCTTCAACAGCGGCGGCATCGACTCCGACAAGCAGCTGTTTGGCAAGCAGTACCTGATTTTCGACATCCGGACCCAGAACGCCAAGGGCGAGCTGATTGAGCTGCGCACCGTGGATAACGTGGTGGTGTGCCCCGACGACAACTCGGTGCGGGCCGCCTTCTACCAGGACAAGCAGTGCCAGGTGGGCAACATCAGCCTCAACAGTTTGCTGGGCGCACGCAAAACCTACGCCCTCGACGATTGGAGCACCATCATTGTGACGGTGCGCCACAACCCGGCCCAGTACCAGGAGGCGGGCTTTTCGCAGAAGCTGGAGCTGGTGCTGCAGCGCCGCGTGAAGTTCGACATCGACATCAGCTTCCCAGCCGGTTTGCTCACCAAGCAGCTCAACGCCAAAAGCGGCGAAAGCAACAACTACACGGCCTTCAGCGGCATCAGCCTGGCTACGCTGGCGCAGTTCAGCTTCTACCACCCCACCAAAATCAACAAGCTGCGGCCCTATAAGGTGGGCGCCGGCTTCGTGGCCCTGAACGCCTTCAACCTTAACCCCAACAGCACCGCCGGCCGCGACTTGGGCATTGTGGTGCTGGGCTCCGTCTACCCCACCCGCTCCGACGCCAAGCTCACGTTCCCGCTCTACCTGGGCGGCGGCTACCTCGTGAGTACCGGCCGCCTATTCTTCCTCTTCGGCCCCGGCATTGGGGTGAGGCTGTAGGAACGTCATTCCGAGCGAAGCGGAGCGTAGTCGAGGAATCTCGCTAGTGTAGTAATTACCATTACAATGTCAGCACGCGAGATTCCTCGGCTGCGGCTCCGCACACTGGCTTGATGCGCCACATGCCCGGAATGACGTTCTACCATAATTCTACCGCACGGGCAGCTCGATGCTGATGATGGTGCCCTGGCCGGGGCGGGAAGCAATGTTGAGGGTGCCGCCCAGCAAGCCTACCCGGCTCCGGATACCGGGCAGCCCGATGCCGGGCAGCGCGTCGGGCAGAGGCTCGGGGTTGAAGCCGTGGCCGTTGTCTTCCACCGAAATAGAGAGCTGGTCGGCTTCGCGCACCACGTGAATAAAGGCCTCCTGCGCGCTGGCGTGCTTGATGATGTTGTTGAACAGCTCCTGCACCATGCGGTACACGGCCACCTCCAGCAGCTTCGGCAGCGACGCTTCCAGCCCCGAAACGTGCAGCGAGGCCTTCAGGCTGGCCTGCGGAATACGCCGGATCAGCTCACCCAGAGCGTATTCCAGCCCGAAGTCCTCCAGAATCCCGGGGGTCAGCTCGAAGGAGATGGTGCGCGTCATCCGGATGGCGTCTTCGAGCAGGGTCAGGCTCTTGTCGCGGTTGGCGTCGGTGGAGCGCTGCAGATGCAGCTTGGTGGCGTAGAGCAGCTGGCCCACGCCGTTGTGCAGGGCCTCGGCAATGCGCTTGCGCTCGGCTTCCTGAGTGGTGAGAATGGCCGACAGCACCTCCTGCTGCCGGGTCAGATGCAGGCGCGTGGTTTCTTCCTGCATCCGGTTGCGCTCCGTAATGTCGCGGACCACCACCAGCACCCCCGTAATGGCGGCCGGGGCTTCGCTGCGCAGCGGCACCATGTAGGCGTCGTACTGCCCGGGGTGGTTGACGTAGGGCACGTTCGCCCGCAGATTGCGGGTGCCGGTTTCCAGCACCTGCCGGAAAGCAGCGCGCCCGGTCTGGTCGCCGAAGTGCGGAAAAAGCTCGAAAAGGCTTTGCCCCAGCACCTGGGCTTCTGTTAGGCCGGAGTAGCGCTCGGCTTCGCGGTTCCAGGCCGTGATGACGCCTTCCCGGTCGAGGGCCACCACCACATCCACACTGTTATCGAGCAGACTCTTGGTGAACTCCTTTTCCACCCGCAGCTGCTCGCGCGCCGCCCGCTGCCCGGTGATGTCGCGCCACACCACATAGACCAGCTGCTCGCCGCTCACGTTGATGTTGGTCAGCACGATTTCCAGCCACATAGCCTGCCCCCGCAGGTTGTAGCGGTACCACTCGAAGCGGTGCGTGCCCTGGTCGCGCAGCGTCTGGTAGTGGCGCCGGATGGCCTCCGCCGACTGTTCGCCATCAGGCTGAAAATCGGGCACCAGGTACGTGACGGGCTTGTGCAGCAGCTGCTCCTTGGCGGTGGCGCCCACCATCCGCAGGGCCGCTTCGTTGCAGTCCACGATGTGCAGGTCGTGCACCAGCAGCACGGCGTCGGCGCTTTGCTCGAACAGGCGCCGGAACCGGGTTTCGCTGGCCGGCGGCGGCAGGGCAGCCACCTGCTGCTCCAGCTCGGCCTGCCGCGCCAGCAGCGCCTGCACCTGCTGCTCCAGCTCGGTTACGCGCCGGGCGTCCGGCGCCGGCAGGCGGGACGGGGCGGACTGGTCGGGGTCGGAAAGCTGGCTCATGGGTATCAGGGAGCAAAAAGCTGGAAGCAGCCGCCGGGCAGCGGCCGTTGGGCAAACCAGCGTTGTGGTCGTTGGCCGCTGGTCTTTGAGGGAGGAACCGCACGCGAAGTACGGCCCGCAGGCCCGAACTATCAACGCCGGGCGGCACCGGCTTGTTGGGCGAAGTTTACGCCTGCCTGGCCGCAATTACGTAGTAGGCTGGTCTACCGCTTCCGTTCGTATGCCTGCCTCCGCTCCGCCGCTCCTGCCCGCCGCCTCTTCGCCGTTTACACCGCTGCGCATCCCTATTTTCCGGATGCTCTGGATTGCGTCGTTTGTGAGCAACATCGGCACCTGGATGCAGAACGTGGGCGCCGTGGGGCTGATGACGCAGCTCACGCCCTCGCCGGTGCTGGTGGCCCTGCTCCAGACGGCCTCGGCGCTGCCCGTGTTTCTGCTGAGTCTGCCCGCCGGCGCCCTCGCCGACCTCGTGGACCGGCGCAAGATGCTGCTCACCACCCAGACCTGGATGGCCACGGTGGCGCTACTGCTGGCGGCCATCACGCTGCTGGGCTTCAACAATCCGTGGTTGCTGCTGCTGCTCACGTTTCTGCTGGGGCTGGGCGGCGCCCTCAACAACCCGGTGTGGCAAACCGTAACGCCCGAGCTGGTGCCACGCGCTGAGCTGCCCCAGGCCATTGCCCTCAACAGCGTCAGCTTCAATCTGGCTCGCGCTTTTGGGCCGGCGCTGGGCGGGCTCGTGATTGGGTACTTCTCGGCGGGGGCGGCGTTTCTGCTGAATGGGCTGTCGTTTCTGGCCACCATCTACATGGTGTACAGCTGGAAGCGGGCGCCGCAGGCTACCTCTGCGCTGGCCACCGAGCGGGTGGTGGCCGCCATCCGGGGCGGGGTGCGCTACGCCCGGTTCTCGCCGCCGGTGCAGCACATTCTGGTGCGGGGCGTGAGCTTCACGTTTGGGGCCAGCGCCCTGCTGGCCCTGATGCCGGCCGTGGTGATCCGGCAGCTGCAGCTGCCCACTTCGTTCTACTCCATTCTGCTCTCGTGCATGGGCGCCGGGGCGGTGCTGGGGGCGCTGCTGCTGCCGCGCCTCAACCAGCGCCTCAGTATCGACTGGCGCGTGACGCTGGCTACGGCCGCCTTTGCGCTAGGGCTACTGGGCTTGGCTTATTCGGGCAGCAAGCCGCTGCTGATGGCGCTGCTGGTGCTGGTGGGGCTGGCCTGGATGCTGGTGCTCAACTCGTTCAGCGTGGGCGTGCAGACGGTGGTGCCGCGCTGGGTGCAGGCCCGCACCATCAGCCTGTATTTGCTTACCATTCAGGGCGGTATGGCGTTGGGTAGCGTGGTGTGGGGCGCGGTGGCCAGCCGCTGGGGGCTGCCGGCGGCATTGGCCGGGGCCGCCAGCTGGCTTACGCTCAGCACGTTGCTGGGCCTGCGCTTCTCGCTCTACAACGCGCCCGAAACCCTCGACCACACGCCCGCCCGCCCCCGTCCCGAGCCGCAGCTGGCAGAGGCCCCCGTCCCCACCGCCGGCCCGGTCATCATCACCACCACCTACCACGTCGCGCCCGAAAACCGCCCCACCTTCACCTACCTGATGGACCAGCTGGCCGACATCCGGCGGCGCGAAGGGGCCATCGGCTGGGGCCTGTACGTGGACCTGGCCGAGCCCACGCGCCTGGTGGAATACTTCATGACCGAGTCGTGGGAGGAACACGCCCAGCAGCACGAGCGGGGCGTAAGCCGCGACGAGGCAGCGCTGAAAGCCCAGCTCCGGGAGTTGCACCAGGGGCCCGAGCCGCCGGCAGTGGCGCACCTGCTGGCGCAGACGTACACCGCTGCCACGCCGCCCCCGGTGATGGTACCCGGCAGCACCCGCCTGGTAGCCAGCACCGCCGGCGAGGCCACGTAACCGCGCGGCCGAAGCCCGGGAAATGTGACCTTTGCCCGAACTGAACATTTCGCCGGTCTCAGTGCTTATGTTCGTTCTCTCTCCTCACACTGCCTCATGCAATTACTCTACCGCTACCTGCGCCACTACTGGGGCCTGCTGGCCCTGGCTCTGCTGTTAGCCGCCATCAACCAGATATTTTCCCTGCTCGACCCTTTCATTCTGGGGCAGATTATCGACCGGTACGTATCGCCGGCCCTGAAAATCACCCAGCGCCCCACGTTTTGGGCGTTTGTTTCGGGTGGGGCCGGGCTGCTGATTCTCAAGGCCCTGGGCGTAGCCATGGTGTCGCGCATCGCCAAAAACTTCCAGGACTACTACACCAACGTCATCACCCAGCGGCTGGGCGCTGAGCTGTACTCCGACGGCCTGCGCCACTCGCTGGAGCTTCCCTACCAGGTGTTTGAGGATCAGCGCTCGGGCGAAACGCTGGGCAAGCTCCAGAAGGTGCGTACCGACGTGGAGAAGCTGATTCAGAGCTTCATCAACATCCTATTCATCTCGTTGGTAGGTATCATTTTCGTGACGTGGTACGCCCTGAGCGTGTACTGGCCCATTGCCTTGGTGTACTTCCTCACCATTCCGCTGCTGGGCGCGCTGAGCTTTTTCCTGAGCAAGCGCATCAAGGTGATTCAGAAAACCATTGTGGCCGAAACCACGGCGCTGGCCGGCTCCACCACCGAGAGTTTGCGCAACATTGAGCTGATCAAGAGCCTGGGGCTGGCCCAGCAGGAAACCCAGCGCCTGAACGCCACCACCGGCAAAATTCTGAAGCTGGAGCTGAAAAAGGTGCGCTACCTCCGCTCCCTCTCGTTTGTGCAGGGCACGTTTGTGAACCTGATGCGCAACGTGATTCTGCTGATGCTGGTGTTTCTGGTGGTGCAGGGCGTGATTCAGCCGGGCAAGTTCATCACGTTCTTCTTCTACTCCTTCGCCATTTTCGGGCCATTGCAGGAAATGGGCACCCTCATCAACATCTACCGCGAAACCGAGGCCTCGCTGGCCAACTACCAGCAAATCCTCGACACGCCCAAGGAAGTCAAGCCGGCCCACCCCAAAACCATCGACCAGATCGAAACCCTGGCCTTCGACAACGTGCACTTTCAGCACCTGACGGCCAGCGCCCCCGCCCTCGACGGCATCAGCTTCCAGACCAAGCTGGGCGAAACCATTGCCTTCGTGGGCCCCTCGGGCTCGGGCAAAACCACGCTCGTGAAGCTGCTGGTGGGCCTCTACCCGCCCGCCCAGGGCCGGATTCTCTACAACGGCATCCCCGGCCCTGAGCTGGACCTGGACACCCTGCGCGAGCAAATCGGCTTCGTGACCCAGGACACCCAGCTGTTTGCCGGCACCATCCGCGAAAACCTGCGCTTCGTGGCCCCCAATGCTACCGACGAGCAGTGCCTGCACGCCATGCACCAGGCCGCCGCCGACACCCTGCTGGCCCGCGCCCCGCTGGGCCTGGATACGGTGATTGGCGAAGGCGGCGTGAAGGTTTCGGGCGGCGAAAAGCAGCGCCTGAGCATCGCCCGGGCGTTGTTGCGCCGCCCCACCCTGCTGGTATTCGATGAAGCTACCTCGGCCCTTGACTCACTTACGGAAGAGGAAATCAGCCAGACTGTACGCGAGCTGTCGGGCTCGCGCCAGCACATCACCATCCTCATTGCCCACCGCCTGAGCACCATCCTGCACGCCGACCGCATCTTCGTGCTGGAGCGCGGCCACGTAGCCGAAGCCGGCCGCCACGAGGAGTTGCTGGAGCAGCGCGGCCTCTACTACGCCATGTGGCGCCAGCAGATCGGCGAGCGGCCCCAGGCCTCCATCCGCCCCCAGCGCCAGCCGGCGTAAGGCAGTAGCGCGTTTCGGAAAAACGCACTAAAACCGGCGCCCTCGCGTTATAGAAGCAGCCATTTCGGCACGATTACTGACTTCTCCTTCCTGTTAGTTTCGCTTCTAAACGACTTCTCATGACGCTTCACCCTCGCCTTATTCGTCGCTTTGCCGGCTCGCTGCTGGCTGGGTGGCTGCTGCTGGCTGGCACGGCCGGTGCCCAATCCTACTCCGCTCCGCAGCGCGATGTACTGCGCGAAATCACCGAAGTGGTAGGCCTCAAGCCCCGCTTCGAGCTGCTGGCCACCTCGCAAGTGCAGAATGCCGCCGCTGTGGTGTACAGCGGCAAGCGCTACCTGCTTTACAACCCACGGTTTGTGACGGCCGTGAACCAGGCCGGCCGCACCGACTGGGCCGGCATCAGCATCCTGGCCCACGAGATGGGCCACCACCTCAACGGCCATACCCTGCGCCCCGGCGGCTCCAACCCCGCCGACGAGCTGGAAGCCGATGAGTTTTCGGGGTTTGTGCTGCGCAAGATGGGTGCCAGTCTGGCGCAGGCACAGGCCGGCATGGCCGTGGTGTCCGACGAGCAGGCCTCGCCCACGCACCCCGGCCGCAGCACCCGCCTGAGCGCCATCAATGAGGGCTGGCAGCGCGCCACCCAGCAGATTGTGGCCAGCACCCGCGGCACCGCGCCTTCGGCCTCACCGGCTATGGTCGTGAGCCGGCCCATGCCCGCGCCGGTCGCCACGGTGGCCAGCCGCATCAGCCAGCCCAGCAACACCATCGGCAGAATCACGTTCCGCAGCAACCCCGCCGAGCTGTACTACCTCACCAGCCACCTCAACATCGTGCGCCTCAATCAGGAGGCCCGCACCACGCAGGTGGTGGGCCGCCTCACCCGCTCCGATTCGGTGTCGTATCCTTATATCATCGTCGATGGGCAGCAGCGCCGCCTGTTCGTGAGTGCCGCCGGGGGCGTGTTCGACGCCAACGGCCGCCAGGTCGCCATGCTCTCCGACCCGTCCTGAGAGGCGTAGGCTCTCATTCTGGTTTCTCTTCGGCAACGGCTGGCTCCTGCGTGCAGGGGCCGGCCGTTATCTTTAGGGCCGCCGGTGCCGGCTGCTTCTCTTCTCCTTCTCTTTGCTTTCGATGCCCGTTTATCCTTTTCTGCTGGTCGATGCCTTCACCGAAACCGCACTGGGCGGCAACTCCTGCGCCGTGGTGCTCGACGCCGACAACCTGACCACCGACCAGATGCAGCGCCTGGCCCAGGAATTCAACCAGCCCGAAACCGCCTTCGTGCGCCGCTCCACCACCGCCGACTTTGCCGTGCGCTACTTCACGCCGGCCGAGGAAATTCCGCTGGCCGGCCACCCCACTATTGCCACGCTCACGGCGCTGCTGCACACTGGCCGCCTGCCCCGCCCTACGCACGCCACGCCCCTTACGCTGGAGCTGCTGCACGGGCCCATTGCGGTGGCCGTGGAGCCCGCCGAGTCCGGCCGCCCGCACCTGGTGCACATGACGCAGCGCCGCCCCGTGTTCGGGCAGGTGCACGACGCCGCCGAGGTGCTGCCGATGTTCGGCCTCACGCCCGCCGACCTGCTACCCGGCGCCGTGGTACAGACCGTGAGCACCGGCACCCCGCAGCTGATGGTGCCCCTGCGCGACGCCGCCACCCTGCGCCGGGCGCACCTGGCCCAGCCCGAGGCGCTACTTGCCTACCGGCAGGCCACCGGCTTTTTCAGCTCCCACCTGTTTTGCCTGGAAGGTGCCACGCCGGCGGGCCGCACGTTTGCGCGCCACATCTGCACCCCACCCGATGTGCTCGAAGACCCCGTCACGGGCTCGGCTACCGGCGGCATGGGAGCCTACCTCTGGCACTACGGCCTGCTCGACTCGCCGGCGTTTCTGGCCGAACAAGGCCACTGGCTGGGCCGCCCCGGCACGGTGCAGGTGCTGGTACAGGGCCCGCCCACTGACATCGAGGCGGTCCGCATCAGCGGGACGGGCGTGGTGGTGCTCGAAGGACGCCTTACGCTGTAGCGCGGCGGTACTGGCCCCGGGGGCGCAACCCCAGCGGCCGGTTGGCGGTTATATCCCGACGCGGCCACCAGGCCGCGCGTATCCTTTTTTGCGCTGCTTATGCCCGAATTACCCGAGGTAGAAACCTACCGCCGCTTCCTCGACGACCTGGTGGTCGACCAGACCATCACGGCGCTGGAAGTGAAAGACCCGAAAGTGCTGGCCACCGACGAAGACACCCTGCGCCGCGCCCTCACCGGCCGCACCATCACGCGCACCAGCCGCCTGGGCAAAAACTGCTTTCTGCACCTCGATGACGACCGGGTACTGGTGCTGCACTTCGGCATGACCGGCGACGTGGGCGCCTACCGCGACGAGCCAGACGCCCCGCGCTTCACCCGCGTGGCCCTGCACCTGGCCAGCGGCCTGCGCGTGGCCTTCGTGGATGCCCGCAAGTTCGGCCGCATCCGGCTAGCCGAAGGCGTGGCGCAGTACCAGAAAGCCAAGAAGCTGGGCCCCGATGCCCTGGATATCACGGCCGCTCAGTTGCAGCAAGCCCTGGGCACGCGCAAGCCCATGATCAAGCCGCTGCTGCTGGATCAGAGCATCACGGCCGGCCTCGGAAATTGGATTGTAGACGAAGTTCTGTTCCAAGCGCGGATTCATCCGGAGCGGCGGGCCCACACACTCAGCACCGCCGAGTTTGAGGCCCTGCACGCGGCTATTCAGTTGGTGCTCAGTACGGCCATCCGGCACGAGGCCACCTACCGGTATTTCCCGGCTTCGTTCCTGATTCATGCCCGTGAGTGGGACGATTCAGCTACCCCAGGCACGAATAACCATATTTACTGTCCGCGTCATCCTAAAACTGAAATAGCAAAAAGCTACGTAGGTGGCCGCGCTACCTATTACTGCCCGCGGTGCCAGCCGCCGCCGACCGCTGCTGCATAGTGCTATCCAGCAAAACCAGAAGGCCTCTGAATCTGATTCGGGGGCCTTTTTTACTTTTCAGGGAATGATTAATCACAAAATCAAGATAATCAACACTCTAATGCACTCTTCCGATATAAAGTGGTAAAAATTGACCTTTTCCTATACAGCCTGAACCAAGTTGATAAACAGTTAGTTAGATTTGCACTAACGAAGCCCATCTGGGTGATTCGTCGAGAGGAGAAGTTGGACGCCTAGTGGAGAAGTACCGGCCCGGAGTGGCCATGCCGAAGTAAGACGTGTTGTTGAAGTAACTCAAAAATCACCCAAATCCCGTTTCATGAAGAAAGTAACCTTGTTCCTGAGCCTAGCTGCCACCGTTCTAAGCATGGCTTCCTGCGAGAAAGAATTGGACAATGTGAACACGCCTGACCAGGCTGCCACTGCCGCCGCTGCGCCTGTCACGCAATCAGTAGAAGAGAAAACTAGCCTCCTGACTACCGGCGATTGGAAGCTAACCAGCAGCGTAGCCACTACCGGCCAACTGACCACCAATCTGCTGGTGATGGAGAAAGCCGACAAGCGCGACAACCTCACTCAGTTCCGGGCTGAAGGCAAGCTTTTCCTGGATGAGGGCACCCTTAAGCGCGATGCTGAAGTTGCCCAGCAGTCGGAAGGTAGCTGGTCCTTCACCGAAGACGGCCAGTCGCTGTCGGTTACGCACACCGGCACCACCACTACCTACTCTATTGCCGAGCTGACGGCCTCTAAGCTACGCTTGGTGCAAACTGTACCCGGTACCGATGGTAAAACCACCACGGTAACCTCGGTGTACGGCCGCTAGAATTTTCGCCAGCCGCGCACCCAAGCATTTACCACCGTTCACAAAAAAAGCGCCTGGCTAATCAGTCAGGCGCTTTTTTGTGCTGGTAGCTGTGGCGCAAGCAGCTTAGGGCCGCTCGTTGTTGTCCTTCTCGGCCTTACGGGTCAGCGTCGTCAGCCACGACTGCGACAGTTCCGACTCGCTTTCGTGGCCGAAGTGGCGGGCGTCGCCCTGCTCGCCGGTGGGGGCCGGGAGCGTCCGGTTCACCCAGCTCAGCAGGTCGGCGGTGGTGCCGGGGGCCAGGCCGTGGAAGGCCGAGAGCAGCTTGGCGGGCAGGCCAATGATGATTTCGGCGTCGCCGCGGCGGCAGGCGTTCCAGATCTGGCGGGCCGCCGAGTCGGCCGCCACGGTGAGGGCGGGCAGCGAGTCGGCAATGGTGAACCAGGCGTATTCCTTGCGGTGCTGGCCTTTCACAATGGCATTGCGCGGGCTGCCCGTGCGCAGCAAGCCGGGGCAGACGGTGGTCACCTGAATGCCGTACTGGCGCAGCTCGGCCCGAAAGCCTTCCGACAAGCCCACCAGCGCAAATTTGCTGGCACTGTAGGGCACCAAGTGCGGCACGGCCACCTTGCCGCCCACCGAGGCAATATTGACGATGCGTCCTTCGCCGCGGAGGCGCATATCGGGCAGTACAGCCTGCATGGCGTGCAGCGGAGCCCAGAAGTGCGTATCCATCGACTCCTCGTACTCGCGCAGCTCCATGTGGTCGAGGGGGCCAGCCGTGATGATGCCGGCGTTGTTGACCAGCACATCAATGGGCCCCAGCTGCTGCTGCACCTCGGCCACCAGCGTGCGGACTTCCACGGCGTTGGTCAGGTCGCGCACCAGCGCCATCACCTGCGCGCCGTCGGCGGCCAGCTCCTGGCGGGCCCGCTCCAGCTCGTCGGCGTCGCGGGCGCAGATGGCTACTTTGGCGCCTTCAGCTACGGCCTGGCGGGCCAGAATAAGGCCCAGGCCGCGCGAGCCACCGGTTACCAGCACCACGCGGCCGCGCAGGTCGTAGGTGCCGCGGCGGTTGCTCCAGAGCGTGGCGGCGGCCAGCGCTAGGCCGGCGCCAGCGGCGGCCAGCCAGTTGTTTCGGGTAGTTGAAGTCATGGCTAGAGAGGGTTGCGGAAGGTGAGCCTGCCGCTTACATACTGCCGCAGGCCGTGGGAAGTTTGCTGGCCAAGCACCTTTGCCGAAATTCTGGCGCCGGGCCGACCAAAAAGGGAAAAGCCGGCGTTATAGCCCTGCCTTTTCTGAATTGGCATCATCTTTACATATCGGTTGGGGCGGCGGCGGCACCACCTACATCAGCCAGTTGCCGCCAGCTCCCATTTTCTTTGCCATTCCATGAAAAAACCACTCTTAGCCACCTTGCTGGTGCTTGGCGCGCCCGGCCTGCTGCTAGCCCAGACCACTACCAAAGTCAAAACCAAGTCGGAAACGGCTGGCGTTGATGCCAAAACCAAGACGCGGACGCCCGCCGCTACAGCCCGCCCGGCCACTCCGGCCGCCGCGTTGCCAGCCGCCGAGCCGGATGCGGCCAAGGTAGACGCCCGCGCCGCCTCGCTCACGGCCAACATGCAGAAAGCGCTGGGCCTGAACCCGCAACAGGTGGAGAAAGTAAGCCAGATAAACCTGGTGAGCGTGCGAGGCGTGGAAACGGCCCGCCTCACCTACCGCCAGAACGTGCGCAAGATGGCCACCGTCATCGACGACATCGGGCAGGCCCGGATGGGCGCCCTGAAGGACGTGCTGACTCCCGCCCAGTTCGACCGGTATCAGCGCAAGCGCGAAGAGAAAATGGGCGTCCCGAATGCCCAGGGCGCCCAAGGCAACCCCGCACCCGGCCTGCCGGGCAATGAGTGATTTTGGGTGGTTTTGGTGATGAGGTGATGAGGTAAATCGTGATGAGGTGACAGGTTAAGAACGTCATTCCGAGCTTGCGAGGAATCTCGCCAGTGTGGAAATCACCAAAAACCACATCATCAAAAAACTCGTCTGGCTCCCCCTCTCCACGGGAGAGGGGGCCGGGGGGTGAGGCCCACGTCAGCACGCAAGATTCCTCGCTTCACTCGGAATGACGTTCTGCCTTTTTCACCTCATCACTTCATCACGATTCACCTCATCACCCCAACTCACCCAAACACCTGCAGGCTCAGCTTCACGATGAAGCCGCTGACCACCACCAGAAACAGCACCCGCACGAAGCCGGTGCCGTGGCGCAGCGCCAAGCGGGCGCCCAGCGTGGAGCCCAGGATGTTGCAGAGCGCCATGGGCAGGGCTACGGCCCACAGAATCTGGCCGGTGTAGGCGAAGTACAGCAACGCCGCCAGGTTGGTGGCCACGTTCACCAGCTTGGCCGACGCCGACGAGGTGATGAAATCGTAGCCGAACAAACCCACGAAGGCAAACAGCAGAAACGAGCCAGTACCTGGCCCAAAGAAGCCGTCGTAGAAGCCGATGATAAGGCCAACCAGCGCCCCGTAGAGCGGCTCGCGCTGCGCCGACAGCCGCGGGGCGTGCAGGCTTCCGAAATCCTTGCGCCAGAACGTGTAGATGGCAATGGCCACCAGCAGCCCCAGCACCAGCGGCGGCAGCAGCTCCTGCGGCAGCTGGCTCACCACCCGCGCCCCCAGAAACGAAAACACGCCCGCCACAGCCGCCGCCGTACCCACGGCCCGCCACCGGATGGGCACCTTGCCGGCGTAGCTGCGCAGCGCCGCCGCCGTGCCCATCAAGGATGACACCTTGCCCGTACCCAGAATGGTGGGCACCGGCGTGCCCTTGAGCAGCAGCAGCATGGCCGGCAGTTGAATCAGGCCGCCGCCGCCCACAATGGAATCAATGAAACCGGCCAAAAAGGCAAAAAAACACAGCAGGCCGAGCGCCACGGGAGTTACCATGCCGCGAAAGTAGTGCGCAACCCTCTTGGTTTAGCACGCACTATGCAATTGGCGCCCGGTAGGCCTTATTTTGCGGCGCACCTTCCTTGCTCGTTTATTATGCACGGCCCCGACCCCGCTACGCTGTACCCGCTGCCGCACCACCGCAAGCTTGTGTTCCTCAAAAACCTGGTTACCCGCCCCAACATCATCGTCGGCGACTACACCTATTATGATGACCTGGAAGACCCGGCCAACTTTGAGCGCAACGTGCTCTACCATTTCGACTTTTTGGGCGACAGGCTGATTATTGGCCGGTTCTGCGCCCTGGCATCCGGCGTGAAGTTCATTATGAACGGCGGCAACCACGAAACCACGCCGGTTTCCACGTTTCCGTTTGCCATTTTTGGGGGTGGCTGGGAGACGTTGATGGACGACCAATCGGTGCAGGAGAAATACCCCTCCAAGGGCGACACCGTGGTGGGGCACGACGTCTGGATTGGCTACGAGGCCACCATCATGCCCGGCGTGCACATCGGCAACGGCGCGGTACTGGCGGCCAAAGCTGTGGTAACGCGCGACGTGCCCGCCTACGCCATAGTAGCCGGCAACCCGGCCCAGGTGGTGCGCTACCGCTTCGACGAGGCTGCCATAGCGCGGCTGCAGGCGCTGGCGTGGTGGCACTGGCCCGCCGATAAAATCACGCGCCATCTGGCCCTGCTCAATGCTGCCGACCTCGATGCGCTGGAAGCTGCCGAGTAATGCCCCTTGCTGCACCGTGCGGCTTTAGCTCGTCCGTAAACTAACCGCCGCTGATTGGTGTTGTAGCAGCTATGAATTCCCTGAACCTGACTTCCTCTTCTGCTTCCGCCCCTCTGCGCCTGAGCGTGCTTGACCAGTCGCCGGTGCCGCTGGGGCGCACGCCGCGCGAGGCGCTGCAGCACTCCATCGAGCTGGCGCGCCTCACCGACCGGCTGGGCTTCACCCGCTTTTGGGTGAGCGAGCATCATAACACCAACACGCTGGCCGGCTCGGCGCCGGAAGTGCTGCTGGCTCGCCTGGGCGCCGAAACCAGCCGCATCCGGCTGGGCTCGGGCGGCGTGATGCTGCCCCATTACTCATCCCTGAAAGTGGCCGAGAACTTCCGGATGCTGGAGGCCCTCTACCCCGGCCGCATCGACCTGGGCATCGGGCGGGCGCCCGGCACCGACCGCATAACGGCCCACGCCCTCAACCCCCACAACCAGTTCCGCGACGAAGACTTCGCCGAGCAGCTCATGGACCTGCGGGCCTACCTGCGCGACGAAACCGTGCCCGACACCATCCATGCCCGCGTGAAAGCCGCCCCGTTTGTGGACACCGTACCGGAGCTGTGGCTGCTGAGCAGCAGCGGGCAAAGCGGCCTGTTTGCGGCGCACGTGGGGGCCGCGTTTTCGTTTGCCCACTTCATCAACCCCAACGGCGGGCCGAAGATGGTGCAGATGTATCGTGAACGGTTCCGGCCGTCGCCGGAGCTGGCGGAGCCACAGGCCAACGTGGCCATCTTCGTGGCCTGCGCCGACACCGCCGGCCACGCTCAGGCCCTAGCCGATAACCTGGCGCTGCAGATGCTGAAGCTGGAAACCGGCCAGTTTACGCCCATCGAAGCCGTGGAAAAGGTGAACGTAGCCAGCCTGTCGGCCGACCTGCGGGCGCGCCTGGCCTACCACCACCAGCGCATCATCAGCGGCACGCCCGACAAGGTGAAAGCCGAGCTGACGGCCCTGGCTGCCAGCTACGGCGTGGACGAGGTATCGGCCGTGACCATCACCCACGACTACGACGACCGGCTGCGCTCCTACGAGCTGCTGGCCGATACCTTCGCCCTGAACGCACCGGTGCCGGAGCCGGCCGCCCTGGCCGTATAGCCCGGCCGCATCGCCGAATTTGCCCCCTAAAAGCGCCGGACCCGATTGGGTCCGGCGCTTTTTTGTGCCCGGCATCCAACTAAAGATCATCGGGTTGGCGAAGGATTCGAAAACTTTCCTTCTACACTATTTTGAATCTATCTAAATAGCATCGTGCTTTGCATTGTTTTTAATCAATCTAAATAATCAAACCACCGCGCCATGTCCCGACTGCTACCGCTGCTACTGACCGCCGCCCTGCCCCTCACGGCGGCGGCCCTTCCTGTTTCTGCGTTTGTTGTGCCTACAGGGGAGCCGGTTTCCAACCCGGGTGCCGATGATCCGGCGCGGCGCGGCTGGGTGGTAGGCCGCGTGACGGATGCCAGCGGGCAGGGTGTGGAAGGCGTGACGGTGGCGCTAAAAGGCACTTCGTACGGCGCCAGCACCACCGCCGACGGCCATTTCCGGCTGGCGGCGCAGCCTGGAGCTTACCAGCTGGTAGCCAGCAGCATCGGGTATGCCGCGCAGGAAGTGGCGGTGAGCGTGGTGAGCGGCGAAACCACGTCATTGCCGCCATTCGTGCTGGCGGCCAGCAGCCAGGCGCTGACGGAAGTGACCGTAACGGGGGCCAAGTCGATGAACCAGCGGGCGCTGAGCGTGGGCAAGCTGCCCGTAGCGGCCCTCGACCTGCCGCAGAGCGCCGTGACCGTGGAGCGCGAGGTGCTGGAACAGCAGCAGGTGCTGCGCCTGAGCGACGCGCTGGCCAACGTGAGCGGCCTATACGTGACCAGCACCACCGGCGGCACGCAGGAAGAGCTGGGCAGCCGGGGCTTCGCCTACGGCTCCAACAACACCTTTAAGAATGGCGTCCGGTTCAATAACGGCGTGATGCCCGAAGCCAGCTCCCTGGAGCGCATGGAAGTGCTGAAGGGCAGCGCGGCCATCCTGTACGGCAACGTGGCCGCGGGCGGCGTGCTCAACCTCGTCACCAAAAAGCCGCAGTTTGAGCGCGGCGGCTCGGTGGGGTTGCGGGTGGGCAGCTTCGGGTTCTGGAAGCCCACGGTGGACGTGTACGGCGCCGTCGGCAACAGCCAGAAAGCGGCATTCCGGCTGAACGGCACTTACGAGAAAGCCAACAGCTTCCGCGATGAGGTGCAGTCCCGGCGGGTGTATGTAAATCCGTCGCTGCTGTTCGAGCTGAGCCCCAATACTTCCCTAGTGCTGGAAGGCGATATTCTGCGCGACAACCGCACGCCCGACTTTGGCATCGGCAGCATCGACTATCAGATTCCGGAGTCGCGCAGCCGCTTTCTGAACGTGGCCGGCGCCCGCAACGCCACGGCCCAGACCAGCACCACGGCCACCCTCACCACGCACCTCACCGACGCCTGGCAACTGCGCGGCGTAGCCGGCTTCCAGCGCTACGACAATGAGTTGCGCTCGGCCTCGCGCCCGGTGGCCAGCGCCGCGCCGGCCACCTACGGCAACCTGACCCGCAGCCTGCAGCGCACCGAAACCCACGAAAACTACTTCCTGGCCCAGCTCGACCTGACCGGCAAGCTCCGCACCGGCCGCCTGGAGCACACCGTGCTGGTGGGCGCCGACGCCGACCAGTACCTGACCAACACGCTGGCCTACACCGGCCCGAACTCGCTTTCCCGGCCCGCCACGGAGGTAGTTACGGCCTTCGACGCCATCAACATCCTAGACCGTAGCAAGGTGGTGGCGCAGCCTACGGAGCGCATTGCCGGGTTTGAGGCACTGGTGCGCAACGCCTACACCCAGGCCAACACCCGCCGCGCAGGTTTCTACGCCCAGGACCTGTTGAGCGTGACGGAGAAGGTGAAGGTGCTGGCCGGCCTGCGCTGGAGCTACCAGGAAACGCCCAGCGACATCTACTACTACAACACGGCCGCCAACCGCAAAGCCACCAACGCCAGCGGCCCGCTGGCCGGCCAGGCGGTAGACAACCGCCGCTACGACAACGCGTTTTCGCCGCGCCTGGGCGTGGTGTATCAGCCGCTGAAGACGATGGCGCTGTTTGCTTCCTACTCCAACTCCTTCACGCCCCAGGGCAACACCGTGACGGACAACCAAGGCGCGGCCCTGCCCCCTTCCATCATCGACCAGTATGAGGTGGGCCTGAAAAACGACCTGTTCAAGGGTGCGCTGTCGGCCAACGTGACGGCCTACCGCATCGTGAACAGCAACCAGGCGCAGGTGATTCAGCAGTTCGTTGGCGGCAACCCCAATACCCCGAACCCGGCCTACAACGCGGCCTACCCCAGCGCCCAGGAACTGGCCGGCCAGGTGACCAGCAAAGGCGTGGAAGTGGACGTGCAAAGCAAGCCGATGATGGGCTGGAGCTTCATCACGGGCTACAGCTACAACAACACCGCTTACACCCGCAGCACCCTTTACCAGACCGGCAGCCGCCTGCGCTACAACCCGGCCCACACCGCCAACCTGAGTTTGTTCTACAACTTCGGGAGCCTGGCCCCGGAGCAGCGCCTGCTGCGCGGCCTCACGGCGGGCGTCACGGCCTACTACGTGGGCGACAAGCTAGCCGGCCGCAACCCACGCCTGCTCTACGATACCAATGGCAACCCCATTACCGATGTCAATAAGCTCATCAGCATCCCCAACTACACGCAGTTCGATGCCTCGCTGGGTTACGCCTACGAGCGGTTTTCGGTGCGGGTGAAGATGGCCAACATCCTCAACGAGCTGAGCTACAACCTGCACGACGACAACAGCATCAACCCCATTGCGCCGCGCAACTTCGCCGCGACGCTGGGCTACAAGCTCTAAGCCCGCACCCGGGCCTTCCCAACACGAGTGAGTGAGGCGTGAGCCGAAAGCCCGGCCGGCACCAGCTGCAACTGGTGTCGGCCCGGGTTTTCATCTGCGCCGAAGTTTCTGCTATTCAACAAAACCCTGGCAATGCCGGCTGCCGGCAGCCCAACCTACGCTTTATGAAAATCTTCTTCCGCAACCTTCACCTCTACCTCAGCCTCGTGTCGGGGTTGGTTGTTGCCGTGGTGTGCTTCACAGGCGGCGTGCTGGTGTTCGAGAAAGAGCTGGAGCAGGCCTGGCACCCGGAGCGCTACTTTGTGGCGCCCACCACTACCCCGCGCCAGCCGCTAACCCAGCTCACGGCGGCCGTACGAGTCTACAAGCCCGACGCCAGGATTACCGGCCTGAAAGTCTACGCCGACCCCACCCGCACCGTGGAAATCAACCTGGCCGGAGCGCCCGGCGGTGAGCGGAAATCCGAGGCCGCCCGCGCTGAACGGGGCGGCCAGCCAAACGAAGGCGCGCGTGCAAAGAGCGGCGCAGGCCGGGGAAAAGAAGGCAAGGGTGGCAAGGAAGGCGGCAAAGGCGGCGGCGAAGGCGGCCGGGGGCCGGTGGTGTTCGTGAACCCCTACACGGCCGCCGTGACGGGCGAGCTGAACTACCGCGAAACCTTCTTTTTCTCGATGATGGCCCTGCACCGCGGTATGGTGGGCGGCGCCATAGGCAAGCTGGTGGTGGGCGTGAGCACGCTGCTGTTTCTGGTGATTATTGGGACCGGACTGGTGCTGTGGTGGCCGGCCTCGCGCAAGGCGGTGCGGCAGCGGCTGCAGGTGAAGTGGAGCGGCGGCTGGAAACGCCTTAACCACGACCTGCACGTGGTGCTGGGCTTCTACTCGGCGCTGCTGCTGTTCGTGTTTGCCTTCACGGGTCTGGCGTGGTCGTTTGAGTGGTTCAACAAAGGCATCTACGCCGTCACGAACTCACCGATGGACCGGCCCGAGCCGCCTGTATCGGTGGTGCCGGCCGGCGCGGCTGCCTTGATGCCCGCCGCATCAGCCGCTTCGGCAGAATCAACCCCAGCCACCGCCACCGGCCTCACGGCCGATGCCACGCTGGTCCAGGCCCGGCAGCTGGCCCCGATGGCCGTGTACTACTCGCTGCAGTTGCCGAAAGACGCTGCGGGAAGCATCAAAGTGGCCACGCTGCGGCCGAATGCGGTGTATGACAACGCTACCGACGAGGTATACCTGGACCAATACTCCGGCAGCGTGCTCAAAAGCCAGACCTACGAGCAGCGCAACCTGGGCCAGCGCGTGCGGGGTCTGTTCAAGCCGGTGCACACGGGCGCCATCTTCGGCTGGCCCTCCAAAATCGTGAGTCTGGTGGTGTGTCTGCTGGGCGTCACGTTCCCGATTACGGGTACCATCATGTGGCTGAACCGGCTGCGCAAAGGCCGTAAAAAGCAGCGCAAGCTGGCCACGGCGGCCTGATGCGCTGGTAGCGGGCCCAACCCCTGACCCGGCCTCTGCGTATTGCCAGCAAGCGTCAGACTACAGTAGTCTGACGCTTTTCTTTTGCTTTGCCCATGCTGCAGCCCACCCCTCCGCCCCTCTCTCCCGCGCCGACTGCGCCGCCTGAAAACCGGCTGCTGGCGCTGCTCCGCCGCGCCGGCCTGCTCGACTGGTTTCTACTGGGCCTGGTGGGGGCCGTGGCGCTGGCGTATCTGGTGCCCGGAGTCGGGAGCAAGAGCAGCCCCATTCCCTGGAAAATAATCACCACGGCCGGCGTGGCCCTGATTTTCTTTTTCTACGGCCTGCTCCTGAGCGCCGAAAAGCTCACAGCCGGCCTGCGCAACTGGCGGCTGCACGTGGTGGTGCAGGGCATTACGTTTCTGGCGTTTCCGCTGCTGGCGCTGCTGGCCCGGCCGCTGTTTGAGGGCCTGAAAGGCGAGCAACTCTGGCAAAGCATTTTCTTCCTATGCACGCTGCCCAGCACGGTGTCCACGTCCGTCGTGATGGTGAGCATTGCGCGGGGCAACCTGCCGGCGGCCATCTTCAACGCCAGCATCAGCAGTCTGCTGGGCATTGTGCTCACGCCGCTCTGGACCAGCCTGTTCCTGAACACCAGCGCCGACGGCGGCCACCTCTGGAGCCTGGCCCTGAGCCTGGTGTGGCAGGTAATTCTGCCAGTAGTGGCCGGGGTGCTGCTCAACCGCCGCTACGGTGCTTTTGCCGAGCGCCACAAGGGTACCTTACGCATCTCCGATCAGATTGTGATTCTGCTGATCGTGTTTACCGCTTTCTGCGAGTCGTTTGCAGAAGGCATCTTCCGCAGCTACGCGCCCGCCGATGTGGCGCTGCTGGCCCTGGGCATGGTAGGATTGTACGCGGCCATTTTCGGGCTGGTGTGGGGTTTGAGCCGGCTGTTGGGCTTCTCGCGCGAGGACCGGATTACGGCTTTGTTCTGCGGCTCCAAGAAGTCGTTGGTGCATGGCAGCGTAATGGCTAGCCTGCTGTTTCCGGGTATGGCCGCTACGGGCTTGCTGCTGCTGCCGCTCATGCTTTACCATGCCCTGCAAATCATTCTGGCCAGCATGATGGCCCAGCAGATGAGCCGCCAGCCCGACGGCAGCCCGGCAGTGGCCGCCGGCAGCTGAAGCCGCCAGTTGCCGGCGGCCACTGGCGGTTTTATAAAAATTCTTTCACCCGAATGAAACTATCCAACACAACTACGCATTGGGCCCATGAAACCCACTTAGCTGAAATGCTTGATAAACAACTTACTAACGCTGGATTTTACGAAATAGCCTCCCCCGACAACTCCCCTACCGGCATCACGCTCATCCGGCCCGGCCGGCGTGAGTCGGTGCGGGTGTTTCTGCCCCACGATTCCACGGAGGTAGAGGTGTACACCGGCTCGCTGCGCGACGGGCGCCTCGTGTACCAAGGCCCGGCCGAAATGGCCGCCCAGCTCACGCTTCTCACCGACCGCAGCAACTAGCGGCGCACTTATCACCTTTCCTACGCAAAACAGCGGTCCGTTTGCCGCTAAGCAGCCAGCACGTGCGCCGGGATGCTTAGCGGCAAATGGGCCGCTGTTTTGCTGTAAAACCGGTGGGCTTACTGGCCGCTGAGCTGCAACAGGCGCACCACTAGGCCGGTCCAGCCGGTTTGGTGGCTGGCGCCGAGGCCGTGGCCGGCGTCGCCGTGGAAGTATTCGTGGAAGAGCAGGTTGTCCCGGAAGTGCGGGTCAGTTTGCAGCAGCTCGTTGTCGCCGAAGGCGGGGCGGCGGCCGGTTTCATCTTTGAGCAGCAGCCGGGTGAGGCGGCCGGCCAGGGCCTCCGATACCTGCTGCAGGTTGAGCAGCTTGCCGGAGCCGGTGGGGTACTCAATCTTAAAATTGTCGCCGTAGTAGTGGTGGTAGCGCTGCAACGACTCGATGATGAGGAAGTTGATGGGCAGCCAGATGGGGCCGCGCCAGTTGCTGTTGCCCCCAAACATGCTGCTTTCGGCCTCGCCGGGCACGTACTGCACCGTGAAATCGGTTTCGGGGGTGCTGTAGATGTAGGGGTGCTCCAGATGGTAGCGCGACATGGCCCGGATGCCGTAGTCGGACAGGAACTCAGTTTCGTCGAGCATGCGGGTGAGCAGCTTCTTGAGGCGCGGGCGGCGCAGCAGCCCCAGCAGGTGGCGGGCGCCCTTGCCGGGCTCCTGCCAGCGCGTGACGAGCTGCGCCAGGTGCGGCCGGTGCCGGATCAGCCAGGTGGCGCGGGCCGTAAACTCGGGCAACGCGTCCAGAATATCCTGCTCCACCACTTCCACCGCAAACAGCGGAATCAACCCCACAATGGAGCGCACCTTGAGCTTGGTGCGCACGCCGTCGGGGGTGTGCAGCACGTCGTAGTAGAAGCCGTCGGCGTCGTCCCAGAGGTTGAACTGGCCGTCGCCGCCGCGGGTCATGGCGTCGGCGATGTAAAGGAAGTGCTCGAAGAACTTGCCGGCCATTTCCTGGTACACGCGGTTGGACTTGGCCAGCTCCATGGCCATGCGCATCATGTTGAGGGCAAACATGGCCATCCAGCTGGTGCCGTCGCTCTGCTCGATGAAGCCGCCGGTGGGCAGCGGCGCGCTCCGGTCGAACACGCCGATGTTGTCGAGGCCCAAAAAGCCGCCCTCAAAGATGTTCCGCTCGCTCTTGTCCTTGCGGTTCACCCACCACGCGAAGTTCAGGGCCAGCTTATGAAACATCACCTCCAGAAACACGGTGTCGCCGAGGCCGTGGTGGAGCTTTTTGTCCATCTGGTACACGCGCCAGGTGGCCCAGGCGTGCACGGGCGGGTTCACGTCGGAGAAGTTCCACTCGTAGGCCGGCAGCTGGCCGTTGGGGTGCATGTACCGGTCTTTGGTGAACAGACGCAGCTGCAGCTTGGCAAACTCGGCGTCGACCATGGCCAGCGGGATGCAGTGGAACGCGAGGTCCCAGGCCGCGTACCACGGATATTCCCACTTGTCGGGCATCGAGATGATGTCGGCGTTGTAGAGGTGGTGCCAGGTGCTGTTGCGGCCGGCGCGGCGGCTGGCCGGGGCCTTGCTCATGGCCGGGTCGCCCTTCAGCCACTGGTTCACGTCGTAGTAGTAGAACTGCTTGCTCCAGAGCATACCCGCGAAGGCCTGGCGCTGCACGTTGCGCACGTCGGGGTCGGCGGGCAGGCTTTCCTGCAGGCAGTTGTAGAACTCGTCGGCCTCGGTCTGGCGCAGGTAGAACTGGTGGTCGAAGTCGTGGAAGGGCGCGTCCTGCCAGGGCTGGCTCAGGCGCAGCCGCACGGTGCGGGCCTCGCCGGCGGGCACGGTCAGCTGATACTGGGCGGCCACTTTGGTGCCAGCCTGCTCGTCGTTGATGGCCGCCGCCTCACCGTTCACCACGTAGTCGTTGATGCCGTCCTTGAAGTGGCGGCCCTCGGCGGGCAGGCTGTAGAGGCGGGCGCCGTTGGTGTCGTTTTCGCAGAACAGCAGGCGGGGCGGCTCGGCCGTGCCGTGCGGCTCGCAATAGAGGTGGTAGTGGCCCAGCTCGGGGTGCTGGGCGTGCACCGCGCCGGGCTGCGACTCGCGCATACTGGGTCGGGTGGACTTGCCGTCCCAACTCCAGGTGTTGCGGAACCAGAGCTGCGGCAGCAGCTGCACGCTGGCCTTTTTGGGGCCGCGGTTGTGCACCGTGAGCTTGATGAGCACGTCTTCGGGGCCGGCCTTGGCGTACTCCACGTACACGTCGAAGTAGCGGCTCTGGTCGAAGATGCCGGTGTCGAGCAGCTCGTATTCGGGCTCTAGGCGGGTGCGGCGGCCGTTTTCGCGCACCAGCTTGCCGTACGGAAACTTGCCCTGCGGATACTTGTAGAGCATCCGCATGTAGGAGTGCGTGGGCGTACTGTCGAGGTAGTAGTACTGCTCCTTCACGTCCTCGCCGTGGTTGCCCTGGCCGTTGGTGAGGCCGAACAGGCGCTCCTTCAGCATCTCGTCTTTGCCGTTCCAGAGGGCCACCGCAAAGCACAGCAGCTGCTGGTCGTCGGAGATGCCGCCGATGCCTTCCTCGCCCCAGCGGTAGGCCTTGCTACGGGCCATGTCGTGGGTGATGTAGTCCCAGGCGTTGCCTTCGGCCGAGTAGTCTTCACGCACCGTGCCCCACTGGCGCTCCGTGAGGTAGGGTCCGAACTTCTTCCATGGGGCTCGCCCGGCGTTGGCCGCGGCTAAGCGTAGTTGTTCCTGCGTCATAAACTTCAAGCTCAGGCCTGGCTGAGTATACGCGTCAGCGCAACTTCAGGTAGCCACCGGTTGGGGGCGCGCCGGGTGGCGGTTTCCCAAAGGTCGGGCCATTTCTGTTGGCAGGCCCCGCATACTGGCTGGGTGAAGGTCAGGCGTACTGCGTATCCGGGGCCAGGGTTGCCGCCGGGCGGCGATATTCCGGGCGGTTACCCGGTCCCAAATGGCCCGTTCTTCTGCCCCCGCAGCCCTCAGCAGCAGCGCGCCGCATCAGGACCGAGGGTTTTGTGGCCGCCTGCCGAGTGCATTGAGGGTTCTGAAACGGTGTAGAGACGCGTATTCGCGTCTCGTTGTTGAACGATCCGGAAGTGTGCGGTTTGAACAATGTCAGCAACGACGAGACGATGTAGAGACGCGACACTTCGCGTCTCGGCGTTGAACGGTTCGGAAGTAGGCAGCCTGAACAACATCAGCAACGACGAGACGCGAAGTGTCGCGTCTCTACACCGGTCAGGCTTGTCGTTGCCGGCATTGTTTGGGTGCCGGTCGTTCAACGACGAGACGCGAATACGCGTCTCTACTTGGCGGCTTCGATTTCGGCTACGGCAGCGGTTACTTGTTGCGCCACCAGGGCCGCGTTGGGGCGGGTGGCTTGCTGCTGCTCGATCTGGCGGAGCAGGCCGATGAGGCGGGAGGCATCGATATAGGCTTTGTAGCGCACGGTCAGGTCCTTGATGCGGGCGATGCCTTCGGTGAGGGCCGCGGCATCGTCGGTGCGGCCCATCATGCTGCCGACGCTGGCCAGCAGACTGAAGCGGCTGGGTGGGTCGGCCGCGTCGTACTTGGTGCGCATCAGGGGCCACTGGGCGGGGCTGCCGGCCTGGCCGTACACCTGCACCAGCGCCACGGTGAGGGCCCCTCGGTTGTCGGCTTCGAAAGCGGCGGCGCGGGCCAGGGCCTGTTCTGGCCGCAGCGGCAGCAGCCCCAGCAGCGCTGCGCCCTGCACCCGATACGAGGGGTTGGCCAGGGCCTGCGTGAACAGCGGCAGGTACTGCTTGTTCTTCAGGGAGCCCAGGGCCGTGAGGGCGGCGGCCCGCACCTGCACTGAGGCATCGGTGGTGGCCAGCCGGGCCAGCGCGGGGGCGGCGGCTTTGCGCTGGACGGGGTTCTGCAGGTCGAGGGCTTCGATGGCGAACTGGCGCAGTACCGGCGACTTGTCGGTGAGGCCAGCCGTCAGCAGCTGGCGGGCCAGCGCGTCGGTGGGCTGGGCTTTGAGCTGGGTTTGGGCGGCGGCCAAGACTTCGCGCCGGTCAAGGTAGCGCGGGGCGAGGCGGAGCTGGGCGGCGTACTCGGGGAGGGGCTTGTTGTCAGATTTTTGCCAGAGCAACACCTTGTCGGCGTCCACGTTCACCAACTCGGGCCGGGTGGCAGCTGGGAATCGGAAGGTTTCGGCGGCCTGGCGCACGGTAATCTGGTGGCGCTGCGGCTTGCCATTCAGGTACACATCCACCGCCAGCGGCAGCTGGTACGCGGGGCCGGATTGGGTTTGTTTGATGGTCACGGTTTGCTCCCGGCGGGCGGCGTCGTAGGCGTAGTCGATGCTGACCACGGGGTGGCCGGGGCGGTAGTACCACTGGTCGAAAAACCAGTTCAGATCCTGCCCCGACGCCTGCTCCAGCGCCAGCCGCAGCTGATGCGGCTCCCCGGTCCCGAAGGCGTTCTGGGTCAGGTAGGTTTTCAGGCCATTGAAGAAAACCGCCTCGCCCAGGTAGGCGCGCAGCATGTTCAGGATGCTGCCGCCCTTCTGGTAGCTCACGTTATCGAACATGTCCTCCTTGTCGGCGTACTGATAGCGGGCCAGGGGCTTGGTGTGGTTGCTGGGGTCGGCGAGGTAGGTACGCAGGCTGCGGTAGGCCTGGGCAGCGCCGGCGTCGGGGCCGTACTCATGCTCGGCCCAGAGCACCTCCGAGAAGTTGGCGAAGCTCTCGTTCACGGTCAGGTTGCTCCAGCTTTCGGCCGTCACGTAGTCGCCGAACCACTGATGGAACAGCTCGTGGGCCACTTCGCGCTCCACACCGGCGTACTCCCAATCGAGCAGCTCGCGGGCCGAGCCCTGGGCCTGGGGCCCGAACAACGAGGCCGAAGTATTTTCCATGGCCCCGGCCACGTAGTCGCGCACCACCACCTGGGCGTACTTGTTCCACGGAAACTCCACCCCGAGCCGGTTGGAGAAAAACTCCAGCATCCGCGGCGTCTTGCCGAAAACGGCCCGCGCCTGCCCGGCGTACTGCGGCTCCAGGTAGTAGCTGACCTCCCGACCCCGCCAGGTGTCGGTGGTTTTGCGGAAGTCGCCCACGGCCAGCATGAACAGGTAGGGCGCGTGCGGCTGGTCCATCTTCCAGGTGTCCGTGCGCAGACCCGCGCCGGCCGGCTTCTGGCTGACGAGGGCCCCGTTGCTGAGCGTGACGTACTTGGCGGGCACCGTCAGGCTGATTTCGGAGGTAGATTTCTGGTTGGGCTTGTCGATGGTGGGAAACCAGGCCGAGTTGGATTCCGTCTCGCCCTGCGTCCAGATCTGCACCGGCTTGCCCGCCACGGCGCTGTCGGGGTTCACGAAGTACAGGCCCTTGGCGTCGCCGATGGCGGCGCTGCCCTTGGCTCCCAGCTCATCGGGCTTGGCCACGTACTCCACGTACACCGTGTAGGCCTCCCCTGCCGGCACCACGCGGCCCAGTTGCACCAGCAGCTGCTGCCGGTTGTAGGTGAATTTCAGCGGCTGCGGCGCGCCGTTCTGCACCAAAATCACCTGCTTAATATCCATGCCCTTGGCATCGAGCCGCAGCGAGTCGGTGGCGTAGCCGTGAGGCTTCAGCGTCACCCAGGCCTGCCCGTAGGCGTAGCGCTTGGCGTAGTCGAAGCGCAGATCCAGTCGGGTGTGCACCAGGTCGTTGACTTTGCGCTCGGCGGCGCGGTAGGTGGTGGCGGGCGTCTGGGCGGTAGTGGCCGTGGCGGCGGTCAGGCTGAGCAGCAGCGGGAGGAGTTGGCGCATATGGAGGACAAGGTAGAAAACCTGTGCTTCGCCAGATGCCGCCTGTGGCGCAGGCGTTGCCTGAGACCTGAAGAACGTCAACTACAGACCCAAATCAACGCCTCTCACCTTCTACCCTACCACAAACGTGCGCATGCTCAGGCCGCCGTATTCCACGGCTTCGTAGGCGTGGCGGATGTCGTCGTCGGGTTCGGCCAGGGCTAGGCTGTAAAGCAGCGGGATGTAGTGGTCGGGGGTGGGTACGGCGAGGGGGCCACTGGCGCCGGCCTGCTGGTAGTGGGCCAGCGCGTGCAAGTCGCGCTGGTCGATTTTGCGCTTGGCCCACTCGTCGAATTCCGCGGCCCAGGCGTAGGGCGTGGGGTCGTCGGCCATGAGCTTGGGCATGCTCTGGCGCAGGTTGTGCACGATGTTGCCGCTGCCCAGAATCAGTACGCCGCGGCGGCGCAGAAACTGCAGCTGCCGGGCCAGCTCGGCGTGGTAGGTCATCGGCTGGTGGTAGTCGATGCTAAGCTGGAACACCGGAATGTCGGCCTCCGGAAACACATGGTGCAGCACCGTCCAGGTGCCGTGGTCGAGGCCCCACTCGTCGGTGGGGTGCGCGTCGGGCAGGGCCTGCAGCACCTCCTGGGCCACGTCGGGGGCACCGGGCGCGGGGTACTGCATATCGAATAATTCCTGGGGGAAGCCGCCGAAGTCGTGGATGGTTTCGGGCCGCTCGTTTACGGCCACGAAGGTGCCCCGCGTGAGCCAGTGCGCCGATACCACCAGTACCGCCCGGGGCGGCTGCCGGTTGCGGATATCCAGGCCCAGCTGGTGAAGGGTTTGGGTGAAGGGGTTATCGGCCAGCGCGTTCATCGGCGAACCGTGGCCCACGAACAGCACGGGCATTTTGGCGGTGGTCTGGAAGCTGCGGGCGGTGTTGTGGAAGTCTTGCAGGGAGTTCATGGCGAGGGCGATGGGTAGCGTGGCGGGCAGTTGCCGAAACGGGTGGCGTTACTTGGTTAACAGTGCAAGGACCCCAAAAGTACCGAAAGGCGCAGGACAGCGCCAGGAGTGGCCAGACACGGCTGCGGCCCAGGTCTGTGGCAGCCTGCTTTGAGCTATGCCTTCTTCGTCGGTGCCTTACCGCTGCTGCAATCTGCACTATACATATATTGCTTTGCACAAACCTGACAGCCAGGGCGTAGCTTTGAGATAACGGCTTTTCGGCAATAGGTTGACTTACTGCTTCGTTTACTATTTGCAGCCAACCGGCACTTTTTGTTTTGTCCGGGACTTGTCTGACTAGCACCCTCCCTCGCTCCTCTATGCTCACAGAGCTACTGTCTCCCGCCCTGCCCACCTCTTCTGCTCCCAACCCGAACGTTTCTCCGCCGGACCAATGGCGCCGCTGGCGGGCCCGCCCGGTAGCCGGATGGCTGCTCACGCTCCTGCTGCTACTGCTGAGCGGCGCGGCCACTACGGCCCTGGCCCAGGGCACGCCCCCTCCCACCTCGCCCGAGTGCGCGGCCGACGAGAAGTTTGCCAACACGTGGTATTTCGGCTTTAAGGCGGGGCTGGACTTCAACCAGGCCTCGGCCGACTCCCTGCCGACAGTGCTTACGGATGGCGCCATGGACGCCCCCGCCGGCTCGGGGGTGATGTCGGACCGGGACGGCCGGATTCTCTTCTACAGCAACGGCGAAACCGTATGGAACGGCGACGGCACCGTGATGACCAACGGCACGGGGCTGGCGGGCAACCGCTTCACCACCGACGGGCCCCTGCCTATCCGGCTGCCGGGCATACCCGGCACGGGCCAGCCGACGCGCTACCTGCTCTTCACCCTGAACAGCACCGTAGGCCTGAGCTACTCCGAAATACAGATTCCCGCGGGTGGCGGGCCGGGCACAGTCATTGCCGCCACCAAAAACACGCCCCTGGCCCGCGGCACGGCCGAGAAGCTAACGGGCGTATTTCATAAAAACGGCTGCGACATCTGGGTCATCACCCACGGCTGGGGCACTGCCACGGCCGGCAACGACAACCGGGGCGACGCCTTTCTGGCCTACCGCGTGCGACCAGCCACCGGCGGCTACTTGGGGCCGGTTCTGATTGAAACGCCTGTTGTTTCGGCCATCGGCAGCCTGCACGCGCCGAGCGTGGCGGCCCTGGGCTATAAGGGTCAGATGAAGGTAACGCCCGATGGCCAGCGGCTGGCCCTGGCCCGCTACAGCGAAGTGGTAGCGGCAGGCGATAGCAGCAGCACTGTTGAGCTGTTTGGGTTTGATACCGGCACGGGCAATGTTACCGCCAACCCGCAGGTTCCGTTCATCGTGGCCCGCGGCGAAGGGAAGTACTACGGGGTGAGCTTTTCGCCCGGCAGCTACCTCTACGCCACCGTGTAAAACCCACCCAAGCTGCTGCAGTTCAATATCAGCGGCAACGGGCCGGTGACCCGGGAAGAAATCCCGCTCAATCAGCAAACGCCCGCCGACCTGGGCTCCATGCAGGCCGCCCCCGATGGCAAGATTTACGTGGCCCGCAACAACCAGCCCGCCCTGGGCTTCATTGCCTACCCCGACTCGCTGGGCGCGGCGGTGGGCTACGCCGATGACAGCCTGCAGCTGGGCGGCAGCCGCCTGAGTGGGCTGGGCCTGGTCAACTTCAACCAAAGCTCTTTGCTGCGCGTGGGACCCAGCGCGGAGATTACGGGTTGCCGGCAGATTTCCTTCAAGTCCCCGCCCATTGACTTCGACGGGAAGACGTATGCCTGGACTTTTGGCGACGGTACTACCTCGACGCTGGAGAACCCAGTACATACCTACGCGACGCCCGGCACCTATACCGTAACGCTGCGCATCACCACCGAATGCTTCTGCCGCGAAAGCACGGGCCGCATTTTGGTGCCGGATTTACCCGTGCCGGGCAGCATTGCGGCTTCCCAGACGGTGTGCGCCGGCACCGCCCCAGCCGCCCTTACCAGCACCGCCCCGGCCACGAGCGACGGCGGCCTGCCAGTCACTTACCAATGGGAAACCTCAACGGATAACACCACCTGGACGAACGTTGCGGGCGCTACGGCGGCCACATACCAGCCTTCCGGCACGCTGCCAGCGGGCATCACCTATTTCCGGCGGCGCGTTCAGCTCCTGCTGCCCAACGCATCAGGTCCTTACTGCACACCTACTTTCACGGATCCGGTGGAAATAACGGTGGTGCCCGCGCTAACGGCCGGCACCATTGCCGCCGACCAGACCGTGTGCGCCGGCAGCCCCGCCGCGCTCCTCAGTAGCAGTGCCCCCGCCACCGGCGGCACCGGCACGGTCGCCTACCAGTGGCAATCATCGCCGGATGGCACCACCTGGAGCAATATTGGCGGGGCCACCGCCGAAACCTATGCCCCGGGCGCACTGGCCGCTACTACCCTATTCCGCCGCCTGGCTAGCTCCGGGCCCTGCACGGCCGTCTCGAACGCCGTGACCATTACGGTAGCGCCGGCGCTGGCCGCCGGCACCATTGCCGCCAACCAGACGCTGTGCAACGGTGCCGTGCCCGCTGCGCTTACCAGCACCGCCGCCGTGGGTGGGCCGGGTCCGGTGACGTATCAGTGGGAGTCGTCCGGGGATAATGCCACCTGGACGGCCATTGCGGGAGCCACCAACCCCGAGTACACGCCCGGCCCGCTGACGGCTACCACCTACTTCCGCCGCCGCGTCAGCTCCGGCAGCTGCGGCCCGGTCTACTCCAATGTGGTGACGCTGACCGTGGCCCCGGTGCTCACGGCCGGCACCATTGCCGCCGACCAGACCCTGTGCCCGGGCGCCGCTCCGGCCCCACTCACCAGTACCGCCGAAGCCGCCGGAGGCACAGGCCCGGTAGCGTATCAGTGGGAATCCTCACCTGACAATGCCACCTGGGTTGCCGTGCCAGGTGCCACCAGCGCCACTTACGCGCCGGCTTCCCTGGCGGCTACCACCTACTTCCGGCGCGCCGCGACGGCCGGAGCCTGCGGACCGGTGTACTCCAACGTGGTGACGCTGACCGTACTGCCCACCCTCACGGCTGGCAGCATTGCCGCCGACCAGACCCTCTGCAACGGCGCCACGCCCGCGCCGCTGACCAGCAGCGCCGGGGCCGCGGGGGGGACGGGCACATTTGCGTATCAATGGGAAGCCTCGCCGGATAACGTCACCTGGACGGCTATCAGCGGCGCTACGGCTGACACCTACGCGCCCGGCCCACTGACCATCACTACCTACTTCCGCCGCCGCGTGACCTCCGGTAGCTGCGGCCCCGAGTACACCGCCTCCGTGCTGATTACCGTGGCCCCGGTGCTGACCGCCGGCAGCGTTGGCGCCGACCAGACGCTGTGCCCCGGCGCCACGCCGGCCCCGCTGACCAGCGGCCAGCCAGCCACTGGCGGCCTTGGCGCGGTTGCTTATCAATGGGAAGTTTCGGCCGATAACGCCACCTGGACGGTCATTCCTGGCGCCACCAGCGCCACCTACGCGCCGGGTCCGCTCACGGCCACCACCTATTTCCGCCGCCAGGCCACGGCCGGGGCCTGCGGGCCGGTATCGTCGAACGTGGTAACGCTGACCGTGCTGCCGGCCCTCACGGCGGGCACCATTGCCGCCAACCAGACGGTATGCCCGGGCGCGGCCCCGGCCCCGCTTTCCAGTGCGACCAATGCTATCGGCGGCACGGGCACGTTTACCTATCAGTGGGAAACCTCGCCGGATAACGCCACTTGGACGGCCATCGGCGGGGCCACCGGACCTACCTTATCCCCCGGCCCGCTGACGGCTACCACCTACTTCCGCCGCCGCGTCAGCTCCGGCAGCTGCGGCCCGGAATTCTCCAACGTGGTAACCCTGAACGTGCTGCCCGCCGTCACGGCCGGCACCATTGCCGCCGACCAGGACATTTGCGCCGGCACGGCACCCAGCCCCCTGAGCGGCGGCAGCGCCACCGGTGGCACGGGCTCCTATATATACCAGTGGGAAGCCTCGCCGGACAACGCCACCTGGGCGGCCATCGGCGGGGCTACCGGCGCCACCTACGCGCCAGGCCCGCTCACGACCACCACCTACTTCCGCCGCCGCGTTACTTCGGGCACCTGCGCCACGGAGGTTTCCAACGTGGTAACGGTGCGGGTGCAGCCCCGCGTGACGCCTACCGTTACGCTGGCGGCGCCGCCCGTGGAGTGCCCCGGCACTCCGCTCACCTTCACGGCCGTAGCCACCAACGCGGGACCCACGCCCACCTACCAGTGGTTCGTCAACAACGTGGCCGTGGCCAGCGGGCCCACTTTCACCAGCAGCACCCTCGTCACCGGCGACCTGGTGCGGGTGGAAGTAACGCCTTCGGCGGGCCTGTGCAGCACGGGCCCGGCCGTGGCCTCGGTCACCGTTACGCGCACTCCTACGCCTGCGCCTACTCTCACCATTGCAGTGCAGCCGGGCGGACCGGTGTGCTTGGGCGCCCCGCTCACGTTCAGTGTTGCCAGCGTAACCGGGGCCGGGCCCGCGCCTCAGTACCAGTGGCAGGTGAACGGGACCGACGTGGCGGGCGCTACGGGCCCGGTGTTCACCAGCACCACCCTGCGCGAGGGGCAGTTGGTAACGCTACGTCTGCGCACCACCAACACCTGCGCCCAGCCCGTGACGGCCGTTTCCAACGCCATTACCGTGCGCATTCAGCCACCCGTGGACGTGGACGCCGGCCCCGACAAGGAGATTCTGGCTGGTACTTCCGTGACGCTGGAGGGCCGCGCCGATGGCCGCTACTCTGTCCGCTGGACACCTTCCCAGACGCTACGTTTCGTGGGCGACTCACTGCAGCCCGCGGCCTCGCCCCTCGTCACTACCACCTACACGCTGTCGGCTGGCAGCGGGGGCTGCGCCGATTCCGACGAGGTGACGGTGGTGGTGCGCCCGCCCATCCGGATTCCGAACGCCTTTACGCCCAACGGCGACGGCCGCGACGATACCTGGCAGATTGAGTTCATCGAGCAGTTCCCCGACAACACCGTGACGATATTCAACCGCTGGGGCAGTAAGATCTTCTCGGCCAACAACTACAGCCGGGCCAACGAGTGGCGCGGCGACATCAACGGCCAGCCCGCCCCGGTAGGCACCTACTACTACGTTGTCGTCACGAGGGGCCCGCTGGGCAGGTCCTATAGTGGGTCGATTACGATTCTGTACTAACTCCGGAAGCCGGCCGCGCCTCTTGCGCGGCCGGCTTCCGGCCATCCATCACCCACCGCACCATCCTCATGACGGGTATGAAACGAGCTTTACCACTGCTGCTGCCGCTGTTGCTGCTGGCCGCTCTGCCGGCCCTGGCCCAGCAGCAGGCCCAGTACAGCCAGTACATGAACAATAACTACATCCTCAACCCCGGCGCTACGGGCGTGGAAGACTACATCGACGTGAAAGCCAGCTACCGCACCCAGTGGGCGGGGCTGGAGGGCGCGCCCAAAACCTACTACCTCAGCGCCAGTTCCTCGCTGGGCAAGTGGCGCACCACCAGCAAACGCACTCTCAATGACCGGCGCCGGCCCTTCCACGCCATCGGCGGGCTGGTCTACAGCGACCAGACCGGCCCCACCAGCCGCCGGGGCGCCTATCTGTCCTACGCCTACAACCTGGTGCTGCGGCCCAACCTGCGGGCGGCCCTGGGCGCGTCGGTGGGCATGCAGCAGTTTGCGGTGGATGGGCAGCAGCTCCGGTTTTTTGACCCCACCACCGTGGCCGCCAGCGACGCTTCCCGGGTCCCTGATGCCTCCGTGGGCCTGTGGGTGTACAGCTCCGATTTTTACGTGGGCGTGTCCGGGGCGCAGCTGCTGGCCAACAAGCTCAACTTCTCCTATGGCCCCACTCTGGCCGAGGGCGCGGGCAACTTCCTGAAGCGCCACTACTTCGCCACGGCCGGGGTGCGCGTGCCCCTTTCCGACGACTGGTCCCTGGTGCCTTCGGTGCTGGTGAAGGCCGTGCAGCCGGCCCCTCTGTCCGTCGACCTCAACGCCAAGCTCAAGTACCAGGACCTGCTGTGGGGCGGGGTGTCGTGGCGAGCGTTTGACTCGTTTGTGGCGTTGGTGGGCCTGAACTACGAACAGTTTACGTTTGGCTACTCCTACGATGCGGGTACCTCGGAGCTGGCCGGCTACAACAGCGGCAGCCACGAGATACTGGTCGGCCTACGCCTCAAGAAAAAGGCCCAGGTGGTCTGCACCAACCGGTTCTGGTAAGGGCTACTTTTGAGGCCATTATGCAGAGGCGCAGCCGAAGCATCTCGCATACTGACGTTGTGGAAAGTAACCGTCATGCAGAGGCGCAGCCGAAGCATCTCGCGTGCTGACGTTGTGGAAAGTAATCCAGACATCAGCACGCGAGATGCTTCGGCTGCGCCTCTGCATGACGTTCAGGGGTGTTTGGTTGGTTTTCAACAAATGCCCTCCGGCTAAACAACCTCAGCAACGACGAGACTCCAGCTACTGCGCCTCTACCTTGTGCACTAAGGGGCTGGGGGAGCCGGCCAACCGGCCGATTTGGGTACTTTCGCGGCTCTCCCACTCTCTCGCCCGCTCTCATGTCCCGTACTCTTCCCACCATTGTGGGGGCGCAGTTTTGCTGCACCTCGCTGTGGTTTGCCGGCAATGCCGTGGCGCCCGAGCTGGCGGCGCGGTTTCAGCTGCCGGCCGGCTTTGTGGCCTCGCTCACCAGTGCCGTGCAGCTGGGCTTTATCAGCGGCACGCTGCTGTTTGCGCTGCTGGCCCTGGCCGACCGGTTTTCGCCCTCGCGGGTGTTTTTTGTGAGTGCGCTGGCGGCGGCCACGGCCAACCTGGGAGTGCACCTGAGCGGCCTCGGGGCCGAAGGGCTGCTGGCCTGCCGCTTCCTGACGGGCTTTTTCCTGGCTGGCATCTACCCGGTGGGCATGAAAATAGCCGCCGACTACTACCAGGAAGGGCTGGGCCGCTCGTTGGGCTGGCTGGTGGGGGCGCTGGTGCTGGGCACGGCGTTTCCGCATTTGCTGCGCAGCGTTACGGGGCACTTGCCGTGGTACTACGTCACGGGCGCTACCTCGGCGCTGGCGGTGCTGGGCGGGGTGGCGCTGCTGCTGCTGGTGCCCGATGGCCCTTTCCGCCGCCCCGGGCAGCGGCCCCAACTCACGGTGTTTCTGGCGGGGTTCCGGCAGCCGCAGTTTCGGGCGGCGGCGCTGGGCTACTTCGGGCACATGTGGGAGCTGTACGCGTTCTGGGCGTTTGTGCCGGTGGTGCTGGCGGCGTTTCAGGCGCGGCACCCGGCGGCGGCGCTGCCGGTGCCGCTGCTCTCGTTCGGCATTATTGGCGGGGGCAGCCTGGCCTGCGTGGGCGCGGGGCTGCTGGCCCGGCGGCTGGGCCCGGCGCGGGTAGCCACCACGGCGCTGGCGCTGTCGGGGGCGTGCTGTGTGGCTTCGGGGCTGGTGCTGGGCGGCGGCTCGGTGGTGGGACTGGTGGCGTTTCTGGCATTCTGGGGGCTGGTGGTGGTGGCCGACTCGCCCATGTTTTCCACCCTGGTGGCCCGGCACGCCCCCGCCGAATCGCGCGGCGCGGCCCTAACCATCGTCAACTGCCTGGGGTTTGCCCTCACCATCGGGAGCGTGCAGCTCACCGGCTGGCTGGCCCCGCGCCTGCCGCCTCAGCTGCTGCTGCTGCCCCTGGCCATCGGCCCGGCGCTGGGGCTGTGGGCGTTGTGGCGGGGAAGTAGGGTGGCAGGCTAGGGAGTTTCGCTTATATTGCCTACCTACGGTAGATATAGAAGAAAACCCCCACTCGCGGGATAAGCAGATATATACAGAATAAAACCACTGTTGCCGATTACAGCAATAGTAATACTTCGCATCATACTAAATCTAAAACCTCATGAGCGTATCAAATTGGTTTGAAACTTTTAATAACAATATTCAAATCTCAAACCCAACTGTCGAGACTATAGCTTATAGGTATAAGCGCATGACGAGACAATTGAACAGAGACTTTTGGATTACAGAATCTGAAACTGCACATAGCCTTTATGTGGGTTCTTATGGACGAGATACAGATATCCATGTTAGTGATATAGATATGTTATTCCAACTACCTTATTCGGTTTACGAAAGATACAATGCCTATACTAACAATGGACAATCTGCATTATTACAAGCAGTTAAAAATTCAATAGAAAAGACCTACAAGTCATATATGAAAGCTGATGGACAAGTAATTGTCATAAGTTTTGATGACGGAATAGTATTCGAACTGGTGCCAACATTTATTAATAAAGATGACTCTTATACATTTGCTGACTCAAACAACGGGGGAAGTTGGAGAATAACAAATCCTAAACCCGAAATAACTGAAATTAGAAAAAAGAATGATGAATGGAATAAAAATTTAAAAAGACTTGCAAGAATGGCTAAATCATGGAAGGATAAGTGGAGTGTGCCGATGGGTGGTCTTTTAATCGACACAATGGCTTATAATTTTTTGAGCACTTGGCCTTATAGAGATAAATCATATATGTACTATGATTGGATGAGCAGAGATTTTTTCAAGTACCTTTCTGGGTTAAATGACCAACAAGATTATTGGCTGAGTCCAGGAGCGAGACAGTATGTTTGGCGAAAAGGAAATTTCACAAGCAAGGCTAAACAATGCTATAATCTTGCATTAGAAGCCATTGAAAAAGAAACAACATATCCAACAACATCTAAAAGCAAGTGGAAAGAAATATATGGAACAAAATTCCCCTCATAACGAACTTGAAATACTAGAATCTCAACTTCGTGAAAACTACGGAAAGATTGTCTACTCCCACAAAACACAAGAGAAATGTGCAGATATTCTAACCAGCAGAAATAACAAAATAAAAAATTCTCAAATTATACTATCTGCATTAGTCACGACAGGTTTATTAGTTAGGGTATTCAAAGGACATGACTGGGCGTTGATTGTTAGCACAATACTATCCGCATTACAATTTGGCCTAACAAGTTTCCTCAAAGAATACAACTTGGGTGAAACGATTCAAAAACACGCCACAGCTGCACTAGAGTTATTAGACATTAGAGAAAAATATCTATCCTTGTTAACTGATGTAAAAGCCAAAATTATTACACCAGCTGAAATAGTTGTCAAACGAGAAGAGCTACAAGACAGTCTTTCAAAAACTTATAAAGGCTCACCAAGAACATTTAGCAATGCTTATTCTTCAGCCCAGAAAGCATTACAAAAAAATGAAGAATTAACCTTTAGTGACAAAGAAATTGACAATTTTCTTCCAAAACCTTTACGCAAGACGTAAGCACAAACGCATAATTAATACTTTGTAATAGTGTCACTTACAAGCAAAGACTAGGTATTAGAATCATATTTTGTTTTTTTTGCACGAGGTTTGGGCTGACGGAATTTTATTAATCACCATCACAAACCTCTCACCTGCTGCCAGTAGTAGATTGACCCACCCACACAAAGACGCCCCGCAACCTCACGGTTACGGGGCGTTTTGCGTTACGGAAAGCGGCAGCGGTTACAGCAGCTTGTCAATCGTAATTGGCAGGTCGCGGACGCGCTTGCCGGTGGCGTGGTGGATGGCGTTGGCCACGGCGGCGGCTACCCCCAGCATGCCTACTTCCCCAATGCCTTTGGCGCCCAGCGGGTTCACCACATCGTCTTCCTCATCCACGAAGATGACGTCGATGTCGTGAATGTCGGCGTTGACGGGCACGTGGTACTCGGCAAAGTTGTGGTTCATGTAGCGCCCGAACTTGTGGTCCATCACGGTTTCCTCCATCAGAGCCGCCCCAATGCCCCACACGACCGAGCCCAACACCTGCGAGCGGGCCGTTTTGAGGTTGATGATGCGGCCGGCGGCAATGGCATTCACCACCCGCGTCACGTGCACCGTGCCCAGGTCCTCGTCTACCTTCACTTCCACAAACACGGCGTTGTGGGCGTGCAGCGAGTACTGCTTCTGCTTGAGCATGTTGGGCATCGTAGAGCCATCGGCTTCCACTTTGGCCTCACCGCTGGCCTGCAGCACGTCGCGGATTACCACCGACTGGTTGTGGTCGGCGCGGAGGCGAATCTGGCCGTTGAGAAATTCCACATCCTCGAACTTGGCATCCTTGAGCGGGGAGTCGTCCTGCTTCTGGGCCAGCTTCAGGATTTTACCGGCCAGGTCCTGGCACACGCTCTGGATGGCCGTGCCCACGGAGGCCGCCGTCCAGGAGCCGCCTTGCAGCGGCGCTTCGGGCTGGTCGGTGTCGCCGAGCTTGAACGATACGGCCTCCAGGGGCAGGCCCAGGGTTTCGGCCGCAATCTGCGTCATGATGGTGTAGGTGCCGGCGCCGTTTTCGCCGGCGCCGCTCAGCACCGTCAACTTGCCATCGGCCGTGATAGAGGCTTTGGCGGCCGATTTCTGCTGGGTGGCATCCCAGACACCGCCGGCCATGCCCCAGCCCACCAGCATCTTGCCGTCGCGCATGGAGCGCGGCTCCTGGCTGCGCTGGTCCCAGCCGAACTTGGCGGCAGCCTGGTGGTAGCATTCGCGCAGCTTCTTGCTGGAGAAGGGCTTATCTACGTTCTGGTCGCGGTCAGCGTAGTTGCGGAGGCGGAACTCCAGCGGGTCGAGGCCGGCGGCGTAGGCCATTTCGTCCATGGCCACTTCCAGCGCAATGCTGCCCGAGGCGGCGCCGGGGGCGCGCATATCGAGAGGCGTAAACACGTCGAGCTTGGCAATCTGGTAGCCCAGCTTCACGTTTTCGCACTGGTAGAGCATGCCGCTCCAGTTCACCACATTCTCGGTGTAGTCCTCGAAGTGGGAGGTTTCGTGGAGGGCATGGTGCTGCAGGGCGGCCAGCGTGCCATCGGGGTTGGTGGCCAGCTTCACAGTCTGGAGCACGTGGGGCCGGTGGCCGAAGCTGAACATCTGCTGGCGCGTGAGCGTGAGGCGCACCGAGCGGCGCAGCTCCAGCGAGGCCAGCACGGCTAGGTACACCGAGTACTGCGGCCGCAGGCCCGCGCCGAAGCCGCCGCCCATGTATTCGTTCACCACGCGCACGTCGTCCTTCTTCAGGCCGAACACGCCTACCAGGTAGTTTTTCACGTTGAAAACGCCCTGGGTTTTGTCGTAGGCCGTAATCTGGCCTTCGCCGCGCCACTCCACCGTGGTGCTGAACAGCTCCATGGGGTTGTGGTGCTGGGTGCCGTGCACGTACTCGGCCTCCATGCGGTGCTCGGCGGCACCCCAGGCTTTGTCGGGGTTGCCGCGGGGCGGTGGCGGTGGCTGGAAGCCGGTTTTGCCGCTGCCCGGCTCGTAGCCTTTGGCGCGCTGGGTTTCGAGGTTGGTTTCGTGCTTTTCTTCGTCGTACTCGATGCGCAGCACCGAGGCCGCGTAGCGGGCCAGCTCAAAGGAGTCGGCCACCACGAGGGCCACCGGCTGCTGGCTGAACTGAATTTCGGGGTCTTGCAGAGCCCGAAACGGCGAGCCGCCGGGTGCTACCAGATCCTTGTGCTTCTTGTCGAGCCAGGCCACGGAGGGCACGTTCTCGTGCGAAAACACCTGGATAACGCCGGGCAGCGCCAGCACCTCGTCGGCGTGGATCTTCGTGATTTTGCCCTTGGCAATGGGGCTGCTCACCACGTAGGCATACGCCATGTTGGGCAGGTGGTACTCGGCGGCGTAGGTGGCCGTTCCCGTCACCTTGGCCGGCCCGTCGACGCGGCTGGTGGCGGTGCCGATATAGTTAGTGGTGCTCATGCGGGTTAGGGATTGGAGTTCTGAAATACGTCGGAAGCCTTCTGCGAGCCGTCGGCGGCCTGCTTGAGAGCCCGCACGATGGCGCGCTGGGCCAGCGCAATCTTGAAGTCGTTGGAGCCCTGGCCTTTGGCGTCGGCCACAACTTGGGCGGCCACGCGGCGGAAGGTATCCTCGGTGGCGGGCTGGCCTTTCAGCATGGCTTCGGCCTTCTGGTCGCGCCAGGGCTTGTGGGCTACGCCGCCCAGCGCCAGGCGGGCATCCTTGATGGTGCCACCTTCCAGCTCCAGCCCTACCGCCACCGAAATCAGGGCGAAGGCGTAGCTGTTCCGGTCGCGCAGCTTCAGGTAGCTGAAGTTCTTCTCAAAGCCTTTCTCCGGCAGGTCGAGGCTGATAATCAGCTCGCCGGAAGCCAAGGTGTTGTCTTTCTCGGGCTGATTTTCGGGCAGGCGGTGGAAGTCGTCGAAAGCAATGCTCCGCTCGCCGTTGGGTCCGCTCACGCGTACCGTAGGAGCCAGCGCCGCCAGGGCCACACACATATCCGACGGGTGGGTGGCAATGCAATGCTCACTGGCCCCAAAAATGGCATGAATCCGGTTGAAGCCCCCGATGGCCGAGCAGCCGGTGCCCGGCTCGCGCTTGTTGCAGGGCGTGGCCAAGTCGTAGAAATACAGGCAGCGGGTGCGCTGCATGAGGTTGCCGCCGTTGGTGGCCGCATTGCGCAGCTGGGGCGAGGCGCCGGCCAGGATGGCTTGGTTGAGCAGCGGGTAGCGGCTTTTCACGTCCTCGTTCCAGGCCGTGTCGGCGTTGGTAGCCATGGCGCCCAGGCGCAGGCCGCCGTCGGGCAGGCTTTCGATGGCAGCCAGCGGCAGCTTGGCCACGTTCACGAGGTGGGTGGGGCGCTCCACGTTTTCCTTCATCAGGTCGATGAGGTTGGTGCCGCCCCCGATGTAGGCCGAGCCCTGGTGGCTGGCCTGGTCCCGCACGGCATCCTCAACGGCCGTCGCGCGGTGGTAGGTAAATGAGTTCATGGTGTAGGGTGATGAGGTGATGAAGTGACTTGTGATGAGGTAGTACAGGAGAAGCAGTTGCTGTTCGCCGGGAGCAAACAGGGCCTTACTTCATTCCCAGTTACTTCCTCACCTCATTACTGCCTTTATCCACCACTTCCTTCACGGCATTCAGGATGCCTACGTAAGCGCCGCAGCGGCAGAGATTGCCGCTCATGTGCTCCCGGATTTCGTCTTCGGTGTGGGCTTTGCCTTCGTTAATGAGGCCCTGGGCCGAGCAGATCTGGCCGGGCGTGCAGTAGCCGCACTGGAAGGCGTCGTGGTCGACGAAAGCTTGCTGCAGCGGGTGCATGGCCTCCGGGGTGCCCAGGCCCTCGATGGTGGTGATGTCGTCGTCGTCGTGCATCACGGCCAGGGTCAGGCAGCTATTCACGCGCTTGCCGTTTACCAGCACCGTGCAGGCGCCGCACTGGCCATGGTCGCAGCCCTTTTTGGTGCCCGTGAGGCCGGCGTACTCGCGCAGGGCGTCGAGCAGGGTGGTCCAGGGCGCAATCTGGAGGGTGTGCTGCTGCCCGTTGATAGTAAGATGCACCGGGCTGGTGGGCGGCGGCGCAGCTACCCCACCGGCGCTGGCGGCTGAGGGAATCGGTTGCTGGATCATAGAAAGAGCATTGTGGTGTTGGAGTGGAAACGCGGGCAAGCCCAGCCTGACCGAATTAGCAAGGCAGACTTATTGGGTTACGCGAGCTTCCGCACCAGCGTTATGCTTTCGGCCGTATTTCTCCTGTACAAAATCCTATCCTTTTCCTCAGCCCGCACCTACCACTTGGTTTTTCAGCGGATTAACTCCATATCAAGACTTAATCTAAACAAACCCGCTCCTCGGAATGCCAGCAGCAAGGTCAGGATCTATCTTTCCTTATATTTTACAAAACACAACGCTCGGGGCCGGCTTCCGATTCTGCATCTAGCTCCCCGTTAACTCCCCCCGCCCCCGCTCGGCCCGGATGCGGCTCAGAGACTCGGGCGTGATGCCCAGATAAGCCGCAATATGCCGCTGCGGCAGACGCCGGGCCAGCGTGGGCATTACCATTGCAACGAAGCGGTTGAGATGCTTCGGCAAGCGGACGCCAGATGAAGCATGACGTTCTGTATGTGGCAACTAACTTTCCGACAACTCCAACATCAGCAACGATGAGACGCAACATATTGCGTCTCTACAGCCCGTACGTAACCTGCAGGTAGTACAGCCCGCCTACGCTGGGGCCGCCGAGGTAGCTTGCGTAGTAATGGTTGAGCACGTTGCTGGCGCCTAGTTTGAAGCGCAGGTTGGGCTCGGACAGGCGGTAGCTGAGCTGGGCGTCGAGGGTGCCGTAGGCGGGCACGTAGCCGGTTACCAGGAAGGTTTGGGAGTAGTAGCGCTGCTGCCAGCGGTAGTTGAGGCCGAAACCGAAGTTCTTCACCACGTTTTCGTTGCCCAGGCTCACGTTGGCGGCCCAGCGCGGGGTGTTGAAGCCATCCTCCAGTCCGTCGCCCAACTCAGTGCGGCGCAGGCGGGCGTAGGTGGCGCTGGCCCCGGCCAGATAGCCGCCGGCCACTTCGTAGCGCAGGCCCAGGGAGCCGCCGTAGTTGTACACCCGGCTGCGGGAGTTGGTCCAGAGGCGGTAGCGGGCCTGGCCGGCTCGGGCGCTCAGGGCGGTGGCGACGGCGTTCAGGTCGGAGCCGGCATTCAGCGGCTGGCCGGTGGCATCCAGGGGCACGTAGGCTTCTACCTGAGCAATAAAGTCGCGGTAGGTGTTGGAGTAGAAATCCACGTCGGCCAGCAGCCGCCCGCCCGGCAGCAGGGCCGCTTTGTAGCCCAGCTCGATGGAGTTGATGTGCTCGGGCCGCAGGTAGGTGTAAGGATTTTTCTGCAGCAGGCCCTGGTTCTGGCTGATGGCCTGGCTGCGCGAGAGGCCGCCGGTGTTCACGCCCCGCGTCACGGCCGCGTTGAAGGCATCAATGGAGCTGCGCAGGTAGCTGTTCTCAAACACTCCGTCCGACATCACCCGGAGCCCGCCGATGCGCTTCACCTGCCCGCTGTTCACGTTGGAAAACCCCTCAAACAAGCTCGGAAACCGGTAGCCGCTCTGGTAGCTCACCCGAAAGTTGTGGCGCTGGATGGGCGAATACACGGCCGTGAGGCGCGGGTTGAAGCGGGTGCTGAAATAGTGGTTCTTATCGGCCCGCAGCGTGGCCGTCAGGCGCACTTTCTCCTGCCACAGCCGCGCCCCGGCCTGCACGAAGCCGCCGGTTTTGCCGTAGGTGAGCGTGCTGTAGGGGTCCTCCCCCGCTTCGGGGTTGATGAAGTAGTTGCCGTCGGGTTGGATGAAATAGGTGCGGTGGTCGAGGCCCAGCAGCACGTCGGTCCAGGCGGGCAGGCGTTTGCCGCCACCCCGGCGCAGGGCTTCGCCGAGGTTCAGTTGGCCTTCCAGATGCAGCAAATCGGCCTGCACGCGCAGGGCCGCGCCCTGGTCCCAGTTGTTGATATCGGCCAGTTCGTGCAAGCGCTGCTGGAACTCCGGCGCGCCGGGCTGCAGGCGGCCGGCATCGGCGGCGGCGCGGGCCGTGGCGTGCGCCTGAGCTACCGTCTGCCTGTCGGCCACGGCCTGGTTCCAGGCGGCGGTGTAGTCCTGGTTCCAGCGGGCATCAGGCTTGAAGCTGCGGTCCAGGTTTTCAGCCATGCTGCGCAGGTTGTAGCTGCGGCCGGTGTTTTCCTGGGTGAAATAGGCTCGGGCCTGCACCACGGGGCCGGTGAGCTGCAACGCGTGCTGCTGCAGGTGGTAGTTGTCGAGCCGGAACCGGTTGCTGCGCTGGTACACGTTGTCGAAGTTGGCCCCGCGGTAGGTGTAGGCCAGCTCCGTTTTGTCGGTGAGCTTGTAGTGCAGGGCCGCGTCGTACTTGAGGGTTTGCAGCTGGTAGTCGGTCACGTCCTGCTCCCGGTAACCGGTGCGGGCCACCTGGTAGCTTTTGCCCCCCAGCGTCAGCGTCGAGCGGTTCGACGATTCGTTGCCGTAGCTGCTCACCGGGTCGCGGGCGGGGTTATCGACCCCCAGCAGGCCGGTGGTGGCATTGCCGTTGGGGTTGATGTCGGTCGGGTCGCGGGCAATCCAGTCGTAGCCGCGCAGGTAGGTGCCGTTCACCTTCACCGCCCACTTCGGGCCCAGCACCCGGGCGTAGCGCACACTGGTTTCGGAAAAGGCGTGCGCGCCGGTGGCCGGGTCGTTGAGGTGATTGACGCCCGTCTTCTGCTGCACGCTCAGGCCGGGGCTGCGGAACGGGTTGCGGGTGCTGAAGTTGGCCAGCCCGTTGATGGCGTTGAGCCCGTATAGCGCCGCGGCCGTGCCCGGCACCAGTTCCACGGCCTGAATATCCAGGTCGCTCGGCCCCAGTACGTTCCCGATGGGCCCGCCAATGTGCGGAGCCTGGTTGTCGATGCCGTCCACGAGTTGGGCGAAGCGCACGTTGGTGGTGTTGCTGAAGCCCCGGGCATTCAGCACCCGAAACCCCAGGCTGGGCGTTATCATCTGCACGCCCTTCAGGTGCTCGATGGCATCGAAAAACGAGGCCGCGGGCGTGAGCCGCAGCTGCCGGGCGTTGAGCTTCTCCACCGTTACGGGCGACTGCAGGATGCTTTCCTCCACCTTCGAGGCCGTTACCACCACCTCCCCCAGCCGCGTGGTGTCGGCGGGGGCCTGGGCGTGGGCCAGTATCGGAAGCAGCAACAGAGCGGGCGTAACGTGTTTCATGCGTTATATTTTTTCAAACATAACGAATAACCGGGCGAGAGGTTTTCGCGCAGTGGTTCGGGGTGGCCGTTCACTGCGAGACCCTGCGCAAACCACCTCGAGCCACTGCGTGAGAAACCAACGCTAGAACAGCCGCGCCGCCTCCGCCGCCAGAAACGCCTGAAACCGCGCCTGCAAAGCCTCAAACTCCTGAATGAGCTTCTCCCCTTCTGCCGTTACCACGGTGCCGCCGCCGCGCTTGCCGCCGGTTTGGGTCAGCACCAGCGGCCGGGCGCTCTGGGCATTCAGAGACGACACCAAATCCCAGGCCCGCTTGTACGACATGCCCATTTCCTGCGCCGCCTTTGAGATGGAGCCGTGCTGCTGAATCTGGCACAGCAGCTCCAGCCGCCCGATGCCCATGAACCGGTCGTCCGCGGATTCCACCCACAGGCGGCCGGTGAGGCGGAAGGTCAGGTCGGGGCGCAGCAGGTCTTTCATACGGGCAATTTTACGCAAAAGCCGCCGTATGGCTGTGGCGCGGACTTCAGTCCGCAGCCCCTGCAAACCGCGCCGCTTGCCCTGTCAATCGGGCGGCGGACTGAAGTCCGCGCCACAGCCATACGAAGCAGCCGGGGCACAAAAAAAGCGTCAGCCGTTGCCGACTGACGCTTTTGAAGCTTGAAGTTTTAGAATGGCGGCGGGCCGTCGTCGAAGTTGCTGCGGGGGAAGGCCTGGGCGGGCGGCGGGCTGTCGTTGTTGAGGCGCGAGCCCAGCCGGATGGTGTTGGGCGTGAAGCCGGTCTGCTCGTCGAAGCTGCTGGGCGGGAAGGCGCTGGGGTTGAAGCCCGCGTCGCCGAAGCCGCCTGCGCCGTCGAGGTCGGCGAACTTGGTGAACTTGCCGATGAACTTGAGCTGCACGGTTTCCAGGGAGCCGTTCCGGTGCTTGGCAATGATAACCTCGCCGGTGCCCTGCGTGGGGTTGCCCATCTCGTCCTCCGTAATCTTGTAGTACTCGGGGCGGTACAGGAAGATAACCATGTCGGCGTCCTGCTCGATGGAGCCGGATTCACGAAGGTCACTCAGCTGCGGCTTCTTGTCGCCGCCGCGGGTTTCCACGGAGCGCGAAAGCTGCGACAGGGCCAGCACCGGCACGTTCAGCTCCTTGGCAATGCCTTTGAGCGCCCGCGAAATCGAGGCAATTTCCTGTTCGCGGTTGCCGCCGCCTTTGCCATCGGTGTTGCCGGTCATCAGCTGCAGATAGTCGATGATGATCATCGAAATATCGTGGTGAGCCTTGAGGCGGCGGCACTTGGTGCGCAGCTCCCGGATGCTGAGGCCGGGCGTGTCGTCGATGTAAATCGGGGCCGACGACAAACTGGAAATCTTGTGGTTGAGCTGGGCCCACTCGTGGTCGGCGAGGTTGCCCTTCTTGATCTTCTCGGAGTCCAGCTCCGCCTCCGCCGAAATCAGACGATTCACGAGCTGCAGCGAGGACATTTCCAGCGAGAAAATGGCCACCGGCTTCTTGAACTCCACCGCCGCGTTGCGCATGGCGGATACCACGAAAGCCGTGTTGTGGGTCACGGTCATGTCCTGGAGCAGAAACAGGCGGTTGCCGTCGATGCTGAAGCCGTAGTAATTGTCCTCGCCGTCAAACTCCACCGAAATGCCGGTCATGCGCCAATCCACGGGGCTGCGCCAAGGCTGGGCCTGCTTGCGGGCCACGCGCACCGGCACCCGGTTGATATCGCCGTAGATGCGCACCCGGTACACCTCGCTTTCGTAGCCGATGGCACTGATGGCGGCCCGCTTCTTCTTCAGGGAAGTGCGGAAGCCCAGCGAGTCGGCCAGAAACTTGATTTGCCGGGCTAGGCGGTGGTTTTTCTGGGTGATTTCGTAGCCGTTGGACACCGGGTCGAGGTGGCCGTCGGAGTCGATGAGGCCGGCCAGCAGGCGCAGGCGGTTGTCGGTGCTGTTGCTCAGGTACGACTGCGGAATGTGCTTGTCGCCGAGCACGCCCAGCTGGCGCAACTCGTCCTGCAGCGAGTACTGGGCGATGCTGCTGCCCTGCCGGCCGCGCGTGATGCCGTAGCTGTTGCAGCGGTCCGCCACTACGCCTACGGTCACCTGCATGTCCAGCTCGGCAGCGTACTGGTGCAGATACTCGATAATTTCCGGGTCCTGGCCCGTGATGCGGCAGTTGTCGGAAGCACCGTCGCCGAGCCACACGCCCAGGAAATACGGATCAACCGGCACTTCCTGCGCGGCAAACTCTACGGGCACCTTGTAGCCCTTATAGTTGGAGCGGAACTTGGCCGACTTGCCGAGCCAGTCCTTCACCGTGATGTTGAGCACGTCGCCGTGGCGGTGCGGGCCCTCGGTGCGGCTGCGCTTCAGCGAGAGGATGTGGCTTTCGTTGACGCGGTAGGCCTCGCCCTTGTTCTGACGCACCCAGTACATGTTTTCGCGGCCCCGGGCAATGCTGAGCACCCGGCGCGGGGTGGAGTCGTCGCCCATCAGCAGCTCGCCGGCCTGTACGTCTTCCACGTTGCGCAGCGTGCCGTCGTACATCAGCACCTTGGTGCCTTTGCCAAGGCACTTACCCATGCCGGGCCGCGCCGCAATAATCACCAGGTCAGATGGTTGCCAACCTGACGTTACACGGTCCAGGGCCGAGAAGCCGGAGGGCACGCCGGTGAGACCGTCCTTCTGGTCTTTCTTTTCTTCCAGCTCCTTGATGGCCTTGCCCATCAGGCTGCGCATGTCGTCGAAGTTCTTGCGGATGTTCGACTCCGATACCTCAAACAGGGCCTGCTCGGTGCTGTCGAGGAGGTTGAACACATCGGTGGTGTCCTCGAAGGCGTCGCGCTGGATGGTGCTGGCAATGTTGATCAGCTCCCGCTTGATGGCGTTTTCGGTGATGATGCGGGAGTGGTACTCGATGTTGGCCGCCGAGTTGACCTTGAACGTGAGGTTGGCCACGTAGTGCGCACCGCCGGCGGGCTCCAGCTCGCCCATCTCGCGCAACTCGTGCGTAACCGTCAGAATATCAATTGGCTCCGACTTATCAAACAGATTCAGGATAGCCTTGAAGATGCGCTGGTGGCCGTCCTTGTAGAAGCTTTGGGGCTTCAGGATGTCGATAACCGTGGTGAGGGCATCTTTTTCCAGCATGAGGGCGCCCAGCACGGCGGCTTCCAGCTCCAGGGCCTGGGGCGGCAGCTTACCCGCGGGCCCGCCCATAGGCAGCTGCGCGGGGCGGCTGCTCCAGGCGGCTTTGGCGCGCGAGGCCGAGAGTTTCAGGCGGTCATCCATCCGGTCGTTCATCAATAGGGGGGCACTACAAGGTAAGCAGGTTGAGCCGGTCTGGCCAGAATTTCTTCCGTAGCGGCCCGTTTTTCTGGAAAGGGGTACAAAGCTAACGGCTGGGCTTCACAAGTGAGGGCTGGGCAAAAAGGTTTCTTTTGCGTAGAATGAGCAGGGGTAGCATCCGCTTCCGCCCGTGCCGTTTTGCCGATGAGCTGCAGGCCGTAAGTTGCACGCAGCTAGCAAAATGGCAGGAGTGAAAAAGCTTGCGGCTTACGGCTCTCAGCTCTCCAGCCGGCACAAGCCAAAGCTTAGGCACCATGCCCTACCTTTGCCGCCTGCTTACTTATTCTGTAAATGGCCGCTACTCCTTCTTCGCTCCAACGCCTGCACCTGATTGCCATCGGGGGCAGCATCATGCACAACCTGGCCCTGGCCCTGCACAAAAGCGGCGCCCACGTCACGGGCTCCGACGACGAAATATTTGAGCCCGCCAAAGGCCGGCTGGCCAAAGCCGAGCTGCTGCCTGCCGCCGAGGGCTGGTTTCCGGAAAAAGTAACCGCCGACCTCGACGCCGTGATTGTGGGCATGCACGCCCGCGCCGACAACCCCGAGCTGCTGCGCGCCCAGGAGCTGGGCTTGCGGGTGTACTCGTTTCCGGAGTTCATCTACGAGGCTTCCAAGGACAAGCAGCGGGTGGTAATTGGCGGCTCGCACGGCAAAACCAGCATCACCTCGCTGATTCTGCACGTGCTGCGCTACCATGGCCGCAAGTTCGACTACGCCGTGGGGGCCCAGCTGGAAGGCTTCGACCTCATGGTGCAGCTCACCGACGACGCGCCCATCATCATTATTGAGGGAGACGAGTATTTGTCGTCGCCGATTGACCGGCGGCCTAAATTCCACCTGTACCAGCACCACATCGGCGTGATTTCCGGCATCAGCTGGGACCATATCAACGTGTTTCCTACCGAGGAAATCTACCGCGAGCAGTTCAAGATCTTCGCCGACATGACGCCCAAGGCCGGCACGCTCATCTACGACCGCGACGACGAGCAGGTGCAGCTCGTGACCGTGCCCAGCAGCCCCGACGTGGCCTACGTGGGCTACGGCCCGCACGAGCACGTCATCCGGGACGGCAAAACCTATCTGCTCAACAAGAAGGACGAGGAAGTGCCGGTGCAGGTGTTCGGCGAGCACAACCTGCGCAACATTTCGGCGGCCAAGGAAGTGTGCAAGTGCCTGGGCATTAAGGGCAAGGATTTTTACGAGGCGCTGGGTTCCTTCAAGGGCGCGGCGCGGCGGCTGGAACTGGTGCGCGAAGGCGCAGGCTCGGTGGTGTACAAAGACTTCGCCCACGCCCCTAGCAAGCTCAAAGCCACGGCTACTTCCTTTAAAAAGCAGTTCCCACAGCGCAAGCTGGTGGCCTGCCTGGAGCTGCACACCTTCAGCTCGCTCAACCCGGCCTTCCTGCCGCAGTACGCCCACACCTTCGACGCGCCCGATGTGGCCGTGGTGTACTTCAACCCCCACGTGCTGGAGCACAAGCGCCTGCCGGCCCTCCCGCCGGAAGCCGTGCAGCAGGCCTTCCAGCGCCCCGACCTGCGCGTGTTTACGGATAGCCGCGAGCTGGCCGCCTTCCTGCATGCCCAGGACTGGCACGAAGCCAACCTGCTGATGATGTCGTCGGGCACGTTCGACGGGCTGGATCTGGCCGAGCTGGCCGAAAAAGTGGTCCGCTAACCATGCAGGCTCCACTCAAACACCCGGTTCTGCTGCTGCACGGCGCACTGGCCAGCGAAAAACAGCTGCGCCCCTTAGCCCGCGAGCTGGCCGCGCACTACACGGTGCGCACCTTCAGCTTCGACGGGCACGGCGGCCAGCCGCTGGAAACGAACGTGTTTTCCATGCGCCATTTTGCGGGGCAGGTGACGCAGTTTCTGGATGCGCAGGACTGGGAGTCGGCGCACGTGTTTGGCTATAGCATGGGCGGCTACGCGGCGCTGGCGGCGGCGGTGGCCGCCCCACACCGGTTCCGCAGCATCACTACGCTGGGCACCAAGCTCGACTGGTCGCCGGCCACGGCCGCGCTGGAAACCCGGTTTCTGGACGTAGAGAAGATGCGGGAGAAGATTCCGCAGTTTGCCGCGCAGCTGGAGCAGCAGCACGCCCCCACGCCCCTGCCGGCGCTGCTGGCCGCCACAGCCGGCCTCATGCGCGGCCTCGGCGACGTGCCGCTGCTCACGCCCCAGAACCTGTCGGGGCTGGAAGTGCCGGTGCAGGTGCTGGTGGGCGAGCTGGACAAAACGGCCGGCGTGGATGCCTCCCGCCACTTCGCCGACTTCATGCCCCGCGCCACCTTCGAAATCATCTTCAACACCCCGCACCCGCTGGACAAGGTGAACCCGGACTTGCTGACGAGCCGCATTGCGCGCTTTGTGGAGCAGACGGAAGACCAGCGCCGCTAGCCTAGCTAGATTTCCGGCCACAAAAAAGGCCCGCCTTACGAGGCGGGCCTTTGCGGTTTATTCCGGTTTCATATCCGGCTCTGGCGGCACGGGTGGCGCGGCGGCTGGCCGTCTGCGCCGGTCGGTGGTGACCAATAGGGCCAGGCCGGTGAGGGCCAGACGCAGCATCCATTTACGGCTCAGCATGGCTAGCGGTTGAGAAGCAGGGTGTTGGTTTCCTCGACGCGCAGGTCGCAGCTGCTGCCGCCGGTGTTTTCCTCGCAGCTCGTGCCCACAATGTCGTTGTTTTCAAAATTGAAGAAGCAGAACGTGCAGCCCACGCCGTTGATGATGTAGCGCGAGGCGCTGGTGCTCAGGTACAGGTCGTTGTCGGTGGTCAGGTTCAGGGGGAGGGCCATGCCGCGGAACATGCCATTGCGCAGCCCTAGGCCCACCAGGTAGTACATGGCCGGGTCTTTGGGCTTGCCCTGCACCTTACGCACCATGGTTTTGTCGATGCTGGTGCCGTCGCCGAACTGCCGGCTGAAGGCCAACGCCAGTTGCTCGCGGGGCACCTCATACTTAATCAGGCCCCGGTCGCCGACGGAAGCTACCAGCTTGCTGGTTGGTTCGCGGCGGCGGCGGCTGGCCTCGCTGGTTTCGCCGTCGGGCGAACTCATTTCCGGAAAGCCACGCTTGGTGGTTTCGCAGGCAGGCAAGGAAGCAGTGAGCAAGCCTGCGGCCAGCAGCAGGCGCCAGAATGGCCGGGGGGAACCTATCATAGGAAACAGAATAAAACGAGGAGATTAACGAGCGGTATAGTACTTGCGGGCTTCGGGCAGGTCGCGCTGAATGTCGGCGATACGCGTGCCGTTGGAGGGGTGGGTGGAGAGGAACTCGGGGGGCGAGGCCTGGCCGTCACGGGCGTCCATGCGCTGCCAGAACTGCACGGCCCCATCGGGGTTGTAGCCCGCCATGGCCATAAAGATAAGGCCCAGGCGGTCGGCTTCCGACTCCTGGCTGCGGCCATACTTCAGCAACCCCAGCTGCGAGCCGGCCCCTACCACCTGCAGAAACACGTTCTGTGTAGCCGTGGGGTTCTGGCCGGCCGAGGCCGATAGCACGCCGCCCAGGCCCTGCGCCGCCATCTGCTGGCTCATGCGCTCCGAGCTGTGCTTGGCTACGGCGTGGGCAATTTCGTGGCCCATTACCACGGCTAGGCCGTTTTCATCCTGCGTGATGGGCAGGATGCCGGTGTACACGGCCACTTTGCCGCCGGGCATGCACCAGGCGTTTTCCTGCTTATCGTTGATCAGGTTGAACTCCCAGGCGTAGCCCTCCAGCTGAGTTTGGGCGTTCTGCTGGCGGAAGTAGGTGTCTACGGCCTGCTGAATGCGCTGGCCCACGCGCTTCACCATGGCGGCCTGCTCGCCGCTGCTCACCACCTGGCTGGAGGCCAGCACCTTCTGGTATTCGGTGGCGGCCATTTGGTTCATTTCCGTGTCGGAAACGAGGCTAAGCTGGCGGCGGCCCGTGATGGGCACCGTGGAGCAGGCGGCAGTAATTAACAGGCAGCTGGCGAGGGCGAGGTTGCGAAGCATGGGAAAGAGAGGCTTGGGGAATGAGAGAGGGCGCGGGCCCGGCCTGTCGACAGAGTCGGCCCGAGGCTTCTATACGTTGCCGGGCAACAAAAATGTTTATTTCACCCCGATTGGGCGGCGGCGTACCCGTTTTTTGCCGTTTCTTCGTTCTGCCGCTACGAATTAGCGGTAGTTTTGACTTTTGGGCGGCGGCCAGCCGGCAGCGCCCGCCTGTACGTATCCCCTGTTTCTGCGCTCCGGCCGCCACCCGCCGCCGGGCCCTTTCCTCTCCCCTGCTTTTTACGCTATGAAAATCCTCTGCATTGGCCGCAACTACACCGAGCACATTGCCGAACTCCAGAACGAAACGCCCGACGCCCCCGTCATCTTCGCCAAGCCCGACACGGCGCTGCTACAGCGCAACCAGCCGTTCTTCGTGCCTGATTTCTCGCAGGACATTCACCACGAGATAGAGCTGGTGCTGCGCATCTGCAAAAACGGCAAGAACATCGAGGAAAAGTTTGCGCCCACCTACTTCGACGCCATCGGCCTGGGCATCGATTTCACGGCCCGCGACCTGCAGAGCAAGCTCAAGAGCAAAGGCCTGCCCTGGGAGCTGGCCAAAGGCTTCGACGGCTCGGCCCCGATTTCGCAGGAGTTCAAGCCCGTGGCCGACTTCCCCGACCTGAAGAACATCAACTTCCGGCTGGAAGTGAACGGGCAGGTGCGCCAGCAGGGAAACTCCAGCCTGATGCTGCACGACTTCAACAAAATCATCAGCTACATCTCGCAGTTCATCACCCTGAAAATGGGCGACCTGATCTTCACGGGCACGCCCAGCGGCGTAGGCCCGGTGCAGCCCGGCGACCAGCTCACGGGCTATATCGAAGACCAGCAGCTGCTGAACCTGGCCGTGAAGTAGCCCCTGTAGTACGGACTGTAGTCCGTAGCTCGCAGCAACCACGCTACTCGGCGTTTGGTGTTAAGAATTGTGGCCCACGGGCTGCACTCCGGTATTGTGCCCGTATAGTAGGCTACGGACTGAAGTCCGTGCCACAGACTGCCGCCTACATTTCCTTTTTGAATGCCCAATACATTGTTTATCGGCTTTTCGCGTCGGCTGCTGAGTGTGGCGGCGCTGCCGCTGCTGCTCACCTGGCCGCCCACGTCCTGCGAAGGTCAGGCGCCTGATTCGTCGGCCCCGAAACCAGCCCCGACGGCCACTACCGTTACCCGGCATCCGGCCGTGGCGGATGGCTACTTTCTGTTTCCTATTAAGCCTGGTGTGCAGAACTACCTGGCCGGCAGCATGGGCGAGCTGCGCCCCAACCACTTCCACGGCGGCCTCGACATCAAAACCGACGGCCGCGTGGATTTGCCGGTGTACGCCGCCGCCGACGGCTACATCTCGCGCATGAAGCAGAGCAGCTACGGCTACGGCAACGTGCTCTACATCACCCACCCCAACGGCCTGACGACGGTATACGGCCACCTCAACCACTTCAAGGGGCCGGTGGCCGCCGAGCTGCTGCGCCGCCAGTACGAGAAGCAGACCTACGAGCTGGAGCTGTTCTTTGACAAGGGCCAGTTTCCGGTGAAGCGCGGCGAGGTGGTGGCGCTGTCGGGCAACACGGGCGGCTCGGCGGGCCCGCACCTGCACTGGGAAGTGCGCACCCCCGACGACCACCAGCTGAACCCGCTGCAGTTTGGGGGCTTCACCGAAATCCAGGACCACGTGGCGCCGCAGCTGCAGGCGTTTGCCGTGGAGGCCCTGGGCATTGAGGCCCGCGTGCAGGGGCGTTTCGGCAAGAGCATATTCGTGCCGAAAGCGCCGATGCTGCCCAACGGCGGCGGCTACGTGTGGGCCGATACCATTGCCGCCTTCGGGCAAGTGGGGCTGCTGGTGCAGGGCTTTGATAGGTTCGACGGCGTGTGGAACAAGAACGGCCTGCAGCGCGTGGACGTGCGCGTGAACGGCCAGCCGCTTTACACCCACGTCGTGGACGATATTCCGTTTCCGGAAGGCTCGCGCCAGATCAACCGGCACGTGGACTACGAGTGGCGCGCCACCCAGGGCCGGCAGCTGGAGCGCCTGTTCGTGGACGACGGCAACGACCTGAGCATGTACAAAACCGGCCCCGCCAAGGGTAAGCTGCGCGTGGAAGCCGGCAAGCTCTACGCCGTGGAAATCATGCTAGCCGACTCCTACGGCAACCGCACGCCGCTGCGCTTCGTGCTGCGCGGCGAGCAGCCGGTGTACTACAAAACCCGCTCGGCACTGGTGAAAAAGCCCACCCTGCGCTACGACATCAGCCGCAACCTGCTGGTGGCCACGGCCGCCGACCCCGACACGGCCTCTGTAGGCGGGCCGCTCACGCTGTACAAAGGCAACCGCCGCCTCACGCTACGGCCCAGCTACACGGTGCAGAGCGAAAACACCTACCTCTACGACCTGCGCGCCGGCCTGCCCGACTCGCTCAGCTTCCAGGGCGTCACGCGCCGCTTCGACCGGCAGGGCAGCATTCCATCGGGCCGGGACTTTGCCTTTTCCACCAGCCACCTGCAGCTGGGCTTCGCGCCCAAAACGCTGTTTGACACGCTGTATGTGCAAACCAGCTACGCCGCCGGCCTCTGGACGGTGCACCTGCCGCGCACGCCGCTCTACGAAACCCTGCGCCTCACGCTCCGGCCCGAAACGCCCGTAGCCGACCCGCGCCGCACCGCCATCTACAGCATAGCGCCCAACGGCGGCAAAGGCTACGTGGGCGGCAAGTGGGCCGCCGACAACACCACCGTGTCGGCCCCCATCAAAACCTTCGGCCGCTTCCGCCTGCTCACCGACACCATTCCACCTTCGGGCCGCCTGCTCAGCAAAGGGGCCGGCGGCGTAGTGTTTAAGGTCGGCGACGACCTGTCGGGGCTGGCCAGCTACCGGCTGGAAGTGAACGGGCAGTTCCACCTGCTGCGCTTCGAGCACAAAAACAGCACCCTGTTCTCGGAGCGCGCCGATACGCTGGGCCCGGCCCTGCGCGGCCCCGCCACGCTCCGCCTCACCGACCAAGCCGGCAACGAGAAGGTACTGAACGTGGTGTTGTAAAGCCTTCGTCTTCTTCCTTCACTGTCTGGCAAAAACGGCCGGCAGCCCCAACAGCAGCGCCCTTGTGTGCCGCTTTTCAGGGGCTGCCGGCCGTCTTTGCTGCCGGGCTGGCACAGTGCTTGTTAGTATGCCGGCCGGCTGCGGCCGGTCATTTCCTTTTATTCACCTTTTCCTTACTGCATGTTGCTATGATTACTCGATTTATGCGTGTCTGCCTGCGGCCGTCGGGGTTCCTGACGGGCGCGGCCCTACTGGTATCGGCCCTGCTGCCCCGGGCCGCCGCGGCTCAAACCTGGCAAAAGACCCTGGCGGCCGGGTCCGCCAGCACCGGCTTCTCGGTGGCCCTGGAAACGGCGTCCGCTCCTGGTGGCGACGTGTACGTGGCCGGCGAGTTTTCAGGCTCGCTGCAGCTGGGCGCTACCACTCTGGTCAGCGCGGGCCTCAAGGATGTATTTGTGGCCCGGTGGAGCGCGGCCGACAACCGCTTTGTGTGGGCCCAGAGGGCCGGCGGCCCCGAGGATGAATTTTTCGGCGGAGTGGCCGCGGCCGGCACCAGCGTGTATCTGGCCGGCACCTTCGGCAGCAGCACCGCCAGTTTCGGCACCATCAGCCTGCAGAACGCCGGCGCCTACAACCTGTTTGTGGCCAAGCTCACCGATGCCGGCAGCGCCGCCTCGTTCACCTGGGCCCAGCGCGCCGGCGGCCTCCGCGACGACGAGGCCTTTGACGTGGCCGTGAGCGGCACCAGCGTGTACGTGTCGGGGGCGTTCAGCAGCTCCAGCGTGGCTTTCGGCGCCTCGCAACTCAACCTCAGCAGCTTCTACGACCTGTTTGTGGCCAAACTAACGGACGCCGGTAGCACCGGCAGTTTCGTGTGGGCGCAGCAGGCCACGGGCACCGGCTCCGAAGAAGGCGTGAGCCTGGCCGCCGAAGGCTCCGACGTGTACGTGTCGGGCGTGTTCAACGGCCTCACGGCCCGCTTCGGCAACACCTTGCTGACTAACAGCGGCGACACCGACGGCTTTCTGGCCCGCCTGACTGACAACGGCCCCACCGGCTCGTTTGTGTGGGCCCAGTCGCTGAACGGTATCGGGTCGGACTTTGCCGATGCGGTGGCCGTGAGCGGCGACAACGTGTACGTGGCCGGCTCCTTCGCCAGCCCCACCCTGGCGGTGGGCGCCGCCACGCTGACTTCCGCCGGACTCAGCGACGCTTTCGTGGCCAAGTTCACCCGCGGCGGCACGTTCGGCTGGGCGCGGCGCGCCGGCGGCTCCGGCGACGACCAGGCCTCCGGGATGGCCGTGCAGGGAAGCCGCGTGTACGTGACCGGTGTTTTTGAAAGTATCGACGCCGACTTTGGCAGCGCCACGCTGGCCTCAATCGGCAGCTACGACGTATTTGTGACCCGGCTGCAGGACGCCGGCAGCAGCAGCAGCTTCCAGTGGACGCAGCGGGCCGGCGGGCCCGCCGAAGAGTTTGCCAGTGGCCTGACCGTAGACGGCGCCAACGTAAGCATCAGTGGCGGCATCGGCGGGCCCGCCACCTTTGGCAGCCAGAGCATGGCGCTGCCCGCCGCCTCCGTAGCCGCCGCGTTTGTGGCCCGCCTCACTGACGCCGGGGCGCTGGCTATGGCGGAACCTGCCTGGGCGGCTGGCCTGCAGCTCTACCCCAACCCTGCTCCCACACAGGCCACCGTGCGCCTGGCCGGCGCCACCGGCCCGGTGCAGGTGCAATTGCTCGATGCCGTGGGCCGGGTGGTGCACACGGCCGCAGCCAGCCCCGCCCAGGCCGCTCAGGGCCTGACGCTGCCTCTCACCCATCTGGTCCCAGCCCTCTACCGCCTGAGCGTGCGCGCTGGCGGGCAGCAGGTGTTCCGGCAGCTGGCCGTGCAGTAGCGGGCAACGCCCCGCACCGCCACAACGCTTCCTTATCACTCCCGTATTTGGTAGCCCTGCTCCTGCCCCGCCGGTACGCGCCGGGGCGTGGGCAGGGCTGCTCTTTTTCCGCTTTTCCCCTACTCTCATGCCCAACAACCTGCTCAAGCGCCGCAAGCCGGTGCTGCTGGCCTCCGTAGCCGCGGCCGTAGCTACCGGCGTGGCCGCCTACGCCTTCGCCCGCCGCAAGCTGCACCCGCCCCTGCCCACCGTGGCCCACGTGGATCTGCACAAGTACATGGGCCTCTGGTACGAGGTGGCCCGGCTGCCCACGCGCTTCGAGAAAGGCTGCCAGCACGTGACGGCCGAGTACACGCTGCGGCCCGACGGCAAAGTAACCGTACGCAACACCTGCCACAAAGACGGCCTGAACGGCCCCGTGGAAACCGTGACGGGCACGGCCCGCGTGGTGGATGCCGCCACCAACGCCAAGCTGAAAGTGAGCTTCTTCTGGCCGTTTGAAGGCGACTATTGGATCATTGCCCTCGACCACTCCGACTACCGCCACGCCCTGGTAGCCGGCGGCCCCGACCGCACCAACCTGTGGCTGCTGAGCCGCACGTCGCACATGGAGCGCAACCTGCGCGACCAGTATCTGGCCAAGGCCCGCGAGCTGGGTTTTGACGTGGACCGCATCCTGTTCACGCCCCAGCCCATTGCCGGCAAGCCGTAACCGTGCCCGGCACGCGGCGGCGCGCTATATTTGCCGCAAATCCCAGCCTTATGCCCATTCCCCAGATCGGCGACGCCGCCCCCGCTTTTGAAGCGCCCGACCAGCACGGCACCCTGCACCGCCTCCAGGACTACGCCGGCCGCAAAGTGGCCCTCTACTTCTACCCCAAAGACGACACCAGCGGCTGCACCGCCCAGGCCTGCGACCTGCGCGACAACTACCAGAGCCTGCAGGCCGCCGACATTCAGGTGCTGGGCGTGAGCATCGACAGCGAGAAGTCGCACAAGAAGTTCGCCGACAAGTATGAACTGCCGTTTCCGCTGCTCGTGGATGAAGACAAAAAGCTGGTGGAAGCCTACGGCGTTTGGCAGGAGAAATCCATGTACGGCCGCAAATACATGGGCACCATGCGCTACACCTTCTTGATCGACGCCGACGGCCGCATCGAGAAGGTCATCACCAAAGTCGACACCAAAAACCACGCGGCCCAGTTGCTGTAGGCCCTGTTAGCCCCGCCAGTTTGGCGGGGCTTTTTTTTCGCGCGCCTCGCCCAAGTTCCTACCTTTGCTTTCCCTCAACTTCATAGAATTCATGTCGCACGACGCCTCTTCCTTCGCCGCTTCTTCCGAAACCCACGCCCCCGAAGCCACCAAGTCGGTGGCCGAGCTGCAGCAGATTGCCGCGCAGGTGCGCCGCGACATTGTGCGCATGGTGCACGCCGTGAACTCCGGCCACCCCGGCGGCTCGCTGGGCTGCACCGACCTGCTGGTAGCCCTGTACTTCAAGGTGATGAAGCACACGCCCCAGCCCTTCGACATGAACGGCACCGGCCAGGACCTGTTTTTCCTTTCTAACGGCCACATTTCGCCGGTATTCTACTCGGTGCTGGCCCGTTCCGGCTACTTTCCGGTGAGCGAGCTGGCTACGTTCCGCAAGCTCAACTCGCGGCTGCAGGGCCACCCCGCCACCCACGAGCACCTGCCCGGTGTCCGCATTGCGTCGGGCTCACTGGGCCAGGGGCTGAGCGTGGCCACGGGCGCGGCCCAGGCCAAAAAGCTCAACGGCGACGACCGCACGGTGTTCGTGCTCATGGGCGACGGCGAGCTGCAGGAAGGCCAGATCTGGGAAGCGGCCCTCTACGCCCCGCACCATAAAGTCGACAACCTGATTGCCTTCGTGGACCGCAACGGCCAGCAGATCGACGGCCCCACCGACAAGATCGGCGGCCTAGGCGACCTGCGCGCCAAGTTCGAGAGCTTTAACTGGCAGGTGCTGGAAACCAACGGCAACGACCTGACCACGCTGCTGGCTACCATCGAGGAAGCCCAAAGCCTGCTCGGCCAGGGCCGCCCCGTGATGGTGCTGATGGATACCCAGATGGGCTTCGGCGTCGACTTCATGATGGGCTCGCACAAGTGGCACGGCGTAGCGCCCAACGATGAGCAGCTGGAAAAAGCGCTGCAGCAGTTGCTGGTAGAAGAAGCCGGCGACTACTAAACCGCAGATGTTGCAGATAAAAAGGGGATTTTGCTGATCAAACCGCCGGTTTAATGTCTGGCTTGTGTTTGTAAGCGGAGGCCTTTTTATACAGGCATTAGTCTGTTGAGCGTTGCTGCTATGGGCCTCGCGGCAGGTTGCTGCTGCTGGTGCCGTACCCGCTGACATTTGGCTTCCCCGCGTTTTGTGGGGGAGCTGCTGTTTCCTTTCTTATGCGCCGCTTGGCCGTTTTTGTATGCGTGCTTGTGAGTCTGGCTACTTGGCCGGGCGCGGGGCTGCGTGCCCAGAACGCGCCGCCGGCCAAGCCGCGTGTCACGCGTATCCTGTTTCTGCTGGATGCCTCGGGCTCGATGCTGGCGCCCTGGGAAGGGCGGGCGCGCATGGAGGTGGCCAAGGGCCTGCTGGCCCGCATGGTCGATTCGCTGAACGCCTACCCTAACCTGGAGCTGGGCTTGCGCGCCTACGGCCACCTGCACGACAAGTCGGAAAACAACTGCGAGGACTCCAAGCTGGAAGTGGCTTTCGCGCCCAAAAACGCGGCAGCCATCAAGGCCAAACTCAAAACCATTGAGCCCCGCGGCAACACGCCCATCACCTTCTCGCTGCTGCAGTCGGCCGGCGACTTCCCGACCGACAAAACGGCCCGCAACGTGCTGATTCTGATTACCGACGGGCTGGAATCGTGCAAGGGCGACCCGTGCGCCACCTCGCTGGCGCTGCAGCGGAAGCGGGTGTTTCTCAAGCCCTTCGTGATTGGCATCGGGGCCGAGCGGGAGTTTGGCAAGCAGCTCGAATGCCTGGGGCAGTACTACAACGCCGCCGACGTGAAGACCTTCCGCACCATCCTCAACGACGTGGTGGCCCAGACGCTGGCCAAAACCACCGTGGCCGTCAACCTCACCGACGAGGCCGGCCGGGGCGTGGAAACGAACGTGAACCTGACGTTTCTCAACAACGTCACGGGCCTGTCCGAGTACAACTACGTACACTACCGCGACGCCAAAGGCCAGCCCGACGCCCTCGACATCGACGCGCTGCAGAGCTACGACCTGGTGATAAACACCGTGCCGCCGGTGCGCCAGGAAAACCTGCAGATCCGGCCGGGCAAGGCCAATGTGCTGACCTACAAAACGCCGCAGGGCACGCTCTGGCTGCAGAATCCCAACGTGACGCCCAACCCCTACGGCACGGTGCAGACCGTTATCCGGCAGCCCGGCAAAGACGGCACGCTGCTGGCCCTGCCCTTCGGGGCGCGGCAGAAGCTGCTGGCCGGCACCTACGACGTGGAGCTGCTGACGCTGCCCCGGCAGGTGCGGCGCATCAGCATCCGGCAGGGCCAGGAAACCACCGTTACGTACCCGGCGCCCGGCATCCTCAACATCGTGTCGGACCTGAAAGGCTACGGCAGCATCTACCGCCTCAACGACGACGAAACCCAGACCTGGCTCTATAACCTGCCCGACGGCGGCAGCAGCAAGATCAACGTGCCGATGCAGCCCGGCGCCTACCGCCTCATCTTCCGCACCAAAACCGCCACCGGCAGCCAGTTCACCGACGTGCGCAACTTCACCATCCGCTCGGGCCAGACCAGCTCGGTTAGCATCTTCGGCCGATGATCAGCACAGCAACTACCATGAACGGCCAGCCCTGGCAGCAAGCGCGCTACTGCGGTAGCACCTTTGCCTGACGCTTTTCTTACTTCTTCGAAACCTTACTTCCCTCTACCATACAGCATGAAAGACTTTCCCTACACCGAATCGAAGGACACCCGCAGCGGCTTTGGGGCCGGCCTGCACGAGCTGGGCAAAACCAACGCCAACGTGGTAGCGCTGTGCGCTGACCTGATTGGCTCGCTCAAGATGGATGCCTTCGTGAAGGACTTCCCCGAGCGGTTTTTCCAAGTGGGCATTGCCGAGGCCAACATGATGGGCCTGGCCGCTGGCCTCACCATTGGCGGTAAAATCCCGTTCACGGGCACGTTCGCCAACTTCAGCACCGGCCGCGTCTACGACCAAATCCGGCAGAGCATTGCCTACTCGGGCAAGAACGTGAAAATCTGCGCCTCGCACGCCGGCCTCACGCTGGGCGAAGACGGCGCCACTCACCAGATTCTGGAGGATATCGGGCTGATGAAGATGCTGCCCCACATGTGCGTCATCAACCCCTGCGACTACAACCAGACCAAAGCCGCCACCCTGGCCATTGCCGACTACGAGGGCCCCGTGTACCTGCGTTTTGGCCGCCCCGTGGTGCCCAACTTCACCCCCGCCGACCAGGAGTTTGAAATCGGCAAGGGCGTGGTGCTGAACGAAGGCACCGACGTGAGCATCTTCGCTACGGGCCACCTGGTATGGAAGGCCATTCTGGCGGGCAAGCTGCTGGCCGAGAAAGGCATCAACGCCGAAATCATCAACATCCACACCATCAAGCCACTGGATGCGCAGCTTATTCTGGAGTCGGCGCGCAAGACGCGCTGCGTGGTGACGGCCGAAGAGCACCAGATGAACGGCGGCCTCGGCGACTCCGTGGCCCAGCTGCTGGCCCGCGAGGAGCCCCTGCCGCTGGAAATGGTAGCCGTGAACGACTCATTCGGCGAATCGGGCACGCCCGACCAGCTGATGGAGAAGTACGAGCTCAACGAAGCCGCCATCGTGCGCGCCGTGGAGAGGGTAATGGCCCGCCGGAAGTAGGTTTCTGGTAGCTGCCCCCAAATGTCCAACGCCCCGGCCGCACGTGTTGCAGCCGGGGCGTTGTGGCGTTTTATGGACTAAGGATAGTTCCCCTCTTTGGAAAGGAGGGGCTAGGGGTGGTTGATGGACGTCAGAACGGTTTTTAGAAACTAACTCTAGTATCGTTCCAATGCAAGGTCAACCACCCCTAGTCCCTCCTTTCCAAAGAGGGGAATTAGCTTTCTAGTTCTAATCTGCCGCTCAGACTATTTAAGCAACCGTCGGGGCCAGAATATCGGTGATGATGGCGACATGGTGGCGGGTGTGGATTTCCAGAAACTGCAGGGATTGGTCGCGCCGTAGGTTGCCGAAGTAGGGATGGTGGAAGTAGCTGTCCGCTGGCAGGGCGGCCAACTGGGGCAACATAGCACGCGTGCGGGCCAAGTGTGCCGTCAGCTTTTCGGCTGAGATGGGGCCTTTGGGCAGCACCACTTCCGGCGACTTGGCCCGGCCGCGCGGAATCCGCTTGAACGTGAAAAACACCAGCCGCCTCAGGCTGAACCGCCACCGGTAGCGGGCGGGGTCGGAGGCGGCCAGTACCTGCTGGATGCCGTTGAGCGTGAGCAGCGTGTGCTCGATGTGCCAGCCTACCGAGGCCTGGGAAACTGCATGGTTCAGGGTTTCGTGGCGGACAATGCTTTCCTCAAGCTGGTGCAGTAAGGTTTCGAGCTGGATCATCTGATTTGTTCCATTGGCACATTACCGTTGCAGAGTTAGGCGCCGTATGCGGGCACTGAAATTGGTTTTCGAGCCGGCCAACGTATTCCCTGCGCGGCACCGAGCGGTACGACAGCTGCTATTGCTTGGCCCCACACCCAGCGCAGAACTTCTGGCCGGGCTTTACGGAGGCGCCACAGTCGCCGCAGAATTTCTCTTTGGGCGCGGCGGCGGCGCTGGCGGTGCCGCACTCGGGGCAGAACTTCTGGCCGGGCTGCAGGCGGGCCTGGCAGTTGGGGCACTGCTCTACCTTGGCTTGGCCCAGAAAATCGAGGTCCTGGGTGTAGTTGTGCTCCCGGGTTTTGGCCTGGATCTGCTCGCGGGCGGCTTGGCGTTGCTGGGCGGCCAGCTCCTCGTGCTCGTCGGGGGCGCAGTCTTCGCAGAGGCCGGCGGTGTGGTTCCAGCACACATCGGGGCATACCCAGTGGCCGCAACGGGTGCATTGCTTGAAATAGGTTTTACCTTCCTGCACGGCCGTTTCCAAGGCATCGTCGTGGGCCTTGCCGCCGATGGCGCGCTGCACGTGGTAGGCGGCGGTGCCGGCATCGTAGAAGCGCCCGCCGAACAGGCTGCCGGCGGCCCGCATCAGCTCCCCGGCAATCCCGATTTTGTTGGGCAGGAAGCGCGACATATGGCCGTTGCGGCACTTGTCGCAGTAGAACTTGAACTGGAAGCCCTTGTCGGTGCTAAGGTCGTCGTGGTTAGCCACGAAGTGAATCATGCTGCTCATAGCGGTAGTGGTATGTGCGAGGGCTGAAATTAGCGTTTTACTATATCTGCACCGCTTTTTTCTGCTCTTACCTTTCTGCGCTAGCCGGGCCCTGGCCTACCGCCCGGCCGGTTTGCGCACCGCTGGTCGGGTGGCCGGCTTGCGCACTGTCGGCTTCCCGGCCGCTGGCTTGGCCGCCGCCGGCCGGCCCAGCGGTTTCGGGGCTTCGTCTGGCAGCCAAGTGGCCCGAAACCCATAGTCGGGCGCGAAGGGCGGGCGGCCCAGCGGACGCAGCGGCGGCACCGTGAACGTGAGCTGGCCGGCCGCATCGGTGCGCACCTCGGTGGTAAACTGCGTGATGCGCCCGCCCTGCGCCACCGGGCCGCCGGCGCTGAGGGCGTAGAACGGGTATGTGCTGAAAAACTCCAGGCGGTAGCGGCCCGGGCGGGCCATGCCGGGCAGGCTTACGGTCTGGCCTACCAAAGACGGAATGCTGTCGGGGGTGCTGGGCTGGTTGTCGTTGAAAAGCAGGCAGGAAGTATCGGTGAACGAGCCGGCTTGGTGGGGCAGCTGGTACCAGTAGCTAGCCCGGTTGTGCACCCAGCCCAACACCCGCGCCGGGCTGCGTAGGGCAAACACTTCCAGGCGCGCATCAGACGTGAAAGCCCCGCCGGGCTCCAGCGAAACAGTGTCCTTGACGGGGCCGCCGCCGGCCCACACCGGCACGCAGTTCCCGGGCGTAGTGGGCGTGTGCGGGGTGTCTTTGGGGCCGGCTGTGCCGGGGCAGGCGCTGGCCAGTACCTCGTAGTCTTCACTGAAAATAGGGCTACCGGCCAGAAATAGCTGCAGCGGCTTGAAATAGTGGTACTGCCCGCCGTAGCAGAGCCCGAAAACCTGGTTGGCCCACCAGTACAGCGCCGCCCCGCCCGAGCCGTTGAACGCCGACGACCAGAGCGTGTTGTGCATCTCAATCAGGTCGTGGTAGCGGACGCCGGGCGGGTAGCGCGGGGCCGTGAAGTTGGAGCTGCCGTACCAGCACTGCTTTTCGATTCCCAAGCCAAATTCGGCCAGCTGGTAGGGCTTGCCGGGGAAATGCACACCCGCCCGCCGGGCCAGGTAGGCGCGCTGGTGCTCCACGTTCAGGTCGGAGCTGTAGTAGTGGTCCTGCACGAAATCCAGCTCCGGGGCCTGGTAGAGCGGCTTGCCATCGGGGCCCGGGTAGTCGCCGCTGAAGGCGTAGCCCAGGGAACTGGTGTAAAGGTACTGCGGGGCCAGGGTACGGGCGTAGGCTATCATCTCGCGCACCCAGCTGCCCACGCGGGCCGAGTTGCCGGGGTTCCAGAAGTTGTCGGCGCTGCCTCCGAACAGGTCGGCCTCGTTCATCATTTCCAGCCCGAAAATGGCCGGCGAGTAGCCCCAGCGGGCCACCACGTAGCGAATCCGCTGCCGGAACAGCTGCCGGCTCACGGAGTCGGTGAAGAAGCGGATGGGCGGCGCGTCCGAGCCCAGCCGCTGCCGGTACGGGTGCCGCTCCCAGGCCTGGCCTACTTCCCCATTGTCCGATATATCCGTGACCGAGGACAGGGCAATCTGCAGGTACACGCGGCGGCGGGCGGCCTGCTCCACCAGCGCGTCGAGGTCGTAGGCGCGGTTTTGGCGGGTATCGTAGCGGCCGGCGGGGCCATCGGAGCCCTCGGGGCTGAACTGGCCGGGCATCAGCATCAGGCGGGCGAAGTTGCCGCCGTTGTCGGCTATTTTGCGGATACCGTCGCGCACGTCCTGGTACGGCAGGCGGGTGTAGCGGTCCTCCACCCCGTTGTTCACTACGTTCATGCCCAACGGAAAGAATATGCGGCCATCGGCAAACGCGAAGTTGCGGCCGTTGGGGTGCACCCGCACGAAGCCGGGGTTGTCGGCGGCGGCTACGGTGAAGTAGGTAGGCGCGCTGACGGTGCTGGAATCGAGGTGGCGCACCAGCAGGCGGTAGCTCCAGCGACCGGCCTCGGGCGGCGCAAACCGGATGCGCCAGGGCAGGCGTGTGGGCACGGGCACAAGGTAGCGCGGGTCTTCGGGGCAGGTGGTGCAGTAGGTGCAGGTGTCGGTGACGCTCTGGCGCGGAAACGGGGCGCAGGTGGTGCAGCGCCGGAAATCCTGGTACCAGAAGCCCACCGCCCGGTGCACCACGCCGCTTGGGCTGGTAAACTCGGCGCCCACCGTTATTTCGGCGGGGTCGTAGGGGTTTTGCACCGGGGCCGTGGCCAGCGCCAACCCCAGCTCCAGCTTCTGCAGCCGCGTCGGCGGCGGCGCGCCCACGCGGCGGTGCTCGGTGATGCGCAGGGCCAAGGCCGGGCCGCTTGCCAGGCCACTCAGCCATACACACAGGATAAAATACAGCAGCAGCTTCATAGGCACGAAGGACGGCCGTAAGTTTGGGGCCGCCGGCAAAACGGGAAGAAACGGGTTTTTCCGCGGTTTTACGGTTTGCCGGCTGTGCTATTTCCTTTGCTTATGCGCCTATCTTTCCTCCTGCTCCTGCTCGTTGCGCTGCTGCCCGCCCGCCGGGCCCAGACCCAGAACCAGCAGCAGCCCGACACCACGCTCATCGTCTACAACACCCAGCTGACGGGCGCCTACAGCCGCGGCGGCGTCAACCGCACGCTGCTGTCCACCACCCAGAGCCTCACGTTCACGCGCGGCCAGCACTTCGGGTTGCCCCTGACTGGCAGCTTCATCTTTGGCCGGCAAGATAAGCGGCTGCGCGAGCGGGAGCTGCTGCTCAACGCCACGCCCTACTACTACAAAGGCCGGTTCCGGGCCTACGCCCTTGGCGGGTTCGAGCAAAGCAACCTGCGCGGCATCACCAGCCGCACGCAGGTGGGCGCCGGGCCCGGCTGGGCCTTCTACTCCGATACGCTGGGCCGCGAAGTGTCGGTCAGCAACCTCATCATCCGGGAGCAAACCAGCTTCCTCGACGGCCGCCGCCAGATAACTGCCCGCAACTCGGTGCGCCTGAAGGCCGCCTGGTCGGTGCGGATTCTGACGCTGGCCTCCACCACGTTCTACCAGCCTTCCCTGGCTGATTTCGGCAACTACCGCTTCAGCAACCTCACCACCGCCGCCCTCAAGCTCACGCGCCAGCTGGCCGTCAGCTTCTCCTACAACTACTCCTTCGAAAGCCAGTTCAGCGAAGGCCGGGTGCCGGAAAACACCAACGTCACGGTGGGTTTGTCGTACAGCACGCGCCGGTAGCGGCGCCGGCCAGTCAGGTGCCGGGCGCCTAGTACGGCTCAATTATTTTCTTTCGTCCCTGATTAAACCCCGGCCAGCCCGGCCACTCTAATCGGCCAACCGCTCGCTCTCCGCCCCGCCTAACCCCATCTTCTGCTTGGAAGACCAGGACATCCTCCGCAAGTTCGCAGACCCGGCCTCCCGCAACGTGGCCTTCAACCAGCTGGTGCGCAAGTACCAGACCAAGGTGTATTGGCACGTGCGCAAGATGGTCATCGACCACGACGACGCCGACGACCTGACGCAGGACGTGTTTGTGAAAGTGTGGAAGCACCTGGAAAACTTCCGGCAGGATGCCTCGCTCTACACCTGGATTTACCGCATTGCCACCAACGAGTGCCTGAACTTCCTGCAAAGCAAGCGCCGCAAGTTCTTCCTGCCCATCCACGATGTAGCGGCCGAGCTCACGGCCAAAGTGGAAGCCGATCCGGGCCTGGCCGGCGACGAAATCGAGCTGCGCCTGCAGAAAGCCATCCTCACGCTCCCCGACAAGCAGCGCCTCGTGTTCAACCTGCGCTACTACGACGAAATGCCCTACGAGCAGATGGCCGAAGTAACCGGCACCAGCGTAGGCGCCCTGAAAGCCTCCTACCACCACGCCGCCAAGAAAATCGAAGCCTACATCACGAATGCTGAATGAGTGGAGTAGTTGTTCGTTGTCAGTGTCGATATCCACCAACGAACAAATAATATCACGATTAAACCTTACTGCCTGAGTTGCTTCTAAGTGCCATGAAAACTCCTTTTCGTCTGGATGAACATCCGCGCCGGCCGCAGCCGCTGGCACCGCCGCCGGACGGCTATTTCGATAAGCTGCCGATGCGCGTGATGCAGCGCGTGGAGCCGCATGCCGCGGCTGCTGCTGGTCCGCTGGCCGTGCCGAGCTGGCTGGCGGCCCTCTCGGCGCCGCTGCGCACGGCCCTGGCCTCTACAGTGGTGCTGGGCGGCTTCGCGGCGTCGTTTCTGCTGAGTGGGCCCGGCGCGGTGCCCTCCGCGCCGGCCGCCGGCACGCTGGCCAGCGTGCCGCGCACCGAACTGGTAGAGTACCTGCTGGCCAACGAGCAGCGCATCACCCTCACCGACCTGGCCGAGCTGCCCGCCACAGCCCAGGCCCTGCCCGAAAGCTACCTGCAGGCCTCTTCCGCCGAGTTGCAGGACGTGCTCGATGCCCAGCCTACCGACGAAACCTATCTATAATTCGCCTTGTCTTCTCTCCCGACTTTCACTCCCATGAACTACCTCTTCCGCACGCTGCTGCTGCTGTGCCTGCTGGCCGCCGTGCCGGCCGCGGCCCAGAAAGGCGCCCGCCCGGGTGGCCGCCTGAGCCAGCTCGAAAACGCTAAAATCGCCTACCTCACCGAAAAAATAGCGCTTACCCAGGACCAGGCCCAGCGCTTCTGGCCCGTCTACAACGAATTCACGCAGAAGCGCCGCGACCTGAACCGCCGCATGCGCCTGCTCCGCACCGACGAGCCCGACGGCCTTTCCGACGCCCAGATCAAGGACAACCTGACCCAGGCCTTGGCCTTGCGCCAGCAGGAAGTGAACCTGGAGAAAGAGTACTTCGATAAGTTTCAGAAGGTGCTCACCATCCGGCAGGTCGGCAAGCTGTTCGTGGCCGAGCGGCAATTCACCCGCGACGTGCTCAAGCGCGTGGCCGACCGGCGCGGCGGCCTGCCCCCCGGCGGCGGCCCCGGCCTCGACGACTAACTTCTCCCACAAAAAAGGCTGCCGCGGCAGCCTTTTTTGTTGCCCGTTTGTTGCCTGCTACCTACCCGGGGCCGGCCGTTGGCCGCGGCCGGTGCCGTACCTTTGCCGCATATGCTTACCACTCGCCAGCTTTTTCTGCGCCACCAGGCCCAAACCTCCGATTTTCCGCTGCTGCTGGAAATTGAGCGGGCCGAAGGCGTATACATGTACGGTCCCGACGGCCGCCGCTACCTCGACCTGATTTCCGGCATCGGCGTGAGCAACGTCGGCCACCGCCACCCCCGCGTCATCGAGGCCATCAAAAACCAGCTCGACAAGTACCTGCACCTGATGGTGTACGGCGAGTTGGTGCAGGCCCCGCCGGCCCTGCTGGCCGAGGCCCTGCACGCCACCCTGCCCGCCAACCTCGACGCGGTGTACTTCACCAATTCCGGCACCGAGGCCATCGAAGGCGCCCTGAAGCTGGCCAAGCGCCACACCGGCCGCACCGGCTTCATCAGCTGCCACAATGCCTACCATGGCTCCACGCACGGCGCGCTCAGCATCACCGGCTCCGAGGGCTTCAAGAACTCCTACCGCCCGCTGCTGCCCGACGTGCAGCACTTCCGCTACAACCACTTAGAGGATCTGGCCCTGATAACCGAGCACACGGCCGCTGTCATCGTGGAAACGGTGCAGGGCGAGGCCGGCGTGCGCGTGGCCGAGCCCGGCTACCTGCCCGCTTTGCGCCAGCGCTGCACCGAGGTAGGCGCTCTGCTCATTCTCGACGAAATTCAGTGCGGCTTCGGGCGCACCGGCACGCTCTGGGCCTTCGAGCAGTTCGGCATCACGCCCGATATTCTGGTGTGTGCCAAAGGCATGGGCGGCGGTATGCCCATCGGGGCGTTCATCTCGTCGCAGGAAATCATGGCGGGCTTCAAAACCAACCCCATCCTGGGCCATTGCACCACGTTTGGCGGGCACCCGGTGTCGTGCGCGGCCTCGCTGGCTACGTTGCAGGCCATTCAGGAGGAAGGCATGCTGGCCGGCGTGGCCGAAAAGGCCGCCCGTTTCCGGCGGCAGCTGGTGCACCCGGCCATCCGGGCGGTGCGCGGCTGCGGCCTGCTGATGGCGGTGGAGTTCGACTCGTTCGAGGTCCTCAAGCCCATCATCGACCACGCCCTGGAGCACGAAGGCATCCTCACCGACTGGTTCCTGTTCTGCGACAATTCCCTGCGCCTGGCCCCGCCCCTCATCATCACCAACGAGCAAATCGACGAGGCCTGCGCCGCCCTACTCCGGGCTGTTTCGGCCATTGTATAGTAAGAATCAGGCATAAAAAATTGGCCGTTCAACGATTCCCAAACGGGGCGTTGAACGGCCAATTTTTTATACCTGATTCTTACTTTCTAATTAAGTAAAGCCTGCGTGTCAGTTTTGATGCTGTCCCGGTCCATGCCGTCTTTCACGCCTTGCGAAATCTGCTTGATGAGCAGGCCGACCACGTCTTTGCGGAAGCCCAGCTTCTCGGCCATGATGGTGCAGAAGTCCATTTCGTTATCATCCACGATGCCATCGGCCAGCATCATGTCCACCATGTCAAAAATCTGGTCGAAGCGCTCAGAGTCGTTGTCGGGCACGATCATGCGGCTGTTGGCGCTGTTGGCTACCAGCGTCCGGATTTCGTCGGCTCGGATACCGTTTTTCTTGCCCACGGCCACGATAAAGCTCATCTCCCGCTCGTCGATGTGGCCATCGGCCTTGGCCAGCGCCGCCAGGTTCTGAATATGGCTCTTGACTTTGCGGGTTTGCTCGTTTTCAAAAAAACCAAACATAGGTGGGTGCGGCTTAGGAAGGGCAGACGGGAAAGAAACAAAAAAACCGCCCGGCCGGGGGCGGCAAGTGGAAGTTACTAGGCTTGGCACAGGTTTGCAACTGCTGGGCATACGCAGCCCGAAAAAAAACAGATAGCCGGCTTTGCCATAATTTTGTTGCTGTTCCCAAATTCGGAGCGGCTTTTCGCTATTGATTTGCCACCTTTGCCCGTTCTGCCCTCCCGGGGAGGGCGGAACGGGCATTTTTGACAAGAAGTATGATGAAGCGTATTGCAGTTTTCACCAGCGGCGGCGACGCACCGGGCATGAACGCCTGCATTCGGGCCGTGGTGCGCACGGCCGTTTACCACGGCATTGAGGTGTATGGCATCATGCGCGGCTACAGCGGCATGATCAAGGGCGAATTCGTGCGCCTCGACTCGGCCTCGGTGGCCAACACCATCCAGAAGGGCGGCACCATTCTCAAGTCGGCCCGCAGCCAGAAGTTCATGACCAAGGAAGGCCGCCAGCAGGCGTTCGACCAGTTGGTTAACAACGGCATCGAAGGCCTAGTGGCCATTGGCGGCAACGGCACCTTCACCGGCGCCACCCTCTTCGAGCAGGAGTTCGGCATCCCAACCGTGGGCGCGCCTGGCACCATCGACAACGACCTGTTTGGCACCGACTACACCATCGGCTACGACACGGCCGTGAACACGGCCCTGGAAGCCATCGACAAGATCCGGGACACGGCCGACTCGCACGACCGCTGCTTCTTTGTGGAAGTGATGGGCCGCGACTCCGGCTACATTGCCATTCCGTGCGCTATCGGTGGCGGGGCCGAAATTGTGATGATTCCGGAAACCCAGATGAGCACTGAGGCCGTGATTGACTCGCTGCAAAACAGCTGGCGCCGCTCCAAAACCTCGTTCATCGTGGTGGTGGCCGAAGGCGAGGAAGAAGGCAACGCCCACACCGTGGCCCAGCGCGTGAAGGAAGCCATTCCGGAGCTCGACACCCGCGTGACCATCATCGGGCACATCCAGCGCGGCGGCGCCCCTTCCGCTGCCGACCGCATGCTCGCCTCGCAGATCGGCATTGCTGCCGTGGAGGGCCTGCTCAACGGCATGCGCAACGTCATGGCCGGCATCGTGGACCGCAAGCTGGTCTACACGCCTTTCTCCGACACTATCAACAAGAAGAAACTCATCAACCAGAGCTTCATGCGCATGGTAGAGATTCTGAGTGTTTAATGGTTGAATAGTTAGTTGACTGGCCTAGCGTCTGGCCGTTCTTATAGCCCTGGAGGGGCGATATATCGGTAGGTAACAGCCGCTTCTACATAGAAAAAGCCCCAGCGGGGCGACACCTTGTCCACGCGGACAGGGTGTCGCCCCGCTGGGGCTTTTGTCATTTCGGGCGGGCCGGATGGCTAACAACGTGCCGCCCCTCCGGGGCTAACAGCATAGCTAGCCATTCAGCCATTCAACAATTCAACCCACTGATACTCCGCGTCGCGGCGGAGCCAGGTGAGCTGGCGCTTGGCGTAGTGCCGGGTGTTGCGCTTGAGCAGGCGCACGGCTTCTTCCCAGTCGTAGAGGCCGTCGAGGTAGCCAAAGATTTCCTGGTAGCCCACGGTTTGCAGGGCGTTGTGGTGGCGGAAGGGCAGCAGGCTTTCCACTTCGGCGAGCAGACCAGCAGCCAGCATCTCGTCGACGCGCTGGTTGATGCGCGCATACAGCACTTCCCGCTCGCGGGTGAGGGCCGTTTTGATGATGCGGAAGGGCCGGCTGGCCACCGTGCGCCCGGTCTGGAAGCTGCTGAACGGCTGCCCGGTGGCGCGGCACACTTCCACGGCCCGCAGCACGCGCTGGTGGTTTTGCCTGTCGATGCGGGCGTGGGCCACGGGATCGAGGCGGGCCAGCTCTGCTACCAGCGGCGCGAGGCCGGTGGTGGCCAGCTCCTGCTGCAGTTGGGCGCGCAAAGCCGGGTTGGAGGTTGGCAGCTCGTCGAGGCCATCGGTGAGGGCCTGCAGGTAGAGGCCGGAGCCGCCCGTGAGCACCACCACCTGGTGGCGGCCAAACAGCTCGCCCAGCACTTGCAGCGCATCGGCCTCGAAGCGGCCGGCGCTGTAGTCTTCCGTGATGCTGTGCGAGTCGATGAAGTGGTGCGGCACGTCCTGCATCTCGGCAGGCGTGGGCTTGGCCGTGCCGATGCTCATCTCCCGGAAAAACTGCCGCGAGTCGGCCGACACGATTTCGGTGCGGAAATGCTGGGCCAGCTGCACGCTGAGGGCCGTTTTGCCCACGGCGGTGGGGCCGGCCACCACCACCAGCGTAGGGCCGGGGGCGGCGGCCAACTGCAACTCCAGCGTGGCTATCAGATCAGAAAGAACACTCATGCGGAAACAGGTTGGGGAGGACCGACCAGCGCAGCATACAGCGCCAGCAGCCGGGTTTCTTCGTGCTGCCAGCTAAGCTGCGGGCGGGCCAGCCGGCAGTTTTCAGCCAGCTGGTGGTAGCGGGCAGCCTCGCCACCGGGCAGCAGGCGGTTGAGGGCGGCAGCCAGAGTGGCGGGCCGCAGGTCGGGCACCAGCTCGGCCACGTCGTACTGCTCGTTGAGGGCGCGGTACTCCGGAAAGTCGGTAACCACCTGCGGAATGCCGGCGTGCAGGTAGTCGAAGAACTTGTTGGCCAGCGAATAGTAGTAGCTCAGGCCCCTATTTTCAAGCAGGTTGAGGCCCAGGCCGGCGTAGCGCGTAATCTCGCGCAGCTCATCGGGCAGCACAAAGCCCCGGAACTCCACCTGCCCGCTCTGGGTGAGGCCCAGCGCCGCCGCCTGCGCCCGTAATGCCTCCGACAGGTCGCCTTCGCCGCAAATCACCAGCCGGCCCGCCACGGCAGGCATGGCCGCCAGCAGCTGCTCCAGCCCGCGCCCGGCGTTGAGGGCACCCTGATAGAGAATGTAGCCGCCCTCGGGCGCGGCGGCTGGTGCGGGCGGCAGCGGCGTGGCGTCTAGGCGGCTAATGTTGCGGATCACCTCAAACGGCCGGCCGTAGCGGCTCTCAAACAGCCGGGCCAGTGCCGGCCCCACGGTATAGGCCAGGGCGGCGCGCGGCACCACAAACCGCTCTACGGCGCGCCAGAGGCGCTGCACGGCCGGGCGCGCCACCACCTCGGGCACTTCCGTAAACAGCTCGTGGGCGTCGTACACCAGCGGCTGGCCCGCCAGGCGGGCCCGCAGCCACACGGGCAGCGCCGTATCCAAGTCGATGGCGCACCAGGCGGCGGCGCGCTGGCCCCACAGGTAGCCCAGCAGCCGCAGGTTGAACTCCAGATAAAACAGCTTGCCGCGCTGGAAGCGGCAGCGCAGCCGGTACTGCTCGTAAGGCTGCGGCGTGAGCGGCCGCGAAGTGCTCCACTCCCGCCCCACCAGCACCACCGCGTAGCCGGCCCGTGCCAGCGAGCCGCAGATGCGCTGCATCCGCTGGTCGTAGTTCAGGTCGGTGGTAACAGTGAAAAGCAGGCGCGGTGCAGCCATAGAGCGAGGCGCGGGGCCCGGCCGGCAAGGGCTCCAGGCGAAAAGCGCAGGGGTTTGGGATATTTTCGACAAATTTAACGGTTAAACCTGGCCCCGGCGGTAGTTTCTTGTCGTTGCCGCCGACGCCACTGCCTTCCCTCATGCCGCAATCCGCCATTCCGCTGGCTTCGTCTGCCGTGGCCTCGCCTCCTGATCTATACCGGGCCCTGTTTGACGAGGCCTACGATGCCCAGCTGCTCTACGACGAGCAGGGCCAGTTGCTCGACTGCAACAACACCGCGCAGCGCCTGTTGGGCACCACCCTGGCCCAGCTCCAGCAAACCGGCCTGATGGCGCTGGCGGTGCCCAATTCCGTGCGCCTGCCCGGGCAGACCGAGGAGTGGCGCGATGAAAATCACCTGCGCGAAGCCATCCGCCATACCGCCCACACCGGCGAGAAGGTTTCGGCCCGCTGGAACAGCCGTTACCCCGCCAGCCGAAGCCCCCTCACGGCCTGGGCCACCCTGCACCGCTTGGCCCTGCCCGATGGCCCGGTGCGCGTACAGCTCATGCTGCGCGACATCACCCAGGACAGCCAGCGCTACGAGCAAACCATCCAGCAGCGCCTAATCGACCACAGCCAACACCAGCTGCGCGACCTGCTTTCCCGCACCACCCTGAGCTACGTGCGGCTCGACCGCGAAGGCATCATTCTCGACGTCAACGACTTTTTCCTTGACTTCACCGAATATACCCGCGGCGAAGTGCTCGGGCACGACTACAACCAGCTGTTTGCGCCCGCTGCCACCCGCGCTGCGAGCGAGGACAACTACCGGCACATCATTCAGACAGAGCACCTGCAGGAATTCTACGAGCGGGCCCTCGTCACGAAAAGCGGCAAAACCCGCATGGTGTACTGGCACGCCGAATTCGCCCTCGACACGCGCGGGCAGATTACCGGCGTCTTTATGGTGGGGCGCGACTTCACGGAGCGCCATGTGGCCGCCCGCGCCCTCACCGATAACCGCAACCGGCTGCAGGACTTCCTCGACAACGCCCACGACCTGATTCAGAACCTGAGCATCGACAACCGGCTGCTGTTCGTGAACAAGGCCTGGAAGGAAAAGCTCGGCTACGACGACGACGACCTGCCCCACCTCACGCTCTCCGACGTGGTGCACCCTTACTATAAGGCCAAGTTGCTTTACCAGCTGCGCAACCTCTACAAGGGCGAAAAGGTGAACAAGCTGGAAACCGTGTTTCTCACCAAAACCGGCAAACCTGTCCACCTGATTGGCTCCATCTCTTGCTCCTGGCAGGACGACGAGCCGGTGAGCACCCGCGCCATTCTGCACGACATTACGGACCGCATCAAGGCCGAGCGGCTGCAGAAGGTGTACTACAGCATTGCCAACCTGGCCATCAGCTCCAAGGATCTGCACTCGCTCTACGGCGCCATTCACCGCGAGCTGAGCAAGATCATTGAAACCAACAACTTCTTTATTGCCCTCTGCGACGAGGCCCGCACCCAGCTGCAGTTTGCCTACTTCGTCGACCAGAACTCGCAGGGCGATACCGGCGCCGTGTCGCGGCCGTTTTCGTCGGGCATGTCGGAGTACATCATCCGCACGGGGCGGCCGCAGTATATGCTGCGCCACGAGCTGGAAGAGCTGATTGCCAACGGCACCATCACGGCCTACGGGCTGATGCCGGAGGTAATGCTGTGCTCGCCGCTGAGCATCGGCGAGCGGATTATCGGGGTGATTGCCGTGCAGGACTACTACAAGGCCGACGCCTACGCGCCCACCGACCTAGAAATCCTGCACTTCATCTCCAACCAGGTGGCGCTGGCCATTGAGCGCAAGCGCAACGAGGTGCAGATTCAGAAGCAGAACGCCCGCCTGAACGCCATCTTCGAAAGCGGCTCCCACCTGATGTGGAGCGTGGACACCCACTCGCGCCTGACCAGCTTCAACCGCAACTACGCCGCTTACTTCCTGCGGCGCAACGGCGTGTACCCCACGCCCAACGTGAACCTGTTCCAGGCCGACTTGGCCATGATGGACAAGGAGCCGCGCGAGCTGTTCCTGGACAACTACCGCAAGGCCTTCCAGGGCCATCCACAGCGGTTTGAGGTGCGCCTGCGCGACGCCCGCGGGGCCGACTCGTGGCGCGAAATCTTCCTCAACCCGATCTACCTCGACGATGGCTCGTTCGAGGAAATTTCGGGCATTGCTCACGACATCACGGAGAAGAAGCGCGGACAGCTGGAGCTGGCGGCCCAGGAAGAGAAGTTCCGCGCCATCTTCGAGTCGTTCCAGGACGTGTACTACCGCACCGACGGCCAGGGCATGCTAACGCTGGTCAGCCCCTCGGTGGAGGAAATGCTGGGCTACACCCCCGAGGAAGTGACGGGCACCTCCATCACCGACTACTACATGTACCCCACGGAGCGCGAAACGCTGTTGCGCTCCGTGCAGGAGTACGGCGAGGCCCGCAACTTCGAAATTGCCATGCGCCACAAGGCCGGCCACGCCGTGAGCGTGCTCGTGAATGCGCGCCGCGTGCTCGACGGCCCCGGCGGCACCGAGGGCATCGGGCGCGACATTACGGGCCTCAAGCAGATGCAGGACGACCTGCGCCGCGCCAAAGAGGCCGCCGAAACCGCGCTGGAAGCCAAAACGCTGTTCCTGGCCAACATGAGCCACGAGCTGCGCACGCCCATGAACGGCATCATCGGCATGATTGACCTGCTGCACCAGACCGTAAGCAGCGAGGAGCAGGAAGAGTACGTGGACACGCTGCGCAAGTCGTCCGACGCGCTGCTGGCCATCCTCAACGACATTCTGGATTTGTCCAAGATTCAGGCCGGCAAGCTCCAGCTCAACGAGGAGGGCATGGACCTGCACTACACGCTGGACAAGATTCACTCGCTGTTCTCGAACCGCGCCCAGCAGAAGCGCCTCACCTTCACCTACCACATTGCGCCCGGCACGCCGCGCTTCATCATCTCCGACGAAACGCGCCTGCTGCAGGTGCTGAGCAACCTCACCTCCAACGCCATCAAGTTCACGGCGCAGGGCACCGTCAGCATTGTGGTGTCCACCGTGTCGCGCACCGGCGACGAGTATATGCTGCGCATTGCCGTGCAAGATTCGGGCATTGGCATCTCCGAGGAAAACGCCAAACTGCTCTTCACCAACTTCACCCAACTGGACACCACGCCCACCAAATCGTTTGGCGGTACGGGCCTGGGGCTGGCCATCAGCAAGCAGCTGGCGGCGCTGCTGGGCGGCGAAATCGGGATGCTTTCCAACGAGGGCGACGGCAGCACGTTCTGGTTTACGCTGGTGTGCCGGGCTGCGCACAACGAAGAGGAAATCGTGCAGGAGCGCCTAGCTTCCCGCGAGCGGGGCCCCGATATTGCCCGCTTCGATACGCCTCCCCGCGTGCTGCTCGTCGACGACAACCCCATCAACCAGAAGGTGGCCACCCGGCTGCTCGACAAGCTGGGCTGCGAGATTGAAATGGCCGACAACGGCTTCGAGGCCATCAGCAAGGCCACCAGCAGCACTGCGCCTTTCGACCTGATTTTCATGGACATCCAGATGCCGGAGATGGACGGCGTCACGGCCATGCACGAAATTCGGCGGCGGCTGGGCAACGCCTGCCCACCCGTGGTGGCCATGACTGCCTACTCCATGAAGGAGGATGCGGAGCGCTTCGTGAACGAGGGCATGGACGACTACGTTTCGAAGCCCGTGAAAAGCCAGGACCTGCACGCCGTGCTGCGCCGCTGGGTGCTGGCGGGCCCGGCCCTGCTGCCACCCGGCGGCCAGGCCCCGCCCCCGCTTGCGGCGGCCCCATCCCCGGCCCCGGCAGTGCCGGCTCCGGCCTCCCAGCCCCCCCTGTTCATCGACCCCGAGGTGCTGGAGCAGCTGCGCCAGCTGGGCGGGGCCGAGTTTGCGGCCCAGCTCTACCAGGACTTTGAGGTGGAAGCCGGCCAGCTGCTGGAGGAAGCCGAAACTTTAGTCGGTGGCGGGCAGTACGCCGGGATTTTACCACATTTGCACCAGCTAAAGGGCACTGGTTTTACGTTAGGGCTTACAGCCTTGGCGGAATGCGCCAAACACCTGGAGCACGAGCTGAAACTGAACCCCACCCAAAACATAGAGAAGGATTTCCAGAATTTGTTGCGTTATTTCAACCAATTCAAGACGCAGTACCTCGCCTTAACCAGCGTGGATTGAGTTCCTTTTTGACTGCGCAGCGCCTGAGCCTTTTCTTTGCCCTACCAACTCTCCATTCTTCTTCCTCCCATGAGCGACACGAAAACAATACTGATTGCGGAAGACAGCTCTGTCATTCTGAATCTGACCAAGAAAATTCTCGAACTCCAGCAATACCGCATCGTGTCGGCCAAAAACGGTGGTGAAGTCATCAAGCAGGTGGAAAGCCAGCCCATTGACTGCGTACTAATGGACATCAACATTCCGGTGAAAGACGGCATGGAGTGCACCCGCGAAATCCGGGCGCACCAGGACGAGCGCATCTCCAAGATTCCGATTATTGCCATCACCGGCAACGCTAACAACTATTCCATGGAGCAGTTCCGCGAAGCTGGCGTCACCGACTATCTGCCCAAGCCGCTGGACTTCGACGCCCTAGTGCGCGTGGTGAAGCAGTATGTTGGCTAGATGCCAAATGGCTGAATTGTTAAATGGTTAGATGGTTGGCTGTTTTAACGACTTGTTGAACAACCAACCATTTAACAATTCAACCATTAAGCAATGCAGATTACCTTCCTTGGCACGGGCACGTCGCAGGGCGTGCCCGTGATTGGGTGCCACTGCGATGTATGCCGCTCGCTCGATTACCGCGACAAGCGGCTGCGGGTGTCGGTGCATCTGCAGGTGCAGGGCAAGAGCCTCATCATCGACTCCGGGCCCGATTTCCGGCAGCAGGCGCTGCGCGAGCAGATCGACCACCTCGATGCGCTGGTGTTCACGCACGAGCACAAAGACCATACGGCCGGCATGGACGACATCCGGGCCTACAATTTCAAGCAGCAGCAGGACATGCCGGTGTATGCCGAGCCGCGCGTGCTGGAGCAGCTGCGGCGCGAGTACGCCTACATCTTTTCGGAGCACAAGTACCCCGGCGTACCGCAGGTACAAACCATCCCCATCCTCAGCGACACCACCCCGTTCGACGTGCAGGGCGTGCCGTTTCAGCCGATCCGGGCGTTGCACTACAAGCTGCCGGTGCTGGGCTTTCGGGTGGGCAATTTCACCTACGTCACGGACGCCAACCATCTGTCGTCGGCCTCGCTGGACCTGATGCGCGGTTCCGACGTGATTGTGCTGAACGCCCTGCGGCAGGAAAAGCACATTTCGCACTTTTCGCTCTCGGAGGCCGTGGCCGTGCTGGAGGAGCTTTCCCCGCGCCGCGCCTACCTCACCCACATCAGCCACCTGCTGGGCCGCCACCGCGAGGTAGAAGCTACCCTGCCCGACTTCATCCGGCTGGCCTATGACGGGCTGCGGCTGGATATTCAAGCCTGATGCGCTTTTACCCTGACGTTACGGAGCAATTTCACTCGACTCTCTCACCAGACGAGATTTTGCAACGTGTACAGGCGAATCTGGCGCCCGGCTTCTCGTGGCGTGACCTTTTTAAGAGTAAATCAGCTGCCCCGTTTCAAGGAGCAGTGTATTCCGACTCTTTTGAGATACAACGTGTCATCAGCTCCCGTAATTCGTGGCTGCCACAAATCAAAGGCCGGGTGGAAGGTGCACCAACTGGGCAGGGCAGCGTTGTGACGATACGGCACAAATTGCATTCGTTCACGTTGGTGTTCAGCTCTATTTGGATACTTGGCGTGGGTGCGGCTTCAGTCGGTGCTGTCTGGAGCTCTTTGGCTACTGGCACTATCAACTTTGCCGGGCTGGTTCCGCTACTTATGCTGTTTTTTGGCTTGGCCTTGTTTACCGTGCCCTTCTGGCTTGAAGTAGCCCAATCGAGGCCCCTACTTACCAGAATTTTAGCACTCGAACAACCCAAGCCGTAGCCAGGTCTTCTGCCCCTCTTTCATGCACACCAACTACTATTTCCTGCGCCAGCTGGCCCCCGCCCTCACGCAGCAGCTGGCCGGCTACCGGGTGGTGGCGTGCTTTTCGCAGGAAAAGGATGAGCTGGTGCTGGGCCTGACCAACGGCACGGCCGAGTTCTGGCTGAAAGCCCAGCTGTCGGCCACCTTCACGGCGCTGGCCCTGCCCGAAACCTTCCACCGCGCCCGCGCCAACTCCGTAGACCTGCTGCCCGACCTGCTGGGCCAGCAGCTACGCGACGTGACGGCCGCGCCCCACGACCGGGTGCTGCAGCTGCGCTTCGAGAGTGGCGCCACGCTGCTGCTGAAACTCTATAGCTCCCGCCCCAACGCCGTGTTCCGCCTCCGGCCCGAGGGCCCGGCCGAGCTGTTCCACCAGCGCTACACCACCGACGCCGACCTGCAGCCGGTGTTCACAGCCGCCGCCGACCAGCCGGCCGGCCCCGCCGCTACGGCCCCGCACCCACTCAAGCGCTACCCCGCCCTGGCCGACCTGCCCGCCCGCTACCTGCGCGCCCACGGCTACGACCAGGCCACCGCAGCGCAACAGGAGCAATTGGTGCAGCAGGTGCTGCGGCAGCTCGAAAACCCGCCGGCCTTCTACCTGACCACGCTGGAAGGCCGCACCCGCCTGAGCTTGCTGCCCATCGGCGAGATGGAGCGGGAGCTGCCTGCCGCCGACCCTATAGCGGCCCTGCGCGCCTTCGTGCCGCTGGCCCTGAGTCGCCGCGCCCACGAGCTGGAGCTGCGGCAGCTGCGCCAGACGCTGGAGCGCCGGGCCGAGGAAGCCAGCACCAGCGCCAGCATGGCCCGCCGCCGGCTCTACGCCCTGGAGCATACCGTAGGCTACCGCCAGACGGCCGACCTCATCATGGCACACCTCAGCCAGATTCCGGCCGGCGCCAGCAGCGTGGACGTGGTGGATTTCTACCAGGACAACCAGCCCCGCACCATCAAGCTCAAGCCCAGCGAGACGCCCCAGCGCACGGCCCAGAACCTGTACCGCAAAGCCAAAAACCAGCAGCTGGAAACCCGCCAGCTCTCGGAGCGGGCCGAGCGCCGCGAAGCCGAAGCCTTCTGGTGCCTGGAGCGCCTGGAAGAGCTGCCCCTGCTCCCACCCGATCTGAAAACCCTGCGCGCTTGGCGCAAGCAGCACCAGCTGGAGCCCGAAACCAAAGCCAAGGCCGCCACCGAACTGCCGTTCAAAGTATTCGAGGACTCCGGCTTCACGATTCTGGTGGGCCGCAACGCCCAGAACAACGATTTGCTTACGCAGCGCTACGCCCATAAAGACGACCTCTGGCTGCACGCTAAGGATGTAAGCGGCTCGCATGTTGTTATCCGGCACCGGGCGGGCCAGCCGGTGCCGGAGCCCGTGGTGGAGCGCGCCGCCCAGCTGGCCGCGTGGTACTCGCGCCGCCAGAACGACTCGCTCTGTCCGGTGACGGTGACGCCCAAAAAATTCGTGCGCAAGCCCAAAGGCGCCCTGCCGGGCCAGGTGCTGGTCGAGCGTGAAAAGGTGGTGCTGGTAGTGCCGCTCAACCCGTTCGAGCGCAACGGCGGGTAAGCCCCCTGCCGGAGGGCGCCGCAAACGGACACAAAAAAGCCGCTCCAGCTAAGCTGAAGCGGCTTTTTATTGGAGTGCGCGCGGGGAGATTCGAACTCCCACACCCGAAGGCACCACCCCCTCAAGATGGCGTGTCTACCAGTTTCACCACGTGCGCAGATTGGCAAGCACTCCTTTCAAACTTGCTCAAGCCGAAGCCTGAGGCCTTACTGAGGTGGTAAAGCGAGAGCAAAAGTAGGGACTCTGACCGGGTGGCGCAAGCCCCATCCCGTATTTTTTGCTGATTTTGGCCGCCCCGCCCCCTAGTGCTTCCCGTTGTGCACTCAGGATCAGCGAAAAGCCGACTCATTAAAATTTCATACTACTGCACTCATTTTGCCGAAAAGCGGCTGCGCTGGCATGCTGGACAAGCGTTTCACCTCCACTTACTGATGCTTATGCACGACTTACTGCCTGCCGGCTCCTCGCACGGCAACTTTTTCGCTCGGTTTGCGGGCCGGGTTACGGCGTGGTCGGGCACGACGCTGGCCTTCTGCCTGGCGCTGGGCACGGTGGTCGTCTGGGCCCTAACCGGCCCTATTTTCCAGTATTCCGAAACCTGGCAGCTGGTCATTAATACCAGCACCACCATCATCACCTTTCTGATGGTGTTCCTGATTCAGCGGGCACAGAACAAGGACTCCCTGGTGCTGCACCTCAAGCTCAACGAGCTCATTGCCGCGCACAAAGGCGCCAGCAACCGGCTCATCAATGCCCAGGACTTTTCGGAAGAGGAAATCCATCTGCTCCACCGCTACTTCACTAAGCTGGCCGAAATGGCCCGGCAGGAGCACAATCTGGGCCGGACGCACAGCGTGGAGGAAGCCGAGGAAAACCACGAAACCAAGCTGCAGGCCGGCCATCAGCCCCGCTAGGGCACAAAAAAGCCGGCCCGCTTCAGGAAGCAGACCGGCTTTTCTTGGTGCCTTTAGCAGGCGGGCGCTTACTCGGCGCGGGCCAGTGGCGTGTCCACCACGTGCTCCGACACGAACCACACCTGCAGCTCGTTGAGGCGCATTACGTCGCTCACGGCCAGGTCATTCGTGCCGTCGTCGCCGGCGTCGTCGGCTTCTTTGGCAAACTTGTGGCAGTTCTTGAGAATGATCTGGTGGGCTTCCAGCAGGCGGCCTACCTGAATAGGAGCCTCTTCCCGGTCGCGGGGAGGGCGCGGAATGCTGGTCAGCTCGGCTACGTCGTGGGCCATTGCCACAGCCACGCCACCCAGAATCTGGATGCGCTCGGCAATGGTGTCGACCAGCGTGCTTTGCTCTTCATAATGCTTGTCGTAGAGCAGGTGCAGTTGGTAGAAGGTAGGGCCTACCACCTGCCAATGGTGCTTTTTGTACAGGTCGCGCAGCGTAATGGTGTCGGCCAGCAGCTGGTTGAGGTTGGTCACGCTCTGCTGACGGGTTTTCTCGTCGAGGCCGATGGGCAGGCGCTGGGATACGGTGCCGTATTTCTGCAGCGGCGCCGGGGCGTGGAACTGCTGGTTGAGGATGGGCTGCACGCTGGGAGCAGCTTGTTCTGAAGCGGAAGAGGTGCCGGCTTTGCGGGCAGACGAAGCCTTGGAAGTAGCTGGCGCAGCAGGGGCGGCAGGTTTCTTGGCGGGAGCTTTGGCCATGGGAAAAAGGAAGCGAGGTAAGGTCTGAAGAAAGTTGCCAGCCAGGGGCCGACAATGTGCATCCATACGCTTGAAATCAAATTTGGGTTAGCTTACATCCTATATTTACTCCATCTCATGCAGCACGCCCACACGCACCCCCACCCCGAAGACCATCTGACCAGCTCGGCCATGCTGCAGGACATCGTTATCGGCCTGTCCGATGGCCTGACGGTGCCTTTTGCGCTGGCGGCCGGCCTGAGCGGGGCGGTGCAGTCTTCGGAACTGGTGATTACGGCGGGCCTGGCAGAGATTGTGGCCGGCTCCATTGCCATGGGCCTGGGCGGCTACCTGGCGGGCCGCACCGAGGTGGAGCACTACGCCGCCGAGCTGGCGCGTGAGCACCAGGAGGTGCAGGAAGTACCGCACGTGGAGCGCGCCGAAGTAGACGAGCTGCTGGCCGAAATGGGCCTCTCGGCCGAAACCCGCGCCCTGGCCGTGCAGGAGCTCACCGCCGACCCGGAGCAGTGGGTGCGCTTCATGATGAAATACGAGCTGGGCCTAGAGCAGCCCGACCCGCGCCAAGCCCCCAAAAGCGCCTTTACCATTAGCTTGGCGTATGCGCTGGGCGGCCTGATTCCGCTGAGCGCCTACTTTCTCACCGACACTCCCACCGAGGGCCTGCTCTGGTCGGCGGTGATAACGCTGGTGTGTTTGCTGCTGTTCGGCTACCTGAAAAGCCGCCTGACGGGCCAGCCGCCCGTTATCGGGGCGCTGCGGATGGCGGGTATTGGGGCGCTGGCCGCCGGCGCGGCCTTCTTCGTGGCCCGCCTTATCAGTGCCTGACCTCTACGCGCCTGCCGCCGGGCGGCTCCTGCCGTAGTTGTTATGGCTGCGGCTGCGCTGTGTGCGTAGACGGAGTAGCCGGGGCGGTTCCAGGCTGCCCCCTTTTTCTTTCCATTCCAGCGTTCTGCCATGCCTTTTCCTTTCTTCGGCGATGACAAATCCACCATTGCTAAACTCCTTTCCACGCTGCCGCAGACTGGCCGCCTGGAATGGATCGGCCTGCGCCCGGCCCGGCGCGAGCCGCTGCTTTCGGTGCCGGAAGCTACCGTGGAAACCGACCGCCACCTAGCCGGCGACCACGCCCGGCCCAAGGCCGGCGGCAAGCGCCAGATTACGCTGGTGCAGCAGGAGCATCTGGCGGCCGTTGCCGGCTACCTGGGCCTGGAGGCACCGGTAGACCCCGGCCGGCTGCGCCGCAACCTGGTGGTGAGCGGCCTGAATCTGTTGGCCCTCAAAAACCGGCAGGTGCTTATCGGCGACACTGTCGTACTGGAAATTACGGGCGAGTGCCACCCCTGCTCCCGCATGGAGGAAGAGCTGGGCCCCGGCGGCTACAACGCCATGCGCGGCCACGGCGGCATCACGGCCCGCATTGTGCAGGGCGGCCTCATACGGGTGGGCGACGCGGTGCGCGTGGCACCAATGGCGGCTCCTGCCGCAAAGCCGGAGTAAACCGGAGACGGATCAGGCCAGTATGGCCTGATAGGTGATAGTAGCCTGCAGCACCTTCGAAACCGGACAGTTCTGGCTGGCATCGTTCACGAACCGCTCAAACTGCTCGGCCGACAGGCCAGGCACGGCCGCATCGACGGTCAGGTGGGAGCTGACAATGCAGCCTTCGTGCAGGGCTACCGCGCACTGGGCATGAATATGGTCGGCGGTGAAGCCCGCGGACTGCAGGTTGAAAGCCAGCTTCATGGCGAAGCAGCCGGCATGCGCCGCCGCCAGCAGCTCTTCCGGATTAGTGCCTACTCCTCCCTCTGCGAAGCGGGAGCGGTAGCTGTAACGGGCTTCCTGCAACACGGTGCTGCCCGTGCTGAGCTGGCCGGTACCATCGGTACCCCGGCCGTGCCATTGCGCGGCTGCGGATCGTTGAATAATAGACATGGCGGGAAGTGAGAGTATGACGAGCCTGCCGGCCAACAGGGCCCGGCGCGGCCAACCAGCCCGTAAGTTAGCAGACGTACGCAAGCCCACATATATCCGGATGCTTCCGTTTCGGGACTTACTGGCTCAAAAAGAGAAGTCGGGGCATTGGGCAGGCCGCCAGCTCTGGCTACCGTTGCGGCACCCGGCCTGCCGCGATGACTCATATTGGCAAAATACCACTTACCAGCCCAGTCTAACCGTTCATGCTGATAAGCTGTTTGGTGGGCGCAGGCATGGCTCCAAATTTGGGAAAAGCCTAAACGGTATAGTTTGTACAGTGTTTGCAAATAGCCGCAATTTTATACAGCATAATTTTTTAATGAATTTTTAATCCTTTTTACCAATCCATTCCGCTTACCGATGCCGTAAGGCTTGTGTCTACTTGGATAGGTGTATTGGCATAATACAACCATACGCCGTGGACCTTCAGCCTTATTTTCCCTTTCCACCTTACCCTGTTTCCTGTGATGAAAACACCCTTACGCTCTGCGTTTACGCCCTTCAACCGCCGTATGTTGGGCCTCACTGTAGGCCTGGGCCTGATGGGCACCGTGGCGGCACAGGCCCAGACGGTTTATGGCCTCAACCGGACAACCAGCCAGCTGATTGTATCGACCTTTGCGAGCGGTACGCCTTCGTTTCTGCCCATCACGGGCGTAACCGCCGGCCAGACCATCGTTGGACTGGATTCGCGGCCGGCAACCGGCGAGCTGTTTGCGCTGGGATACACGGGTAGCGGCACGGCGCAGCTCTACACCATTAGCAAAACTTCCGGCGCGGCTACGCCCATCGGCGGTACACTGGCCCTGGCGCTGGGCAACGGCTTCGAGGGCGTTGGTTTCGACTTCAATCCGACCGTGGACCGCATCCGGGTAACGAGCCTGACGGGCACCAACTACCGCCTCAATCCCAACAACGGCGCCCTGGCTTTCACAGACGGTGTGCTGAACCTGCCCAGCGGTACGCCGGCCGTAGGCTCGGTAGCGTATACCAACAGCTTTATCGGTACGGCTACTACCACGCTCTACGACGTGGACGAGAGCCGCTCGACGCTTTACATCCAGAATCCGCCCAACAACGGCACCCTGGCCTCGCCCGTGCCCATCACGCGCAACGCACTGCCGCTACTGGCGGCCGGCGACCAGACCGACCTCGACATCTATACTGATCCGGCCAGCCGCACCCAAATTGCGCTGCTGACCGTGACGCGGTTCACCAACAACATTCCGCAGACCATCTTTTATACCCTGGATCTGGCTACCGGCAACGCCTCGCTGCTGATGACTGGCCAGGCAGGGCTGGCAGTGGATGATATTGCGTTTGGCATCGACCGGACGGCGCCGGCCCCGAGCGGGCAGCTGCTCTACGCGCTGAACACCAACAACACGCTGGTATCGTTCTACTCTAACACGCCCGGCTACATTCTGGCCGCCACGGCTATTACGGGCGTTACCGCCGGCCAAACGCTGGTGGGCACCGACTTCCGGCCCAACAACGGCCAGTACATTGGCCTGGGCTACGATGCCACCACTACCGGTGCCAACACGCAGCTCTACAGCATTGTGCCGGCTACCGGCATAGCTACGCCTATCGGCGCGGCTATCCGGCTGGAGCTGGGCGGCCCGGCCGATAACATCGGCTTCGATTTCAACCCGACCGTGGACCGCATCCGGGTGGTGAGCACTAACCGCGCCGATTTCCGCCTCAATCCCAACAACGGCGCCCTGGCCGCCACCGATGGCCAGCTTACGTACGCCGCCGGCGACCCGAACGCCGGCACCGCGCCCCGCATCGGCACGGTGGGCTACACCAATAGCTACGTGGGCAGCACCAGCACAACGCTGTATGACATCGACGAGGCGCTCAGCATTCTGGCCATCCAGAACCCGCCGAATGCCGGCACCCTCAATACGGTAGGCAACAACACCGGGCTGACCCTGAATCCGAACAACGCTCTGGCCGACCTCGACATCTTCTTCGACCAGAGCACCTCCACCAACCGGGCGTTCCTGACGGCCAACCCCGGCGGCCAGGCCACCAGCAACCTTTACACGCTGGACCTGGGCACGGCCAACCCCACGCTGGTGGGCGCCATCGGGCTGGGCATTCCGGTGCGCGACGTAGCCGCCCTGATTGGGGGCGCCAATGCCTCAGCGGCCCTGACCGGGCGCCTGCTGTACGGTGTGGCCGGCGGCAACCTGGTGTCGTTTGACTCCGGCAACCCCGGCATTATCCGCACGGCTGTCAACATTACCGGCCTGCCTGCCAACGGCTCGCAGGTGCTGGTGGGCACCGACTTCCGCCCCGCCACTGGCATGCTGTATGCGCTCGGCTACGACGCCGCCAACCAGCAGGGCCAGCTCTACACCCTGAACCTGACCACCGGGGCCCTGGCGCCGGTCGGCAGCCTGCAGGCCATGCCGCTGGGCACCGTGGCCTCCAGCATCGGCTTCGATTTCAACCCGGTTCCGGACCGGATCCGCATCACGTCGGCTTCTACCCAGGCTAATCTGCGAATGAACCCGAACGATGGCACGTTCCTCACGGACGGCACCCTCTCCAACCCCAACGGCGCACCAGCGCTGTCGGCCGTGGGCTACACCAACAACGACAACAACACCGCCACCGGCACCACGCTCTACGGCTACGACCAGGCCCGCAACGTACTGCTGCGCTCCACCGATGCCAACGCCGGCACCTACGTAGACCAGGGCGCTACGGGTCTGACCATCACTCCGGGGGCTGATTTCGACATCTTCGCCGACCTAACTACGCCGGCCACGCCCGTCAACACGGCGTATTTGGTAGCCGCCCCAACGGGCAGCAGCGCCGACAACCTGTACACCGTCGACCTGACCAGCGGCAGCGCCACGGTGGTAGGCCGCATCGGCAGCGGCTCCAACCTCACCGGCCTGGCTGCCTTCCTGACGCCGGTACTCAACGGCATCACCTGGACCGGCGCTATCAGCAGTGACTGGACTAACCCGGGCAACTGGAACCCCATGCAGGTGCCTACTGCCACCGACAACGTCACGATTCCGGACGTCGCCAACGACCCGGTGGTAAGCACGCCCCAGCAAGTCAACAGCCTGCTGCTGGGCAGCGGCGCTACCCTCACCACGGCCGAGGGTAGCCAGCTCACCCTCAACGGCAACTTCACGAACACTGGCGGCTCGGTGCTAGGTACCGGCAATGGCGAATTCCGCTTCTCGGGCTCTACGGCCCAGACCATCAGCGGCACCAGCACAACCTTTAACAACCTGACGGCCGGACCAGCAGGCGTAGTAGCCAACGCCCCGGTACTGGTGCAGCGGGTGCTGCTGCTGAATGGCAACCTCACATCCAACGGCAACCTGACGCTGCTTTCTAATGCCACCGGCACGGCCCACGTCGTAAACAATGGCTCGGCCGTTGTGAGTGGTACGGCTACGGTGCAGCGCTACATTGATGCCACCCGCAACGGCGGTAGCGGCTACCGCCACTACTCGGCGCCGGTGTCCGTGTCCACGGTGGCTGATCTGGCTACCAGTGGCTTCTCGCTGGTGGTGAACCCGGCCTACAACACGGCTGCGGTACCAAGCGCCGTTACGCCCTTCCCCACGGTATTTGGGTATCGTGAAAGCCGGGTAACGACCAGCGGCAACCCTACCCCGCAGGATTTTGACCGCGGCTTTATATCGCCTAACGCTACCACCGATACGCTGGTGGTTACCCGCGGCTACACGGTGAACATCCCGGCCGCACAGACCGTGGACTTCGTGGGCACGCTCAACAATGGCACGTATACCGCCGGCGGCCTGACCCGCGGCACGCAGACCGAATCGGGCTGGCACCTGCGCGGCAACCCCTATCCATCGCCCATCGACTGGGAGCTGGTAGTGCGCAACAACGTCGACGCTACCGTGTACGTGTACCGCTCTACGGGCCAGTACGCCGGCACTTACTCCACTTACACAGTAAACGGCACCGGCACCAACGGCGGCGAGCGGCGCATTGCCTCGGGCCAGGGCTTCTTCGTGCGGGCCAGCGTGCCGGGCACCTCGAACGCCTCGCTCACATTCACCAACACGGCGCGCTACACCACGTACGAAAACCCCGTGTTCCAGCGCGGCGCAGCCGACTCGCCTCTCGTGCGGCTGGATCTGCGCAGTGCGGCCGGCGCGGCCGATGAAGCCGTAGTGTATTTCGAGGACGCAGCCACTGCCGGCTTCGACTCGCAGCTGGATGCCTACAAGCTGCAGGGCGGTGCCCCGCTACTGCTGGCCAGTGAAGCTGCTTCGGGCACGCTGCTCGCCGTAAACGCCCTGCCGCAGCTCGCCCAGCGCGACGTGCTGGTGCCGCTGCGGGTGCAGGCTGCCGCTGGCAGCTACACGCTGCGTGCCACGGAGCTGTTGCGGCTGCCCGCCGGCACCTACGCCTACCTCCGCGACGCCCAGACCGGTGCCCTCACCGACCTCACGAGCCAGGCAGAATATAGCTTCTCGCTGAATACCGGGGCCGCTGCTACCGGTCGGTTCTCGCTGCTGCTCACCCAGCAGCGCGTGCTGGCCAACGCGCCGGCGTCTTTGAGCCAGCAGGTGGCCGTGTTCCCGAACCCCGCCCGCGGTACGGTATCGGTTAGCCTGCCGGCTTCGCTGGCCCGTGAGGCCACGGCCGTGCAGCTGGTGAACTCGCTTGGCCAGGCCGTACGCAGCCTCACGCTGCCCGCCGGCTCTACCGATGCTCGTCAGGTTTCGCTGTCGGGCGTGGCCGCCGGGGTGTACACGCTGCGTCTGCAGACCACCCAGGGCACCATCAACAAGCGCCTGATCGTAGAATAGCCGTTACACTGCGGCCCGGCTGCCCAACCGTTGCTGGCAGCCGGGCCGCAGTGTACCGCACCTTGTCTTCCTCGTTTTGCTAGCCTTCTTCGTATGAAAATCCTTTCCTCTTCTCTTCGTTTCGTGCTAGCTACGGCTGGTATTGTTCTGGCGTCTGGTGGCCTCAGTTTGGTGCAGGCCCAGGGCCCCGGCTCTGGCGGCCCTACTCCTACGCCCACTGCCGTACCCATCGACGGCGGCGCCTCCCTGCTGCTGGCAGCTGGTGTAGGTTTTGGCCTCAAAAAACTGCGCGACCACCGCAAACGATAAGCTGCTCTGCTGTAAACGTACAAAAAGCCCGCTCCACCCCGTGGAGCGGGCTTTTTGCGTATTAGCATCCGACTGAACTGCTTGGTAGCTGCAGTACCGTTTGCAGACATCTGCCGCTACATGCGGCTAACGGTTGTAGTATAAAATTATGGCTTCACCGGATACTTTGCGTGTCCACAACCGTTCTCAAACCAATACTCACATTGTTTAACTGTAAAATATTTATCCCCTTTTAAACACATACACAACTGATTATTACAATATTCATAAATAACACAAGCATATTTTATCCCGAGTAAAATCCAAGATTTGCTCTCTTCTCGTATATATCTTTGAATACTATTTTTGCTACAATTATTAGCTGCGCTTTAGTGCAGCAGCCGCTCCGATTTACGCTTACTCCTGCGCATCACACCTGGCCCAGGTTCCATTGAGTCTGCTTCTCACCACGAATCCCCATTCGTATGGAACGTCATGTGCTTACCTCATCTTTGCCGACTACTGCCATAGCGGTGCTGCTGCTGGCCAGCGGTATCCTGTCGGCCAATACCCTATCGGGCTGTGTCGGGTCTGCTGGCTTATTGAATACCGACGCCGACCAGCGCCACACTGATCCGGCCGGCAAATCCAGATCCAGACACCGTGTGGCCCGCCACCGGCGCGTGCTTGCCTGAGTTGCGTGAACAGTAAACCAAAATGCCCGGCATGCTACTCTGCATACCGGGCATTTTGGTGGTCAGACCATTTCTAATCTTCCTCCTAGCAACTGCAAACGCCCAGACCTCGGCCTGGGCGTCATTTTTCTGCGCAGTAATTCAGCGCAGCGCCTGTCAACCGCCTTCCATCCGCACGATACGCGGCGTGAACGAGCCCAGCACATCCACCAGCTCGGTTTGGCTCTGCATCACGGCCCGAATGTCCTTGTAGGCCTGCGGGGCTTCGTCGAGGCCGCCGCCAATCAGCTCGATGCCGTGCTGCTGCAGGTAGCGCCGCACTTCCGCTTCGCCTAGCTCCTGCTTGGCCCGGGTCCGGGACATGGCCCGCCCCGCCCCGTGCGACGCCGACGACAGCGAGGCCGCCTCGCCCCGCCCCCGCACAATAAAGCCAGGAGCCGTCATGGAGCCGGGAATGATGCCAAGCACCCCGGCCCCGGCCGGCGTAGCGCCCTTGCGATGCACAATGGCCTCACGGCCATCGACTAGCCGTTCTTTCCAGGCGAAGTTATGGTGGTTTTCCACTTTCGCCAAGGGCCGCTCGCCTAAAGCTTTGGCCAGCCGCTGATGAATCTGGTGGTGGCAGGCCGAAGCGTAGTCACCGGCTAGGTTCATGGCGGCCCAGTATTCCTGGCCGGCCTCGCTATCCAGCGAAAGCCAGGCTAAGTGCTGCGCTTCGGCGGGCAGCTGGCAAACGTCTTTGGCGAGCTTGGTGTAGTGGTTGGCCACGCTGGCGCCCAGCCCCCGCGAGCCGCTGTGCGAGAGCAGCCCCAGGTACTGGCCTACCGGCACGTCCAGCTCATTGGTGGGGTCGAGGATATCGACCACGCCCCATTCCACGAAGTGGTTGCCGCCACCGGACGTGCCGATTTGCTCGGCAGCAGTGCCCTGCTTGTTACGCAGGAAGTTAATGTCGCGGAACTCGGGGCGCTCCAGCACGGCGTGGTCGAGCTTCTGGCCGCGCACAAAGCCCTGCTTGTTGCCGAACCGCGTGTGCTCCAGCAGCAGCTTGCGCAGCTCCTGCACCCGCTGCTCCAGAAACTTGGGCGGCAGCGCAAACACTGACAGCGCCATCCGGCACCCAATGTCCACGCCCACGGCGTAGGGAATCACGGCGTTGTCGGTGGCCAGCACCCCGCCGATGGGCAGGCCGTAGCCGTGGTGGGCATCGGGCATGAGGGCGCCGGCCATGGTCACGGGCAGTTTCATGGCCGTTTCCATCTGGTGGATGGCGCCCTGCTCAATGTGTTCGGCCCCGAAGACGGCGTAGCTTTTCCGCTCGGCGAGGGCAATATGGCGGCTGGGCGCAGGCAGCAGCGCGGCGGCCGTATGGCTCCAGTCGAGGTCGGTAAGGAAGTCAGTAGGGTTTGCCAGCAGCGCCGTGAGCAGAGCCAATTGGTCGGTTTGAGAGAGTTTTTTGAGGTGCTTGCGCTGCAGCTGGGCCAGCGCCAGACCAATTGCCCGGCCCTCGGGAAACCCGAGCTGGCGCAAGTCGTTGCCACGTAATTGTGAAGCCATGATGGAGGAATTCGTGAGTGAGAAGTAGTTAATATTGAGTAGCTGGTATTGAGTATTAAGTACCAATCGTTGCTTATCAAGCAATTAACTATGATCTGTGAATGATGGATAATGCGGATAACTGAGTAGAATTTTGTGTTGTATTTGCCGGATGAAAAAAGCTGGGCAACAAGCCGAACCGCCGCTTGGTAGTGACAGGACGAAGTATGGCGGCCCTACGGCACCAGCTTTTTTCCGCCAATTGGGCAACAGGGTGCAGGGCCCACATGCGTGCTCTAACCAACTGAGCTACTGCCTTGCGGCAGGTGGGACTTGAACCCACGACCCCACCGACCCCATCGAAGTAAGGCCCTGCTACGGCACCAATCAGCCGGCAATTTGTACGGGGCAACAGGCGCCCGGCCTCCAAAAACCTGCTCTACCAACTGAGCTACAGCCGCCGCCGAAGCAGCAGCCAGCGGGACTCGAACCCGCGACCTGGGCGTTAAAAGCGCGAAGTATGGCCCGGCTACGGCACCCGTACAGAGTTACGCTAAAGTAAATAGGCAATAGAAATAGAATAAGACCGGGGCAACAGGTGAGAAACAGTGGCTGATGCCACCTCTGCTCTACCAGCTGAGCTACTGCCCGCCCTGACGCGGCCGGCAGACACGACTCGAACGTGCGACCCGAAGAAACGCTTCTCCACGGCACCCGACTTATTATAACGTCCTGAAACCACGGCGCTGGGGCAACGGTCAGCCGGCGGATTGTGCCCCGGCCGTAGCCGCGGCATGGGACTCGAACCCGGCAGCACTTCCGAAGAAGCCTGCTTCACCAGCGAAGTACCGCCCGCTTACGGCACCCAACGGCCGTAGTTCAGGGGTTGGAACGGGCGCCCGAGGCCAAATTGCCCCGGCGCCGCGCCGTTCCGGCCGACGGCTGCCGAATAGTGGTCAGCCGCCTTCCCAAAGAGTTTACGATGTACTGGACATGATTATTGCGTGAGGCTTGTAGAAAATCGGGCAGAGGCCCGGGAGCAGCGGCAGCTTTTCTTGGCGGAATACCACTCCCGGGGTTGCGGGTATTAGAAGTCAATCGATTCGATTTCGGTGAGGGCGGAGCCACCGTTTTCCAGCGCCGCCAGCACGTCGAACACTTTGTCGGACCAGCCAGCAATCAGGGCCACTCCGTCCTCGGCGCGCACGTCGAGGGGGGCGGTGCCGTGGCCGGCCAGGTCGAAGAGGTACAGCCGCGCCTGGGGCGCCACCGTGCGGCGGTAGTCGGCCCACTCCTTGGCGATGCTAGTGCCAAAGGGGGCGGAGTTCCAGAGCTGGCAGTCGGTAAACACCAGCACCTTGTCTACCACCTCGCGGCGGCGCTTCAGGTCCTCGATAACGAGGTAGCCGTTGGTGCTGTAGCCGACCTCGCCTTCGCGCCGGTAGAACTCGTCGACGTTGCGCAAAACCGGGCCGCGGGGCAAGCTCAGCCGCTTCCAGGTGTTGCCGAACATGCCGGCCACCACGTGCTGGCAGCGGCTCTGCAGCAGCATACCCAGCACCAGGCCCACGTCGTAGAGCAGCACTTTGCTGCGCGGCGACACCGGCTGCTGCATCGAGCCCGACACGTCGCAGGCAATTACCACGCGGGTGTCGGGGCCGAAGCCGCGCAGGTTGGCGGCGCTGTGGCTGATGGCGTCTTCCAACGCCGCCAGCACCGCCGACACGTGGCCGCCGTGCAGGGCTTTCACCTCGCGGTAGGCCGCCAGAAACCGGAAGGGCAGCTGCTTGCTGCGCGCCACCGCAAACCGGTCGGCCAGGGCGGCGCACACCTCCACCATCGTTTCGGCCGACACGTCGGCTTCGAGGATATTGCGCAGGTTGCGCAGCAGGGCCATGTAGCCCAGCTTGCCGCTGCCAATCAGCTCGGTCCATTTCTGGCGGAAGGCCGCCGTGCGCTCCGCCGGCGTGGCGTAGGTCACCTGCCCCAGCGCCGACAGCTCGGTTTCCCAGGTGTAGGGCGTGGGCAGCGTGCCCGCCACCAGGTGGTTGAACAAGGCTTGCTGCTCGGCGTTTTTGGCGGCAGGGTGCACCAGAAACAGCGCGTCGCGGAGGCGAACGGCGCCGGCCCGGTCGTACTTGGCCAGCTGGTAGCCGTCGAAACGGTTGAAGCTTTGGGCCAGGCCTTTCTGCACCTGCTTGGAGAGGCGGTTGAGGGTTTTGCGGCCGGTGCGCTGGTTGGCCTGCGTGTAGAAGGCCAGCAGCTCCGTGATTTCGTCGGGGCGCTGCACGATGCGGGCTACCAGGCGGCTCACGAGGCTGTCGCCGCAGTGGCGACGGGTCAGCTCCACGGCCAGCACCAAAGGCACGGAGCGTAGGTGCATCCGCTCCCGGGCATACACCGCCAGCTGGGCCACAAAGCGAGGCTCGCACCGCGCCACCAGCTCCCGGAGTCGCGTCAGCCGCGTATCGGCCGTTTCGTAGAACTGGTCGGCGAGGGCCGTGGTGGCCACGGCGGCGTACAGCTCCAGCGCAGGCGACAAAGTGAAAGCGGCAGCCCCGGCGTGGTTTACGGTATCGGGCCGGGCTTTGCGGAAGGGTAAATTAAAACGCATAAAAATGGCGGTAAAAAGATGAGAATGACACGCATTTAATTGAGAAATAAGCCGGGTTTTTGCGCGCTATAATTCAGACATAGTTTTCCTGTTTCGAATAAAAATTAATTTATTCTATTGAAAAATTAGCATGAAAAAAGCCCGGCTTCTGGGGAGAGCCGGGCTTCTTCACGAAGGCATCAGACGGAAGTTATCCGCGTGAATCTTTCGATAAAAAGTCCCGGCCGCACATATCCCACTCGCGGCGATTTTGCCGTTTACTCGGGAAGGATAGCGCAACGTAAGCAGCTGGCTGGTGCATGGCCGAAGGGGATAAGGGGTTGAAAAACAAACAACCCGAACCTTCTGGGTTCGGGTTGCGGAAGTGTCAGAGGGAATCTGCTACTGCTTCAGCTATACCGAACCATGGACGATGCACTTGGCTTCATCCGGTCTTGCTCAAAGGTGTAGTTGATGTGGCGCAGCATGGGGTTGTTGTGTTTGGTGTCACAAATATGAAAGGACTTTTTATAGCCACCAAATTAATTTCAAAAATATTTTAATTATTTTTTTTCAATACATGACTCTATTCGTTCCATTTATCGGCTACCCTTTAATAAACGTCATGATTTTCTGCATCCCGTAGAGGCGCATATTTGCGTCTCGTCGTTGAACGAACGGCACCGTACTATTGGAACCGCGCCTTATAAACAACATCACCAACGACGAGACGCGAGTACGCGTCTCTACATGCGTTCTGAAATCCTGCCCCCCCTTGCCACCATCCTCCGGCCCTGGGTTACGTACTTGCGCAGCATATGCCGCGCCTCGCCACCTCCGAACGATACAGCATCAGCCTGCCTGATGGCCACCGCTTCCCGATTGCCAAGTACGAGCTGATTCGGGAGCAGCTGCTGTGGCAAGGCATTGCGCCCGCCGCCGACTTCTACGACCCCGGCCTGGCCAGCGAGGAAGACATCCTGCGGGTACACTCCGCCGATTACTGGCACCGCGTGCGCGACCTGCAGCTGACGGCCGCCGAGGTGCGCCGCCTGGGCTTGCCGCAAAGCCCGGAGCTGGTGCGCCGCTCGCTGAGCAGCGTGGCGGGCACGGTGCAGTCGGCGCAGGAAGCGCTGCGCACGGGCATCGGCATGAGCCTGGCCGGCGGCACCCACCACGCGTTCCGCGACCGGGGCGAGGGATTCTGTGTGCTCAACGACATTGCCGTGGCCGCCGCGCACCTGCTCCACCACGGCCTGGCCCGGCAGGTGCTGGTCGTGGACCTCGACGTGCATCAGGGCGACGGCACGGCCAGCATCTTCCGGGATGAGCCGCGCGTGTTCACCTTCAGCATGCACGCCGGCGCCAACTACCCGCTACGCAAGGAGCAGTCGGACCTGGACATTGCGCTGGATTTGGGCACCGACGACGCCACCTACCTACGCCTGCTCCACGACACGCTGCCCGGCCTGCTGGCGCGTGTGCAGCCCGATTTCGTGTTTTTCCAGGCCGGCGTAGACGTGCTGGCCACCGACAAGCTGGGCAAGCTGGCCCTCACGCTCTCCGGCTGCCGCCAGCGCGACGAGTACGTGCTGCGCCTCTGCCACCAGCACCGCCTGCCCGTAGCCGTAAGCATGGGCGGCGGCTACTCCGAACGCCTCTCCGACATTGTAGACGCCCATTGCAACACGTTTCGGGTAGCGTATGAGGTGTGTTTTTTGTAATGAGGTGATGGGGTTATGAGGGTATGAGGTGGCAGGTGACAGGTGACAGGTGACAGGTGACAGGTAAAGAAAGAACGTCATTCCGAGCGGAGCGAGGAATCTCGCCAGTGTGGTAGACAATGCCACTCCAACGTCAGCACGCGAGATTCCTCGCTCCGCTCGGAATGACGTTCTCATTTCACCACCCACCCCATCACCCCATCACCTCATAACCTACCTTTACACCATGAACCTGCACAACCCTGCCACCGACCTGCCTGCCGCTAATGCTTTGCCTGTGCCTTCTGCCGGCGAGCCGGTGGGCACGCCGGCGCAGCAGGCTTTTCGGGCGGCGGTAGCGCAGGTGGAGGGGCTGCGGCAGCGCCTGCGGGAGTTGCAGGAGGAGCAGAAGGACGCCCGGCGGCGCTACTGGCAGCAGGTAGGTCCCGCGGCCCGGGCGGTAGTGGAAGCGCGGCAGGCGCTATTTGCGCCGCTGGAAGAAGCGTTGCTGCTGAGCTACTTCAGCCGCCTGGAGGAGCAGCAGATTACGGCTCTGCTGGTGGGCAATGCCCGGGCCCTGCAGAACCGCTTCGGGGAAGATGCCGCCGACATCCTGCGCAAATACGCCCCCCGCCGCCGCGCCGCCGATGCCGACGACGACGATGCCGACGACGACGATGCCGACGACGACGATGAACAGCAGCCCCAGGAGCCGAAAGAAGCCGCCGAGCCGACAGACAGCAGTTTGCCGCCGCACGAGCAGGCCGCGGCGCAGGCACGCAACCGGCGCAAATCGAAGACCGAAAAAGCGCAGGAAGCAGCCGAAAAAGCTGCCCGTCAGGCCCAGCAGGAGCTGCTTTCCAACACCAAAACCCTGTACCGCCAGCTGGCCCGCACCCACCACCCCGACCTGCAGCGCGACCCGGAGGCCCAACAGGTCAAAACGGCCCTCATGCAGCGCATCACAGAGGCCTACGAAACCAATGACCTCTACACGCTGCTGCAGCTGCTCTCCGAAGCCGCCCCCACCGACTCCACCGACGACACCCTGCTTGCTCGCCACACCCAAGCCCTGCACCAGCAGCAACTGGAGCTCAAGCAGCAGCTCAACGAGCTGAAATTCGGCGACAACGGTTTCATGGGCAGCACCGGCAAGAAGCGCGAGCAGGAAATCCGCCAGCTCAAGCGCCAGCTGCGCGCCGAAACCGACTACCTGCACCATATCGGACAGCTGATACGGGAGCCTGAAGGCCTGCGCGACGTGCTGCGCGAGCTGGCCGCCGCCGGCCACGATACGGTGTAGCTTGGCTACACACAGCCAGTAGCGCGAACTTTGTAGTTCGCGCCCCAGAACGAAATCATCCAAACGGCGCGGGGACGCGAACTACAAAGTTCGCGCTACGGCCCGTTTGCGTGGCAGCTAACCCAGAAACTCCACCACCTGCTGCAGCACGGCCGGGTCGCGCATGATGCGGTTGTGGCCCAGGCCGGTGGTGGGGCGAAAATCCAGGGAGGGCCAGCTGGCGGCAATGGCTTCAGCCTCGGCGAACGGGATACTGGCGTCGGCGTGGTCGTGGAGCAGCAGGGCGCGGCCGACGGGCAGCTGGAGGCCCATGTGCAGCAAACTGAAGCTCTCCGCGTCGCGGCCGTGCTGCTCGCGCACGTGGCGGGCTATGCGGGCCATGACGGCCGGGCGCAGCTGTAGCAGCGCGGCAAACCGCTGGGCCACCGCCGTGGTGCTGGCTGGCACCGCCAACAGCACCAGCCGCGGCAGCTGCCCGCCGGTGGCCTGGTTGAAGCGCACCGGAATACCCGCCACGGCCGCCCCACCGAAGGAGTGCGCCACCACGCCGTACACCTCGCCCACCGCATCGGCTACGGCCTGCACCGCCGCCCCAAAGGCCGGCAGCGTGGTGCGCGTGCCCGACGAAGCACCGTGCGCCGGCCCATCCAGCGCCACCACCCGGAAGCCGGCCGCCACCAAGGGCCGCACCATGGCGCCCCAGAAGCTGGCCCGGTGCTCCCAGCCGTGCACCAGCAGCATCGTGCGCGTGCCGCCGGGGTTCCACTCGTAGGCTGCCACTTGGCTACTGCCCACGGGCACCCAGAATTGCCGGGCATCGGCCAATGCCGCCGCTTCCCACTTCTTGGTAGGCAGCGGGCGGGGCGTGGTGAACAGGCGCCACGCCTGCCGAAACGCCCACTCCGTGGACAGCGCCGACAGCAGCCGGAATTTCAAACGCATCAGCCCGATACCGGGCGGCAGAGACGGCGAAACGGCCGTAGCAGAAGAGGAAACAGGCATTGTAGGCATTCAGTCAAACTGGCGGCAAGCTAGCGAACCGCCGGGCATTCGGCGTAGAGCAGCAGGACCTCGGCCAGCGGGCTAACCGGCAAATCCAGGAACCGGACTCCGTAGCGCAGTTCCGTGGGGCTTTCCACCGAACGGCGGCCCAGCGCTATTAGGCGGTACAGCCGTTGGGCATTGCGCTGGTCGTGGAGCGCCACGGCGTCGGCGAAGGCAAAGGCGTTGGCAGGCATACTGTAGCCGAGCACCAGCGGGCCGCTGTCTATGTCGCCGGTGCTGGTGTTGTAGGCGCCGGCCCGCTCCCGGTACAGCCGCAGCACACCCAGGTTGGTGCTGAAATGCTGCTGGTACAGCTGATACTGCTGCCGGGCAAATTTGGGGTCGAAGCGAGCCAGAAACCAGATGCTCCAGCCCACCATCGAGCCCCGCGCTTCTTCCTGCGGCCGGCCCTGCGCATCCACCTGCGAGGCAAGCACGCCGGTTTTGGGGTCGAGGTAGTGCCGGCGGGCCCGCGCCACCCAGCGCTCAGCTGCCATGCGGTAGGGGCTCCCGCTAAGCTGGCTGTGCAGCGCCAACGACGCCAGCGCCACCGTGTTGTCGGGCACCCAGCGCCGCCCAACATACGACTCCAGGCAGCCACTTGGCGCCTGAGCGTAGCGCCGGTACAGCGCCCCCGAAAGCGTATCGTGCAGGCCGGCGTAGGTGGTAGTGGGGTCGAGTTGCCGAAGGCAGCCCAGCATCAGGTTGAGGTGGCCCAGGTACAGCACTGAGCCAGTTGTGTCGATGGGGCTGGCCGCGGTAGCTAGCGGCTCGAAGGTGCCGCGGATGGGTGGCTGCAGCACCTGCGCAACGGCCAGCGCCACATAGCGCGCTGCTTCTGGCCGCAGCGCCGGCTGCTGCTCTGCCCGGCTGGCCAGCGCATACGCTGTGAAAGAAAGAGAGAAGAGCGCCCATTCCGGGTTCTGGCTGTTGATACTGGCCAGGTCGGTGCCAACGCCCGCGCCCTCCTCAATAACTTGCTCCAGATACCGCACACGCTTGTTCAGCTCCGCGTCGGCGGGGGGCTGATAGTTCTGCCAGCTCAACAGCACGAAGCCGATCAGCAGCAGAAACCCCAGCAGCAGCCGGGGCCTTGTAGTTAAGTTCGTGAAGTAGTCTGAGAAGCGCATATATCTGCTGCCTACCCGTCCAGCCGTGCCAGCAGCTCCTCCACCTGCCGCTCAAGCCGCGTCACCCGGTCCTCAATGCGCGACGGCGGGCGCAGGTGCGTGGTAAACACCGCCTTCACTTCCCAGATTTCCAGCGCCTGCTCCAGGGCAAATTCCTGTGCGCCGTAGTCGGGGTTGTCGGCACGGAGCCGGAGCACGTTGGCGGGCAGCCGCTCGGAGAGGCGGCGCACCAGCAGGCTGTTTTGCGTAACGAAGGCGTAGATGCGGCCCGGCCGCAACGTGGCCGTGGCCTTGTCTACGCGGCAGCACAGCACCACGTCCTGGTGGCGCAGGCCCTGCTGCTGGTGCTGCATTTCGGCCCCCACAATCTCGAAGGCCCGGGTGGCCGGCCCCAGCTGGTGCGGAAACGTGAGTGGCGGCAGCGCGTCGATGAAAGCGGTGTTGTGGTGCTGCACGATGTACTCGAGCAGGCGGTCGGCGGGCACGAAGGGGGTGAGCCGGGCCAGCCGGTCGGCCGTGGCGGCAACTGGTGTGGCGGGTGCTTCGGGGGCCGCTTCCTGCCGGAAAATATCAAAGTGGTAGAGCTCGTTTACGGTCAGCTCTTTCGTAAGTAGCAAGTCTACGGACAAGCCAAAATGATGAGCAATCTGGATCAGCGTCTCCATTTTTGGCTCAGACCGGCCTTCCTCATACGCCCCCACGCTGGGCCGGGCCAAGCCAAACAGCTCGGCAAAAGCGGCCTGACTCAGCTTTTTGACGGTTCTGATCTTGCGAATGTTCTTCCCTACGTACGACATGAGGCAAAAATATTTTCTGCTCAAAACTTGAGCCTATCTCAAACTTTGAGTACACTTGTATCGTAAAGCTAGCACATATTCCCGATGACCGTTTTTCAGTCCGCTATTTTTTTGAGCCATTAGAATAACGCTCCTCCTGCACTGCGCGACAGGCTGCTTCCCGATACTGCTTACCTTCTGGCCGGTTTTCTCCTCCTTCCTTCTGCTTACGCTATGGCCAACTCCTACTTCTATACCATTCAGAATTACCTGCTGGAGCTTGACTTCGATATTCGCCACCAGGATGAGGCCAACAATCTGCTGGTAGTAAGCAAGCCGGAGCTGGGCATCGAGCATTTGGTGCTGGGCTGCGGCGAGCCGCTGCTGATTCTGGAGCAGTACCTGCTGGAGCTGCCCGCCCCCAGCTGCGACATCTACCAGCGGCTACTGCAGAAAAACCGCGACATCATCCACGGGGCTTTCGTGCTGGACGAAACGGGCCGCAAGGTCATCTTCCGCGACACGCTGCAGCTGGAGCACCTCGACCGGCCCGAGCTGGAGGCCGTTTTCAACTCGCTGGGGCTGCTGCTCAGCGAGTTCAGCGACGAGTTGATTGCGTTTTCGAAACCGGGTTCTGAGGACGCCTAACTGTCAGGCTAACCTGACTGTCATGCTGAGCGGAGCCGAAGCATCTCTACCGCTTCGTTGCAATGGTAGTTAGACAGTCAGAGGTAGAGATGCTTCGACTACGGCTGCGCACCCTGGCTCGATACGCCGCATGCTCAGCATGACGATCGGTGCGACGGTCCGCGCAGCATGACGTTCTGATGTTCCTCAACACCTTATAAACTCCCAACAGCCATGAACCTCTTCAACCGCATCTTCAAAATCGGGCAGGCCGAAGCGCATTCGGCGGTCAACCAGTTCGAGGACCCTATCAAAATGACCGAGCAAGGCCTGCGCGACCTACGCCAGGACTTGGACAAGGCCCTGCACGCGCTGGCGGAGGTGAAGGCTCTGGCCATCCGCAGCCGTAACGAGGCCGAAGCGGAGCGCAGCCGCGCCCTCGACTACGAAAACAAGGCCGTGTTGCTGCTCCAGAAGGCCCACCGCCAGGAGCTGGAAGCCGCCGAAGCCGACCGCCTCGCCACGGAAGCCCTGCTCAAGAAAACCCAGCACGAAGCCCAGGCCGCCCGCGCCACGCAGGAACAGCAGAAGTTTGAGGCCTCAGCCCAGCAGCTCGACCAGAACGTGCAGCAGCTCAAAAGCACCATCTCACAGTGGGACAACGAGCTGAAAACCCTGAAAGCCCGCGTGACGGTGAGCACGGCCACCAAAACCATCAACCAGCAGCTGGCCCAGCTGGATTCGTCGGGCACGGTGGCGCTGCTGGAGCGCATGAAGGACAAGGTGGCCACCGAGGAAGCCCTGGCCGAATCGTACGGGCAGATTGCACAGGAAAGCAAATCTATCGACCAGGAAATCGATAAGGCGCTGGGCAAGGACGGCAGCGGCCAAGCCTCCGCCGATTTGCAGGCTTTGAAGGCCAAACTGGGGCTGGGGTAAATTCCCATTCAACATCTTCGGCACTGGCGTCCTACCCCTCTTTCTATTCTGCCCATGACCGAACTTCTACACGCTGCCGTTTCGCCGCCCAACCTGCTGCCGACTGGCCTGCTGGTATTCGTGCTGCTCTATTGGCTGACGGTGCTGCTGGGGGTGCTCGACTTCAAGACCATCGACGTGGATACCGACCACGCCGGGCACCTGGGCACTGATGGCCACGCCGCGCCCGATACGGCCCATGCGGGCGTGAGCTGGCTGAACCACGCGCTGGCATTTTTCAACCTGGGCCGGGTGCCGCTAATGGTGTTCGTGAGCCTGGTGGCGCTGCCGTGGTGGGTGGGCAGCATCCTGCTGAATTACTACCTGGGCAACACATCGGGGCTGCTGGGGCTGGCACTGCTGATGCCGCTGCTGCTGGGCAGCCTGCTGGTGGGCAAGGTGCTGACCACGCCGTTTGTGCGGCTGTTTGCGGCCATGGAGCACAACCACGACAGCGGCGCGCAGCCGCTGGGCAAAGTCTGCACGCTGCTGCTGCCCGCCAGCCAGGAGCAACTGGGCCAGGCCAGCGTGCCGCAGCGCGCCGGCGCGCCGCTGGTGCTCAATGTGCGGGCCGCCTCAGCCGCCACCGAGCTAAAAAAAGGCGACACGGCCCTGATAATAGACTACGATGCCGCCCGCCGCTGCTACCTTGTGGAGCCCTATGACGCGCCCTGAACGCGGCTCAGAGTGGTGCCCAATGTAGAGACGCGACACTTCGCGTCTCGTCGCTGAACGACCCGGAACCACGCCACCAACCAACGTCAGCAACGACGAGACGCGAAGTGTCGCGTCTCTACATCGGTCAATACAAGCTCTTAACATCCTGCTCCTGCGCGGCAGCTACCCATATTTTTCTCTTTCTTTCTCTCGATTTGCCTCTACTCCTACTCCTTACCTCCATGCTGGAACAACTCTCTCTTGCGGTGCTGGTCATCGTCGCCGTTCTTATTCTGGGCTTTATTGCCATTGTGGCCCGCATGTATAAAAAGGCCGTGCAGGGCGAGGCCCTAGTGCGCACGGGCATGGGCGAAACTAAGGTATCGTTCAGCGGCATCTTCATTGTGCCGGTGTTGCACAAGTTGGAGGTGATGGACATCAAGCTCAAAACCATCATCATCCAGCGGGCCGGCTCCGAGGGGCTGGTGTGCAAAGACAACCTGCGGGCCGATGTGAAGGTGAACTTCTTCGTGCGCGTCAACAAAACCCACGACGACGTGCTGAACGTGGCCCAGAGCATCGGGGCACACCGCGCCTCCGACCCGCTGGCCCTGGAAAACCTCTTCGACGCCAAGTTTTCGGAAGCCCTCAAAACTGTGGGCAAGCACTTCGATTTTATTGAGCTGTACAACTCCCGCGAGCAGTTCAAGCAGGAAATCCTGCGCATCATCGGCACCGACCTCAACGGCTACGTGCTCGACGACTGCGCCATCGACTACCTGGAGCAAACCCCGCTCACGGCCCTGAACCAGGACAACATTCTGGACGCCGAGGGTATCAAGAAGATTATTGCCCTGACCTCGGAGCAGAAAATCCAGGCCAACTCCATCCAGCGCGAGCAGCAGAAAACCATCAAGAAGCAGGACGTAGAGGCCCAGGAAACCATTCTGCAGCTGGAAAAGCAGCTGATTGAAAACCAGGAAAAGCAGAAGCGGGAAATTGCCAACATCAAGGCTCGCGAAAACGCCGAGGCGGCCAAGGTGCAGCAGGAAGAAACCCTGAAATCGGAGAAGGCGCGCATTGCCACCGAGGAAGAAGTGGGCATTGCCGAGCAGAACCGCGACCGGCAGGTGCTGGTGGCCGAGCGCAACAAGCAGCGCACCGATGCCGTGGAAACCGAGCGTGTAGCCCAGGCCAAAGCCCTGGAAATAAACGAGCGGGAGCGGATTGTGGCCCTGGCCCAGATTGAAAAGGAGAAGGCCCTGGAAGAAGAGAAAAAGAACATCCAGACCATTATCCGCGAGCGAATCACGGTGGAAAAGGCCACGGTGCAGGAAGAAGAAAAAATCAAGGATACCCGCGCCCAAGCCCTGGCCGAGCGCGAAAAGCTGGTGGCCCTGACGGCCGCTAAGCAGCAGGCAGAAGCCGCTACCGTCACGCTGGTAGGCAACGCCGACATGGAGCGCCAAGCCGCCGAGTTCCGCGCCAAGCAGGCCCTCATTGATGCCGAAGCCGAGAAGGCCGCCGCCGAGTTCAAGGGCCAGGCCATCCGCACGCTGGCCGAAGCCGAAGCCAGCAAGGCCACGGCCGTAGGCCTGGCCGAAGCCCAGGTGATGCAGGCCAAAGCCACCGCCCGCCAGAAAGAAGGCGAAACCGAGGCCGCCGTACTCCAGCTCACCGCCGCCGCCGAGGCCCAGGCCATCCAGGCCAAAGCCGGTGCCCAGGCCGAAGCCGACGAGAAGCTGGGCTTAGTAGCCGCCAAAGTGAACCGCGAAAAAGGCCAGGCCGACGCCGACATCATCCAGTTCCGCGCCGACGCCGACCAGAAGAAGGGTCTGGCCGAAGCGGCCGTATCGGAGCAGAAATTCGCGGTGGAAGCCAAGGGCATCGAAGCCAAGGCCGACGCCATGAAGAAGCTCGACGGCGTGGGCAAAGACCACGAGGAATTCAAGCTGCGCCTCGACAAGGACAAGTCGGTGGAGCTGGCCCAGATCAACATCCAGAAGGACATTGCCGCCTCCCAGGCCGGCGTCATCGGCGAGGCCCTCAAGGCTGCCAAAATCGACATCGTGGGCGGCGAAACCATGTTCTTCGACCAGATCATCGGCTCCATCACCAAGGGCAAGATGATTGACCGCACGGTACACAACTCCGAAGTGCTGGGCACCGTGAAGGACGCCTTCTTCTCCCAGGACGGCGGCGGCGACTTCAAAGCCAACCTGCGCCGCTTCGTGGACCAGTTCGGCCTGAGCTCGGAGGACATGAAGAACCTGAGCGTCTCGGCCCTGCTGCTGAAGATGATGAACCAAGCCGGCGACGACACCACCCGCGCCACCATCACACAGCTGGCCAGCACGGCTGTGGCGCTGGGCATCGGAGACAAGCCGGCGCGGATGCTGTAACCTCTAGTCGCCTCACCCCCTAGCCCCCTCTCCGAAAAGGAGAGGGGGAACTAGCTTCTATTTTCTTGGAGCCACAGAATATTGGCCTATAAATCAGGCTCAACTTGGCGTGAAAAGTATCTACTTCCTCTGTGGCTCATTCTTCATAGGGCTTACTATTCTCCTTTTACCGCAGAAATTAAAAGAATGGGAAGTAGCGCGGGCTGACCATTTAGTACAGGTCAGAATACATCAGTTTCCTAGCGACTGTGGTATCACGAGCAAAGCAAAACGATGGATGCGTATCGAATATCGGAGTCGTATTTACTCAAAGCAAATAAGCCATGGTGACTGTATATCATTGGAAGGAAGGCAACATATCTTGATGAAGCATCTCTCTAAATACCCCGAAATATTCTTGTTTCAAAAAGATACTGGGGTTCTTGAGGTGATAAGCGGTGCCGCCCTATTTACGTTTGGACTTTTCTGCATTGGCACCGGCATTTGGGCCATTCTGACTAAGAAATAGCAGGTTTCACTCCATAGCTGCCGTTTTGCCATCATCAACCACCCCTAGCCCCTCCTCATCTGAGGAGGGGAACTAGTTTTTAGCGCTGGCTACCTGCTCATGCAAGCTCCCGATTCCACCACTCCCCCCAAAATGACCCGTCGGCAAGCTGTGGGTATCACAATTGCACTGGCTTTCTGTATTGCCCTTTTTGCCGGTCTTATTTACTTCATAAGAGCGGATAGAGCCGAAAAGCGCGCGGCTATCCTAAAAAATCCGGGGTACGCTACGGGCATCATTACCCGAGTCAGAAGGTACAAGAGCCGGCGTGTATCCGTGCGGTATACTGTGGGCGGCGTGGAGCATTTGCTTCGGGCACGGGTGTCCAGAAACTTTTTGCGCACCCACGCCAAAGGCGACACTACCGCCGTCATCTACGCTAAATCTGATCCAGCTAATGCTATCCTGAAGGCCCGGTTGCGGTCCTCCCGAAACTAATTAGCCGTTTTTTCTCCCTGCAAGGGTCTGTGCCTTGCCCTCCTATGGAAGCCCAAGCTACCCAACTCGAAACCGGCACCTACGAAATTCTGCGCAACCGCCTGCTCAAAAGCAGCACCGACCTGCGCCAGCGCCTCGATACCCTCAACGCGGAGCGCAAGCAGGTGTTCGGGGCCGTGGATACGCGCCTGCTAGGCACCGGCCGCATCAGCACCGAAAACAACTGCGTGGCCTGGGACATGGTGCCGGTGGGCCAGCGGTTCATTTTCGGCTACAACGTGGTGCTGGGGCTGAAGGCGGAGCCGGATCTGGCCGACGTGTTTGGGGTGTACGAGTACACCGGGCACGAATTTCATCCGCTGGGGCTGGAGCTGCTGCAGCACCCGCAGTTTCTGGAGGAGTTCCGCAACCTCTACCGCTACTACAAGAACACCCAGTTCGTGAAGTTCGCCGTCATTGGCGTGCACCTGTTCATGGTGTTTCGGGTGGGCAAGAGTGCGTCGGATGTAAAGACGTTTAAGTGGCTGATCCAGGGCGACACGCTCACCTACCTCGACAACCGCTCCGACCACGAGTACACCTTCCCGCCCCAGCACGAGTTCCAGTGGAAGCGCGCCACCCGCGACATGCAGCGCGGCGGCAAGCACCCCCACATCAGCATCGAGGACAAGGTGTTCGTGGAAACCGTAGGCGGGGATTTGACCATCAAAATCGAGGACAACACAAGCACTGGCCAGGGCATTCTGAGCGAGCCGGTCGATGACAAAGACCAGACCCTCGACGACTCGGAAATCTACTACGCGGTAGTCGGCAACCTGATTCTGCTCAAAATCCGGCCCTACCAGGAGCAGCAGTACCGCCACTTCATCTTCAACCACCGGCTCAAAACCGCCCAGCGCCTCGACGCCCTGGCCGATGCCTGCGTGCTGCTGCCCGACGGCCAGGGCCTGATTTTCCCGCACGGTTTCTACCTGCAAACCGGCGACAACAAGCTGTTCGACAACGGCCTGCGCGAGATGCTGTTTGAGAAGCGCGTGGTGTCGCCGAACGGGGAGGATTTCCTGTACGTGTTCTTCAACAAAGACCACGGCACCTACCTGCTGCTGAGCTATAACCGCATTGCCCAGCGCGTGGACAACCCCATTGTGTGCCACGGCTACGCTTTGTTTGAGAACGGCGAGCTGTGCTACTTCCGCGCCGACGACGAGCCCAAGAAGCACCACGCCGTGCAAATCTGGCAGACGCCCTACACCGCCCCCGATTTCCAGCTGCCCGTCACCTCCGACTCCTACCTCTACAAGCTGGGCAACAAGGAGATTGTGCGGGCCATGAGCGAGGTGCAGGAAGTGCTGACCCTCGCCGGCAAAGACGACAGCTACGCCGGCCTCTACCTCGACCTGATCCGCCAGACCACTGCCCTCACCGACGCCTACCACTGGCTGCGCGAGCCGGCGGCCCAGGCCCTGGCCGAGCCTCTGGCCGAAATACGCCAGACGGCCACGGCGGCCGTGGAGGAGTTCGAGAAGGTGCAGAGCATCCGCAAAAACACGGCCCAGCAAACGGCCGCCGTGTTTCAGAAAGCCGACGAGCTGACCGGCCGCATCCGCCGCTCAGCGCCCGATACCGTCACGGAGTTTGTGCAGCTGCTGGGCGAATTGCGCGGGGTGCGGGGCGAGGTTATTTCGCTGAAGGAGCTGCGCTACGTGGAGTTGCCGGCCGTGGAAAAGCACGCCCAGGACCTGGAAGCCCTGAGCAAGGAAGTGGCGCTGCAAACCGTGGACTTCCTGCTCCGGCCCGATGCCCTCCTGCCCTACTCCCAGCGCGTGCAGGCCATTGCCGACGGCGTAGAGCAGGTGCAGAAAACCATCGAGGCCGACCAGCGCGAGCAGGAAACCGCCGCCGTGGCCCAGGAGCTGGAGCTGCTGATTGAGGTGGTGAGCAACCTGCCCATCCCCGACCCCACCCAGACTACGGCCATCATCGACAACATCTCGACGGTGTACGCCCGCTTCAACCAGATTCGGGCGGCGCTGAAGAGGCGACGGCAGGCCCTGGCCGGCACCGAGGCCCAGGCCGAATTCACGGCCCAGCTCAAGCTGCTGGAACAGGCCCTCACCAACTACCTCGACCTGGCCGACACGCCCGCCAAGTGCGACGAGTACCTCACCAAGCTGATGGTGCAGCTGGAAGAGCTGGAAGGTAAATTCCCCGACTTCGACCAGTTCATCGAGCAGCTCACCACCCGCCGCGAGCAGGTGGTGGAAGCCTTTGAGTCGAAGAAAACGGCCCTGGTGGCGGCCCGCAACCAGCGCGCCACGGCCCTGCTGCAAAGCGCGGAGCGGCTGCTGAAAGCGGTGCAGAGCCGCGTCAGCCGGCTGGAATCAGTGGCCGACATCAACGGCTACTTTGCCGCCGACGTGATGGTGGAGAAAGTGCGCCAGACCGCGCAGGACCTGCTCAGCCTCGGCGACTCGGTGAAGGCCGACGACGTGCAGAGCCGCCTGAAAACCCTGCGCGAAAACGCCGTGCGCCAGCTCCGCGACCGGGCCGACCTGTTCGCCGACGGCGGCCAGACCCTGCGCTTCGGTACCCACGCCTTCACCGTGAACACCCAGCCCCTGGAACTGACTGTGGTGCTGCGCGACGGCGACCTGCACTATCACCTCACCGGCACCAACTTCTTCCAGAAGATAACCGACCCCGCCCTGTTGGCCTCCCGGTCCGTGTGGGAGCAAACCGTGGTATCAGAAAACCAGGACGTGTACCGGGCCGAGTTTCTGGCCTGGCGCATCCTGGAGGCCGCCCAGCACCCCGCCCCCGCCAACTCCGAGGCCGGCCGGCCCGCCGTGTTGTCGGTGCCCGAGCTAACCCACCTCAGCCCCGCCGAGCTGCTGGCTTACGCGCAGCAGTTCATGGCCGCGCGCTACCAGGAAGGCTACCTCAAAGGCGTGCACGACCACGACGCCGCCCTGCTGCTCACGGCCCTCGTCCGCCTCACCCGCACGGCAGACTTACTACGCTACCCGGCCGATACCCGCGCCGCAGCCGCCCTCTACTGGCTCCGCTTCGCCGACCCCGACCAGCGCGCCCACTGGGAGCGGCAGCTGCAGGGCATCGGCGTGCTGCTCCAGGTATTTCCCGATTCCCAGGAGTTCGACCAGCTGAAGGCCGAGCTGCAAACCGCCGTCGAAACCTTCGCTGCCCAAACTAACCTGTTCACGCCAGAACAGGTGCAGGAAGCCGGCGACTACCTGTTCCACGAGCTGACCCACACCGGCAGCTTCATCATCTCCCAAGAAGCCGCCGACCTGCACCAGCAGTTCCAGAAGCAGTTGCAGGACCGCCACGCCACCGACCTCTTCCAGCAGTCCATAGCCCAACTCCAGGACCAGCCCGTAGCGCAGTTCCAGCTGGTGCGGCAGTGGGTGCAGAGCTGCCTCACCCCCCGGCCCCCTCTCCTTCAGAGAGAGGGAGCCACAGCGACACGGGAAATTCTGCCCACTCCACAGGTAACATCGGACCTACAATCGTCAGGCTCCCCCTCTCTGAAGGAGAGGGGGCCGGGGGGTGGGGTCCTCGAAACCGCCGTCCTCCTGCTCACCCACACCTTCGACCCCGCCCGCGTCGTCCACACGCCCACCACCGAAACCCTCGAAGGCTTCCAGGGCACCCACCCGCGCATCATCACGAACAGCGAGAACCAAACAACGAAAAACGAATACCACCTCAACTTCCCCGAGTTCCGCCGCCGCCTGCTGCACTACGACCGCGCCACCGTGGCCCAGTTCGAGCAGTTTCAGGAGACGAAAAAGCAGCTGCTGGCCCGGGCGGCCGAAGACCTGCGCCTGGAGGATTTCCGGCCCCGCGTACTCACGTCATTCGTGCGCAATCAGCTGATTGACAAAGTGTACCTACCCATCATCGGGGCCAACCTGGCCAAGCAGATCGGGACGGCCGGCGAGGGCAAGCGCACCGACCTGATGGGCCTGCTGCTGCTGATTTCGCCGCCCGGCTACGGCAAAACCACCCTGATGGAGTACGTGGCCAACCGCCTGGGCCTCATCTTCATGAAAATCAACGGCCCGGCCATCGGGCACGCCGTCACCAGCGTCGACCCCGCCCAGGCCCCCAACGCCGGGGCGCGGCAGGAGCTGGAGAAGCTGAATCTGGCCTTCGAGATGGGCGACAACGTGATGATTTACGTCGACGACATTCAGCACTGCCACCCCGAGTTTCTGCAGAAGTTCATCTCGCTCTGCGACGCCCAGCGCAAGATTGAGGGCGTGTACCAGGGCCACGCCCGCACCTATGACTTCCGCGGCCGCAAGGTGGCCGTGGTGATGGCCGGCAACCCCTACACTGAAAGCGGCGACGTATTCCAGCTGCCCGACATGCTGGCCAACCGCGCCGACATCTACAACCTCGGCGACATCCTCACGGCCGGCTCCGAAGACGCCTTCCGCCTCTCCTACCTCGAAAACGCCCTCACCAGCAACACGGCCCTCGCCCGCCTCGCCACCCAAAGCCCCCAGGACGTGCCCGCCCTCATCCGCCTCGCCGAAACCGGCCAGCAGGACGGCCTCAGCTTCGAGGGCAACCACTCGCCCGAGGAGCTCAACGAGTACGTGGCCGTGCTCGGCCAGCTGCTGCGCCTGCGCGACGTGGTGGCCCAAGTAAACGCCGCCTACATTGCCAGCGCCGCCCAGGCCGACGCCTACCGCACCGAGCCGCCGTTCAAGCTGCAGGGCTCCTACCGCAACATGAACAAGCTGGCCGAGAAAGTCCGCCCCGTCATGAACGACCAGGAAATAACGGACCTGCTGGCCGCCCACTACGAAAGCGAAGCCCAAACCCTGACCAGCGCCACCGAAGCCAACCTGCTTAAGCTGCGCGAGCTACTCGGCTGGCTCACCCCCGAGCAAGCCGCCCGCTGGCAGCAAATCAAGCAAACCTACCTCGACAACCTCCGCCACTCCGGCCCCGCCCAGCTCCTGCAAATGCTCGAGAAACTGGAAAACATTGCCGGCGGCCTCAGTGGCATCCGGGAGGCGCTAAAACGCGAGTAAGAACGAACCCAGAACGTCATGCTGAGCCTGTCGAAGCATCTCGCGTGCTGACGTTGCCAAACTAACTGTCATGCTGAGCTTGCCGAAGCATCTCGCGTGCTGACGTTGCCAAACTAACTGTCATGCTGAGCTTGCCGAAGCATCTCGCGTGCTGACACTAGTTTAGTAATCAAACGTCAGCACGCGAGATGCTTCGGCAAGCTCAGCATGACGTTCAATAATTAATCAATTACGACCCTATGTATGTCTACATCCTCACCAATCCGGCGCACACTGTCCTCTACATCGGCATCACCAACGACTTGCCACGACGCCTGCACGAGCATAGCAATGGTCTGGGCGATGCGGGCAAATTCACGGGCCGCTATCAAACCAACCTACTGATCTATTTCGAACTATGCCCTGACCCCACCCAAGCCATAGCCCGCGAAAAGCAGCTAAAAGGTTGGACCCGGGCCAAAAAAGAAGCCCTGATAGCCGCCTTCAATCCGACCTGGACCACTATCGACCCCGCTACCTGGTCAGACGACTTATAGTCGCAGCCGCCTAAGCGGCATCCGCGAGTCCCTGAAACAGGAATAAGCACGAACCCAGCACGTCATGCTGAGCTTGCCGAAGCATCTCGCGTGCTGACGTTGCTAAACTAACTGTCATGCTGAGCCTGCCGAAGCATCTCGCGTGCTGACGTTGCCAAACTAACCGTCATGCTGAGGCGCAGCCGAAGCATCTCTACCGCTTCATACCATACGCCCCCATACTTGCATCAGCGGGCTGACCACCAGCTCCGCGCAACAACGCAGCACCTACTAAAAACCAGCAGCCTCTACCAATTCGTCAGGCAGCCGGCTCAGCGCCCCTTCAGCCAGCGGAATTTCCACGGTAAACACGCTGCCTTTGCCCTCCACGCTGCTCACCGACAGCGTGCCTTCGTGCCACTCCACGATAGTTTTGCAGAGCGACAGTCCCAGGCCAATGGTTTCCTCGCCCCGCAGGCCCAGCCGCCGGGCCCTGGTAAACCGCTCGAACACGTGCGGCAGCATGGCCGCCGGAATCCCGATACCGTCGTCGGCTACCTGCACCCGCGCCCGGTCCGGCAGCCCCGTTACGGTCACTTGCACGTAGCCTTCGTCGCGGGTGAACTTCATGGCGTTGCTCACCAGATTGATAACCACCTGCGTGAACTTGCTCACGTCCAGGTTCACGTACACCGCCTCGGCCGGCAGCGAATACGTGAAATGGTGCCCCAGCAGCTTATAGCCGAGTTGCAGCTGCGCCAACGGGCCGCGCATGATGTCGCCCAGGTCCACCCGATCCACCTTCAGGTTGGTGGCCACGGCCGCCGTAAATTCGAGGTTGATCAGGTCGCGAATCATTTTCACGCTCTCCCGGCTGGTGTTCTCCAGCATGGTAAGCATCTGCGCGACCTGGGGCTGGACCGCCTCCGGCAGCTCTTCGCGCAGGTATTGCGCCAGCTGTTCCACCATGATAAAGGCCCCGCTCGCGTCGTGCGAAAGCACCTCCAGCGTCACATTTTTGCGGCTGTTGAACAAGTCCGAATTGGCCTGGTGGTGCTTGGCCGCACTGATATCGTGCAGGGTACAAACCAGTAGCGGGCCACCGGCTTCGCCCACGTGGTAATAGGGAATGGCCGCAAACCACTGCGCCGACTCGCCCACGCGCTGCAACCGGACCTCGATTTCACTTAGCTGCTCGCCCCGCATCCACCGCGCCCAGTGCTCGGCCAGGTAGGCCTGGTCGTCGGGGTGAATGCGGGCCAGCAAAGCGGGGAGTTCGGCATTGACGCCGGCATTGGTGCCCAGCAGCACCGGCCCGTAGGCCGCATTCACGAAAACCACCTGCCCGGCGGCTATGTCGTACACGAACTGCACCTGGGTGCTGGCCTGCACCTGGGCCATGAAAAGGGAAGGAAAATCAAGCATGACACAGGATATAGAGAAACGTCACTATAGACTTGGTTAGAACGACAGCCAGCCGTAAACAACTGAACCTGAAGGCAGGATGCGGCTTGCTGGCCCAATTGAGCAGTTTATCCCCGGTGCCGTACTTCCATTACCGGCCCCGCCCTTGCCACTGGCGCCCAACCGCCCTACCTTGCTCACCCCGACAACTCCTCTTCCGCATGGGCAAGCACTACCCCGCCATCAGCGCCGACATTCAGGCCTTTATCGAGCAACAGCACCTGTTCTTCGTGGGCACCGCCGCCGCCGATGGGCGCGTCAACATCTCCCCCAAGGGCCAGGACACCCTGCGCGTGCTCGACGCCAACCGCGTGGCCTGGCTCAACCTGACCGGCAGCGGCAACGAAACCGCCGCCCACCTGCTGGCCCTCAACCGCACCACGCTCATGTGGTGCGCCTTCGAGGGCCGGCCCACCATCCTGCGCCTCTACGGCACCGCCACCACCTACCACCCCCGCGACGCCGAGTGGGCCACCCTGCTCCCGCTGTTCCCGCCCCTGCCCGGTGCCCGCCAGATTCTGGTCGTCGACGTAGACCTGGTGCAAACCTCCTGCGGCATGGCCGTCCCCTTCCTCGACTTTCAAGCCGAGCGCGACGAGCTAAACAACAGCATGGCCAAGCGCGGCCCCGAGCAGGTAGCGCAGTACTGGCACACCCGCAACACCCGCAGCCTCGACGGCAAGCCCACCGGCATCTGAGCCGGACCAGCGGCATGGGCCCGCAACCAGTGCGCCGCCCGCTAACAGCCAATCAAACACCCCTCCCCCAACCTCCTCCGCCACTCCGGCCCTGCCCAGCTCCTGCAAATGCTGGAGAAACTGGAAAACATAGCCGGCGGGTTGAGTTGCATTCGGGGGACGTTGAAACGGTCTTTGTCAAGGTGACTTAACTCCAAGCAGCCTCGCTATTTTCCATATTTCAGCTGAATATTATCACCGTTTTTTATTTTTATGCTTTTTTATTTTCAGTAATGATGCATTTGCATTTGGTATATACTTAGAATTTCCTTTACTAACACCCAAGTCAATTGACTTAGTATTCTTAATGCTTTTTTCGAAATCAAGCATTTCTATTTTAAATATATCATTGATATTAGAATCATAAAAATTGTCTATTATTTTCCATACAACAGAATCGGCACTACTAACAAATTTTCGTTTTTCTACATAAGACCCATTAAATTCCAGCTTAGATTCGGGCGCAACAACCATGGATTCAATTACTAAATTATTGAAACCAAGTGCATAGTCAGCCAATACTTTAACTTCGAATATTAAATTATTGTTTGACAAATAACTTTTAGCACCAATATCGGTTTTATACAGTATTCCTACACCAACAGCAACAAACAAGATACCAGAAACACTAATTATATCATTGCTATTTTTAAATAAAAAAAATTGCTGTATTTCAGAAAATAATAAATCACTCTCAATTGACACTTCACCTATAATATATCTTGGATTAGCAAAAGCTATTGCTTCGTTAATTTCTTTTATTTTTTCTTTAAAAATTAAATAAAACAAATTCCTAAACTCGTTTTTCTCTTTTAGGAATATTATTAATCCCTCAGGACTTATTCCTTTTATTGGAGCATAATGCTCAGACACAAAGCCACCTAGTGTACTGTAAAAAGAAAACTTTTTGTCTAAAACATTATACTCCATTAAATCTTCAATTAGATGTTCATGAAGATCATTCCTAGTAGCGTCTAAACTAATAGATTTTGTGGATTGAGTATTTTTCTTATCAAGCCCAAATGCTTTGCTATCGTTACTAATAAAGACAAGTTCAGTATCATTAGCACCAAGCACTCCTGACATAAAATCTAGAACTGTCTCCCATACTAAGCTATCCTTAAATTCTCTCTCACTTGTGCCATTAAACGGCCTTCTTTTAGCCATAGACCGTTTTGCAAGTCTAGCTGTAAACTCACCATGACTAATAACTTTAAAGTTATCATACCCAAACTGTCTTTGCAACCATGTCAAATAGCGTTGTCCTTCAGCATCATAATCAAGATTTACTATCTTTAGTACAGGTGTATCAACCAATATAGAACCAAACAACTTGCTATTGTCTTCGTAGTTTTTATGCTTTGTTTTTAAGGCATTTACATAATTATTCAATACTTCATCCCATACTATTTGAGGAACGTATATTCTTGCATTAGTTCGTCTTACATATTCTAAAAATGCTGTCGAATCAGCATTTCTAAACATCCAGTCGGAGTATACAATATTAGTATCTATTATTATTTCCATTTTATTCTTTCAAGGCTATACTATTGAGTTAGCCACTATAATACGAACAAGTTGCTTCTCTATCCTAAACTGTACTCGATAAGTTGTATCAAGTAGGTGTCTTACACACTAATAATGCTCAGCCTCTACATCACACTCCCCTTCTGGCGCGAATTTAGTTCGGCGTAACTTGTAACCAGCTAGAATGTTGCGCTTTCACTGCCGCCCCAGCAACAAACCGATACCGCCCCAAAACAAAGAAAGGCCCCGCCGCAACCGCGCCGGGGCCTTTCTCATGCCCAATAATCGTCAGGCTCCCCCTCTCCACGGGAGAGGGGGCCGGGGGGTGAGGCCCCTACCGCACCACCCAGCGCCCTTCCCCATCCAGCTGCTCCTGCACCACCAGCAGGTAGGGCGCATCGGCCGCCCCCAGCTTGCTGTAATCCGGCAGATGCACCTCCGCCTTGTTCTTCACCACCAGCCCCTGCCCCGCTTCCGGCAGCGCCGCCGGGGTGGCCGCCGTGTAGTAGCGCAGCGTCAGGCCCCGGCCACTGCGGTTGCCCAGCATGGGCGCCACCACGCCCGCCTCGCGCCGGTCGTACACCAGCGCCGGCTTGCCCGGCAGCGTCGCGCCCCGGTACTCCGGCACCCGCCGCGCCGCCGTCCGCACAATGCGCCGCACCGCTTCGTATTGCAGCACCAGCTCCGGCTGGGCCAGCTGCTGGGCCTTCACAAACGGGTCCAGTTGGGTTTCCAGCAGCTCCGAGGCCGCCAGCACCAGCTCCGGCAGCGTCTCGGTGGCCGCCTTGGTGCCCGTCTCAATCTGCCGCGCCTCGCCCTGCGTGGCCAGCAGCTCCGCTAGGTCGGTTTGCAGCGTCTGGCGCACCTGCGGGTCGTAGCCCGCATCGGCCAGCTCCGATTCGTCAATGGTGCCCACTGCCGCATCCACCTTCCGGTCCCGCGTCACGCCCGTCGTGGAGTGGTCTTGGGCCGCGGCCACCGCCTCAATGCGGGCCACCAGCGCCGCCAGCGCATCACGGCCCTGTGCAATTTTCTTAATTACCACCAGCGGCACGCCCGCTTCCGCAAAGAAGCGCAGCACCGCCGCATACATCGTCACCTGGTTTTGTTGTTTGGTAGTCATAAATAAGCGTAAAGGAGTAAATGAAGGATTTCCGGCCGGTCAGAGCCAGCGGCAAAATCTACTATTTTTTTATATAACAAAACATCTATACTACATTAGCCACCCTCTTATCTTACCATATCCTCGATTCCCCCAGCTGCCACTTGGCATCTGCCACTTACCAGACAGCATCCACCGCCTGCCAGGTAGCATCTTCTGCTTGCCAGACGTCATCCACCGCCTGCCAGACACCATCTTCTGCTTGCCAGACGTCATCCACTGCCTGCCAGATAGCATCCACCACTTGCCAGCTAGTATCCACTGCCTGCCAGTTATCATCCACTGCCTGCCAGATAGCACCTACCGATAAGCACAGGCCACTACCCAGGAAAACCACGCCGCCTCCAAATCCACTACCGCCGCCGTTACCGTACCTTGTAGCCCCTTTCTCTGCCAACACCGCACAACGCCTTTTTTCGGCGCTCTATGATTCTACGCTTACTCGATATCCGGGCCCAGTATGAGCCCGACCTCCACCTGCTCCGCTTTCAGTGGCACCCCACGCAACCCGGCCTCCGCCACTTCCGGGCCAGCATGAACCGTGTAGCCCAACTCGTGGAGCAGGGCACCGTCCACAGCGCTATCCTCGACCTGCACCAGCTCCCCAACCTCGGCCTGGAAGAGCAGTTCTGGCTCACTACTACCTGGCTGCCGCGCGTGTCCGTGCCCGCCATCCAGCAGATTGCCCTCGTGCTGCCCACCAGCAACATGTACAACCAGATGGTCGTGGAAAGCCTCATCCGCGTCAGCCGCCACTTCATCCACTACGACATCCAGTTCTTCGCCAACATCGAAAGCGCCCTCGACTGGTCGCTTGGCGACGCCCGCGCCTCCGCCCTGCCCCAGCTTCAGCACGCCTGGCACCACGCCCCCGCGCCGCCCCAGCTCCAGCCCGTTCCTGTTTCTATAGCGAGCTAAGCCCCCATGGAGACGCAATATCTTGCGTCTCGTAGTTGCTGACGTTGTTTAGCTCCCTCAGTTCGCCTCAGTCGCTCAACGCCAAGACGCGAAGTGTCGCGTCTCTACAACCGCCCACCGTCGTCTGGCTCCTCTCTCCACGGGAGAGGGGACCGGGGGGGTGAGGCCGCAAAATGCAGCGGCTCCTACCCGAGCGGACAGCGTGGATTCAACCGAACCCATCGATTCTTAGCCGGCAGCAAACGCCACGATGGCAATAAACACCGCCAGCAGCACCCCAAACACCACCTGACCCATCCGGCCGAGACGCTTGAAGAAGCGCACCACGGCCCCATCATCGGGCTTGGCCTCAAATAATTTCGGGGTTTCCAACGTGCGCTGCGAAGGCGCTTCCGCCTCTATCTCGGCGCGGCGAGTGCGCTTCTGCTGCCACTGATCAGCGCCCGTGTTGTGCGCCTCATCGGGGGTGAAATCTTCTTCCGGGATAGTATTTGCCATCCTTATCGTACGACCACCCAGCCTGTTTGAGTTGCATCTGCCCCCCACAGGCGTCCCCAGCCCCCATCTGACGCAGGTTTTGCGCCCCCTACTTCCCCCAAGCCTCCACACCCCTCCGAAACCCTTCCATCTTCCCTTATCCCGCTTCCCTAGTCATAGCCAACAAAACCCCGTCCCGCCCGCTGTCGTCTGGCTCCCCCTCTCCACCGGAGAGGGGGCCGGGGGGGTGAGGCCACTCGTTGCCCAACGTCATCAGAAGAAGACTAAGAGTGAGGCCCTATTCTCCCGATCTATTCCTATCCTTGCGGCCGCCTTTCCCCTGCTGATCCGCCATGACCCACTACCTCCTCATCAACTGCCCCGACGAGCCGGGCCTGGTGTACCGCATCACCGAAGTGCTCTACCGCCACGGCCTCAACATCCTGCGCAACGGCGAGTTCGTCGACCGCCACGACCACCATTTCTTCATGCGCACCGAGCTCGAAGGCCCCTGCGAGCCCGCCCGCCTGCTCGCCGACCTGCAAACCGCCCTGCCCCACGCCACCATCCGCCTCCGCGACGACCGGCCCCGCCGCATCGTGCTCATGGCCACCAAAGAGCACCACTGCCTCTCCGAGCTGCTGCTGCGCCACTTCTTCGGCCAGTTGCAGGCCCAGGTGCTGGCCGTCATCAGCAACCACGACAACCTGCGCAACCTCACCGAGCGCCTCGGCGTGCCCTACCACTACCTCAGCGCCGAAGGCCTCTCCCGCGAAGCCCACGAAGCCGCCGTGCTCCAGCAAATCGACGCCTACGACCCCGACTACGTGGTGCTGGCCCGCTACATGCGCATCCTCTCGCCCGAGTTTGTGGCCCACTTCCCGGCCCGCCTCATCAACATCCACCACAGCTTCCTGCCGGCTTTTGTGGGGGCCAGCCCCTACGCCCAGGCCTACGCCCGCGGCGTCAAAAGCATCGGCGCCACCGCCCACTTCGTCACCGACCAGCTCGACCAGGGCCCCATCATCACCCAGAGCGTCATCCCCACCGACCACACCCACAGCGCCCTCGACATGGCCCAGGCCGGCCGCGACGTCGAGAAAATCACCCTGGCCCGCGCCCTCACCTTGGTGTTCCGCGAGCAGGTCTTCGTCCACCGCAACCGCACCATCGTCTTCGAATAGACAGGCGAGAGCAGCACTGCCAATGGCTGCTATCCTTCCAAACGTCGTCAGGCTCCTCCTCTCCACGGGAGAGGGGGCCGGGGGGGGGGGTGAGGCCCTCGTAAAAGCCTAAAGGACAAGGCCCCAATTCTGTTATCTTGTAGCAGCATTGCTGCGCGCAGAATACCCCATTGGCCTCCAAGCTTTCTGCCCGATGACGACCTTCCCCCTTGTTTCCGGCGCCTTGGCGCTGGCGCACCTGGCCATTGCGGGCTGGGTGCTGCGCTGGCTCTGGCAACACTACCGCCCTGGCTCGGGAACCGCCCCCGCCAGCATCGTCGCCGAAGGCACCATTGTGGCCCTCGAAACCGACGCCCAGCGCTGGCTGGAAGAGTTTCCAGTAGTGCGTTTCCAGGGCCGGCAGGGCCAGTGGCTTACGCTGCGCTGCCACCGCAAGTGCCGCGCCGCCCGCTTCATCACCGGCCAGAAGGTAACCGTGCGCTACCCGGCCCCCGCCCCCGAGCAGTTCGTGATTCTGAGCCGGCTGGGCCTGCTGTTGCTGTAGCCTGACCCTATCACAAACAAGCCAGCCCGGCTCCCGCAGCCCACCCGAAGGCAGCAGCGGAAATCGGGCCGGCTCATGCGTGGCTCGCTGTTAGCGTTGGCGGCGGTAGGGCAGGTACTGGTGAGGCTCAAACACTTCGGCCGCAGCACCAATACCGCCGTGGGCGGCGTAGAAGGCAGCCATGGCCGTTTCCAGGGCTTGGCGGTCGTCCAGCGGCATATCTGCAAACACGTCTTGGGCATCCAGCGGGGCGGCCAGCGCGCTCAGGCGGCAGCGGCCCACTCCAAACGGGTGCTCAACGAACAGACTGGCGCCATCCTGCGCCAACTGGTCGTGCTGGTAGCGCCAAGCGTCGCTGAATGGGGGTCGGCTGGCGCCCTGCGCCGGGTCAGTGGGGGCAAAGCCGAGGCTTCGCAGATACAGGTCGTTCATGGTTCTTGGTGTTTAGTTGTTCATTGTTAGTTGTCAGTTGTCAGCAGCTATTGGCGCGAGCTGGCCATCAATGACGGAAGCACAGCTGGCCTCAGTCCCGTGAATCAGCCCTGGCAACGAGCAACTGACAACTACGCCCCCTACCCTTCCGCCGCCCAGTTCACCTGGCGCAGCAGCACCCGGAACTCGGCCTCCGAGGCCAGCCGGCCCTGGAAGCTGTAGAGCAGCTGGCTGTCCACGTTTTCAAGCAGCGTCAGCTCGCCGTCGTCGTAGAGCACGATGGTTTCGAGGCCGCAGGCGCTGGGGCGGCTGAAGCGGGCCTGCCGGGGCGGCGAGGCGTAGCGCGTGAAGCCCAGCGCGAGCAGCAGCTCGGTTGTGGGCTGGTAGAAGGCAGACATGAGGGAATCCCGTAGCTGGGGCGCCCCACCAGACAATGGAGCGAGAAGGTAGCGCCAACCCGCACAGCGCGGCAGACGGCAGCGGCCCAATGCCCCACCGGGGCTGGCCTTTCCTCCAAGGTACGCTTAATTATCCCGGCAGTGGGGCAGCGGCGGCCACTGGCCACCTTCGCGCTGGCGCGTACCCGCCTCCGTTCGTACCTTTGCCCCTGCTTATGCGCCTTACCCCACTCTATACGTTCAAGCTCACCCCACCCTGAGGACTGGCCTGCTTACCCTGCGCCGCCGCTTCCTGCCCGGAAGTGGGCGGCTTTTGTTTTGCCCAAACCCGTCAATTCTCAGCTGTTTATGTTTCAGGTTCTGCCCTATCTGGCTCAGTACAAAATCAACGTTAAAAACGAAATTCTCGCTGGTCTGACCACCGCACTGGCCCTGGTGCCGGAAGTGGTGGCCTTCGCCCTGCTGGCCCACATCAGCCCGCTGGTGGGCATCGGCTCGGCCTTTGTCATCTGCCTTATCACGAGCGTATTTGGCGGCCGGCCCGGCATGATTTCGGGCGCGGCCGGCTCGGTAGCCGTCGTGATTGTGGCCCTGGTGGCTCAGCACGGCGTGGAGTACCTGTTTCTGGCCGTGGCCCTGATGGGCGTGCTGCAGATTGCCGTGGGGCTGCTGCGCTTCGGCAAGTTTATCCGGCTGGTGCCGCAGCCGGTGGTGTACGGCTTCGTCAACGGACTCGCCGTTATCATCTTCATGGCCCAACTGGAGCAGTTCAAGGTGCCTGGCGCGGGCGGCGAAGAGCAGTGGCTGCAGGGCACCCCGCTCCTGCTGATGCTCGGGCTGGTGGCCCTCACCATGGCCATCGTCTACCTGCTACCCAAGCTCACGAAGGCCGTGCCGGCTTCGCTGGTGGCCATTATCGTGGTGTCGGCGCTGGTGATTGGGGGCAACCTCGACACCAAGTCGGTGGGCGATATTGCCTCCATCAAGGGCGTGCTGCCCACGCTGCACTGGCCACAGGTGCCCCTGACCTGGGCTACGCTGGCGCTGGTGCTGCCCTACTCCGTTATCATGGCGCTGGTGGGCCTCACCGAAAGTCTGCTGACCCTGACCGTGGTGGACGAAATGACCGACACACGCGGCCACGGCAACCAAGACTGCGTGGCCCAGGGCCTGGCCAACGTGGCCTCGGGCCTCACCGGTGGCATGGGCGGCTGCGCCATGATCGGGCAGACGATGGTGAACCTGGAATCCCGGGGGCGCGGGCGGCTGTCGGGCGTGGTGGCGGCCCTGGCGCTGGCGCTGTTTGTGGTGGCCGGCTCCTCCCTCATCGAGCAGCTGCCGCTGGCCGCGCTGGTGGGCGTGATGTTTATGGTGGTGATTGGCACCTTCGAGTGGGCCAGTTTGCGCATCCTGCGCCGCATGCCCCGCGCCGACGTGCTGGTGATGCTGCTCGTGACGCTGGTCACGGCCGTGTCGCAGAACCTGGCGCTGGCCGTGCTGCTGGGCGTGGTGATTTCGGCGCTGGTATTTGCCTGGGAAAACGCCAAGCGCATCCGGGCCCGCAAGCACACCGACGACGCCGGCACCCGCCACTACGAAATCTACGGCCCGCTGTTCTTCGGCTCGGTGCAGGCCTTCACCGATAAGTTCGACGTGCAGCAGGACCCCGCGCAGGTGGTCATCGACTTCCGCGAAAGCCGGGTGGCCGATATGTCGGGCATTGATGCGCTGCACAAGCTCACGGAGCGCTACCACCGCCTGGGCAAAACCCTGCACCTGCGCCACCTCAGCCCCGACTGCCGCCAGCTGCTGCGCAACGCCGGCGCCCTCATCGAAGTCAACATCCAGGAAGACCCCGAGTACCGCGTGGTAACGGCCGAGTAGCTACCGCCGCTCCGGCAAAATACGCCCGGCGCTTCGGCAGCCCGGCTTTTGATGGCACCTTTGAAGTCTATTTTCAGCAGCCCGTGATGAACGCCACCGAACAGGAAGAGAAAGAGTACCTGGAAGAAATCAAGGAGAAGCTCACGCTGGCCGTGCGCCGCGTGGACAATGCCGTGAAGCAGTTCTCCACCGAGCTGCGCCAGAAAAAGGAATACATCCACGAAAACCAGTCGGGCATGGACGAGGCCGATATGGTGGCCGCTGACCAGTCCATCAACCGCATGGCCCTCACGGGCGAAGGCGCCGTGGGCCGCAAGCGCCGGCTGCTCAAGCTGGTGCAGTCGCCCTATTTCGGCCGCCTCGATTTCGGTGCCAAGAACCAGCCGGCCGTGCCGGTGTACATTGGGGTGCATTCGTTTTTTGATGAGCAGCAGCGCCAGAACCTGATTTACGACTGGCGCGCGCCCATTTCCTCGCTGTTCTATGATTTCGAGCTGGGCGAGGCCTCGTACGCCACGCCGTCGGGCACGGTGCAGGGCCGCATCGAGCTGAAGCGGCAGTACAAAATCCGGGACGGCCGCCTGGAATTCCTGCTCGACAGCGACGTGAACATCCACGACGACGTGCTGCAGCAGGAGCTGGCCAAGTCCTCCGACGATAAGATGAAGAACATCGTCGCCACGATTCAGCGCGACCAGAACGCGGTAATCCGCAACGAGGAGGCCACGGTGATGGTGATTCAGGGGGTGGCCGGCTCGGGCAAAACCTCCATTGCCCTGCACCGCATTGCGTTTCTGCTGTACCGCTACCGCGAAACCATTGCCGCCAAGGACATCCTCATCATCTCGCCCAACAAGGTGTTTGCCGACTACATTTCCAACGTGCTGCCCGAGCTGGGCGAGGAGCACCTGCCGGAAATGGGCATGGAGGAGCTGGCCGCCGACCTTCTGGAAGGCCGCTACCAGTTCCAGACCTTCTTCGAGCAGGTGACGGCCCTGCTGGAGCACCACAACGCGGCCTTTATTGAGCGGATCCGGTTCAAGTCGTCGTTTGAGTTCCTGAGCCAGCTCAACCAGTACCTGCTCCACATCGAAAACAACTATCTCACCGTGACGGAGCTGCGCGTGGGCCGCACGGTGGTGCCCGCCGCTTTCATTCAGCAGAAGTTCCGAACCTACCACCGGGTGCCGCTGCTGAAGCGCTTTGCGCTGGTGGCCAACGACGTGCGGGCCCACGTGCGCGACGCCGTGGGCCGCAAGCTCACGGGCCAGGAGAAGGGCACCATCGGCGAGGCCCTGCCCCGTATGTTCCGGCTGCACCAGGTGCCGGAGCTTTACCGCGACTTTTACCGCTGGATCGGGCGGCCCGAGCTGCTGAATATGCACCCCAGCCAGCCGCTGGAATACGCCGACGTGTTTGCCCTGATTTACCTGCGCATCCGCCTGGAAGGCCTGCCCGGCTACGACCACGTCAAGCACCTGCTCATCGACGAAATGCAGGACTACACGCCCGTGCAGTACGCGGTACTATCGCGCCTGTTCCACTGCCGCAAAACCATCCTCGGCGACGTGAGCCAGACGGTGAACCCCTACAGCGCGTCGTCGGCCGAAACCATTGAGAGGGTTTTCCCGCAGGCCGATGTGATGCGCCTCTACCGCAGCTACCGCTCCACGCTTGAAATTACGTCCTTCGCCCAGCGCATCACCCCCAACCCGCACATCATCCCGCTGGAGCGGCACGGCCCCGCGCCTGCCGTGCTGCAGTTCGGTAGCCGCGACGAGGAAATGCAGGCCCTCCGGCAGCTTATCACGGACTTTCCTGGCGCCGGCCACCATTCCCTGGGCATCATCTGCAAGACGCTGCGGCAGGCGGAGCAGGCTTTCGAGGCGCTGGAAGCAGCGGGCGTGTATCTGCTCACCGATGAGTCCACGAAGTTCAAGGAAGGCATCATCATCACCACGGCCCACCTGGCCAAGGGGCTGGAGTTTGATGCGGTAGTGGTGCCGTTTGTATCGGCCCGCGTTTACAAAACGGAGGTGGACCGCAGCATGCTGTATGTGGCCTGCACCCGCGCCATGCACCAGCTCACGCTTACCTATTCAGGGGAGCTGACGGGCTTTTTGTCGGCCTGATGCAGCTTTTCGGCGCCTGTTAGCTGCCTCATGGTATCTCACTCAGCTGACGTATTTCCAGGCATTGCCATCGTCTGATTTGGGTGGCCGGGCAGAGCTTCATACTTAGCCTTGCCCGGCTACCCAGAACAGATTTTTTTTGTCTTCGGCCGGTTCGCAATTTTATGTAATTATCCCGCGCCTAAGTGATACTTTTAAAAACTGCTTACTTCTTCCCGCTCTTCTATATGCCCACCATTTCTACTCGCTTTGCTGCTCTCGCTCTGATCAGTGCTTTTCCCATCGGCAGCCGGCCCGCCGCTGCCCAGTCCACGCCGGCCATCACCCACATCGGCACCATTCAGGGCACCGGGCCGGCGGCCACGGCCGGCACCTACACTATTGAGGGCGTCGTGACGGGCGTGTATCCGGGGCTGAGCCCGGGCGGCTTCTACGTGCAGGAAGCCACCGCCGCCACCGACGGTAACCCCGCCACCTCCGACGCCCTCTACGTGGTGCAGCCCGAGGCCAAAGTGAAGATCGGCGACAACGTGCGCATCACAGGCACGGTGCTGGAAAGCGCCGATGCGCCCTCCTACACCCAGGCCGTGCTCACGCAGCCCACCGTGGAAGTGCTCTGGCCCAAAAACCAGCTCCCCGATTTCTCGGTGCTGCCCGCCGGCCAGTATTCCTCGGCCGATCTGGAGCGGTTTGAGGGCATGCGCGTGCAGTTTCCGGTGCCGCTCACGGTGGCCGATGTGTACAGCCTCAAGCAGCGCGGCGAGCTGATTCTGACCACCGGCGGCACGCTCTACCAGCCCACCCAGTTCATCGACCCCAACGACAACCCCGCCACCGGCACCGCCAGCACCGGCACCAGCAACGTGGCCGCCGTCAATGCCTACCAAACCGCCAACCTCGAACGGTCGTTGGTGCTCGACGATGGCACCGCCGCCAAGCCCACCACCATGCCCTTCGTTGATCCGGTGCTGGGCACCGTGCGGGTGGGCAGCACCGTGGCGCGGTTGCGCGGCATCATGGGCTTCAGCTACGGCAAGTGGCGCATCCAGCCTCTGCCCGGCTCCGATGCGCCCTCGTTCAACGTGCGCCGGCCGGCCGTGCCCACCTTCGGCCGCCTCGACCTGAAGATTGCTAGCTACAACGTGCTCAACTACTTCAACGGCGACGGCGCGGGCGGCGGCTTCCCCACTCCCCGCGGCGCCAAAACCGCCGAGGACTTCGCCCGCCAGCGCGCCAAAATCATTGCTGGCTTGGTGGCCATGAACGCCGACATCATCGGGCTGAGTGAGATGGAAAACGACGGTTTCGGGCCCGAGTCGGCGGTGCAGGACCTGGTGAACGGCCTCAACCAGGTGGCCGGCGCCGGCACCTACGCCTTCATCAACGACGGCGGCGCCAGCCAGCAGCCCAACAACACCGACGTTATCCGGTGCGCCATCCTCTACAAGCCAGCCACGGTAGCGCCCATGAAAGCCGCCATGGTGGCCGCCACGCCCGGTGTGTTCGAGCGCCCACCGCTGGCCCAGCTGTTCACCACCCGCCGCACCACCCGCCCCGACACGCTGGTGCTGGTCGTGAACCACTTCAAGTCTAAGAGCAGCGGCAAGGGCGTGGATGCCGACCAGAACGACGGCCAGGGCGGCTCCAACGACCGGCGCCGCACCCAGGCCCGCGAGCTGGTGCAGTTCCTGAACAAGACCGTGAAGCCGGCCGGCGCCCGCCGCGTGATCTGCATCGGCGACTATAACTCCAACTACGAAGAAGACCCGCTCGACATCCTGCGCGCCGCCGGCCTAGTGGTCGTGACGCCGCCCACCAGCGCCTCCTACGTGTTCAAGGGCCTCACTGGCTCCCTCGACCACTGCATCGTAACGCCCAACATGGTGGGGTTCATTGACGTGCACAAATGGAACATCAACTCCGGCGAGCCGAATTCTCTGCAGTATGACGCCGCCGGCCCCGACACCGACACCAAGAGCCCCTTCCGCTCCTCCGACCACGACCCGGTGCTGATTGGCGTGAACTTCAAGGGCCTCGCCCCGACCAGCATCAGCGCCTCGCGCCTCTACATGTACCCCAACCCCGAGGGCGGCGCCCGCGCCTTCGCCCTGCCGGAGCTACCCGCCACCACCGGCCCGATTTCGCTGGAAATGAGCCTGCCGCAGGGCGCTACCATGCTGCGCCTGCAGGGCCCGCAGGCGCTGCTGCAGGCGCAGCTCAACCGCGCCACCGCCCACCTGGCCCCCGGCCTCTACGTACTCCGCATCAAAGGCCAGGGCGTAGACGCCACCCAGCGCGTGATGAAGGAATAAGAAGGTATCTAAGCTGACTCCATAAGCCAACAGCCCGGTGTAGAAACGCAAGATCTTGCGTTTCTACACCGGGCTGATTTTGTTTAAGTTGTACGGTGCAGACCACCACGACCGGCGCCGCGCTACCCTACCAGCTGCTCGAACAGCCGGTCCAGGGTGGCGGCTGGGTCGAGGCAGAGGCCGGGGTGTACGGCGGAGGTTTGCAGCACAGTGCTGCGCGTGGCCGTGAGCCAGCGAAACCGCTCGGCCACCCCAAACTGCCCGATGGGCCCGCCGTGGCGGCGGCCTTCACAGATGCGCTGGAACGCGCCCAGCCGGGCCTGCAGCTCGTCCAGGTCGAGGGCAGGGCCACCGAAAGCGCGCAGACGGGCTTCGTCGAGGTGGAAGCGGCACTGCAGAAACCCCAGCGGGCGGCAGTAGAGCACCACGCCTACGTTGCAGAATTCTTCCCGCTCTACGCGCGGTACCACGCGCAGCACGGCATACTCAAATAAGTGCTTCTCGGGCAGCATTGGCTTCCTGAACAAAGGTTTCTGATGCGACCAGGCGGTTTTGCAGGAACTGCACATAGGCGTCGCGCTGCTGCTCGGGCGTGCGGTCGGGCTCCAGCAGCCACTCGTCGGGCACCAAGGCCACGATGGCGCGCAGCACGTCCGGCGTGAGGCGGGCGCGGCCTTCGGCGTCCACGGCGGCTAGCTCCGAGGCCAAGGGCAGCAGCACGTGGTCTTTCACCTGCGGAAACGCGCGCGGCTTGGTTTGCTCGGCCCAGTTGGGGGCGGTGTGGTGCACGTAGAGGGCCGCGCCGTGGTCGATCAGCCACAGCTCCTTATTCCAGAGCAGCAGGTTGGTGTTGCGGGCCGTGCGGTCTACGTTCAGCGTGAGGGCGTCGAGCCACACCACCTGCGAGGCCAGGCGGGCATCCACGGTGGTTACCAGCGGGTCGAAGGTGCTGGCGCGGGCCAGGTAGTGCAGGGCCAAGTTGAGGCCGGTGCTGGCGCGCAGCAAATCCTGGATTTCCTCGTCGGGCTCAGTGCGGCCAAACGCTTCGTTGAGGCGGATAAACACCAGCTCGGGCAGCTTCATGCCCAGCGCACGGGCCAGCTCGCCCACAATCAGCTCGGCCACCAGCGCCTTGGGGCCTTGGCCCGCCCCGCGGAATTTCACCACGTACAGAAAGCCGTCGTCGGCCTCCACCAACGCTGGCAGCGAGCCTCCTTCGCGCAGTGGGGCCACGTAGCGCGTCACGTCAACGGTTCTCAACGAAAGGTCACTTGCCAGCATACAGCGTCGGGGGTCTAAGCAGGTTGGGGCGCAAAGGACGCACAAAAGCCGCACAAAGCAGCCGGCGGCCGGCGGTTACGTAATGGCCGACCCATCGGCAGCAGCCCCGGGCTCCGAATCCAGCACCAGACTCACCGAGTTGATGCAGTAGCGCAACCCGGCCGGCGCCGGCCCGTCGGGGAAAACGTGGCCGAGGTGGCCGCCACACACATTGCAGCGGGCCTCGATGCGCTGCATGTGGTGGCTGTCGTCGGGGAGGTAGCAGATGGCGGCGGGCGTGGTGGGCTGGGTGAAGCTGGGCCAGCCGGAAATGGCGTGGTACTTGGTGGCCGAGTCGAACAGCAGGCTGTGGCAGCCCGCGCAGTGGTAGCGGCCGGGCTCGTAGGAGCGGCAGTAGGCGTTGCGGTAGGGCGGCTCAGTGCCGCGGCCGCGCAGCACGGCGTACTGAGCGGGCGTCAGGCGCTGCTGCCACTGCTCCTCGCTCAGCTCCACCCGCCGGGGTGGCTCAGGGTTGGCGTAGCGGGCAAAAATCAGCACGTCTTTCCAGCGCAGCATAAGGCGGGTTTGGGATTGATGCGGGTTAGTAGGATGCTCGTATCAAGGTGGAAACGCAATACCTGCAGCAGCTCCGGTCCGGCGGCTTTTTCCAGCCGTCGGGCCGGTCGTTGTCAGCTGACGTTGCAGCGACTGGCGTTGCCGCAGCATCGGCGTGCGGCCGCCTCGTTCATTCAGCGACCGGCCCGACGGCTGGAAAAAGCCGCCGGGCCGGGACCCGTCTTCGAACAACTCGGAACTGCGCCGGCTAAACAACATCAGCAACGACGAGACGCAAAATATTGCGTCTCTACACCGTTCTGATAGTCATTTCTACCCGGCTACTTCCGCCAATGCAGCCGCTATTTCTGCAAACAACGGCCGGCTGGCTACCTCCGGCTGCAGGCACTGGTCGCGGAGCTGCTGCAGGCGCGGCAGCAGCGGCTGTTCGGCGGCCGACGGGACGCAGTGCACCAGCAGCTCTTCCAGCAGGCAGCCAAAGGCCCGGGCTTCCAGCTGCTGCAGGGCCCGCGCCGTGGTGGCTTGCGGCGCAAAGAAGCAGGCCGCGCCAAAGTCGCTGAGCAGGGCCGCGCCGGTGCTGGTGTACAGAATGTTGTGGGCGTACAGGTCGCCGTGCAGGATGCCGCGGCGGTGCAGGTGCGCCACTGCTGATGCTATGCCGTGGGTGAGGCGCAGCACAGCTGGCAGCGCAAACGTGGTGCCGGGCGCGTACACGTCGCGGGTACAGGTGGCGAAGCTGGGCGGGCCGGCCAGGTTGACGAAATCGGGCGGAATCAGCTCCAGCACCAAGCCTTCGGCCCCGGTTGGGTGGCCGGTCAGACGCCCATCCACGGGCACCAGGCTGGGGTGGCGGCCGGCGCTGATGCAGGCCACCATTTCGGAGTGCGGCAGGCCGTCGCTGGTCACGGCGCCCTTGAACACCTTCACGGCCACCTCGCGCGCCGGCTGCAGGCCGCCGGGCTGCCAGCGAGCCTGCGAAATCACGCCCGACGCGCCTTCACCCAGCAGCCGGCCCGGCGTCAGGGTGTCCCAGGCAATCGTGCCGATGGGATGCTGCGCCAGCGCCGCATCTTCGGCGGCTTCGCTGAACGGGTTGCCGGCGTAGGCCAGCCACGACAGCCGCGGCAGCGCCAGCAACCACGCGGGCAGCTCCGCGAGGCGGTTGGCAGCCAGGCGCAGAAGCTCCAATTTGGTGCAGCGAGCCAGAGTTTCGGGCAGCTCGGTGAGGCGGTTGCCGGCCAACATCAGCTTCTGCAGGTGCTGGCAGTTGCCGATTTCGGGCGGCAGGGCTTCGAGCTGGTTGTCGGTGAGGATAAGCCACTGCAGGGCCGGGGGCAGCGCCGCGCCGGGCAGCGTCCGGATTTGGTTGGCCTTGAAGCCAATCATACTCAGCTGCGGGCACTCGCCCAGCACCTCGGGCACCGTGGTGAAGCGGTTATCGGAGCAAAACAGGATGCGCAGATGGCGCAGGCGGCCAAAATCCGGGGGTAGCGCCGCCAGCGCGTTGCCCGACAGGTTGAGAACTTCCAGCGTATCGGCCAGACTGAAAATCTCGCGGGGAAACTCGGTCAGGTTTTCGGATAGGTCGAGGCGCCGGGCGCCGGCCAGTTGGCCGCTACGCAGCTCTTCAAGGGTATGCATGCCCCAAAGGTCGGCAGCGAACCGCAAACCGGCAGCACACCGCCCTATTCCCGGCTTGCTACTTTATGTTGTGTACGACAAGAGCTAGAAAGCTAGTTCCCCTCTTTGGAAAGGAGGGGTTAGAGGTGGTTGATGATTGGTGGATGGTTCTAGAATCTACTTCTAGTTGACGTCCTGCCGAGTATCAACCACCCCTAGCCCCTCCTTTCCAAGGAGGGGAACTAGCTTTAGCTCTAGTTTTTGCTGTCCGCAACTTGCATTTGCCCCGCCCCTACGAGCTGCACGACAGTGTGGCGCTGCCGGGCTTGGTGCGCGCCCACTCCGGCCGCTTGGCGGCCAGGTCATCGTGGCCGGGCTGCTCGGTGAAGGGCGTCTTCAGCACCTGCTGCAGCCGGTGCAGCGGGGCCAGGTCGCCGGCTTCGACGGCTTCGATGGCCTGCTGGGCCAGGTAGTTGCGTAGCACGTACTTGGGGTTAACGGCCAGCATGCCTTCCTGTATGGCTTCGGGCGCTGCCGTTTCCTGGCGCAGCCGCCCGGCGTATTGCACCAGCCACGCCCGCAGCGGCACGTGGGCCGCGCTGCCCGGCTCGGTGTAGCAGGCCGCGGCCAGCAGCGTGTCCAGGGCGTCATCATCTTCCTGCAGCAGCGCCGGCACAGCTTCCGACAGGCCCCGGAAAAACAGCGTCATATCGGCCTCGGCGGTTTGCAGGGCGGCGGGCAGGGCTTCCAGCAGCGCGTGGTCGGGGGCGGCGAAAGTGGCCAAGCCAAGCTTGCGGGCCATCAACTGGCGGTAGGTGGCGTTGAAGGTGGCGGCGTACTCGTCGAGCAGCGGGCGTAGCGCCTGCGGGTCGAACAGCAGGGGGCCGAGGGCCTGGGCCAGCGCCATCAGGTTCCAGAGCCCTATGCGCGGCTGCTGCCCGAAGGCGTAGCGGCGGCCGCCGAAGTCGGTGGTGTTGGGCGTCCAGTCGGGGTCGTAGGGCTCCAGCCAGCCGTAGGGACCATAGTCGATGGTGAGGCCCAGGATGCTCATGTTGTCGGTGTTGAGCACGCCGTGCACGAAGCCCACCGACTGCCAGTGCGCTACCATCACGGCGGTGCGGCGGCTTATTTCGGCAAACCAGCGCACATACACTTCCGGCGAGGGCGCGCCCAGCTCCGGGAAGTACCGCGTAATCACGTAGTCGGCCAGGGCTTGCAGGTTGTCGATTTCGCCCAGCGCGGCCAGCAGTTGGAAGCTGCCGAAGCGCACGAATGTGGGCGCCACCCGCGCCACCACGGCGCCGGGCTCGGGCCGGGCGTTGCCGTCGTAGAACATGTCGCGCACCACCTGGTCGCCAGTGGCTGCCAAACTCAGGGCGCGGGTGGTGGGCACCCCGAGGTGGTACATGGCTTCGGAGCACAAAAACTCCCGCACCGAGGAGCGCAGCACGGCCCGGCCATCGGCGCGGCGCGAGTAGGGCGTGGGGCCGGCGCCTTTTAGCTGCAGCTCCCACGGGGTGCCGTCGGTGGCCGTCAGCTCGCCCAAACTCATGGCGCGGCCGTCGCCGAGCTGGCCGGCCCAGTTGCCGAACTGATGCCCGCCGTAGCGCGCCGCAAACGGCTTCATGGTTTCGGTTACGAGGTTGCCGGCCAGCACGGCGGCGCCGGGGCCGCGCTCGGCCGGTTTCGCCAAGCCCAGAAACGCCGCCATTTCCTCAGACCACGCCAGCAGGTGCGGATCGGCAACGGGCGTGGGCGCGGTGCGCGAATAGTGGTAGCCCGGCACCTGGCGGGGGCTGTTGTCCAAGGAGGCGTCGCCGCGCAGCGTGTCGACAAAAGAATTCTGAAAAGCGGCGCTTTCCAGCGACTGAAGAGGGTGAGGCATACGGAGCATACGAAAGAAGCGGCGGCAACGAAGCCGCAAGGTCGCCAAAAGCGGCCACCTGCATGCCGTGCAACGGCCGGCTGCTGCCTAAACCAGCTGAGGCCACCGGCAGTTCACGGATGCGGGCGGGCGCTAACGTCAGGCGCTGACCTTCTGCTCTTTGGCTTCTACCCTTTTTTCAGCGGATCGTGGCCCCAGTTCATCAGCGAATAGCGCCAGCGTGAGGTTTTCACGTCCTTTTGGTCGTGCGGGCCCTGTGCCAGGTGGCGGCTGATGTAGCTGTGCACCTTGTGCATGTGCTGCTCGTCGGCGGCGGTGAGGTCGGCCTTTTTCTTGTGCAGAATCTGCACGATACGCTCGCCGGAGTGGTGCCCAACGCTGGTGCCGTCGCCGCTGTCCTGTCCCACCGATTTCGATTCTTCGGTTTTCAGCCACTTTTCCAGCTCGGCGGCGGTCATGTTCACATCGTGTTTGAAGTCGGCGTAGATGTCGCCGGAAGCAGAAGTAGCCATAGGTACAAAACGGGTAGCAGTGAAAAGATACTCGGTTGTACTGCGAGCTGGGGCATGCAGGTTACCACACGATTTTGGCTTTTGCCGGTGAAGGGCTACCGGTGGCCGCGGCTAGCGCGTTGGCAGGCCCAGGCGCTGCACAGTTTCGCCTTCAAAGTCGAACTCAATCAGCACGGCCGGCTCCTCGCCTACCACCCAGCCGTCGTGGCCGGGCGCAATGGCCACGGCCTGCGGGGCTACAAACTGCTCCACCTGCCCGTCGGCGTACTGAATATGAAACTCACCCCGGGCCAGAAACCCCACGTGCGCGTGCTGGCACAGGGCCGTGCCCACCACCGGCTGCATGTCCTTCGACCACCGGAAGCCCACCGGATACACCACCCGCTTTACCCGCGCCGCGCCGGTGCGCACCACATCAATAGCAACGCCGCCCACTACCCGGTGGTCGGCTCCCTTCAGCGGGCCCATGAGAGAATCTGGCTGCGACATAACAAACAACTTTTAACTGGTGAGAAACGACACAGAAAGCACAGACGGCAGGCCCCCGGCCGGGCGCGACGGCGTTCCGTCCTTCCGGAATCAAAGTACTCAATCCCCTATAAATCAGCCGGCATTATTTCTCACGGAGCCCAGCCGCCCACATGGCCCAAACGGCGTCGGCCCCACCTCCAGAGGAAGCGGGGCCGACGTTATCGGGGCAAATTAGCGGCGGCCGGGCCGATTAGCGGCCGGGGAAGCGCTTTACCGGCTCGCGGCGGCCGTAGCCATATTGGTCGTTGCGGCGCTTCTGCTCGTCGCGGGAGTAGCGGCCGTCGCGTTGGCATTTGTCGTTGTCGCGGCGGTTGTCGTAGCCGCGGCGGTCCTGGTACTTCTTGTCTTTGCCTTTCTTGTCGTAGCGTTTATCGTCTCTGTGACCTCTGTCGTGGTCATGGTCGCGGTCAGATTTCCGCTCCCAGCGGTCATCAACACGGGAAGCAAGGGGCGCGGCAGCGGCGGAAGTGGCCAGCAATACAGCGGCGGCTAAGGACAGCAGGAGCGTTTTCATGGGAAGGGAGATTACAGGATGAATACCGTTTGGGCAAGGAAGCCGGGTGCGGGCCACAGCCTGCACCGAAGCGTCTGGCGGGGCATTTGCAAGCATGGTGCCAATGTGGCCGGCCGCGGCCGCGCCCCTGCCCTCGGCTTCCCTCCTTTCCGGCTGCTCTGGTGCACCTCCCAATGCTTCAAAGCGGCCTAAAAGCAGTCAGCAGACATAGAAAAAGCGGAGAAGCTCCGGCCGCCAAGCCTGCTTCTCCGCTTCGCTGTTGGAGGTAGCGAACCTATGCAAGTTTCCGGAACGATGCGCGCCTGACTCCGGCGGGCGCCGCTTGCGCATCGCCCCGAAAACCGTTTTCAGGGTGCCCTACAGCAGCCCCACCCCGGCCCCCGCCAGTTCGGTGCGCACAGCCTCGGGCCAGATGCTCACCTGTACTTCCCCGATATGGCCTTTGCGCAACATGAACATGCACACCCGGCTCTGCCCAATGCCGCCGCCGATGCTCTGCGGCAGCTCGTCCTTGAGCAAACGTGAGTGAAACGACAGCTCCTGCCGGTCTTCGCAGCCGCGCAACGCCAGCTGGCGTACCAGCGCGTGCTTATCCACCCGAATGCCCATCGATGATACCTCGAAGGAGGTTTGCAGAATGGGGTGCCAGAGCAGAATGTCGCCGTTGAGGCCGCGGTAGCCGGCGGCGGTTTCGGTGCTCCAGTCGTCGTAGTCGGGGGCGCGGCCGTCGTGGGCTTCGCCGTGGCTCAGCTCGCCGCCGATGCCCATCAGGAACACCGCGCCATACTGCTTCACTACCTCATGCTCGCGCTCCTTGGGCGTGAGGGTCGGGTACTGGCGCAGCAGGTCTTCGGCGTGCACAAACGTGATTTTAGCGGGCAGCACCGGCGTAATTTCCGGGTAGGCTTCGGCTATGCGGGCCTCGGTGGTACGTAGCGCCTCGTAGATGCGCTCCACGGTGGCCTGCAGAAACTCCGGCGTGCGCTGCTCGGCGCTGATGTGCTTTTCCCAGTCCCACTGGTCTACGTAGATGGAGTGGATGGGCGAGTAGTCCTCGTCGGGGCGCAGGGCGCGCATATCGGTGAGCAGGCCGCGGCCGGCCTCGATGCCGAGCTCCTGCAGGCGCACCCGCTTCCACTTGGCCAGCGAGTGCACCACCACGGCGCGGCGCTCGTCCAGGGCCTTCACAGGGAAGCCCACCGGCCGCTCAATCCCGTTCAGGTCGTCGTTGATGCCGGTGCCATCGAGCACGGCAATCGGCGAGGATACTTTCACCAGGTGCAGCTGCGACGACAATTCCCGGGAGAAGGTGTCTTTCACAAAGCTGATGGCTTCTTCGGTTTTGAGCATTTCGGGGGCAGTCATGATGCGTTTTTTATTTAAGTGACGTGAATGATTTTATTTAAAAAAGGCACGCGTTTTCCAGCCTCCCCATCGGGAGTTTTTAATTTTCAGAAATTAAGCGTGCCGAAAAAAGTACAACACAAGTTCGGCTGGCAAAATCAGGCAACCGGTTCGACAGGCACAAAAAAAAAGCCTTCCGGATGAGGGAAGGCTGCTTAAAAAATCAGTGGTTGATTTTTTATATCTCCAATGGAGCAATAGCCTTCCTGTCTCGAATCGGATTATTATTCGAGTTATTATTAGGAAGATTATTGCAGAAAAGGCGCATGGTCAGGAGCAGTTTTCGTCAGATGTATGCAAGTATAAAAATCAATTTTAGAAACTCCTAAAATAATCAGGTTTAATTTTCTATTTCCGTTGAATTACTTCTTAAAATACTATTGACCTTTCTCCTATTCTATGTATCGGCCTATTCCGTCCCAAGTAGCGCGTCGCGGACGTCGCGCACGGCCCCGGCCACCGAGGCCGGCACGGGTGTGTCGGGCTGCAGCTGCTTGAGCAGGCGCAGGTACTTGGCGCGGCCCTCCGAGAGCATGAAGCGCGGCACCTCGTACACGAACAGGCTGAAGGGCTCCACCTTCTGCACTCCTACCAGCACAAACCGGTCGGCGCGCAGGGCGTCGGCGTAGAAGGCGGCCTGCCGGTCGTAGTCGTAGCCGCTGCACTGGGCCACAAAGTGCTGATGGTCGCGGGCCAGGGTGGTTTTGAAGTCGATGATGGTGTAAGGCTGGCCGGGCTGATCCACGATAAGATCGGCGCGGAGCTTGCAGAGCGTGCCGGTTACGGCTTCGGTGAACACGCAGCTGGGCTCGGCAATGCCGGTTTTCAGCCACTCGCTTACCTGCGGGTTCAACTGCACGCCCTCCACCATCCACCACACCAGCGTGTCGTTGATGCCGGGCAGGCCGGGCTCGTAGAGGTCGGGCTCGAGCAACGCGGTGTGGAAGGCCGTGCCCAAACCCAGCGCGCCGCTGGACGTAGTGGGACGCGGCGGCCGGCCGTTCAGCGCGTCGCGCAGGCGGGACAGGTCGGAGTTGGCAATGGCGGGCAGGGCGCGGTAGTCGTCGTAGGGTACGCGCAGCAAATCGGGGCGCGGGGTGGTAGCAGCAGAATCAATCACGGGAACAGAACAGCTAAGCCAGAGAAAAGGCTCCGCATGGAGGAGTGTGGGAGGAAGCAGTATAGGTATTTTTCTGCTAGGGCGCCCCAAAAGCCAGCCGGCTGGTGGTATCCGCCCCACGGCGCAACGCGGCAAACCTAACTGACAGGCATGTTTTTAGGCAAGAGTTGGCCAGCTTGCCACGCCCACCGGCCACGCGCCGCCACTGCCGGGCTATTCGGCCTTGTTTTCGGCCGACGCGCCGGTTTGGGGAGGCATTTCGTACTCGCCCACGCGGCCATACTGGCGCTCCTCGCGGATACCGGCATCGGGGCCGTAGGGGTGGCCGCCGAATCCGTGGCGCATCATGGCCACGGCTTTGGCCCAAGTGGGGTCCTGGTCGCGGGAAGTGAAAAGCTGCATCACCGACTGCGTGATAACCGGAATGGGCACCTCCATGTGCAGGGCGTCGGCCACCAGCCAGTTTACTTCGCCAGTGTCCTCGATGTAGCTGGGCACCGTGAAGCCGGCTTCCTGGTCGTACATCTTCTGCATCAGCTCCACCAGCCAGGAGCGCACCACCGAGCCGTTGTTCCAGAGCTGCAGGATGGCGCTGATATCGAGCTTTTCGCGGAAGTGTGTGAGCAGGCCCATGCCCTCCCCGATGGCCTGCAGCATGCCAAACTCGATGCCGTTGTGCACCAGCTTCACGTAATGGCCGGTGCCGGCCAGGCCAGTATGCAGGAAGCCGCCCGGCACCGAGGTTTCCACGAAAAATTCTTTGAGCTGGCTCACGGCCGCTTCCTCGCCGCCCACCATGTAGCAGGCGCCGGCGCGGGCACCGCCCGGCCCGCCACTGGTCCCACAGTCGATAAAGTGCAGGCCCTGCTCCTTGAGGCGCGCCGCCCGCCGGATGGAGTCGCCCCAGTAGGAGTTGCCGCCATCCACGATAATGTCGCCGGGCTCGAGGTGAGGCTGCAGCTGCGCAATCAGGGCATCGACGGCGGCCCCGGCCGGCACGTAGAGAAACACCTTGCGCGGGCGCTCCAGCTGCTGCACCAGCTCGGGCAGGCTGCTGACCACGCGTAGGTTGTCGGTTTCCAGATCAGGGCGCGGATGCAGATCCAGACCGATGACGGGGTAACCTTTTTCGGCGGCCTGCCGGGCCAGGCCAGCGCCCATTTTGCCGAGGCCAATGATTCCAAGCTGCGTTTTCATGTGGTTTCAGGAAAAGTGTGGTGGTAGTAAGGAACGGGGGTTGTTAAGCGGCCTAGCCGGCCCGGCGTTCAACGAAGCAGCAAAGCCACTTCGGTAGCCGCAGCAAGCCGGTTTGGCAAAGCATCAGTCCACTTTGCGGGCCAGCACGCGGGCCGGAGCACCGTCGGCGCCGGCTATTTTCAGGGGTAGGCACAGTAGCTCGTAGCGGCCGGGCGTGGCGTGCTGCAGGGCCAGGCCCTCAATGATGTTGATACCGGCGTCGAGCAGCGCGTGGTGGGTATCGGCCGGGCCCACCGATATGTAGTCGACCCCGACACAGACGACGCCCTGGTCGCGGAGCCACTCGGCGGCATCGGCACGGATGCGCACAAAATCGGGGTCGAAAGGTTGGGTGGCCCAGTCGTGGCGGGAGTTGCGGGTTTTGAACAGCACCCGGTCGTGGGGCTGCAGCTGCAGGTGCTCCACAGCCGCCCGCGTGATAAACCGCTCGTCGTCTACCTCCACCAGCAGTGCCGGCCCCATGAGGGTGCTCAGGTCCAGCTGCGTGACGTCGGGGCCATCGGGCAGAAAATGGCGCGGGGCATCCACGTGGGTGCCGGTGTGCACGCTGAGGCTCATTTCCGTGACGTTGGCGGCGGCGCCATCGGCCATGCTCAGGGTTTTGCGGATGCGCACCGGGGCATTGTCGGGCCAGTAGGCCATGCCGTCGGAAATGGTGGTCGTGAAGTCAAGCCACATGATTTTGGGATTTAGGAAAGCACATCATGCTGAAATCTATTCTTCCAGCTGGCGATACTGCAGGAGCTTGGCGATGAGGCCAGTCCAACCGGTTTGGTGGCTGGCGCCGAGGCCGTGGCCGGTGTCGCCGTGGAAGTACTCGTGGAAGAGCAGATAGTCCTGAAAGTGCGGGTCGGTCTGGAGCTGGCGGTCGTCGCCGAAGGCGGGGCGGTGGCCCTGCTCATCGCGCAGAAACAGCTTGGTGAGGCGCTCGGTGAGGGCCTGGGCAATTTCCTGCAGCGTGTGCATGTGGCCGGAGTTAGTCGGGTACTCCACCTTGAAATCGGGCCCATAGTAGTGGTAGAAGCGCTGCAGCGACTCGATAATCAGGAAGTTCATGGGCATCCAGATGGGGCCGCGCCAGTTGCTGTTGCCCCCAAACAGCGACGTGCTGGACTCGCCCGGCTCGTAGGCCACCAGGGCATCCGGGCCATCTTCCACCTGCAGCCGAAACGGGTGCTGGAGGTGATAGCGCGACAGCGCCCGCACGCCATAATCCGACAGGAATTCGGCCTCGTCGAGCATGCGGCGCAGCAGCAGCTTCATGCGGTGGCCGCGCAGCAGCGAGAGCAGGTGCCGCTGGCCTTTGCCGGGCTCCTGCCAGCGGCTCACGAGGGCGGCCAGCTGCGGGCGGTGGTCGAGAAACCAGTTGAGGCGGCGCACAAACTGCGGCGCCCCGCGCAGAGCGTCCTCGTCCAGCACCTCCACCGCAAACAGCGGAATCAGGCCCACCATGGACCGGATGCGCAGGCTGATGCGGCCTTTGTCGGGCGTGTTGAGCACGTCGTAGTAGAACTCGTCCTGTTCGTCCCACATGTCAATTTCGCCCTCCGAGAAGCTGCTCATGGCATGGGCGATGTAGAGGAAGTGCTCGAAGAACTTGCTGGCCATGTCCTGGTACACCGGGTTGGTCTTGGACAGTTCCAATGCAATGCGCATCATGTTGAGCGCAAACATGGCCATCCAGCTGGTGCCGTCGGCCTGCTCGATGTGGCCGCCGGTGGGCAGCGGCGCGCTTCTATCAAACACGCCGATGTTGTCGAGGCCCAGGAAGCCGCCCTCGAATACGTTGCGGTTGTGGCGGTCTTTGCGGTTCACCCACCACGTGAAGTTGAGCAGCAGTCGATGAAACATTCCTTCCAGGAAAGCAGTGTCGGGGTTGCCGCTGTGCTTGAGGCACATTTTGTAGACCCGCCAAGTGGCGTAGGCGTGTACCGGCGGGTTCACGTCTTCCAGCTTCCACTCGTAGGCTGGCAGCTGGCCGCTGGGGTGCATGTACCAGTCTTGGCAGAGCAGCCGCAGCTGGTGCTTGGCAAACTCCACGTCCACCAAGGCCAGCGGGATGCAGTGAAACGCCAAATCCCAGGCCGCATACCACGGATACTCCCACTTGTCGGGCATCGAAATGATGTCGGCGTTGTTGAGGTGGCGCCAGGTACTGTTGCGGCCGTGCCGCCGCTCGGGTGGCGGGGGCGGCATGGCCGGGTCGCCGTCGAGCCACTCGGGCACGTCGTAGTAGTAGAACTGCTTGCTCCAGAGCATGCCAGCCAGGGCCTGGCGCTGCACGTTACGGGCGTCGGCGCTGGCCAGGTCGTGCTGCAGGTCGGCGTAGAACTGGTCGGCTTCGGCTTTACGCTGGCTCATCAGCGCCTCAAACTCCTCGAAGGGCGCCGCGAGGCCGGGCGCAGCCAGCCGCACGCGCACCGTGCGGCTCTCGCCGGGCGGTACGCTGAGGGAGTAGTGAGCGGCGGCCTTAGTGCCTTCCCGGACCGGGTTGATGGCCGTTTTCACGCCCTTGACCACGTACTCATGGATGCCGTCTTTGCAGTACGGGGCGGGGTTGGGGGCCTGGTAGAGGCGGGCGGTGTTGGTTTCGTTGTCGCAGAACAACAGCTCGCAGGGCTGGTCGGCGGGCTGGTCGCAGTAGAGCTCCAGGGCGGGCAGTTTGGCGTGGTCTACGCAGATGCGGCCGGTGTCGGTGGCGGCCAAGCGGGGCGTGTAGTCTTCGTTGCCCCAGCTCCAGGTGTTGCGAAACCAGATCTGCGGCAGCACGTGCAGCGGCGCCTCGTGCGGGCCGCGGTTGTGCACCGTAATCTGCATGAGCAGATCGGCGGGGCCGGCTTTGGCGTAGTCGAGGAAGACGTCGAAGTACCGGTCTTCGCGGAATATGCAGGTATCAGTAAGCTCAAACTCGGGCTTCTGGCGGTTGCGGCGGCCGTTTTCCTTCACCAGCCAGTCGTACGGGAAGGCATGCTGCGGATACTTGTAGAGCATCCGCATGTAGGAGTGGGTGGGCGTGTTGTCGAGATAATAATACAGCTCCTTCACATCCTCGCCATGGTTGCCTTCGGGCCCGCTGAGGCCAAACAATCGCTCTTTCAGGATGGCATCCTGCCCGTTCCAGAGGCCCAGGCCCAGGCACAGCAGCTGCTGGTCGTCGGAGACGCCGCCCAGCGCGTCCTCACCCCAGCGATAGGCCAAGCTGCGGGCCATGTCGTGGGTGGTGTAGTTCCAGGGCTGGGCATCGGCGCTGTAGTCTTCGCGCACAGTGCCCCACTGCCGGTCACTCACGTAGGGCCCGAACTGGTGCCAACGCTGCCGGCCCTCCCGCAGCTCCTGCTGCCGGCGCTGTTCCTCGTTCATTGGGGCGTCGTTTAGTGGTTGATTTACTTTGGGGTGATAGTTGTCAGTTGCTGGTTGTCAGTCGTTAGTACCGCTGGCCCTGAACTGACAATCGCGGCGCTAGAGGCACTGGCCCCGGTCTGCGGCCAGTGGCTCAGCCGTTGTCGGCGAAGCCGGGGTAGAGCGTCATGCCACCATCGGCAAAGAGCGTGATGCCGGTCACATAATCCGACTCATCGGAGGCCAGCCATACGGCCACGTTGCCGATGTCAGCCGGCTCGCCGATGCGGCCGTAGGGAATGAGCGTGAGCAGACTTTTCTCCTCCTGTGGCGTGTCGCGGGCCGAGAGGTTGATGGGCGTGGCAATGGCGCCGGGGCCGATGCTGTTCACCCGGATGCGGTGCGGAGCCAGCTCCTGAGCCATGGTTTTCATCAACTGCATGATGCCGCCCTTGCTGGTGGCGTAGTTGACATGGCCGGCCCACGGAATAACTTCGTGCACTGAGCTCATGCAGATGATTTTGCCAGTGGCTTTGGAAATCTCCGGCTGCGGGCCGCGCCGCACAAACTCGCGGGCGGCCTCGCGGGCGCAGAGAAACTGCCCAGTCAGGTTCACGCCAATAACTTTCTGCCACTGCTCCAGCGTCATATCCAGCAGCGGGGCATCGTCCTGAATGCCGGAGTTGTTGATGAGGATGTGCAGCGTGCCAGCCTGCTCGCGGATCTGGTCGAACATGTGCAGCACGTCTTCTTCCTTGCTCACATCGGCCTGCAGCACCGTAGCCTGGCCGCCGGCCTGCTCTATTTCGCGCACCACTTCGGCCGCGTCGTCGGCGCTGTGCGAGTAGTTGACGAACACCCGGGCACCCTCGGCGGCCAGGGCCCGGGCCACGCCGGCCCCAATGCCGGAACTGCCGCCCGTAACGAGGGCTACTTGGTTTTGAAGGCGCTTGGAAGAAGGAAGTGTAGGCATAGTTGACAGGCAAGGTGTATCCTGTAAGACTACGTTGCGCGGCTGTAGGTTACATGAAGTTTCCGCTACCACGGCCGGCCCCCGCCTGCAGATGGCCCATAATGGCCCAAAAATCCCAGCCTGATTTCCGGTGGATTGGGCCACGCCCCAGGCCCGGCCGGGGTGGGGCTTCGGAAGGCGCGGCTCTGGGGCGGAAAGGCACGGCACGATGCTACCTAGCCCTGCCGCGCCGTCCTGGCAGGTCGAAGCCAAGCTGCCGGCACCGTCTCACACAATCATTATAAACAACTACAATTCAAAATCTTACACCACAAACCATACATACCAGCCTCAGCCCGACAATCCTGTAAATGAAATATAATTTGGAAGTATAAAATTTCCGCTTCTACCTTTGTGCTACCAATTCTTTACCCCCCGAAAGGATTGTTTTTATACAGAGGCGTGGAGAGACAGGCTCGACGAAACGCCGGCAACCAGCGGATCTTCCGAAACGGTGCCAAGTCCTGACCATATAAAAACAACAAGCCGTGAAATCCTTGTTCAACACCGCCGCCGTTTCCGCTACCTTCTGTGCCGTACAGCATGGATGTTGTGGTATGCGAGGCATGGGCTGTTGTCAGGGCTAGGCACGCTCCCGTTTTCCTGGTTTGTGCGCCGCCTATTTCTGAGCTGACGCGCGCGTTTGCGTCGTCGGCCAGGGGAACCGTACACCCGTTTCTGTTTCGCTGAAATCCGCGCTGCGCTGCTGCGTATGCCGTTTTCGCCGAAATCATCTTCCGGCCGGAATGCCGCGCCCTAGGCGGGCCGCTTCCTCCTCCCCTCTTCCTGCTATGCCTGCAGCTGATGCTGCGCCGGCCGTCCACGCCTTGCTGGACCGTCTGCGCCCTCTCTTAGTGGCCGCCTCCGCCCTGGAGCGGCTGCGTCTGGTGGCCGACACCTTTCCCGGTCAGGCCGTTTTTTCCACCTCTTTCGGGCTGGAAGACCAGATTATCAGCCACCTGATCTTCGCCCACGACCTACCCATTGAGGTGTTCACCCTCGATACCGGCCGCAACTTCCAGGAAACTTATTCCACCTGGAACAAGACGCTGATCCGGTACCAGAAGCCCATTGCGGTGTACGCCCCGCAGCGCGAGGCGCTGGAAAACCTGCTCCTGCAGAAAGGCCCGAACTCGTTCTACGAGAGCGTGGACAACCGCAAGGAGTGCTGCCACATCCGCAAGGTGGAGCCTCTGAACCGGGCCCTGGCCGGCCGCGGGGCCTGGGTGACCGGTATCCGGGCCGAACAGTCGCAGAACCGGCAGACGATGGACCCCGTGGAGTGGGACGCGGCGCACCAGCTCGTGAAAATCCACCCGCTGTTCGACTGGACCTGGGAACAGGCGCTGGCCTTCGTGCAGCAGGAGGGCATTCCGGTGAACCCGCTGCACCAGCAGGGCTTCGTGAGCATCGGCTGCGCCCCCTGCACCCGCGCCATCAAGCCCGGCGAGGATTTCCGGGCCGGCCGCTGGTGGTGGGAAGACCTCTCAGCCAAGGAGTGCGGCCTGCACGCCTCCGCGCATCACGACGGGCCGGATCCGGTGGTGGAGCCGGTACCAGCCGGATAGCACGAGGTAGAGACGCAACATTTTGCGTCTCGTCGTCAGAACGGCCGGCACCGCGCCGCCTACCCAACATCAGCACGCGGGAGACGCAAAACATTGCGTCTCTACAGCCTTAAAAGCATTTGAATTCCAGACAACTATGAGTACCTCTTTCGATTACCTCGACCGGCTGGAAGCCGAAGCCATCCACATCCTGCGGGAGGTGGCGGGGCAGTTTGAGCGGCCGGCCCTGCTGTTCTCGGGCGGCAAGGATTCCATTGTGCTCACGCGCCTGGCCGAAAAGGCCTTCCGCCCCGGCCGCTTCCCCTTCCCGCTGGTGCACGTGGATACCGGCCACAACTTCCCCGAGGTGCTGCAGTACCGCGACGAGCTGGCCGCCCGCCTGGGCGAAAAGCTGGTGGTGCGCAAGGTGGAGGACACCATTAAGCGGCAGCGCCTGCGCGAGCCGGGCGGCAAGTACCCCAGCCGCAACCCGCTGCAGACCTACACGCTGCTGGAGGTAATCGAGGAGTTCGAGTTTGACGCCTGCATCGGCGGGGCCCGCCGCGACGAGGAGAAGGCCCGGGCCAAGGAGCGCATCTTCTCGGTGCGCGACGAGTTTGGCCAGTGGGACCCCAAGCGCCAGCGCCCCGAACTCTGGAACATCTACAACGGCCGCATCCAGAAGGGCGAAAACGTGCGCGTGTTCCCCATTTCCAACTGGACGGAACTGGACGTGTGGCGCTACATCCAGCGCGAAAATATTCCGCTGCCCGACATCTACTTCGGCCACGAGCGCACCTGCGTGGTGCTGCCCTCGGGCCAGCTGCTGGGCCTCACCGAGCATTTGCAGCTCGATGACGAAGATGAAATCGTGACCCGGCAGGTGCGCTTCCGCACCGTGGGCGACTCCACCTGCACCGCCGCCGTGGAAAGCGACGCCCGCACCGTGGAAGACATCATCCAGGACCTGCTGCTGGCCAAAGTAAGCGAGCGGGGCGCTACCCGCCTCGACGACAACATCTCCGAAGCCGGCATGGAAGACCGCAAGCGGAACGGATATTTCTAAGTGGGGTGATGAGGTGATGAAGTAATGAGGTGAAAGGAGCCGTCCGGTATCCGGTTCAACCTCATCACTCCATCACCACACACTTTTCACCTCATCACCTCATTACTTCATCACCAATATGGACTTACTTCGATTTATCACCTGCGGGAGCGTGGACGACGGCAAGAGCACCCTGATTGGGCGGCTGCTGTACGACTCCGAATCGGTGTCGCTGGACGTGCTGGCGGCGCTGGAGAAGCGGCAGGCTTCCAACGGCACCGTGGATTTGGCCTTGCTGACCGATGGGCTGCGGGCCGAGCGGGAACAGGGCATCACCATCGACGTGGCTTACAAGTACTTCACCACGCCGCGCCGCAAGTTCATCATTACCGATGCGCCTGGCCACGTGCAGTACACCCGCAACATGGTGACGGGTGCCAGCAACGCCGACTTGGCCATTGTGCTGGTGGATGCCCGCCAGGGCGTGATTGAGCAAACCCGCCGTCACACCCTCATTGCCGCGCTGCTGGGCATCCGGCACTTTGTGCTGGCCGTGAACAAGATGGACCTGGTGAACTACGACGAGGCCGTGTTTGCCCGCATTGCCACCGACTACGCCGAGCTGACCAACCACTTCCACCTGCCCGCCGCCACGGCCATTCCGCTGAGCGCCCTGCAGGGCGACAACGTGGTGAAGCCCAGCCAGCACCTGCCCTGGTACACCGGTCCCAGTCTGCTCCAGCACTTGGAAAGCGTGCCCGGCGCCCAGGAAACTGAGGCCGCGCCCCGCTTCCAGGTGCAGTACGTGATTCGGCCCCAGACGCCCGAGCTGCCTGACTACCGCGGCTACGCCGGCCAGATTCTGAGTGGCCAGTACCGCCGCGGCCAGCGCGTGCGGGTGCTGCCCTCGGGCCTGGAATCAGAAATTGAAGCCATTGAGGTAAACCAGCAGGAAGTGGAAACGGCGGCGGCCCCGCAGGCCGTGGTCATCCGCCTGCGCGACGACGTGGACGTGAGCCGCGGCGACGCCCTGGTGCCCGCCGGCCCCGAGGAGCCCACCCTCACCCGCGAGCTGGAAGCTACCCTATGCTGGATGAGCGAGCAGCCCCTGTGGCCCGGCCGCAAGCTGTTGGTGCAGCACCACTCGGCCCTCTCGAAAGCCGCCGTGTCGGCCATCCTCTACAAGGTGAACGTGCAGACTTTCGCCCGGGTGCACACCGAACAGGCCCAGCTCAACGACATTGTGCGCGTGCGCCTCAAAACCGCCCTGCCCCTGGCCGTGGACCACTACACCGACAACCGCACCACCGGCTCCTTCATCCTGGTCGACGAGCTGACCGGCGACACCCTGGCCGCCGGCCTGGTAGAAGCCGCCAACTCCGAGTACTTCACCGCCCCGGTAGCGCCACCAGTAGCCTTTTCAATTTAGTGCCTAGTGCTTAGCCTGTTCAACGAACAGATACTAACTACTAAGCACTAACAACTAAGCACCAAGCACCAAGCACTAACAACTATGCAAACGCCCCGCCTTACGGTACTGGGTGCCGGCCCCGGCGACCCGGAGCTGCTCACGCTCAAAGGGGCGCGGGTGCTGTCGGAAGCCGATGTGATTCTGTACGACGCGCTGGCTAACCGTGCTTTGCTCGGGCACGCCCGCCCCGAGGCCGTGCTGGTGCCCGTGGGCAAGCGGCGCGGCATGCGCAGCCACTCGCAGGACGACATCAACGCCCTGATTGTGGACTACGCCCGCCACTACGGCCACGTGGTGCGCCTCAAGGGTGGCGACCCGTTTGTGTTCGGGCGCGGCCGGGAGGAAATGCTCTACGCCGGAGCCCACGGCCTGCTCACGGACTATGTGCCCGGCATCAGCAGCGCGGTGGCCGCGGCCGGGGCAGCGGGCATTCCCGTCACGCATCGGGGCTTGAGTGAAGGATTCCGGGTAATTACGGCTACCACCGCCTCCGGCGAGCTGGCCGGCAGCATCCGGGAAGCTGCCCGCGACGCCCGGGGCACCACCGTCATTCTGATGGGCCTGGGCGAGCTGCCGCGCATTGTGCAGGCTTTCTGCGAGCAGGGCCACGCCGATACGCCGGCCGCCATCATCCAGAACGGCACCCTGCCCCACGCCCGGCTGGTAACCGGCCCGGTTGCCGAGCTGCCCGCCCGCGCCGCCGCCGCCGAAATCGGCGCGCCGGCCATCATCATCATCGGCGAAGTAACCCGCCTAGCCACCCCGGAGAAGCTGGCGCTGCTGCCTGAACTGTACGCGGCAGTAGCCTGATCAGAACACCACAAGCAGCACGTCATGCTGAGCGAAGCCGAAGCATCTCTACCGCTGGCTAATCAGATAGCAGCACCGATAACCGCTCCATAGCCCAGGATTTAAACCCTGGGCTACTGAACCGCCACAACGAAGCGGTAGAGATGCTTCGGCAAGCTCAGCATGACTTCTTCTTTCTCTGACGCGCCCAACCCACTGCCCCAACCACCACGTCCTATGTCTCTTCTTTCAGCTTCCCCCACGCTTCCCATTGGCCTCGACGACCAGGCGCTGCAGCAGCTGGCAGCGAGCCTCACCTCCCAGCAGCTGGTGTGGCTGAGCGGCTACTTGTACGGCCGCGCCGGCGCGGCAGCGCCCCCCATTGCGGCCGTGGCCCCGGCTCCGGCGGTGGTGGAAGCAGCCGCGGCTAGTCGGCTCACCATCCTGTTTGGCTCCCAGACCGGCAACAGCAAGAAAGCCGCCGGCCTAGTGGCCGAGGCGGCCCGCCGCCGGGGCCTGCAGCCGCAGGTGCGCGACATGAACGACTACCCCACCAAAGACCTCAAAACCGAGCAGTTGCTATTGGTGGTGGTGAGCACCCAGGGGGAAGGCGACCCACCCATTGCGGCCGAGGAGCTGCACCAGTTCCTGCTCAGCAGCCGCGCACCCAAGCTGCCCGACCTCCAGTACGCCGTGCTGGCCCTGGGCGACAAAAGCTACCTGCAGTTCTGCCAGACCGGCTTCGAGTTCGACCAGCGCCTGGCCGAGCTGGGTGGCCGCCGCCTTGTGGAGCGGCTGGACTGCGACGTGACCTTCGAGGACGAAACCCGCCAGTGGGCCGAGCAGGTGCTCAGCCGCATTGCCGAGCTGCAGCCCGCCCCGGCCCCCGTAACGGCCGGCGCAACCGTGGCCGCGCCGGTGGTGGCGGTAGTGGGTGCGGGCTACGCGCCGGAAGTGGCCCCGCTGCCCGCCGCCGTGGAGTACAACGCCCGCAACCCTTTCGGGGCGGAGCTGCTGGAAAAGATTCAGCTCAACGGCCGGGGCTCTACCAAGGAAACCTACCACCTGGAGTTTTCCTTGGCTGATTCGGGTCTGACCTACGAGCCCTGCGACGCCCTGATGGTGCAGCCCCGCAACCGCCCCACGCTGGTGCAGGAGGTGCTGCAGGCTGCCCGCCTAGCCGAAGCCGCCCCCGTGCGCCTCGAAGCTGAGGAGCTGGACCTGACCACCGTCCTCACCGAGCGGCTGGAGCTGTCGGTTATCACCCGCGACGTGCTGGAGCGCTACGCCGCCGTGGCCCCGCAGTACCCGCGCCTCCGCGAAATTCTGGCTGATACGGCCGGGCTGGGCACTTACCTCTACGGCCGCGACGTGGCCGATTTGCTGACCGAGTTTCCGGTGGAGCTGTCAGGGCAACAGCTGGCGGCGGTGCTGCGGCCGTTGCCGGCCCGGGCCTACTCTATTGCCTCGTCGCTGCTGGCGCACCCCGAGGAAGTGCACCTGACGGTGGGGGCCGTGCGCTACGAAACCCACGGCCGCGCCAAGCACGGGGCCTGCTCCGGCTACCAGGCCGACTACCTCAGCCTCGGCGACACGGCCCGGGTGTGGGTGGACCGCAACGAGTACTTCAAGCTGCCGCCGAACGCCGCCACTGACATTATAATGGTGGGCCCCGGCACCGGGGTAGCGCCCTTCCGGGCCTTTGTGGAAGAACGGGCCGAAACCGGCGCTACCGGCCGCAACTGGCTGGTGTTCGGCAACCCCCACTTCACCACCGACTTCCTGTACCAGACCGAGTGGCAGCAGCACCTCAAGCGCGGCACCCTCGACCGCCTCGACGTGGCCTTTTCCCGCGACCAGGCCCAGAAGCTCTACGTGCAGCACCGCCTGCTGGAACAGAGCCGCCGCGTGTACGAGCAGCTCGAAAACGGGGCCTGCTTCTACGTGTGCGGTGACAAATCCCGCATGGCCCACGACGTGCAGCAGGCCCTGCGCCAGATCATCCAGCAGGAAAGCGGCCACGATGCCGACTACGCCGCCGAGTACCTGCGCCAGCTCAAAAAGTCGCGCCGGTTTTTGGAGGATGTGTACTAAAAACTAGAGCTAAAAAACTAGCTCCCCTCCTTGGAAAGGAGGGGTTGGGGGTGGTTGATCCTCGTCAGGACGATATCTACTTCTAGTTCTTAGCTCTAAAACTCAACCACCCCTAACCCCTCCTTTCCAAGGAGGGGAGCTAGCCCTAAAACCCTTCTTCCGTTCCATGCCTGCCGTTTTTCCAAGACGATGTTGTAGCCGGTAACGGCCGCTGCGCCCCGGGCGCGGGGGCTGCGCCGGCCTGCCGTCTGCCCCGCCCCGGGTTCTTTCTCCCCTTGTAAAAACATACATGAAACATCTTCTTTCCTCTTCCTTACTAGTCCCGGCGCTGGTTGCAGCCAGCGCCACCGGCCTGCACGCCCAAGAGGCCCTGATTTCGGTGAGCGGCACCGTGCGCGAAAAAACTACCGGCGAGCCGCTGCCGGGCGTGAGCGTTATTGTGAAGGGCGGCACCACCGGCACGCTCAGCGACGGTAACGGCCAGTTTGCCCTGAAAGCCAAGCTTCGGTTCCCGTTTACGCTGGTGTTCAACACGCTGGGCTACGAGTCGCGGGAGCTGGAAATTGCCAGCGGCAGCCAGCCCATCAGCGTGCAGCTGGAGTCGAAGGCCGTGTCGATGAACGAGGTGGTGGTGTCAGCGTCGCGGGTGGAGGAAAGCCGGCTGACCTCGCCGGTGGCCATTGAGAAGCTCGACATCCGGGCCATCAAGGAAACACCGGCCCCCAGCTTTTATGACGCGCTGGAAAACGTGAAGGGCGTGCAGATGACCACCAGCTCGCTCACGTTCAAAGTGCCCAACACCCGCGGCTTCAACATCCCCAACAACTTCCGCTTTATGCAGCTGGTGGACGGGGTGGATATGCAGGCGGCCACGTTGGGCGTGCCGCTGGGCAACGCCATCGGGCCCACCGAGCTGGACGTGGCTTCGGTGGAAATTACGCCCGGCGCGGCCTCGGCCCTGTACGGTATGAACGCCATCAACGGCATGGCCAACCTCACCACCAAAAGCCCCTTCAACTACCAGGGCCTGAGCGTGTACCAGAAGGTGGGCGTCAACCACGTGGACGGCAAAGACCGGGACCCGAGCGTGCTGACGGAAACGGCCGTGCGCTGGGCCCAGAGCCTGGGCGCTTCGGGCCGCTGGGCCTATAAGGTGAACGGCAGCTTCCTGCGCGGCACCGACTGGCTGGCCAACACCCAAAACGACCAGAACCCGCAGAACCTGGCCTCGGCCAACCCGCGCTTCCCGGAGCTGAGCGGGGCCAACAACCCCGCCGCCGACCTCTGGAACCGCTACGGCGACGACAACGCCGGCAACGTGAGCATCACCATTCCCTACAACGGCCGCAACGAAACCTTCAACGTGCGCCGCACGGGCTACTACGAGCGGGACCTCACCAACCCCATCGTGCGCAACATCAAGGCCGATGCCAGCCTGCACTACAAGCTCACCGACAAGCTGGAGCTGAGCTACGGCTACCGGTTCGGGCTGATGGACGGCGTGTTTCAGCGCGGCAACAAGATTCAGCTCGACGGCGTGACGGTGCAGAACCACAAGGTGGAGCTGAAGGGTGAGAACTTCACGGCCCGGGCCTATATGCTGGTCGAAAACACCGGCAACTCCTACAACCTCAACCCGCTGGCCCTGAACCTGGACCTGCAGAACGGCTCCAACGCCGCCTGGGGCACGAAGTTCCGAACGGAGCTGCAAAGCCAGCTGAGCGGCGGCACCCCGCTGGCCCAGGCCATGCAGCAGGCCCGCACCGTGGCCGATGCCGGCCGCGCCGTGCCCGGTACACCTGCCTTCGACGCCCTGAAAGCCCAGATTGTGAAAACCAACAACTGGGACAGCGGCGTGAACGTGCCCGGCGCGCCCATCCCGGGCGGGGCCGCCCTCACCCAGCGCAGCCGCACCTACCACACCGACGCCATCTGGCACCTGGGCCCCCGGGTGAAATTTGCCGATGTGCTGCTGGGGGCCGATGCCCGCCTGTATGAGGTGATTCCGGACGGCAACAACTTCGTGGATTTCAGCCGCCCGCTCACCGAGCGCACCCAGCCCGGCGGCCAGAACCAGTACTACAAGAAAATCGGGGGCTTCGGGCAGGCCACCAAGCGCCTGCTGCAGGACCGCCTGAAGCTCACCGCCTCGCTGCGCCTGGACTATAACCCCGAGTTCAACCCCAAGCTGAACCCGCGGGTGGCGGCGGTGTACACGGCCGGCGGCCTGCACAACTTCCGGGCTTCGTACCAGAACGGCTGGCGCTTCCCGTCGCTGTTTGAGGCGCTGTCGTTTGTGAACAACGGCAATGTGCGCCGGGTGGGCGGTCTGGCCCGGGTGAACGAGGGCCTGAACTACCTCGACAATTCCTACACGCTGGCGTCTATTTCGCAGTTCAACGCCGCCGTGAATGCCTACGTGGCCGCCAACGCCGGCACCACCGCCAGCCAGGCCGCCCTGCGCCCCGAAATCCGGGGCGTGCTGCAAGTCGGCAACCTGCCCACCGAGCAGCCCGAGCAAATCAACGCCTACGAAGTAGGCTACCGCAGCGTGCTGCTGGATAACCGCCTCTCCATCGACGCCGACGCATACGTGAACATCTACTCCGGCTTCCTGGGCCAAGTGGAGGTGAGCGTGCCCAAAAACGCCGCCGGCCAGCAGGTGCAGGTGGGTTCCGACGATGCCGTGCTGGCCGCCCTCAACAGCAACCGCGCCGCCCGCCAGGACCGGTACCGGGTGTATACCAATGCCCGCAACAACTACCGCAGCTACGGCTCCACGCTGGGCGTTACCTACAACTTCTACCAGAAGTACACCCTGGGCGGCAACGTGAACTACAACGCCCTGTCGGCCAACAACGCCCCCGACATCTTCGTGACGGGCTTCAACACCCCGCACTGGGTCACCAACGTGAGCTTCGGCAACCGCGAAATTGTGCGCAACGTGGGCTTCAACGTGGTGTGGCGTCACCAGAGCACCTTCTACTGGGAAAGCCCCCTGGCCAACGGCCGCGTGCCCGCCTACCAAACCGTGGATGCCCAGGTGAACGTGCGTGTGCCCGCCCTCAAAACCACCATCAAGGCCGGCGGGGCCAACCTCTTCAACAACCGCTACTACCAGTACGCCGCCGGCCCCACCATCGGGGGCCTGTACTACGTGGCGTTGACTTTTGACAACACCGTGCTACGGTAAGTGTGATGAAACGGCTCCTTCTCTTTTGTGGCTTGCTGCTTCTGACCCGGCCTTTGCTGGCGCAGAAACAGTACGTGCGCGAGCAGCAGACGTGGCTGGGCATATTTAACCAAACCAGGTTTTCGCAACACTGGGGCAGCTGGACCGACCTGCACCTGCGCCTGCACGACCATTTCGTGCAGGCCAGCTACCAGACGGTGGCCCGCGTGGGCCTGACGTACTACCTCACCGATGACGTGCGCCTGACCGGGGGCTATGCCTACGTGCACCATTACCCCGACGGGGCCCGCACCGTGGGCCAGCCCGAGCACCGCCCCTGGCAGCAGGTGCAGTGGTTCACGAAGTTTCCGAAGGCCCGCCTGATGCAGTGGGTACGGCTGGAAGAACGATTCCGGCGCACTATTCGGCAGAATGAACGCACCGATGACTTTGATTTCAACTACCGCACCCGCTACAACGCGGCGCTGTTTCTGCCGCTTACCAAGCGGGGTTTTGAGCCCGGCGGCTGGCAGTTTCTGCTCAACAACGAGGTGATGATGAATTTCGGCAAGGAAATTCGGCTGAACTACTTCGACCAGAACCGGCTGTTTGCCGGCGTGGTGTACCCGCTCAACAAGCACGCACAAGTGCAGGCCGGCTACATGCATCTATTTCAGCAGCTGCCGGCCGGTAGCACCTACCGCAACCAGCACACCATCCGGGTTTTCTACTTCCACAACTTCGATTTACGCCCTGCGGCTCCGGCTGCTCCGGCACCCTCCCCAGCTCCCTGATTCTCATGGCTGATACCCCCAAACTTTCCGAAGTCGAGCACGTCAAGGCAGCCAGCAACTACCTGCGCGGCACCCTGGCCGAAAGCCTCGTGAACCCGCTCACCGGCGCCCTCTACCCCGACGACACTCACCTGATCAAGTTCCACGGCTCCTACCAGCAAACCGACCGGGACCTGGACTCGGAGCGCAAGCGTCAGAAGCTGGAGCCGCTGTATTCGCTCATGATTCGGGTGCGGGTGCCGGGCGGCATTGCCTCGCCCGCGCAGTGGCTGCGCATGGATGAGCTGGCCGATGAGTACGGCAACCACACGCTCAAACTCACCACCCGCCAGGCCTTCCAACTGCACGGCGTACTCAAGAGCGACCTGAAAAAGACCATCCAGGGCTTCAACGAGGCCCTGCTCGACAGCATTGCGGGCTGCGGCGACGTGAACCGCAACGTGATGTGCAACCCCAATCCGCACGAGAGCCCCCTGCACGCGGCCGTGTACGAGGTGTCGAAGCAGATCAGCGCCCATCTTACGCCCCGCACCTCGGCCTACTGGGATTTGTGGCTGAATGGGGAACCGCAGTTCACCAGCGCGCCCAACGAGGGCGAGCAGCAGGACGCCGAGCCCATTTACGGCAAAACCTACCTGCCCCGCAAGTTCAAGATTGCCCTGGCCATTCCGCCCTACAACGACACCGACATCTTCGCCAACGACCTGGGCCTGATTGCCATTGAGGAGCAAGGCCAGCTGGTAGGCTTCAACGTGGCCGTGGGCGGCGGCATGGGCATGACGTTCGGCATGCCCGACACCTACCCCCGCCTGGCCGACATCATCGGCTTCGTGCCTGCCGACAAGGTGGTGGACACCTGCGAGAAAATCGTGACGATTCAGCGCGACTGGGGCAACCGGGAAAACCGCAAGTTCTCCCGCCTCAAGTACACCGTGGACCGCGTGGGCCTCGACGTGTTCAAACAGGAGCTGGACCAGCGTCTGGGCTTCCCGGTGGAGCCCGCCCGCCCCTACCAGTTCCGCAGCTCCGGCGACGCCTACGGCTGGTCCATCCAGGCCGATGGCCGGGCCCACCTCACGCTGTTCGTGGAAGGCGGCCGCATCCTCGACCGGGACGGCTACGCGCTCAAAACCGCTTTGCGCGAAATTGCCGCCTTCCACACCGGCGACTTCCGCCTCACTGGCAACCAGAACCTGATCATCGCCAACATTGCCCCTGAGCACCGGCTAAGCGTGCAGGCGGTGCTGCAGCAGCACGGCGTAGCCATCGAGGCCGGCAAGGAATACACGGCCCTGCGGCGCGGGGCGCTGGCCTGCGTGGCCCTGCCCACCTGCACGCTGGCCTTCGCGGAGGCCGAGCGGTATCTTCCGGAATTATTGGATAGATTGGACCGGGTAATTCGCCAACAGGGTCTGGCTCAGGACGATATTCTGCTGCGGATGACGGGCTGCCCCAACGGCTGCGCCCGCCCCTACCTCGGCGAAATCGGGCTGGTTGGCCGGGCCGTGGGCCGCTACAACCTGTACCTCGGTGCCGCTTTCAACGGGGAGCGGATGAACAAGCTCTACAAGGAAATGCTGGACGAAGACGGCATCGTGCAGGAGCTCACGCCCCTGCTCGCCGACTACGCCCAGAACCGCCAGCCCCAGGAGCGGTTTGGTGATTTCGTCATCCGCCAGGGCTACGTGCAGCCCACCGAAAGCGGCCTGACGTTTCACGAGTAACCGATAGAACGAACAACATTAGCACGTCATTCCGAGCAGCGCGAGGAATCTCGCGTGCTGACGTTGTAGCAACCAATCCTAACAACAGGATTACCATTGCACGCGAGATTCCTCGGCTGCGCTCGGAATGACGTTCTGTTAGTGCTGTTCTGCCTTCCTTTCCATCCGACCCCAACCATCACCAACCACCATGTCCCTTTCCTCCAACAACGCCCTGCCCCAGCCCGAGCCGCCGCCCGCGGTGCCCGATGGCAACCGGCTGTTTCCGGTGTTTCTGAAGCTGGAACAGCTGCACGTGCTGCTGGTGGGCGGCGGGGCCGTGGGCTTCGAGAAGCTCTCGGCCATGCTGGCCAATAGCCCCAACGCGGCCATTACAGTGGTGGCTACCTGGTTCGGGCCCGAGCTGCGGGTGCTGGCCGGCCAGCACCCCGCCGTGCAGCTGCGCGAGCAGCCTTACGACCCCACTCATTTGGTGGGCCACGACCTGGTGATTGTGGCTACCAACGATAAGGCGCTCAACCTGCAGATCAAGGCCGACGCCACGCGCCAGCGCCTGCTCTGCAACGTGGCCGATACGCCCGCCGCCTGCGACTTTTACCTGGGCTCCATCGTGCAGAAAGGCGACCTGAAAATTGCCATCAGCACCAACGGCAAGTCGCCCACCATTGCCAAGCGCCTGCGCGAAATGCTCACCCACACCCTCCCCGACGAGCTGCACGACGTGCTCCAGCGCATGTCGCAGATCCGGGAGAAGGTGGGCGGCGACTTTGCCCACAAAGTAAAATCCCTGAACGCCGTGACGGCCGAGCTGACCGGCGGGCCGGCCTACGAGTCGCCGGCCGCAGCGCGGTGGCGCAAGATTGCCACCGGGGCGCTGCTGGCCTTTGCGGCCATGCTGGTGTTCAATATTCTGAGCTACTACTTCACCTGGCAGCAGGTGTGGGGCGCAGCCACCCACGCCGAAACGTTCTGGCTGTTCGTGGCCATCGGCTTCGGCGCGCAGCTCATTGACGGGCTGCTGGGCATGGGCTACGGCGTGGTCACGGCCATCAGTTTGATGAGCCTGAACATTGCCCCGGCCGCCGTGAGTGCCAGCATCCATACCGCCGAGATGTTTGCCAGCGGAGCCTCGGGTTACCACCACTACCGCTTCGGCAACGTGAACAAGCGCCTGTTTAAAGTGCTGCTGATTCCGGGCGTGCTGGGCGCTATTACGGGCGCGTACCTGCTGTCCACCTTCGGCGAGAAATACGGCAGCTACGTGAAGCCGTTCCTGGCCGCGTACCTGCTGCTGCTCGGCATCCGCATCATCAGCAAGGCCTTCGTGAAGCCCGGGCCCCGCAAGAAGCACAAGAAACTGGGGCTGCTGGCCGCGGCCGGCGGCTTCCTCGATTCGTTTGGCGGGGGCGGCTGGGGGCCGCTGGTCACCAGCACGCTCATTGCCGGGGGCCGCACGCCGCAGTACGTGATTGGCTCGGTGAGCGTCACGGAGTTTTTTGTCACGTTTGCCAGCGCCGTTACGTTCTTCGCCACGCTGGGCATCTCGCACTGGCAGATTATCCTGGGCCTCATCATCGGGGGCGTGGCCGCCGCGCCGCTGGCCGCCCGCCTGGCCGGCCGCCTGCCCGTGCGCTGGATGTTCGTGGGCGTGGGCCTGATGGTGATTGTGTGGAGCCTGTGGGCGTTGCGCAAGGTGTTCATGTAACACACGCTTTAGCTTGTGCCGCTTGAATAAACGGCCCCGCTGACACCTGTTCAGCGGGGCCGTTTCGCATGGAAACCGACCCGCTGCAAACTATTAAAAAACACTAACAACCAATATCCTTTATATCATGTATAAATTATTGATTATCAGAATATTAACCATAAAAAATACTACGGCGCAAAGCCTGAAAGAAGTCAATTCTGGACATGGGACAGGAGATATTCACTGCTACTTTTAGCGTACCAACCATCCTACTCCTATGCTATCCTCCCTACGTCTGACTTACTGGCTTTCCTGCTGTATCCTCCTGACAGCTTCAGCATGTAAAAAAGATTCTGAATCAGGTCCTGGGCTGTGCATCGTTAATAAAGTCCCTTATTACCATTTCACGGAAGATGACCAACCGTGGCTGACGATGCGGCAAGGAGATACTTGGCAGTTTGAGAATGTGCGCGGCTACAGACGAACTTATCAGATCAGCCAGGTAATCGACTACCTCCAGGCAGAAAAAAAGGAAGTTCAGCCTCCTGGCCCAAACTTTTCTTCCCCTAAGCTGCTGAATTACTTCGACCAAAAGACGGTACGCCTGACCCGTACTGATAGTATGCGTGGTGGTGGAGAATTTCGTTTCTATCGGGGTGCGTCCCAGTTAACCAGCCGTAGTTCCGATGGCTACGACAAAAACAAGAGTAGCTTATATGCGAAAGGAGAATGGTCGGATTTTGTTGGTAACACCGATCTTATCAGCGACTACTATTCCTGCAGGGGCCTGAAATTTCCGCGTGAGTCTGCCTTGAAAGGGCCGTTCGAGCAACTCACCATTCGGGGTCGGCAGTACACTGACGTTATAGTCTTTACTGGGACTTCTCGTGGCTCTACTTGCGCATCTACCTCAGCCTCTTTTATACAGGAGCTGTATTATGACCGGCGGGCAGGCATCGTGCGAATGGTGAGCCTTGGTGGTGAAGTGTGGGACCGGCTTCCGTAGACCGAAACAGCGCGGCGCTACCGTGCTATTTCGGCACAAACCGGATAATGAAGTTCTTCAGCGGGTTCTTCTTGATGAGCATGACCAGCTCGCCATTCGCGTACTGATACTCGTCTTCGCGGCCGTCGCGCTCCGCCTTATACTTGCCGCTGGCCGTGCGCTGCACCGCGAAAAAGTCGCCGAAGTACTCTGCGAAGGCGCGCGTCTGCCCTTGCGGCTCTCCGAAAAACATATCCGTGACGGTGTAGCGGATCGGCTGCTTTTCGGTGGCGCGGTAGTGGTGCTTGTACTGGTCGGCCACGATGTCGTAATGGTCGCCCTTCCACTCGGTGCGCGAGGCAAAGTCGCCCTGGTTGGTGTGGGCTTCCACCGTGGAAAGCAGCAACTGGCCGTTGCGCACCCGGTTCACCACCTGGTAGTAGATCTTCAGGTTATAGACCAGAAAATTCACCTTCACGTCGCTCGTGAGCGTGAATACGGCGTCGGTAGTGGCGGTTTGCGGGGCGCGGGTGGCCGTCATGGTGCCTACGCGTACGCCGGCCACCTCAATAGCGTAGCGCCGTGTTTCCGGCGGCGCGGGTCGCGCCGCCGGAGTTTGCGCCCGGGCAGCTCCAGCCAGACTGAACAACGCACCTAGCAGGCTCAGTTGAAAACCACGCCCACTCATGCGGCACGGCCAGTTAACCGGTGGCATGCCGGCCTACTGCTCATTCAGGTTCCAGTTGTAGTCCAGGAAGTCGATTTTGGCGTTGGCGTCGAGCTTGGTGGTGGAGTATTTGTTCACCCACTTTACCACCGACTGCCCGTTCTCGCTCCAGTCACCTTTGTACCAGTCGAAGTACTTGGAAAGCTGGGCGCTGCTCTTGCTGATCTTGTTTTTGGCGGGGTTGTTCACAAAGTCCCGGCCCTGGTCGTCAAGCTGGCTGTCAAGCTTGGCGGCGGTGTAGGCCTCGTTGCGCAAACTGGGGCACGAGACGGAGGCACACACCAGCGCAAAGTGAATGCGCGGGTCGTTGTATTTCTTGCGCAGCGTGCCGTGCTCGATTTCGTCGAGGCTCATCTTCTTGCCGCCAATGCTGAAGAACTTGGCCGCCCAGGGCGTCGTCACGAACGGAATCTTGATTTTCGAGCCGATGTCCTTGATGCTCTGCACCGGATAGTGGTCCAGGATCAGGCGGATGGTGTAGGCGTTGTAGGCGTTGATCCAGTAGGCCATCTGCTCCTGCTTGCTCCACGAAGCAGCCGGGGCATTCTTACTCAGCAGCGCCAGGTACTGGTTGAACTCCTTTTCGTCGGCTTTGAAGCCCTTGTAGTTCACCTGGCCTTTGCCGTTGACGTGCTTTTTGAGCAGCTTATCGAAGGCCGCATGGCCGGGGGCGGTGGCAGCTGGTGCCACGGCGGTAGCGGCCAGGGTAGGCAGCGGTGCGGTGGTGGCAGTGCCGAGGGCCATGCTGAATGCCAGCAAGGTGCGGGCGGGTAAGAGAGGAAGTTTCATGAGGAAAGGGCAGTTTGGCTCCCATATACGTGGCAGCGGCCAAAAAAAGATTTGAGCGGCGGCAAACTCAACTCTTCCCATCTTACGTACGCCTGTTTCACCCCTTCCTCCTGCATGCTGCTGACCTCCGTGCTGCTGGCCCTGGCCACGCAGGCCCCACCGCCCGACAGCACCACCCGCCGGTTGTCGGTGCTACCGCTCCCGCTCGTCTACTACACCCCGGAAACCCGGCTGGCCTACGGGGCCGCGCTGGTGTTCACCGTGCGTTTCCGCCAGGATTCCGCCTTCACCGATGCCCGGCCCTCACAGTTCACGCTGGGTGCCGCCTACACCCAGAACCGGCAGCTGCTGCTGTACCTGCCGTTTCAGGTGTTCTACCGCCACAACACCTACTACGCCTACGGCGAGGCCGGCTACTACCGCTACAACTACTATTTCTACGGCGTAGGCGAGCAGGCCGTGCCGCGCGAGCTGTACGGTGTCAATTTCCCACGGGTGCGCCTCAACGCCTTCCGCCGCGTGGCCCCAGCCCTGGCCGCCGGCAAGCTCTACGCCGGGCTGCGCTACCAGTTGGAAAACTACGACGTGACGACCACCGAAGCCGGCGGGCAGCTGGCCAGCGGCCGCGTGCCGGGCGGCCTGGGCAGCCGGCTGCACGGCGGCGGCCTGGGCGTGTTCTTCGACTCGCGCGACAACCTGTTCTTCCCTACCAAAGGCGTGGTGGCCGACCTGACCGGCATGATTCGCAACAGCGCCGACAACGCCGGCCCACTGGGCACCACCCACTTCAGCCGCTACTCGGCCGACGTGTCGTCGTACCACAGCCTGAACCGGCGGGCAGTGCTGGCCCTGAACTACTTCGCCAGCTTCACGGCCGGCACGGCGCCGTTCAATGCGCTGTCGTTGCTGGGCGGCACGCGCCGGATGCGGGGCTACTATGAGGGCCGATTCCGCGACCAGCATGCAGCCCTACTGCAAACCGAACTGCGCCTCGCCGTATATAAACGGCTGGGTGCCGTAGCTTTCGGCTCCGTAGGCACCCTGGGCGACGCCACCGACGGCTTGCGCCTGCGCCAGCCCAAAGGCGCGTACGGCGCCGGCCTGCGTTTCACCCTCAACCGCCGCGACCACCTCAACCTGCGCCTCGACTACGGCCTCGGCAAAGAATCGAGCGGGTTCTACCTGACCGTTGGAGAAGCGTTTTGATGGGCAGTAGCGCTACAGCTAGCAAGCTAGTTCCCCTCCTTAAAAAGGAGGGGTTAGGGGTGGTTGACAATCGTTGGTCGATATGTAAGATTAGCTCTAAAATCGTCCTGAATGCATCAACCATCCCTAGCCCCTCCTTTCCAAGGAGAGGAACTAGCTTGCTAGCCGTAGCGCTACTAACTACAACACACCGCCCCGCTTCCGCTGCGTACATCTGCTTTCCATGACCATCAGCATCATCATTCCTACCTATAATGAGGCCGCCAATATTGGCCGGCTGGTGCAGGAGCTGCGCCACTACGGCTCCGCCGAAGCCCCCGAAATCCTAGTCGTAGACGCTAAAAGCGCTGACGGTACCGCCGAAGTGGCGCGGCAGGCCGGCGCCACCGTGCTGCCGGCCCCCAAGCCCGGCCGCGCCGCCCAGATGAACCACGGCGCCGCCCATGCCACCGGCGACATTCTTTACTTCGTGCACGCCGACGTGCAGATTCACCCCGACTTTGTAGCCACCATCCGGCAGGCAGTGGCCGAGGGCTATCCCGCCGGCTGCTACCGGTTCCGCTTCGATTCCAAGCACCCGCTGCTGCGTTTCAACAGCTACGGCACCCGGTTCAAGGGCATTATGAGCCGCGGCGGCGACCAGACGCTGTTTGTCACGCGGGAGCTGTTTGGGCAGCTGGGGGGCTTCCGGGAGCAGTTTGTGGTGATGGAGGACTTCGACATTATCCAGCGCATCCGGCGGGTGGCGCGTTTCCTGATTGTGCCGCAGGATGTGGTGGTGTCGGCCCGCAAGTACGAGCACAACAGCTGGCTGCGGGTGCAGCTGGCCAACCTGACGGCGTTTTCGCTGTACTTTCTGAAGGTGTCGCCGGTCCGGATTGCGCGCACTTACAAGGCCATGATCAACCACCGCTGATGCCGGCGCCCGTTCTCGTAACCGGGGCCAATGGCTTCCTGGGCCGCCATCTGGTAACCGAGCTGCACCGGCGCGGCCTGCCCGTGCGGGCGCTGGTGCGGCCTGGCACGCCCCCGCCCTTCCCGGCCGCTTGGGCCGTGGACTACCGCTTCGCCGACCTCACCCAGCCCGCCACTCTCGCCGGCCTCGCCGACGGCTGCGCGGCCATCGTGCACGCTGCGGCCCTGGCCCAGGTGAACCCCGCCCGCAACCTCGCCGTGTGGGCCGTGAACGACGGCGGCACGGCCGCTATGCTGGACTTGGCCCGGCAGGCCGGCGTGGCGCGCTTCGTGTACGTAGGCACGGCCAACGTCTTCGGCTTCGGGACCCTAACAGACCCCGGCGACGAAACGCGCCCCTACGCCGGCGCCCACTACGGCCTCGACTACATGGACAGCAAGCGCGCCGCCACCGACCGGGTGCTGCGCGCCGTGGCCGAGTGGCAGCTGCCGGCCGTGCTGGTACACCCCACCTTCATGCTGGGCCCACAGGACGCCCGGCCCACCTCCAACGCCCTGCTGCTGGAGCTGTACCGCGGCCGGGTGCCTGGCTATCCGCCCGGCGGCAAAAACTACGTGCACGTCCACGACGTGGCCGTGGCCACCATCAACGCCCTGATCATGGGCCGCATAGGCGAATCCTACATTCTCGGCAACCAGAACCTGAGCTACCGCGACGCCTTCCGGCAGCTGGCCGGCGTGTTGGGCGTGGCGCCGCCGCGCTGGCCCATTCCGGGCGGGCTGGCGCGTCTATACGGGGCGTTTGCCGAAATGCAGGCCCGCCTCACGGGCCGGCCGGGTCAGCTCAACGCCGCCATGGCCGCCGTCGCCAACGACGGCCATTATTTCAGCGTGCAGAAAGCCCGGCGCGAGCTGGCGCTGCCGCAAACGCCTATCGGGCAGGCCGCCGGCGAGGCCTTCGCGTGGTTTAAAGCCCATCAGTATGTTTGATTCTCAACCGGCTTCTGCCGACTTACCACCTGCTCCTTCCTCTCCTGCCGCCGCACTGCCGCAGTTGCCCCAGCCGCTACCGCGCACCGGGCAGTTTGCGGGCCGGGTGGCCATCGTCACGGGCTCGGAGTCGGGCATTGGGCGCGAAACGGCGCGGGCCTTGTGCGCCGCCGGAGCCGCGGTGGTGCTCAACGGGCGCCAGGCCGAGCGCCTGGAACTCACACGCCAGCAGCTGGCCGCCGCCGGCTACCTGGTGGCCGCCTGCGTGGCCGACGTAACCGACTACGCCGCCTGCGAGACGCTCGTAGCTACGGCCCTGCGGGAGTTTGGCCGGCTGGATATCCTGGTGGCCAACGCCAGCATTTCGCAGCGCGCCTACTTCGCCGATATGCAGCCCGATGTGTTCCGGCAGGTGCTCGACAGCAACGTGTACGGGGCCGTGTTTCCGCTGAAAGCCGCTTTGCCACACCTGCTGGCCAGCCGCGGCAGCGTCACGTTCATTTCCTCGATTTCGGCCCTGAACGGCATGCCCAGCGGCTCGGCCTACTGCGCCGGCAAAGCGGCCCTCACCAACCTGGCCCACACCCTGCGCCTGGAGCTGGACGGCACCGGCATACACTTCGGCGTGGTGCACATCGGCTTCACCCAAAACGACGACGACAAGCGCGTGCTCGACGCCCAGGGCCAGCCGGTGCCCATTGCGCACCGCCCGCCGCGCTGGCAGAAAACCCAGGCCGAAGTAGCGGCCATCATCGTAAAGCACATCCGGCGGCGGCGGCAGCGCACCGTTATTTCGGCGCTGGGCTGGCTGATTGCCATCGTGCACACCTACGCGCCCCGCCTCGGCGACTGGGTGGTACTCACCACGATGCGCCGGATGCGCAATTTCTACGAGTGAGCAACTAAACCGAACCCGCCGCCGGCTGCGTACGTGCGTCAGCAAACAGGCCACCCGGCCTTGGCTGCCACTGACTGCCGCTGACTGCCGGCTACCGCCTAACTTGCCAGTGCCCCGCCCCGCTTTACCACCCACGCTACTACCTCTCTCTTGCCCGCTACGCCCGCCCGTGCCGCCATTCTGCTTTTCACCCGCCCGGCGGGTGAGGAAGCCGCGCACAAATCGTTTGGGCGCGGGCGACGGGCGGCGGCGGCTATTGCGGCGCAGCTGATTGCGCGCGCCAGCGCCACCGCCCGGCAGGCCGGCGTCGATTTTGTGTGCGTGGAGTCGGATGAGCAGCGCGGGCGCACCTTCGGGCAGCGGCTGGCGTCGGCGCTGGTGTATGGGTTTGAACTGGGCTACGAGCAGCTGGTGGTTATCGGCAACGACTGCCCGCAGCTGACGCCCGCCCTGGTGCGGCAGGCTGTGCGCGCCCTGCACACCACCGACGCCGTGCTGGGCCCGGCCCTCGATGGCGGCGTGTACCTGCTGGGGCTGCATCGGCGCTTTTTCGAGGCCGAAGCCTGGGCAACGCTGCCCTGGCAGACGGCCACCCTGGGGCACGCGCTGCGCCGCTACTTGCACCGGGCCGGCGCGGCCGTGGCCACCCTGCGCCCCCTCGCCGACGTGGATACCGCCCACGATTTTGCCGGCCTGCTGGCCTGGCTACCGGCCGGTTCTTTCCGCAACCATCTGCATACCATTCTGGCCGCCGAGCGGCCGCTCCGGCCCGTGCTCCGGCTTCGGCGGAGCCTACTGGCCGCAGCGGCCACGCTGCCGCAGCGCGGCCCACCAACTCTCTGAAATCTGCCGAAAGTTGCCGGCCAGCCAGCTGCAAGCGCCCTGCAAGGGGCGCCTTGTGGGGGCTGGTGCGGCTGGGTTTTGTTTTTCAGATTGTTGACTTCGTAGATGAAAAATCTTTTCTATTTGTTGCTTTTCCTGCTGCTGGGCGGGCCGGTTTCCGGTGCCCTGGCGCAGTCAGTTGATCTGGTGGTGTCCATCGTGGACGTCTCGACGCGCAAGCCCGTGGCGGGCCAGCTGGTACACCTCGATAACGCCGCCGTGGGCTTCAGCGCCCAGCAAACCACCAACGCCCAGGGCCAGACCCGCTTTCGGGGGCTGAGCACGGCCGGCACCTACGCCGTGAGCACCGAGGTATCGGACCGGTTTCAGGCCGTGCGCGAAACGGGCCTCACGCTGCGCGCCAACTCCAGCCCCAGCGTGACGCTGGTGCTGCCACTGGCCAGCGCCCAAACCCTGGAAGGCGTGACGGTGCGGGCCCCCAACAACGCCACCACACTCAACACCCAGAACGCCGAAGTAGCCTCGCAGCTGTCGGCGCGGGAGCTGCGCGAGATTCCCATTGAGGCCCGCGACATCACGCGCGCCCTCTACCGCCTGCCCAACGTGACGCAGGCTACGGGCTTCTTTGCGGAAGCGCCCAACGTGAGCATCAACGGCGCCAACGGCCTCTACACCAACTACCTCATCGACGGCCTCGACAACAACGAGAACTTCCTGGGCGGGCAGCGTTTTGCCATGCCGGTGGGCTTCGCCCAGAACCTGAACGTGCTGACCAACAACTTCAGCACCGAGTTCGGCAACTCGGCCAACGGCATCGTCAACATCACCACCAAATCGGGCTCCAACGACCTGACGGCGGAAGCTTTCTACCTGACCCGCCCCGGCCCGAGCATCGACGGCAAGACTGATTTCGCGCAGCGCGACCTGTCGGGCAATCAGGTGAAGGGCGGCTTCCAGCGCCAGCAGTTCGGCTTCGGTGTGGGCGGGGCGCTGGTGAAGGACAAGACGTTCTTCTACTTGAACGCCGAGCAGACCTTCGATTTCAAGGACAACGTGCTGACCTCGCCCGACCTGGGCGTGGCGGCCACCGTGCGCGGCCAGAACCGCTTCACCTACCTCTCCGGCAAGCTCGACCAGCGCTGGACCGAGCGGTTCCGCTCGTCGCTGCGCGCCAATGTGGGCCTCGTGAACATTGAGCGCCAAGGCGGCGGCCTTGATGGCGGTGTGGCCTTCCCGTCGACCGGCAACCGCCAGGACCGTAACTCCATCAACATCGCCTCGCAGAACGTGTACGTGGGCAACAACTTCACCTCGCAGACCGACGTGCAGTACGCCCGCTTCCGCTGGAACTACGCCAGCGCCGACAACCCCGACAGCCCCGACGTGACGGTGCTCGGCCCGGCGCGGCAGGTGCTGGCGGTGCTCGGCCACCCCGGCTATCTGTTCGACTCGCACCAGAGCACCTGGCAGGCCCAGCAGAAGTTCACGCTGTTGCGCGGCCGCAACACCTTCAAGGGCGGCTTCGGAGTTATCAGCACCGAACACTCGCTGTTCGGCGGCGGCAACCCCAATGGCAGCTACACCGTGCAGCTCACCCAGGCCCAGCTCGATGCGCTGCGGGCCCGCAACCTCGGGCCTGGCCTGGGCATCAACGAAATTCCGGCCAACGTGCAGGTAAACAACTACAACGTGGAGCTGCGCCCGGCCTCGTTCGGCACCACGCAGAACCTGTACAACATCTACGTGGAAGACCTGTATGCCGTGACGGACCGCCTGAACGTGACGCTGGGCGTGCGCTACGACTACGACAACCTCTCGAAGGGCGGCGCCGCCAACGGCGACCGGAACAACGTGGCCCCGCGCGCCAACTTCAACCTGCAGCTCACCGACCGCAGCAGCCTGCGCGGCGGCTACGGCCTGTTCTACGACAAGATCCTGTACACCGTGTACAGCGACGCGCTGCAGCAAAACACCACCTCTGCCGACTACAAAACCCAGCTGCGCGAGCTGGTGCGGGTGGGCGCGCTGCCCGCCAGCACCAACGTCGACCGGATTACGTTCGATGGCAACCAGAGCGGCAGTGTGGCCGGCGTAACATATCTGCAGGGCCCCTCGGGCGCAACGCTGCAAGGCCAGCGGGCCGGCGTTTCGAGCGTGGAGCGGCGGATTCTCAACCCCAACGGCTACCAGAACCCGTATTCGCACCAGAGCACGCTGGGCTACCAGTATCAGGTGAACACCAAGACCCTGTTTTTCGTGGATCTGGTGTACAACCGCAGCTACGACCTGTTCCGGCTGCGCAACGTCAACAGCGTGTCGGAGTACCCGCAGACCGACCCCAACAACGTGACCGTACGCACCGAAGCCCAGGCCAACGCCACCCGCCCCGTGCCGATTCTGGCTGACGGCAGCGCCGTGATTGGCGGCCAGCGCGTAACGGGCGTGGCCCGCAACGTGGTGATGACTGAGTCGGAGGGCCGCTCGCGCTACATGGGCGCCAGCTTCAACCTGCAGAAGGATGCCGCCGAAGACAAGTACGGTTACCGCGTGTCCTACACGCTGTCGAACCTGAAAAACGACACCGAAGACGTGAACTTCCGCGCCGCCGACGCCAACAACTACGGCCAGGAATTCGCCAACTCCATCAACGACCGCACGCACGTCATCAACGCCATCGGCAGCTACTACCCGGTGCGGGCGCTGCGCCTCACGGTAGCCTCGCTGCTGCAAAGCGGCCAGCCCGTAAACCGCGTGACGGGCGGCTACCCGGTGCCGGGCAGCAACCCCACGGTACTCACCAACGACCTGAACGGCGACGGCAGCTCGTTCAGCACCGCCTACCAGGGCAACGCCGACCGGTTCCCCGGCGAAGGCCGCAACTCCGACCGTTTGCCCTGGTCGAAGACGTTTGACGTGGGCGCGCAGTACTCGCTGCATTTCGGCGAGAAAACCAGCCGCCTGGAACTGACCGCCGACGTGTTCAACGTGCTCAACACCCAGAACCTGAGCGGCTACGCCAACAACGCCACCCAAAGCAACCAGATTCAGGTGGGCGCGGCTGGCTCGGGCATCGTGCGCCGCAACGCCAGCGCCCCGCGCCAGTTCCAGTTCGGGCTGCGGTATGCGCTGTAGTCAGGCAAAACATGTGTGCGTGTCATGCTGAGCTTGCCGAAGCATCTCTACTGCTTCGTTGAATTCATGCAGGCGAAGCGGTAGAGATGCTTCGGCAAGCTCAGCATGACACGTTCTTTGACATTACCTTCCCAACGAATGAAAAAATACTTTTTCCCTATCCTCGCCCTGCTCTCCGCCTGCAACCCCACCGATAAGGCACGGGAGCCGCAGCAGGTGCTCACCCAAACTTGGCCGCAGATAGAAGCGGCCGCCAAAGGCCAGACCGTGAGCATGCTGATGTGGATGGGCGACCCGCTCATCAACCGCTACATGAGCACCTACGTGAAGCCCGAGCTGCAGCGCCGCTACGGCATCGAGCTGGAAATTGCGGCCGGCCAGGGCGCGCAGCTGGTCCAGACGCTGGCTGCCGAGCTGCAGGCCGGGCAGCCCAGCGAGGCCGATATGGTCTGGATCAACGGCGAGACGTTTTACCAGCTGCGGCAGGTGGATGCCCTGCTGGGGCCCTTCGTGGACAAGCTGCCGAACGCCCGGCTGCTGGATATGCAGAACCCGTTCATCAACACCGATTTTCAGCAGCCGGTGGCGGGCATGGAAGCGCCCTGGGGCAACGTGCAGTTCAACTTCATCTACGACTCGGCGCGGGTGGCGCGGCCGCCCCGCTCGTTTGCCGAGCTGCCGGCCTTCGTGCAGGCCCACCCCGGCCAGTTCACCATCCCAAACGAATTTACGGGCATGACGCTGCTCAAGTCGTGGATGATAGCGCTGTCGGGCAAGCCGGAGCTGTTCCGGGGCAAGTTTGATGAGGCTGTGTATCGGAAATGGTCGGGCGCGCTGTGGCGGCAGATCAATGCCAGCCGGCCGTATTTCTGGAAGCAGGGCCAGACGTTTCCGGAGCAACTGGCGCCGCTGCACCAGCTGTTTGCCAACGGCGAAGTGGCCTTCACGTTTTCCAACAACGACGCCGAGGTGGACAATAAGGTCAACCAGAAGGTATTTCCGGCCACGGCCCGCGCCTACGTGCCGCTACCGGGCACCATCCAGAACTCGCACTACCTGGGCGTGGTGCGCGGCGCCCGCCACCCCGCGGCGGCGCTGGTGGCCATCAACTTCCTGCTTTCGCCGGAAGCGCAGCTGCGCAAAATGGACCCCAACGTGTGGGGCGACCATACCGTGCTGAACCTGCAGGCGCTGCCCGCGGCGCAGCGGCAGCAGTTTGAGCAGCTACCTTCGCGCCGCTACGCGCCCCGCCGCCAGAACATCCAGGGCCAGGCCCTCATGGAGCCCGACCCAGAGTACATGACCCGCCTGTTCAAGGATTTCCGCACCTACGTTATCGAAAAGCAGCCCGTCCCAGCCGAATAGAACGATAACAGAACGTCATGCTGAGCGAAGCGAAGCATCTCTACCGCCAAACCACCCGATTCGTCCGGCTCCCCCTCTCCTTTTCGGAGAGGGGGCCGGGGGGTGAGGCGCACCACCAGAACGAAGCGGTAGAGATGCTTCGACAAGCTCAGCATGACGGTTCCTTCGGCAACGTCAGCACGCGATATTCCTCGGCTATGCTCGGAATGACCCTCTCTTATATCTGAAACTCTCCTCTTTTTTGATACCCACTAACCGCTCTTGGATCCTGCTGCTGTATGCTTTGCTGGTAGCTGGACTGCCGCTGGCCGGGCTCGGCTACGCGGCCTTGGGCAGCGTGGGCGTGGTGGGGCCGCTGGCTACGGGCTTCACCGGCCAGCACTGGCAGGCGCTCCTGCACGATACCGGCCTGCTCTACGCGGCGTTGTACAGCCTGTGGATTGCCACGGCGGCGGTGGGCGTTTCGGTGGCGCTGGCGCTGGGGCTGGTGCTGCACGCGCAGCCCACGGTGCGGCGGTGGCCGCTGCCGGGCCTGCTCTACGTGCCCCTGATTATGCCGGCGCTGGTGGTGGCGTTCTACCTATTTCAGCTGCTGAGCGGGGCCGGCTGGCTTTCCCGGCTCAGCTTCCGGCTGGGTTTGACGGCCAGCCCCGAGGCGTTTCCGGAGCTGGTGCAGGACGCCGCCGGGCTGGGCATCATCCTGGCCCATGTGCTGCTGCTGTTCCCGTTCCTGACGCTGCTGCTCCAAACCATCTACCAAGAAAGCCGCCTCGACGACTACCGCCAGCTCACCCTCACGCTGGGCGCCCGCCCGGGGCAGTTTCGGTGGCGGGTGGCGGTGCCGGTGCTGCTGCGCCGGGCGGCGCCCACGCTGCTGCTCAGCTTCATTGCTACGCTCGGCGCCTACGACATTCCGCTGCTGCTGGGCCGCCCTTACCCCCAGATGCTGAGCGTGTACATCGCCACCCGCCTCCAGCGCTTCGACCTCAGCGAGCTGCCCGCCGCCTACCTGGCGGGTTTTCTGGTGGCGGTGGGCCTGCTACTGCTGATTGCCCTGCTGCTCCGGGTGCTGCGGGTAGCCCAGGCCGAAGAAACCTGACACAGCCAGCCACGCGCTGCATCTGAGGTCCAAAGAGTCAGCAAACTCAGACGGCCAGCCCGCTCCCTTCGTCACCTCATCACCTCATCACTAAATAAAAAAATGCGCTCCAGACTGCTCGTTTTCCTATTAGCCACCCTGTTCCTGCTGCCGTTTGGGCTGCTGGGGCTGCTGGCCGTAGGCGAAGGCTGGCGGTTTCCCGACGCGCTGCCGCCCGCCTACTCGCTGGCGGCTTTGCGCGGCCTGCTCTCCGCCGACAACGACCTGCTGGCTGGGCTGGGCCGCAGCCTGCTGCTGGCGGGCTCGGTGGCGGTGGTGGCTACGGCCGGGGGCTTCGGGGTGGCGCGTGCCGTGGCGCGCACTGGCGGTGGGCAACGCTGGCTGTTGCTCAGCTATCTACCCTACGCCCTGCCGCCGGTGCTGCTGGCGGTGCTGGTGCAGCCGTTTATCATCCGGATGCACCTTTCGGGCTCGGTGGGCGGCGTGCTGCTGGGGCTGCTGCTGGTGGCGCTGCCGTTTGCCACGTTGCTGCTGGGTAGCTTCTGGACCCGCCAGGCCACCGAGTACGAGCAATTGGCCCGCACCCTGGGCTGCACGCCCCGGCAGGCGCTGCGGCTGGTGCTGCTGCCGCTGGCCTGGCCGCTGCTGCGCACCACCCTGGTCCAGACATTTCTGCTCAGCTGGTTTGACTTCGGCCTGACCAACCTACTGAGTGTGGGCAAAGTGCGCACCCTCACGGTGCAGGTGTTCACCTACGTGGGCGAGGCCAACGCCCCGCTGGCGGCTGTGGCCTCGCTGCTGCTGCTGCTACCTCCGGCGCTGCTGCTGTTGGCCAACAAATCTGCCCTGCTCCGTAAGCCGTAGCTTAAGGCCGGAAGGCAGGCTTCAACCATCAGCAAAGCACGATTAGCCACTGCGCGGCAACTTCCCCGCACTGAATTAACCTGCTTTCAACTCTCAGATTACAGTGAAACAATGGAGGAAATACCGGAAATAAAGATGGTGCCGCAGCCCGAGTCTGAGGCAGCGAAACAAGCGGTTGGCTACCAGTGGAACGACGTTGCGGGAACCAGGCACAAGCTGGGAGGCAAGCCTGATTCGGCCGGTGAGGTGGTGTATCCGACTTGCCCGGAGTGCTCGGACACCATGACATTCTACGCGCAGGTGGATTCCATTGGGGATGCGTACGACCTGATGGATTGTTGCGTGATCCACGTATTCGTATGCCTGGATTGCGGCACAACGACCAGTATGATCAATCAGTGCCCGGCTTAGCCCGCCCACTATATCCTCTCCGACTGCTTGCGGCGGGACTTCCGCACCAACCTCTTCCATTACCAACTCCATGCTCAGCGTTTCCCAGCTATCCAAACAGTTCAACGGCCAGCCCGTCTTGCGCGACATTTCCCTGGAGCTGCGCGAGGGCGAGGTGCTGGCGGTGCTGGGCCGCTCGGGCTGCGGCAAAACCACGCTCCTCAAGATTCTGGCGGGCCTCGAAACGCCCGACACCGGCACGCTCGCCCTACACGGGCACGACCTGCGCCCGGTGCCGCCCAACGAGCGGCAGATGGTGTACCTCTACCAGGAGCCGCTGTTGTTTCCGCACCTCACGGTGTTCGAGAACGTGGCATTCGGGCTGCGTATCCGCCACGTGAAGGAAGCCGAAATCAACGCCCAGGTGACGGCCCTGCTGGCTGAGCTGGAGCTGAGTGAGCACGCCCGTAAGACACCGCACCAGCTGTCGGGCGGGCAGCGGCAGCGCGTGTCGTTTGGGCGGGCCCTCATCATCCGGCCGCGCCTGCTGCTACTCGATGAGCCCTTCGGAAACCTCGATGCCCAGACCCGCGCCGCCATGCAGGAGCTGTTTCGGCGCGTCAGTGAGCAGCACCAGATTACCTCGCTCTTCGTCACGCACGACAGCCGCGAGGCCCTCACCGTCGGCACCCGCTTCGCCTACCTCGACCGCGGAACGCTAAGCAGCTTCGCCTCCGTCGCCGACTTTATCCAGGACCCACGCACCAATATTGCCGCCGAACTGTCTTTCTGGGACACTATCCAGCGCACCGCATTTAGTGCGTAGTTGTTCGTGCCTAGTGCTTAGATCAAACGACCTAGGCACCAAGCACGAACAACTTGGCGCTAACAACTAAGCCCTACATGAAAACCGACTTCACGCACTGCGAATCCATTTATTGGGTGTTCACCCAGCTCTGCAACGACAAGTGCGACCATTGCTACAACGACTCGGGCCCGCAAGGCACGCGCATCAGCGTACAGGACTGCTTCCGCATCATCGACAACCTGCCCGAGCGGGTTGACCGCCTGATTCTATCAGGCGGGGAGCCGCTGGCCGACCGGGTGAAGCTGTATTCGATTCTGGAGGCGCTGCAGGCCAAGTACCAGGGCCGCACCCAGATTATGCTCCAGACTAACGGCGACCTGCTCACGCCCGAAATCCTGGATCTGCTGATTGCCAAAGGCGTCACCCGCTTCGACATTGCCAGCATCGACCGGTACCACAAAGCCGCCGGAGCCCGCCTAATGACGCTGGCCGACCTGTTTGAGAGCCGCGGCGTCAACGGCGACGACCACGACCCGCTCATCGACAAAGAGCACCTGCTGGTGGAAGGCCACCGCCTGAGCTGGGGCTATTGGGGCGCCACTGAGGAAATGTGGCTGGGCGGCAACTGGGCCCGCGGCCGGGCCATGGAGAAAAACATCTGGCTGCGCGACCCCAGCCATAACTTCTGCGCCATCCTGTCGGGGGCCAAGGGCTTTTTGGGCGGCACCGACTTGCCGCAGGAAATCAGCATTCAGCTCTGGAAAATCAACCCCTGCTGCCCCGGCACCAAGTTCCCGCTCGGCGACGCCCGCCGCGAGAAGGTAGCCGACGTGCTGCTGCGCGCCTCTCAGTCTGAAATCATGCAGCGCCTCAACCAGGGCGAGCCCTGGAAGATGGGTGAATCCATCGGCGTATCGGAAGCCCACGCCTTGGCCCGCACCGAGGACCTGCAGAACGTGTGCCGCTGGTGCGACGAGTTTTTCGAGCAGCACGTGGACGAGGTGGTAGCCGCCACCCCGCTTCCGGCCTGATTTTCTTTTGATTCCTTAGCAAAAAGCCCCGCACAGCTACTCCAGCGTTGCGGGGCTTTTTGCTGCGTCACTCACAGGCCCGAAAACAGGCTTGTAGAACGGATATCAGGTTGGTGTACGGCTGGCCGGAAACCGCAAGCGCGAAGCAAAGGCTTCGCGCTACTGCCCGGATACCAACCCGAGCATTGTGCTATACTATCCGTTTCACGCCAACGCCTCCCCGGCCAGACCTCCATTCCGGAGCACGAAAAAGCCCTCACCTGCGCAGTGCAGATGAGGGCTTTGGTGATCCCGCTGGGATTCGAACCCAGGACCCATACATTAAAAGTGTATTGCTCTACCAGCTGAGCTACAGAATCAGTTACTTTGCACGCAAATCGTGGCTTATTTGCTGATTGTGGCACAAAAGTAGTCGGCCGCCTTTTACCCTCCAAATGTTTTGCTGAAAAAACTCTTCCTTTTTTTTACCGCCTCGCTGCTGACTGCCGGCTCAGCCATGGCGCAGCCGGGGGCGCAGGAGCTCCAGAAAGCCGATTCGGCGTTTGTTGCCGGCGCTTATACACCTGCTTATCAGCTATATCGACAGGTACTACGCCAACACAAGGTAGCCTCGCCCCAGATGCTGCTGCGCATGGCCTACGTGCAGGATGGTTTGGGCCACTATCCGGCCGCCCTTTACTACCTGAGCATGGCCTACAAGCGCCAGCCCAGCCTCGCCACGTGGCGCAAGATGGCCGCCCTGGCCCGCGACCGGCGCCTGACCGGCTACCCCGACACTTGGCGCCAGGACCTGCGCCTGCTGGTGCAGCGCTATTATTACCCGGGTTTGCAAGTGCTGCTGATTGGGGCCGTGGTGGGGGGTATGCTGCTGATTCTGCGCCGCCGCCGGCTTAGCCGTGGCTGGTGGGTATCGTACGGCACGTATCTGCTGCTGGCGGGCGTGTACCTGCTGCGGCTGGCGCCCGAGCGGGCGGCACTGGTGGCTCGCCCCCGCGCCGCGCTGATGAGCGGCCCCAGCGCCGGCGCCTCCTGGCTCACCACCGCCGCCGCCGGCGACCGGCTCCTGGTGCAGGGCCGCCAGGACACCTGGTACCGCGTGCAATGGCAAGGTCAGGATGCATACATCCGCACCCAGGATTTGCTGCTGGTGCAGTGAGTTTTTGGGTGATGAGGTGATGAGGTGATGAGGTGACAGGTAAAGAAAGAACGTCATTCCGAGCGGAGCGAGGAATCTCGCATGCTGGTGTTGAATTACCACTCCAACATCAGCACGCGAGATTCCTCGCTCCGCTCGGAATGACGTTCTTTCCTCATCACCTAATCACCTCATCCCTTCATCACCTAATCACCCAAAAACTCACTTCATCTCCCCTTCTTCCTCTTTGCGGAAGTGGCTTAGGACCAGTTTATCGGTGAGGGCGGGGAGCCATTTGTTGAGGAAGACGGTGAGTTTGCCCTGGCTGGTGAGTACTAGGTCGCGGCGGCGGTGCTGCACGGCGTGCAGGATGTGCTGGGCCACTTCCTCGCTGCTCATCATCTTCTGCTCGTCGCGCGGCGACTCGCCCTGCTGCGAGCCGTCGGCGGCCAGCGCTACTTGTCGGATGTTGGAGGCCGTGAAGCCCGGGCAGGCCAGCAGCACATGTACGCCCTGCGGCAGCAACTCGGTGCGCAGGGCTTCCAGGAAACCATGCATGGCAAATTTGGAAGCCGAGTAGCCGGTGCGGCCCGGCAGCCCGCGGTAGCCGGCAATGCTGCTGATGCCCACCACCGAGCCCTTGCTGGCCAGCAGGTGCGGCAGCGCGCCTTTGGTGGTGTACACCGTCCCGAAAAAGTTGGTCTGCATCAGGCGCTCAATCACGCTCAGGTCTACGTCCTGAAACCGGGCGCGCATGCTGATGCCGGCGTTGTTGAGCAGCACATCGAGGCGGCCGAAGGTGCTGATGGTTTCGGCGACGGCGCGCAGGGCGTCGGCGGCCACGCCCACGTCGGCGCGCACGGTGTGGTGGCGGATGCCCAGGCGGGCCAGCTCCTGCGCGGTTTCCTGGAGGCGGGCTTCGTCGCGGCCCGTGACGACCACCTGCGCGCCGGCCTGGCCAAAGGCCACGGCGCAAGCCCGGCCGATGCCGGAAGTACCGCCGGTAATCAATACTACTTTGTCTTTCATCTGGAAGCGCCGCGGTGAAATCTGCCGGGGCAGGCGGCGGGCAAAACTACCGATTTTCGCGCCTACTTGCCCGAACAAACCGGCTTTCTGCCAGCTACCGACCCGGCCAGAATTAATCCTCCGCTATATTGGATTGTCGGTGTGAGAAATTGTATTTTGTCTCCGCAATGTACCTACATTTACCTGCCTCTTCCTTAGCCTTTTCCAGCTGCTTTTTATGATTGCAACTTTACGTATTCGGCGCAGTGCGCCTCTTTTGCTGGTCAGTCTGCTGGGGTTGCTGCCGCTGGGCAGCACGGCCTGGGCGCAATGCCCGGCGGCGGCCAGCGCCTGCACGCCCGGCGCGGCTCCGGCCTCCAACGTGCCCTTTGGGATGGGCATTTTCAACGTGACGCTGGGCACCATCAACAGCACCACCGGCGGCATACAGGACGGCTTTCAGGACTACTCCTGCACGGTGGGCACCACGCTCACGGCGGGCCAGAGCTACCCCATCAGCATCCGCACCAACGCCAACGCCAACGAGAACGTGCGCGTGTGGCTGGACCTCAACAACGACGGCACGCTCAACCCCACCACCGAGCTGATATTCAGCTCCACTTCGGCGCGGGTACACACCGGCACCATCTCGCTGCCCGCCTCGGCGGTGCTGGGCACCCGCCTGCGCCTGCGCGTGGCCGCCGACTACGTGAATGCGCCCATTCCAGGCCCGTGCAGCACGCCCCAGTATTCGCAGACCGAAGACTACGCCGTGACGGTACAGGCCAACGTGGCGGCTCCCATGGCCGAGTTCGTGGCCAACCAGACGCTGACCTGCTCGGGCTGCGTGCAGTTCACGGACCAGAGCCAGAACGCGCCCACCAGCTGGCTCTGGAACTTCGGCGACAACACCACCAGCACCCAGCAAAGCCCCAACCACTGCTACTCCACGCCGGGCACCTACACCGTCACGCTCACGGCCACCAACGCGGCCGGCAGCAACGTGCGCACCCGCGCCAGCTACATCGTGTATGACAACGCCGTGCCGGTGGCCGCTTCCTGCACCCCCGCCACGGCGGCCTACTGCTGCGGCTACGGCATCACGCAGTTTACGCTGGGCCCGCTCAGCAAGGCCTCCCAGGATGGCCAGGCCAGCTACGAAGACTTCACCTGCACCAGCCGGGTGCAGCTGACCGAAGGCAACTCCTACCCCATCAGCCTGGGCACCGGCACCAACCCACAAGATGTACGGGTGTGGCTGGACCTTAATAATGACGGCATCTTCACGAGCAATGAGCTGCTCTACACGGCCCTGAACCGCACCAACCCGGCCGGCACGGTGCTGATTCCGGCCACGGCCCTCAAGAACGTGCCGCTGCGCCTGCGGGTGCTGGCCGACTTCGTGGGCGGGGCCGCCACGGCCTGCGCCACGCCACAGCTGGGCCAGATTGAGGACTACACCGTGACGGTGCGCGCCAACACCACCCCGCCGGTGGCGGCGTTCAGTTCCAACCACGTGCCCGGCAACTGCCAGAACCCCGTGCAGTTCACGGACCAGAGCCAGAACGCGCCCACCAGCTGGCTCTGGAACTTCGGCGACAACACCACCAGCACCCAGCAGAACCCCAGCCACCAGTACACCACTGGCGGCGCCTTCACCGTCACGCTCACCACCACCAATGCGTACGGCTCCAACACGCTCAGCAAAACCAACGCCGTGGTGCTGATGGTGCCCTGTGTGCGCTACTGCGAGGCCACCGGCACTACCCCCAACATCTGGCTGACCAACGTAACCATGCGCCGCGACGGTGCCATCGACTTCACGAATGCCTCCGGCGCCAACGCCAGCGGCTACGGCAACTTCGTGGACAAGGTGGTGCCGCTGTATCAGGGCACCAACACCTTCCTGGACATGAGCGTGAATGCCAACTTCCAGCACCTGCTCTGGGCCTGGGTTGACTGGAACCGCAACGGCACGTTTGAGGCCTCGGAGCTGCTGGCCAACACCGCCACCTCGGCCACCACGCTCACGGCGGGCTTCACAGTGCCCACCAACCCGGCTTTCCGGGGCCTGACGCGCATGCGGGTGATGGTGCGCCTCAACAACCTGCCCACGCCCAACCCCTGCCAGGTAAACCAGAACAACTCGGAAACCGAGGACTACTCGGTGCTGGTCAGCCAGCCGCAGGCCTCAGCCGAAGCCCGCACGCTGCCGGCCTTGAGCGTGTTCCCGAACCCCACCACCGATGGCCGCCTGCACCTGCGCCTGCCCGACCCGGCGGCGGCCGGCACCTACGCGGTGCGGGTAGAAAACCTGCTGGGCGCCCTGGTGCAGGAAACCAGCCTGCGGCTGAGCCCCAGCCAGGAGGCCGAGCTGAACTTAGCCGGCCTGCCCCGCGGCCTGTATGTGCTGCGCCTACAGAACGCCGACGGCCAGACTGCCGTGCGCCGCGTGCAAGTACAGTAAGCTAGTTGGTTTTGGGTGATGGGGTGATGAAGGAATGAGGTGAACGTCATTCCGGGCATATGGCGCATCAAGCCCGCGACGAGGAATCTCGCGGGCTGATGTTGCCGCGGTGCTCAGGCATCATCCTGCGAACTGCTTCGGCTGCGCCTCTGCATGATGTTCTTTCTCCTTTACCCCCATCCCTCCTTTACCTCATCACCTCGTTACCTCATCCCCCCAAAACACTCATCACCTCACCACTTTATATGCGCCAAACTTTACTCCGCGCCTTATGCTTCCTGTTGCTGCTGGCAGGGCTAAGCCCCGGGCGGGCCGTTGCCTCTCACCTGCTGGGCGGCGAGATGCGCTATCAGTATGTGGATGCCAACGGCCCGGCCAATGCCCGCTACCGGTACCGCATCACCGTGCTCGTGTATCTCAACTGGGAGTGCCCGCCGGCCGGCGGCTCGTCCAGCACCCAGTCCAACGTGCCCGACGGACGCTGCAACATCTTCCTCAACATCTACGACAAAACCACCCGGCAGCGCATTGCCAGCAACGAAGGCGCCAACACCTTCCCCTGCACGCAGGTCAGCTGCTCGACGCTGCAGAACCCCATCCAGAACGACCAGCAGCAGGCCGGCACCTACCGGCTGCCGCGCATTTCCAACCCCAGCATTACGCCGCCGCAGCCCGGCGGCTGCAGCATCCCGCCCGGCTCGGTGCCACCAGTGCGTCTGGCCCGCTACGAGGCCATCGTGAACCTGCCCGTGTCGTTTGATGGCTACTACGCCGTGTACACCGACGGCACGCGCAATTTCAACATCGACAACCTGCAGAACCCCAGCAACCAGAACCAGACGCTGTTTGTGGAAATGGCGCCGCCGCTGCTGCCCAACTCCTCGCCCACCTTCTCCGATACGGCCGTCGTCGTTATTTGCCAGGGCGACACCAGCATCCTGGTCAACAACGCCGTTGACCCCGACGGCGACCGGCTGATTTACTCGTTCAGCACGCCCTACAACGGCAATCAGGGCGCGGCGGCTTCCTTCGTGGCCCCGCCCAGCGTCACGTATGCCAACACCGGCGGCTTCTCGGCCACCACACCGTTTGGCACGGGGGCCGGCAACTACGCATTTCTCAATGCCAGCAACGGCATCAGCCGCTACGCCACCTCACGCGTGGGGCGCTACGTGGTGGCCGTGGAAGTCAAGGAATACCGCACTATTAATGGCGCGGAGGTTTTGATTGGCTCGACGAGGCGCGAAATTCAGCTGGTGTCGCGCACCTGCTCGCCCAACAACTCGCCGCAATTTACGGCCGCCACCACCGCACAGCCGCGGCTGTTTACCGTGGAGGAAGGCCAGCCGGTCAGCTTCAACCTGGGCGCTACTGATGCCGATGGCAACCCCATCAACCTGCGCGTCAACAGCGTGCTGCTTGATGGCAGCGGCCCGTTCAATGCCACCTTTGCCGGCAGCCAGGGCACCGTGCTGCCGGGCGCCGTGACCGGCAGCGCCACCATCCAGGGGTCGGGTACCGTCAACGGCCAATTTGTGTTCAACACCCAGTGCGGCAACGGCCGCGCCACGCCCTACGACGTGGTGGTAACCGCCACCGACGTAGCCTGCGGCGCGAAAAGCGTGGCCGACGTGTTCCAGATTCAGGTAACGAAGGCCCTGGGCCCGACCAGCATCAGCGGCAACGACGTTATCTGCGACCGGTCCGTAGCCCAGCAGTACACGGCGGGCGGCCCCACGGCCAGCTCCTACCGCTGGACGGTGCGGGGCGGCACCATTCAGGGCCCGGCCACCAACAACACCGTGCAGGTGCTCTGGACCGGCACCGGCGCCGGCCGCCTGGTTTTGCGCGGCGTATCGGCGTTCGGCTGCCCTACTGATTCGGTGGTGCGCATCATTGACGTGCGGCCGGCCGGCGCTTTGGCTGTCACGCCAACCGCCACCGCCATCTGCCCCGGCGGCTCCACCTCCCTCACGGCTACCGGCGGCACCACCTACCAGTGGACTTCCAGCACCGGCCAGACGTTCACGGGCAGCACCATCACCGTTTCGCCGGCCGTAACGACCACCTATACGGTATCGACGTTCGACGGCGTCTGCACCACCACCCGCCAGGCCACCGTAACCGTCAACCCGGCGGCCGTGGCCAACGCCGGCGCCGATGTGGCCACCTGCTCCGGCGTATCTACGTCGATTGGCACGGCCGCCCTGGCTGGCTACACCTATCAGTGGAGCCCCGCTACCGGCCTGAGCAACACCAGCGCCGCGCAGCCCACCTTTGTGCTGAGCAACACCACCAACACGGCGCAGACCTTCACCTACATCGTGACGGCCACCACGGCCCAGGGCTGCGTGGCCCGCGACTCCGTGCGCATCACGCTGAATCCTGCGGCCGTAGCCAATGCCGGTGCCGACCGCGCTGTGTGCTCTGGTACGCCTACTTCGATTGGCTCGGCCTCTCTAGTGGGCTATACTTACCAGTGGAGCCCGGCCACCGGCCTGAGCAGCGCCACCGCCGCCAACCCAACCCTCACGCTCACCAATACCGGCAGCACGCCGCAAACGTTCACCTACATCGTGACGGCCACTACCGCCAACAGCTGCGTGAGCCGCGACACGGTGCGCGTCACCATCAACCCGGCCGCCGTGGCCACGGCCGGCACCGACCGAGCCGTGTGCTCGGGCGAAACCACCACGCTGGGTGCGGCCTCATTGGTGGGCTACACCTACCAGTGGAGCCCGGCCACCGGCCTGAGCAGCGCTACGGCTGCCAACCCAACTTTCAGCCTGACCAACACCGGCACTACGGCGCAGGTGCTCACCTACACGGTCACGGCTACTACGGCTGAGGGCTGCGTAGCCCAGAGCACGGTGCGCATCACGCTCAACCCAGCCGCCATTGCCAACGCCGGCCCCGACGCCACGCTCTGCGACCGGCAGTCGACGACGCTGGGCAGCGCGGCTCTCACCGGCTACCGCTACCAGTGGAGCCCGGCCGCCAACCTGAGCAGCGCCACCACGGCCCGCCCGGTATTCACGGGCGTGAACACCACCCAAACCCCGCTCACGCTCACCTATGTTGTGACGGCCACCACGGCCCAAAACTGCGTAGCCCGCGACACGGTACGCATCCTCGTCAACCCGCGGCCGCTGCCCGACAGCATCCAGGGCTCGGCTTCGGTGTGCCCCACGGTGCAGGGCATTGCCTACAGCATCCGGGCGCCGCGCTCCACGGCCTACCAGTGGCTCGTGACGGGCGGCACCATTGCCAGCGGCCAGGGCACGGCGGCCATCACTGTGAACTGGGGCGGGGCTTCCGCCACGGCCAGCGTGCAGGCGTTCCGGCGGAATGCTGAAGGCTGCTCGTCGGATACCGTACGGTTCCCGGTGCGCATCAACCAGCAGCTCGTGACGCAGCGGCCCACCGGCCCGCTGCGTGTGTGCCTCGCCGATGGCCCCTTCACCTACCAGACCCAGCTCACCAACGGCTCCACCTACGGCTGGCAGATTGTGGGCGGCACCCAGCTTAGCACCAGCCAGAACACGGTGCAGGTGAACTTCACCCGGCCCGGCATTGCCAAGCTGGTCGTGACGGAATCCAGCAACCCGGCCGGCGGCCGCTGCCTGGGCCAGAGCGACACGCTTTATGTGACGGTGCTGCCGTCGCCGGCCGCTAACCTGGCCATCAACGGCCCGGCCCGGTCCTGCGCCAGCCAGACGGCAGCGCAGTTTACCTTGGCCGGCACCGCCGGCTCCACCTACGCTTGGACTGTGAATGGCGCGCCCCAGACGGTTACGGCCGGTACCCTGAGCGTACCGACTGCCGTGGGCACTTACACCATCACGGCCCGCGAAACCAACGCCAGCCTGTGCGCCGGGCCGGTGTTCACCAAAACCTTCGTGGTAGTGCCGCCGCTAGCTATTGCCGGTCCGGCCAGCTATTGCCCCGCCAGCCGCACCGGTTTGCGCTACAGCACCGCGGCCCTCAGCGGCGGCCAGTATCAGTGGACGATAACGGGCGGCACCATCACCAGCGGCCAGGGCACGGCCACCGTGACAGTTGACGTGCCAGCCGGTTCGGCCAACGCCACGCTCAGCGTGTCGGAAACCACCAGCCCCGCCTGCGCCGCCACCTTCACCATCCGCCCCGACAACGCGACGGTGGCGCTGAACGTGGCCTCGGTGGACCTGCAGGATGACCGCAAAATCAACCTCGCGCTCAACGTGCCCAACAACTCCGGCAACACCAACCGCGTGCAGATTCTGCGCCGCGTGGCGGGCAGTACCTCGGCCTTCGCCACCGTGGGCAACGTGCCGAACACCGCTACCACCTTCACCGATACCAGCGTGGATGCCGATGCCGCCGCCTACGAGTACCGCGTGGAGTTGACCAACGCCTGCGGCGACCTGCTGGCCAGCACCCAGCACACCACCATCCGGACCCTGGCCACGGCCACAGAGGGCGGTGTGGGCCGCGACGAAGGCAAAGTTAACGTGAGCTGGAACGCCTACCAGGGCTTTGCCGTGCAGCAGTACCGGCTCTACCGCCGGGCCGCCAACGGCACGGCCGAGTTGGTACAGACCGTGGCCGGCACCGCCACCAGCGTGCAGCTCACCACGGGCAGCGCCGGCTTCGACCAGTGCTTCCGGATTGAGGCCGTGGGCCCGGGCACGCTCACGTCCACGTCCAACGAGGCCTGCGTGCAGTTCGCCAACGACCTGGTGTTCTACAACGTGGTGACGCCCAACGGCGACAACCTCAACGACCAGTTCATCATCAAAAACGTGGAGCTCTACCCCGGCAACTCACTCACCATCTTCAATCGTTGGGGCAAGGAAGTCTACAAAGCCAGCAGCTACCGCAACACCTTCGACGCCAGCTCCAGCCCGGCCGGCGTCTACTACTACCTGCTCACCCTGCCCGACGGCCGCTCCTTCAAAGGCTGGTTCGACGTGGTGAAATAGGAACGCGGATTTTGCTGATTAGGGCGGATTGGTCGGATTTCGAGGCCGATTAAAATTCACCTTCACGTGAATGCAAAGAGGCTTGCCGATTGGCAAGCCTCTTTTTTGTAGTCTGATTGAAGAAGCCAGGCGAGTATCGACCACAAAATCTGACCAATCCGCTAAATCCGCCTGAATCCGTGATCCACAAAATCCGACCAATCCGACTCAATCTGCAAAATCAGCGTTTACCTTTGTCCGGTGAGAAAATCCGTTAAAAACATCCCGGCGGAGCTGCTCCGCGAAGTCGAAATTACCGACATGGTGGCCGAGGGCAAGTGCCTGGTGCGCCGCGAGAATCTGGTCATCTTTGTGACGCAAGTGGCCCCCGGCGACGTGGTGGATTTGCGCGTGACCAAGGCCAAAAAGAACTTCCTGGAAGCCGTGCCCACGCACTTCCATAAGTACTCCGAGCTGCGCGTGCAGCCGTTCTGTGAGCATTTCGGCACCTGCGGCGGCTGCAAGTGGCAGCACCTGGGCTACGAAACCCAGCTGCAGTTCAAGCATCAGCAAGTGGCCGACACGTTGCAGCGCATCGGTAAAGTGGCCCTGCCCGAAATCCTGCCGATTCAGGCCTCCCCCGACCAGACCTACTACCGCAACAAGCTGGAGTATACCTTCAGCCACAACGGCTGGCTCACCAACGAGCAGATTGCCAGCGGCCACAACTACGAGCGGCGCGTGCTGGGCTTCCACACCCCCGGCCGCTTCGACAAGATTCTCGACATCAACCACTGCTGGCTGCAGCCCGACCCCAGCAACCAGATCCGGCTGGCCGTGCGCGATTACGCCCTGGAGCACGACCTGCCCTTCAACAACCTCGTGACCCAGGAGGGCTTCCTGCGCAACCTCATCATCCGGACGGCCAATACCGGCGACCTGATGGTGATTCTGCAATGCTACTACGCCCACGACGCGCTGTTTCCGCTGCTGGATTTCCTGCAAGAGCGGTTCCCGCAAATCACCTCCCTCAACTACGTGCTCAACGACAAGGGCAACGAAACCTTCCACGACCTGGAGGTGGTGTGCTACAAGGGCGAGCCGCACATTCACGAGGAAATGGAAGGCCTGCGCTTCCGCGTCGGCCCGAAATCCTTCTACCAGACCAACTCCGACGGGGCCTTCAACCTCTACAAAATCACCCGCGACTTCGCCCAGCTCACCGGCTCGGAGCTGGTCTATGACCTCTACACCGGTGCCGGCACCATCGCCAACTTCGTGGCCCGGCAGGCCAGGCACGTAGTGGGCGTGGAGTATGTGGAATCAGCGGTGAAGGACGCCTACATCAACTCCGAAATCAACGGCACCACCAACACCGAGTTCTACGCCGGCGACATGAAGGACGTGCTCAACGCCGAGTTTATCCAGAAGCACGGCCGCCCTGATGTGGTCATCACCGACCCGCCCCGCGCCGGCATGCACCCCGACGTAGTGGCCCGCCTCCTCGAAATGCGCGCCCCCCGCATCGTGTACGTTAGCTGCAACCCCGGCACCCAGGCGCGGGATTTAGAGCTACTGGACGAGGCGTATAAAGTGGTGAAGGTGCAGCCGGTGGATATGTTCCCGCACACCCACCACGTGGAGAATGTGGTGCTGCTGGAGTTGAAGTAGCATACCTGTCATCCTGAGCGCCATGCTGACCCACGAAAAACTGGATGTTTATGCGCGCTACAAAGGCAACTGGGAAAACTGGCTACGTAGCTCAGAAGGAATCCGTAGCCTGCAAGCAGGCAAGCCCAGCATATTGAGGGGTGAAGATTGGTCTTTAATCGACAGGAGCGTACAGGACTTGTACCTTATTCAAAACGGACTGGCCTCAAGTTCCTATGTACAGGAATTTGAGGCCAACTTATCGGCCCTTTGCGAGGACTCCACAGTTGTGCAAAGGCTGCGAGAACTGGTTTCTTACCGGTATGGTCTCTGGAACCAAAAAATGTCGCCAGAACAGTCTTCGCCGAAACGATTTGGTGATTGGCTATTTCGTCTGTTTGCCTAGTACCTTCAGCCTACAAAACATGAACTGTACTAACGTCCTCGAAATGAACGCTAAGTAGCGTATTGTCACTAAATGGATGATTTGAATCTGCTGGACCTAAACAATCCTCTATTTCTGGAAGAATTATTGGCTTGGATGGATGGCGGCTCAGTCACGCTCAAGCTCATTGATAGTAGTGGCAGAGCATTCAATGTAGAGTTCGGCCAGACGATGTTCCTTGAGAAGCAGCCGTATGGTAATACACCGGGGAGCTTCCTACTCAATGGGCAGGACGTACCTATCAGATCTGATAGCGAAAACACACTATTGAAGGCTTTGCGTAATATCAGTTTCAAGGCTACTCTGCCCGCAGACCAGCAAAAAGCCACTAATGACCTGATTCAGGAATCACTGGATTTCGTTGAATCCGAAGAGTATTTGCGCATAGCAACTCTCATGGGCAGATTGCCCAGTTGAAGACAGAACATATGGACTACACCAACGACCCCGAACTGAACGGCAAATACCTCGGCACCATCACCAAGGATTTTGCTACCGTTTCCGATACGCTGAGCGAGGCTTCCTCGCAGATCCGCAAGCGGGATATTTCCAAGTATCCCATTTTCGTGTTTGCCCGCCAGGAGGTGCCGCTGGGCGGCCTGCTCATCAACGCCGACGAGCTGAACCTGGAGTGGCACGTCTTCGCCAGCTACCTGGAGCTGTTCGTGCAGCAGGGCATCGTGGGCCAGGACGGCATCGAAGCCTTCCGAAACACCTACCGCGACGCTGACGAGTACTGCTGCCTGTTCGTGCTGGATGAGGAATTCACCAACTTCGTCTACATCCCCTATCCGGAAGACTGAATCGCGGATTTTGTGGATTAAGCGGATTCGTCGGATTTTGGTGACGATTCGCCTACTCTCGCTTTACTCTCTTCCACGGGTTGTTGTGCATAAAAAGAGGCTTGCCAGTTGGCAAGCCTCTTTCTTTTTCAATCGTTACCGAAATCCGACGAATCCGCTTAATCCACAAAATCCGCGATTTAGAAGTGGTTGAACCCTTGCGCCCGCAGCGGGATGGGCTGGCCGGCTTTGGTGATGAGGTTTGCGCCTTCGTTCTTGTCTACCATGTGGCCGATGATGGTGATATCGGGGTGGTTCTTGATTTTATCGTGGGCCGACAAGGGCACGGTGAAGAGCAGCTCGTAGTCCTCGCCACCGTTGAGCATGCACATAATGGGGTCGAGGTTGAACTCCTCGGCCACTTCCAGCGTGGGGTTGGCGATGGGCAGGTTCTCCGTAAACACGCGGGCCCCGGTGCCGCTGGCGGCGCACAGGTGTAGCACCTCGGAGGCCAGCCCGTCGGAAATGTCAATCATGCTGGTGGGCACCACGCCCAGGTCGCGCAGCTCGTGCACCACGTCCATGCGGGCCTCAGGGCGGAGCTGGCGCTGGAGCACGTAGGGGTATTTGCCGAGCTCAGGCTGGGTTTCGGGGTCGGCCTGCCAGGCTTGCTTTTCGCGCTCCAGCACCTGCAGGCCCAGGTAGGCCCCGCCCAGGTCGCCGGTCACGCAGAGCAGGTCGTTGGGGCCGGCCCCGCTACGGCGCACGGCTTTGCCCGTTTCGGCCAGGCCCAGGGCCGTGATGCCGATGGTCAGGCCGCTGCGGCTGCCGGTGGTGTCGCCGCCCACCAGGTCTACGTTGTAGGCCTCGCAGGCCAGCCGGATGCCTTCGTAGAGTTCCTCCACGGCTTCCACCGAAAAACGGGAAGGCACGCTCAGAGCCACTACAATCTGGGTGGGCAGGGCATTCATGGCCGCCACATCCGATACGTTTACGGCCACAGCTTTGTAGCCTAGGTGCTTGAGGGGGCAGAACGTGAGGTCGAAGTGCACGCCTTCCACCAGCAGGTCGGTGCTGATAACCACTTCCTGCCCGGCCGGGGGCGAGAGGATGGCCGCGTCGTCGCCGATGCCGAGGATGGTGCTGGGCTGCTGCAGGTGTACGGTTTCCTGAATCCGGCGAATCAACCCGAATTCGCCTACTTTATCAAGGGGAGTTACGTCGCTCATTAGAATCGCTGATTTGCGCTGATTGTGTTGATTTCGCTGATTGGCTGGCCTGTTTATCAAGTAATGCCCGGTTGCCCGGCTACTATAAGGCGCCAAGAGCAAAGGTACGACAGGAAGTCGGCGGCCCGTATTCCGGCCAGACCGCCAGCGCGTCCCTGTATGAGCTTATAAAACAACGAGGCCCACGACTTATCGTGGGCCTCGTTGTTCTTCAATGAATCTGCGCAATCAATACAGCAGCGCAAATCGGCTATTTATTTCACCATCAGCTCCTTGTAGAGCTTGGTCTGGCCGTCTTTCGAGATGAACTGCACGAAGTACAGACCGGCTTTCAGGCCCGAGATGTCCAGCGTGATTTTCTCCGTCGACAGGCCTTGCGGCTGCGCCGTGATGGACTGGCCGAGGTTGTTCATCACCACGATGGAGCCCACCTTCACGTCCTTCAGCTCCACGATAGCCGTGCCGCTGGCGGGGTTAGGATACACGCTGATGCCGTTGTTGAACTTCTCCAGCACCTTCAGCGGGCCGTAGGTACCGAACGGGCCGGTGTAGTCGTTGTGCTCGCCGAGGCGGGAGTAGCTCTGGGCAGCCGGGTCAGAAGTGCCTCCGGGAGGGAAGGCATAGCTGTACGCCTGCCACTGATCGGCAATGTTGTAGGTGGCCGAAGCCGGGTTCACGCGCGTACCGCTCGACACGGTGGCGCGGCGAATCAGCGACTGGTTGGCCGAAGCTACCAGTGGCGCCGAGGTCTGGCCGTTTACCGGTGGATCGAGGGGGTTGGTGCCGCTCCACTGGCCGGTGCCGGTGCCACCGCCCGCGGGCAGAGGCTGGAAGCCGATAACGCCAAAAATGTCAACCAGCACCGGGGTGCCGACGCCAGCCGTGCCGCTGGTCCAGCGCACGAGGCCCAGGGCGTCGTCGCCGTTGTGGTAGGCCACGCCGCCACGCACCAGCGTGTTGGGGCCAACGGTAGCAACCGGGGCGGCCGCCAGCTGGTTGGCTTTGCTCAGGATAGACGTGAGGGTGGCTTCGCCGTTGGCGTATACGAAGGCAGCAGCAGAATTAAGGGTGTTGGCCCCGGTGGTGCGCTGCAGCTTCTCTTCTTCGGTTACGGTAGCGCTGCCGTTGGAATAGCGGCGAATGGAGTAAGCATTCAGGCTAACCGACGAAGACGTGGGGTTGAAAATCTCCAGGGCGCGCTCGTTGCCGGTGGAGTTGGAAACGCCGCCGTTGTAGCTGATACCCGACTGGTGAGCACCCTCGGTGTATTCCGACAGGAACAGTTCGGTGCCCTGGCCGCGGGAAGTAGCCGCTGCCAGCAGCAGCGCCGACACTAATACGTAATGTTTTTTCATGAAGAAGGTTGGTGAGAGGTTCACTAAACTGCCATCAAAGATAGGCACTTTGCGCCGGGTTTATACGTTATCAGCGCGTAAAACGCATATTCCCTATATACCCGAACCACTTGATTATCAATTGATGGCCCTCTAAATAAACCTTGGGTTCATTGTGCGATTTCTGGCCTGCTGTGGCGCCTCCACCTGCTTTCGGTCGGTGCCGCGCCCCAGCCTACGCCACGCCCCAGCCTTGCTACCTTTGCCCCTGTGCCGGCTTTACCGGCTGCTAGGTGCTTTCTTCGCTTATCTCCCCCTGCTCTTTTGCCCTATGAAAAACACCGTTTGGCTGGCGCTGCTGCTGGCTGCCTTCACCGCGTGCAACCGCACGCCCAAAGCCGTCGATCCGGCCTCGGCCTCGGCCGCTAAAGCCCAGCTGAGTGTCCTGCGCGACTCCGTGGATGTGCGCTGGACACAGATGATGGCCAGCGACGACGCCAAGTTGGTAGCCACCGCCCAAATTCTGAACGAGCTGGAGCGCAGCCCCGGCGCCAACCAGCCGCAGCTGCAACAACTGAGCCGCGCCAACGACCGCCTCAAGGCCCTGCGCTACCAGCAGCTCACCATGCAGTCGGCTCAGATTGACCGCTACGATTCCGCCCAAGACTCGCTGCTGACGGCCCTGCGCGGCCTCGCGACGGCGCCCGGTGCCAGCACCACCGTGCAGAACACGCTCGAAACCATTGGCCAATACGATGGGCAGGTGGTCGGTTACCGCGTCCAGTACGACCGGGCGGCCAAGCAGTTCAACAACTATCTGAAGCTGCACGAGAACCAGCTCCGCAGCCAGACGGCCAGTGGCACCCTGGCGCCACTCCCCTTATTCGAGCTGCAGGAATAATCTACTGCTTCCGCGCTTGGCCGGGTCAGACAGGTGAGCTCAGCCAGCACTACAAAAAAAAGCCGGAGGCCATGCAACCAATTGCCCTGGCCGTGGCTCCTTGATCAAACCGCTGGCTGGCGCGCTTTGCGCCCGGCCATGCTGGTTGAGTTGGTTGTGGAAAAGGCGACCGGTACTTACCGGCCGCTTTTTTACAGTTTAACGGCTATGCATTAGGCTATTGCTGACAGAAGAATGGTTACCCGGCTAGCGTATTGGCAGTGGTATATCAGTTCAACTACAACGCCCCGCTTTCTCACGAAAACGGGGCGTTTTACTTTTCCGGCAACCGGGCAGGCGGCTTACAGCTTCGCCATTTCGTCGCGTACGAAGTCGGCCAGGGTGCGCAGGTACTCGGTGCTGAAGTCGAAGCGGATGCCGGCGGCGGCGTAAATCTCGCCGATGGGCGCAGTGTAACCCAGCGCCAAAGCGCGCTTGTAGGCGGCCAAACCCTGCTGCGGATTCTGGCGGAAGTTGCGCCACACGGCAATAGCTCCGAGCTGCGCCATGGCGTACTCGATGTAGTAGAAAGGCACCTCATAAAGGTGCAGCTGCTTCTGCCACAGATACGGCTTGATGCCTTCCAAGCCCTTCCAGCTCACGGTACGCTGGTTGAACTCGTCGAACACCTGCTGCCACTGCTGGTGGCGCTGCTCCTCGGTGTGCGTGGGATTTTCGTAGATCCAGTGCTGGAACTTGTCGATGGTAGCCACCCAGGGGAAGGTTTCGAGCACGCCTTCCAGATGCGTTTTCTTGGCGCGACGTAGCTCATCCGGGTCGGTGAAGAATACGTCCCAGTGGTCCATGCTCATCAGCTCCATGCTCATGGAGGCCAGCTCGGCCACTTCGGACGGCGGGTGCTTGTCGGCGCCTAGCGGCAGGTTGCGGGTCAGGAACGAATGCACGGCGTGGCCGCCTTCGTGCAGCATGGTCACCACGTCGCGCAAGGAGCTGGTGGCGTTCATGAAGATGAACGGCACGCCGGTTTCGTCGAGCGGATAGTTATAGCCGCCGGGAGCCTTGCCCTTGCGGCTTTCTAGGTCGAGGTGGCCCATCTGGCGCATGGTGCGCAGGCAGTCGCCTAGGTAGGGGTCGAGGCGCTGGAACACGTCGATAGTTTTTTCCAGCAGCTCGGCGCCCGTTTCGAAGGGCCGTAGCGGGGCTTTGCCGCTCACGTCCACGTCGAGGTCCCAGGGGCGCAACTCGGGCAGGCCCAGGTCCTGGCGGCGCTCCAGGTCGAGGTCGTCGATAAGCGGCACTACGGTTTCGCGGATGGCCCGGTGGAAGTTGAAGCAGTCCTGCGGGGTGTAGTCGAAGCGGCCCAGCGCGGCAAACATGTAGTCGCGGAAGTTGGCGAAGCCGGCGTTCAGCGCCACCTGATGGCGCAGCCCGATCAGCTCGGTAAACAGCGCGTCGAGCGGCTCCGAGTCGCGGAGGCGGCGGGCCTGAATGGCGCGGTAGGCGTCTTCGCGTACGGTGCGGTCGGTACTCTTAAGGCGGTCGGCGGCGCGGGGCAGCGTCACTTCCTCGCCGTCGAGCGTGACCGTCATGGCGCCGGCAATGGCCGCATATTGCTGCTGCTTGGTACTGATGTCGGTTTTGAGCGGAATGTTCTCGGCGCGGTAGATTTCCAGGGCCTGCCGTACCGAGCGCAGAAACACGCGGTACTTCTGCGGATCCAGCTCCGGCAGGAATTCCGAGGCCAGCATCTTCTCGTTGAGGGCGTGGTCGTAGGGCGCCACGTTGGGCTCAATCTCGCTCACGAAGTACTGAAACGCCGTGCTGCGGGCCTCGTCCTGGGTGTCGCAGGTCATGCGGATGTAGCGCCAGGCCAGGTCTTCGCTCAGCGCCGATTCCAGCTCCGAGCGGTCGAGCAGCCAGCGCTCCAGCTCCGCGCCGGAGTGGATGGTCCGGTCGCGCAACTCCACAAAAAAGGGTTCCAGCGCCGCCCAATCCGTCACCGAGTAGTCTTCGGGCAGGTAGTGGCGGGGCGGACGCTGGGTATCAGTAGCCGAGGCAGTCGGCAATTCAGAGGAAGTAGACATAGAAGCTCGGATACGGGGGAAATGGGCGGCGGGGGGGTGGTACCCCGACTTTTTCCAGTCGGGGCATCCCTATTGTTGCGGATGACTGCAACGAAGGCCGTTCAACGATAGTGGTACCACGAGGCCCTGCGGGCAACTCGTGGCACCACGCCGGTGACTAGGGACACTAGTCGATTTCGATAACCACGTCGCGGGTGAGCGGGTGCGCCACGCACACCAGCACGTAGCCCTGCTTCATCTCCGAGTCCGACAGGCCCTCGCGCTCATCGAGGTGGACTTTGCCCGAGAGGCACTTGCCGCGGCAGGCCGTGCACAGGCCGGCCTGGCACGAATACGGCAGGTCGATATCCAGGTCGAGGGCGGCTTCCAGAATCGTCTGGCTGGGCTTCACCTCAAACTGGTACTCGGTGCCTTCGTAGTTCACGGTCACGTTGCGGGTCATGATCTGGCCGTCGTCGTCGGCGTCCGATACGTCGCCGTGGCCGCCGGGCTGGGCGGCGGCGGTTTCCTGCGTGTCGGCCGCGGCCACGAAACTCTCGCGCCGGATCTGGGCCTGGGGCACGCCCAGCAGTTCCAGCGCCGATTTAGCTTCGGCCATCATGCCGTCGGGGCCGCAGAGGTAGTAGTCGGCCTGGGCGGGCGGGGCCTGGTGGCGCTGCTCCAGAATGCGCAGCAGCATGGTGCGGTTGAGGCGGCCGGTGTGCTGGTGGGCAGCTACCGGGCCGGTGGGCTGGCTATACACGTGCTCCACCTGCAGGCGGCCGCCGCTCTGGGCTTCCAGCTGGCGCAGCTGCTCCCCGAATATCACCGAGGCCTCATTGCGGTTGCCGTACACCAGCAGCACCTGGCTGCGGGGCTCATCACGCAGTACGGCCTTCAGCATGCTCATGAGCGGCGTGATGCCCGAGCCGGCTCCCACCAGCACCAGCGAGCGGGCCGCGGCGGGGTTGGGCGTGAGCGTGAAGTTGCCGAGCGGGGCCATGGCCTCCAGCTGCTGGCCCACGCGCACCGTCTCAAGCAGGTAGTTGCTGACGAGGCCGCCCGTTACGCGCTTCACCGTCACGGACAGGCGCGGCGCCTCGCTGGGCGTGCTGCTGAGCGAGTAGGCGCGGCGCTCCTTTTTGCCGCCCGGCCCGCAGGGCAGAATCAGGGTCAGGAACTGGCCGGGGGCGCTGGCAATGGGCTGGCGGCCGGGGGCTTCGAGGTGAATGGTAACGGCGTCGTTGGTTTCCTGGGTGAGCTCAACAACGGTAAGCGTGAGGTACGGACTGCTCATTAGAGACTTAGGGGCTTGGGGACTTGGGGACTTGGGAACTTGACCGGGAGCCTGCGCAAGTTGGCGGTAGCCGCGTGCAGACGTGGAATAAGGGCTGCAAAGTACGGGATTCTATAGCGGATGCTTTAGCTTGCGGCCCCACTGCCCGGCGTATAAAATATTGCCTTGCGGCTATGCCGTATGACCGGCCGGCCTTGCCCCACGGCTGTATGCCGGGGCACCTGGGTAACTCCTTTCATTTTCATCTTGTTCAGAAGTATGCTTGCTGATCTGCTCGAACGCCACCAACACGAATTCCACCCCGTTCTGCCCGTCGACCTGAATGCTGCCGACGTAGCCCGCCTCGACTTCACCGCCAACAACCCCGTGGTACGCGACGCCGACCTGCGCGATACGGCCGCCTTCGAGACGCTGGTAACGCAACTGCTGGCCGACCAGAACGCGCATATCGGCGTAGGCGGCTACCTCGAAAACCGCGTCATCTACCGCCGCAGCCCCGGCCTGTTCGGCGACCCGGCCGTGCCTGCCCGCTCCCTGCACCTGGGCGTGGACGTGTGGCTGCGCGCCGGCACGCCCGTGCTGGCCCCGCTGGATGCCACCGTGCACAGCGTGCAGGACAACGACAACTTCGGCGACTACGGCCCCACCGTCATCCTGCAGCACACCCTCGAAGACACCACGTTCTACACCCTCTACGGCCATCTAAGCCGCCGCGAAACCGCGCTGCTGCGCCCCGGCATGGCCATCGAAAAAGGCCAGACGTTCACCGAAGTCGGCCCCGCGCCCGAGAACGGCGACTGGCCGCCGCACCTGCACTTCCAGGTGATAGCCGACCTGCAGGGCCGTTCCGGCGACTTCCCCGGCGTGGCCTTGCCCGAGGAGCGCGAGCAGTGGGCCGCCCTGTGCCCCAACCCGAACCTGATTCTGCAGAGCCGCTGGTTGTAAGCTATATTCAAACAAAGAGGCCCCGCAGCGCTGCTGCGGGGCCTCTTTGTTTAGTCGAACTTGATGGCCGTAACAGGCTTGATGCGGGAGATGAGGTAAGTGGGAATCAGCACGGCCAGCAGGGAGGTGGCAAACACGGCGGCGTTGAGGATGACGATGATTTTAGGGTCCCAGAAAATCGGCACCCGGTCCATGTAGTAGTTCTCGGGGTCGAGCGGGATGAGGTGGGTGTAGTACTGCAGGGCACAGAAGCCCAGCCCCACCAGGTTGCCATAAAGCATGCCGCGCAGCGTGAGGCTCAAACCCCGGAAGAAGAACATGCTCCGGATCTGGCGGTCGGTGGCGCCCACGGCCTTCAGCACCCCAATCATGTTGGTGCGCTCCAGAATCATGATGAAGATGGTGGCCACCATGTTGAACGTGGCCACAAAGATGATCAGGATCAGGAAGATAATGACGTTGCGGTTGAGCAGCTGCAGCCAGTCGAAGAGCTGCGCGTACTGGTCCGTGATTTTGTCCAGCTTGAGGTCGTAGCGCAGGTTTTCGTAGAGGTTTTCCGCTACCGGGTCGAGACGGTTGAAGTCCTTGAGCACCACTTCCACGCCACCTACCAGGGAGTCGGGCCAAGCGTTCAGCTCCCGAATCTGGCGGATGTCGCCGATGACGTACACCTCGTCGAACTCGTCGAGGCCGGTCTGGTAGATGCCCTTCACGGTGAACTTGCGCACCCGCGGCGGGTTTTGGATGAAGTAGAACAAGGCATCGTCGCCGACCTTGAGGCGCAGCTTGTCGGCCACCTTGCGCGAAAGCAGAATGTCGTTAGAAGCCGTTGAGTCGGGGAAGGTCAGGAACTTGCCCGACTGCAGGTTTTCGCGCATCGGCGATTTGCCGTCTTCCTCCGAAATGCCTTTCAGCACCACGCCCAGCACCTCATCCTTGGTTTTGATGATGGCCGTTTTGCGGGCGAAGGGCTGAATGGTCTGCACCTGCGGGAAGCGGTGCAGGTCTTGCACCAGACGGGGCCCGCCGATGGGCTCTACTTCCAGCGAGTTGTTGGTGTCGTACTTACTGATCTGCAGGTGCGCGCCAAAGGAAAAGATCTTACTTTGGATTTCGTTGCGAAATCCTTCGAGGATAGCAAAAGACACAATCATCACCGCAACGCCAAGGGCAATGCTGATGATGGCTATCTTTGTCACCGACGAGGTAAAAGACCCCGAGTCGGCTCCGTCAATCTTGTGGGATATGTACCGCGAGACGTTCACTGCCGTAAAGCTACGCGTCTACGGTCAGTTTCCTAGCTTCGTTTCCTGATGCCGATATCCAATTTCTCCGGGCTGCTGAGCACTGCGCTGCTGCTCGCCAACTGCAGCGCCACCGCCCCCACCCAGCCTGCCGCTACTGCGCCAGTTGCTTCTCCTTCTGCCACAGTGGTTTCGGCGCCGCAGGTGCTCACCGAGCCGGCCGCCGCCCTGCGCGTAGGCGCGGCGCAGTTCGAGCGGTACCTGCCGTTGCTGAAGGGCAAGCGCGTGGGTTTGGTGGTGAACCAGACGGCGCTGGTGGGCCGCGCCTTCCTGCTCGACACGCTGCTCACGCAGGGTGTGGCCGTGAAGGCCGTATTCGGGCCCGAGCACGGTTTCCGGGGCGAGGCCGCCGACGGTGCCACCATCAAAGACGGCAAAGACGCCCGCACCGGCCTGCCGGTGCGCAGCCTCTACGGCGCCACCAAAAAGCCCACAGCCGAGATGCTGGCCGACGTGGATGTGCTGGTGTTTGATATTCAGGACGTGGGCGTGCGGTTCTACACCTTCATCAGCACCATGCACTATGTGATGGAGGCCGCCGCCGAACAGGGCAAAGAGGTGATTGTACTGGACCGCCCCAACCCCAACGGCTGGTACGTAGACGGGCCGGTGCTGGAGTTGCAGCACAAGTCGTTTGTGGGCATGCACCCGATTCCGGTGGTGCACGGCCTCACGGTGGGCGAGCTGGCCAAGATGATTAATGGCGAAAAGTGGCTGGCCGGCGGCAAGCAGTGCCGCCTGACGGTGGTGCCCGTGCAGGGCTACACCCACGCCACCCGCTACGAGCTGCCGGTGCGCCCTTCCCCCAACCTGCCCAACGCCCATTCCGTGAGCCTCTACCCCACCGTCTGCCTGTTTGAGGGCACCGACGTGAGCGTGGGCCGCGGCACGGATATGCCGTTTGAGGTGATTGGAGCGCCCACCCAGCCCGCCACGCGGCCGTTCCGCTTCACGCCCAAGCCCAACACTGGCTCGCCCACGCCGCCCCAGAACGGCAAGCAGTGCTACGGCCTCGACCTGCGCAACTCTGGCAACGAGGTGGGCTTCACGGTAAAGTATCTGCTCGATTTCTACCAGCAGAGCACCACCAAAGACAAGTTCTTCGGCAAGTACTTCGAGCAGTTGACCGGCACTTCCACCATTCGCCAGATGATTGTGGCCGGGAAGACGGAGCCGGAAATCCGGGCTTCGTGGGAGCCGGCGCTGGGGCAGTACAAAGCCATGCGGCAGAAGTATCTGTTGTATCCGGAGAGGTAACGCGAAGTTCCACTTCGCGCACCAGCGCCCCAACTGGCAGGCTTTCGGAAGCCAATTGTTAACTCCGCGAAGCACGACTTCGCGTTACGCTCTTCTATGACTCCCCTCCGCATCATCTTCATGGGCACGCCGGAATTTGCCGTTCCGACACTGGAAAGCCTGCTTAGCTGGAACGGCTGCCAGGTGGTAGCCGTCGTGACGGCACCCGACAAACCGGCCGGGCGCGGGCGGCAGCTGCAGGGCTCGGCCGTGAAGCAGGCCGCCGAAGCGCACAACCTGCCCGTGCTGCAGCCCACCAACCTGAAGTCGCCGGAGTTTCAGGCGGAGCTAAAGGGCTACGCGGCCGATTTGCAGGTGGTGGTGGCCTTCCGGATGCTGCCCGAGGCCGTTTGGAACATGCCGCCGCAGGGCAGTATCAACATCCACGCCTCGCTGCTGCCACAGTACCGCGGGGCGGCGCCCATCAACTGGGCCCTCATCCACGGCGAAACCCGCACCGGCGTCACGTCCTTTTTCCTGCGCCACGAAATTGATACCGGCGACCTGATCTTCCAAGACGTAGTACCGATTGCTGACGAGGACGATTTCGGCTCGCTCTACGAGAAGCTGAAGCTGGCCGGCGCGGCCCTGGCCTTGCGCTCGGTGCAGGCCATTGCGGCCGGTACGGCACCCAGCCTGCCTCAGCAGGAAAGCACGGAGCTGCGCGCCGCCCCCAAGATCCAGAAGGAAACCGGCCGGCTGGATTTCAACGAGTCGGCACCGGTGCTGGCCAACCGGGTGCGGGGCCTCTCCCCCATCCCCACGGCCTTCACCCAGCTACCCGACGGCCGCACGCTCAAAGTGTTCCGGGCCCAGCCCTTCGACGACGAGGAAGCCAGCGGCCCCGATGCGGGCGGCATCGGCACCTGGCACACCGACGGCCGCACTTACCTGCGCGTGCAAACCGGCAGCGGCCTGCTCAGCCTGCTCGACGTGCAGCTGGAAGGCAAAAAGCGCATGCCCGTGCAGGAGTTTCTGCGAGGGTTCAATGCTGCTTCGCTTGCCAGCTAATATTCCCCGCAGCTCGCGCAGTTTGTCACCCTGAACATGTCGCGCATCAATCAGCCTATATGGTATCCTTCGTAGTAGCCACCGCCGAAAACAACGTCATCGGGCACGACAACCAGCTGCTTTGGCACCTGCCCGACGACCTCAAGCATTTCAAGCGTCTCACCCAGGGCCACCCCGTCATCATGGGCCGCCGCACCTACGACAGCATCGGGCGGGCGCTGCCCAACCGCGCCAACATCGTCATCACACGGCAGCAGGACTGGCAAGCACCGGGCTGCGAAGTGGCGTATTCAGTGCCCGCCGCGCTGGAGAGGGCGGCGCAGCTGGATGAAGAAGTGTTTGTTATTGGTGGCGCCGAAATCTACCGCCAAGCCATGCAGGCCGCCGACACCATCTACCTCACCGAAGTACACCATAGCTTCGAGGGCGACACCGTGTTTCCGGAACTCAACCACACCGAGTGGCGCGAGGAGTCGCGCGAGCGGCACGAGGCAGACGAGCGGCACGCTTACGCCTTCAGCTTCGTAACGCTGCGACGGCGGTAGGCAGTTGTCAGCCAAAAGCCTGTACATATAAAAAGGGCCGCCAATTTTGGCGGCCCTTTTTATTGGGTATTGCTTAGCGGTGCCTGCTTAGCGAATCAGGACGATCTTGCCCCAGTCGTTTTTGAAGGCCCGGCGGTCGGCCTCGGCGCTGGTGGCGCGGCGGCTGAACTTATTGGTCGGGTCGTCGAGGATGACGCGGTACAGGTAGGTGCCGTTGGCCAGCCGGTCGCCATAGGTGTCGGTGCCGTCCCAGGCGTAGCCTGTGATATTGTTGCCGATGCGCAGCGGCCCTTTGGCCGTAATGTCTTCCATCATGATTTCCTTCACTACCCGGCCCGTGAGGGTCAGGATCTGAATTTTCATGTCCCGCGGCAGCTCGGCGCCCGTGAGCGTAAACACGAACTGCGCTTTGCTGGTGACGGGGTTCGGATACGGGAAGACGTTGGTGATGGTGGAGGCATTCACCACCTCAAACGTCACGCGGTACGGCTCGGAGCCAGCGGGCTTGTTGGTGGCGTCGCGGCCCTGCACCTCCAGCGTGTAGATACCGTCGGCCAGCGCCTGGGTTTTGCCCATGTCCAGCGTCAGCACCGCCAGGCCTCTGGTCGAGTCCGATTCGAAGATGACGTTGGAGCCGTTCAGGTTGAGGCGGGTGGCCGTGGTCTGGCCGGGCGCGGTCAGCAGCACGTCAAAGTTGTTCACGTCCTTGATGCGGCGCAGCCGGTCATCGTCCTTGAGCTGCACCCGGATGATGGGCGTAGGCGACACAATTTCCCCGTTCAGAATCCGGCGGCCATCGAAGGCCACGTCCAGCACTGGCGGCGTGTTGCGGTCGTCCACCTGGAAGGCCGGCAGCAGCAGCTCGTTGTTGAAGAAGTACAGCTCGGGCAGGGCCTGTGGCTCGGCGGCCGTGGCCGGCCGTGGGTTCACCACCACGTTGCCACTGATGGAGCCATCGAGGCCCACCACGTTCACGCTGGCATTGAAGCTCACCTGCGAGTTGGCTGCCAGCGGCCCACCGGGCACATCTACCAGCGCCGTGCGGGTAGCCCCGCCGTTGCTGAGCGTAATGCGCGCCTTCAGTGCCCCGCTGAAGTTGATGGACGATACGTTTTCGAATACCACCGGCACCGTTACGCTGCCGGTTGCGGCCGCCTGCCGGGCCAGAGTGGCGGCATCGTAGGCCGTGGCGGGCGTGGCCAGGTCGCGGCGCACGATGCCTTCGGGTACGCCCTGGTAGGTTACCAGCCACTGCTCCAGCTGCGGCGCCGTGCGGTTCACGGTGTCGCGCAGGGTCAGCACCAGCTTCAGATACGGGTACTGCTGCGCCGAAATGCCCGCCAACGACAGGCTACGGCTCGTGACGTTGGGATTGAGCACGCTCTCCACGTCCTGGGCATTGATTCCCACCAGCTGCAGCGTGTAGCTGTCGGAGGCGTCGGGCAGGCGCACGGTGTGGTAAAGCGTTTCCCACTGCCGGGCTGGCCCGATGCGGGTCGACGACACCGTGCCGCTGCCCCCGCGGGTACCAATCTGGCCGCTCAGCGTAATCACCTGGCTGCTGCGCGGCGTTGAGCTGGTGGGGTCGGCGGTTACTTCCTGGGCCGGGCGGGCGTTGGGGCCTTTCTGCACCAGCAGTGCATACGGGTCACCATCCTGCAGGCTGTTGATGCGCGTGGCACCCAAGCCGGCCAGCACCGTTTTCAGGGAGGCCGGGAAGGCGGAGAAGTTCACCTTGTTCATTGACAGCAGGGCGATGTAGTCGCCAGGTTGCACGTTGGTAAGCAGCGCCTGCAACTGGGCCTGCCGGGCGGGGGTATTGATGTTGTCGGTGGCAGTGGTGGCGAAGTGGTAGAAGCGCAGGTCACCCTGGCCGCACGAGTCGTAGAGGCCGCCGCCCACGTTGCGCACGGGGCGCAGCGTCTGGCCGCTGAACACAGCCACCATGATGTTGGGCTGGCTGACCGCGCAATTGCCAACGAACGGCAGAGAGGCTGCGGTGATGCCGTCCGTCACCTGGTTGAAAGTAGGTGCGCTACCGTTGCCACCACCGCGTGTGTTTAGACCAATGGCCTGCGTTACGGCATCGGCAAATTCCCACCGGCCGGAAGGAGCAGCAACATTTACGCGGGCCAGTTGGTCGCGCTTGAACTGGCCGTGGTGGCTCTGCGACCAGCCCCCGAGAGTGCCCGGAATCACACGGAAGGAACTGGTGGCCCACTCCGGATTTTCGTTGAGCGTCGGGTCGGGCGTCTGGAAGCGCAGGCGCCAGTACCATACCACACTGTCGCGGCCCGTGAGGGTAGGCAGCGTGGGGCGCCAGTCGGGCACCAGCGTGGTCGTGACGGTGCGGGTCTGCTTGAGGCCGCTGTTGAAAGTGGGCACGGTATCGAGCTCCATTTCATAGGACCGCGAGGTGCCGCGGGGGTCATTGGTCTGGCCTACCAGGCGCAGGCCGGCAGCGGGCACAATGGCAAATTCCGGCGGCCACAGCGTCGTGACGCCGCCCTGCAGGAAGTTGAAGCAGGCCTGGCCACTGTTGTTGGTTTCCGACAGTTCCGCAATGCGCTGCTGATAATCCAGCTCCACCTGGAAGCAGTTTTCGCCGAATACGTTGCCGGCGTTGGGCAGCACGAAAGCGTAGGTGGTATCGCGCCGGGCCTGGCGTACGGTGTAGGTGTACACGTCGGGGGCGCGGGTGCCGGCGCTGGTGGTGGGGTAGCGCCGCGTGACGCGTACGTCCAGCGGATCCGTCGTGATTTTGCCGGGGTTCTTCACGTTCACCACCACCTTCAAGCTGGTGGCCGACGCCTGCAGCGGCCCGGCCCCGTTGGGCTGGATCTGCACATCGCCGGGTTGGTTGGCAATGAAGTCGGGTTTGTCGGGAGCGAAGAAGCGCAGGGCCGGGTCACCGAGCCAGACGTTCATCAACGACTGCGAAATAGCAGAAGGTATGTCCAACTGCGCTAGCATCCGCCGTGACGCCTCAGCCTGAATAACAGTAATGGGCTTGCCGTAGAAAGCCGGATCATTGAAGGCCAGCTTGTAGAAATTGGTGCTGAATGCGTCTAGGTTCTGCTCAAAACCCAAATCGGAATCGGACATAAATCCAATAGATCCTTTGTTCTCAGCGAAAATCCAGTTTTCGGAAAGGGTGCGAACTTCTGTACCAAGGTTGGTGAATACAGCATTGACACTGCAACCGTTTATTAGGAATACTGGATACTTGTTGGGATTGTTGTAGCCTTTGCCAGGGTCTGTGGGATCACCAAAGTTTAGGTCTAAGTCCAACACTTGGCCGTGCCCAAAATAGCTTACCAACGACACGCCTGCGTTCACCTCGGGGGCAATGGTCATGCTGATCGGCAGGTTGGTACCTGGTGACTCGGCACGACGGTAGGTTTTCACGACCGTCCCCCCGAAGAGTGGCCGTTCAACCAAGCGCTTGTACTGGTCCATGTATCTCTCAAACCGGACAAATTCATCCTGGTTCTTGCCGCCAGCCATGTGCACGATACTCTTTCGCCACGGCTCGGCCCCTAGCGCCTCATATGTTTTGAGCTTGTTTAAATAGTTGAGCACCTCCACTGGTGTTCTGGCCGACACGCGACCAGTAGGCATGCGGGCAACATAGTTGTTGTTTTCCCAGTCAGCCGAGAGAAAGTTGTCGGAGGCGCTACGCGTGGGGCCTGGAATCAGGTCAATGGATGGTGCCAGGGAGTTGCGGCTATACTCGCCTACCATCAGGCCTTTACCGAGCAGCAGCAGGTAATTGGTTTGGGTAGCCGGTGAGTTAGCTAGTTCCCAACGCACATAGTTACGTATAGCCCCTACCGACTTTTCACCGTAGTGAAACTGGTCGTAGAGCTGCTGTGAGGTCACTACCACGGTGTCATAGCGGCCACCGGCTGTGGAGGCGCGGTAGGTAGCATAAGCTCGTACGGCATCAACTCCCCCTATCGGCCGCATCAGCACTGAGTGACTAATGATTAGAAAGTTGGTCGTAGCAGCATTAAGAGTCCGGAAACGTATTCGAGTGGCGGGGCGTGGAACTGACGCCACCGCCTCGTCGGCCAGCACCAAGCTACGGGTGCGGTTAGCCGCGTCAGGAAACACGTATCCCCTGCGCTGCCCTCCCAAGGCGGCCCCGGCAACCCGCTGCACGTTGTAAGGATCCGTGACATCAAAACCGGCTACTGTAGCTGGAATGGAATCCAGCGCATAGTAAGCCGGCCCGGCTAAGGTGGAATCGTTCAGAAAAGACAAATGCTTACGACCAGCAAACCAGCGACTGGTTTGAGAGTAACTATAATGAGCATACGCCACCCGAAATTTATTATTGTTATTAGCTGGCGGCGTACCGGAGACATTAAAGAATAAGTTAATTTTCCCATCAATTCCAAAATCAGCAGGTTGCAGCGGCAAGCGCAACAATTGCTTGTTATAGCCACTAATTGCTGCACTGCCGAGCAGACGTTTAGTAACGCTGCTACCGGGCGTAAACACTGACACCTCTACTGTACGCTGTCCTGGCCACCCCCCAACCAATAGCACCTCTACCATTGGGTTGCGACCTGTAACACTACGACTCCAAATAGAGTCAGTGAGAGCAGAAGCAGTTAGTTGTTCATTACGGAATGTCCCGCCGAAAGAGAACGATAGAAATCCCTCGCCAGCCTCACCCCAAGGCTGGTACACGTTGCTTGCATCATCCACGTAAGCAATGGCATAGTTAAACATCTCTAACTCTTTCCGTATCCGATGAGGATGCGGTGCGGCCGTAGGTGTTACGGCCGGCTGGGGCATCCGCTTGCCGTTGGCCGTAGCCGACCACGTCAGGAAGTAGGCAGCCGTATCGGTGTAGAGGCTGTAGAGGTCGTGGGGCTGGGTGGCCGAGCCCCCTTTGTAAATAGCTTGGTCGAGCTTGCCGTCGTTGCGCTGGCCGTAAAACTCGAAGTAGGTGGTGGCGTCGAGCGTGGTTTGGTTGCCGCCGCCGAAGATGGCCACCTCGCGGCCGCGCCGCCAGAGCTGCACCCGCTGCGGATTTACGCCGCTGATGCCCGCCTGCGCCAGGTACTGCTGGTCGAGGCGGTAGAGGCCGTCTTTGAGAATCTTGATCTTATAGTACTGCTGGCTGGGTACAATCCACTCGTTGCCGTAGAGCGTCTGGGCGGAGGCGGAGCCGGCAGTCAGCAGGCTTAACAACACCAGGCACCAGCTCAGCAGATAGCGAAGTCGGTAAGGTTGTGTCATATAGTAATGTAAAAACGTAGTGAGGGAGAAGTGCCGCGCCAACTCGCTTGGCGCGGCAATAGGTTCCACTGGCAGTCTTATTTGATACCGTAGCCCAGCGAAACGATTATGTTGTTGGTCTGGGTACGGCCGGCCAGCTTCTCAATGGCCAGCTGCGACAGGGCCACATCCAGCCGCAGGCCGCTCAGGGCCACGCCTACGCCCAGGCTGGGCTGCACCTTCCACTCCTCAGAGCCCGAGAAGGCCTTAATCTTTTGCACGTTGCTCACGCCACCGCGCAGGAAGACCAGGTTTTTGTAGCCGATTTCCAGGCCGGCCCGTGGGTCGATGCTCACCAGCTTGCCCGATACCAGCGTGTTGCGCTGGCCGTCGGTAGTCAGATCCAGATCCACGGCGGCCAGGGCCGTGAATTCGCCGGGCAGCTTCACCAGCCGGCCCACGCCCAGCACGAAGCGGGGCAGCGTAACTTCGGTACTGCCCTTGGGCACGCTGCTACCGGTAGAGTCGCCGGCAATGGGGCGCAGCTTGTCGGAGTTGATGGACCAAGCGTTGACGGTGGTGGTGATGTCGCGGGCCATCAGGCCGAGGCGCCAGTTGCCTTTGTCGTACTGCACGCCCGCGTCGATGCCGAAGCCCCAGGCGTTGGCAAACTCGCCGATGTTGCGGTAGATGACCTTGGCGTTGGCGCCTACTTTCAGGCCCTCAATGTTGCCGAGGCGCCGCGCATACGACAGCATCAGGGCATAATCGGCCACCGAGAAGTACCGGATCCGGTCGTACTGGATGTAGCCATACTCGTTGATCAGGTCGCGGGTGTCAGCAATGTCGTCGACGCCCAGGCGCACGACGCTCACGCCGATGGCGCTTTTGTCGTCGAGGGGCATGGAGAAGGCGCCATAGTCGTTTTTCACGATGCCAGAGAACAGCTCGGAGTGCATGAGCACAGCATCGTACTTGGCTTTCTGGTCGAGCAGGCCGGCCGGGTTCCAGTAGCCGGCAGTGGCATCGTTGGCCAGGCTGACCTGCACTTTGCCCATGCCGAGGGCGCGGCCCCCGACACCAATGTTGAGAAATTCGTTGCTGTACTTGGGCGTGGTGTCCTGGGCAACGGCCCGCTGCGAAGACAGCGCCAGCAACCCACCAACCCCCAGCACTACAGGAGCAATACGGAAAATGTGCGACATAGAAAACAAGCTAAAAACGGCTAATCCGATTCACAACGCAAGTTACTAACTAATAGTGCGCCGTGGCCTCCGGGGCACGATAAACCCGCCCCCGATCCGCGCAGCTACTACCCGCAACCAGCCGGATTCTTCGGCACTTACGCACCCCTACCCTTCCCGGATTCCGGGCGTGGCTGCCGGCGGGGCTCTCCCCAAATGGCCCAGCCGGCAGCGAATAGCGCCTTGCCGGCCAATAGCCCGCTATATGACCCCGGTCGCCAGCTCTGCCCCCAGCCCGGCCAGGTGCCCGGCGGGCAGCCAAACCAATTTTTTTCGGCCAAAATCTGCCGTTGAAAAATATTTTCAACCAGTACCTTGCGTTGCATAGTACCTTCCGTTATATTTGTCTCATTCTTCACCGATATCTGCCTCAGCCCATGAAAGTCGAGAACACCCAAGTGCAGATGCGGAAGGGCATCCTGGAGTTCTGCATTCTGGAAATCATTGCCCGCGGGGAGGTGTATGCGTCTGATATGCTCGAAGAGCTCACTGCTGCCCGCATGATTGTGGTGGAAGGCACGCTCTACCCGCTGCTGACGCGCCTCAAGAACGCGGGCCTGCTGGACTACACCTGGAAGGAATCCACCTCCGGCCCGCCCCGCAAGTACTACACCCTCACGCCCGACGGCCAGGAGTTTCTGCACCAGCTGCGCCTGACCTGGGAGGAAGTCCAGGACTCCATCCGCATCATCCGCCAGAAGCCGCACGGCCCGGCCGCCGCCACGCCGGCCCCGCTCACGGTAGCCCCGCCGGACGCGCCCTCTCCTCCTGACGCGCTGCTCTAACGCACCGCCCCAACCCGTTTTTCTTGACTAGTTGCAGCACTGAGATGAAAAAGAACATCAGCATCAACCTTCAGGGCATGATCTTCCACATTGAGGAAGATGGCTACGAAGTGCTTAACCGCTACCTGGCGGAAGTAAAAGCCCACTTCAGCGGCTACCGCGGCCACGAGGAAATTGTGGCCGACATCGAAGGCCGCATTGCCGAGCTCTTCGCCGCCCGCCTCTCCGGCCTCAAGCAGGTCATCACGCTGGACGACGTGGAGGCCATGACGGCCAAAATGGGCCGGGTGAGCGACTTCCAGAGCGCCGACGACGCCGAGGAAGAAGAAGAGCTGCTGGCCGAGGCCGTAGCCAGCGGCTCGGCCCAGGGCACCTATGCCGACGGCACTGCCGGCACAGGCCGCCGCGCCAAGTCCGGCCCCGAAGCCAACGCCGATACCGCGCAGGCCGCGCCCCGGCAGATGTACCGCGACATGGCTCACCGCAAGGTGGCCGGGGTGGCAGCCGGGCTGGCGCACTACTTCGGCACCAACCCACTCTGGATCCGGATTGCCCTGCTGGTGTTGCTGCTGGCCGTGCCCGCAGTGTTCGACGATACGCCCCTCAACCAGTTTGGCGAGCGGGTAGCGGGTATCACGGTGCTGGCCTACATCATTCTGTGGGTAGTGCTGCCCAAGCGCTACGACACCACCGACCCCGACACCGACCCGGCATTTAAAAAGCTTTACCGCGACACCGACAACGGCAAAGTCGGCGGTGTTTCGGCCGGGCTGGCGGCTTACCTGCGGGTAGATGTGGTGGTGGTGCGCATTGCCTTCCTGCTGCTGCTCATTGCCGGCAGCCTGGGCTTCTGGCTCTACATCATCCTGTGGATTCTCTTGCCGGAGGCGAAAACCGCCTCCGACAAGCTCCGCATGCGCGGCGACGCCGTCACGCTCTCGGCCCTGGATGAAAACCTGCGCAACAACCCCTACGCCGCCGGTTCGGAGACTAGCCCCGTGAATAACCGGCCCGTGGGCACGTTCCTGGAAGACTCGTTCAGCAACGTGCGGCCCGTCATCAACGGCATTGGCTCACTGATTCGGGTGGTAGCCGGCGGCATCATGGCCCTCACCGGCTTTGCCATCCTGCTGAGCGTGGTTATTGCGCTGGGCATCGGCCTGGGGCTGATTTCCTCTTCCGACAACCTGGATTTCGGCCCGCTGCAGCCCTTCCTGCTCTTCAATGACATTTCGGTGTGGGCCGTGCTTTCCTTCTTCCTGCTCACGGCCATTCCGGCGCTGGCCCTGATGCTTTCGGGCCTGGGGCTGCTGCTGCGCCGCTCCGTGCTGAGCCGCACGGCGTCGCTCACGCTGCTGGGCTTGTGGCTGCTGGGCATCGTGGGCAGCTCGGTGGCCGGCATCCGGGTGGGCCGCGAGTTTCAGCGCGAAGAGGAAATCACCCAGACTACCACGCTCGACCGCCTCACCAGCCCTCGCCTAGTGCTGGAACGTCGGCAGCTCAACAACGACAAGTGGGTGGACCTCGACCTAGTAGGCATCGACAGTGCCCAGGTCCCACGCCTGGAACGCATCATCGCCGCCAAAGGCGCTACCGATTCGCTGGCCCGCCGCACGGCAGCCACCTCCACCAGCCACAATGTGCGCGTCCTCAACGACTCGACCCTGAGCGTGGACGACCACTTCACCTACCAGCCCAACGCCCGCTTCCGCGACCAGCAGATGCGCCTGCGCCTGCTGCTGCCCCGCGGCCGCTCCTTCCGCATGAGCGAGACGTTTGCTAACTGGCTTGATTCCGACAACTACGTGAACGGCCGCGAGCCCCAACACCCCGAAAACGAGGTATTCCGCATGCAGGGCAACAAGGTGGAGTGCCTCAGCTGCTCCGCCGAAGACCTGCGCGAACAGGACAACTCCGACGACGAAGACTACAACGACGGCCGCGACGACTCCGACGTGAAACTGAGCTTTGACCGCGTGCGGTCCATCAACGCCGACGAGGACGCCTACGGCTCCGGGCGGGAGAGCTTCAATGAAACCGACTTCAACGAGGTCAACATCGTGGGCGGCTACCGGGCCATCATCCGGCAGGGCAGTACCTTCACCGTGCGCGCCGCCGGCGACGACCGCACCCTGCGCGACCTGAAAGTTACGCGTGACGGCCGCGAGCTGACCATCAGCCCCCGCAACCGCGACCTGTTCGATTCCCGCAGTGGCGACCAGGACCAGGTGCTGCTCATCATTGAGCTGCCCGAGCTGAACAACCTGAGTTTGGTGGGCGGTACCCACGCCGAGGTTAGCGGCTTCAACTCCGGCGACTTGCGCGTCACGCAGGCCGGGGGCAGCAAGCTGCGCCTGACCGGCACGCTGCAGCAGCTGCAGCTGGAGCTGGCCGGCGGCTGCCAGGCCGCCCTGCAGGGCAGCGCCGACGAGCTGAAAGTGGACGGCGCCGGCGCCTGCGAAGTAGCCGCCGCCGAGTTCACCGCCCGCCGCGCCGACATCGACGCGGTAGGTGCCACCAAGGTGCGCCTGCACGTGACGGATGAGCTGCGGGCCGAGGCCATCGGCGCCAGCCTCATCGAATACAGCGGCAAGCCTACCACCATCCGCCGCGAAGCCCTAGGGGCTGCTTCCGTCCGCAGCGTGGAGTAGCCAAGCCGGTGCGGGCCAGTATAGGCTGGCCCGCACCGCTGGCCTGGACGTGGCCGGTATCAGAAAAGTGCGCCTTCACGTGGCAGAAACTTTGGAAGCCGACGCCATCGGGGCCGGTATGGTGCAGTACAAAGGCAGCCCGCGCAACGAGGAGAAAAACATCGTTGAGGCTTCCCGCGTGAATGCCGTGCGTGCATAACCACTACTTCATGCGGGGCTCACCTGATTGGCAGCACTTTTGCAATCGAAGTCCACAATTGTTACCCCACAGGCAACCTTGCCGCCCAAGCGCGCATCTATCTGCCTGAGTGACCCACAATGTCTTTTTCTGGTGAGTGAAAGACTGGGCGAGAAAGTCCTCTTACCTACTGTGCTGCAACCAGTAGATAAGGGGCTTTCTCATGTTTGGGCCTGAGCAAATTGTAGCCCTACTCGCCTGGCTAGCCGCACGGCCGGCTCCATGTCCCATTTCCTAATTGCATCCTCCCAGTTGCTGGCACTCGGCGGCCGGGGCTTGACTGGTGGTCGGCCGCCGGTTTGTACAGTATTCTTCTACCTTTTATCTCACTACCTATGAAGCCATTCCTTTTCGCGCTGATGCTGGCACCGGCCGTTTCGTTTGCTCAATCTGCTGCTCCCACTTACGCCCAACTCATGGACCAGAGCGGCGCCCAGATGCAGGCCAAAGACTTCTGCGCGGCCGTTGCCACCTTCGAGCAGGCCTTCCGGCCCGACAGCGCCCGCGCCAATGAGTTTGAGCTGTTCACTGGCGCTATAGCGGCCGCCAACTGCCCGGCGCGCCGCCCGCTGGCCTGGCGCTGGCTGGGGCAGCTGAGCCGCCACCGCCCCCTGAGCATGCAGCCCCGCGACCTTGACAACGTCGCCAACGACCCGATGCTGGCCCCGTTGCGCACCGAAGCCGCGTGGCAGCGTTGGCTGGCCGCCATGCGCCAGGCCTTGGCCCAGCAAACCGCCGACGCCCAGGCCGCAAGTATCCGCTGGATAGCCGAAACGAAGGCCCGCACGCTGCCCGCCGCCTACGGCAAAGCCCGGGCGGCCGCCACGCCTGGTTTCGCCCTCTACTTCAGTCCGGTACCGGCCGATACTGTTCGGATGCCCTATCTGGTGCGCGTGCCGGCCGGCTACGATCCGGCCAAGCCAACCCCGGTGGTGGTGTATCTGCACGGCGGCGTGGTGAACACCAAGCAGTTTGGCTATGCCGACCGGGATGTGGCGGAAGAAACCATTTTCGAGGCGGCGCCCACCAACGCGCTGGTGGTGTATCCGTTCGGGCGGGCCAGCTTTGGCTGGGTGGCGCAACTGGCTGCCTTCGCCCAGATTGAGCGAGTCCTGGCGGAAGTGCAGGCCCGCTACCGCACCGACGGCCGCCGCACGGTGCTCGGCGGCATGAGTAACGGCGGCAGTGCCGCCCTGTGGTTTGCCAGCCAGCGCCCCGCTGCTTTCAGCGGGTTCTACGCGTTGTCGCCGGCGCCGGTGCTGCCGCTGCAGGCCAGCTACGGGCGCTTAGGCCAGGGCAAGCCCTGCTACCAGCTCAGCGCCCAAGACGACTCGCTCTATAGGTATAAGGCCGTGAAGGCCACCTACGACGCCCGCCCGTCGCAGGCGGCGCAATGGTTTCTGCAAACCCTGCCCAGCGGCGGCCACGGCTTCCTCTACCGCCCCGAGGGCCCGGCGCTGCTCCGGCAAACGCTGGCTACACTGTGCGCGTCACCCAAGCCGCGCTAAGCTTGGGCGGCCCGACGGAATCCCTCTCTCCGCTCCTGCCGGCCCTACTCCGCTGAAGGCACCGGCGTCAGGCCTTTGCGTGCCCCAAGCTCCAGCAGCAGCGCAAACGCCTCGTCGTGCTCGTTGCGGATTTTGCCTTCCAGGATGGCTTCCAATAGCGCTTCCTTCAACTCGCCCACTTCGCGGGACGGCTTCAGGCTGAAGGTGGCCATGATGATTTCGCCGGTGATGACGGGCTTGAAGTTGCGCAGGTGGTCTTTTTCCTCCACCTCCTTCAGCTTCTGCTCCACCACGTCGAAGTTGCGCAGGTAGCGGTTTTTACGGTCGTAGTCTTTGCTGGTGATGTCGGCGCGGCACAGCAGCATCAGACGGTCGATGTCGTCGCCGGCTTCGAACAGCAGGCGGCGCACCGCCGAGTCGGTCACGATTTCCTTGCTCAGGGCAATGGGCCGCAGGTGCAGGCGCACCAGCCTCTGCACCTGCCGCATCTCCTCGCCCAGCGGCAGCTTCAGGTCCGTGAAGATGCCCGGCACCCAGCGGGCGCCCTTGTCTTCGTGGCCGTGGAAGGTCCAGCCCACGCGCGCATCAAAGCGTTTGGTGGCGGGCTTGGCGATGTCGTGCAGGATGGCCGACCAACGCAGCCACAGGTCGCCGCCGGCCGCCACCACGTTGTCGAGCACCTGCAGGGTGTGGTAGAAGTTGTCTTTGTGAGCGTGTTTGCCCACTTTCTCTACGCCCTGCAGCTGGGCCATCTTCGGGAAGATAAGCTGTAGCAGCCCACAGCTGAACAGCAGCTTGAAGCCGTAGCTGGGTTTTGGGGCCATAATGATCTTGTTCAGCTCGGTGGTGATGCGCTCCTGCGAGATGATCTTGATGCGCTCCTTATTGCGGGCCAGGGCATCAAACGTATCGGGGTCGATGTCGAAGTCCAGCTGGGTGGCAAACCGAATGGCGCGCAGCATCCGCAGCGGGTCGTCGGAGAAGGTCACGTCGGGGTCCAGCGGCGTACGGATGATGCGGCGCTGCAGGTCGCCCATGCCGTCGTAGCGGTCTACCAGCTCGCCGTAGGTGTCGGGGTTGAGGCTCAAACCCAGGGCGTTGATGGTGAAGTCGCGCCGGGCCAGGTCTTCTTCCAGGGTGCCGGCTTCCACTTCGGGCTTGCGGCTTTCGGCGCGGTAGCTTTCCTTGCGGGCGCCCACAAACTCCACTTCAATCTCGGGCGTAGGCAGCATGGCCGTGCCGAAGTTCTTGAACACCGTCACGCGGGGCCGGCCCGGTAGCTTGCGCCCCACGGCCTGGGCCAGCGCAATCCCGTCGCCGACGCACACTACGTCCACGTCTTTGCTGCCGCGCTCCAGCGCCAGATCCCGCACGTAGCCTCCAATCACGTAGGCCGGAAACCCCAGCTCGCCGGCGGCTTCAGCAATGGTCTGGAACAGAGGGAGGCTGGGGAGTTGCGGGTTTTTCATGGCGCAAAGTTCGGCAACCGGCAGCTAGCAACCATACGGGGCGGCGGCTGGGCGCCGCGCTTCATCCGGGTTTGCGGCAGCTTCAGGTGGCCCGGCCGACAGTTCGGGCCCAGCCGCTTGGCGAACCGGCGGCAAAACGGCAGCTTTAGCCATTCGTTTACAGCCCCTTACTGCCATGTCAGCCTTGCTGCTCGCCGCCCCCCTGTTTTCCCTTGCTGCTTCGGCGCTACCTGTGCGGGTGCTGCTGAGCCTGCACATTGCGGCCGGTACCGTGGCCCTGCTGGCCGGTCTGGTACCGATGCTGGGCCGCAAAGGCGGCACCTGGCACGTGCGGGCCGGCCGCCTATACGTCTACTGCATGATGGCTGTGGCCCTGACGGCCGTGGGGCTCTGCCTGCTGCAGCCCCTGACGCTGAGCCGGCTTTTCCTGACGGGCGTGGCCATGCTGAGCTTCTACCTCAGCTTCAGCGGCTGGCGCGCTGCCCGCCGCCGCAGCGCCCTGCTGCCCCGCCCCGACCAGCTACTGGCCATTGCGGCCTTGCTGGTGGGCGTGCTGATGGTAGGAGTAGGTTTGTGGCTGCAGGCCGTGCTGTTCGCCTTCTTCGGCGCCCTGATCTGCCTGTTTGCCGGCCTCGATGCGCGCCAGAGTCTGTTTCCCCGGCCGGCCGAGCAGGCGGAGCCCTGGCTGCTGCGGCACATTGCGCGCCTGGGCGGCTCCTACATCTCGGCCTTCACGGCGTTTCTGGTCGTGAACATGGGCCGGGTGCTGCCCGCCGATGCGCCCGCCTGGCTGGGCACGGTCGTCTGGATTGCCCCCACGGTGGTGGGCAGCGTGCTCATTGCGCGCACCGTGCGCTATTACCGCGCCCGGCTGGCCGCCCGCCAAGCCGGATTGGGGGCGCCGGGCGCAGGTTAGTCGCGCAGCACTTCCAGGCTGCCATCGGGCAGCACCCGCACCACCCGCGAAGGAGCGGCGCGCGTGGTGTCGTCCTGGCGCCAGTAGGCTACGTAGTCGGCTTTGCGCACCAGGGCCGGGTCGATTTCCGTGTACAGGGCGGGCGTTGGCTCGCCGCTCAGGTTGGCCGACGTCGACACCAGTCCGTGGCCCAGCCGCCGCACCACCAGCCGGCAGAACTCGTCGTCGAGCACCACCCGCAGGCCGATGGTGCCATCCGGCGCCAGCAGATTGGGCGCCAGGTGCGAGCTGCCAAGCACCACGTAGGTGGTAGGCCGCTGCTGGGTGGCCAGCAGCTCCGGCAGGTTGGGTGGCACCACGGCGGCGTAGCGGGCAAACATCTGCTCATCGGCCACCAGCACAATGCAGGCCTTGTTAGTGGGGCGGTTTTTGAGCTGGTAGATTTTCTCCACGGCCCGCGGCAGCTCGGCATCACACCCCAAACCCCACACCGTATCGGTCGGATATAGAATGACTTGCTGCATCAGCAACGCATCCACAGCGGCATCTACTTCTTCACGGAGAAATCGGGGGTTCATAGGAGTCGGGGATTAGGGATTAGAATACGTCTCAGGAGTTCAGGAATGCCTAATCCATAGGCACCAATCCCTTATCCTACTTGATAGTCTGGCAGAGCTCCACCAGCACGCCGCCGGCTGATTTGGGATGCACGAAGCACACCAGCTTGTTGTCGGCGCCTCGCTTGGGGGTTTCGTTGAGCAGCGTGAAGCCTTCCTGCCGCAGCCGCGCCATCTCGGCCTCAATGTCGTCTACCTCAAACGCAACGTGGTGAATACCGGCCGGCTTCTTCTCCAGAAACCGCGTGATGGCGCTGTCGGGTGAGGTGCCGGCCAGCAGCTCTATCTTGGAGCCTCCCACCTGAAAAAACACCGTATCCACCGCCTCCGACGCCACATGCTCGCGCTTATAGGGCTCCTGGCCCAGCAGCGTGGTGTAGAGCGCCGTGGCAGCTTCCAGATCAGGGACGGCCAGGCCTAAGTGTTCGAGGTTGAGGAGCATGGTGGGGTTGTAAAAGTGCCGCCGCCGGATAGCGCGGCTTGTTTGGATTTGTTCTACTTTTGCAGGTGCAAATGTGGGAAGAAAAGAAAACCTGTTTACCGGTTTTTGTGTTCTACCTGCGAAAGATTCTCCGCTGAAACCAGACCCCGAGCCATGCTCAAGCTACCTATTTACCTCGACAACAACGCCACCACGCCTCTCGATCCGCGCGTTTTGGAGGCGATGATGCCGTACCTGACAGAGGTATTCGGCAATGCAGCCTCCCGCAACCACCCCTTCGGCTGGGCTGCCGAGGAAGCCGTGGATTACGCCCGTGACCAGATTGCCGGCCTGATCAACTGCGACCCCAAGGAGATTATCTTCACTTCCGGCGCTACCGAGTCCGACAACCTGGGCATCAAGGGTGTATTTGAGATGTATGCCCAGAAAGGCAACCACATCATCACCACCACCACTGAGCACAAAGCCGTGCTCGATACCTGCAAGCACATCGAGAAGCTGGGCGGCAAGGTAACCTACCTGCCCGTCGACTCCGAAGGCCTCATCAGCCTCGCTGAGCTGGAAGCCGCCATGACGCCGGAAACCATCCTGGTGACCATTATGTACGGCAACAACGAGACGGGCACCATCCAGCCCATCCGCGAGATTGCCGCCATTGCCCACAAGCACGGCGCCCTGTTCATGACCGACGGCACCCAGGCCGTAGGTAAGATTCCGGTAGACGTGATTGCCGACGGCATCGACCTGATGGCTTTCACGGCGCACAAAATGTACGGCCCGAAAGGTGTAGGTGCTTTGTACGTGCGCCGCAAGAACCCACGCGTGAAAGTGACGGCCCAGATGGACGGCGGCGGCCACGAGCGTGGCATGCGCTCCGGTACGCTCAACGTACCCGGCATCGTAGGCCTGGGCAAAGCCTGTGAGCTGGCCAAGCAGGAAATGGCAGCCGACACGGCCCGCCTGAGCACCCTGCGCGACCGGCTGGAAAAAGAGCTGCTGACGCTGGAAGAAAGCTACGTAAACGGCTCGGTAGAACACCGCCTGCCCCACGTAGCCAACATCAGCTTCAAATACGTGGAAGGCGAAGGCCTGATGATGGGCGTGAAAGACCTGGCCGTATCGTCGGGTTCGGCCTGCACCTCGGCCTCGCTGGAGCCCTCCTACGTGCTGAAGGCCCTGGGCCTGAGCGACGACCTCGCCCACAGCTCGCTGCGCTTCGGCCTGAGCCGCTTCACCACCGATGAGCAAATCGATTACGCCATCAACCACGTAAAAGAGGCCGTTACCAAGCTCCGTGAAATGTCGCCCCTGTGGGAGATGTTCAAGGAAGGCATCGACCTCGACAAAATCGAGTGGGCTGAGCATTAATAGTGCTCATTTCTTGGTTGTCAGTGCGTAGTTTACACTCCGCATCAACAGTCAAGTTTTGTCCTAAGCACTAAGCACAAACAACTAAGCACAAACAACAAAAGCCATGGCTTACTCCGATAAAGTAATCGACCATTACAGCAACCCCCGCAACGTGGGCACGCTGGACAAGAGCAAGAAAAACGTAGGCACCGGCCTGGTGGGCGCGCCTGAGTGCGGCGACGTAATGCGTCTGCAGATCGAGGTAGACGAAACCACTAACACCATCACCGACGCCAAATTCAAAACCTTCGGCTGCGGCTCGGCCATTGCTTCGTCGTCGCTGGCGACGGAGTGGCTGAAAGGCAAGACTGTGGACGAGGCCCTGGCCATCGACAACATGGAGATTGTGGAAGAGCTGGCGCTGCCGCCCGTGAAAATCCACTGCTCGGTGCTGGCCGAAGACGCCATCAAATCCGCCATCAACGACTACCGCGTGAAAAACGGGATGCCGGAGCTGGAAATGGCCAAGTCGCACCACTAAGTTGATTGTTGAATGGCTGAATTGTTAAATGGCTGTCCGCTCTACGAAAAAGTGGAAGGCAACTAACCAGTTAACAATTCGGCCATTTAGCCATTTAATAAATGGACGTTACTTCTTCTGACGTACACGTAGAAAGTGCCCGGATTCAGCGACAGATAGAGGACTATCTGGGGCTGGGCCCGGGCAACCTGCTGTTTGAGTTCCGGCAGCTGGACGGGCAGACCCGCCTGGACCTGATTACCGTGAACCCACGGCACCAGCAGAGCTTCCTGTTTCGCTATGAAACCGGTTACGACAAGCTGGACGCCCTGCGCCGGATGCTGGCTTACGTGCAGCGCTACCGCGACGAGGAAAGCTCCTTCACGCTGCAATGGCGCGCCCGCGGCGAGAAGGAATTACAGACGTCCTACTTCCGGGCCCACAATGCCTACGAAGCGCTGGATAAGCTTTACTTCGGCCGCGACCTGAACACAATCACCGTGTTCAGTGTTGTATTGAATCCATCTTCGTAGCAATACGCGGCCGCCACAACGCGGCACCGCAGCGTAGCGGCCGCTTTTCCGGCTGCTCAAGCACTTCATACCAAGTACCAACGCCATGATTACCGTTTCTGAAAAAGCTAAAGCGAAAGTAGAAAGCCTCATGCGCGACGCAGAGCTGGATTCTACCTACCGTCTGCGGGCCTCCGTGGCCGGTGGTGGCTGCTCGGGCCTGAGCTACAAGCTCGACTTCGACAACGAAGTGAAGCACATGGACCAGGAGTTTGAGGACAAGGGCGTGCGGGTAGTGGTAGACATGAAAAGCTTCCTCTACTTGGCCGGCACCGAACTGGACTTCTCCGACGGCCTCAATGGCAAGGGCTTCTACTTCGACAACCCCAACGCCTCCCGCACCTGCGGCTGCGGCGAGAGTTTCTCGGTATAGCGACACAGCCTTGCCGGTCAGCTGTTCGGGCAACAGGGCCTCTTCCAAACCGGGAGAGGCCCTGTTGCATAAACAGCCAGGCGCTCCGCTTCCCTTGGTTGCGCCATTTCAGTAGCCGCCCTGCTCCCCCGCCTGAGTTATTGGAAACGTCATCCGCACGCGTGGAAACGTGGCGCGCACGGATGGAAATACTGAGCGCACGGGTGAAAACGTCACGTGCATAGGTGGAAACACGGCGCGTATGGGTAGCGCCCTTGCGCGCACGAGTGGAAACACGACGCGTAGGGGTAGCTACCGGGCGGCAATGGCCGGAAACGAGTTTATCAGTCCCTTTTTTCCAGTACACATCTCCCCTATTATTTGCCATGCAAAACGATTTGATTGAGGCCCGCCTGCGGCGCGACACCACCCTGCTGGCGTTTCTGCAGGAACAGAAAGCGCAGTATGCCGACTTGGAAGAGGATATAGCCAGCCCCCGCGAGCTGCTTGGACGCAGCCTAGCGCAGGCCCAGGCCCTGTCGGCGCAAGTACTGGAGGCCGACTCCGACAGCAGCACCAGCCGCAAGCGTGGCCTCCGCCGCCAGCTCACCGAACTGCTCAAGCGCTTGGCAGTAAGCCTGAAAGCGGCCGGCACCGCCACCGGCGACTTGCGCCTGCAGGCGCTGGCAGGCCAGCCCGGCCAGCTCACCAAACTCCCCGAAGCCACCTTTGCCGAGGAAGCCCGCCGCCTACTGAGTCTGGTGCCCGAGCGCAGCGCCGCGCTGGCTAAGCGCCGCTTCCTGCCCGAGCACTACCAGCAGGCGCAGAAGCTGCTACAGGAGCTGCGCGCAGCGGCCACCGAAGGCCGCCTCCACGACACCGCCGGCGCCGCCGGCCGCCAGGGTCTGGAACGCCTCATCAAAGAAAACGCCCGCCTCGTGGCCCGCCTCACCGACCTTCTGGCCGTGTACGCGCCCGATGCCCCCGACTTCTGGAACGCCTACAAAGCCGCAGCCCGCGTGGTGAAGCGCGGCGGCCAGGACGGCCCCGACGATACCACTAAACAGTAAACCGTTGCCGTTGCGGGCCGTGCCAGCGCAGTAGTGGGCTCATCATACCAAGTAGGCAGCTATGAGTAATTGGCATGATGACAATGGTTAAAACGTATCAATCAGTTGATCGAACCAGATCTAACGCCTGATTACGTGTGTCTATCTACTCAGTATCAAAGCACAACGCCCCTTCCACTGCAGTGGAAGGGGCGTTGTGCTTTGCCTGGGCGCCTTGGCAACAGCTGTTGCCAAGGCTTCTGAACGGCTAGTCCTGCTTGGTGAACTTGCGCACCACGCGGCCGGCAGCCGTTGTGACCTCCAGGTGGTAGAGGCCAGCGGGCAGCGACGCTACGTTCAGCGCGGCACTGCCGGTGCTGGTGCGGCCTTCCAGCAGCACGGCCCCGATGGTGCTTAGCACGCGGTAGGTAGCCTCCGGCGCGGGCGCTACCACCTGCAGCTCCGTGTGGGCGGGGTTAGGATAAAGGGCCAGCTCCTTGCCAGCGGCTACGGCCACCACCGGCGAGAACGACGCCTGACCGTTGGTGTCTACCTGGCGCAGGCGGTAGTAGGCCGTGGCGGGCAGCGGCTGCCGGTCGAGGGCGGAGTAGGTGTGGCGCTGGGCGGTGGTGCCCTGGCCGGCTACCGTGGCCAGGGTGCGGAACTGCGCGCCGTCGGCGGAGCGCTGCACCTCGAAGCGGGCGTTGTTTTTCTCGGAAGCCGTAGCCCAGTCCAGGCGCACGGCGTTGGCCTGCCGTTGGGCCGTGAAGCGTATCAGCTCCACGGGCAACGGATTGGTGCCGGGCGTCTGGTTGCCGAGCGTGAAGATGTTCTGCAGGTTGAAGTCGGCGGCAAAAGCATCGGAGATGATGGCGCCCGTGGGGTTGCCGGTACCGCCGCTGCTCTGGCCCCGGTCTTCGTACGCAGCCCCATTCACGGAGCGCAGCACCCGCAGGAACGCCGGATCATTTACGCCGTCGTCGGTGCCGTAGGTGAGCGTAACCTGGGCCGCCGTTACAGCCGCCGTGCCCGACAGGCGGTTGAGCGTGTAGTAGCGCACCAGCGAGCGGCGCGTAATGTTGCCCGGCAGGCCGAAGTCCGGCGAGGCTTCATTGATAACCTCCATTTGGTAGATGGCGGTACCAGTCTGGCTCACGTTGAGAGTGAAGGGCCGCACGATGCCGTCTTTACCAATTGGGAACGTGCGGTTGGTGGCTCCATCGTACTCCCAGGCCAACGGGCCATCCACAAAGCTGGTAGAGGTGATAGTAGGCGTGGCCGGCACGATGCTGGCCGAAGAGCGCAGCGTTAGCAGGTTGGCGCTGGTCGTGAGCAGGCGGCCCTGCGTCAGGAGCAGCGCACTTTCTACCGTGGCCATGCCCTGCACGGCTACCACCTCGGCGGCCGAAGGCAGGTTCACTTCTACGTCGTAGTAGTTGCCGGCGCGCAGCGCAAACTGCTCATCGATGAAGCGCGGCCGGCCAACTACGGCACCCCAGCCGCTACCCACCCGAATCCCGTCGATAACCAGGTTCTGGTTGCTGGAGTTCTGGCGCAATACCACCGAGTTGATATCCACCTCCGTGGAGCCGCTGCCGCCGAAGGTGATAGGGAAGTCGGCAACCTGCGGCACGGCGGGCTCCACCACAGGCGTGTTCTGGTCGAGCACGTAGAGGCGCAGCACGTCGTCGTTGGTGCCCGGGTTGCGGGTGTAGCGAATCACGACGGTGTAGGTCTGGCCGAAGGTGTAAGCCAGCGGCCCGCTGCCATCGGCCGCGTAGTTGATTAGGGTATTGCTGCCGCCGGTGCTGCCAGCAAAGCTCACCCCGATGTTGTAGCCGGGGCCGCCGGAGTTGGCGCGGAAGTGAATACGGCCCCGGGTGTCGCCGTTGCCAGCGCCCGAAAGGCTGAAATAGTAGTCATCATTGCTTCCAATGCCATTGGCGCCCATGTTCACAAGGAACGAGGTGTAGAGCGTACCGGCCGTGAGACCGGGCGAGAAGGTCCGGCGCACGTCTTGGCCGTCGGCGTCGAGCTTGGCGGCAGTACCCAGGCTGGGCGTACCGTACTGGCTGGCGCTCAAGCTCAGGTTGTCGGTCTGGATGACGTTGGTAGTGGTGCCACCGCCGAATGAGGTCCAGTTGCCAGTGCTGGTGAGCGTGGTGCCCAGCGGATAATCGAAGGCTTCCTCCATGTACAGTTCGCCGGGGCCGGTGGTGGCTACCGGGGCGCTGGTGGCAGCGCTGTTGTTGTCGGTGGGGCTGGTCAGGTAGTTGGTGTTGCCACCGGTACCGTTGTATTCCAGCAAGCGGAAGTAGTACGTCACGCCGGGAGTCAGGCCCGTTACCGTCACGCCGGGAGCGTTGGCCGTGCTGCGCAGCACCACGTAGTTCTGGCTCCCGATTTCGCTGCCCGCCCCGAAGGCCGGGCTGGGCGTGTAGGCAATACCGTCGATGGGGTCGGCGGTGACGGGAGCAGCTTGCCGCACTACCAGCAGGCGGCCGGAACCGTCGCCGGCCGTCACGTTCACGCGGATGGACGTGCTGGTGATGGCGCCGAAGCTGATGGTGCCCACTGTGGCAGGCTCGGCCGCCAGCGTGGCCGGGGCCGTTACGGTGCCCGACACCGCTACCGACACCGAGAAACCGCCGCTGACGTTGGTGACATTGCCCGCGCTGTAGCTGCCGGCGGCAATGGTGTTGCGCAGACGCACAAAAATGGTCTGGTTGACGCTGCCACTGCTGCGCACCACCGTCAGCGACGATGCGTAGGTGCCGGCGGCGGCAGTGGCAACCTCGTAGCCGTTCGGAGCCGTCACTACCACGTCGGCCACGAGGCCCGAGCCGGTGAGTTGGTAGCTCTGGGCGGCCGAGTTCTGGCCTACCGTGGCCGTGAAGCCGGCAAGGGAAGTTGGGTTGGCCACCAGGCCGGGAGCCGCATTCACGGTGCCTTGCAGCGCAATCTGCACCGGGGCCGCTACGCTGGCCGAGTTGTTGTCTAGGTTGCCGGTGAAGGTGCCCTGGTTCACGCCGGTCAGGCGCACGAAGATGGTGGTGGTGGCGACGTTGCCGCTGCCGTTGGTGGGCAGCGTAAACGAGCTGGTGTACGCCCCACCCGCGGTGGTAGCCGCCTCGAAGCCGGCCGGCGTCGAAACCACGATGCCGTTGTTGCCCAGGCCGTCGCCGCGCACGGTGTAGGTCTGGGTGGCCGAGGGCGTACCCTGCGAAGTGCTGAAGCCCGAGAGGCTGGTGACGGAAGCCGTGATGCTGGGCGTGGCCACCACCGTGAAGGCCGGGCCGGTAGCCGTGTTGGTGCCATCTGTTACGCTGACTGCCTGGGCGCCGGCCGGAGTGCCGAGAGCCACGGTAGCCGTGAGCTGGGTGGCGCTGACCAGCGTGAAGCCACTGGCGGGCGTAGTGCCGAACAGGACCCCGGTAATGCCGGTGAGGTTGCCCCCATTCACCGTAACCACCGTACCCGTGGGCCCGCTGGTAGGTGTGATGCTAGAAATGAAGGGCGTGGTGGCACCAAAATCCGCAATCCGTACATCATCAATGTTGATACGCGGGTTATTGCCCGTTGACAGATTGGTGCTTGCAATACGAATCAGGACTGTGCCTGGCACATTCAGCGTATAGGAATAGAGCGCCAGTGTATTCAACCCCAGTGTAGCAGGGGTACCACTTACTGGAGTGAAGGTAGTACCACCATCCGTAGAATAGGAAATGGCAAAGCTGTTATCAGTGCTGGCATCCGAGCCAAAGCGCGCCGCATAAAGGCTCAGTTCGCCAACACCGTTAGTTTTGGTGTACTCAATGTATCCTCCACCTCGGATTCGCACGTTTTGGCTGCCCCGAGGATTGTCATTGCCTGTAGTAGCTGTTAGCGCCTGAAAGAAAGTCCAATTGCCGGAAGGAAAGGCGGTGGCTGCGGCTGGGCTAACATATCCGGTGCCGGGCGTGGAGCCGGTTTCAAATGGCTCAAACACGCCTATGAAAGCTGCCGTTACGGTTCCCTGCACCACCCGAGAAGCGGAAACCGAACCGCTGGTAAAGGTGATGTTGCCGTTGAAGGTGCCGATAGCAGCTCCGCTCAGCCGAACGAACACATTGCCACCAGCCGCCGGTAGCTGCAAAGTGTTGGTAGCCCCCGCGAAACTGCCGGACGTAGCCGACAGTTCGTAGCCGGCTGGTGCTACCACATCAATACCTGCCGATAAGCTCGTGCCCGTTACGGCAATGCTCTGCTGGGCAGATGGGGTGCCCTGCGTAGTGCTGAAGACCAGAGTACCCGTGCCGGCATTGATGCTGGGCGTAGGAGCCGCCGTAACGGTGCCGCTTACCGCCTTCGTAACGTCGGTAGCGCCGGAGCTGCTGTGGGTCAGGTTGCCTACATACGAGTTACCAGCCACTGTGGTACTGGCCAGTCGCACAAAAACGCGGGTAGCCGCCACGGTAGCTCCCGTGCGGTCTAGCACCAATGGGGTGCCCGCGGGAGCCACCGCAAACGTACCGGGTGTGTTGGAGCCAGCAGTAGTTTCCAGCGCCAGTTCGTAGCCGGTGGGTGCCACAATGCTGATGCCGTCAGTCAGATTAGCACCCGAGACGGTGTAGCTCTGCGCGGCAGAAGCAGTTCCTTCAGTAGTCATGAAGGTTAGCGCGGCAGCAGAGGAAAGGGTGATGGTGGGGGTTGTTGTAGTGCCATTTGTATAGCTCAATTGGAAGTCGTCGATTGCATGTGTATCTCTACTTCCAGAGCCTGTGCTACCTGCGAGGGCCACAATACGTATCCAAACAGGTCCTGCTAAATTATTTAGGCTACTTCCAAATGAAATAGATATTGGAGTTGTGCCAAATGTCGTTGCTGTAATTGGACTTCCTACTTGTGTAAAGGAGGAAGGGTTCGCACCCACTGCATATTCAACTACAAACGTGGTCGAGCGTGCTTGCTCATCCAAAAGCTGAAACTTAAAGTCTGCGCTTACAGCTGAAATATTTGTGGTATTAGCTATTTGCAATACAAAAGCTGCACCTGGGTCGAATCCACCAGAACCCGCTTGCCTAAGTCCAAAAGCACGGTCAGTTGAAGCATTCTGTGCTGCTGTATTTGCGCTCGAAGTAAGTCCATCAGCAGACGCGACATTACGGAAGTTACCAGTCGCATTAGCCCAAGTATTAGCAGTAGCGCTTAGAGTGCTTGTTGATCCTAAATTGCTACTGCTAGCCCCCGTTCTCCCTGTCCAACCAGTAGGATAGCCACTTGCAATTCCGTCGAAAGTTTCGGTGTATAAAGTTCCCGTAAGTGTGACCTGCCCCCACCCTACTACCGGGCTCAGCAACAGCAAGAACACAAACAACGTCCGCCAAACGGGGCCGGAACGGGTGGCGAATGAGCGAGTAACTGGTGCGACCATATGCAACAAAGGTGAAAGATGTAGTAGACGAAGGTGTGCAACCCCAAAGGTACAAGTTATTCAGGGAGTAGTACAACATACTACATATTAAGGAATCATTACAGATCCGGCCAAAAAAAAAGCCTCCCGCAGCTGCGGAAGGCTTTTTTTTGGAGCGGAGCGGCGAGGGCCGCGCCGGTAGCTTAGTTCTTCACCACTTTGCGGGTCACCTGCTGGTCGCCGGTGCCTACAGTCACCATGTAGGTGCCAGCGGGCATCGAGGTCAGGTCCAGCTCGCCGGTTACGGGCAGGCTCTGCTCGCGCAGCACCCGGCCGGTCAGGTCGGCGATACGAACGCGCAGGCCTTCGGCGGTCGTAGCCTGGGGCAGGGCCACCGTCAGCTTGCCCGAAGTTGGGTTCGGGTAGAAGCTAGCCTCAGTGAGGCCCGCGTTCTTCACCGTTACTACCGGCGAGTACGAGAACTTGCCGTCGGTGTCAATCTGCTTGAGACGGTAGTAGCTCAGGCCGGCCAGTGGGCGGGCATCTACGGCATCGTAGGTGCTACGGGCGCTGGTGGTGCCGTTGCCTTTCTTGAACAAGATGGTCGAGAACTCGCGGCCATCCTGGCTACGCTGTACTTCAAAGCCCTGGTTGTTGCGCTCCGAAGCCGTTACCCAGTTCAGGTTCACCTGGCCGTTGCGAAGCTGAGCCGTGAAGCTTTTCAGCTCCACTGGCAGCGGTACTTGTGGTTGGTTGTTGGGAACACGATAATTCTCTGCATTGAGAAGAGCATCATCGTTGAACTCAAATGAATAGAAGTAATATACTACACCGGGAGTCAGGTTGCCCACGGTAAAGTTATTAGCTGCGCCACTGAATACTACATACGTATTAGTGCTGGCTTCAATTGCAGTTCCAGAGCCAAATTGGTAGGCACCCGACACTGTTACACCTGGATTGAAATTCTGCTTGGGCTGAGGAAACAGGTTGGTAGGCAATTGCTGGTAGGTAGTAGTTGCAATAACCAAGCGGTTCTGACCATAGCTAGTGCCAGCAGGTGGTGAACTCAAATTGAAAGTAATGGTGGCGGTGCTAGAGTTGATATCACGCGCAATCACGGCTGTTGATTGAGCTGTCGGTACTGGAGCAATAGCAAATCCTTGTACACGCCCGTTGCCACTTGTCAAAACAAAGAAGTTACCTGAATTCAGCGAGCTGTTTCGCACTTCCAATTCCTGTGCTGAAGCTCCTACACGAGTTGGAGCGTAGCGTACCTGAATTTGTTGTGAGAAATTACCATTAGCATCTGGTGTGATGGTCGCGATTTTGCTGTAAGATGCTCCGTTGTTAAGTGAAAGCTCATACTGAGGTGTCTGCAACGGATTACGCGTTGGGTCATCGGTGTCGGCAGGGAAACGGATATCCACATTCCCACCCAAAAGGAAACCTTCAAGCAGAGCTGTTACTGGCGCTGTGGTGGTATTTTTCACTACGTTATCACCAAAGGAACCCAGTAAGCGACTCAGTCGAATCGTTGGTTCGCTGATACCGGTAACAGAAACGTCACGGTCAGGAGCTGGCGAACTCGTCGCCCGAATAATGGCGTTGACGGTTAGAGCATTGTTGCCTGGCAGAAAGCGCAGATAAATCGGACGCTGAGTTACATTCCCTTGAACATCAGGAGTGAAAGTCAATTGATTAAAGAAATTGACATTGTCTTCCGAGACTTGAAAATACTGAGCCGATGGCCCTGTAGGAGCAATGGTGAGTGGTTGTAATAGATTAGTACCTGCCAATAGAAATTGTTGAGCGACCGAAATGGAGTTTGGTCGCGTAGCGAAAGTAAAGCTGTTATTAGCAGGATTAGTGATGGAAATGTCCGATATATTTCCATTAGAGGTTGCCGAAATTGGTACAACGACAGGAGATGCTGTTGCGCTCGTTACGGTAATATTTCCATTAAAGGTAGTTCCGCTAATGAGTGCTACCAGTCGCACTTCTATTGAAGTTGGCACTACTGTAGTACCAGTCCGCGGTACTACTAATGCATCACTTGTAAAAGCCCCACCTGCTGAAGCATTCCGAATCTGTACATTGGCAGAAGGTGTCAGTGTAATATTATCTGTCAAGCCAGTACCACTAACTGTCAGCTGCCGGGTATCACCTGAGCCACTTGCGGTAATATTACCGAATGCCAGAGAGGCTGGCGAAACATTAATTGTAGCTCCAGGGGTTGGAGCAGTACCAATGCCTGTTACACTCACTAGTTGAGTTGGAGCACCCTGGGCGGATACCTGAACGTTGCCATTAGCAGTTCCGGCGGCCGTAGGGACAAATTGTACATCTATTTGCGTAGATCCAACAGTTCCTCCTACCGGCGTAAGCGTAACACTGGAGCCAAAAACATTGGTACCAGTGCGTACTTGATAACCTGAAGGGGCAGCTACTGTCACAGGGTTAGCACCCAAGTTATTGCCGCTTACCGTGAAGCTCTGGGGAGACGATGCGTTGCCTACAACCACAGACCCAAAGTCAAGGGTACCATTAGTAGAGACTGCCAATGTAGCAGGGGCTGTTTGTCCTACACCAGATACACCCACAGAAGCGGTGGTAGCCCCTGTGCTCGAAAACTGAACATTATCTACATAGTTGCCAGTAGCAGTAGGGAGAAACCGTACAAAAACAGACGTACTAGTGCTACCGTCTATTTTTCTTGCCAAAGTCACAGTCGAAGTATATGTTCCGGTAGATGTGAGAGACACTTGAAATCCTGCAGGAGCGGCTACCGTAATATCTTGATTCAAATAGACAGCATTAACATCTATCCTTTGCGCGGCAGAGGCAGTGTTTACAGTTTGTCCACCGAACGAAAGCGCTTGTGGAGCTACAAGAATGGTGGGAGTAGTAGTAGCGCTAAGAGTGACATCGTCTAACTGATACTGACGCGCTTGGGCCTGAGTATTGTTCAAACGGATAAAGCGCAACTGTAGAAAGCGCTGGTCACTAGCAGGCAGGGCTGCTGGATTTAGAACGAATGCGTTCCAAGTTCCTGGCGTAATGCCTGATACAGGAGTGTAGGGAACATTAGTGTCATACACCGAATATGAAGCAGCATCTACCGATGACGCTAGATTTAAACGGAAAGCATTTCGCAGAGCAGCGATGGTCGTTGGACCACCTGCTGGAATATAAAGAGCAAACCTTACCTGAGGGTTGCTGATACCTGTCAAATTGATGTCGCCAATAGTAAAAGTACTGGTGGCACCTGTATTTGTCGGAAAAAGTACGTTAACTGAACCGGAGCTATTAGGATAGCCTGTGGAAGGGTTTAATAGAGACAACTGAGCGTTGCCTTGATATTGAAGCCCTTTCTCTTGGTCATTGTCAAACCCACCCTGCCTGTTGTAGCTCTGTATGGTTTGTCCCTCAGTAGCAGTCGTACCTACTGACTCCGTGAAAATCTGTGCGTTGGAAAAACCAGGTAACACCAATGCTACTAAAAACAGCATTTGGCAGACAAACCTAGAAATCCGGCGTGTATTACGCTGGTAAGTGTGGTTCATAGTATAAGCAAAAAGTGAGCGTTTCAAAAGTGAAGTGAAAAAAAACAGAAGAGAAGGCAGTAAGTAACTGCACCGGTAGCAGAAGATGATACGCAGCAGCAAACGTGAGGATTGCTATGTTTCTTACATCTTATTGAACATTTTTAAGCACATTAAAAACAACGTGTTTGGGTTTTTCCGGAACTGCTCAACCATATTCCGTGCCAGTACAGCGCCTATTACATTATTAGGGAAATAAGAAAATTAAGGCAGTACTGGTTCATCATATATAAAATAATGAATGTTTTATACTTTTTGTTTCAGATGCAAATTTGCGGCAAAAATCTGAATAACCCGGCAGCTTGTTATACTACATATCAAATAATAGGTTTTTTTACCCGTTGCAAGTCAATGCATTAGCCACTACAAATACTTCTATATTCCTTGCCAATCGGCCATTGGCCAGCTCATTCAAGGTGGTTTTACCTCTTTCCCTCCCACCATACTTCGGCGTACAGCTGCTACATCCGAGCCGTTACCAATCCTTGCCGACAGCCCATAGCGTCGTAGCGGAAACCGCAGACCGCGCCGGGTGAGCCAGCGCATAATGCCCAAAGTACCGCCTTGACTAGCCTTCCCAATTTGACACTCACCTTTACGACAAAATGGATTTAATCAAGATAGCGCAAAAAAATCCACTACCCTTTTCAGGATAGTGGACTAAATGAGCACGTTAGGAGAGGGAACTGTTGCGCCTACTTGGCGTCAGGCTGTGTCGCATTTTGAAACAAACGGGCGCGGTTACTACCAGTCAGATCCATTTGCCATACCTCCGGTACCGATTGATTGACGTTGCTTACGTTCACGAAAACGACTTTAGCGCCGTTACCGCTGAAGCGAGGGTAAACGTCGTTGGTTCCCACAGGTTTACCCCCTGCCCCACCAGTGCCTTGTAATGCGGATAGCGACGTAACTCCAGTACCATCCAGATTCTGGACAAATATCTGCGCATCCAACTGCCGACCGGTCGGATCCACATAACTACTTAAATCGCGCGTATACATCACCTTATTACCTAACAAATTAAAGGACGGTGAATCCAGTCGCCCAGGTAAGTTACCGACTAGTTGCGTGAGGTTCGTACCATTGGCATCGAGCAGGTAAATTTCAGAATCGTAGATGCTTGCCCCTACTGTCTGTACCACAATCCGGTTGATCTGGCCATTCCAGTCGCATTCGCGGAAGTTACGGCCGCTGGGCGCCGTAGCCAGTAATACTAGGCCAGAGCCGTCGCGGTTAATGCGCCAGAGCTTGTCGTTGTTAGCGAACAATAGTTGCGCGCCATCTGGCGACCAGCAATAGGCTACTCCAAAGTTATTATATCCTTCCACTGGCAACGGCGAAATAAGGCGCTGATCGGAGCCGTCGCGGTTCATGGTATAGAGCCGGTATTGACCGGAAGCATTGGAAGTATAGGCCACCTTATCGAGCAAGGGGCTAAGCCGTGGCGAAGCTTCCACAAAAGGAGAGTTGGTAAGCCGAACCAAGTTACCGCCGGTAGCATCCGATGAGTAGATGTCTGTATTGCTCCCTGTCTGCCGCACATACAGGAACGCATTATCGGGTACTTCCCGGGTGCGGAAGCTCCATACATCCCCACGGACAAGCTCACCGGCTTTGTCGCGTACCGTTACCTGCCAATAATAGGTGGTATTAAATTTCAGACCAGTGGCCACCACACTGCTATCAGTGGAATTGGTCAGGAGTTGGCGGCGGTCAGTGGAATTGCTTTCGAACAGTGTTACGTCGCTGTACAGCACCGAGTCAACTTTGTCGGGGTCCGAGACTTTCCAGCGTAGCGTCAATTCCACTGGCTGGGCAGTTGCTCCATCGGTAGGACGGGGCTTAGAGGGCAGGTTCGGCCGGCTATTGGAGGTAGCGGCTTTGCTCAGCGTTAGTGAAACGGGTAGAGTCTGATTTTCATTAATGTATACGTTTGCTACTTCCTGGCGATAATCTGCTTTACGCGCCGTCACAGCCAGCTCACCAACCGGTACGTCCGGGATGGAAAATTTGCCGGCGGCATCCGTAGTATAAGAACTAGTGGCAGGGTTGGTAGTGATGGATACATTTGCAAGTGGCAGGTTGGTTGCCCCGTCTATTACCACTCCTTCTACGGCCCCATACAGCGTAGGCTCTACTGTATCCTCTTTACAACCTCCGGCGAATAAGGCGCTTACTAGCAATAGACACTGGGTAATCCACACAAGTGGTATTCGGTTGGGAATAAGTGTTTTCATGGTTTAAGGCAGGCTAAGGTGGGAGAGTTCAGAGTAGGTACAGACTAGGAAATCAGTGAGGGAACTTGTTCAGGCATCTGGTAGCACCCCCCTAAAAATATCATTAACCGCTGTAATTCAACATTTTGAAATAATACATCATATGTGCAATATATCAAGTATGGATAATGAGTATATCCACGCTACCAGCTATTCAAAGCAACGATCTATGCAATACTCAAGAACCTACGATTAGCAGAATGGCCGTATCATCGGAGCCATAAATGTAAGAATAATTTTAAAAATTCAGAATTTAATTCAAAACTACTGAGATGCAAAAAATGGCAACCTGGTTATCGACTATAACCAGATTGCCACCAACATTTTACCATCTCTATCATGCAGCTTATGGTAGTACCCTACCTTGCTCAATAGTAAGCTGGATACCGTTGCCGCGCATCTCCACGCTATAGCCGCGTGGTGCCAGGGGTGTCGATTCCAGCTGGTTGAGTGTATGATTATTACCTATTTGCATGACTTCATACTTGCGGCTGTCTCCGACGACGGTGCTGTTGATCTTATTGTCGTCACCATCCTGCACCAGCTTCATTTCGTTTCTGTCGCCGGTCAGGTTTACGTTTAGCTCGTTTCGGTCACCGTCCTGCGTAATGCGGGCGCTGTTGCCTTCTCCTGTCTGAGTGAAGCTGAGTTGGTTGCTAAGGCCTGCCTGCTCCACAAAAGCCGAGTTGGCCAAAACACCAGTATTGTTCTGTGTAATAGCGCCCCGATTACCGGTGCCCATCTGTAGCAACGACGACACGTTGCGCGCATCGGCTTGGCTTGGGGCATTAGGCAGTCGCTCCAAGCCAATGGTTTCGGCGAGGCGCTGCTCTACACGCAGGTCTTCCGGGTCGGTACGGCTTTGTGCAGTAGCTGGCAGCCAAAGATTAGCGGCGCTAACTGTGCAAAGCAGAAAAAACAGTTTTTTCATAGCCATGTCATGTTAATGCCCAAGAGGCCGGGCCTCCCTTCACAAAGAAGAGAAGACCCGGCCAATTGTGCGTTAGACACAAATCCGATTAGGGGTGGTCCTGACGAACGATGGCAGCATTGCCACTACCATCTTGTACAACCTGGCTCCATTGGTTATTAGAACCGAGGCTACCATCACCCTGACGCGTGTCAGCAAAGTTGCCGGGGATACCAAAGATCAAACCGGTAGCATTGGTTTGCTTCTGATGAGCAAAGTTGTCGTCGCTATCCTGGTCGATGTAGCCGTAGTTGAGGTCACCGGTCTGCTCTTGCACAGCATAGTTGCGGTTCTGGGCGTCACCAGTAGCACCTTGCTCTACGATGGCTTCTCCACGCCAGCCGCTTTGTACTTGGTCAACATAGTTGTTGTTGCCGGTTTGGCTGGAGTAAGCAGTGTTTAGGCCATTAAGTGGCGAGCTGCCAGACTGCGTCTGATAAGCATCGTTGCCCGTACCGTTCTGGTACATATCAGCCGACTGGTTGGAACCAGCCTGCCGAACGACGCCGTAGTTATCAGTACCTACTTGCTGCACATACGAATCATGGTCAACCGAACCGGCATTACGGCTGGTAGCAGAAATCTGGGTAGTAGTAGGAATTGCGCGGACAGCTGCACCACGGCCTTGTGCCGCTGGGCGGGCATTAGGGGCGGACTGAGCGAAGGCAGCACCGGTCATCAGGAGTGCAGCGGCGAGGAGTTGGATCTTTTTCATGGGGAAAAGGGGGACTTTGGGGGAGGGGTTAGAATTTTGTTTTACTACTTTTTAATTGTCTCTTCCGGATAGACAATTCAAATATAAAGCACTTTTTTCATAATGCAAGCAAGTGCGTAAATTTTTTATTCAAATTTTTATTTACATAGTTATATAATAAGCAAAAGCCCTTTCAATCAGCCATTTGACCGATTAAAAGGGCTTCAAATTATTTCATACGATGGCTACCTAAGTAGTAGGTAAAGCCCAGACGAGCTGCCCAGACATAGTCATTATACTTGCCGTAGTCCATATAATCGAGGTCGTCGCTTAGGTAGTAGCGGTTTTCGATGCTGGCATTCAGGCCAATACGTGGTGAGAGCAGGTACTCTCCTCCTATGCCCAATAAGGTATGCGGCAGCACCCGCTGGCTGCCGCTGACTGCTGGCTGATTGCGCAACGTAGCACCTGCCCCTGCCATAGCGTAGGGCGTGAATCTATCTTGCGGCAGCAAACGCATCATCAGGCCCGCTTCGGCGTAGCTGAAGTCCTGGCTGAAGTAGCGCCGCGCCGATAACTGGCCCCAGCCTACGTTCGCAAAAGAACTTAGGAAGCCGGTTCCCCACTGGTAGCGCAGTGTAGCAGTACCTTCCGGATCATTGCGAGGATTGGCGAAATCACCGGAATATTGCTGCAGTGAGGCCGAAAGCCCTATCCCAAAGCGGCTGCGGCGTTCCGTCAGTTCGCGGCCCAGCACATCAATGGAAGCATTCTGCTCTTTCTCCTGGAAATAAGCAGCCATAGCCGGACCCTGTAGGTCCTCCACGTTTTTAGGCGCCCACAGCCGGTCGCGCAGGCCCTCGAAGATGAGGGCTTCCACTGACTTCTCAATGGCTTCCTTCACTGCCATTTCGCTAGGTTCGTTGTATGTGAAACCAGTCTCGGTTTCCAACAGCCGCTTGAAGTTCACGAATCGGAACAGGCTGGCATCTACTTGCTGCGAAAGAATCGTTTTGCTGACGTAAACTGTTTTGAGCACCCGCCCATTGGATGTACTGATGGCCCGCAGATACACCGTGACACGGTCCTGCCGATACTGGCCCGAGGCGCCGGCTCCAAAGTAGCGCAGGCCGGCACCGCCGGTCAGCATATTGGCATCGTAGGAGATAATACCGCCTTCCAGCAGCACTCCCGCAAACAGCAGCGGCGGCAACGGCGACTGTCGTTGCCCAGTCTGCTCGCTGTATTCGGCCCGAGTCGAACGAATGATTTTGCGCTCATTCAGCAGATTGCCTAGGTTTTCGCGCTCAATCGGCTCAAACCAATTAGACTCTTCCAGCGCCTTTATCAAAATAGTAGTAGCACCCTGCGTGATGGCCGTTGAAAAGCTTGAGCCATTGGTGGTAGGCTTGTACTGCCCGGTCTGGTCGCGGAACTTATACACGGCCACGACCGCCTTTTCGCGGGGCTGCGGCATATTCTGGATTGGACGGGGCCGGATAACCTCGGCCCCCAGACGCGCGGGCTCGGTGGTGAGTGGCTGATGGAAATAAGGCGCGCAGGCATCAGTTGCTAGGAGCAGCGTGATAGCTAAGTATACTTTCCAGGTGGCGATGGTACGCATGGGGAGGTGAGGCAGTAACAGAGAGAAGATAAGCTAGTGGCCGTGCGACTGGCTAAGGGATATTTGGAATAGTGACGGTGGTCTGGTTGCCGGTGCTGGAGTCGGTAATCTGGATAACTACTCCGTTGGCACCGGGCGTCACTTCAATCTGATAAGTGCCTACCGTATAGCTACCTTCCCGCACCGGCCCCGAACCAAACTGCGACGTGATAAACCGGCTGGTCAGCTGACTCAGAATCTGTCGATTAAGGTTTTCAGCAAAGCCATTAAGCGGATCGTTGGCGTTGACGCCAGTGCCGGTGTCGCGAGCAGGCTCTTCGATGGTGTTTTGCGAGGTAGCAGAACTGAGCAACCATTGGTAGTTGAAGCTGTTTCCACCGCCGAAAGACGGGTTTTTGGGTTCGTAAACGAAGTCCTGTGCATGCGCTTGGCTACCAGCGAGCATAAGCAGCAGGGCAGTGCATAGAGTAAAAAGAGTTTTCATAGGGGGTGGGAGTAGTGAAGCAAGAAATGGGAAGTTGTCAGTAGGTTTCTCGGCCCTTCAGTTCGCCGCGCTCTAATTGATTGCTCACGCGCTGGGCTTCCACCAGATAGTCGCTGGCCAACCCTACGGCCTGGATGGCGGCTTCTTCTATCAGGTCGTACTTAGGCTGCAAGGGTATCTCGAGTAGCGTCTCATCGTTCACGGCGAGCGACACCAAGGCACTGTTGCCACGAGCCGGCAATTCTATGATGGTGATGTTGTATTCGTTGACGCCTGGTGGGGCTTCGAAGGCGGTATAGAACACGCTGTAGAAGTCACGGCCAATCTTGGTTATCGTCTGATCGACAACCAAGCCTTGTGATTCTATTCCAGCCGTCTGGCGACGTTGTGTCTGCGAAGAGTCAGCTTGCAACAGCAGCCGCAGGGCCTCCTCCAGTTTCTTGGCCGGCAACGGTGCTGCCTGCGATTCTTTTACAGGCACTTCGGGCGTTTTCTGGGCATTGCTACCTTCCCTTACCGGAATCCGTCGCTCATTTTGGGCCAGCGCCGGGCAGCCTAACAATACCAGCCAGATAACAAAACAGGTGCTGGCCAGCTGTCTAAACAACGGCTGCTTACACGTAAGCCAGTGCACCAATGTAGATAAGGAGAGCTGGCGTAGCATTGGGTTGAGTGAGAATTGATGGATTTATAAATGCCCTTTCGTCTCTAGACTGAACTTACCCAGTACCTAATCTGCCCTTCGCAGGCAGAATAAGCCAGGACGTTAAAAACTCGGTTTTACCAGGACGAGATAGGCAGAGCAGTTTTGCGGCATGAATGTAAATATTAAACGAAATAATACAATGATTTTTCACGATTTTAATCTATCAATAATTGAAATAATTAAAAACCCATGCACACGTCACTCCGCAACAACTTGTCAATCAGATGCCATAGCTCAAAGCTTATAGATAAGGCCCGCCTCTACTTTCGTAAAGGCGGGCCTTATCTATGTAAGCAATAAGCTTACAGACGCTTTTACGCTACCACATGCGGCACGAACTCCGACAGGTTGGTAATGAAGCCAGCGGCCCGACGGAAGCCGATGGCGCAGCCGCTGCCAGCCCAGAACACCCCAGCCTGGTAGAAACGCTGCCGGTCGTCCTGCGGAAGGTGGGCGAAACACTGATAAACCTGCGTCTGTCCGGCAAACTCGCCTTCCACGGCCTGCCCAGGCTGGCGGGCATTCATTTCCGTGACGTTCTGGCCCTCGCGGCCCAGCAGCGGCTTACGCACACTGTGGCCGGGCAGCTCGGAGAGGGAAGCCTCCAGCAGGAGCGGATGCTGCGGGAAGCATTGCCAGAGCAAGGCCAGGATGGCCTTGCTCTGGAACAGCAGCGTGTAGGCCGGGTTGGCAATGATAAGGTCGCGGCTTTGGAGCAGCTGCAGCAGGTCGGCCGTCAGCTCGGGCTCTTCGGCGGCCAGAATTTCCCAGGGCACCAGCTTAAACAGAAACCCAAACTGGCGCCACTGCTCCGGGGCTTGTTCGGCCCACACACCCCTATCCTTCCCCACCACCGATACCTGCATGGCATCGACGGAGCAGATGTGCACGTGCTTGAAGCCGGCTTCCGCAGCTGCCTCGGCCACTACGGCGCAGTTGGCGGCGTCTTCGGCACTGTCGGGCAGGTGCACGAGCAGCAGCGTGGGCGGCAGGTCGGGGTTGCGCTGCAGCCACTCGGTTAGCTGGGCCTGCAGGCCTTCGAACAGGCCGTTGGCCTGCCGGTCGTCGGAGGCCTGGCCGGCGGCTACCAGGCTGGCCCACTGCACCACAGCCGTTTCGGGGATGCTGGTGGCGGTGTCGGCGTTGAATTCGAGTAGCTTGGGGCCTTCCGGAGTCTGGGCCAAGTCGAAGCGGCCGTAGAGGTGCCAGTGCCGGTCGTCGTTCCAGGAGTGGCGCACGGCAGGCCACAGCAGCTCCGGAATGGCCAGTAGCCGCAGCAGCGTGTCCGGAATGGGGTCGGGAATGGCCTGTAGCAGCAGCTCATAGAGCGTATCGGCGGCCTCCAGCAGCGCATCGGCCTCGGCTTCGGGTAGCTGCACGGCCTCGCGGGCCACGTAGTTCTGGCAGTCTTCTTCCACCACCCAATCCCAGCCCAGGCTGCGTACGGCCGGCGTTACGTCGCCGGAGAGCGGCAAAAGCGAAATATCAGGCATGGGGGTAAGCGGTACGAATGAGAGATTATGAAAGGAGACTCAAGAAAGCGTGCAGGCATCAAGTAGGCTGATGGGCCGCGCCGGCTGCCGGAATCAGCCGCCGAAGCCCCGGCTGCTGCTGCGGCTGCCGAAACCGGAGCTCCGGCTGCTGCTGGGCGCGGTGCTCCGGACGCTGCTGCGGCTGCCGAAACCGGTGCTGCGCACTACGCTGGTGCTGGGCCGCACGCCGTTGTTGGTGCGGCTGCCACCAAAGCCGCGGCCGAAGAAGCCCCGGCCCTGGTCGCGCTCCTGCGCCACCCGGCCGCGCCAGCCGTTGTTTTGCTGCACAATGCCGGGGTTGGCGTAGGCTCCCACGTTCGGCGTGAGGAAGCGCCCGGCCATGTAGCCGATACCGCCCCACATCAGAATATCCATCATGCCGGTGCCACCCATGCGGTTTTCCGGGTTTACGCGCGTGTATTCCTGCATCTGGCGCTGCAGGGCCTGGCCTTGCAGGGTATCTACCTTGCCATCGAAGTGCTTGAGCACGGCGGCCACTTCTTCTTTGCCGGCGGGGCGCTCCGCCGTGATTTTCCATTCGCCCGGCTTCACTTCGGTCATTTCCGTGATGACGCCTTCCGAATACGACTCGCCGCCGCCCCAGTCTTCCTGGGTGGTGGCCCTGTCGGTGTCGGAGCTGCCGCCCGAGCAGGCGGGCAGCAGGAGTCCCAGGCTGGTAGCGGCAGCCATCAGCAGCACATTGCGGCGCAGGTCGCCGAGACGGTAATAAGGCTTATTCATCGGAGTGAGAAAAGGAAGGATTACGAAACGGAAAGCAACGGCACGAGCCGTGAGCTGCAGCTAGTACAACACTACTCCCAGAGCGGATAGTGCTCCAGGTGCACTTCCTGGCCAAAAAATATACGCGTGCTTTCCTCGAACGAACGGGTGAAATCGGAGACGTAGAAGTGATGCACCGGCGCCGCTTTGCCCGGCTGGGCCGCCAGGTTCTGCTGCTGCAGGTAGTGCTGCACGTGCGCCGCCACCACGTCGGAGGCGTCCAGCACGGCCGTGCGGCCCTGGTAGAAGTCGGTAATCTGCTTTTTGATGAGCGGGTAGTGCGTGCAGGCCAGCACCAGGGCCTCAATGCCTTCCAGAGCAGGGTTAGTCAAGTAGCTTTCAATGATGTTGCCGGCGATGCTGTTATCGAAAAAGCCTTCTTCAATCATCGGGGCCAGCAAGGGGGTGGCCAGGCTCTGCAGCTGCACGCCGGCATCCAGCTCGTCTATTTTCTTGCGGTACACGTTGCTGTTTACCGTCTGCTTGGTGCCAATCAGCCCGATGGTGCGGCCGGCGTAGGCCTGCCCCACATGGGCCACAATCGGGTCGATGACGTTGAGCACCCGCGCCTTGGACCCCACGTATTCGCGCACCAGCTCGTAGGCCGCGGCAGAAGCTGAGTTGCAGGCAATGAGAATGACTTTGCACTGCTGCTTGAGCAGTAAGTCACAGATTTTGACGCTGTACGCCTGAATGGCGGCAGTGCTTTTGTCGCCGTAGGGCAGGTGGGCCGTGTCGCCGAAATACACGAGCCGCTCGTGGGGCAGCACGCGTGCCACGGCCCGCGCGACGGTGAGGCCCCCGATGCCGCTGTCGAATACGCCGATGGGACGGATGGAAAGGTCTGGGTTCATATCGGCGGCAAGTAACGAGGAACCATGCAAACTGTTGTAGCCGCCGGTTTCCACAATACCGCCAATTTCCTATCTTCCGACTTCGTACCGCCCTTCTGCCCCTGCGTATGAGCACTATTCTGGCTGAAATTGACCAGGCTCTGGCCTCTTTCGATTCTTCCCGCGGACGCCCTGTTGCTATTGAGCTGGGCGAAAGAAAATACACGCAGCTGATTCTGGATGTGGCCCACCTGCACGCCGATGGCGGCGAGCTGACCCACAACACCGGCCGCCCGCTGGCCTACCGGGGCCTGGAAATCCTACGCGACGACCTGCACGTCGACCGGGTGCTGGTCATTTAATCACAGATGATGCAGATGCCGCTGATTTCGCTGATCCGGGCAACGCCCTACGAATGGCGCTGATTTCGCTGATTCGGGCGTTAATCAACTGCATCTGCGGAATTCCCATAATCTGCATCATCTGTGATGTAGCTTTGCGGCATGAATCTGCTTTCCGCTGAGAACCTTTCGAAGAACTATGCCGACCGGTGGCTTTTCCGGGACCTGAACTTTGGCTTGCTGCAGGGCCAGCGCGTGGCCTTTGTGGGCATCAACGGCACCGGCAAAACCACGCTGATGCGCATTCTGGCGGGCCTGGAGCAGCCCGATACCGGCCTAGTGAGCACCCGCAAGGGCATCCGGGTGACGTATCTGGGCCAGCAGCCCGTGTTCGATGAGAGCATGACGGTGGAGGAAACCATCTTCGCCAGCCAGAACGACACGCTCCGTGCCATCAAGGAGTACGAGCACGTGGTGAACGACCCCAACCACAAATCCGACGACCTGCAGCGGGTGCTGGAGCGCATGGACGCCCTCAATGCCTGGGACTACGAGGCGCAGGTGCAGCAGATTCTGAGCCGTTTGGGCATTCTGGGCGACTTGCTCACCCGCAACGTGAGCATGCTCTCGGGCGGGCAGCGCAAGCGCGTGGCCCTGGCCCGCGTGCTGATTGAGGAGCCCGACGTGCTGCTGCTCGACGAACCAACCAACCATCTGGACCTGGCCACCATCGAGTGGCTTGAAAACCGTTTGTCGTCGCCGACTCTGACGCTGCTCATGGTGACCCACGACCGGTACTTCCTCGACAAGGTGGCCAACGAAATTGTGGAGCTGGACCAGGGCCAGATGTACCGTTACCAGGGCAACTACGCCTACTTCGTAGAGAAAAAAGCCGACCGCGAAATGCGCCAGGCTACCGAGGTGGAAAAGGCCCGCCAGCTGTTCAAGAAAGAGCTGGAATGGATGCGCCGCATGCCGCAGGCCCGCGGCACCAAGCAGAAGGCCCGCATCGACGCCTTCTATATAACCAAGGAAAAAGCCAGCACCAACCTGAGCAAGCAGCAGGTGGAGCTGAGCGTGAAAACCACCCGCCAGGGTGGAAAAATCATTGAAGCCAGCCACCTCAACAAGGCCTTCGGCGACAACGTGGTGCTGGACGATTTCAGCTACGTGTTCAAAAAGAAAGACCGGATCGGCCTCGTGGGCCCCAACGGCGCGGGCAAGTCTACGCTGCTGAACATGCTCACGGGCAAGCTGGCGCCCGACTCCGGCACCATCGAGGTGGGCCAGACCACCGTGTTCGGCTACTACACCCAGACCGAGCTGGAATTCGATCCTTCCCAGCGCGTGATTGACATTGTGAAGGAGGTGGCCGAGGTGGTGGAGCTTGCCAACGGCGACGTACTGACAGCCAGCCAGTTCCTGAGCTTGTTCCTGTTTCCGCCGGCCCAGCAGTACACGCTGGTAAGCAAGCTGAGCGGGGGCGAAAAGCGCCGGCTGCAGCTGCTGCGCGTGCTCATCAAGAACCCCAACTTCCTGATTCTCGACGAGCCCACCAACGACTTGGACCTGGGCACGCTCAACATCCTCGAAGACTTCCTGCTGCACTTCTCAGGCTGCCTGCTCATCGTCAGCCACGACCGGTACTTCCTCGACCAGCTGGCCGAGCACCTGTTTGTGCTGGAACCCGGCGGGGCTGTGCTCAACTTTCCCGGCAACTACACCGACTACCGCGAATACCTGGCTGAGCGCGAAACCGAAGCTGCCCTCGAAGCCGAGGAAAAAGCCGCCAAGGCCGCCCGCGCTGCTACCAAGGCGGCCGTAACGGCCCCAGCCCCGGCTCCCGTGGCTGCCCCCGCGCCGGCCAAGCGCAAAGCCAGCTTCGCCGAGAAAAAGGAATACGAAACGCTGGAAAAGGAGCTGGCGCAGCTGGAAGTCCTGAAACAGCAGCTCATCGACAAGCTCAACGCCGGCTCCGGCTCGCACACCGAGCTGGCCGACTGGGCCGCCCAGCTCAAGCGCACCGACGCCGACCTCGACGCCAAAGGCGAGCGGTGGCTGGAGCTGGCCGAATTCATCTAGCCTCCTGCTGCTCTGAAGCTCACACGGCCCTTTCTGACCAGTTCAGAAAGGGCCGTGCTGGTTTTACGCCTGTTCAGTTGCCGTCAGAAGCGCGAGCCTTATTTCCTGTTCAGTTGGGTTTGCTGAAGCAACATTTCTGCCTCAGCCCGCCCGCTGAACAGCCCTAATAGCCGGATGCCGTACTGCTGCTTGGCGCGGCCGAGTAGGTTCCGGGCTTCTGGGTGAAATCGAATACCACCGGCCGAGCATTCACGAACAGCACCACCCGTAGCCGCCGGGCAGCATCGGTGCGCGGGAAGTGCACCTGGCCGGTGATGTACTCGTTGGACTGGAGCACCGTTTTGCGCAGAATCACCGATTCCAGGTGCTGCTTGCGGCCGCTGAGCTCGTCGGCCTGCTGGGCATGGGTTGCGCGCTGGTCGGCGAAGTAGGCTTCGTCGTCGGCGTGGCGCTGGTCGCGCTCGGCAATCTGCTCGGGCGTTTCAGTCTTTTTGATGGAGGCAATATCCTCGGTGATATTCGCCACGCTGCTCAGGATTTCCAGCCAGCTACCACTTTCGGCCTTGGCAGCTTCCTTGTTGAGGCGAGCCGTGAGCTGCTGCAGGGTCGCTTCAGGGTCGAGGGCCATGACGCGGGTGGACGTCAGTGCCGGGGCTCCCGGAGCAGTGGCCGCAACCGCCGCTGCCAAGTCGGTGGTCTGGGTGGTAGCGGCCGCATCGGTCAGGGAGTAGTCGGGCACGTAGTAGAACGTCTCGGGCAGGATTTCCAGCGGCCGGCGCGCATCGTTCCCGATTTCCACCTCAAACACCAGCTCCTTCTTATCGTAGCGAACAAAGCCCAGCTTCACCTCCACGCTGTCGGGGTGGTAGAGGCGGCTGGTGGGGTGGCCGTTCAGGCTGGGGCCGTTGGGCGTGGCAGGCTGCATAGCCAGGAAAGAGGTGGAGCTGCAGCCGGCAAGCAGCAGCCCCGAGGCAGCCAATAGAGTAGCAATACGCATAACACGAAGAGTAAGAATATCCGGAAAAAGCCAACCGGCGCAGGTGGCGGGTTAGTAGGCCGGCTGACGGCTGCGTAGCTGGCGGTAGCTCAGCAGCAGCGGCTGGCGGCGCAACGGCAGTGAAAGGCGCAATACATCGGCCTCGTCGGTGCGCGGGAAGTACACGTAGCCCCGGATTCCCTGGCCCGGTAGCAGCGTGTTTTTGCGCAGCAGGCGGGCTTCCACGTCTTGCTTCTGAGTCTGGGCCTGCAGGGCGGCCGCGCTGTGTTCCATGCGGTACTGCTGCCCGTATTCGGCCCCGGCCAGTACCAAGGGCCGCTGCGATTCGCGCACGTTGTATACTACCGCCGCCACCAGGCCATCCAGTTTCTGCTCGGGGTTGATGGCGCTTACCGGCCCGGGAAAATACGGCATGTACTCCTGGCCTTTGTGCAGCGTGGTGGCTACGGGCGTGTAGTTGAACTGTTCGGGCGCTACCAGCACCGCCCGCTCCGACTGGTTCTGAATATCCATATCGAAGACCATCGAATTGCCTTCGTAGCGCACAAACCCCAGGCTCACCTCCAGGCTATCCTGCCGGATAACAGACCGTTCGTGGCCGTCTTTCCAGGTGCCGCTGCCCTGGTCGGGCTTCAAGGATAGATAAGCGGTGGGCGTGCAGGCCGTGAGCAACAGGCTTAGTGCCGCAATACAGTGTCGAGTTGTTGGCATATACTATAGAGAGTAGGGGAAGGAAAAGCCACCCCGGCCGGCGCGTTTTCTACAGGCCGGCGGGCAGCGCGGCTTCTCCCGCAGCATTTGTGCCAAACTGCCACACGCGCCGCACCGCCGCCAGCGGAATTGGCCCAAAGGCGTGGGCAAAATGCTGCTGCCGGCTCTCCACCCACTCCCGCTCTACCCGCACTCCGGCCGCCGCCAGGGCGGCTTCGTCCAGCTCCAGCAGCCACAGGTCGGAGCGGTGGGCGTAGTAGCGGCGGGCCGTTTCTAGCACCTGATGCAGCTCCGAGCAATGGATGAATCCTTCCTGCACAAGGTCGGGGCTGGCGAAGGCGCCGGTTTGCTGGGCGTGCTGCCAGTCGGCAGGTTCGGCTATTCGGTAGAGCATATGGAAGAGTAGTTAGAGGGAGTTACAGGGCGCCGACGAGGCAGTATACTGGTCGGGTGGAAAGCAGAAAGGACTCATGCTGCAGCATAAGTCCTTTCGGTAAGCGTGGCTTTAAAAGCTGTTCAGCGGCAGACTAGCTGGCTTTCCAGAGCTCCTGCTGCACGGCTTTGCCTACCGTGAGCATGATGCGCGTGGGGTTGGGCACCAGCGTAATACGGGCCTCTTTGCCGGGGTATTTTTCCGAGTCCACCCACACGCCTTCCTTGGGCGAAGGCGTACCGCCGGTGCTGGAGGGCAGGTAGGCCGTAGGCAGCAGCACATCGGTATCGGAGCTCAGCTCGGTGTGCACCTTGTCGAGGGCGGCTTCGAGGTAGGCGCCGTATTCTTCGTTGAAATCGTCTTCGAGGTCGTGCAGCTCCTCTTCTACGTCGTCGTAGCGGGCATCATCATACGACATATCGTGCAGGGCCTGCTTTTTCTCGATCAGCGTAACGAGGGTGCGGTTCAGCTCTTCCAGATTCATAAGGGTAAGGCGTAGGGTTGTGCTACAAAGGTGAAGAGGATTCGGCAGTTTTATGCGCCGTTCCTGCTCCCGGCTCAATTTTACGAAGAAAGCGGCATTCCTTTCGCCTGGAGGTGGCCACGCATGTGGCAGGAGCGCGAACTTTGTAGTTCGCGCCCCCGCGCCGTTTGGGTGCTTATCGTTCCGGGGCGCGAACTGCACAGGTCGCGCCCCGCCCCGTTTGGGTGACTGTCGTTCCGGGGCGCGAACTACAAAGTTCGCGCTACTGCCGGCGGCCGCTCCTTGCCCCGACGGAATCATTTGCCTCAAAAACGTATTTTTACCCACGCATCCCACCCAACCCCTTCTGCCCATGCAAACGATGACCTCGCCCGAAGTGCAGGCCCACCCTGCCCACGACTTCCTCCCGCTCAACGGCACCGACTACCTGGAATTCTACGTCGGCAATGCCAAGCAGTCGGCCTACTACTACCAGGCTGCCTTCGGCTTCGAGCTGGTGGCCTATTCCGGCCCCGAAACCGGCGTGCGCGACCGGGCCAGCTACGTGCTGCAGCAAAACAAAATCCGCTTCGTCCTCACCACCTCCCTCCTGCCCGACTCCGATATCACGCGGCACGTGGCCCAGCACGGCGACGGCGTGAAGGTGATGGCCCTGTGGGTGGACGACGCCCGCAAATCCTTCGAAGAAACCACCAAGCGCGGCGCCAAGGTGGCGTTTGAGCCCTACACCATCGAAGACGAGCACGGCTCCGTGACGATGGCCGGCATCTATACCTACGGCGAAACCGTGCACACTTTCGTGGAGCGCAGCAACTACACCGGGCCGTTTCTGCCGGGCTTCGTGGCCAGAACCAGCGGCATTCCGCAGGGCGCGCCCGTGGGCCTGCAGGTGGTCGACCACTGCGTGGGCAACGTGGGCTGGGGCGAGATGAACCAGTGGGTGAAGTTCTACGAGGACGTAATGGGCTTCAAACTGCTCATCACCTTCGACGACGACGACATCAGCACCGAATATTCGGCCCTGATGAGCAAGGTGGTCAGCAACGGCAACGGCTTCGTGAAGTTCCCCATCAACGAGCCCGCCGAAGGCAAGAAGAAAAGCCAGATTGAAGAATATCTGGACTTCTACCATTCGCCCGGCGTGCAGCACATGGCCCTCATCACCAACGATATCCGCACGACCGTAACGGAGCTGCGCCGCCGCGGCGTGGAGTTTCTGCAGGTGCCCGCCACCTACTACGACGACCTGCTGGACCGCGTCGGCCACATCGACGAAGACCTCGACAGCATCCGCGACCTGAACCTGCTCGTAGACCGCGACGAGGAAGGCTACCTCCTCCAGATTTTCACCAAGCCCGTGGAAGACCGTCCGACGGTGTTCTTCGAAATCATCCAGCGCAAAGGCGCCAAGAGCTTCGGCAAAGGCAACTTCAAGGCCTTGTTCGAAGCCATTGAGCGCGAGCAGGCCCTGCGCGGCAACCTGTAATACGGCCCGTCATGCAGAGGTGCAGCCGAAGCATCTCGCTAGTGTAGTAATCCAGTCATGTTGGGTAGCGCGAGGAATCTTGCTGGTGTCTGGTATTGATTTACTACACTGGCGAGATTCCTCGCTGCACTCGGAATGACGTTCTTTTTCTTTTCTTTCCTCCTCCAGAATATGGCCCTTACCCCCGACATTCAAGCGAAAATCAATACCTGGCTCACCGGTGGCTACGACGCCGAGACGCAGACTGAAATCCGGCAGCTGCAGGCTGACAACCAGGATGATTTTCTGTCGGATGCCTTCTACCGCAACTTGGAATTTGGCACCGGTGGCCTGCGGGGCATTATGGGGCCCGGCTCCAACCGCATGAACCGCTACACGCTGGGCATGGCGGCGCAGGGCCTGAGCAACTACCTGCTCCAGCAGTTCGCGGGCCAGGAAATCAAGGTGGCCGTGGCGCACGACTCGCGCAACAACAGCCGCGCCTTTGCCGAAATGGTGGCGGGCGTTTTCTCGGCCAACGGCATTACGGTGTACCTGTTTGAGGCACTGCGGCCCACGCCGGAGCTGTCGTTCACCATCCGGCACCTGGGCTGCCAGAGCGGCTGCGTTATCACGGCCTCGCACAACCCCAAGGAGTACAACGGCTTCAAGGTATACTGGAACGACGGCGCCCAGGTGGTGGCTCCGCACGACAAGAACATCATCCGCGAAGTGGAAGCCATTCAGGGCGTCGAGCAAGTGAAATTCCAGGCCGACACCACGCGGATTCACAGCATCGGGTCCGAGGTGGATGCCGCCTACCTGGCCAAGGTGAAGGAGTTGAGCATCAACCCGGCTGCCATCCAGCGCCAGCACGACCTGAAAATCGTGTTTACGCCGATTCATGGCACCGGCATCACGCTGGTGCCGCAGGCGCTGGCGCAGCTGGGTTTCACCAACGTATCGGTGGTAGAAGCCCAGGCCACCCCCGACGGCAACTTCCCGACGGTGCTTTCGCCCAACCCTGAGGAGCAGGTAGCCATGCAGATGGCCCTGGACCAGGCCAAAGCCCTCGATGCCGACATCGTGCTGGCCACCGACCCCGACTCAGACCGGGTGGGTATTGCGGTGAAGAATACTCGCGGCGAATGGGTGCTGGTGAACGGCAACCAGACGGCCGCCCTGCTGACCTACTACGTGCTGTCGGCGCGGCAGCAGGCCGGCAAGAAGACCGATAAGGACTTCATCGTGTACACCATCGTGACCAGCGAGGTGCTCGGCGACATTGCCCGCTCCTATGACGTGCAGAGCTACCAGACGCTCACCGGCTTCAAGTACATTGCCGGCCTGATCCGGGACCTGGAAGGCGAAGCCAACTACGTGGGCGGCGGCGAGGAAAGCTACGGCTACATGCTCGGCGACTTCGTACGCGACAAGGATGCCGTATCGGCCTGCGCCCTGCTGGCTGAAATGGCGGCCGTGGCCAAAGACAACGGCCACTCGCTTTACGAGGAGATGACGCGCATGTACGCCCAGTATGGCCTCTACAAAGAGCACCTGATTTCGCTCACGAAGAAAGGCCAGCGCGGCGCCGAGGAAATCCAGGAAATGATGGCCGAGCTGCGCGCTATGCCGCCCGCTACCATTGCCGGCCAGCCCGTGGTGGAGCTGCGCGACTACAAAACCGGCCTCATCCGCGACCTGCGCACTGGCCTGGAAACGCCCACCGGCCTGGAAAGCAGCAACGTGCTGCAGTTCATTCTGGAAGACGGCAGCAAGATTTCGGCGCGGCCTTCGGGCACTGAGCCCAAAATCAAGTTCTACTTCAGCGTGCGGCATCCGCTCAAGTCGCACGTCGATTTTGAGTTGGCTGAACGCCAAGCGCAGGAGAAAATTCAGGCCATCATTGAGGATATGCAGCTGAAATAAGCCTGCCCTTTCCTGCAGTTGCCTTCCGGCTGCCAGCCCCGACTACTCACGTAGTCGGGGCTTTTTGCTGGCGGGTGGCTGGGTGGCGCGTATTTATTGTTCAGGGGACACAGGATCTGCATTGTTTTTTTGCCGACGACCCTGAAAAAGGTGAGGTGCCTTCATGGCGGAGCAGGCACCAGAAGCGGGCTGATGACTTGTGCAATAAGCGTACAGGGCAGCCTCAAAAAACCCATTTCCAGCCAATTGAGCTATTTTTGCGGCTTGCTTTTGCTTCGCTCAGACACTAGTTTTGGTTGCATCCCCAGGGAGCTTTAGCCGTGCAAGCGAGCATGGCCCCTGCAGCCGGAAGTATAGCCGCTGCCACAAGCAGCTTTTACAATTTTTGAGTGAGAAAGTGAGGCAAATAGGACGGGGCTTCCCTGTCCTGTTTCTCGCTGGCCTCCTGCTCATCTATCTCCCTTCATGCGTCAATTGGTTAGAGCCGGCCGCTTTCCCGTGCGGCTGCTGTACTGTTTTGTGCTGCTGCTAGCTGGCAGCGAGCCGTGGGCCACACCTGCCGCCGCTCAGCCCCTGAGTTTACTGCACACCAAAGGCCCCGCGCTGCTCGACGCCCAGAACCGGCCCGTCGTGCTGCGCGGCATCAACGTGGGCGGCTGGCTGCTGCAGGAAAGCTACATCCTCCGCACCGACTCTTTGAACTCCCAGGGTCGCATTCAGCAGGCCATGCTGCGCACCATGCCCGAGGCCGACGTAGAGGACTTCTACCGCCGCTACCGGGCCGGCTTCATCACCAAGGCCGACATTGACTTCATTGCCCGGCAGGGCTTGAACTGCGTGCGGCTGCCACTGCACTACGACCTGTTTCTGACTGGTGCTCAGCGCCGCGCCCGCACCCGCGCCCTGCAGAACCCGCGCCACGTGGATGCCTACGTCCAGTCGCTGAGCACGTGGTACGACCAGAACCAGCTGTTCACGGACGCCCAAAATTTGGATGGTTTCCGGCTGATTGATGACGTGCTGCGCTGGTGTGCCGCCAACCGGCTCTACGTGGTGCTCGACCTGCACGCCGCCCCCGGCGGCCAGGGCGCCGACCGCAACATCAGCGACTGTCTGGTGCCGCTGGACCTGTGGAAGCGCCGCGATGCCAAGGGCCGCCTCCTCTACCAGGACCTCACGGTGCGGCTCTGGCAGCAGATTTCCCGGCGCTACCGCACCGACGCCCGCGTGGCGCTCTACGACTTTCTCAACGAGCCCAACGGCCTGAGCACCGCCAACGGCCTGGCCGGCGACAACTCCGAGCTGAGCGAGCTGTACAGCCGCCTGATTGACGTGGTGCGCGCCCAAAATGACCAGCACGTGGTGCTGCTGGAAGGCAACGGCTACGGCAACGAGTACACCAACCTCACGCCCGACAAGCTGCGCACCCCGCACAAAGGCAACCTCATGTACAACGCGCACCGCTACTGGTGCCCCAACGACACCACCGCTTCCGACGCCAATTCACTGCAAATCAATCTTATTCACAATCTGGTGACTTTCCGGGAGCGGTGGCAGGTGCCGGTGTGGGTGGGCGAAACCGGCGAGAACTCCAACGAGTGGTTTGCCGCCGCCGTGCAGGCACTCAACCAGCAGAACATCGGGTGGTGCCACTGGACGCTGAAGCGGGTGGATGGCCGCACCAGCCTACTGAACGTGCCCCGCTACGGCAGCCTGCTGACGCCGGCCGGACGCATGGCGCTGCTACGCAACAGCGAGTTCCGGAACTGTACCGTAAACACCGATGTGGTGGCGGCCCTCACCCGCCCCACGGCCGCCCCAGCGGCATTTGTGCCGCACGTAGTGCCCGGCACCATCCAGGCGGCCGACTACGACCTGGGCCGCCTGGGCCAGGCCTACTCCGACACCTACGCCACCCGCACCGACTTCCGCAACCACACGCCCCACAACGCCGGCGACGCCTACCGCAACGACGGCGTGGATATTGAGCCCATGCCCGACAGCACTGCCACTATCCTAGCCGTCAGCCATATGGAAGCCGGCGAGTGGCTGAGCTACACCGTAACCGTGCCCCAAACCACGGCCTGCGCCGTGCAGCTGCGGGCCCGCAACCCGACTGCTGCCGCCGCCCAACTGCTTGTCAGGGTGGATGGGCAGGTGTTGGCGGGGCAGGTGACCGTACCCGGTGGCGGCTGGCAAACGCTGCCGGTCGGCAATGTGCAGCTGGCGGCGGGCACGCACACGATGCAGCTGTACGTGGAGCAGCCGGGTGCCGTGGTGAGCTGGCTACAATTTGTGCCGCTGGCCGGTCCTCGCTAACCCTCCCAAGTACAGGAGTTTCTTTAACTTAGAGATTCCCATGCCAACCCTGCCCTCCCTGATTTCCCGTTTCAGCCTACTAGCCGCCGCCCGCCTGCTGTGGGTGCTGGTCGTCCTGGGTGCCGCCGGCCACCAAGCCCGGGCCGAGCGCCCCCTCCCGCTGGATGCCCGCCAGCCGGAAATTTTCGTCAGCCCCCTCAACTACAGCATTCTCGAAGACCCCACGGGCCAGCTCACGCTGCGCGATGTGCAGCAGCCCCGCTATGCCAGCCGGTTTGTGTCGGGGGCGCGGGTGGCCACCAACATGGAGCACCCCGGCTCAGCCTACTGGCTGCGCCTGACGGTGCAGGCCATCGGCCCGCAGCCCCAGCACTGGTACCTGGAGATGTTCGACTCCCACCTCAACGACATTTACTTTTTCCCCAAGGCCCCCGCTGAACAGGGCCGCATCCATACCGGGGCCGACCGTCCGTTCACGACCCGGCCTTACCGCTACAAAAACTACCTGCTGCAACTGCCAATAGCCGACAACCAGCCGCATACCTACTACCTGCGGCTGCAGTCCAATTCGCGCACCAGCTTCCTGTCGAAGATGCGCACCGAGCAGGGCATTGCCGAGCACTTCCAGCTAGAATATGGGCTGCTGGGTGCCTTCTATGGCATGCTGCTCATCATGATTATCTACAACTTCTGCCTGTTCTGCTTCACCGGCGAGCAGACCTATCTGCGCTATGTGCTGTACGTGCTCAGCTGCAGCCTAGTGTTTCTATCGGAGGATGGGCTGGGATTTCAGTACCTGTGGCCCGGGCAGCCGTGGCTCAATCGGGTGGTGGAAGTGGCGTCGGCGCCGCTGCTGCTGCTCACCTTCGGCTACTATGCGCGCCAGTTTCTGGACACGCCCCAGCGTCTGCCCCGCTACGACCAGTGGCTGCGGGCCGTGGTGCTGCTGAGCGTGGCGGCCCTGCTGCTCGACGGCATCTGGTGGAAAACCGGGATGGGCATGGGCCTGTATCTGCTGCCCTACGGCATGCTGTTTTTCGCGGCGCTGCGCGTGTGGCAGCGCGGCTTCCTGCCGGCCCGCTTTGTGCTGCTGGCCCACTCGCTGGTGGCCGTCAGCGTGTTGTTTCTGATTTTGCGCAAGCTGGGTATTCATACGTTCACCAACACCTACACGGTATATAGCATGAACGCCGCCTTTGTGGTGGAAGTGGTGGTGCTGTCGTATGCGCTGGGTGAAAAAATCCGCGCCATTCAGCACGCCACGCTCAAGGCCCAGCACCGCCTCGTGAAGCAGCTGCGCAAAAAGCATGACGTGCAGCACCGACTGGTAGAGCAGCTGCGCCAGAACGAGGAGCTGAAAGACCAGCTGAACTCGGAGCTGGAAAACCTGGTGGCCCAGCGCACGGCCGAGCTGCAGCGCCAGGGCGAAACAATTGCCTCCCAGAACCGCGACCTGGTGCAGGCCAACGGGCTGCTGGCCTTGCAGTCGGCGGCCATTGAAAAGCTGAACACCGACCTGCAGCGCGACCTGCAGAAGGCCCAGACGGCGCGGGTGCTCTCGCAGGAAGTGGATTTCGGCGAGTTCAGTCAGATCTACCCCGACAAGGAAGCCTGCCTCACCTACCTCGCCGACCTGAAGTGGGCCCACGGCTACCACTGCCGCAAATGCGGCCACGACAACTACTGCGAAGGCCGTGAGACGCTTTCGCGCCGCTGCACCCGCTGCCGCTACGTGGAATCGGCCACAGCCTACACGCTGCTGCAGAAATGCAAGTTTTCGATTGTGAAGGCATTTTATGCGGTGTTTTTGTTGCACACGCACAACGGCAGCTACTCGGCGCAGGAGCTGTCCCGGGTGCTGGATCTGCGGCGCGCCACCTGCTGGAGCTTCAGCCATAAAGTGCTGGAAGCCATGCGCCGCCAGCCCACCGACCCCGCCGGCGAGGACAGCTGGACCCGCCTGCTGCTGGACGACAGCGGCACCGAGCCAGACGAGCCCGCCGAGGAAGAATTGGCAGTAGCGGGCGAGGCAGGCCCGGGTTTGGAGCACGAACCAGCCAAACCCAAAAACAAGCAAAAAAAAGTGGGCTGAGGCCCCTTTTTTTTTGCTTGTTTTTTACCCGTTAGCTGGGCCTGAGGGGAATATAGGATTTGGAAGGACTAACGGCGAAATGCTCCTTAAAAGTGGGTGCCGTAAGCGTACAGGGATGCGTGCGATGTAAGCGAAAATCGGCCTTCCCGCTATTCCTAGCGGGGTTTCACGCTTGATTTTTAAGAAAAATGGCGGATACCTTTGATCATCCCCCCCGCCCTTATGATCCGTTCTGCCCCCTTCCCGTGCCTGCCTCGGGTGAGTGAACACCCACTCCTTTGCCCGGCAACCCGCGCCGACAGGCGCCTGCCCGGCACCCACGCCCGCGCATCACCTGTGCGCCGGCCTTGAGCTCTTATGCAGGGCTCCTGCCTGCTCCCTTTTTCCGGCTGAGTGCCCGGCGCACCTCCCTCTCTGCGGGTACCCGATAGCCGGCAAACCGGCGGCCCAAGCGGCCCAAGCGGCCGTGAGTTACTACTCACCCCGGAAGCCTACCACGTTTTCCTGTGCGACTTTCCGCCCTGCTCGCAGGGCATTCGGACCGTCGTTTTCAAATTCCCACACTCTTCCCCACTTCCTACACATGAACCGCAATCAATACTCGTATCTGGGGTTCCGGCGCGTGGTGCCTCTCGCAGCCTATGGGCTGCTGAGCCTGGCGTCGCCACTGGCTGCCCAAGCCGCTCTGGCGCCCGATGCCAGCCTGGCCTTTGTGGCCGACGTTCCGGTTTCGGGACGGATTACGCAGCGTAACGGCGACGGCCTGCCCGGCGTGACGATTATCGTGCAGGGAACCACCATCGGAACCAGCACCGACTCCAACGGCAACTTCTCGCTGTCGGTGCCCGAAGGCAGCACTCTCATTATCAGCTCCATCGGCTTTACGCGCCAGGAAGTTCGCATCACTGGTGCCAACCCTTCCCTGAACGTAGTGCTGGCGGACGACGCCAAGGCCCTGAGCGAGGTAGTAGTGGTCGGCTACGGCACCCAGGAGCGCGGCAGCGTGACGGGCGCTATTTCGTCGGTGGGGGCTGCGGAAATCGTGCGCCAGCCGGTGGCCGATGCCACGCAGGCCATCCAGGGCAAGGTGTCCGGCGTAACGGTGATATCGAACGGCGGGGCGCCCGGTGGGGCCTCCGGTACGGCCGTGCGGGTGCGCGGCATCACGTCGGCCGGCAACAACAACCCGCTGTACGTGGTCGACGGCTTCCCGCTGCCCGACGGCGGCGACAACCAGCTCAACGCCATCAGCCCCAACGACATCGAGTCGATTGACATTCTGAAGGACGCTTCGGCTACGGCCATCTACGGGGTACGCGCCGCCAACGGCGTGGTCATCATCACCACCAAGCGTGGCAAAGCCGGCCGCACCAACGTCAACCTCGACGTGTACCGCGGCGTGCAGACCGTGGCCCGCCGCCTGGACTTGCTCAGCGCCTCGGAGTACGCCGTTATCAACAACGAAAGCCGCCTGGCCAAGGGCCTGCCCATTGTGGTAGACAAGCTGCGCGACCCGGCTTCGCTGGGCGAAGGCACCGACTGGCAGGATCTGGTGTTTCGCCGAGCTCAGATTCAGAACTACTCCCTCTCGGCCACCGGCGGCAGCGAAAAAGCCCGCTATGCCGTGTCGGGCACGTATTTCCAGCAGGACGGTATCATCATCGGCACCAACTTCGAGCGGTTTACGATACGGGCCAACGGTGACGTGCAGATTGGCCGCATGCTGAAGCTGGGCAACAACATCCAGCTCACGCACCTGGAAGACCGGCAGGTAACCACCAACAGCGGCGAGTATGGCACGGTACAGCAGATGCTGCGCATCCCGGCCACCGTGCAGCCCTACCGGCCCGATGGCTACTGGTACCAGCCCAGCTCGGGCGCTGACAACTTCATCGAGGAAAACCCACTGGCCAGCGCCCTGATCAACAACCAGAAGTTCACGCGCAACCGGGCCCTGACCACGTTCTTCGCTGAGCTGGAGCCCCTGAAAGGCCTGCGCTTCCGCACCAACGTGGGCGTCGACTTCATCTTCGACAACTTCAACCGCTTCACGCCCAAAGGCCCCGAGCTGGCTGGCTACACCCAGCGCTACTCTACGGCCAGCGCCGAAGCCAGATCCAGCTACGCTCCCACGTATCTGATTGAAAACACGGCCACTTACGACCGCCTGTTTGCCGATAAGCACCAGCTGACGGTATTGCTGGGCCAGTCGGCGCAGGAGTTCAACTTCAGCAACGTAGTGGCTAACCGCCAGGGCTACCTGCGCAACGACCTGCAGGTAATCAACGTCGGCCCCATCAACTCGCAACTCAGCAACGAAGGTGCCATTAGCCCGCCCCAGCGGCTGGCCAGCTACTTCGGGCGCGTGAACTACGAGTTTGCCGGCAAGTACCTGCTTTCGGCCGTGGCCCGCTACGACGGCTCGTCGGTATTCCCGCCCGGTGAGAAGTTCGGCTTCTTCCCCGGCGTATCGGTGGGCTGGCGCATTTCGGAAGAAGGCTTCCTGGACGGCAACAGCACCATCAGCAACCTGAAGCTGCGCGCCGGCTACGGCAAAGTGGGCAACCCCCTGAACGCGGGTCGCTTCGCCTCGCTGTACACCATCAACTTCGGCGCCATTTACCCATTCGGGCCCGATGGCACCATCAACACCGGGGCCGCGCCCACCCGCCTCGCCAACCCCGAGCTGCGCTGGGAAAACAATAACCAAACCAACGTGGGGGTGGATGTGGGCTTCCTCGACAACCGCTTCGAAGCCAGCCTCGACCTCTACAACCGCAACTCGCCCAACCTGATTGCGCCGGTACCGCCGTCTTTGGTATCGGGTACGTTTGAGTCGGTGAACACCAACGCAGCTTCGGCCTACAACCGGGGCATCGACTTCTCGTTTACCTCGCGCAACGTGCAGGGTAGCGGGCAGGCTTTTAGCTGGACCACCCTGCTCAACATCTCAGCCTATAAGACGCGGCTGGAGTCGCTGGGCTTGGGCGTACCGTACAACGGGCCCAACTTCCTGAGCAACAGCGCCGTGGTTCGCTACGATGTTAACCAGGCCTTTGGCTCGTTCTACGGTTTCGTGGCCGACGGCCTGTTCCAGACGGCCGACGAGGTGAATGCCGCCCCCCGGCAGGAAACCGGCACCGCCCCCGGCGACATCCGCTTCAAGGACCTGAACGGCGACGGGGTCATCACGGCGGCCGGCGACCGGACGTTCATTGGCAACCCCAACCCCGATTTCACCTACGGCATCACCAACACGCTGGGCTTTAAGGGCTTCGACCTAAGCTTCTTCATCCAGGGCGTGCAGGGCAACGATGTGTACAACATCAACCGCTTCATCACGGAAAGCGCCCTGTACGGATCCAACAACGGCACCACCCGCGTGCTGAACCGCTGGACCGGCCCCGGCACCAGCAACGACGTGCCCCGCGCCATCGACGGTGACCCCAACACCAACCTGCGCGTGTCGTCGCACTTCGTGGAAGACGGCTCCTACGTGCGCCTCAAGAACCTGACGTTTGGCTACACGCTGCCGCAGACTCTGCTGAGCCGTATTTCGGCCAGCCAGGTGCGCTTTTACGTGACGGCCCAGAACCTGGCCACGCTCACCAAATACACTGGCTACGACCCCGAAGTAAGCCCCAGCGGCATCGACCTGGGCGTGTATCCGCAGGCCCGCGTGTTCATGGGCGGCCTCAATATCGGGTTCTAATCTTCTCCCTACAGCTCTACTGCAATGACTATTTCCAAATACGCTTGCGGCGCTTTCCTGCTGTCGCTGGGTTTGCTCACCGGCTGCGGTGAGAAATTCCTGGAAGAAACCCCTTCCGACCAGATTACGGACGCCAACTTTTACCGCACCCAGGACGACGCCATTCAGGCCGTTACGGCTTCCTACAGCGAGCTGACCAAGGAAGGCCAGTACAACCTGGCGCTGTGGGCCATGGACATCATGGCCGACATTTCCACCACCGGCGGCGGCGGCGGCAGCGACGGTATTGAGTACACCCAGCTCGACGACTACAACATCCCGACCACCAATACCGTGGCCAACCGCCTCTGGGGGGGCTGCTTCATCGGGCTGCAGCGCGCCAACATAGTATTGCTGAAGGTGCCCAACATTGAGGGCATGGACCCTGCCATCAAACAGCGCTGCCTGGGTGAGGCGCAGTTCCTGCGGGCCAAATATTACTTCGACCTGGTGCGGGCCTTCGGCGACGTGCCGCTGTTCACGACTCCACCCTCCGGGCCGGCGCAGGTGTATATCCCGCGCACGCCGGCTGCCGACGTGTACCGCCAGATCGAGCAGGACCTAACCGATGCCTTCAACAACCTGCCGCCTTCCTACAGCGGCGCCGACCTGGGCCGGGCCACCAAGTGGGCCGCCGCCGGCCTGCTGGCCAAGGTGTACCTGACCGACGGCAAGAAAACCGAAGCCGCCCAGTGGGCCCGCCAGGTCATCAACAACTCCGGTAAAAGCCTGTGGCCGAACTACGGCGACAACTTCAAGATTGAAAACGAGAACGGCCGGGAGTCGCTGTTTGAGGTGCAGTATGTGAGTGGCCGCAACGGCTACGAGCGCAACAACGTGGGTTTCAGCGGCAACGAGTTCTTCGCCCCCCGCGGTTCCGGCACCACGCCGGCCGGTGGTGGCTACGGCTTCAACATTCCGGAGCCCGACTTCGTGAGCGGCTACGAAGCCGGCGACACGCGCAAAGCCGTGACCATCTGGGTACCCGGCGACCCATATCCGGCCGGCAGCGCCACGCCGGCGCAGCTGCCCCAGGCCCCTGGCTCGCCGTTTGGCTTCAACTGCAAGAAGTGGTTCATCGGTAAGGTGAACACCAACATCTGGGACTCGGGCCTCAACATTCCGGTGCTGCGCCTGGCCGATGTGTACCTGATTCTGGCCGAGGCCGTGGGCCCCACCACCGAGGGTCTGGACGCCATCAACAAGGTGCGCCGCCGCGCCTTCGGCTTGCCCATCAACACGCCTTCGGCCGCCCGCGACCTGACGGCCGCCACGCCCAACTTCAACGACGCGGTGCTGCGGGAGCGGAAGTACGAGCTGGCCTTCGAGTTTGACCGCTGGTTTGACCTGAAGCGCTACGCCGGTACCCCCAACGGCCTGGTGCCACGCATGACCCAGCAGTCGGCCTTCCTGCGCACGCTCAACATTCAGCGCGGCGTGCCCACCGACAAAAACCTGGTGCTGCCCATTCCGCAAAGCGAGATGGACGCCAATCCGGCGCTGGTGCAGAACCCCGGCTACTAAGCCGCCTGCTTTCCCCCTTCCACGATTTTCAGCCTGATGTTCATGAAAACCCACTTTCATAAAGCAGCCCTGCTACTGCTGAGCGGCTCCCTGCTGCTGGGCGCCTGCAAGAAAGACGACACCGGCAGCCTCGACGGCGCGGTGCCGGCTTCTGATTTCACCTTCACGACGCGCACCGTAGGCTTCACCACCGAAGTCACCTTCACGGCCACCAACACCGACGCCTTCCTCTACCAGTGGGAGTTCGGCGACGGCACCGTAGGCTCCGGCCAGCGGATTGTGCACACCTACTCGGCCAGCGGCCCGGTAAAGCCCCGCCTGGTAACGGCCTACCGGGGCGGCACCAGCGTATCGGCCCAGAAGGAAATTGTGCTGCCGCCGGTGTTCGAGTTGGTGAAGACGGTGCTCACGGGCGGCTCGTCGCGCACCTGGGTGCTCGACGACACCCAGAACGCGCCCATCATCGTGGGCCCCAACGACTCCGACCCCGGCGGATACTTCTCCGGCAGCCCGGCGGGCTCACTGCCTGCCTGCCAGGCCGACGATGAATTCACGTTCAGCACGGCCAACGTGTACACCTACGACGCCAAGGCCCAGACCTTTGTGGCTGGCGGCGGCGGGTGCCAGGCGCCGCGCTCCGGCACCTCGGCCTTCACCTTTGGGGCGCCCACGGGCCCCGGCCTGGCGCAGTTCGTGCTGGCCCGCACCGGCGCCTTCATCGGCGTCACCGACGCGCCTGACCTAGTGTACCGCGTGCTGTCCATCGACAACCAGCGCATGGTGCTGCGCGCCGGCCGCCCCACGGCAGGCGTAGTGTTCACGATGAAACTGCGCGTGAAGCCGTAAGCACACCCCCGCCAACCGCCGGCCCCGCCAACCACTGCGGGGCCGACGGCTGACGGCTTTCGTACGCATTCCTCCTCCCCACCACCCATTTACATTTCCGCTATGTCTTTTTCCACTTCTTCGTGGGCGCGGGCTGGCCTGGGGCTCAGCCTGGCGCTGAGCACGCTGGCGGCCTGCACCTCCGATCCGCCCAAGCCCGTGCTGCCACCCGCCGCGCCGCCCGCCGTCAACTCCGAATCGCGCGACTACGCCGCCTACACCAAGCTTGTCTGGAGCGACGAGTTCGACACCGGCTCGCTCGACCTGACCAAATGGGGCTTTGACCTGGGCGCCGGCGGCTGGGGCAACAACGAGCTGCAGACCTACACCAACGCCCCGGAAAACGTGACGACCACTGCGGGCGGCACCCTCGTAATCAAGGCTATCCGGCCGGCCTCCAACAGCCCGGCCTACACCTCGGCCCGCATCCTCACCAAGGGCAAGCAGACCTTCGTGTTTGGCCGGATTGACGTGCGGGCCAAGATTCCGAAAGGCAAGGGCATTTGGCCGGCCATCTGGATGCTGGGCGCCGACATCGACCAGAACAACTGGCCCAAGTGCGGCGAAATCGACATTATGGAACTGCGCGGCAGCAAACCCAAGGAGCTGATTTCCACGATGCACTTCGCCAACAGCGCCGGCACCCGCGAGTTCCGCACGACCACCAAAGTGCAGGCCACGGACCTGTCCGACGACTTCCACGTGTACTCGGTGGTGCGCAGCCAGGACCAGATCCGCATGTTCCTGGATGGCCAGCAGTACCTGACCTTCAGCAAGAGCGACGTTGGCTCAGCCCCCTACCCGTTCAACAATCCGTTCTTTGTGATTCTGAACATTGCGGTGGGTGGCGACTTCGACGGCAACCCCGACGCCAGCACCACTTTCCCGCAGCAGATGGAGGTCGACTACGTGCGGCACTACCAGTACCAGTAATGCCGCCCGGCAGCCGGCGCCTGCGTCGGCACTCACGGTCTTTTCTATGGCTATGAACTTACGAATGCCTTTCCCCCGCCTGGCCGCCGTGGCTGCCACGGCAGGCCTGCTGCTTTGCGGCCGTGCCGCCAGCGCCCAGACCAAGCCCGCCAAAACTGCCAAGTCGCCTAGCTACAGCTTCAAGGAGCTGATCTGGAGCGACGAATTCGACAAACCCGGCTTGCCCGACTCGCTGAAGTGGACCTACGACGTGGGCGGCACCGGCTGGGGCAACAAAGAGGAGCAATTCTACACCAAGGCCCGCCGCGAAAATGCCCGCGTCGAAAATGGCCACCTCATCATCGAGGCCCGCAAGGAAGCCCTCAACGACAAGAACGCCTACACCTCGGCCCGACTGGTGTCGCGCGCCAAGGGCGGCGGCAGCCTCACCTACGGCCGCGTAGAGGTGCGGGCCCAGCTGCCGGCCGCTCGCGGCACCTGGCCCGCCATCTGGATGCTGCCCGACGATTGGAAGTACGGCGACAAGAGCTGGCCCGCCAACGGCGAAATCGACATCATGGAGTACGTGGGCTACCGGCCCGAAGTGGTGCAGGCGTCCACGCACAGCAAGAAGTACTACTTCCGCCTCAACAACCAGAAAACCGACTCCGTCCGCGTGCCGACGGCCACCACGGCCTTCCACGACTACGCCATGGAATGGACGCCCGAAACCATCACGGTGTTCGTCGATAACAAGCCCTACTTCACCAGCCGCAACGAGCACACCGGCTGGGAGGCCTGGCCCTGGGACCATCCGTTTCACCTGCTGCTGAACGTGGCCGTGGGCGGCGAGTGGGGCGGCCTCAAAGGCATCGACCAGACGGCCTTCCCCCAACGGATGCTTGTGGACTACGTGCGCTTCTACAAAATGCGCCAGCGCTAACCGCCGGCGCCTCACCCTGCCTTTTTTCAGCGTAGCGGCCCTTTTCGGAGGGTCTGTTGCCACGCTTTGCCCTCTATCTACCACACGACTATGGGCCGCCAAAGACAGTTTTTCCGGTTGTCGGCCGCCGAGCAGCAGGAGCTGCAGCACTACCTGCTGCTGCCCGGGCTGCTGCGCCGCCAGACCAACCGCGCCCACACCTTGCTCGACTGGCACGCCGGGCTGTCCGCCGCCGAATCGGCCGAGCACCTGGCCATGACTGAGGGCCGGGTGTATGCCCTGCGGCGGGCTTACCAGCGGCAGGGCCTCACGGCCTACCTCAACACCCAGCCGGGCGGTGGGGCACCCACTAAGCTCACGCCCGCCGTGGAAGCTGCGCTGCTGGCGCTGCTTTCGCGCCGCAGCGCCGACGCGCCTCGCCGCTGGACGCTGCGGCAGCTGGCCGCCTACCTCGTGGCCCAGGGCCACACCAAGTCCATTTGCCCCGTGACGGTGGGCAAGGCGCTGCACCGGCTGCAGCAGTTGCTGCCGACTGCTGCAGCCGGCTTGCGGGCTGCCTGAGCCGGTCGGATTTTTTCGAGCGGTGAGATGCCGGCTGCAGGAAGCTGAACGGCCGGCGCAAGCCTGCTTTTTTCAGCCGCCTGCCCCATCTCACTGCTATCCACTCAATACCTAATACTCCTCCGATGACTTTCTCCCGCTTTGTTGTGCTTACGCTGCTGACCAGCCTGGCCGCGCCCACTGCCATCCACGCCCAGAAGGCCCGACCCCGCCAGCCGGCCCGCACCGCCAAAACTGCCCGGCCGGCCGCAGCCCCGCTCACCGAAGCCACCATTGCCCGGCAGGTAGATGCCCTGCTGGCCCAGATGACGCTGGAAGAAAAAGTGGGCCAGATGACCCAGGTGACCATCGACGCCGTGACGCAGGGCAAGAACCGCTACAGCTCCGACGAGCCGCTGGCCCTCGACCCCGCCGACCTGCAGAAGGTGCTCGTGGACTACAAAATCGGCTCGGTGTTGAACTCGGCCAACAACCGCGCCCGCACGCCCGAACTCTGGTACACCACCGTGAAGCAGATGCAGGACGTGGCCACCCAGAAAACCCGCCTCAAAATCCCGATTATCTACGGTATTGATGCCGTGCACGGCGAAACCTACACGGCCGGGGCCACCATGTTTCCGCAGGAAATAGCGCAGGCTGCCAGCCGCAACCGTGCCTTGGTGCGCCGCGGCGCCGAAATATCGGCCTACGAAACCCGCGCCAGCAACATCCCGTGGGCCTTTTCGCCGGTGCTGGATCTGGGCTCCGATGCCCGCTCGCCCCGGCAATGGGAAACCTTCGGCGAAGACCCCTACCTAATTTCCGAGCTGGGCGTGCAGATGGTGCGCGGCTACGAAGGCGACCCGAACAATATCGGCGACCCGACCAAAGTTGCCTCCAGCATCAAGCACTTTCTGGGCTACCAGGTGCCGCAGTCGGGCAAGGACCGCACCAACGCCTACATCTCCGACGAGGCGCTGTATGAGTACCACGTGCCGCCGTTCCGGGCCGCCGTGGCCGCCGGCGCCCACACCATCATGATCAACTCGGGCCTCATCAACGGGGTGCCCATGCACGCCAACTACGCCCTGCTCACCAAGCTGCTGAAGCAGGATCTGGGCTTCAAGGGACTGGCCGTGACCGACTGGCAGGACATCGAGAACCTCTACACCCGTGACCATTTCGCCAAAGACCAGAAGGACGCCATCCGGCTAGCCATCAACGCCGGCATTGATATGTCGATGGTACCCTACCAGTACGAGCAGTTCTGCGACAACCTGGTGGCGCTGGTGAAGGAAGGCCAGGTGAAGCAGGAGCGCATTGATGATGCCGTACGCCGGGTGCTGCGCGTGAAATACGCCCTCAACCTGTTTCAGCAGCCCAACACCAACCGCCAGGATTACCCGCTGTTCGGTAGCAAGGAGCACGAGCAGGCCAGCTACCAGATGGCCGCCGAAGCCATTACGCTGCTCAAGAACACCGACAACATTCTGCCCCTGAAGAAAACCAGCAAGGTGCTGCTGGCCGGCCCCAACGCCAACTCCATGCGCACCCTGAACGGCGCCTGGACCTACTCCTGGCAGGGCGAGAAAACCGAGGAATTTGCCCAGCAGTACAACACCATTCTGGAGGCGGTGCAGAAGGAAATCGGGGCCCAGAACGTGCAGCACGTGCCCGGCGTGAGCTACAAGATGGACGGCAAGTACTACGAGGAGTACGCCGACAAGCTGGACGAAGCCGTGGCCGCCGCCCGCAACGTGGACGTGGTGCTGCTCTGCCTCGGCGAAAACTCCTACGTGGAAAAGCCCGGCGACCTGAACGACCTCTACCTCTCCGACCTGCAGACCCAGCTGGCCCAGCGCCTGCTGGCCACCGGCAAGCCCGTGGTGCTGGTGCTCAACGAAGGCCGCCCGCGCGTCATCAGCCGCATCGAGCCCGGCATGAAGGCCGTGGTGCAGACCTACCTACCCGGCAACTTCGGCGGCGACGCCCTGGCCGACATCCTGTTCGGCGACGTGAACCCCTCCGGCAAGCTGCCCTACACCTACCCGCGCTACCCCAACGCCCTCATTTCCTACATCCACAAGTACGCTGAGGAGCAGAGCAAGGCCGAAGGCGCCTACAACTACGAGGCCGATTACAACCCGCAGTACAAGTTCGGCGACGGCCTGAGCTACACCACCTTCCGCTACGCCAATCTCACCGTCGACAAGGCCTCGCTGCCCAAAACTGGCCAGCTTACGGTATCGGTTCAGGTGACCAACAGCGGCGCCCGCGCCGGCCAGGAAGCCGTGCACCTCTACTCCTCCGACCTCTACGCCAGCCTGGTAGCGCCCGACATGCGCCGACTGCGCCGCTTCGAGAAAGTGAACCTCAAGCCCGGCGAAACCCGCACCGTCACGTTCACGCTGCCCGTTTCGGAGCTGAGCTACGCCGGCCCCGACGGCAAGCCGGTGCTGGAAGCCGGTGAGTTTGAGCTGCGCATCGCCGACCAGACCACCAAGTTCATGGTAACCGAATAGCTTGAAACCCCGCCGCTGCAATTGGCGGCGGCAGCTCTATCTTTATCGGCCCGGCTGCCTGTGCAGCCGGGCCGTTTTATGTTGCTGCTATGTCTATTCGTCTGGTTACAATTATGCTGGAACGCCGGGGCCGAAAGCACTGCTTTGGCGCGCTGCTGATGGCGGCGGTTTTCGCCTATGGCGGCCTGTGGGTGGTGGCCGGCGCCCTGGCCCTGTTTGCCCTGTTCCTGGTTGGATACTCCTCGCAGTGGCAGCTCGACATCCGTACCCGCCAGTACCGGCACGGCGTCAGCCTGTTCGGAATGCACCTGGGTTCCGACTGGCTCCGCCTGCCCGACGTGCAGCGCGTAGTAATCCGCTACTTCTCCGATTTCGCGGTGACCGACAGCGGCTACAGCGACGGCGACGAGTCCAGCAAAGACCGGCGCTACATCCTGCTGCTGTCGGTGCCGGAGTCGGCGCAGGGGCTGGTGGTGGCGCAGCTTCGCAATCAGCAGCAGGCGGTGCAGCTGGGCTGCCAGCTGGGCCGGGCGCTGGGCTTGCCCGTGCTGGAGTGCGACCGGTACGGCGAGCTGACGGTGGTGGAGGAAGCCGATCCAGCTGACAATCGAGCCTACAATCCGCCGCATTTCGAGCCTGCGCCTTCAATAGAAACTTGATTTAAGGCGGCGCTGCAGCACGGTTCCGCTACTCCGTCCGCCGCTCCTTCTTGGTGCCCAGAATAAACAGAATCAGCAGCAGAAACGCCGCCAGCCCCAGGCTGTACCACGTCACGACGGGCAGGCCGCGGTAGTAGGGCATCTGGCCGGCGGGGTAGCGGCCCAGCAAGCTCAGGCCCGCAAACAGGATCAGCGCCACCGACACAGCCGCCAGAATGCCGCGGCTCACCAGCTGGTCGGCTTTGTGCAGCAGCAGCTGGTAGCCACTCAGCTCGATGCGCACGCGCAGGTCGCCGCGTGAGATTTTGCGCACAATCTGCCGGATATCGGCCGGCAGCGTCTGGATGAGGGCCAGCAGCTGGGTGCCGGTGTATTCGGCTTCGCTGAGGATGTTCTCGGTGGAATACTGCTCGGCCACGATGCGCGCGCCGTAGGGCCGCACAAACTCGAACGTATTGAAGCGCGGGTGCAGCACCTTGCCGATGCCCTCCAGAATCACGAGGGCCCGCAGAATCAGGAACACGGCGCCCGGCACTTGCAGCTTATAATTGTAGATGACGTTCTGCAGCGCGTCGGCCAGGTCCGACATGCTCATGTCCTTGACGTCGAGCGAAGCAAAATCCTCAATCAGCTCGCCCAGCGACGCCTCAAACGCCCGCATATCCGGAATATCCGACGTAAGCGCCAGCCGCCGGAAGCTCAGGGCCATGCCGCGCGGGTCCTGCCGCGCCATGCCAATGAACACGCCCGCAAAGGCGTATTTCTGCTGCTTGCTGAGCTTGCCCACCATCCCAAAGTCGATGAGCACCAGCGTGCCATCGGGACGCACCAGCACGTTGCCGGGGTGCGGATCAGCGTGGAAGATGCCGAACTCGAATATCTGCGTCAGGTAGATATCCATGCCGGTTTCGGCCACTTTCTCCGGGCTCAGGTCCCAGGCTAGCAGCTGCGGCTTGTCCGTGATTTTGCAGCCGCTCACAAACTCAATCACCAGAATCCGGGCCGTGCTCAGCTCGCGGTAGGGCTTCGGAATGTAGAAGGTTTCGTAGTTCTCGTAGAGCGAGCGGAACTGCTCCATGCTGCGGGCCTCGGAGGTATAGTCCAGCTCCTTGGTCATACTCCGCTCGAAGGCGTCCACAACGTCCTGGGGGTTGCTCAAGCCCTGCTTGCGCAGGAAACCGGCCGTCAGGCGCACCAGCTCGTTGAGCAAAGCCAGATCGGAGCGCACCTTTTCCGGCACGCCGGGGCGCTGCACCTTCACCACCACTTCCTCGCCCGTGAGCAGCCGCGCCCGGTGCACCTGCCCGATACTGGCCGAGCCCAGCGGCACGTCGTCGAACTCAGCAAATACCTCCTCCAGCGGCTGCCCCATTTCCCGCTCGATGATGGCCTTGGCCACCTGCACGTCGAAGGGCGGCACGTTGCTCTGCAGCTTCTCAAACTCATCGATCAGCGGCTGCGGCAGCAGGTCGGCGCGGTTGCTCATGGCCTGCGCCAGCTTGATGAACGTAGGCCCCAGCTCCTCGATAATCATCCGGATCCGCTGCCAGCGCGTGGTTTCAAACACGGCCTGCTCGCCCTCCTGCCACGAAAGGCGCCGGCTCCGCGTCACCAGGCGCCGCAGCGGCGTGCTCGTCACCACGTCTTCAAAGCCGTAGCGGATCAGCACCTCCGCCACTTGCCGGATGCGGGTCAGGTTGGATATCGTTTGCTTGAACATGAATCGCAGATTTTGCGGATTTTACGGATTTCGCAGATTGAGCGGTGCTGTTTCAGACGTTCAGGCAGCAGCTAAACAGCCACGCGGCAGCGAAATCAGTGGACGCCAGCCGCAAAGCTATTCCAACCAGCCACAATCCGCGAAATCCCCTGAAATCTGCAAAATCTGTGATCAAAAAACCCCGCCCGTAAAGCACGGACGGGGTTTCCAGCGGCACAAAGCCGCGCGGTATTAGGAGTTAGCCTGCGACGACGACGAAGCCGCGCCGGCTGCTTTGTTTTCTTCTTTCTTAGCGGCACCAGCCGAGCCGGCAGCCGATTTCTGCGTTTTGCTGGCAGCAGCGCTGGTTTTGTCAGCAGCCTTCTTCACCGTGGAAGCGGCTTTGCTGGTGGCGCTGGCTACAGCCCCTTTGGCGGCCGCAGCCGTTTTGCTGACCGGAGCTTTGGCAGCAGGCTTAGTAGCCCCGTTCTTGACGCCACCTCCCCCAGAAGCTGAAGTAGATTTTGAGCTGCCTTTCACGGTACGCTTCAGTTCCTCTACCTCTGCGTTGGGCGCTACGCCTACCGTCTTCATCATTTTTGCGGCCAAGCCCTGCACCTGCTTCTCCAGCTCCTTGCGCTTGGTTTCGCCGTTTTTCTTCAGCTCGTCCATGATCTTGGCCCCTTCCTTCTCCGACAGCTTGCTCTCTTTCACCAGCGTGTCGATGGTTTTCTGCACCCGGTCGGTGGTGAGCGAAACAAAGCCTACGCCGGCGTTAACGAACTTCTTAAATAGATCTTCCATGAGACTGTAGGGGATTGGAAAATGAAGGTGAGAGAATGTGAAACCCGGTACCGCAAAAATGCTGACCGGAAAAAGTAGTATGCAAGCCGACTACTTGACGCAAACCTACGAAAACGCCGCTATATAGTTGGATATGAGGATTGAAAATTTATCCATGCTGCTTACTGGCGTCTGTAAAAAAGCAAATTCAAGGCCTCTAAATGCCCAATTGAACGGTTTTCAGCCCGCTCAATTGGCCGCTACACCTGCGGCCGTGGGCGGTACGGCGTAGCTGAGCGGGCTTTCTGGCTGGCGCGCTCAGCTACTGCCTGCGCTGCCTCCTGAGCCGCCCACACACCCCGCGCGAAGTCCCCAACCTGCGCCAGCGCCAGCCGCGCTTCCGGCACGAAGCGCCAGAACAAATGCCACCAGTGCACCAGCCCCCCAAACACCTGCAGCGTGACAGGTACGCCCACGGCCCGAGCCTTCTGCGTGAAATGCAGCACGTCGTCGTGCAGCACTTCGGCGTCGGAAATCTGAATCAGGAGTGGCGGCAGATCGTGCAGTTGGGCGCGCACCGGCGAGAGCAGCGGGTGGGCCAGCGGCGTCTCGTGGGCGTACATGCCGCCCCACCCCCGGATTTCGAGGGCCTCGAGCAGCTGGCTTTCCTCGCGGCACACCTGCCGGAGCGTGGCGGTGGGCAGCACCAGGTCGGTCCAGGGCGAGAGGCCGATGGCGGCGGCGGGCAGCGGCTGGCCGGCGTCGCGCAGGTGTAGCAGCAGCGCCAGAGCCAGTCCGCCCCCGGCCGAGTCGCCGGCTACCATGATGTTGTGCGCGGCGTAGCCTTCGGCCAGCAGCCAGTCATAGGCCAGCCGGGCATCGTCGAGGGCGGCCGGAAACGGATACTCGGGCGCTTTGCGGTAGTTGATAACTAGCGTGTTGAGCTGGCAGCTGCGGGCCAGCACGCCCACCAGGGAGCGGTGCGTATTCAGGGAACCCAGCACGTAGCCGCCGCCGTGCAGATACAGCAGCACCCGCCCGGCGGGCGCGCCGGCCGGCCGCAGCCATTCAGCGGCCATGCCGTCCACGTCGGTTTCTTCCAGAAACACGTTCCAGGGCACAAACTGAAACAGGGCGGCCGCCTCGGTGGCCAGCCGCATGGTAGTGAGGCGGGGGCGCTGCCGGGCAAGCGGGCCGGTGGCAGCCGCCAGAAACTGCTTGAGCAGCAGGTGCTGAGGAGAAGGCATCAGAAAAGCACGTGGGAATTGGGCAGAAACCGGAGCAGAACGGTGGAATGCCGGAGCCGTCCACCACCACTATGCCAGATACGCACGGTGGCAACGATAAGATACTGATTTACTTGAACTCCACCTGAAAAAAGCCACCGCCACCAGTTCCCGAAACGGCCGATCCTCCGGCCGCCGCCTTTCCGCACCAGGCAGCCAGGCGCTGCGAGGTAGCTACGGCGTTACGGCTTTTCGCCGATGCGGTGGCCGCGGTAGCCGCGGATGGCAATCGGAATCCAGCCCAGAATCGGGATGAAAAAGGACAGGGTGAAGGGGTTGCGCCACACCATCCGGAGCCAGGCACCCGGCTTGTCGAGCTGCATCTTGAAGTCGCGGCGCCCTTCGCGCACGTACAGGCGCTCGAACTCCTGAAACAGCGCCGGCCAGGCCACGGGCAGGAAAAACGGGAAGCAGCGCCAGTTGGCCTTCATGCGCTGCCACAGCTCGCGCCAGCGGTAGGGCTGCTGCCCGTGCTTGGCCACGGCGGCGTCCAGCTCGGCCTGCATCAGCAGCCGCACCTTTTCCGAGAGGGCCGTGTAGTCTTCGCGCGTCATGTCGGCGGGGTCCTTGTCGAGCATCTCGTAGGGCCGGATGCGCGAGCCCAGCACAAACGTAAGCTTGGCCGGAAAGGCCATGTAGAACGACCACGGCTGCAGCAGCACCAGCAGCACAATGGGCCCCAGCGGAATAAACGGAATCCCGATTTTCTTGCTCAGGTTGTTGAGCCAGGGCCAGCTGTAGGCGTAGGGGTTGAGGTATTCGCCGTTGATGGTGTAGAACGGCACTACGTCGGTGCGGTGTGTGATGCTGTGGCGCACCATGCTGGAAGCCAAGCGCTGCAACTCGTACTTTTTGTTGAACCCCTTCCCGATGCCCGGCACGCCCTCCGGGTACAACATCAGGTTGTGGTCCTGGTAGTACATCATCGTCTCGAAGTTGAGCGTGGTGGCATCCACGCAGCCGCACTTCTTCCAGAATTCCTTCACCTGAAACGGGTTCATGAGCGTGGACTGCGAGAGCAGCGGCGCCGACAGCGGCCGGGGCAGCCCGCGCTGACCCGGCAGCGTGCGCCACATGTGTGCCAGGGCCACAATGGCATCCCAAGGAAAAGCCATGCCCGAGTGGTTGGAGGCGAAGATCAGGGGCACATCCGGGTCGTTGCGCTCCGGGAAGTTTTCGAATCCTACCAGCTCCGAGCGAAACCAGACGGCATCCAGCAGCTGCAGGATGTTGTTGTCGAGGGTTTGCACGAAGTCTTCCTCGAAATAATCGGAGTAGATGTGCTGGTTGGCTTGGATGGCGGGAGGCGGCTGGGGCAGCGCGGCAGGCGTGGTAGCCGTGGGCATCGGGAAGCGGAATGGGCGGGCGGAGAGGATAAACCGGAATAGCAGCGCCGGGTGGCGGCGGGCTTCTAATGTAGGCATTTTACGCGCCAGGGCAAATCCAGGACGCCCACCGGACGCCATACCGCCATGTCAGCGCAGCTTCGGCCTCTCGCACGCATTCTACCTTACCTTTTATAAGCATATTTTATATAGATTTAATTAAATTGTATATTTGCAATATATTCATTCTCGCCTCGGCATGAAAGCACTATCTATTCTACTTCCCGCGCTGATGCTGGCAGGGGTTTTACGAGCCCAGCCAACCGTGCCGGCACGCGGGCTAAGCGCCGGACCGTGGCGTGAAAGCGCCACCAAGCTGCTCCCGGCCACGCTGCGCCAGGCGCGGGCGTTGCTGCTCGATGAGCCGGCCCTGGCGCGCCTGTTGCAGGCAGCGCCGGCCGAAACCCAGGCCAGCCGGGGCGTACTGCTGCCGCTGCCCCTGCCCGATGGCCGGATTGACACATTCAGCGTGTGGCAGACGCCGGTGCTGCATCCGGCGCTGGCGGCGCGCTACCCAGCCATCCGCACGTTTGCGGGCCGCAGCCTGACCCGCCCGGGCGTGACCGGGCGGTTTGACCTTACGCCGCAGGGTTTCCATGCCTATGTGCGTGGGGGTGGCCAGGGGCCTGAATTCGTGGACCCCGTACCGGCCGAGCCGGGCCGCTATGCCGCCTTTGCAGCCGCCGACCAGCAGCCCGACCCGGTGTGGCGCTGCCTGACTACCGGCCAGTTGGAACTCACCTCTACGGCCGGCCGCACGCAGGCCGCGCCTTTCGGCAGCCAGCTGCTGACCTACCGCTTGGCGCTGGCCTGCACCGGCGAGTATGCCACCCGGGTGTGCCAGCCCGCCGCCCCTACCGTGCCCGCCACGCTGGCCGCCATGACGACGGCCGTAAACCGCGTAACGGGCATCTACGAGCAGGAAATAGGCGTGCGGCTGCAGCTCATTGTCAACAACACCGTCCTGATTTTTCTGGATGGCGCCACCGACCCATACACCAACACCAGCGGTTCCACCATGCTCACCGAGAACCGCAACACGCTGCGCGACCTGATCGGAGCCGACAACTACGATATCGGGCACGTGTTTAGTACGGGCGGAGGGGGCATCGCCAGTCTGGGCGTGGTGTGCCTCGGTGCCACCACCGGATCAGCAAATATCCGCAACCAGAAAGCCCGCGGCGTTACGGGGCTACCTAATCCCACCGGCGACGCCTTCTACGTAGACTACGTAGCCCACGAAATGGGGCACCAGTTTGGCGGCAACCATACCTTTAACAGTGAGACCAACAGCTGCGGCGGAGGCAACCGCAACGACGCCACCGCCATTGAGCCAGGCTCGGGCAGCACCATCATGGCCTATGCCGGCATCTGCGGCGCCGACAATATCCAGAGCCGCTCCGATGCCTTCTTCCACGCCATCAGCCAAGATGAGATTCGCACGTATATCACCTCCGGCGGCGGCAGCACGTGCCCGGTGAGCAGCAGCACCGGCAACACGCCGCCAAGCGTGAATGCGGGCCCCGACTACACTATTCCCCGGGGCACCCCATTTGTGCTGACCGGCTCGGGCACCGACACCAACAACGATGTACTGGCCTACAGCTGGGAGCAAACCAACCCCGACAATACGCCCACCGGCGGAACCCCGGCGGCCGCCGCTACCAGCACTACGGCGCCATTGTTTCGCTCGTTTGCGCCGGGAGCCAGCCCCAGCCGCACGTTTCCACGCCTGGCCGATATTCTGGCGGGCACGAATACCACGGGCGAAATTCTACCGCAGGTGGCCCGCGTGCTCCGCTTCCGCCTTACTGCGCGCGACAACCGCAGCGGCGTAAGCTCCGACGAAGCGCTGGTGACTGTGCTGGACGTCAACCCGTTTCTTATCACCAACGCCAATACGCCCTTCACGCAGGCCCCCAACAGCACTTTCACGCTCACCTGGGACCAGACCGGCACCACGGCCGCCCCTATCAGCGCGGGCACCGTCAATATCCTGTTTTCGGCCGATGGCGGGCTGACGTTTCCGTATCTGCTGGCAGCGGCCACGCCCAACGACGGCTCGCAGCAGATTGTGCTGCCCAACCTGACCACCTCCACCGGGCGCCTGCGCGTGCAGCCGATTGGCCAGGTGTTCTTCGACATCAACAACGCCAACATCACGCTGGCGGGCCCGCTGCCGGTTACGCTCACCTCGTTTGAGGCCACGGCGCACAATGGCACAATTGAAACGCGCTGGACAACGGCCCAGGAGCTCCGCAATGCCGGCTTCGAGGTGCAGGCGCAGGGGCCCGGCGAAACCGGCTTCCGCACCCGTGCATTTGTAGCAGGACAAGGCACCAGCAGCACCCCACGCACCTACCAGCACACGCTGCGCAACCTGGCCCCGGGCCGCTGGCACCTGCGCCTGCATCAGTTGGACCAAAGCTCCGCGGCCGCACCCGAAGGCAGCTATACCGCCGTCCGGACGGTGCAGCTACAGGCTGGTGCCGCGGCCGTACAGGTCTGGCCGAACCCCGCGCTAACCGACCGGCCGGCTACCGCCAGCATCTACCTGCCCGCGGGCGGCCCGGCCCAACTGGAGCTGTATGATCTGCTGGGCCGGCGCGTGCTGAGCTTGCCCCTGGAGCTGGCAGCCGGTGGTACGGAAGTGCCCCTGCCGCTGCGGGGCGTACCGGCGGGCCTGTATGTGTGGCAGCTGACGGCGGACGGGCACGCCCGGCTGCAGGGCCGGCTGGAGCTGCTACCGTAAAGCCACGTGTTTCGGGGTGGCCGACGCTAGATCTTGCGCTGCAGCCGTACCTGGGTGGTGTACAGCTCGCCATCGGGGCGGCGGAGCACCAGCAGCAGCATGCGGCCGTTGCCAGAATGGAAGATGCGGCTAAGCTCGGTGAGGCTGATGGCGGCGGCTGGCTGCAGGTTCACGGAAAGCAGTTCGTCTTTGGGCTGAATGCCAGCCATGGCTGCCGGCGAGCCGTCCTCAATCTGCATCACAATGTAGTTGCGGTATTGCTGGCCGGTAGCCAGCAGCTCTAGGCCGCACATGTCGTGCTCGAAAGGGTCGTGGTAGAGGGCATTGGGGCGCAGCCACACTTCGCGGCGCGAATAGTCTATCACCAGATCGAAGCGCTTGAGCAGCTCGAACCCGATGTTGCCGTTGCGAGGCACATCGGTGCGCAGGGCGGCGCTGTTGGCTTCCGGAAACGACGTGAGCAGCGTCTGCAGCTGGTAGCGGCCCAACTGCAGGCTCCGCACCCGACCCAGGTACCCGTTGATGGCCCCACTCAGGCCCCGCCCCAGCTGCGAGCGAAGCCGCTGCTCGGGCACCCGCAACCTTGGGTCGGAGGTGGTTTCGATGGATAGGGCGTGGCCGGCGCCGGTATCGAGCACCAGCTTGAGCGGCAGCGTGAGCGAATCGGTCAGGCCCACAGGCACGGTCAGGTAGGGCTTGCGGCGCTCCAGGGTGAGGGGTACGCGCGTCCAGCGGCGGCCGCGGCGGGGCTGGTAGCCAGCCGGAGCGTGCAGCACCAGCTGGGTGGCATTGGGCTCGATTTCGATGACAAAGCTCCGGAAGATGTCGTAGCCCAGAATGCCGTGAATGGGCATGCCCACGTAGCCTGACAGGTTCAGCACATCGGCAGAAAGCACCAGAAACGGCAGCGCTGGCGCCACAATGCCGGGCAGCGTCACGCGGATGCTGTCGGCGTAGTGGGCTTCGAGCGGCTCCTCCTCGCCCACCCCCGCCACCCGGTACACCTCGGCCCCGGGCCGCAGGCGCAGCAGCGGGGTCAGGCTGGGGTCGGTGATGATGGAGGTAGCCACCCCGGTATCGAGCAGGAAGTTGTAGGGCCCTGCCCCGTTCAGCTTCACCTCCACGATAATGAGGTTACGCTGGAAGTAGAACGGCAGCCGCACCTGCTGCTTGCCCGGCTTTTCCAGCCGAAACGGCAGGTCGGAGGACTGGGCCACGGCGCCGGAGGCAGCCCCCAGCAGCAGCAGCAGGCACACCCCCGCGGGCGCGACACGCAGCAGCAACAGCAGGAAGCAGAACCAGCGGGCGGGCATAGAAATAGGGGAGGCCGGGAAATATAGCCAAAAAACTACCTGTCTGCCTTACTGGTTTTTCCGGGCCCCAATGTTCTGCTTCGGCGGCCTGTTTTAGTCCAGCAGGCCCGCCTGCGGCAGCTCCCAGGAGCCGGCCGGATCGAAGGTCAGCTCGCCGGCCCGGATGTGCAGGGGCGCGGCCAGGTTGTTGTGGTAGAGCTGGCCCGTGCCCAGCCCCTGCGGAAAGCCCGGCAGCGCATACTCGCCGGCCAGCTGGCTCACCGCGTTCAGGCCGATATTGGATTCCAGGGCCGAGGTCAGCCACCAGCTGATGCCCTGCTCCTCGGCCAGCTGCCACCAAGCCAACGAGGCCGCCAGCCCACCCACCAGCGTGGGCTTCAGGATAATATACGCCGGCCGGATTTCGTGCAGCATCTCGGCCTGCCGGGCGGGGTCGGTTACACCAATCAGCTCCTCATCCAGTGCCACCGGCACCGGCGAGTGACGGCACACCTCGGCCATGGCCGCCCACTGCCCGGCCGCAATGGGCTGCTCGATGGAGTGCAGCGCGTAGCGGGCCAGCTGCTCCAGCTTGGAGGGGGCCTCGGCCGGGGCGAAGGCGCCGTTGGCATCCACGCGCAGCGTCAGCTCGTCGGGCCCGGCCTCGGCCCTGATTTCGGCCAGCAGCTGCAGCTCGGTGGCAAAGTCGAGGCTGCCGATTTTAAGTTTCAGACAGGAATAGCCTTCGGTGAGCTTCTTGCGGATCTGGCTGCGCATGAAGGCGGCGTCGCCCATCCAGACCAGGCCGTTGATGGGTACGCCGGCCTCGCCGCGGCTGAAGGGGTTGCTGAACAGCTGGCGGCGGCCGCCGTGGTGCAAATCGAGCAGGGCGGTTTCGAGGCCGAAGCGCAGGGCGGGCCACTCGGGCTCCACCAGCGCCAGCACTGGCTCCAGGTCGGTGTCGGGGCTGAAGCGCTGCTGGTTGAAGGCGGCGCACAGGGCCTGCAGGCGCGCCTCGAAGTCGGGCCGGAAATCGGGGCTGAGGCCGGCCAGCGGGGCGGCTTCGCCCAGGCCCAGCAGGCCGGGCCGGGTGGTGTCGGTCAGGTGCAGGTACCAGGCGGCGTGCTCGGTGAGGGCCCCGCGCGAGGTGCGGGCCGGAAAGTTGAAGCGCAACGTGCGGCGCGAGTACTGCAGCTCAAGCATAACCAGACAAATGAAACGGGCCCGCAAATAACGCGCAAAAGCGGCATCGGTTTGGCAAAAGCAGAAGCCCGCTTCCGGCACAGGCCGAAAGCGGGCTTCCATAGATAACAATGCGGATTGCGTAGGGGGTGCCGGCTGCTTAGGCTTCCGGCTGCGGCCGGCGGGTGGCCTGGCCTCCTTTGCGGCCGGCAGCACGGGCCTCTTCCGAGGTGAAACGATGCCCACGGCCGCTCAGATGCGAAGCCTTACCGCCTTCGCTGGCAATACGGCGCTGCATCTCGGGGTCCATAGACGCGAAGCCGCGCGGGCGCTTGGCCTTTGGTTCGGCGGCAGTCTGGGCCTGGGCAGATTTAGTCGTGGCAGAAGTTGTTAGAACGGAGGCTGGCATGCGCTTCGGTGGTTGATAAAGCTGACGAACATTTTCGATCAGCTAAAACAACGCAATAGATGGCGTCGATGGCGGTCTTTTAATGGCCTAATTCGCTGGATACTCCATAAAATACCACTTATTACGGACGCGTTCCGCTATTAATCCCGGGCCGTGTGCGGTAAATACCGATGGCCCGGCCGTGTCCGGCTGTCGGAGGCGGGTCAGGTGGCGCAAAACCCACGGCGCGCAAATCCAGTTAAGTACCTGGCCCTACTCTTTCCCACTATGTCTACTACTCTCCTGGCTGCTCCCGCAGCTGTTTCCGCCGCTTCGCTGGCCCACCGCTACCAGCAGGTTCGCCAGCGCACCGTGCTGCTGTGCCAGCCGCTGCTGCCCGAAGACACGGTGGTGCAGCCTATGATTGATGTGAGCCCGCCCAAGTGGCATCTGGCCCACGTTACGTGGTTTTTTGAGACGTTTCTGCTGAAAGCCTACCTGCCCGGCTACAGCGTGTACCACCCCGAGTACGCCTTCCTGTTCAACTCCTACTACAACTCGCTGGGCTCGCGCGTAAACCGCGCTGACCGGGGCACCCTCTCCCGCCCCGCCCTGGCCGACGTGTACAGCTACCGCGCCCACGTAGACGCGCAGATGGCCCGCCTGCTGGAGCTGGCCGATACGCTGCCGGATACCTTCCGGGAGCTGTTTGAGCTGGGTTTGCAGCACGAGCAGCAGCACCAGGAGCTGCTGGCCACCGACATCAAATACATCCTGAGCACCAGCCCGCTGGCCCCGGCCTATCTGCCGGCTTCGGTCGCCCCGGCGGCCGCTACGGCCGCGCCGGCCGTGGCGTGGCTGCCGGTGCCGGGCGGCGTGTCGCGCATCGGCTACGAGGGCACGGGCTTCTGTTTTGACAATGAACAGGCGCCCCACGACGTGCTGACGCCCGATTTCGAGCTGCAGAACCGCCTCGTAACCAACGGCGAGTATCTGGCTTTCATGGAAGCCGGCGGCTACCAGGATTTCCGCTACTGGCTGGGCGAAGGCTGGGATTTGGTGCAGACTCAGGGCTGGGAAGCGCCGCTCTATTGGACGCTGCACGAGGGCCAATGGCACCGTTTCACGCACCACGGCCTGCAGCCTGTGAACATGGCCGCACCCGTCACGCACGTCAGCTTCTACGAGGCCGACGCCTACGCGCACTGGGCCGGGGCGCGCCTGCCTACCGAGCCCGAGTGGGAAGTGGCAGCCCGCTACTTTGGGGCCACGCCCACCCACGGCACCTTCCTGGAAAGCAACCTGCTCGACCCGCAGCCCCTGCCCACCGACGCCGACCCGACCCGCTGCCACCAGCTGCTCGGCGACGCCTGGGAGTGGACCTACTCGGCCTACCACCCCTACCCCGGCTACGTGCGCGCCGCCGGCGCGCTGGGCGAATACAACGGCAAGTTTATGATCAACCAACTGGTGCTGCGTGGGGGCTCCTGCGCCACGCCGGTCAGCCACATTCGCCTCACTTACCGCAACTTCTTCCACGCCGACAAGCGCTGGCAGTTCACGGGTATCCGGCTGGCCCGCTGAGGGCAGCCCCGTTTTTCGTTTGCCTCTCTCCTGGTCGCTTTGGCTGCTTTCCCGCTCGTTTTCTGCTTATGACCTCTCTTTCTGCTGCCGCCTCGCCTTCGTTCTACGCTTCCGAGCAAATCGGAACGGACGCCGCCCCGGTTCCCCAACAGGCCGCCACTCCCAACCAGTCCCTCGAAGCCCTGAAAAAGCACGTGGCCGAGGGGCTGGCGCGCACACCCAAAACGCTGTCGTCGATGTATTTCTACGACGATGAGGGCAGCCGCCTGTTTCAGCAGATCATGGCCCTGCCCGAGTACTACCCCACCCGCACCGAGTTTGCCCTCCTTACCCAGAACCAAGAAGCCTTGGCCGCGGCGCTGCGCCCTGAAGACGCCCAGGAGCCCTTTTTCCTGCTGGAGCTGGGCGCCGGCGACGGCCTGAAAACCAAGATTCTGCTGCGCCACCTGCTCGACACCGGCGCCTCATTCACCTACGTGCCCGTCGATATTTCGGGAGCAGCGCTGGATGGGCTGGCCGCCAGCCTGCGCCAGGAGCTGCCCGCGCTGCGCGTAGAGCCTATCGTGGCCGACTACGGGGCGTCCCTGCGCCTGATGGCGGCCCGCCCCGGCCGCAAGGCGGTGCTGTTTCTGGGCTCCAACATCGGCAACTTCCTGCCCGCCGACCGCCAGGCGTTTCTGCAGGAGCTGGCCGCGCCGCTTTCCCCCAACGACCGGCTGCTGCTGGGCTTCGACTTGCAGAAAGACCCGCGCTTTATCCGGGCTGCCTACGACGACACGCAGGGCGTGACGGCCGCCTTCAACCTGAACCTGCTCACGCGCCTCAACCGCGAACTGGCCGCCGACTTCGACTTGGCCAGCTGGCAGCACTACACCGACTACGACCCGCTGTCGGGTGCCATACGCTCGTTTCTGATGCCCACACAGGCGCAGCAGGTGCATTTCGGGGCCTTGGGCCGCAGCTTCGATTTTGCTGCCTGGGAGCCGATTCATACCGAAAACTCCTACAAGTTCACCCGCCCGCAGATCAGCAGCCTCGCCGCCGATGCCGGTCTGGCCGTAGCCGAGTTCTTCACCGACGATCAACAGTATTTCGCTGACGTGGTGTTGCGCCTGGCAGTATAAAGCCACCAACCAGTAGCGCAAAATTTGCAGTTCGCGCCCCCGCGCCGTTCTCATCACCCGAACGGCGCGAGGGCACGAACCACACGATGCGTATCGATTAGTAGCGCGAACTTTGCAGTTCGCGTCCCCACGCCGTTTTCATCACTCGAACGGCACAGGGACGCGAACTGCAAAGTTCGCGCTACTGCCTATCGGCCCCTTCCCGCCTTTTTCCTATGCCTGCTTCCTCCGATTTGCCGCTGATCAGCCTGGCTTCCGGCTACGGCAATTTTTCCCTGCCCGAGCCGGTAGCAAAGCATGTGCAACGGGCCCTCACCCGGTTGCCGCTGCCGACCAGCCCCACCGAGGGCCTGCCGGAGCTGCGGCAGGCGCTGGCCCGCCGCTACCAAGCGCAGGGCGCCACCGTGGCTGAGGAAAGCATCGTAGTTACGCCCGGCACGAAAGCCGCGCTGTTTCTGCTGCTGGCCACGGTGCTGCGGCCCGGTGACGAGGTGCTGCTGCTCACGCCCAACTGGTTCGGCTTCCGCGCCCTGATTCAGCAAGCCGGCGCCACCCTGCGCGAGCTGCCCCTGAGCCCATCCGACGATTACCGAATCCAGCCGGAGACGCTGCAAGCCGCCATCGGGCCGCGCACGCGCCTGCTGCTGTTCACCAACCCCAACAACCCCACGGGCCGCGTGTACACCCGGCCGGAGCTGGCGGCGCTGCTGGCCGTTACGCAGCAGCACCCGCAGCTGCTGGTTTTGGCCGACGAGATTTACGACGGCATCCGGTTCGGGCCCGAGCCGGTGCCGACGCTGCTTTCCTTCCCCGACCCGCTGGGGCAGCATCTGGTGGTAAACGGATTTTCCAAGTCGCTGGCGCTGCTGAACTGGAACATGGGCTACCTGGTGGCGCCGCCGGCGGTGGCGCAGGCCTGCATAACGCGGCAGTTTGCCACCGGCGGGGCCGTGGCCACGCTCAGCCAGCTGGCCGCGCTGGCCGCCACCGAGGCCACGCCTGGCATCACAGAAAAGCTGCAAGCCAACCTGCAACCTAGCCGCCATCTGCTCCTCGACTTCCTAGCGAATCTTCCCGCCGCGCTGCCGCATCTGCCGCTGGGCACCTACTACGCCTTCCCCGATTTGCGCGCCTTCCTGGATCCTGCCCTGCCGCCCGAGCAATCTTCAGCGGATTTGGTGGCACGCCTGCGCACCGCGGGGGTGGACGTAGTGGACGGGGCCACCTGCGGCGCGCCGGGCTTCGTGCGGCTGTCGTATGCCGTGCCGGAGCCGGATTTGCGGGAAGCCATCCGGCGCATGGCGCAGGTGTTGCGCTAGCGCCGTAACGCGAAATTCTGTTTCGCGACGAGCGAGACGAGTTCCCACACGTTGTCAGGCATCGGATACTCGCTGTGCTCGTCACGAAACGGAGTTGAGCGGTACGGGGGCGGAAGGCCCTACCTTTGCGGTTCTTCGTTTGCTTCCTGCTATGCCGTTTACTGCCCTTCGCCCCCACCTCAAACCCCTTATGCTGCTGGCCTATCCGGTGGTGCTCAGCCAGCTGGGCCACGTGCTGGTCAACGTCTGCGACTCGGTGATGGTGGGCCAGACGGGCAAAGTGCCGCTGGCCGCCGTGAGTCTCGGCGTGAGCGTCAACACCGTGGTGATGGTGCTGGGTTTGGGCCTTTCGATGGGCATCACGCCGCTGGTGGCCGCCGCCGATGGCCGCCGCGACGTGCCGCAGCTGGGCCGCCTGCTGGTGGCGGGCGTGTGGCTGAGCGCCGTGGCTGGGGTAGTGCTGGCCGCCGCGGGCCTGCTGATTGCGCCGCTGCTGGGCTACCTGCGCCAGCCAACCGAAGTGGTGGCGCTAGCCGCGCCGTGGGTGCGGGTGCTGTTCCTGTCGTTGCTGCCGCTGATGGTGTTTCAGGGTTTCAAGCAGTTTGCTGAGGGCCTGGGCCTCACGCGGCAGGCTATGTACTTGTCGGTAATGGCCAATGCCCTGAACGCGCTGCTGTGCTACGTGCTGATTTTCGGGCACTTCGGGGCGCCGCGCCTGGGCATGATGGGCGCCGCCTGGGCCACCCTGATTGCGCGGGTGCTGATGGCCGTGTTCATGGCCACCTACGTGCTGCGCGCCGCCCGCCTGCGGCCCTACCGCGAAGCCGCCTCCCACTGGCTCCGCCCCGACGGCGCTACCCTGCGCCGCCTCGTTGGACTAGGCTCCCCTATCGGCGTGCAGATGATGTTTGAAATGGGTGCCTTCAGCTTTTCGGCCATCATGATTGGCTGGCTGGGTGCTACCTCCTTGGCCGCCCACCAGATTGCCATCAACGTAGCTTCCGTGACCTACATGGCCGCCAGCGGCATTGCGGCGGCGGCCACCATCCGGGTGGGCAACCTGCGCGGCCTCGGCGACGCGGAAGGCTCGCGGCAGGCCGGCTTTGCGGCCTACCTGCTCACGTTCCTGTTTATGAGCTCCATGGGGCTGCTGCTGGTGACGTTCCGGCACTACATTCCGCACTTCTACAACCACGACGCGGCCGTAGTAGCCCAGGCCTCGGGCCTGCTGCTGATTGCCGCCGCCTTCCAGGTGTCCGACGGCCTGCAGGTGGTGGGGCTGGGCGCGCTACGCGGCCTGCAGGACGTGAAAGTGCCTTCCATCGTGGCGCTGCTCTCGTATTGGGTGATTGCGCTGCCACTGGGCTACGGCCTGGGATTCTGGCTGAACCTGGGCAGCCTGGGCGTGTGGCTGGGGCTGCTGACCGGCCTTACGCTGGTGGCCGGCGCTTTGCTCTGGCGCTTCCGGCAGTTCAGCCGGGTGCCCGCGGCTGTGGCCCGACCCGCCGCCGTGTCGGCGGCTTAGCCGCTGCTACCGGCCAAGCCGGACCGGCAGGCGACTGCCGGGAACGGGAAACCGGTATTTGGTGTATTTTCTGCGCTAGTCACGTCTTCTTTTCTGCCTGTTGCATTCTATGGCGCTGCCCTCCCTCCTGCTCCCATTGCTGCTGCTGTTTCAGCCTGCTGCGGTCCCACCCCAAACCACGCCTGCTCCCGCCGCCAAACCCGCCAAGGAAATCCTAGGCTGGTCGGCCAGCCGGCCCCTCACCTGGGCCGACTTCAAGGCCCGCCCCATGGGCACCGACCGCCTGAAGGCCCTCACCTCGGCCAATATTGATGTGCAGGTGGCCTGCAAGGATTTTGTGTTCAGCTCCACCGTCACGGCTGTATTTCTGCCGCAGGAGTCGTGGGTGCAGGATGCTGGCAAGGCCTCGGCCAACCTGCTGCGCCACGAGCAGCTGCACTTCGACATCACCGAGCTGCACGCCCGCCTGCTACGCCAGAAGCTCAGCACTGTAAAGCTAGACTGCCAGCACCTCAACCCGGCGTTCAACACCCTCACCAAAAACTATTTCACGGCCTGGCAACGCGAAGAAGCCCGCTACGACGCCGAATCCAACCACGGCCTCAACCAGGAAAAGCAGCTATTCTGGGAAACCCAGGTCAAACAGCGCCTGGCCTTGCTGGAGTCGTTTGCGTCGCGGTAGTTTTGGGGTGATGAGGTGATGGAGAGATGAGGTGATGAGGGTAGAACGTCATGCAGAGGCGCAGCCGAAGCATCTCGCGTGAGCCTCCCCCCCTGGCCCCCTCTCCTTCAGAGAGGGGGAGCCAGACGAATATTTTCAGGTGATACAGCTTTAGGGAATTAGCCCGCAAGCGAGATTCCTCACTCTGCTCGGAATGACGTTCTTCCCTCATCACTCCATCACCTCATTACTTCTTCACCACCTTATGTCTACTATTTCCTGGGCTGATTTTGAACGGGTTGATCTGCGGGTCGGTACCATTGTGGAGGCGCAGGAATTCCCGGCGGCGCGGCGGCCGGCGTATCAACTGCTGATTGATCTGGGGCCGGAAATCGGCCTGAAACGCTCCAGCGCCCAGATAACCTTCCACTACCAGCCAGCCGACCTAGTGGGGCGGCAGGTGCTGTGCGTGGTCAATTTCCCGCCCAAGCAGATCGGCAAGTTTATGTCGGAAGTGCTGGTGACGGGGGCCGCCGATGAGCAGGGCCACATTGTGCTGGCGGCGCTGGCCGGCCCGGTCCCGAACGGCAGCCGCCTGATCTGAGCTGGGTTGGTGGAGTTGTGGGTGAGTGGAGTGCGGCAAATCCACCAATCCACTACTCCGCGAATCCACTTTACTTGGCGGGACCTAATTTCACTTGGCGCAGGGCCAGCGTGTCGATGACGAGGCCGTAGATTTCGTCGAGATCTTTGTCGTGGCTGGCGTAGTAGCGGTAGCTCTGATGAAACAGCGAGTCGGTGACTTCGCGGCGCCAGAACAGCGCTTTCTGCTGCTGCAGGTACAGGGCGCGGGCTGAATCGGGGTTCAAACCGGCCGTCTCCACGCGGGCTTCCAGCGTGTGCAGGTCGGCGAGCAGGCTCACCAACTGCTCACGCGGCAGCAGCTGCGGCGGCGGCAGCACCTCTTCGGGCGTCTGGCAGCCGGCCACCAGGCCGCTCAGCAGTACGCTGACTACCAACGAAAAAGCACGGGGATTCAGGAGTTTCACGTTACAAAAGTAAGGGTTCGGCCGCTTCTCAGCGCCAATACTGCCACGATTCGCGTAGTTTAGCCAATATGAACACGCCCACGCCCACGCCGTTTCAGTTGCTCGTACGCAAATTGCGGCAGGTGGAAATCCGGATGCTGAAGGCTGTGGATGCTCAGTTGCAGGGCAATTTCCGGTCCGTTTTCAAGGGCACCGGGCTCGAATTCGACGACGTGCGCCTTTACCAGTACGGCGACGAGGTGCGCGCCATCGACTGGGCCGTATCGAGCAAAGGCCACGGCACGTTCATCAAAACCTACAAGGAAGAGCGTGAGCAGCAGGTACTGCTGCTCTTCGACGTGAGTGCCTCGCAGAAGGTGGGCGCCGCTGGCTTGCGCAAGCTCGATGTGGGCCGCGAAATCTGCGGGATTCTGGCCCTGGCCGCCGCCCGGCAGGATGCGCAGTTGGGCATCCTGGCTTTCTCCGACCAGAAAGAGCTGTACCTGGCGCCCGGCAAGGGCGTGCGCCACGCGTATTCTTTGATCAAAAAATTGTTTGCGCTGGAGCCGCAGTCGGGGCAGACGGATGTGGGCAGTGGCATCAAGCAGGCGCTGGGGCTGCTCAAGCGCCGCAGCATTATCCTGCTGATTTCGGACTTCATCGACAGCGGCTACGAGCGGGAGCTGACCATGCTGGCCCGCAAACACGACCTGGTGGTGGTGCAGCTGCTCGACCAGCGCGAGCAGGAATTTCCGCCGCTGGGCATTGTGCCGCTCTACGACCAGGAGTCGGGCCGCACGCTCTGGACCAACACGTCCTCGGCCGCCTTCCGGGCCCGCTACCGCGCCACCTACGAGCAGAACCGCGACCAGATCAGCCAGATCTGCCGCCGCCACCGCACCGAATACCTGTCCATTGCCACCAACGCCGACTATCTGCCCCAGCTGATCCGGCTGTTCCGGCGGCGCAATCTTCGTTCCGGCCGTGCGTAGGAAGTCGTTGCTTACAGGGTTCTTGAGCTTAGGCTCGCTGCTGCTGCTGCTGCTGCTGCCGAGGCTGGCCGGGGCTCAGCCGGCCGCCGCCCCGCCGCAGGGCCGGTTTCTGCAGCCCAACACCCGCGTGGGCGAGATTGTGGAGTACGAGCTCAGCTACCGCCACGCCCCGGGCCTGAACGTCATCTTCCCCGACTCCACGGCCGAGTACGCGCCGTTTGAGTACGTGGGCAAAACCTACCAGCCCACCCGCACCCGCCAGGGCGTCAGCCTCGACCGCACCATCTACCGCCTGCGCACCTTCAGCCTGGCCCCGGAGCAGACCCTGCAGCTGCCCGTAACGGTGCTGCAGGGCCGCGACACGCTCACGCTGCCCAGCACCCGCGCCACCGTGCAGCTGCGGCGGGTGGTACCGCCGGCGGCCGGCGGCGCTACGCCGGCCCTGCGCCAGGCCACAGCGCTGCTGCCCGTGGAGCCGGCCTTCAACTACCCCTACTGGCTGGCCGGCGCGGGCGTGCTGCTGCTGCTGCTGGGCGGGGTGGCCCTCACGTTTGGGCGGCGCTGGCGGCAGCGCTACCAGCTGTACAAGCTGCGCAAAAACCACGTGTACTTTCTGGCGCAGTATGCCCGGCACGTGGAGCGCTTCACGCTGAGCCGCTCGCTCACCAACATGGAGCGGGCCATCACGCTCTGGAAAAACTACCTCACCAACCTCGAAAACAACACCATCAACAGCCTCACCACCCGCGAAATAGTGGCGCACTACCAGAACGACGCCGACGTGCGCCTGGCCCTGCGCCTCGCCGACCGGGTGATCTACGGCAACCAGTTCTCCGAAGACGACACCGAAACCGACCTGGCCTTCGACCTGCTCCGCACCTTCGCCGACCGCCGCTTCGAGCTGGTGCGGCAGCAAGTGGAAAAGTAGCCGGCCACCTATCCAGCATAGCCAGCCGCACAAACCAGCCGCTACCTTTACCAGCCCTCTTTACCTGTCACCTCATCATCCACCGTGCAGCAACTCTGGCAACAGCTTTTTGGGCCGATAGTGGATAGCCTGCGCTATGCCACGCTGGCCAGCTATGCCTGGGAGAAGCCGCGGCTGTTGCTGCTGATTGCGGCTATTCCGCTGCTGTTTGTGGGGCGGTGGCTGCTGGCTTACCGCCGGCGCAGCAAGCTGGGCGTGGCCTTCGTGAAGGGTGAGGTGCGCCGCGACTGGAGCGCCGTGCTGCGCTTTCTGCCCGATGTGGTGCTGGCCCTGAGTCTGGCGTTTGCGGTGGTGGCCCTGGCCCGCCCCCAGCGCACCGACGAGCGGGTGGTGCAGAACGGCGAAGGCATCGACGTGCTGCTGGTGCTCGATGTATCGGGCTCGATGGAGCTCGGCGACCTGAAGCCCAACCGCCTGGAAGCCGCCAAGCGCGTGGCCCTGGAGTTTGTGGACGGCCGCCAGGGCGACCGGCTGGGGCTAGTGGTGTTCGCCGGCGACGCCTACTCGCTGGCGCCCCTCACCACCGACTATGAGCTGCTGCGCGAAAGCCTGAGCGGCCTGCGGCTGGGCATGATTCCCAACGACGGCACGGCCATCGGCACGGCGCTGGGCGTGGCCACCAACCGCCTGCGCACCTCCCGCAGCCGCACCCGCGTGTGCATCCTGCTCTCCGACGGCGAAAACACGGCTGGCAGCCTCGACCCGCTCACGGCCGCCCGGCTGGCCCACGCCTACGGCCTCAAAATCTACACCATCGGCCTCGGCCAGGACGGCACCGTGCCCTTCGGCCGCGACGAGCTGGGCCGCCCCCGCTACGTGGAAACCCGCCTCGACGAAACCACCATGCGCCAGATTGCGCAGGCCGGCGAGGGCCAGTTTTTCCGGGCCACCGACAACGCCGCGCTCCGCCAGATTTTCCAGCGCATCAACCAGTACGAGAAGTCGGAAATCAAGCAAACCCGCTTCCGCAACACCAAGGACTACTACCGCCTCTATCTGTGGTGGTCGGTGGGGTTCTGGCTGCTGTGGCTGGGCCTCAAAAACACGTTCCTGGCTAACTCGCTGGAAGATTAGGCCACCGCGGCCACCAAAGTGTGCGGCGGCGCGGCAGCTGCCGGCAGCGCGCGAGCCAGCAGTTTTTGCTGGAATTTTCTTCTTAGCTCATAGCTAATTTTGCTCCGGCCGGGTTTATAAAAAACCTATCATCCACTCAGCGGAATCAGCTTAAACTCTCCCTACTCTGTGATTCAGGAAAACCTCAATTTCTTTCAGCAGCAACTGGCCGGCACCAACTGCCGCCTCGTCACGGTCACGAAAACCCACGCCGTGGACAAGCTGCAGCAGGCCTACGACGCCGGCGCCCGCCTGTTTGGCGAAAATAAGGTGCAGGAAATGGCCGCCAAGCAGCCCGAGCTGCCCGCCGACATTGAGTGGCACCTCATCGGGCACCTGCAAACCAACAAGGTGAAATACATTGCCCCGTTCGTGCACACCATTCAGAGCGTGGATAGCCTGAAGCTGTTGCTAGAAATGGAAAAGCAGGCCGCCAAGCACAACCGCGTCATTCGGGGGCTGCTGCAGTTTCATATTGCCGCCGAAGACACCAAAACCGGCCTCATCCTGCCCGAGGCCGAGGAAATCCTGCAGTCGGAGGAGTTCCGGGCGCTGCGGCACGTGCGCCTCACCGGCGTGATGGCCATTGCCACCAACACCCCCGATGAAGCCCAATTGCGCCAGGAATTCCAGTTGCTGCGCGGCTACTTCGAGCAGCTCAAAGCCCGCTACTTCGCCTCCGACGACGAGTTTCGCGAGATTTCCATGGGCATGAGCTCCGACTACCGCCTGGCCATCGAAGAAGGCAGCACGCTCATTCGGGTGGGCAGCGCTATTTTTGGCGCCCGGAACTATCAGTAGCACATCTCTGCCTGATGGGTTACGGTCATGCTGAGCTTGCCGAAGCATCTCGCGTGCTGACCACAGATTAGCAACTCGATATCAACACGCGAGATGCTTCGACAAGCTCAGCATGACGGTTTTACTACACTGGCGAGATGCTTCGCTTCGCTCTGCATGACGTTCAACGAATCAACCATTCCATATTCCACTAGATGACTGCCAAACTCATTCTGCAAATCGCGGCCCTGCTAGGCGGGCTGGGCGTTGCCATCGGCGCGTTCGGGGCGCACGGCCTGCGGGCCATGCTGGAGGCGTCCGGCCGCTTCGACACGTTTGAAACCGCCGTGCGCTACCAGTTCTACCACACGCTGGCCCTGCTGGCCGTGGGTGTGCTGCTACACGCTCGCCCCGAACTGCGGCTGCTGGGCACCGCCGCCTGGCTCTGGACTGGCGGCGTCATCGTGTTCAGCGGCTCGCTGTATCTGCTGTGCTTCACGGGCATCACCAAGCTGGGCGCCGTGGCTCCTATTGGCGGCCTGCTGCTGATTGCGGGCTGGATTGCGCTGCTGCTGGCCGCCCGGCAGGCCTAGCAGCCCGACCCTAAAGCCCATAAAAAAAGGCGGCCCGCACAATGCGGGCCGCCTTTTTTTATGGGCTGATAGCGCCGAAAGCCTTACGACTTCTTGGCTTTCACTTTCAGCTTGTTGTCTTCGGATTTCATCTTGGCTTTCTCGCTCAGCTCCGCCGACTCCACTTTGTCGCTGGCCATGGCCGTAGCTTCTTTCACCTCGCCTACCACCGACACCATAGCGTTGCCGTTGGCCGAGTTCGACTCGATGGTCAGCACCTTGTTCTGGATGCCCATTTTGCCGGCCGTGTTGAAGTTGGCGGTGATGGTACCGGTTTTGCCGGGCATCACGGGCTCCTTAGTCCACTCCGGGGTGGTGCAGCCGCAGCTCACGCCGATGTTGGAAATCACCAGCGGCTGGGTGCCTACGTTTTTAAACTTGAAGACGTGCTTCACCACCTCACCTTGCTTGGCGCTGCCGAAGTCGTACTTCATTTCGTCGAACTGAATTTGCGGGCCGGCCACTTTGGTCTGCGCGTTGGCAGGCTTCACGGAAGCCGATTGGGCCTGGGCGGCAAAGCCAGCGCAAGCCAGCGACAGCGCCAGTACAAGTGCTTTTTTCATGATTGCTACTTCGTTAGGGTGTTGATGGAAACAAAAATACACGTTTTGGCGGGCGGGGCAAGTTGAGTGCCAGTTTTCTACTTTCCCGGTGAAGCCTGCATGAAGACAGACGCAGCGTCTGGCCCGCACGTTCCGCCGGCCCCGCCTAAAACAACAACAGGACGAGCCAAAGCTCGTCCTGTTGCAGGAAGTAATCATACCGATAGCGCACGAAAGACTGGCAACGTGTTTACGATAGCCGATTTGTAAGTAATTATTTATCAATAGGTAGTCTGTATGATGCTTATCCTTTGAACTCCTTGGAGTACGGAAACTGGCGCGAGGCCTTGCGCATGATGGTCGTCACGATGGTGTTGGTGTCGCTGCCGAAGCCGCGCGAGAGGCTCTTGTCGTATTTCCACAGCAGCTCGCCCGATTTGCCGTCGTGGATGTTGATGAGCAGCTTGCCGGTGTTGGTGGGGCCGCTCATGCCTACCGCCAGGCTCAGAGCAATGGCCGCACCGTTAGACATGGGCTGGGTGCTGGCAAACGTGCCGGAGATGATGCCATCCACACCCAGCAGCAGCGCCAGTTGTTCGGGCGTCTGGGTGGCCAGCTGCTCCGGTGTGAGGCCGCTCTGGGCCAGCAGGGCGTTGGTGCGGGTGGGGTCCTGCATGTCCACAGTCAGGTCGTTGGAGGCCTTCTGCTTCAGGAAGTACGAATGCAGCGCCTGCTGCACGTCCAGGCCTTCGCGCTGCTCCAGCCGGGCCACGCCCTCGGGGCCGCCATTTTTGGCCACTTCCTGCGGCCGCAGCTGCAGCTTCACCATGAAGGGCAGAATGGCCAGCGTTTTGTGGCTCTGGGCCAGGGTTTTGAAATTATTGTTGGTGTAAATCTCGCGGGTCTGGGCCTGCGCGGCCAGCGGCGCTACTGCCAACAGGAGCAGGAAGAGTAGCAGCTTTTTCATAACAGCAAAAAAGGAAAGAAAGGAGAGGAAAATAGCAGCTCGCGAAGCCTGAATGGCACGTTACCAACATCGTGCCATAAAAACCCCAACTAATGAACTTTTTTCTTCTTCCTTTCGTTACGCGCCGTCTTACACTACTCTTCTATCTTATCTCCCAGCAATTTAGGATTAAAATTGAGCAGGAATAATTTTTCCGAGGCCCGCGTAACGGCCGTGTAGAGCCAGCGCGCAAACTCGGAGTTCACCATGTCCTCTTTCAAAAAGCCGTGATCAACGAACACGGCCTGCCACTGGCCGCCCTGCGCCTTGTGGCAAGTGAGGGCGTAGGCAAACTTCACCTGCAGCGCGTTCAGAAACGGGTCTTTGCGCAGCGCGGCGCTCTTGTCTTTTTTGGTGGTGAGGTGGTCGTAATCCTTGCCTACTGCCTCGTAGAGCTCCTTGCTGCGGTCGGCGGGCAGAGCAGGGCTTTCGGTGTGCAGCGTGTCCAGGAGCAGCTTGATTTCCATATCCGGCTCGTCGGGGTAGTCCACGAGCCGCACGCGGGCATCGGCGAAGCGGAAGCCGAATTCCTCGGTGAGGCGGATGATTTTCACCACCTGCACGAAGTCGCCGTTGGCCAGGAAGCCCATTTCCGAGTCTTTGGGCAGCCAGAAGTAGTTGTTGCGCACCACCATCAGGTAGTCGCCGCTCTCAATTTCGTCTTCGGCCTCAAACAGCACCCGCCGGATCATCTGGTTGTACTGGTTGGCATTCTTGTTGGAGCGGCAGATGATGGTGGTGTTTTCGTGCCCGAAGTTCTTGTAAGCCCAGCGCAGGCCGTCTTCCAGCTTGTCGCCGCCCATCTGAAACAGGTCGGGGTAGCCGCGGGTGTGGAACTGGATGTTGGGCTTTTCCTCGCGCAGCTCTTCGCGCAGCACAGTGGCGTTCATCAGAATGCCCGACTGCTCGGCCTGGCGCATCACCTGGCGCAGCTCCACCCCATCCACAGTGGCGCGGAAACGGTGGCGCAGCAGGTCGGGGTCGAGGGCGGGGCTGAGCAGCTGGCCCACGGGCGGCAGCTGGGCCGTGTCGCCGATGAGCAGCAGGCGGTTGGAGGGCTTCTCGAACACGTAGTTGAGCAGGTCGTCGAGCAGGCCGGTTTCGCCGAACGATTTCTCGTCGGAAATCATCGAGGCCTCATCCACAATGAACAGTGTGTCCTGGGCGCGGTTGGGCTGGCGCTGAAACGAGAGGCTTTGGCTGGGCGTGCCGCTGGTCTGGCGGTAGATTTTCTTGTGGATGGTGCTGGCCGGCACGCCCGCGTAGCCGCTCATCACCTTGGCAGCGCGGCCGGTGGGAGCCATCAGCACGTATTTGCGGCCCAGCTTGTGCAGCCACTGCACCAAGGCACTCACCACGGTGGTTTTGCCAGTACCAGCATAGCCACGCAGTACGAAGGCCTTGCGCCCCGGCAGGTCGTCCTTCAGAAACACATCCAGCTTCTGAAACAGCTGGGCCTGGTCCTGCGTGGGTTCGTAGGGAAAATAGTCGCGGACGGAAGGGGTTCTTACGGAGAGCATGGGCAGGGTGTATTCAGGCAACAAAGCTACACCCGTTTCAGGTCCCTGCCGCACCGGTTTCGGCATTGGAAAACCCCGCCCAACCGGCAGTTCAGCCCACGGGCAGCGTCACGATAAACTCGGTGCCCTGCCCGGCCGCCGGCTCCACCCGCAGCGTACCGCCGTGGCTCTGCACGATGTCGTAGGACAGAGAGAGGCCCAGGCCGGTGCCTTCGCCCAGGGGCTTGGTGGTGAAGAAGGGCTTGAACACCTCACCGCGGATTTCCTCCGGGATGCCGGGGCCATTGTCGCGCACACGCACCTGCACTGAACCATGGTGTTGCGCGCTGCTGATGTGCACCAGCGGCCGGTAGCCGGTTTCGCCGGCCTGCTGACGCTGTTGCACCGCGTAGAAGGCATTGGTGAACAGGTTCAGCAGCACGCGGCCCAGATCGGGAGGCATGGCGGGCACAAGGGGCAGATTGGGGGCCAGCGCGGTTTCGACCTGTACATTCGAGGTCTGGCCCCCAGGCGCCTGGCTTTGGCGGGCCAGCTCCAGATACTCCAGTACCAGGGCGTTGAGGTCGGTGGGCAGGCGCTGGCCGTTGCCGCTGCGGGCGTGCTCCAACATGTCGCGGATAATGCCCGAGGCCCGCAGCCCGTGCTGGCTGATTTCCTGCAGATTCTGCTTGAGCCCACTCAGAATCTCCTGCTCTAGGCCGGGCGCCTCGGCCTGCTGGCCCATGTTGTCGACCAAAGAGGTGCTCACCTCCGCAAATCGTTTCATGAAGCTGAGCGGGTTCTGTAGCTCGTGCGCAATTCCCGCCGACAGCTCCCCCACAAACGCCCACTTCTCGGCAGCTACCAACTGGCTTTGGGCCTGGCGCAGTTGGGCCAGGGTTTGCCGGTTGAGGCGCAGCTGCCGGTACAGAACCACCCCCAGCGCCGAAATCAGCACCAAAGCGGCCACGGCCACGGCGAGCAGCTGGCTGCGCTGGTGCAGCCGAAGCTCCTGCACCTCCTTGTCGTGGCGCAGGTTGGTAATTTCCTCGTTCTGAGCCTGCTCCACCCGTTCGGCCTCGTACTGGGCCAGTAGGTCGCCGCCTTGGGCAGCGTGGAGCGTATCCTGCAGGGCCAGGTAGGCCAGGCTGTACTGCCGCGCGGCGGCGGGCGTGCCGTGCGCCGCCTCAAAGCGGATCAGCGCCCGCAGATACTGGGGGCGCAGCATCTGCAGGCGGGTGGCAGTGGCCCGCGCGTAGGCTTGCCGCCAGGAGGTGGCCGCCTGCGGGTAAAGCTGGCGCATGGTGTAGTAACGGGCCCAGGTGGCATCCAGCGCAAACTCCCCGGGCCGGCCGGTAATCTGCATCTGGAGCGAGTCGGCAATCTGCTGGGCGCGGGTGAGCAAGGGGGCCGCCGCAGCCGCCTGCTGCCGGGCCAGCAGCAGCTCACTTTGCAGCACCAGCGCGTAGGCCATATACTGGGCGGCGTTCAGTTGGTCGTGGCGGGCCGTTTGAGTGGCTTTAGCCACGTAGCGGGCCGCCGCCGCGGTGTCGTCTTGCCGCAGGTACAGCTTGGCAATGGCATGCTCCGAGTAAAACCGCTGCAGGCCACCAATACGGGACTGGTCGTTCCAGTTCGACGCCATTTGCATGTACTGCAGAGCTTTGCGTGTGTTGCCCCACTCGGCGTAGGTGCTACCGGCCACCATCAGCTCGTTGCTGTAGAGGCGGCGGTTGAAGTGCCGGAACAGGTCGGCCGCACGCAGGTAGTGGCTGATAGCTTGGTTGAAGTTGCCGCGGTGCCGGTAAGAGCCGCCCAGCACCAGATGGCACGCGGCCTCATTTTCCGGGAAGCCGCCAGCCACTTTGTACTGCCGTAGCTTGCGCTGAAAGTAGCGCATGCGGCCTTCTGATTCGTGCAGTTCGTTGAAGACGGGCGCCAAGTCAATCAACAGCAACGGTACCGGCTGGCCGCCTTTGTCGAACAGCTCAACGGCCTGCTGCAGGGCAGCCAGCGCCGGGCCGGGCCGCTGCTGCAGCCAGTGCTGCAGACCCGCCTGCAGCTGCCGGTACGGCGCTTCCTGGAGCAGCTGGTGGGTGCGGGCATTCAGGCGCAGCAGCTCCGCCACCAGTCCGGCGGCCTGCCGGCGGTGGCTGGGCTCGGTCAGCTCCGTCACGTGCAGCATGTGCACCAGCGTCCGGACGCGGGCCGTATCGGCGCGCTGCCCGGCCAGCACCTGCTGCAACGAGTCAACATCAGCATTCCAGTACCCCGACTGCGCCCGCAACGGAAACCCGAGCAGCACCAGCCAGGTGGCAATAATCCATTTCATACAGTAGCCAGCAACCTGGGCACTAAGTGTTGCCTGGCGGCAAATAATGTGGGGAGAATTTGGCGTGTTCCGGCACCTGCACGGCAGCCCCTACCCCTGCGGCTCCACCACGGCCATCGTGGCCGTGGCCTTGGCAATCAGCTTGTCGTCGCACCATACCTCCGACTCGCAGAAGTGCAAACGGCGGCCGGCTTTCAGCACCCAGCCCACTGCGCGTAGCTTCTGCCCGATGCCGGGGTGCAGGTAGCTGGTTTTCAGCTCCACCGTCACCACGCCGGTGCCGTCGGGCACGAGCGTAACGGCCGCAAAACCGGCCACCAGGTCGGCCATGGTGGCCACAAGGCCACCGTGGGCGAAGCCGGTGTGCTGCTGGTGCTGCTGCTGCAACGTCACTTCGGCCTCGATACGGCCCGGCTCAATGCGGGTGAGGTCGGCGCCGATAAGGTGCATGAAGTGCTGGCGCGTGAGCTTGCGGCGGATCCGGGTTTCGAGCGAGTCGTCGGCGGCGGCGGGAGTTGGCGTGGTCGGGTTCATTGCTACAAAGGTCGGGAGTTGGCGGGCGTTGTTGGTGGTTTGATTTTCGTTTTTCGGCGTTTGTTTTTCGATATTGATTGCGGACTTCCGCCGACCACCGAAAACCAAACCTCACCCAACGACTATGCAACCACAGGAGTATTTATTGAGCGGGGCCCTGGGGCTGGCCCTGGCGGCATGCAGCGGCTTTCGGGTGTTTGTGCCGCTGCTGGCGGCCAGCCTGGCTTACCGGACCGGCGTGCTGGCGCCGTCGGCGGGGTTTGCGTGGCTGGGCTCGTGGGCGGCGCTGGGCGTGCTGGGCACGGCCACGGTGGCCGAAATCCTGGGCTACTATTTTCCGGTGGTCGATAACGTGCTGGATACTATCACCACGCCCGCCTCGTTTATTGCCGGTACCGTGCTCATGACGGCCACCCTGCCCGACCTCGACCCGGTGCTGCGCTGGGGCCTGGGCGTGCTGGTGGGCGGCGGCACGGCCGGCATGGTCCAGACGGGCACGGCGCTACTGCGGGCCGGCTCCACGGCGGCCACGGCCGGCCTCGGTAACCCCGTGCTGGCCACCGTCGAAAACACGCTGGCCATCCTGGGCTCGGCGCTGGCGCTGCTGCTGCCCGTGGTGGCCGCCGCCCTCATGCTGGGCGTGGTGCTGTATATTGCCACCCGGCTGCGGCGCTGGCGGCAGCGGCGGGCCGCTCGTCGCCCGGCGGCCAACGGCTTGTCCTGAAGCGGCGCCTTGCGCTGTTGCGGGCCGGGCTTCCTGTTCCTACTCTATCTACCTATCACACCTTTGCATGGCTACTGAATCTCTTTCTGCCCCCGACCTGCTCAACGCCTACACCGGCCAGGTGCGGGTGCGGGTCTGCGGCCTACTGGTACACCACGACACGCTGCTGCTCACCGCCCACCGCGGCCTGCTGCCCGGTGAGGCCCCTTTCTGGTCGCCGCCGGGCGGCGGCTGGCAGTTTGGCGAAACCATCCAGGAATGTCTGCGGCGCGAGTTTCGGGAAGAAACCGGCCTCGACGTAACTGTAGGGCGCTTTCTGCATCTGCACGAGTACAAGGCCGACGACCTGCAGGCTATTGAGCTGTTTTTTGAGGTGACGCCCGACGACCCGGCCGCCGTGCCCCGCCTGGGCTCCGACCCCGAGCACGCCGCCGGCGAGCAGCTGCTCACGCAGGTAGCCTTCGTGGCGCCGCGCGACCTAGTGGTGCTGCCCGCGGCCCAGGTGCACCCCATGCTGCGCCAGATCATCAGCCCCGACGACGTGTTCATCCCGCAGATCCGCTTTCAGCGGTAGGCCGCAACCAGGGGCTGGCCGCGCTGACCGGCTTTTGTACCTTTGCCGCTTCCGCCTCCACTCCTGCTGCTGTGTCTTTCGCTTTTCCTGCTTCGCCTGCTGTGCCTGCTCCGTCGTCTTTGCCTGCGCCCACGGTGCTCCACCGCCTGCGCGATGAAACCCTGACCCCGGACAATCTGGCGGCGTACAACCTCTACCTCACGGCCGGCGCGGCCGGGCTGCGCCTGGGCATCACGGAAGTGCGCCGCAACAAGTTTGTGGTGCTGGAAGAATACGCGCCGCAGGCCGCCACCTCACTCAGCGGGCAGCTGCAGGCCCTGGCCGCCCACCACGACCTGCTGGGCCAGCCGGGCTGGAACCACGTGCGGCTGGCTGTGCAGAACCGCCACTTCACACTGCTGCCGGCTCCCCTGTTCCGCCCCGGCGACGAAGCCGCCTACCTACGCCTGCACCACACCGTAGACCCGCAGCACGAAACCGTGCAGTCCTATGCCCACCCCGGCCGGGAGCTGGTCAGCATCTTCGCGGCCGAGAAGGCCCTGCTTGAGTGGTTCCGGGGCAGCTACCCGGGCGGCACGCTGCTGCACCAGACCAGCGCCCTGCTCGAAGGCCTCATGCACCAAAGCGACGCGGCCACCCCGCGCCGCCTCTATCTCAGCATCAGCCACCTGGAGCTCACCGTCGTCGTCATCCGCGACAAGCGGCCGGAGTTCTGCAACGTGTTTGCCTTCAGCTCGCCCGAAGACCTGATCTACTACACCATTCTGGTGATGCAGGAGTTTCAGCTCAACCCCGACCAGGACCCCGTGATGGTGTGGGGCGACCTGATGCACGACTCGGAGCTGTTCACCATTCTGCGCAAGTACATCCGCCACGTCAAGTTCGGCAACCGCCCCTTCGACCTCGGCTACAGCTACCGCCTCAACGAGCTGTTCGAATACCGCTTCTTCGAGCTTTACAGCCTGCACCTGTGCGAGTAGAGTAGCTGAGTAAGGGAGCAACTGAGTAAAAGGGTTGCTCCATACTCACAATACCTACTCAGTTACTCCCTTACTCTACCTCATGCGCATCGCCCTGTTTCCCGGCTCCTTCGACCCGTTCACCAATGGCCACCTCGATGTGGTACGGCGTGGCATCTCGCTGTTCGACCAGATCATCATTGCCATCGGCAACAACAGCAGCAAAAGCCGCTACCTGCCCGTCGAGCAGATGACCGAGATGATTGCCGAGGTGTTCCGCGATGAACCGCGCGTATCGGTCCAATCCTACAAAGGCCTCACCGCTGATTACGCCCGCGAAACCGGCGCCCGCTACCTACTGCGCGGCCTGCGCAACACCACCGATTTCGAGTACGAAAACACCATCGCCCAGGCCAACCGCCACGTCAACCCCGACCTGGAAACCGTGTTCCTGATTACCTCGCCGACGCTGGCCGCCATCAGCAGCACCATCATCCGCGAAATCCACCGCTTCGGCGGCAACGTCGACGACTTCGTGCCCTTTGCCTTGCCGGCTGCTGAGCCGCTTAAGGGTTAAGAACCGGTCAGGAAGCCCAGCCCGGGCAGCATACTGACTGGCCATCCAAGGGGTTTCCCGAAGCAGATTGGCCGCTCAACGATTCATCCTGAATCGTTGAGCGGCCAATCTGCAATTATGAACTCTTCGTTTTTAATTCTTCTTCGTCACCCGCACGCCGATGGTGCTGCCGGGGTTGCGGGGGTCCGTGACGGGCTGCACGGTGTAGGCGGGGTCGGAGATGCTGAGGTTGGCGCGTCGCATCAGCTCGTCCTCGTCGCTGCCCAATACCACAATGTCGTTGACCTTACGGGTGCGAGCGTTGAACGTGGCCACGATGGTGGTGCCATCCTTCTCAAACGTGTTGATCCAGTCCTGGCCTTTCGTGGACTTCATCTGCTCCGTCGTGGGTTCCAGCCCAATTGCCTGGCTCTTAGTTTCGCGCGGCGCGCCCAGGCTGCGGCGCAGCTGGTCGATGTTGCGGCCTACCAGCAGCGGCATGTTGAGGCTGTTGGCGGGCACGGCCTCGGTGCGGCCCGTCACGGGCGTACCGGTTTCCGATGCCTGCTGGGTGCCGGTACAGGCGGCCAAGCTGCCCAGCAGCAACAGTACAGGTAATGAGCGAGACGCAAAACGCATGAGCTTAGGGCTTGAGGTGGGGTTATTTGGCGGAAGCCTCCGAGGCGGGAGCCGAGCCGGTGGTTTCGCTCAGGTAGTGGCGCATAACCAGCGCAATGCTGGCATACGACTCGTCGAGGACGGCCAGGGCCTCCTGCGGCGTCATCCAGCGCACTTCTTCGATGTATTCTTCGGCCTGGGGCTTCATCAGCGAGTCGTCGAGGCAGCTCATGACGTACCAGTCGGTTTTCTTGAGAATCTTGTTGCCATTGTAGGCGTAGGAGTGCCAGGTGCTGGGCAGCACGTCGCCGAGGCCCACCTTGATGTTGCACTCCTCTTCTACCTCGCGCAGCGCGCCCAGGGCCGGGTCTTCCTCTTTTTTGAGCTTGCCCTTGGGCAAATCCCACTTGCCGAGGCGGTAGATCATCAGCACCTTGCCGTCCTTCACCACAAGGCCGCCAGCGGCTTTCACGATGCGGAACTGGTCTTTGAGGTGCAGAATGAGGCGCTTTTTCTTGCGGGCCAGCATCGTCAGCGACTTCAGCTTTTTCAGCTTCTTCACCTCCATCAGCCGCAGCAGCCGGTCTACAAACACGTCCGTGACGTCGCGCACCAGCACGTCGCCCACCAAGTCTTTCGAGATAAACTCGTCTTCCGGGTTCAGAATGAGGTCGTACTTGTGCTTGTACACTTTCTCGCTGTTCTTTTTGATGATCAGCGGTATATCGTTGATGAAGACGTTCATCGCGGGGCAATCAGGAGAGGCAACAATGGGGAATCTGGGCTAGGCTGGCCGCAAAGCACAGCATAAATCCTGGCAAACGGAAACCCGCCGCAGGACGGGCAAGATACGAGAAGCGGCCGGTTGTGTTGTCGGCCACGCCGGATTAGGTGCCGGAATTGCGGCGCGCCGCCGGGCCGACGCCCGGTTTCGGAGCCGCGGCGGCGCTTGTATCTTCGGCGCATGAAAAAAATCGGCCTGCTCTCCGACACCCACAGTCACCTCGACGAGCGGATTCTGCACCACCTGCAGGGCTGCGACGAAATCTGGCACGCCGGCGACTTCGGCACCGCCGCCGTGATTGACGAGTTGGCGGCGCTGGCCCCACTTCGGGGCGTGTACGGCAACATCGACGGCCGCGACGTGCGCCTCACGCAGCCACTGGTGCAGCACTTCGAGCTGGAAGGCCTGCGTGTGCTGATGACGCACATCGGGGGCTACCCCGGCCACTACAGCCCGGCTGCCCGGCCGCTGCTGCAGGAACATCGGCCGGGCCTGTTCATCAGCGGCCACTCCCACATCCTCAAAGTCATGCCCGACCCGCGGCTGCACTTGCTCCACCTCAACCCCGGTGCCGCCGGCCGCCACGGCTTCCACAAAGTGCGCACCCTGCTGCGCTTTGAGGTGGCCGAAGGCAAAGTGCAGCAGTTGCAGGTGGTGGAGCTGGGGCCGAAGTAGGGACCTCACCCCAACCCCTCTCCAAAAGAGAGGGGCTCTAGGTTTTAGCATCTAGAGGATAAGTACTGGAAGCTAGTCCCCCCTCTCTTTTGGAGAGGGGGCCAGGGGGTGAGGTCCGGACAAAAAGAAAGCGTCTTCCCTTTGCAGGCAAGACGCTTTGGAGATGCTGACCAGAACCCACCGACGCCGGGGGCAGGTGTGCCAGACGGGCGTTAGTTACGCAACCGTCGTAGCTTCGCTCTTGTTGAAGCGGGCTTTCAGCTCTTCGATGTCCACGTTCTTCAGAACGGGAGTCAGCAGGAGCTGCTTAATTACGCGCTGCTTGTTGTTGGCGCGGGCAATGTTTTTGCGGTGCTTCCGCTTCAGACGGGTAGTGCTCATTTTTTCCGGGTCGGTTAAGGTCTTTCTGTAAACGAGGGGCAAAAGTAACGACTAAATTTGAAACCGGGAAGTGTTTCCCCTTTTTACCCTAGCTATTCCATGTCTGCTCCTGTAATCGACCTGCGTTCCGACACCGTAACGCGCCCCACTCCGGCCATGCTGGAAGCCATGTTCCAGGCCCGCGTCGGCGACGACGTGTACGAGGAAGACCCCACCGTACGGGCTCTGGAGCAGGAAGCCGCCGCCCGTTTCGGGCTGGAGGCCGGCCTGTTCTGCCCCTCCGGCACCATGACCAACCAGATTGCCATCAAGGCCCATACCGAGCCGATGAGCGAGGTAATCTGCGAGCAGACCTCGCACATTTATCTGTGGGAAGTGGGCGGCATTGCCTTTCACTCGGGTGCCTCCGTGGCGCTGCTGCCCGGCGAGCGGGGCCGCCTGACGGCCGCGCAGGTGGAAGCCGCCATCCGGCCCCAGAATGTGCATTACCCCACCACCAGCCTCATCAGCCTCGAAAACACCCACAACCGCGGCGGTGGCAGCTGCTACCAGCTGCCCGAGCTGGCTGGTATTGCCGACGTGGCCCAACGCCACCGGATTCCGCTGCACCTCGACGGCGCCCGCATCTTCAACGCCCTGGTAGCCACCGGCCAGGACGCCCGCGAGTACGGCCGCATGTTCGATACCATTTCGGTGTGTTTGAGCAAGGGGCTGGGCGCGCCGGTGGGCTCGGTGCTGCTGGGCAGCCAGGCGTTCATCCAGAAAACCAAGCGCATCCGCAAGGTGATGGGCGGCGGCATGCGGCAGGCCGGCTATCTGGCCGCCGCCGGCCTCTACGCCCTGGAAAACAACGTAGAGCGCCTCCAAGACGACCACCGCCGCGCCCGGCAGCTGAGCGACACGCTGCAAACCCAGCCCTACGTGGCCGAGGTGCTGCCCGTAGAAACCAACCTCGTCATCTTCCGCCTGCACGACAGCATGCCCGCCGAGTCGTTTCTGGCGCAGCTGGAAGCGCAGGGCATCCGGGCCTCGTCGTTTGGCCCGCAGTTCATCCGCTTCGTCACGCACCTGGACATTGATGATGCCATGGTGGCGCGCATTGGGGCGGCCCTGCAGCAGCTGGCTGCGTAGAAGCCCGTAGAAAGGTCTGAGCGGCGTACCCGGGAAGGGGACCGGGCCGGCAATTGCCGCGCTTCGCCTCCTTGCTGGGTACGCCTTCCTGGCTACAGAGCCTTTTTGTGCGGTTATGGCGGAATCCAATGTATTTGTTATCGGGGATGTGCACGGCTGCCGGGCTACGTTCGAGGAGCTGCTGGGCCACTGGCAGCCGGCCACCGAGCGGCTGGTGCAGGTCGGCGACCTGGTGGACCGGGGCCGATTCAGTCCGGAGTGCGTAGCGCTGGCTATTTCGCTGGAAGTACGCTACCCGGGCCAGACGGTGTTCCTGAAAGGCAACCACGAGGCCGGCATGCTGCAGCACTTCGGGCCGCACGGGCCGCACGCGCCCTGGCTGAGCTGGGGCGGCCGCAGCACGGTGGCCCAGTACCGGGCGCGTCCGGCGCTGCTGGCGCCCCATTTGGCGTGGCTGAGCCAGCGCCCCCTGTACTGGCAAAACGACCACCTGCTGATCAGCCACGCCGGCTTTGCCGATACACCTGATCCGCTCGACGAAGCCAACTTCGATGGGGTGCTCTGGCGGCGGGGGCCGCTACGCTCCATGGGCCGGCGCCAGGTAATCGGGCACACGTCCACCACCGGCCAGCCCACCTTCGACCCCATCACCAACGTGCTCAACGTAGATACCGGCGCCGTTTTCGGCCAGTGCCTGACCGGCGTGCGCCTCACGGCCACCGGCGAGCTGCTGGCCGAAATAGCCATACCGACCCACCCTTCCGATCTGCCGGCCGCCTAGCCAATACAGCTACCTACTCTCCCTCTCTGCCCATGTCTACCTCCACTCCTACCCCCGACGACGCCGTGCAGCACCTACTGCAGGCCGACCCCGTGCTGGCCAACCTCATTCGGCAGGGCCGCCTGATTGCGCCGTCGCCGCACGAAGACTTGTACCTGGCGCTGCTGCGGGCCATTGTGGGCCAGCAGATTTCCACGAAGGCCGCGGCGGCCATCTGGCGCAAGGTGCAGGCCCTGTTTCCGCCCGATGGCTACCCCGAACCGCTGGCCCTGCAGGAAATGACCGAGGAAGACCTGCGCACGGCGGGCATCTCGCGCCAGAAGGCGGGCTATCTGAAGTCCGTTGCCGATTTCGCTTTGCGCGACCAGCTCGACCACACCCACCTCAGCCAGCTCTCCGACGACGACTTCACCCGCCACCTCACCCAAATCAAAGGCGTGGGCCGCTGGACGGCCCAGATGCTGCAGATGTTTGCCCTCGACCAGCCCGACGTGTTTGCCGAAGGCGACCTGGGCGTGCAGAACGCCATGCGCCGGCACTACGGGCTGGAAGAAACCGGCCGCGCCCTGCTCAAGCGCATGACGGAAATAGCCGAGCCCTGGCGTCCTTACCGCAGCCTGGCTTGCAAATACCTATGGCAGTCGTTGGACAACCAGCCCGCGTAGCGGCTGGCTCAGTTCTACAAATCTTCCCGGCGGCGGGCTTCGCGCAAACTGGCCGCTATGGCAATGAATATGCCCAGTAAAGGCAGGCAGAAGCCAATCAGCAGCCAGCGCTTGAGCGGCCGGCCGTACATATGCGCAATGTAGGCTGTCACCAGCGCCGAAAACGACGCGACCAGAAACAGACCAACAATCAGGGCAAATTCATCCATGTGGCAAAGGTAGCTTAGCGCACTTTCCCACGCTTCACCATGTAGGCGTAGAGAACCTTGTCGAACGGCTCGCGGATGTCCACCGGCACGAAATCAATCTTGTACTGCCCGCAGCGCAGGGCCAGCTCGTGCTCGTAGGCCCGCATGGCCGTGCGGTACTGCTCGCGTACCTGGGCCGGCTGCAGCTTCAGCGTTTCACCGGTTTCGATGTCCTCGAACAGGTAGGGCCGGTCCTGGAAATCGAAGTTGGCCTCGGTGGCGCGGTCCATCACGTGGAATAGCAGCACCTCGTGGTGCTGGTGGCGCAGGTGCTGCAGGGCGGCCAGCGTGGCGGTCTGCCCCTCGGGCGCCCGGCCCAGCATGTCAGAGAACAGCACCACCAACGAGCGTTTCGGGATTTGCTGGGCGATAGTATGAATGACGCCGGCCACGTCGGTGGTGGCGGTGGCGCGGGGCGCCGCCGGGGGCCGCTCCAGCAGCTGTTGGAGCGCCAGCAGCAGGGTGTGGCGGTGGGTGCTGGTGGAGCGCACCGGCGTCTGCAGCTCCACCTTGTCGCTGAACGTGACCAGGCCCACGGCGTCGCGCTGCTTCTGCAGCAGCGTGGAGAGGGCCGCTGCGCACAGCACCGCAAAGCGCAGCTTGTCGTGGCCGGGCGCGGGGTAGTACATGCTGGCACTCACGTCGAGCAGCAGGTGGCAGCGCAGGTTGGTTTCCTCCTCATAGCGCTTCACGAACAGCTTGTCGGTGCGGGCGAAGATCTTCCAATCGAGGTGGCGGGTGCTTTCGCCAGGATTGTAGAGACGATGCTCGGAAAACTCCACCGAGAAGCCGTGGTACGGCGACTGGTGCAGGCCCGTAATGAAGCCCTCGACCAGCTGGCGGGCCAGAAATTCCAGGTTTTCAAACGAGCGGACGGCGGCGAGGTCAAGCGGTTGGGCCATGCGGATACGAATAAGGCAATGTGCTCGGAAGCCCGACGGGCCCGGATTGCTTTTCCAAAGAAACAAATAACTGGGCAAGGTGGCCTCGGCATAGTATTAATCTAATATCCTCCTGCTTCGGATTTGTATCCGGCCGTTGCATGTTACTACCCGAATCCGACTGCAGCGCGCTAAAAATCGTCATTCGCAAAGACTATCAGCAGTTTAGACTAAATTGACTGCCTAAAAATTTTTATATCCGAACCAGTAGTTGTACTTTGGCCTGAAATTCAACCATCTTGGAATAACAAAACTTTACAGAAGGCCCCGTGGAAGACCGTCACGACCAAGAAGAGATTTACTCCCAGCGCATTAAAGCGGGCAAACGCACGTACTTTTTCGACGTAAAAGCCACGCGCGGCCAGGACTATTACCTGACCATTACGGAAAGCAAGCGCAAGCTCCGCGACGACGACACCTTCTCCTACGAGAAGCACAAGATTTTCCTTTACAAGGAAGATTTCCTGAAGTTCGTGGATGCCCTGCAGGACGCCGTGGAATACGTGCGCGAAGAGCTGCTGACCGCCGAAGAAGTGGCCGAGCTTGACCGCCCCCGCCCCGCCTACGAAGACCGCGAATTCAACCCGAACCGCGCCGACGACAACTTCTAAGCCCCGCGCCTACCGAAACACCGCATACTCTCCCCTGTTCCTTATCTGATTTACCCCAACGGCGCGCCCGGCTTCGGCCCAGCGCGCCGTTGTGCGTTGGGGCATCAGAGCGAATAATACTGGCTGACCAGCAGCAGCACGCCGGCAGCCAGGTAGAAACCCAGGCGCTGCAGCTTATGGGCGGGTTTATGGTGTTCACACATGCCCGCCTAACAGCGCCCGGGCCCTGTTGGGTTCACCGGCCAGCACATAGCGCGCCCTGGGGGCACTGGAGCCGTGCTTTCCCCGAAAAAGCCCCGTACCTTTGCGCCACGAAGCCGGCTCCTGGCCGTGCTTCTCTCACTTTTCTCGTCACTCAATCACCTTTTATATGGGTCTCCGCTGCGGTATCGTCGGCCTGCCGAACGTCGGCAAATCCACGCTTTTCAACGCTCTTTCCAACGCCAAGGCCGAATCGGCCAACTATCCGTTCTGCACCATCGAGCCGAACGTGGGCGTGATTACCGTGCCCGATGAGCGGCTGCAGATTCTGGAAAAGCTGGTGAACCCCAAGCGCGTGCTGCCCACCATAATTGAGTTCGTGGACATTGCCGGCCTCGTGAAGGGCGCCAGCAAGGGCGAAGGCTTGGGCAACAAGTTCCTGGCCAACATCCGCGAGGTAGACGCCATCATTCACGTTATCCGCTGCTTCGACGACCCCAACATCGTGCACGTAGCCGGCGGCGTCGACCCCGTGTTCGACAAGGACGTGATTGACACCGAGCTGCAGATCAAGGATCTGGAGAGCATCGATAAGAAGCTGGCCAAGTCGGAGCGCTCGGCCAAAAACGGCGACGCCGTGGCCAAGAAGGAAGTGGCCGCGCTGCAGCGCTTCAAGGAGGCTCTCGAAGCCGGCCAGAACGCCCGCGCCCTCACCGTGTCGCCCGAGGAGCTGGAAGCAGTTGCCGATCTGCAGCTGCTCACCATCAAGCCCGTGATTTACGTGGCCAACGTGGACGAGGCCAGCGCCACCACCGGCAACGCCCACACCGCTGCCCTGCAGGCCCACGTGGCCCAGGAAGGCGCCGAAGTGGTGCTGGTATCGGCCGCCATCGAGTCGCAGATTGCCGAGATGGAAGACCCCGAGGAAAAGGAGATGTTCCTGGCCGAGTACGGCCTCACCGAATCGGGTTTGAACCGCCTGATCCGCGCCTCCTACACCTTGCTCAACCTGATTACCTACTTCACGGCCGGCGTGCAGGAAGTACGCGCCTGGACCGTGCACCGCGGCGACAAAGCCCCCGCCGCCGCCGGCGTCATCCACTCCGACTTCGAGAAGGGCTTCATCCGGGCCGAGGTTATCAAGCTGGCTGACTACCAGGAATACAAGACCGAGGTAAAAATCAAGGAAGCCGGCAAAATGGCCGTGGAAGGCAAGGAGTACGTGGTGCAGGACGGTGACATCATGCACTTCCGCTTCAACGTTTAATCACTGATGTTGCAGATGGTTGGATGCCGCAGATGCGGACGACGGTAGCGCGAAGCCTTTGCTTCGCGTATTGTTGCTCGGTTTCATCCAGCATCTGCTTCCTGCCCTTCCTAACCTCATTATGGACGTAAAAGACAGCAACGGCAACCTGCTCGCGGAAGGCGATTCGGTGACGCTCATCAAGGACCTAAAAGTAAAAGGCTCCTCGCTCACGCTCAAGCGCGGCACGGTGGTCAAGAACATCCGCCTCACCAACTCGCCCGCCGAAATTGAAGGCCGGGCCGGTGGCAGCACGATGGTGCTCAAAACCGAATTCCTGAAGAAAGCCTAACGCCGTTGCTTCAGCAACAACCAGTAACTTAAGCGCCCCAGCCGAACGATTCGGCTGGGGCGCTTCTATTTATTATGCGACTACAGGTTTTTATTATCTGCTTCTTACTTACTGCAAGCTCAAAAAGCTACGGTCAACGGAGTATAAAATACACAATGGTTGTGCATCATAGTGAATGTACCAGCTGTGGTGATTTAGAGATTGATAGCGGAGCTGTATTTGTACCACCACAGTTGCGGAATGCGCTCTTACAGCATTACCAGCGTGTTTTTGGTAATTCACTCGTTAACTGGGAAAAGAACTGGCAGGATCGGAAATACATCGTTGGCAATGTGCGTATCGATAGTGACAGCACCTTTGATGCGATGTACTTATTGCCTGGCCGTACCCGCACCGACACCATCTATAACCAGTATGGCATAATCAATCCTTGGGACTTTCAACGTTGTTACCGTGTTACAGGTCACGTAGTGGGGATACGGGGGCTTTATCTCCTATTTCACGTCGATAAAGCCAGGCTGCTTAGAAAGCGAATTGATTATTAAACATATAATACTTCTTCATGGTGATAGAAAAAAGAAAGCCGGCTTTTAGACCGACTTTCTTCTTTATCATTTTCAATATCACTTCCCCACCACTTTAAACAGCATCCCAGCCGTCATTTTATCGGTGGTCTTCATACCATTGAGGATGGCCATTTCCTCGTAGCGCTTGCTGGAAATGCCATTGGCGGCGAGGGCCGAGGCCAAGGTCTGGCCGGCTTTGGCGGTGCGGATGCGGATGCGCTCGGGCTGGCGGTTGATTTTGGCGGCATCGGTGAGACGGCGGAAGCCCTGGGCGGTGCGCTGGAAGGTGTCGCCGTAGGTGCCGAGGGTGCCGGGGCCGCAGAGGCCTACTAGGGCGTAGATCGTCTGTCCGTCTTGGATGAGGTAGGTCAGGGTGCTGGCCGTGATGCCCTGCTGGCCGGTCTGCTGGTCCTGCCCTACCTGGTCGCCCTGGATAACCATGGCTGGAAAGCCGTTGACGGTGGTTTTCTGGGCCTGAGCGTTTTGCAGCTTCAGCTGCTGCGACAGGGCCTGGGCGGTTTCATCGAGTCCTTTGTTGCCGGCGGGCAGCAGGATCTGCACGGCCTTGCCGTTGGGCTCGGCCATCTGGAATTGGCTGGGCGAGTTCTGCGACTTCCAGCCCTGCGGAATCGGGAACTGGAATTTCAGATCGGGGTGGTAGAACACGCTGTTTTCCACGTAGCCCTCGCGCGGGTTGTCGCCGTAGGGCAGGCCCTCAATTAGCCGCAGGTACTGGTCGCGGTTCACGGCCAGCTGGCGGCCGGCTTGCTGCTCGGCCTGGGCGGCCAGCTTTTTCACGTTGGAGTAGCGGTCGGCGGAGTTGGGGTGCGACGACAGGAAGGTGGGCACCGTGGCTGCGCCGCTGCTTTGCTCGGTGCGCGAGAGGGTCAGGAAGAAATCAGCCATCGACGCCGGGTCGTACCCGATTTTGCTGGAGTATTTCACGCCCAACTGGTCGGATTCAGTTTCGTCGTCGCGGCCGTATTTCAGCAGCCCCAGGCCCACCACCTGCGAGGCCGGCTGGGCCAGGGAGGCCACCCGCTTCGAGAGAATGGAACCCAGGATCAGGGCGCCGTTGGCAATGGTGGAGCGCGTCTGCTGCTTCTGGCCGTGGCGGGCCGTAATGTGCCCGATTTCGTGGCCGAGCACCCCGCTGAACTGAGCCTCGTTGTTGAAGTAGGCCAGAATGCCGCGGGTGAAATACACGTGGCCATCGGGCGTGGCAAAGGCGTTGATGATGGGCGAATCGACCACCGTGAAGCCTTTCACGTCGTTGGGGCGGTCGGAAATGCGGCCCATCTGCATGCCTTTCTGGTCGATGTACGCCTGCAGTTTGGCATTATCAAGTAACCCGAATTGGGCAATAACCTGCGGATCGGGCTGGGCACCCTGCACGGGCAGGGCCACGGTGGCCGTGGTAGCGGCCGGCTGCGGGGCTGGGGCGGAAGTTAGGTAACGGGCACCGGCGGCCGGCAGCAGGGCCAGCGCCGCACTGGCGTACAGCAAAGAAGAGGGAGTTGGCATGAGCAAAGGGAATGAGCGTGGGAACGGGAGAGTGCGCACAAGATACGCCTGCAACGAAGCCCAACGGTGGCAAGGTTACAGTTCCCGACCCTCGGTAAGACCAATTCCGTGCCGAATCATCTCTGGGGCTTCTCCATCTCTTGCTGCTGTTGCTCGTCCAGCTCCCCGGCGGTGGGCCGGCCGTGCCGCCGGTCCAGCCAGTCCATCACGGGCGTGGCCAGCGTACCGTGCAGCACAATGGAGGTAAGCACCGTGAAGCCGGTAATGGCCCACAGCTGCCGGCCGTCGGCAAACCGGGCTTCGTGTAGGGCAAAGGCCAGGTAGAAAAACGAGCCGATGCCCCGGATGCCGAAAAAGGAAATCACCAGCCGCTCGGGCCACGTTACGCGGCTGCGGCCCAGGGTGAGAATGCCGCCCATGGGCCGCAGAATCAGAAGCAGAAACAAACCCAGGGCGGCGCCGGTCCAGGTGAGCGGGGCCAGCAGCCCGCGCACAATGGCCCCGCCAAACAGTAGCAGAATCACCACGATGAGCAGGCGCTCCAGCTGGTCGGTGAATTCGTGCATCTCGGTGTGATACTCGTGGCTGCGCTCGTGGGCCCGCAGCGTAATGGCGGCCACAAACACGGCCAGAAACCCGTAGCCGTGCAGCAGCTCGGTCACGCCGTAGGCCGTGAGCGTGACGGCCAACGCCACAAAGCCGTAGGCCTCGGGGTTGATACGCACCCGGTGGGGCAAATCGAAAATCAGAAACGACAGGGCCAGGCCGGCCAGCCAACCGGCCAGCACACCCATGCCGGTGCGGTAGAGCACGTCCATCCAGGCCCAGTGCACCAGCTCCCGCCCCAGGTGCAGCGACGAGGCCGCCAGCACCACCAGAGCCAGGTGCACGAACGGGAAAGCCAGGCCGTCGTTGAGGCCGGCCTCGCCGGTCAGGGCGAAGCGCACGTTATCCTCGCGGCCTTCGCCGGGGTTGCCCACCTGCACGTCGCCGGCCAGCACGGGGTCGGTGGGGGCCAGCGTAGCGGCCAGCAGCAGGGCCGAGGCCGGCACCAGGCCGCCCAGCTTCCAGGCCACCACCGCAAACACGGCAATGGTAATGCCCATCAGCACCAGCACCAGTTGCAGCGGGGCCCGCCAGCGCCAGAGGGAAAACTTCCGGTCGATTTTGAGCCCCGTGCCCGTGAGGGCCACCGTCACGCAGATTTCGGTGAGGTGCATGGTGAAAGTGGAGTGCTCGTTGGGGTCGGGGTTGGGAAGCCCCAGCGGCAGCCCAAACACCAGCATCCCCAGCCCCACAAACAGGATGGGATACGAGAGTGGAAACTTCTTCAGCAAAGAAGGCAGCCAGGCCACGGCCAGAATGGCCACGCCCAGGATTACCAGGATCAGATTGTAGTGCGACATGCAACGGCAGGCTCAGCAGAGCACAATGGGTCAGAGGTGCGGTTTTACGCAGGCTCACCCGTTTCGACTGGTTTTCGCCGGCGCTGCCCTACGGCCGGCGGCGGTTCACGTCGAGGCTCTGGTAGCCGATGAGCAGGTCGGCGCGGGTGCCCGGCGGGCGGTAATACACCAGCAGGTCGTACTGGTTTTCGGTTTCCTGGTGGCTGCCTTCCCACATCACGCTGTTGGGGCCCTGCGGGGTTTGGGTGGCGTACACGTAGTTGTAGTAGCCCTGCTTGAGCAGCGCGTGGCCAGTGTAGCGCTGGTTGGCGGCGTCATACGTCATCCGGAACTCGTCTTTGAGCTGCCAGTCGGTGAGGGCGCCCAGCACGTACACGGGGCCGGCGGCGGGCTGCTCGGCCGGCAGCTGAAACGTCACGTCGAGGTAGTCGGCGTTGGTGGCACCGTTGCCGTACTCGCGGCTTTCAATCACGCGCTGGCCGTTGATGTCGTCGAGCTGGGTGTAGGCGCGGCCGTTGCGGGTGGGCTCGGGCTGCAGCAGCGCCTGCCGGGGCGAGGCTTCGGCATCCAGCTGCGCAACCCCGATGCCCAGGCTGCGGAACGTGCGCAGGTCGAAGAAGCGGAACTCGCTCAGGGCCGGAAAGGCGTTTTCGAAATTGAAATACTGGTAGTCGAGCTGCCGGTCGATGTCGCGCACGAAGGTGGGGCGCAGGTTGTACTTGGCGTTGTCCCAGCGGAAGTTCTGGCGCAGCACCACCTTTACCTCCTGGGCCGGGTTGACGAGCTGCATGTTGTAGCGGATGCCGAAATCAATCTGCTGCAGGGTGTAGCGCTCCTGCCCCGCCACCGGAATGCCCTGCTTCATCGAAATCTGCACGCTGTTGTCGTACACCAGCAGGCGGCGGCTGAGCAGCGGCGTGCCGCCGGGGCTTTGCACCACCAGCAGGTAGTTGCCGCTCAGCTTCACGCGCGGCACCTGCATCCGGTAGTGGTAGTAGGGAACCTTAGTGTTGACGGAGGTGCGGTAGTTGGTGATAAGAATTTCGTTTATCTCGTTCAGAAACTGGATATCCGTGAGAATAGACGGCTTCCAGTCCAGGTCGCAGTGCACGAGCTTGGCCGTGAGGCGCTGGCTCTGGTCGCCAAGCACATCGAACTCCAGAGCAATGGGCTGCTCCTGGCTGATGGGCACCACCGGCGGCGTGAAGATTTCGTTGGTGCTGCCCGACTGCACGTAGCACTGCACGCTGCGCACGTTGGGGTCGTAGGTGTAGTCCTGGTAGCGCAGGGTTTTGTCGGCGTAGTACTCGGGCGGCGCGGTGGCCTGGCCGGGCGTGGCAGGCCGGCGGGCAGCGTTGGGGTCGGTGATGGGCGTACCGAGCGGCACGCAGGCCGTGGCCAGCAGCAGGAAGAGCAGGAGAGAACGAGGCATAAGGGCGAATGTAGCGCGAAGCTTTTGCTTCGTACTTTGTTGAACGGCCATCAGGAGATGGCAGCTTATCTTGAAAACGCAGGTATGTACGATACGCGAAGCAAAAGCTTGGCGCTACGTTACCCGGCGGATTTCCTATTCTCTTACCACCCAGCCCCGCCCTCGAAAGCTAACACGACAGCACAATAACAATGGACTACAAACAGACAAAAGGCAACGAAATCAAAGGAGACTTAGAAATATCCGTCTTTTACAACGAAGAGAAGTATGGGGGAAAAACAGAAAAGTGGAGTGAAGTTCTGATCCACGGAAGCCCCGAAGGACTTAAGTCTCTGGCGAAACTCCTTGTAGAAATAGCTGAGCTCAATCAGGAAAAAGTAGCCGACAAATATTTGCCGGTCGGGGCAAAAGAGCATTACCACCTGCGGCCCGGTTTTGAGTTGTCAAGGAGTTCTGTTGAAGTAATCGTCGGCAGACTGGATGCCAAAGGAACCGGGGCATTTCACGAAGGTTACATAGGCAAGTAAACCAAACAAGCCCCGCCCAAAGCCTATGGCTTCGGACGGGGCTTGTTGAATATGACCAACTGGTGGTCCAGGAAATTATTAGTTCTGGTGCAGGTCGAAGCGGTCCAGGTTCATCACCTTGGTCCAGGCGGCTACGAAGTCGCGCACGAACTTCTCGCCCGCGTCGTGGGTGCCGTAGACTTCGGCAATGGCGCGCAGCTCCGAGTTAGAGCCGAAGATGAGGTCCACGCGGGTGCCGGTCCACTTCACTTCGCGGGTTTTGCGGTCGAGGCCCTCGAACAGCTCGTCGGCCTCGGAGGTGGCGCGCCAGGTGGTGCCCAGGTCCAGCAGGTTCACGAAGTAGTCGTTGGTGAGCTGACCGGGGCGGGTGGTGAACACGCCGTGGCGCGAGCCGTCGTAGTTGGCGTCGAGCACGCGCAGGCCGCCTACCAGTACCGTCATTTCGGGGGCCGTGAGGGTCAGCAGCTGGGCGCGGTCGATGAGCATGGCTTCGGCCACGGCCTCGTGGTGCTGGGCCAGGTAGTTGCGGAAGCCTTCGGCACTGGGCTCCAGGGCCTCAAACGACTGAGCATCGGTCTGCTCCTGGGTAGCATCCGTGCGGCCGGGGGCGAAAGGCACCTCTACCGACTGACCCGCCGCGCGGGCCGCCAGCTCGATGCCGACACCACCACCCAGCACAATCAGGTCGGCCAGGGAAACCTGCTTGCCGCCGGTCTGGCTGGCGTTGAACTCCTGCTGAATAGCCGTGAGCTTATCCAGCACCTTGTCCAGTTCGGCGGGGTTGTTGGCCGTCCAGTACTTCTGCGGAATCAGGCGGATGCGGGCACCGTTGGCGCCGCCGCGCTTGTCAGAACCGCGGAACGTGGAGGCCGAAGCCCAGGCCGTGCGTACCAGCTCGCCCACCGTCAGGCCCGAGTTGGCCAGCGTGTTTTTCAGCGCGGCCACGTCGGCCTCGTCAATCGGGGCGTAGTCGGCTTTCGGCAGCGGATCCTGCCAGATCAGCTCCTCGGCGGGCACCTCGGGGCCCACGTAGCGCGAGATGGGGCCCATGTCGCGGTGGGTGAGCTTAAACCAGGCGCGGCTGAAGGCATCGGCAAACTCCTCGGGGTTTTCGAGGAAGCGGCGCGAAATCTTCTCGTAGATGGGGTCCACGCGCAGGGCCAAATCGGAAGTGAGCATGAACGGGGCGTGCTTCTTCGCCGGATCGTGAGCATCCGGAATCAGGCCTTCACCGGCGTTGTTCTTGGGGCGCCACTGGTGGGCTCCGGCGGGGCTCTTGGTCAGCTCCCACTCGTACTCAAACAGGAACTTGAAGTAGTCGTGGCTCCACTGCGCGGGCGTGGAGGTCCAGGCGCCTTCCAGACCGCTGGTGATGGTGTCGCCGGCGTTGCCGGTGCCGTAGGAGTTCTGCCAGCCCTGGCTCTGCTCGGCAATGCCGGCGGCGGCGGGCTCGTGCTTGATGTACTTGGCGGGGTCGGCGGCGCCGTGGGTTTTGCCGAAGGTGTGGCCGCCGGCAATCAGGGCCACCGTTTCCTCGTCGTTCATGGCCATGCGGCCGAAGGTTTCGCGGATGTCGCGAGCCGAACCCATGGGGTCGGGGTTACCGTTGGGGCCCTCGGGGTTCACGTAGATGAGGCCCATCTGCACGGCCGCCAGCGGCTTTTCCAGCTGCCGGTCGCCGGAGTAGCGCAGGTCGCCGCCCAGCCACTCCTTCTCCGAGCCCCAGTAGATTTCGTCCAGCGGCTCCCACACGTCGGCGCGGCCACCGGAGTAGCCGAACGGCTTGAAGCCCATCGACTCCAAAGCGCAGTTGCCGGCCAGAATCATCAGGTCGGCCCAGGAAATCTGACGGCCGTATTTCTGCTTCACGGGCCACAGCAGCAGGCGGGCCTTGTCGAGGTTGGCGTTATCGGGCCAGCTGTTGAGCGGGGCGAAGCGCTGCATGCCCGAGCCGGCGCCACCGCGGCCGTCGGCAATGCGGTAGGTACCGGCCGAGTGCCAGGCCATGCGGATAAAGAATGGGCCGTAGTGGCCGTAGTCGGCGGGCCACCAGTCCTGGGAGGTGGTCATCAGCTCGAACAGATCCTGCTTCACCGCATTCAGGTCGAGCTTCTTGAACTCTTCCACGTAGTTGAAGTCCGGGTCCATCGGGTCCGACAGGGTGGAGTGCTGCCGCAGGATGTTGAGACGGAGCTGATTGGGCCACCAGTCGCGGTTGCGGGTGCCGCTGCCGGCCGCCTGCTTCAGCTCCCCGCTCAGGAACGGACACTTCGCCACGGAGGTGTCGTTCATGAAGTACTCGGTGGTGTTGTTTTCGGGGGCATGCCCCTGCTGTTCGTGCGCCATGTGGGTGCAATTGGATGGTTTGAACGTAACGCTGAAAGACGCCGAATCCTCGCCGACCGTCATCGGCGGGGCTTGCCAGCCAGTCTCGGGGCAAGCATTTCGGTATCGGGCTCAAAAGTACAGAATGCCTTCCAGATAAGAATCATTCTTATCTGGAAAGACAAAATATCATTGCGAATGGTGCCGTCGGCGGGTTCGTTGTAGAGCGTCTCGCCGTTGATGATGCTGTTTAGCTGGCGCGGAACCGGCCGTTTAACGACGAGACGCGAATACGCGTCTCTGCCCCGTTCACTGTTGCGCTGTCGGCGCAGCATGGCCCCGCTAACGCAAAACGCCCCGCCGGAAGCACGGAGCTTCCAGCGGGGCGCTGCAAAGGCAGTTCTAGGGGCGGCTTACATTTCAGCCAGCATTTCCCAACGGTCGTTGAGCTGGGCCAGCTCCTTCTTCACCTGCTCGAACTTGAGGGTGGCGTCCTTGAGCTGGGCGGCGTTCTGGTAGATCTGGGGGTCGGCGAGCTGCTTTTCGTACACGGCCAGCTCCTTTTCCCGCTCGTCAATCTTCTTTTCCACTTCGGCCAGCTCCTTCAGGGCATTTTTCTGGTCGGGCGAAGGAGTTTTGGCGGGCGCGGCTTCTACCTTCTTCTCCTCTTTCGGCAGGGGTTTGGGGGCCGAGGGCGAGGGCAGGCCAGCCTTCTTGGCGGCTTTCTCGCGGTCTTCCTGCCACTGCTCGTACTCGGCGTAGGTGCCGGGGTACTCCTTCAGCTGGAAATCCTCGATGTACCAGATCTTGTTGGCCACGTTCTCCACGAAAAACCGGTCGTGGCTAATCACGATGTAGGTGCCCTGGTACTGGTCGAGCGCCTGAATCAGGATGTTCACCGACTGCATGTCCAGGTGGTTGGTCGGTTCGTCGAGCAGCAGGAAGTTGGCTTCCGAAATCAGGGTTTTGGCCAAGGCCACCCGGCTTTTCTCTCCGCCCGAAAGCACCTTGATTTTCTTGTACACCTCGTCGCCGGTGAACAGGAAGGAGCCCAGCACCGAGCGCAACTCCATTTCCGAGCGCCGCGAACCGGCCTCCACCATCTCCTGCAGAATCTCGTTTTCGATGCGCAGGCTCTCCAACTGGTGCTGGGCGTAGAACGACATGATGACGTTGTGGCCCAGCTGGTGGTTGCCGTTGGTGGGGGCCTCCTGCCCTGCCACCAGGCGCATCAGCGTGGACTTGCCCTTGCCGTTGGCACCGATGAGGGCAATTTTGTCGCCCCGCTCGATGTGTACGTGGGTGTCGCGGAAGATGAGCTTCTCGCCGTATTTCTTGCCCACGTGCTCCATGCGCAAAATGTGGCGACCGGGCGTGACGGTGAAGTTGAACTTGATGTTCACCTTGGCGTCGTCGCCGGCCACGTCCTCGATGCGCTCCAGCTTGTCGAGGGCCTTCACGCGGCTCTGGGCCTGCTTGGCTTTGCTGGCCTTGGCCTTGAACCGCTCAATAAACCGCTCAGCCTGCTTGATCTGGGCCTGCTGGTTTTCAAACGCGCCCTTTTGGATGGCGTTGCGTTCCTCCTTTTCTTCGAGGTAGAACGAGTAGTTGCCGGCGTACGGCACCAGCTTGCCGCCCGTCACTTCCACGGTGGTGTTGGTGGTGCGGTCCAGGAATTCCCGGTCGTGGCTCACAATGATAACAGCACCTTCGTAGCCGGCCAGGTAGTTTTCAATCCACTTGATGGAGGGTAAGTCCAAATGGTTGGTTGGTTCGTCGAGGAGCAGTAAAGAAGGTTGCTGGAGCAGGATTTTGGCCAGCATCACGCGCATGCGCCAGCCACCCGAAAACAGCTTCAGCGGGCGCTGCAGCTCCTCCGTAGTGAAGCCCAGACCTTCTAGAATCTCCTCGGTGCGGGCCTGCATGGTGTAGCCGCCCAGCGACTCGAACCGCTCCTGCAGGTCAGCCAGCTTCTCCACTAAATCGTCGGTGTAGTTGGTCTCGAACTCCACCAGAATGGCGTCGATCTTCTTCTGCAGATCCAGCGCCTCCGAAAACGCCTGCATGGCCACCACCAGGATGGACTCGTGCGAGTCGTAGCTGAGCAGATCCTGGTTGAGGAAGCCCAGGCTCACGTCCTTGCTCATGGAGATGCTGCCGCCGTCGGGCTTGTATTCGCCCACCAGAATGCGCAGCAGCGTGGATTTGCCCCGGCCGTTGAGCCCGATCAGGCCAATCTTATCCTTGGGTTTGATATGGAGGCTGGCCTTGTCGTAGAGCGTACGGGAGCCGAAATGGAAGTCGAGGTCGGTAATGGAAATCATCCTACTTTGCGGGGCTTGAGGCCGCAAAGGTACGAGCTAAGTTTTAGCGGTTGTCACGTTCTCAAAACAGCTACGATGATACGCTTACCTGAAAGTTCGCGCTTGCCTCAATATAACATGAATCGTTACTGGGTCATTGCGCAAGTACTTGGCTTCGTTCTTTTCCTTATGATGGTTTATCATCTGATGGAAAACGGGAAGGTTCATCACAGAAAGTACCTGACAACGGCATTTGCTGGCAGAATCGACACCATTTATCGATACGACAGGAACAGGCCTGTTGTATCCTTATCAGGCCGCCAAATGACTATAGAAGAAGGAAGCCACGGTTTTTCCACCTATCTATCCATTGGTGATTCTATAACCAAGGCCTCAGATACAGAGGTACTCGTGACATATAGGGTAGTTCCTGGTACATCAGGACGCCGAATACAAGTATCCGTTTGGGGCGACGACCCCAATAACAAGCTGGGCTACTGGGGGCTAATTGACAGATATTACATTAGGGGTGGATTCGTTCAAGACAGCCTCACAAAGCACTGAATCCTCCCTTACACGCCCTCAAACACCTCCGCCCACTCCATCTGCAACTCCGGCAGCGTAGCCACCGGAATCAAACCGGGCGTGTAAAATTCGCCTCGTAGCTGGTAGCGGCCGGCTTCGTCGAGCAGGTACACAATGATGTTTTTCTGCTCCGGCGCTACCACCCAGTATTCCAGCACGCCGGCTTCTTCGTAGAGGTCGAATTTCTCCTTGGTGTCGCGCGAGACGTTGCCGGCACTCAGGATTTCGATGATCCAGTCGGGGGCGCCGAGGCAGCCCCGGTCGTCGAGCTTCTGCGGGTCGCAAATGACGCACACATCGGGCTGCACCACGGTTTCGATGCTGGCGTCACCGTTGGGCGTGCTGCGGGTGAGGCGCACGTCGAAGGGAGCCACGTAAGTTTTGCATTGCCGGCCTCGCAGAAACCACGCAATGGGCGTGCTGATGTTGCGGGAAATATCCTGGTGCCGGCGCTTGGGCGCGGGGCTCATCAGGCGCACTTTACCCCGGATCAGCTCCACCCAATCCGTAAGCTGCCAGGTGAGATAGTCGGCGTAGGTGTAGCGGCGCGAGAGGTCCAGTTGCGACACATCGGTGATGAGAGCCATACTTTCAACTGCGTATGTGATAGGTAAAGATAGGTGCTGGCCGGTACTGTCAAGTGATAGGCAGGCTGAGGACTGCCTTTAAAATGCCGAATTACCCATTCGCCACTCCGTACCTTGCGGCATGAAACTGCTCCTGCTTGCCCCGCTCCTGCTCTTGGCCGCCTGCACCTCCACCGACCGCGAATCGTCGGGCCAGAGCATGGCCGAAACCATCCCGGACGACCTCAAAAGTGAGCAGTCTACCACCGAAGCCGTGGGCGAAACCGGCCGCAGCCACGCCTACATCCGGCGCTTCTACCAGCAAAACGGGCAGTACTACGTGGACGTGGACTACGTACAGTTTCTGAGCGGCGAGGCCGCCGTGGCCGCCGCCCGCCGCAAAGGCGACGCGGCCGTGGACGTGGTGAATGGCGACACCGTGTACTCGGTCTTCAACGACTATTACGTCCTCAACGACAACCCGCAGGTGCGCACGCTGCGCCTGGCGCCGGCGGCCACGTTCACGTTCTGGCGGGCCGGCGAAAATGGGCTGGAGCGCGTGCCGGCCACTCCGGCCAAACTGCAGGCCGATGTGCCGAAGGTGCTCACCCTCTCCCCGTTCATCATTGAAACCGAAAATGGCGTGGTGGTGAAGGCCGACGAGCAGTACGTACCGTAGCGCCCCGGTCCGACGCCGGAGGCGTCCGACCGGTTGCCGCCCGCTGACGTTGGGGCGCCATCGCTGCTACGGTGCGCCGCCCCCCCCGGTCGGACTCCTCCGGCGTCGGACCGGAGGCGGCGTCGATTACCCTACAAACGGCGCTTTAAACTCGGGCGCCACGCGCTTTTTGGCGGCTTGCTCGTAGGCGTAGGCCAGGCCCAGTAGCGGGCCTTCCTGCCAGGCGGCGCCCACAAACGAGAGGCCCACTGGCAGCCCGTACACCTGGCCCATGGGCACCGTCACGTGGGGATAGCCCGCCATGGCGGCCGGCGACGAGAAGCCGGGGCCGCCGCCCGAGTCGCCGTTGATCAGGTCGATGCAGCGGGCGGGGCTGTTGGTGATGGCCACAATGGCATCGAGCTGGTTGGCGCGCAGCACGCCGTCGAGGGCGGCGCGGGCGCCTTGCTGCGACTTGCGCAGGGCCGCCTGATACTTGGCGCTGCCCAGGCCTTCCAGCTTCTCGGAAGCTTCCAGAATCTCCTGCTGGAAGAAAGGCATGGCTTTGGGCTTGTTGCGGGTATTGAAGGCAATGACGTCGGCCAGGGTTTTCACCTCCGCGCCAGCCGTGGCCAAGTACTTGTTCACGCCGTCCTTGAACTCGTAGAGCAGCACGTCGTATTCGGCCTCGCCCAGCGGGTCGGTCAGCTTCTCCACCTCCACTTCCACCACCGTAGCGCCCTGCGCCTTCAGCAGCTCAACGGCCGTTTTGAACAGCGCTATGGCGTCGGAAGCGCCGGTGAGGTGGCTTTTCTCGATGCCCAGCCGCTTGCCACGCAGGCCGTTGGGCTGCAGGAACGTGGTGTAGTCGGCCGGAATCTTGCCGGTGCTGGATTTGGTGGCGGCATCGGCGGCGTCGGGGCCGGCCATGGCGGCCAGCAGCAGGGCGGCATCGTGCACGGAGCGGGCCATGGGGCCGGCCGTGTCTTGGGTGGCCGAAATCGGGATGATGCCGGTGCGGCTCAGCAACCCCACCGTGGGCTTCACGCCCACCAGCCCGCAGCACGAAGCCGGCGACACAATGGAGCCATCGGTTTCGGTGCCGACGGCTACCGCGCACAGGTTGGCTGAGGCCGCCGCACCCGAGCCGGCGCTGCTGCCGCTGGGCGTCCGGTCGAGGATGTAGGGGTTGCGGGTCTGGCCGCCGCGGCTGCTCCAGCCGCTGGTGCTGCGCGTGGAGCGGAAGTTGGCCCACTCGCTGAGGTTGGTTTTGCCCAGCACCACGGCCCCGGCCTCGCGCAGCTTCTTCACGATAAAGGCATCCTGGGTGGCCTTGTGGGCCGCCAGCGCCAGTGAGCCGGCGCTGGTGCGCATCTGGTCGGCGGTGTCGATGTTGTCTTTGATCAGCACCGGAATGCCGTGCAGCGAGCCGCGCAGCTTGCCGGTTTTGCGCTCCTGGTCGAGCTGGTCGGCGATGGTCAGGGCGTCGGGGTTCAGCTCGATAACGGAGTTCAGCCGCGGCCCGGCCTTGTCGATGGCTTCGATGCGCTTCAGGTACAGCTCGCACAGCGCCCGCGACGAGCGTTGGCCGCTTTTCATCTGCTCCTGCAGCTGCGCCACCGTGGCCTCGTGCAGCTCAAACGGCGCCACCTCCGGTCCGGCACCGGCCGCCGCACCGGCTTCCGGCACCGCAGACGAAGGCGACGACGAGCACGCCTCCAGCGTGAACGTGGATAGGGCCAGGCCGGCCAGGGAGCTGTTGCGCAGGAAGAGTCTACGGTTCATCGGGAGCAGGGTGCGGAGAAGGTGGTTTTGGTGGGGAAGATAGAACAGAATCGGGAGCTGCGGGCGGCAACTTCAGTTGGCTGAAGCTTGCCCCGGCTTTGGCTTGTTGCGCTGGCACTTCTCGCCGCAGTATTTCACCTCGTCCCAGCTGTTGCGCCACTTCTTGCGGTACTCGAAGGGGCGGCCGCAGGTGAGGCAGATTTTGGTGGGCAGGTTGCCCTTGACGAGCTTTTGGGGAACAGGCATAAGGCAGATTCAGGCTGGCAACGTATTGCCCAAACACCGCCCCGCCCCCATTGGTTATGGCCGCCGCTTCATGGAAGCCGGGCCCGCTGCACGGCGCCTGAGCCAGCACTCCCATAATTCTACACGCCAACAGCCCGCACAACCCCGTATTCGGGTAGGTACATAGTTCACATCAGTTTTTTGATTCATATGCCCGTACGTTCCTTTTTCACAGTGCCTGCCGCCGGCCACATGCGGCACTTTGCGGCGGCCACTCTCCTGCTGGGCGGCCTGCTGACGGCCTCCTGCTCCAACGACGATGACGACGACATGGCCACGCCAACCGCCCCCGACTCGGTGGCCTTTACCGTGTCCAACCTCTACCCCGAAGGCGTGCAGTACGACGCCAAAAACAGCCGCTTCCTGGTTAGCTCCCTCACTACCGGCAACGTGGGCCAGGTGAAAGACGACGGCACCTACAGCGTCTTTGCCCCCGGCGCCGGCGCAGGCATCATTTCGGCGGTGGGCATGAACCTCGACGACAGCCGCAACCGCCTGCTGGTGGCCTCGTCCAACGGCACGCTGCGCAACGTGGCCAAGCTCGTGAGCTTCAACCGTGACAATGGACAGGTGCTGTTTAACACCGACCTAGGCACCCTGCGGAGCGCCCCTAACCACTTCGCCAACGACATTGCCGTGGATAACCAGGGCAACGCCTACGTCACCGACAGCTTCGCGCCGGTGATTTACAAGGTTGACCCGCAGGGCGTGGCCTCGGTGTTTCTGGACAACCAGCAGCTGGCCGCGCCGGCCGGGGCTTTCGGCCTCAACGGCATCGTGTTCCACCCCGACGGCTACCTGCTGGTGGCGAAGTCCGACGAAGGCGCGCTGTTTAAAGTGCCCATCAGCAACCCCACCGGCTTCACCCGCGTGACCACCACCGGCCTCGACCTGCGCGCCGCCGACGGCCTGCTGCTGCAGGACAACAACACGCTACAGGTAGTGACCAACAGCCAGAGCAAAGTGTACCGCCTCAGCACCAGCAACAGTTGGGCGGCCGCCACGCTCAACGGCACGTTTGCCACGCTGCCCCAGTACCCCACCACCCTGGCCCGCCGCGGCGCCGACAGCTACGTGCTGTATGCCAACCTCGACAAGATAATGCAAACCCCGCCGGTGTCGGTGTTTACCATTGGTAAAGTGCGGTTTTAGGTACTGAGCCTTTAGGCAGTCATTCAAGAAAGACCCCATAGAAAAGGGGCGAATCCTACGTAGGATTCGCCCCTTTTCTATGGGGTGATGGTGCAGTTAGAAGGTGTTGCCGGGAGCGGCTTGGCGGCGCAGCTCTTGCACTTCCCGCTCCAGCTCCAGCGTCCGGAAAGTCACTTTCACTTCCAGATCAGCATAGGCGCGCTCCAGGTCCTGCTCCCGCTTGCGGAGGGCAAACTCGGTTTCCTTCTGCTCCTGAATATCAGTGCAGGTGCCAAACCATTGCTTGATGCGGCCGTGCTCGTCGAACTGCGGGCGGGCCTGGCCCAGAAACCAACGGTAGTTGCCGTCCTTGGCTTTGAAGCGGTACTCGATTTCGTAGAAGTCGCCGGTGGCCAGCGAGTGGCCCCATACCTGCCGGGCCCGGTCCTGGTCGTCGGGGTGGAGCAGGTTGTTCCACATATCGGGCCCCACGCTGTCGGCCAGGGTGTAGCCCGTGAAATCTATCCAGCGCTGGTTGAAGTAGGTATGAAAGCCGGTGGGGTCAGTAAACCAGACCAGCTGCGGGATGAAATCAGCGAGAAAGCGCATTTGCTCACTGGTTTGCTGCCGGAGCTGTTCTTCAGAAAAGATTGGTTCGGTATTCATGCAACGAAAGGCTTAACAGGGCCGGGCCAGCTGGATTTCCATGCCCGACTGAAAGTAGAGGTTAAGTTGGCTTTGCAGGCCATCGGTAGAGCGCCGCAGGCGGGTGATGAGCGCGCGGGTTTCTTCCTGCAGCATACGCAACTCCAGGTACGGACGATTTAGCAGCGAGTCGCGCTCCATGGTCCACTGGCCGGAATCCTGCAGCTCGGGGGCCTGCACCTGCACCGTGCCGGGCCGGATGGAGAAGCGCGTGGCCAGGGCCAGCGAACTATCCGGGGCATTGCGGTTGAGCACCCGGTCGGCCACGCACCAGTCGCCGGTGAGAAACTCCTCGGGTATCTGCTGCAGGTTTACGTCGAATAAAATATCGGTCATAGAGCAGAAAATGGGGGCTGAAAGAAGAGACCAGACTTAAGCAGGTAACCTTACCGGCAGGACTCTGTTTTTGCCAAGCCTCAAATTTAGCAAAGAGTTCAACTACGGCCACTACCTGCAGGCCGTGGCTTGGCGCTTCAGCTGAAAGTAGCGAGGCCGTACGCGGGCTGCTACTCCCCTTCGCTGAGTTTTTTGGCCAGTGGCGCCGGCACCCCGGCACTATTGAGCAGCCCGCTGACCAGCCCCTGCCGCCACAGCGAAAACACGGAGAAGCGCAGCTCCCGCGCAGAGGTCATGCGGCCCGAGCGCAGCTCCTGCCCGGCCTGGCGCGGGTTGTTGTCGCGCAGAAACAGGCCGTTGACCAGCGTGGTGCCCACCCGCCGCAGCGCGTCGCGCCGGCCCTGGCGGTTGAGCAGGTCCAGCTTGAGGTTGGTGTAGGACGCCCACATGGTACCCTGGGCCTGCTGGCGGTTTAGCTGCAGCTGGAACCGGATGGCACCGATGTCGCCGCTACGGAACCGAATGCCGCGCGTGGGCACCACCATGGGGTTGAGGATGGCCAGCGGTGTGGCTCCAAACGAGCCCGCCAGGGTGTGCCGCCCCTGGGCATCGAGCAGGTTGGCGCGCACCGCTACGCGGGCGAAGCTGCGGCCCTGCAGCACGCCGGTAGCTTCGCCGGTAAGAGGGCGGGCAGCACTCATGCGGCGCGGGTCGTTGCTGACGTTGCGGAGCGTAACCCGTAGCTGCCGGATGGCCAGTACGCCGGGCTGGGCGCTACGCGGGGCGCGGTAACTCATGCGCACCTCGCCGTTCTGGAGGCGCACCCGGCGCACATCTACCCGCACCGGCAGCCTGCCGATGGCCTCCGGCGTCACCACCGAGCGGTTGGGGTTGATGGGGGGCCGGCCGTCGCTGGTGGTTACCACCCGCACGCGGCCCAACGCAATGGTACTGGCCAGCAGGCTACCGTGGCGGGCCAGCGCAAACAGATCGAGCCCCTGCACCGCCAGGCGGTCGGCCCGCACCGTTACGTGTGCGGCCTGGTGGCCCTTGCGGCGCGCCATAGCCTCTACCGACATAGTAGGTGACACGGCAATGCTGGTGATGGTGAGCTGGTGGGCGCGGGTATCGGCCTGCAGGCTGCCAAACGTGGCGCGGTAGTAGGGCGCGCCCACCTGCAGCCGGCCGCCGCCGGCACGTAGCTGCCAGGCCCGGGCGTAATACAGGTACTGCGCGGAGCTATAGGTGGCTGCCGTAGGACGGATGTCCGTCCCGACAAGCGTAACCTGCCGTAGCTCCGGGCGGTGGTCTTCGCCCAGCACCCGCACCTGCCCTTTGGTCACGCGGAACTGCCCGAGCTGAATATCCCTGAAATACGGCGCCAGCAGCTGATGGGGCGGCGGCGGTGCTACGGCGGGCAGCGTTACGGCCAGCTGCGGCGCCTCCAGCACCAGCGAATCGGCCCGGAACCGGCCGCGGGCTAGCGCGGCTGCAGCCAGGCCCGCCAGCTGCAGCCGCGGCAGCCACAGTGCCACCCGGGCATCGGGCGTGCGCTGGCTGCTGATGGAGCGCAGCGGCAGCAGCCGCACGGAATCGAGCTGCACTTGCTGGCTGGCGGAGGCCAGGTGCAGCTGCCCCACGCGCACTACGTGGCCCGGCACCCGCGCCAGCAGGCCCCGGGCAGTAGCCGTCAGGGTGCGGGCGTAGGCTATACGGGTGGTGTCAGCGGCGGCGGCGGCGCTCAGCTCTAGGTCGGTGGCGTGTAGCGAAGCTTGGCTGAGCTGCGCCACGGCGCGCTGCACGGTGCCATAGCGCAGCTGCGCCCGGCGCACGGCCACCACTCCCAGGCGTACTCCGGGTAGGCCCAGCGGCAGCTGCTCGTAGAGAGGTCGGGCGGTGTCAGTAGTAGCCGGCAGCCGGGCCAGCCGCAGCCGAACAGAATCCAGCACTAGGCTATCAACGGGCAGCACCTCGCGGCGAACCAACGCCAGCAGCCCCACGCCCGACACCTGAATTTCTCCGACAGCCAGCCGCAGATCAGGAAGTTGGGCCGTGTCGGCTGTAGCAGTTGGCTGGGTGCGAAGCTGCACTGCCCGAGCCGTGACCGTGCGGGCCCAGAGGTGGGTTTCCAGCGCACCGATGCGCAACTCGTAGCGGCCTTTGCTGGCGGTGCGCACCTGCTTTTCGAGGGTCTGGCGCAGCCACGGGTCGAGCCCGAACAGGAGGAACACCGCTGCCACTAGCACCAGCAGCAGCCCCACGGCGCCCGCCCACCAGCCCCAACCCCGGCGGGGCGTGGCCGCTACAGGTATGGCAACAGAATCGGTGGCGGGTTGGGACACGAGCGGTTACGTACTGCCACAGCGGCAATTGAGAAGTCAGAAGGCGTAACCGACCAGGGAGCCACGCGGTTTGTCGTACGCGCCTGCGACTCAGTGTCCGGCAGCCCTGCGCTTACGGTAAATCACCGGATCAGGGCGAAGCTCACCCGCAGTTTGCTGGTTTTTACCGGTTAAACCGGCCGGCAATGCGGGAGCCTCGCAACTATCCGGCGCCAAGAGAGTAACAGTAGGCCGGCTGAGGGCCGCATGCCCCGCTCATTGTTCTACCCGTTTGTCAACCGATGCTCGCCATAACATCTGTGCTGAACCCGCAAAATGCGGAGCGAATCAACCGCATTATCAAAAGCCTGGAAACTGAGTTCGGCCTCGACGACGTGCAGGCCACGCCCGATCCGCACCTGACCTACCAGCTGGCGGGGGTGCGCAAGCTCTCGGCCCTCAACCAGGTGCTGCGCGAGGTGGCCCGCCAAACCGTGCCGTTTCCGGCCTTCACTACCGGGCTGGGGCTGTTTCCGGGGCCAAATCCTGTGATTTATATTCCGGTGCTACGCTCCGAAGCCCTCAACCGGCTGCACCAGCGCATTATCGAGGCTACCCGGCCGCTGTGTCTGCGCACCGACAAGTTCAGCGGGCCCGACTGCTGGCTGCCGCACATTTCGCTGGCCCTGCACGATACCACGCCCGAAATGCTGGGGCCGGTGCTGCAGTACCTCAACCACCAGACCTTCAACCTCAAGCTGGCCATCAACAACCTGACGATCATGCGCAAGGAAGGCGAGCAGTTTCTGCCGGAAAAATCCTTCCACTTCGAAGGCCACAAGCAGGATATAGCCCCTTTACTCTTCTAAATCACGGATTTTTGCGGATCAGCCGGATTGCGCGGATTTTGTGGACGGCGCGGTACCACCGTCGTTGCTGACGGCTGAACTTGTCGTTTTGTGATAGTGGGACCACGAAGCCCTCCGGGCAATTCGTCGCATCACAGCACAGCGTCCACAAAATCCGATCAATCCGGCTAATCCGCAAAAATCCGTGATTAGCTTTGCCCACACCAATTCACCTACCGACCTTACCTCATGTACCCAATCGTACTTGCATTGCACTCCTGGAGCCGTTGGCTCGTACTTATTTTCGGGCTGATTGCCATCTTCCGCGCCTTCTCGGGCTGGCAGGGCCGCAAGCCTTTCGTAGGTGCCGACAACGGCATGGGCGCCTCCTTTGTGGGCTCCATGCACCTGCAGCTGCTGCTGGGCCTGATTCTGTACTTCGGCCTGAGCCCATTCGGCGTGAAAGCCTTTGAAACGGCCGGCGGCGCCGTGATGAAAGACCCTACGGGCCGTTTCTGGGCCGTCGAGCACCTCGTGACGATGGTGCTGGCCGTGGTGGCCGCGCAGGTGGGCCGCACGCTCTCCAAGAAAGCCACCGACCCGGTGCTCAAGCACAAAAAGGCCTTCATCTGGTTCACGATTGCCTTTATCCTGGTGCTGCTCATGATTCCGTGGGGCATCTGGAACCCGGCCCGCCCGCTGTTCCGCTTCTAGTGCTCCGGCTCACCAAACGGCCCGCTTATCCTCAGGATAGGCGGGCCGTTTTGCGTGCTATGGGCAGTGGCGGCAGTTGCTCAGGGGTTCATCAGCAGAAACAGCAGGTTGTGGTAGAGGATGCCCTGCTCGCCGTCGTGGAGGCCGTCGAGGCCGGCATCCTCCATCAGGGCTTCCACTTCCTCGTAGTCGGTCAGGAAGTCGATTTCGGGCTCTTCCTCGCCCGACACCTGGGTGTGGGTGAGGTAGCGCCGCCTGGGTTCCAGCGTAATAAACAGCTTCTGGTGCCGGGTCTGGGCCACCAGCAGGGCATCGTAGGATTCTATTTCGTCTTCGTCGACGTGGATGAACACGGTGGTCTTCTCGCGCTCGGGCGTGTGGTGCAGAAAGCTGGCAAGATCGAGGGACATGGCGGCGGCGCTGGGGTGGAACAGGGCGAAGGTAGGCGTTTCGGCATCGAAACGGCCAGCCATCTGGACCTGGATGCAGAGCTAAAAATCTGGTTTTCCGGCGAAACCCAACCCAGCGTAATGCGCAAGTTCAACAAGCAGGTCAATATCTATGATTCGCAGAAAATACTGGCCCAGCACGTACTGTTCTAACGCATGCAGACGCTGCCAACACACTCAAAAAGCCCGCCACTGCACGTCAGCAGCGGGTTTTTTATGTAATATCCACTATTATTAATCCTTCAATTCTTCCGCTTTCCACACTATGTCCTCCATCTCCTTGCCTTCCGCACCTGTAGCCGCGCACCTTCCACTTCCGTCAGAAGCCGCGCATACCGCCGCACACACGTGCCTGAACTGCGGCCACCCCGTACCCGACCGGTTCTGCGGGCGCTGCGGGCAGGACGCCCACCACACCCATCGCCTCACCATGGCCGACATGCCCCACGACGTGCTGCATTCCATTTGGCACGTTGATAAGGGCATTCTGTACACACTGCGCACCATGATCCGGCGGCCCGGCCCTACCATCCGGGAGTATCTGGCGGGCAAGCGCGTCGACCATTTTCGGCCCCTGGCGCTGCTGTTTATGATAACGGGGCTGTACGCACTGCTGTCGTCGGTGCTGCACATTCAGATGCTGCCGCCCCGCGACCCCACTATGCCCGAGGCAGTGTGGAAGATGCAGCAAGCTTCCACCGGCTTCCTCATGAAGTACATGAGCTGGTGCTATGTGGCCATGGTACCGGTATGGGCGCTGTTTGCGCGGTGGTTTCTGCGGCGCGGCGGCTACAACTACGCCGAATGTCTGATTATCGCGGCCTTTGTTACAGCCATTATCAACTTCTTTGCCCTGCTATACCTACCAGTCACGTACACATATAGTGATACGCCCCAGATTGGTATGGCCAGCGTGTTGTTCATGCTGCCGGTGGTTGCCTACTCCACTTGGGCTTATGGCAGCTTGCTCAAGCACACTACCCTAAGCCTGGCCCGCCGCCTGTGGTGCGGCTTCATGACCTACATGCTGGGCTACATAGTCTGCGTACTGGTGATTGTGATTACTACCTACGCCATCAACTGGTCTACTTTCAAAGAAGCTATGAAGCAGCAGATGGAGCAGCAACGGCTGCAGCAGGCCCGCGTCGGTAAGCCCGCTGCGGCTCTACTTCGGTAGTTGTTGCCCGTGCCTCCATAAGCACAAAAAAAGTCCCGCCGCTGAATTCAGCGGCAGGACTTTTTGTAAATGATATGCGGCAATTACTGGCCCAGCACCATGGCAAACACCAGCGGCGCTACGATGGTAGCATCCGACTCGATGATGAACTTAGGAGTGTCCTGGCCCAGCTTGCCCCAGGTAATTTTCTCGTTCGGCACGGCACCGGAGTACGAGCCATACGAGGTGGTCGAGTCCGAAATCTGGCAGAAGTAGCCCCACAGCGGAACGCTGGTGCGGCCCAGGTCCTGGTGCAGCATCGGCACCACGCAGATGGGGAAGTCGCCGGCAATGCCGCCGCCAATCTGGAAGAAGCCTACTTTGCTTTCCTCGGTAGCCTGCTGGGTGTACCAGTCGGCCAGGTAAATCATGTACTCGATGCCGGTGCGCACGGTGTGCACGTTCTTGATGTCGCCCGAGATGACGTGGCCGGCGAAAATGTTACCCAGCGTGCTGTCTTCCCAACCGGGGCAGATGATGGGCAGGTTTTTCTCGGCGGCGGCCAGCATCCAGCTGTCCTTGGGGTCAATCTGGTAGTACTGCTCCAGCTCGCCCGACTTCAGGATCTGGTAGAAGAACTCGTGGGGGAAATACTGCTCGCCGGCCTTGTCGGCCTTTTCCCAGAACTTCAGCACCGAGTGCTCGAGGCGGCGCATGGCTTCTTCCTCCGGAATGCAGGTATCGGTTACGCGGTTCATGTGGCGCTCCAGCAGGGCCTGCTCGTCGGCGGGGGTCAGGTCGCGGTAGTTGGGCACCCGCTCGTAGAAGTCGTGGGCCACTAGGTTGAAGATGTCCTCCTCCAGGTTGGCACCCGTGCAGCTGATGATCTGCACCTTGTCCTGGCGAATGAGCTCGGCCAGCTGGATGCCCATTTCGGCGGTGCTCATGGCGCCGGCCAGGGTAATCATCATCTTCCCGCCTTCGGCCAGGTGCTTGTTGTAGCCTTCGGCGGCATCAATCAACGCGGCGGCGTTGAAGTGGCGGTAGTGGTGCTTGAGGAAGTTGGTGATTTGCATGTTGTTTTGAGCTTCAAGCCTCAAGCTGCAGGCTGCAAGCTTTTTGGCAAAACGAGGAAAAAGTAAGTAGACGGTAAAGCCGATGTAGAATGAGAACGAGCTTGCAGCTTGAGGCTTACAGCTTGCAGCTTGCAGCTCAAAAACTACTATACCGGCTCCTCAATCATGAGGTTGTGGTTGGTGTAGATGCAGATGTCGGCGGCGATGTGCAGGGCCTCTTCCACCATCTGGCGGGCGGTGAGGTGGGGGGCGTGCTTCTTGAGGGCCAGAGCGGCGGCCTGGGCGTACATGGCGCCCGAGCCGATGGCGGCCACGTCGGAATCGGGCTCCAGCACGTCGCCGGAGCCGGCAATGATGAGCAGCTCGTCTTTGTCGCAGACCACCATCATGGCTTCCAGCTTGCGCAGGTACTGGTCTTTGCGCCACTCCTTGGCCAGCTCGATAGCGGCACGGCGCAGCTGGCCGCTGTAGTTGCCGAGCTTCTCCTCGAACCGGTCGAGCAGCAGAAACGCATCGGCCGTGGAGCCGGCAAAGCCGGTGACCACCTTGCCGTCGTGGAGCTTGCGCACCTTGCGCACGTTGCTCTTGGCCACGTGCTTGTCCATGGTGGCCTGGCCATCGGCCCCGAGGGCCACCTGGCCGTTGTGGCGCACGCCCAGCACGGTTGTAGAACGGATTTTCATGGGGTAGTTAGTAGTTGGCGGAAGTCAGGAACCGGAAAAACGTTTGTCATCCTGACGAAGGAAGGACCCTATCACGCCCGAACAACTAACGGGTATCCGTCTTGTTCAGGCGTGATAAGGTCCTTCCTTCGTCAGGATGACAGCTGGTTTCGGGCTGACGTCCTATCAGAATCGGGCCTGCAATTTAGCAAAGTAAAACCGCCCGTTCGCGCCCATCTGCACCGGGTCCCAGGCGCCGCCGGTTTCCGTGAGCTGCGGATTGAACATGGTGGGGTAGCGGTTGAACAGGTTGGTACTGCCTGCCGAGAGCTGCAGATGGTCGGTGAGGGCGTAGCTGAAGGTCAGGTCCGTAGTGATGCGGGCGTCGTAGTTCATGTCGGCGCCGTCGAAATCCACGAGCCGTACCTTGTCGAAGCGCACGAAGCGCAGCAGCGTGCTGAAGCGGCCCAGCTGGTAGTCGAAGGTGAGGTTGATTTTGGACGGCGGCGCCGAGGCTTTCACAAACGCCTGCTCGCGGGGCCCGAAGAAGTCGTCCTCGCGGCCGGCTAGTCGGCCGGTGGTTTGCACCCGGTCAATCTTCAGGTTGTTGACGTTGGCGGCCAGCGTGGAGTTGAGGCGGCCGGTGCCCAGCGTGGCCGTGTGGTTCAGCACCACATCCAAACCAATAGAGCGGGTGTCGGCGGCGTTGGCAAAGAACTGCGCCTGATCCACATTCAGCGCCACTAGGTCGGGCCCGATAACCGGGTCGTCGGCCGAGAACTGGCTGGTGAGCACCACCCGGTCCTTCACCTTGATGTAGTAGCCATCCACGGTCAGACTCAGCGACGAGCCCAGGCGGCTGGTGAGGCCCACGTTGGCGCTGTTGGAGGTTTCCTGCTTGAGGGCCGGCACGCCCAGCTTCTGCGTTACGGCGCTGTTGTTGCGGGCCAGCAGCACCTCCACCGGGTCGCCGTTGATGAAATTGGTGAAGGTGGAGTTGAAGTTGATCTGAGCCAGCGACGGGGCCCGGAAGCCGGTGCTGTAGGTGCCGCGTAGGGTCAGAAACTCGGTCAGGTTGTAGCGCGTGGATACTTTGTAGTTGAGCGTGCTGCCGAAGTCGGTGTAGTGCTCGTAGCGCAGGGCGGCGGCCAGCAGCCACTGCTGGCTCACGCTCAGCTCGGCATCCACGTAGGTGCCCACGTTGTCGCGGTCGGCCTTGATGGCGTCAGAGGGCTGGTAGCCGGGGAAGCCCTGCGAGCCGCCCGATTTGGTGGGGTCGTAGTTGCGGTAGGAGGCTTCCTCGCCGGCAAATAGCGAGTACCATTCGCGCCGAAACTCAGCCCCGGCGGCCACGTTCAGTCCCTGCAGCACGGTTTTGTAGTTGCGCGTCAGGCCCAAACTCATCACGTCCTGCTGCAGCTGGAAGCCGCCGGCGTAGAAGTTGGTGGGCGAGGCCGCGCCGAGCGAGGCGTTCAGCGTGTTGCGCAGCCCATACTCGAAGCGGTTGGAGCCGAAGTTGTTGCTCAGATCCAGCTCCCACTCGCCCAGCTTGGTGCGCACCCCGGCCACCGCCGACACGTCCACGATGTCGCTGGTGATGATGGGGTCGAAACCGTTGGGGTAGATGGATGGGACGTTGCGGTCATCGTCGGCGAAGCGGGTCCAAGCGTAGGCATCGCCCTTGCGCTTGTTAGCGCCCCCAAACACGTAGATGTGGCTGCGGTCCGACAGCGCAAACTTGGAGTTGAGGTAAGCCGAGAGGTTGGACACCTTCGGGTCGCCGTACTCGCGGCGGGCCAGGCCATCGGGGGCGGGCACGTTGGCGCGCTGGGTGTGCTGGCGCTGGTTGAAGTCGACGGTGGCATTCACGAAGCTGCCCTGCTCGCCCAGGCCCACCCCGTAGTTGACGTTGGCGTTGAAGTTGCCGCCATCGAACTGCTGGTCGTCGCGGCGGTATTTGGCCTCGTAAGCACCGTAATTGGCGCTGGCCGTCAGTTCGTTCACGGAGCTTTTCAGCACGATGTTAATCACGCCGGCAATGGCGTCGGAGCCGTACTGGGCCGCCGCGCCGTCGCGCAGAATCTCGATCCGCTCGATGCTGGCCGCCGGAATGACGTTTAGGTCGGTGCCGGTGTTGCCCCTGCCGCGCGAGCCAAACAGGTTCACCAGCGCCGACTGGTGCTGGCGCTTGCCGTTCACGAGCACCAGCGTCTGGTCGGGGCCGAGGCCGCGCAGCGAGGCCGGGTCGACGTGGTCGGCGCCGTCGGAGCCGGTCTGGCGGTTGGAGTTGAACGAGGGCGCCACAAACTGCAGCAGCTGATTCACGTCGAGCTGGCCGGTTTTGGTGGTCACTTCCCGCAAATCGATGATATCCACCGGCGAGGGCGAATCCGTGACGGAGCGGTTCTGGCTGCGCGAGCCCACTACCTGCACCGCGCCCAGGCTGGTGGAGGCGTCGGCCAGCTTCACGCTCACACCGCTGCCGCCGCTCACTTCCTGGGTGGTGTAGCCAATCGAGCTAATCACCAGCCGCGGATTGGCGGCCCTGGACGAGAGCGTGAAGCGGCCGGCGTTATCGGTGGCGGTGCCGTTGTTGGTGCCTTTCTCCACCACCGTCGCCCCGATAACGGGCCGGCCAGCGGCATCCAGCACCTGGCCGGAAAGCGTCTGCGCCTAGCCATACGCGGCAAGACTGGCTACGCTGAGCGCAGCAACGAGTAACTGTTGTTTCATACGGGCTATCTGGTTTTCGTTGTTCAACCATTACAGGTGCTGCCGGCGCAACGCCCTCCTGCGGTAAGTATAGAGGAATTATTGTGATTTCCAGCCCCCTGCGAGTGGGGGTGGTGGCCAGCCCCGGCCTTGGCCATCAGCAACCAGGCACAAAAAAAGCCAGCCCCGGTAGAGGGCTGGCTTTTGTATGGAAGCGGTTATGCAACTCAGATGAGCATGCGCATCGGGTCTTCGAGCAGGGCTTTCAGCGTCTGCAGGAAGGCGGCGCCGGTGGCACCGTCCACCACGCGGTGGTCGCAGCTGAGCGTCACCTTCATGATGTTGCCGACAGCCAGCTGGCCATCCTTCACCACCGCGGTTTGCTTGATGCCGCCCACGGCCAGGATGCAGGCATCCGGCGGGTTGATAATGGCCGTGAACTCGTCGATGCCGAACATGCCCAGGTTGGAGATGGTGAAGGTGCTTCCCTCCCACTCGGCGGGCTGCAGCTTCTTGCTCTTGGCTTTGCCGGCCAGCTCCTTCACCTCAGTGGCGATGGTCGAGAGGCCTTTGCCGTCTGCGTTGCGCACCACAGGCACCAGCAGGCCTTCGTCCACGGCCACGGCCACCCCGATGTTCACTACCTTGTTCTGGCGGATCTTGTCGCCGAGCCACGAGGAGTTGACGGCCGGGTGCTGCTTGAGCGCCACGGCGGCAGCTTTGATTACGAGGTCGTTGAAGCTGAGCTTCACCGGCGAGAGAGTGTTGAGCTGCGTGCGTACCTCCATGGCCCGGTCCATCAGGATTTCCATGGTCAGGTAGAAGTGCGGGGCCGTGAACAGGCTCTCGGAGAGGCGGCGGGCAATCACCTTGCGCATCTGCGACACCGGCGTGTCGGTGTAGGTGCCGTCGGCGGGCTGGGCGGCCGGAGCCGGAGTAGCTTCCGCTTTGGGCGCTTCGGCCTTTGGCGCTTCGGCAGCTGCTGGCGCGGCGGCCGGGGCAGGTGCGGCGGCAGGCTGCGCAGCCGGAGCGGGCGCTGCAGCAGCGGGCTGGGCGTTTTCCAGGTCGCGCGACACGATGCGGCCGTTTTCGCCGGAGCCTTTCACGCCGTTCAGGTCGATGCCTTTCTCGCGGGCAATGCTTTTAGCCAGCGGCGACGCCAGGATGCGGGTGCCAGCCGGAGCCGGGGCTACTGCCGTAACGGCAGCGGCAGGCGCAGCGGCAGCAGCTGGAGCAGCAGGCGCCGGGGCCGGAGCGGTTGCCAGAGCTGGCTCAGGAGCCGGAGCAGCAGGAGCCGCCTCCGGGGACGGCGCGGGTGCGACCGGAGCCGCGCTACCGCCGCTCTGGCCGCCCAGCAGGGCCTGCACGTCGGCGCCTTCCTCGCCAATGATGGCCAGGATGCCGTCTACGGCTACCGATTCGCCGTCTTTCGGGCCAATGTAGAGCAGCGTGCCATCCTCGTAGTTTTCCAGCTCCATGGTCGCCTTGTCGGTTTCCACTTCGGCCAGCACGTCGCCGGACTTCACTTTGTCGCCTATTTTCTTGAGCCAGGAAGCAATGGTGCCTTCGGTCATCGTGTCGCTCATCTTAGGCATCCGAATGACCGTGGCTTTCTTGCCATTGCCAGCCGGAGCGGCCGCTGGAGCCGGAGCGGCAGGGGCCGGAGCCTCTGCTTTAGGGGCCTCAGGCGCCGGAGCGGCCGGGGCAGCAGCAGGAGCTGGTGCGGCTTCAGGGGCGGGAGCTGCCTCAGGAGCCGGCTCGGCTGCGGGGGCGGCAGCTGGAGCGGCACCACCGAGCAGGGCCGAAATATCTTCGCCTTCTTTCCCAACAATGGCCAGCAGCCCGTCTACGGGCACTGCCTCGCCGGCCTGGGGGCCAATATGAAGCAGGGTGCCGTCTTCGTAGTTTTCCAGCTCCATCGTGGCTTTGTCGGTTTCGACCTCGGCCAGAATGTCTCCGGATTTCACTTTATCGCCTACTTTTTTGAGCCACGAGGCAATGACCCCTTCGGTCATCGTGTCGCTCATTTTGGGCATTTTTATGATTTCGGCCATCTGCGTCTACTGTTGAATTGAATGGGTCAAAATTAGCCCGAAAATCCGGGGGTGCAAACGAAAGTCTCGCCTAAGCGTGCACCCGGCCGGCAGCGAATTTTCGCCTGCATCCCTTCAAAAAGCTTCTCCCACAGGCTATGCTCTACGGCCCAGCGGCACCCTGGAAGCAGGTCCGCAGATTCTTAGTTGAGCGGGCTGCGGTGGCGACTGGCGTTCCCTCCTCCCCTTTCCTTCCAGACAGCCCAGCTAACTCAGGTTGCGGATAAAACCCCGGTCCGGCGGCTCTTGCCAATGGCCGCCGCCTACAACTCCCGCACCCAGATGTTGCGGAAGCTGATCGGCTCACTCGGGTCGCCGTGCGACTGGAGCTTGATGGGCGACGGGCCGTGCTGCTGGTAGCTGGGCGGGCCGATGTAAACGGTGGCACCTTTCAGCTCGGTGTTATTCTGCACTAGTACGCCATTGAAGTGCACTGTTACGCGGGCTGGTGTTTGCAGAGAGCCGTCGGGCTTGAAGGTAGGCGCGGTCCACACCACGTCGTAGGATTGCCACTGGCCCGGCTTCTGGGTAGGGTTGGCCAGCGGGATAAACTGCTTGTAGATGCTGCCGGCCATGCCGTTCACGTACGTTTCGTTCTGGTACGAGTCCAGAATCTGCAGCTCGTAGCCCAGGTCGCCTTTGCCCAGCGAGGCCAGAAACAGGCCGCTGTTGCCTCGCACCTGCCCTTTGCCGCTGATAGTGGCGGGCACCCGCCACTCCAGATGCAGCTGGTAGTTGGTGAATTTCTGCTTGGTTTCGATGTTGCCCGTCTTCTTGTCCACGGTCAGCAGCCCGTCGGCCACCTTCCAGCCCGCCGGCTTAGTGCGGTCCTCCACCGATACCCACTGCGTCAGGTCGCGGCCGTTGAACAGCACCAGCGCATCGGAGGGCGGCGCGGTGAACACGCCGGTAGCCGCTACCACCTTCGGCACGGGCTTCCAGACTTCAGTTTCCTCGGGTTTGCCTTGCGGCTGGTTCTGGCCCACGGCTGACAGGCTGATGAGTAAAACGGGAAAAAGGAAGGCGGTTTTCATGGGCAGGAAGAGGGTGAGAAGCAGGTGGAAATAAAGAACGTCATGCTGAGCTTGCCGAAGCATCTCTACCGCTTCGTTGGTCGATTGTAGAGACGCGACACTTCGCGTCTCCTCGTTGCTGACGTTGGGGCGGCCGATTCGTTCTGGCGGGAGACGTGAAGTGTCACGTCTCTACATCATTCAATGAGGTTAGCCAGCGGTAGAGGTACTTCGGTCCCTGGCTTGATGCGCCACATGTTCAGCATAACAGGATTACGTTGACAACGTCAGCACGCGAGATTCCTCGCGCTGCTCGGAATGACGTTCTGGTGAGTCCGGCGCTACACATCACATAGCCGCACGGCCTCGCGCAACGACTTTAACCCGTCGGCTTGGCGGGGCATGAACTCCTGGGCCACGTAGCCCTGGAAACCGGTGGCCACAATGGCGCGCATGATGGCGGGGTAGTTTAGCTCCTGGGTGTCGTCGAGCTCGTGGCGGCCGGGCACGCCGGCGGTGTGGTAGTGGGCAATGTAGCGGTGGTAGGCGGTGAGGGTGCGGATGACGTCGCCCTCGTCGATTTGCATGTGGTAGATATCGTAGAGCAGCTTGAAGTGCTCCGAATCCAGCCGTTTGGCCAGCTCCACGCCCCAGGCGGTCCGGTCGCACTGGTAGTCGGGGTGGTCGATTTTGCTGTTGAGCAGCTCCATCACCAGCACCACCTTGTGCTTAGCGGCCAGTTCCATCAGCGGCTTGAGGCCTTCCACGCAGTTCGTCCACCCCTGCTCGTCGGAGAGGCCGCGGCGGCTGCCGCTGAAGCAGATGAGGTTAGTATAGCCGGCCTGCGCCACCTGCGGAATCATGGCGGCGTAGCGCTGCCGGAGCTGGGCGTGGAATTTGGGGTCATTGAAGCCGTCGGTAAGGTTGATTTCCGCGCCGTTGCACATCGGCGAATCGAGGCCGTACTTTTTGAGCGTGGGCCACTCGGCGGGGCCCACCAGGTCGATGCCCCGGAGACCCATTGCCTTAGCCGCCGCGCACAGCTCGTCCAGCGGCATCTTGCCGAAGCACCAGCGGCACACCGACTGTTTCAGGTTGTTCTTCAAGGGCTGCGAAGTGGTTTTCTGATCCTCCGCTGCACACGCCGCCGAAACGCCCAGCGTACCCACGGCCGCCGTGCCGGTTATCAGGCCCTTCAGGGCGGCTCGTCGGTTCCAGGTAGCCATACTTAGACGGCTTGGGTGAGTGAGGTGGCGGGGTCGTGCAGGGTATCGGCGGCGGCAGTGGCCTGGGGCTGGGGCTGGTCGCGGAAGAAGGCCAGGAAGGCCAGCAGCACTACCACCGCAATGCCGGCCGGAATCAGCCAGATCATGCGCCAGTCGTGAGTGGTGGGCGTGGTCTGGTAGGCGTCGAAGATGCGGCCCGAGAGCAGCGTGCCGATGAGCATGCCCACGCCGTAAGTGGCCAGGGTGATGAAGCCCTGGGCCGAGCTTTTGAACCGTTCCCCGGCCAGGTTGTCGGTGTAGATCTGGCCCGTCACGAAGAAGAAGTCGTAGCAGACGCCGTGCAGCACGATGCCCGCAATCAGCATCCAGTAGTTGCCCAGGCCGTCGCCGTAGGCGAAAAACACGTAGCGCAGCACCCAGGCCGCCATACCAATGGCCAGCATCTTCTTCACGCCCAGCCGGCTAAAAAACAGCGGAATGGCCAGCATAAACAGCAGTTCCGACACCTGCCCCAGACTCTGCACCCCCGCCGCCGACTTCATCCCGACTTCGTTGAGAAACGGGTTAGTAAAGCCGTAGTAAAAGGCCAGCGGAATGCAGATGGCAATGGAGGCCAAAAAGAAGATCAGGTAGGAGCGATTGCGCAGCATGCCAATGGCTTCCAGCCCCAGTAGGTCGCCGAGGGAGCTGGTCTGGTCTTTCTTGACGGGCGGGGTGGCCGGCAGCGTGAAGCTGAATACGCCCAGCAGGGCCGAGGCGCCGGCCGCCATCAGGAAGGTGCTTTGCAGGCTGTTGGTCTGCTCCCAGTTCAGCCAGCCGATGGTGAGGCCGGCCACAATCCAGCCCAGTGTGCCCAGCACCCGGATGGGCGCAAACTCCTTCTGCGGGTTTTGCATCTGCCGGAAGCTGATGGAGTTCACCAGCGCCAGCGTGGGCATATACAGCACCATGTAGGTGAGGATGCTGGGGTAGAAGCTGCCGAAATCAGGCGCCGCTGAGGCCCGCCACAGCAACACCGCGCCAGCCAGGTGCAGCACGCCCAGAATCTTCTGGGCCGAGAAAAACCGGTCGGCAATGAGCCCGATGATGAACGGCGCCACAATGGCCCCGATGGACTGCGTCAGAAACGCCACCCCCACCTGCGTGCCCGACGCACCGAGGTTGTGCAGCAGGTACGTGCCCAGCGTCACGAACCACGCGCCCCAGATGAAGAACTCCAGGAACATCATGATGGATAGCCGTATGCGGATGGAAGCAGTCATGGGCAGGTGGGGATTAGGAATAGGTTGATTTTAAACGTCATGCTGAGCGGAGGCGCAGCCGCAGCCGAAGCATCTCGCGTGCTGACGTTGCAATGATTGCGCCTCACCCCCCGGCCCCCTCTCCTTCAGAGAGGGGGAGCCAGACGACTGGTTAGGCGGTGTAGAGACGCGACACTTCGCGTCTCGGCGCGTGCTGATGTTGTTTTGGCTGGTGCGGGAACCGGTCGTTCAACGACGAGACGCGAAGTGTCGCGTCTCTACAATCGACCAGTCTGTCTGGCTCCCCCTCTCTGAAGGAGAGGGGGCCGGGGGGTGAGGCAATCGACCAACGAAGCGGTGGAGATGCTTCGGCAAGCTCAGCATGACCGTTCATCCCAACTGACGCCGCTCCGGCTACTTCAGCGCCAGAATGTAGCGGGTCATTTCCTCGGCGTCTTTCTGGGAGAGGGCGGGGTGGGGCGTCATCGGGATTTCGCCCCAGTTGCCTTTGCCGCCGTTGATGATCTTCTTGGCCAGCATGGTCACGTTGGCGGCGGTGTTGGGGTATTTGGCGGCAATTTCCCGGTAGCCGGGGCCGATCAGCTTTTCGTTTTCGCGGTGGCAGCTGGCGCAGTCGGAGCCTTCCATCAGCTTGGCACCCACGGCCACTGCCCCGCCAGTCGGGGCCGTGCCTATTTTGGTAACGCTGGTATCGACCTGGGGCTGGCGGGCCACGGCGCTGAGGTTGGCGGTGGTGGTGCTGTCCTGAGCGGGGGCCGATTCGTCGGCCAAGGTGTATTCTTCTTGGGCTTTGGTGGAAGCGGTGTTATCGGAGCCGCAGGCCAGCAGGAAAGAGCCCGACGCGAGCAATAGAAAAGCCTTTTTCATGGAAAGGAAGCGTTAGAGACCGAGAAGCTGGTGGTTGAGGGATTGGTCGATGCCGGAGGCGGCGAAATCGTCGAAGGCCTTATCGGTGACGCGGATGAGGTGGTTCTGAATGAAGGGCGCGCCTTCGCGGGCACCGTCTTCGGGGTGCTTGAGGGCGCACTCCCACTCCAGCACGGCCCAGCCGGGGTAGTCGTACTGGGTGAGCTTGCTGAAAATGGCCTTGAAATCCACCTGCCCGTCGCCGAGGGAGCGGAAGCGGCCGGCGCGGTCGGTCCAGCTCTGGTAGCCGCCGTACGCGCCCTGCCGCCCGTTGGGCCGGAACTCGGCATCCTTGACGTGAAACGCCCGGATCCGCTCGTGGTAGATGTCGATGTACTCCAGGTAATCGAGGCACTGCAGCACGAAGTGCGAGGGGTCGTAGAGCAAGCAGGCACGCGGGTGCTGATCTACTTCGGCCAAAAACCGCTCGTAGCTGACGCCGTCGTGCAGGTCTTCGCCGGCGTGCACCTCGTAGCACACATCCACCCCGCACGCGTCAAAGGCATCCAGAATCGGTCGCCAGCGCCGGCCCAGCTCGGCAAAGCCATCCTCCACGAGGCCAGCCGGCCGCTGGGGCCAGGGGTACAGGTAGGGCCAGAGCAGCGCCCCGCTGAAGGTGGCGTGGGCCGTGAGCCCCAGCCGCTGCGAGGCTTGGGCGGCGTACTTCAGCTGTTGCACCGCCCACTGCTGCCGGGCCTTCGGGTTGCCGCGCACGGCTTCCGGCGCGAAGCCGTCAAACAGGGCATCATACACCGGGTTCACGGCCACCAGCTGCCCTTGCAGGTGCGTGGACAGCTCCGTGATTTCCAGCCCCGCCGCCTGCACCCGGCCCTTCAGCTCGTCGGCGTAGGTCTGGCTTTCGGCGGCCAGCTGTAGGTCGATGATGCGCGGGTCGGTGGTGGGGAGCTGCACGCCCTTGTAGCCCAGCCCGGCCGCCCAGGCACAGATGCTGTCCAGGTTGTTGAACGGGGCCTGGTCGCTGAGGAACTGCGCCAGAAAGATGCCGGGGCCTTTGATGGTATTCATGTTTGAGAGCTGAGAGCTTAGAACCTAGAGCTTAGAGTGCAGGTGAACTGAGTCTAAGCTCTACGTTCTCTGTTCTAAGCTCTCAATAGCCGGGAAGTCCGTCCACTTCTGCGCGGAGCGGCCTGAGGCAATGACGGTTTCGATGAAGGCCATGCCGCGCAGCCCGTCCCGGATGCCGGGGTAGTCGGCAGCTTCGGGCGGGGCGGGCGGGCCGCCCAGGTCGGCGCGCAGGGTGAGGGCGAAGTTGCGGTAGAGGTTGGCAAAGGCTTCGAGGTAGCCCTCGGGGTGGCCGGGCGGAATGCGGCTGTTGTGGCGGGCGGCGGCGCAGAGGTAGCCCGCGCCCGTGCGGCGAATTTCCGTGGGCCGGTCGGGCCACTTCACCAGCAGGGTGTTGGCGTCGGCCTGCTGCCATTCCAGACCGCCTTTTTCGCCGTAGATGCGCAGGCGCAGGTTGTTTTCCTCGCCGGCCGCCACCTGGGTAGCTACCAGCACGCCGCTGGCCCCGCCGGCAAACTGCAGCAGCACGGCCCCGTCGTCGTCGAGCTGGCGGCCGGGCACCACGGTGTGGATGTCGGCGCAAAGCTGGCTTACTTCCAGCCCGCTCACGTACTCGGCCAGGTTGAAGGCGTGGGTGCCGATGTCGCCCATGGCCCCGGCCACGCCGCTGCGGGCGGGGTCGGTGCGCCAGGCGGCCTGCTTGTTGTCGGCGTTGCCTTCCTTGAAGCTGCTGAGCCAGCCCTGTGGGTACTCCACGTACACCTTGCGCACAGTGCCCAGCGCCCCCGACGCTACCAGGTGGCGGGCTTCCTTGAGCATGGGGTAGCCGGTGTAGGTGTGCGTGAGGCAGAGCCGACGGCCGGTGGCCTGCACCACGGCGGCCAGCTCCCGGGCCTCGGCCAGGGAAAACGTCATGGGCTTATCCAGCACCACATCAAAGCCCAGCTCCAAAGCCATTTTGGCGGGCGCGAAGTGCAGGTGGTTGGGCGTCACAATGCTGATTACCTGCACCCGCTCCTGGGCCGGCCGCTGCGCCTCCTGCTCCAGCAGCTGCTGGTACGAATCATACACCCGCCCGGCGTCCAGGGCCAGCTCCTGGCCGGTGGCGCGGGAGGTAGCCGGGTTGCTGCTGAAGGCCCCAGCCGTCAGCTCGTACAGCCCGTCCATCGCCGCCGCCATGCGGTGCACCGCCCCGATAAAGGAGCCCTGCCCCCCGCCAATCATGCCCAAGCGTAATTTCATGCAGTGCCTGTTGTGTTATTATATAATCCATTGGCCGTCATGCTGAGCGCAGCCGAAGCATCTCTACCTAGGGTAATCATTCCTCATGGCAACGAAGCGGTAGAGATGCTTCGACTGCGCTCAGCATGACGTTCTGGGAAAATGAATCAGGTAGTAGCCCAGGCCCGGTCGCCTTTTTTGTAGGGCACGTTGCCGTCGTAGCGGCCCGGTACGGGGAGGTAGCGCAGGGCTTTGGTGGCGCCGGGCTCGGAGGTGAAGAAGCCCAGCAGCGTCAGCTCCTTCACCATGCGGAAGTAGTGGTTGGGCTGCTCCGGGGTTTTGGCCTTCTCGTATTGCTTCATTTCCTTGTCGAGGGCGGTGAGCAGGGTGGTGCGCTGCGCGGCATCCAGGGCCAGAAAGTCCTTGCCGCCGCTTTTCTTCGCCGCCGCTTCCAGCTTAGTCAGGCCATCGAGGAAGATTTTCTGCTCTTCCGGCTTGTAACAGTCGCGCACCATCACGGCCATGAAGCCGCCCACGTTGGCCTCCTTGGCCCCCGGGGTTTTGGTGGCCGGAAGGATGGTTTCGCCTACTTCATTAAGCAGGTTGATCTGCTGGGCGTTCAGCACCTCGGCCAGCTTTTCGGGCTTGGCCGGAGCAGTTTTAGCTTTTGTAGTGGCCTTCTTGTCATTGTCGGCGGTGCAGCCGGACAGGAAGTAGTCGGCCCCGATGAGCGTGCCGCCCATGAGGAGGGCTACGCGGGCTACGGCGTCTCTTCTGTTCATGATGGGCAGTGGTTAGACGTTCTGTTTTTTCAGCTCGCTCACGGCGTGGTCTACGGCGCGGGCCGTGAGAGCCAAGTAGGTGAGGGACGGGTTCTGGCAGGCCGCCGAGGTCATGGCCGCGCCGTCGGTTACGTACACGTTGGGGGCGTCCCAGACCTGGTTGTACTGGTTGAGCACCGAGGTTTTCGGGTCGCGGCCCATGCGGGCGGTGCCCATTTCGTGGATGCCGCCGCCCAGCGTGTAGCCATTGTTATAGGTCTTCACGTTTTTCACGCCGGCCTTTTCCAGCATTTCCTGGGCATCGGCCATCATGTCGATGCGCATTTTCTGCTCGTTGTCGCGGATGCTGGCGTCCATCACCAGCACCGGCAGGCCCCACTTGTCTTTCTCGGTTTTGGAGAGCGAAATCTGGTTGTCGTGGTAGGGCAAGGTTTCGCCAAAGCCCATGATGCCCATCGTCCACTGGCCCGGCTCGGTCAGCGCATCCTTGAAGTCGCCGCCGATGTTCATCTCGGCAATTTCGCGGCCCCAGCCCTCGCGGCCGGCTCCGCCCTGGTAGCCGAAGCCGCGGATGTAGTCGCGCTTATCGCCGAACAGGTTACGGTAGCGGGGCACGTAAATGCCGTTGGCGCGGCGGCCGTACACGTATTTGTCTTCGTAGCCGGGCATTTCGCCGGAGGCCCCGGCCCGGAAGTGGTGGTCCATCACGTTGTGGCCCAGCTCGCCGCTGCTGCTGCCCAGGCCGCCGGGCCACACGTCGGTGGCCGAGTTCATCAGCACCCAGGCCGAGTTCAGGGCCGAGGCGTTCAGGAAGATTATTTTGGCGTAGTACTCGTAGGTCTGGTTGGTTTCGGCGTCCAGGATTTCCACGCCCTTGGCCCGCTTGGTGTCCTTATCATACAGGATGCGCGTGACGATGGAAAACGGCCGCAGCGTGAGGTTGCCGGTCGCCACCGCCGCCGGCAGCGTGGCCGACTGCGTGCTGAAATACGCCCCAAATGGGCAGCCCAGCCAGCACTTGTTGCGGTACTGGCAGCTCACGCGGTTGTTGTGGTTCTGGGTGATGTTGGCCGTACGGCCGATGATCATGCGGCGGTGCTCGTAGTGTTTTTTGAGGCGGGCCGCCACGTCCTTTTCCACGATGTTCATCTCCATGGGCGGCATAAAGTCGCCGTCGGGCAGCTGGGGCAAGTTTTCGCGCGAGCCGCTGATGCCGGCAAACTTCTCGGCGTGGCTGTACCACGGGGCCAGGTCCTTGTAGCGGATGGGCCAGTCCACGGCAATGCCGTCCTTGGCGTTGGCCTCAAAATCGTAGTCACTCAGCCGATACGACTGCCGGCCCCACATCAGGGAGCGGCCGCCCACGTGGTAGCCCCGGAACCAGTCGAAGGGCTTGGCCTCCACGTAGGGGCTTTCCTTCTCGTTTACCCAGTAGTCGAGGTTGCTTTCGTTGAGCGTGTAGTCGCGGCTCAGGACCGGGTGATCCTTAATCATCTGCTGCGTTTTGCCGCCCCGGTGCTCAAACTCCCACGGGTTCTTGTTGGCATTCACGTAATCCTTGATGTGCTCAATGTTGCGCCCCCGCTCCAGCATGAGGGTTTTCAGGCCTTTCTCGGTCAGCTCCTTGGCCGCCATGCCGCCCGAAATACCGGACCCAATGACGATGGCGTCATACGTGTTCTTTTCCATAGAATGTGGTGGGATGAGGGTAGGCAGATGAAGGCAGGGTGGTTTGAAAGCCCGTCATGCTGAGCGAAGGCGCAGCCGCAGTCGAAGCATCTCTACCTCTGACTAATGAATGCTATTACAACGAAGCGGTAGAGATGCTTCGGCTGCGCTCAGCATAACGTTCTTCTGCACCTACACCAGGCTGCGCTTGATGTAGCTGATGCTTTGCTGGATGCTGTCGAAGGGCGAGCCGGGGGTTTGGTCCTGCTCCACGAAGAAGTGCTGGAGGCCCGCCGTTTTGGCCTGGGCGAAGATGCGCTTGAAGTCGATGGAGCCGTTGCCGACTTCTGTGAAGCTGTGCGGCGGCGTTTTGGCCATGTCCTTCACGTGCCAGAGCGGGAAGCGGCCGGGGTTCTTGCTGAACAGCGCCACCGGGTCGTGGCCGGCTTTGGTGGCCCAGTACAGGTCCAGCTCCATCTTCACCAGGTTCTTGTCGGTGGTGAGCAGCACGTCGTAGGGCAGCTTGCCATCCTGGGCCACAAACTCGAAGTCGTGGTTGTGGTAGCAGAGCTGGATGCCGGCCTTTTTGCACCGCTCCCCGGCCTTGTTCAGGCGCTCAGCCAGCAGCTTGTAGTGGTCGAGGCTGCCGCGCTCCGACTCGGTGAGCCAGGCGCACACCATGTACTTGATGCCTACCTGGGCCGCGTCGTCCACGGCTTTATCCCAGCCGTGCAGGATGGTGCCGGCCGTGGGCTGGCCGTTGTTCTGCTGCTCGCCCAGCAGGTAATGGCTGCTGGGCATCCGCAGGCCGGCTTTTTTGAGCGCCTGGGCAAAAGCGGCCGGCGTCATGTCGTAGAACTTGAGGCTGCCCGTGTAGGTAGCGCCTTCCACGGTGGTGTAGCCCATTTTGGCCACCTGCGCCAGCGTGCCCACCGGGTCTTTCAGCATGGCGTCGCGCAGGGTATACAGCTGCAGGCCGATATCAGTCTGGCCCTTGGCCAGCAAAGCGGGAGAGGCGAGTACGCCGGCGGAGAGCACGGAGGCGGACTTTACAAAGGCACGTCTGGATAGCATAACGGCAGGAATGGGGAGGGAGACAGAACTGCGTTTGCCCGGGCGGCGCCTGCCCCAGTATTCAGGACAGCAGAAAGCAGTTCCAGGCAGCCTTTCGGACTTTACTACTCGCGGTCAGACAGCGCAGGCGCTGCCTATTGCTTGTTGCGAGTAAGTTACAAGTTGTTATTGCTAAACAAAATGCAGCCCGCCCATCAATCCTCTCTGCGAGCCTTTCTTCCTGCGTATAGTTGCTTTACGCCCATATTTCATAGGATAATGAACAGGCATAATTTTTCTTGAGAAACTGCGACAATCCCCCTGCCCAGCCGAACACAACCCCTATATTCGATAATATAATTATTGCCGGTTTCACTCATTCCGGCCTCTCCCCTACTGTCCGGGCTCCTGCAGATGCGCCACATCCAAGAAGCTGCGCACCGTGAACATCGAGCCTGAGTAGTGCAGCTGATACAACCCCAAGTTGCGGTGGTCGAAGGCGTCCATGTAGCGCAGCGGGTAGTTGAGCAGCTGGCACAGCAGCACCCGCATGGCGCGGCCGTGCATACACACCAGCACCGTTTCCTCGGCCGGCCGCGTTTTCAGCAGCTCAATAAACGGGCGCTGGCGGGCGGCCACTTCGTCGGGGCTTTCGCCACCGGGCAAGCGGGCGGCGGTGTTGCCGGCCGTCCACTGGCGCAGCACGCCGTAGTACTCCTCGTCTTCCTCGGGCGAAATGCGGGTGCCTTCGCGGGTGCCCCAGCTGATTTCGTTGAGGGCCACGTGCTGCTCGTGGGGCAGCTGCTGGTCGAGGAAACCCTGCACCGACTGGTGCGTGCGGCGCAGCACCGAGGTGTACACCCGGTCGAAGGGCAGATGGGCGTAAGCCGCGTGGAAGCGTCCGGCCTGCTGGTGGCCGGTGGCGTTGAGGCTGGAGTCGATACCGCTGCCCTGCACGATGCCGCGCACGTTGAAGTCGGTCTGTCCGTGCCGAATGAGGTATATTTTTTTGACGCTCACTTTCCCGCTAGCTTTGCTGTTTATGGGGTCAAAAGTAGCTTTTTCAGCTCCCGGAATCCCTGACCTCGCGCCTTATTTCCCTGCATCTGATGTACCCCGAATACCTTTCAGCTGACCTGGCTCAACTCAACGCCTTATGCCGCAACACGCTGGGCGAGCAACTGGGCATTGAAATTACCGCCGTGGGAGAGCGAAGCCTCACCGGCCGCATGCCCGTCGACCGCCGCACGCACCAGCCGATGGGCCTGTTGCACGGCGGCGCCTCCGTAGCCTTGGCCGAAACGCTGGGCAGCATCGGGGCGCAGCTGCAGGTAGACGTACGCAAGAAAGCCTGTGTGGGGCTGGAAATCAACGCCAACCATCTCAAAGGCGTGCATTCGGGCTACGTGGTGGGCCACGCCACGGCTTTGCACGTGGGCCGCAGCACGCAGGTGTGGGAAATCCGCATCACCCACGAAGAAACCGGCGTGCTGGTGTGCGTCAGCCGCATCACCATGGCCGTCATCGACCTGCCCGGCGGCCCCCAGAACCCGGCCGCGTGAGCAGCCTGCAGCGCCTGCCCTGGCACCCCGACCTCGCCCCGGCCGCCCGCCAGCGGCAGCTGGTAGCGCTGGCCCTGAGCAGCGGCCGGCCCGTGGCGCTGTGGCGGCTGCCCGGCGCCAGCCACGCCCGGCTCTGCCTGAGCTTGCGGGTGGAGGCCGCCTACGTGGGCTTGCCGCCGGCGCTGGAAGCCACGTCCCCGGCCGGTTTCGCCTTTTTTCCGTTCCAGGATTCCGATCAAAACCCGCCGCTGTTTCTGCCGGCCGACCTGTTTTTCGACCTGGCCTGGCCCGACGAAATCCAGGTCAGCGCCACGGCGGCAGCCCGGCTGCCGGCCCTGCGGCAGCAGTTTATGGCGTTGCCTGTTGAGGCTTCGCTGCCCTGGCACGTGAGCCCGCAGCCCGCCCCGGCGGCGGCCTCGCAGCCCGAGTATGAGGCGCTGGTGCAAACCGGCGTGGCGGCCATTGCCAGCGGGCAGGTGCAGAAAGTGGTGAGCAGCCGGGCCGTGCGGCGGGAGCTGCCCGCCGGGTTTGATGTACTGGCAGCCTTCGAGGAGCTTCAGGCGCGCTACCCCAACGCCTTTGTGTCGGTGGTGAGTGCGCCGGGCGTGGGCACCTGGCTGGGCGCCACGCCCGAGGTGCTGGCCGAGGTGGGCGCCGACGGCGTATTCCGGACAATGGCCCTGGCCGGCACGCAGCCGCTGCTGCCCGGCCACCGGCCCAGTGAGGCCATCTGGCGGCAGAAGGAAATCGAGGAGCAGGCCCTGGTGGCGCGCTACATCGTCAACTGCTTCAAGCAGCTGCGGCTGCGCGAGTACCAGGAAACCGGGCCGCGCACCGTGGCCGCCGGCGAGGTGTTGCACCTGCGCACCGACTTTGCCGTGGATTTGCGCAAGGTGCCCTTTGCCACGCTGGGCACCGATATGCTGCGGCTGTTGCACCCTACGTCGGCCGTGGGCGGCATGCCCCGGCAGGCGGCCCTCGACTTCATTGCCCGCCACGAAGGCTACGACCGGGCCTACTATAGCGGTTTCCTGGGCCCCGTAAACCTGCCCGACGCCGGCGTGGCCCGCCTCTATGTAAACCTGCGCTGCCTGCAACTGCGGCCCACCGAGGCCATCCTCTACGCCGGCACCGGCCTCACCGTCGACTCCGACCCGGCCCGCGAGTGGCAGGAAACCGAACTGAAGCTGCGCACCGTAGGAGCTATTCTGAAGTAACGCCAGGTTCCGGCCTGATGAATCGTTGAACGTCTCGGCTCGTAAGCTGTTCAACGCACACCGTCCACCGACTCGCCAAGCTAGAGCTTGGCGCTACCGCCTATGCAAGCCGTCCATAACATCCCCGAAATCTGCGCGCAGTTGGGCATCACCGATGTGGTGCTTTCGCCGGGCAGCCGGTGCGCGCCGCTCACCATTGCTTTTGCGCGCCATCCGGGCATTGCGGTGCGCACCGTGCCCGACGAACGGGCGGCGGCCTTTATTGCGCTGGGGCTGGCCCAGGCGCAGCGGCGGGCGGTGGCGCTGGTGTGCACCTCCGGCACGGCTGGCCTCAACTACGCGCCCGCCGTGGCGGAGGCCTACTTCCAGCAGATTCCGCTGGTGCTGTTCACGGCCGACCGGCCGCCGGAATGGATTGATCAGCTCGACGGCCAGACCATCCGGCAAACCGACCTGTACGGAGCCCACGCCAAAGGCTCGTTCACGTTTCCAGCCGACACCACGCACGCCGATGCGCAGTGGCACGCCACGCGCATCGTGAGCGAGGCCATCGGGCTGGCGCAGCAGTTTCCGGCCGGACCGGTGCAGGTGAACGTGCCGCTGCGCGAGCCATTCTACCCCAAGCAGGGCGAGGAGCTGCAGTTTGGCCCGGTGAAGGTGACGCGCGAGCTGCCCGGCCGGCCGCAGCTGCCCGCCGCCGTACTGCAGGAGCTGCACGAGGCCATCCGCGGCACCAGCCGCGTGCTGGTGGTAGCCGGCCAGCACCCCGCCGACACCGAGCTGCTGCTGGCCCTGCAGCAGTTTGCCGCCACCCACCACGTGCCCGTCGTCGGCGACCTGATTGCCAACCTGCACCTACCCGCTGCCGCCACCTACGACCAGCGCCTGCGCCCCTTGGGCCGCCAGGATGTATTCATGGCCGTGCCGGAGCCGGGCCTCAAGGAAGCCCTGAAGCCGGAGCTGCTCATCACCTTCGGCCAGTCCTTGATTTCCAAAGCCCTCAAGCTCTACCTGCGCAACGCCAAACCCGCCCAGCACTGGCACATCCAGCCCGCCGGCCCTGTAGCCGACACGTTCCAGTCGCTGACCAAAGTGGTACGCATGGAGCCGGTTGATTTCTTCACGGCGCTGGCCGCCGCCCCAAATCCACTCTCCAAAAGAGAGGAGTTGAACGGTTCGGTTGCGCTAGCGTCAGGCACCCCCTCTCTTTTGGAGAGGGGGCCGTGGGGTGAGGTCCCCGCCCAGGACGCCACCCGCGTAGCCCCGCGCCCGCAGCAGCTGGGCGAGCCGGTGCGCCTGAGCTGGCCCACGCCGGACGCCGATCCGGCCAAAGCCGCCTACCTCAAGCCCTGGCTGGCCGCCGAAAGCTGGGCGACCAGCTTTCTGCAGGACTTCATGCAGCAGCCCAGCCAGCCGTTCAACGAATTCACGGCCATCTACCGCGCCCTGCAGCACCTCCCCGACCGCACGGCACTGCACCTGGCCAACAGCATGGCCGTGCGCTACGCCAACATCCTGGGCGTGCCGGCCGGCCGCACGGTGGAAATCTTCGCCAACCGCGGCACCAGCGGCATCGACGGGTGCACCAGCACGGCCGTGGGCGCGGCCCTGGCCCAACCCGGCCGCCCGGTAGTGCTGCTCACCGGCGACGTGGCTTTCTTCTATGACCGCAACGCCTTCTGGCACAACTACCCTACGCCCAACCTGCGCGTGGTGCTGCTCAACAACCACGCGGGCGGCATTTTCCGGCTCATCGACGGGCCCCGCCAGCAGCCCGAGCTGGAGGAGTTCTTCGAGACGCGGCAGCCGCTGCGCGCCGAGAATACGGCCCGGGATTTTGGGCTGCACTACCAGGCCGTTTCCACTTTTGCTGAACTAGAGTCGGCGCTACCGGTTTTCTTTGCAGCCGAAACCGGCGCGGCGCTGCTGGAAATCACCACCAACAGCGCCACCAACGCCGAATTCTTTGAACACTACCGGGCCCTGGTCCGCACTTCTTTTTCACACTAGCACACCGCGCCCTCTGCGAAACCTCTGCGCCCTCTGCGGGCTGAAGACGTACCAACGACGTAGCCCGCAGAGGGCGCAGGGATTTCGCAGAGGACGCAGAAACCCGTTCATTCTATGTCAGAGCAAATCACCTGGACTCCGATTAAGGAGTTCCGCGAAATCCTCTTCACCCAGCACGGAGGCATCGCCAAAATCAGCATCAACCGCCCGCAGGTGCACAACGCCTTCACGCCCCTCACGGTGCAGGAGATGATTGAGGCCATGCGCATCTGCCAGGACCGCACCGACATCGGCGTTATCATCCTGACGGGTGAGGGCGGCAAGGCCTTCTGCTCGGGCGGCGACCAGAGCGTGCGCGGCCACGGCGGCTACGTAGGCGAGGACACCGTGCCCCGCCTAAACGTGCTGGAGCTCCAGAAAATCATCCGCTCCATCCCGAAGCCAGTGGTGGCCATGGTGGCGGGCTGGGCCATCGGGGGCGGCCACGTGCTGCACGTGGTCTGCGACCTGAGCATTGCCGCCGAAAACGCCCGTTTCGGCCAGACCGGCCCCAACGTGGGTTCGTTCGACGGCGGCTTCGGTGCCTCCTACCTCGCCCGCGTGGTGGGCCAGAAGAAGGCCCGCGAAATCTGGTTCCTCTGCGACCAGTACGACGCGCAGGAAGCCCTCGACATGGGCCTCGTAAACAAAGTGGTGCCGCTGGACAAGCTGGAGGAAACCACCGTGGCCTGGTGCCACAAAATCCTGCAGAAAAGCCCGCTGGCGCTGCGCATGCTCAAATCCAGCTTCAACGCCGAGTTGGATGGCCAAGCCGGGATTCAGGAGCTGGCCGGCAACGCCACGCTGCTCTATTACCTCTCGGAGGAAGCCAAGGAAGGCCGCAACGCCTTCATCGAGAAGCGCCAGCCCGACTTCTCCAAGTATCCGAAGTTCCCATAACGCCGGGAACCGGCCGCTATTCGACGAAAACTGCCCGCCCGAATCCGGGCGGGCAGTTTTCTTTTCGTATTTTTCTGACTGCGGCCCTTCTCCAGGCGCTTTCTTCAGTTGAACCGGCATTTTATGAAACCCTTCCTGACCTCTCTGCTGCTGGCCTTCGCCACCACCACTGCCGCCTACGCGCAGGCGCCAGCCGCCGCTATGGCCACGCCCGACAAAACCAAGGAAGTGCTGCTGGTCGACGCTTCATGCGGGCAGTGCCGCCTGGGCCTGAAGGGCAAGGACTGCGACCTGGCCATCCGGCTGAACGGCAAAGCCTATTTCGTGGACGGCACCACTATCGACTCGCACGGCGACGCCCACGCCAACAACGGCTTCTGCAACACCGTGCGCAAGGCCGAAGTGCAGGGCGAAATCGTGGACAACCGGTTCAAAGCCACCTACTTTCAGCTGCTGCCGGAAACCACCAAGGCCAAATAGCTCCGTCGGCATTGCATCAAGACGCAAAAAGCGCCTCCTGCAGCAGGAGGCGCTTTTTGTTTGTCTGAAGGAAGCTAGAATATCGAGCCGTAGGCTTCGCAGCCGCTGCACCAGGCGAAGAAGTCGCGCAGGCGGGCGTCTTTGGCCTGCTGCTTACGCCGGCGGCGGGCTTCGCGCAGGGCGCGGGCGCAGGTTTTGGTGGCGTTGAGGTAGTGGCGGAAGGTGATGAGGCGCCGGAACACCACGGTTTTGGCGCGGGCAAACGGGCTGACGACGGTGGTATCCATGAGGCGAATGGTAAGGTGAGCAGGATAAGATACACTTTTAATAGCCTCTCTGTCAAGCGCCCGCAAAATTTCAACCCACTGAACTGGCTTGGCGTACGTAGTTCCGGTTGTTTCTGAAAATCTTTGCCGCTTCTCTCGCCTGCTACTGCCCGCTATGGATACTGCCGCTACCTCCGCCGACCTGCTCCTGCCCGATTCCCTCCTGCTCAACGGCCGCGAGTTCCGCTACGCCGACATTCAGCAGTATCCGGCCAACTCGCCGCAGGACCTGAACGGCTACGAGGCCCGCGTGCTGGACTTTGTGCGGCAGTGGCTGAACGGGGCCCAGGAGTTTGGTTTGCGCACCTCGGGCTCCACGGGCAAGCCCCAGCTGGTGCAGATGAAGCGGCGGCAGCTGGAAGCCTCGGCCCGCCGCACCGGCGACTACTTCGACCTGGGCCCCGGCGACCGGCTGCTGGTGTGCCTGAACTGCGAGTTTGTGGGCGGCCTGATGATGCTGGTGCGCGGCCTGGAGCGGCGCATGCACCTGACCATCGTGGAGCCCCACGCCGACCCGCTGGCGCTGGTGCCGGCCGGCGCCGAGTTCGACTTCACCTCCTTTGTGCCCCTGCAGCTGCGCACCGTGCTCGATGCCGGCCACGCCCCGCGCCTCAACCGCATGAAGGGCATTCTGGTGGGCGGCGCGGCCGTGGAGCGCAGCCTCGAAACCGACATCCGCAAGCTGAAGGTGCCGGTGTACGTGACGTACGGCATGACCGAAACGGCTTCGCACATTGCCCTGCGCCGCCTCAACGGCCCCGATGTGCAGACCACCTACCGCATGCTGCCCGGCATCCACGTCGGGCAGGATGCGCGCGGCTGCCTCACCGCCCGCGCCGACGTCACCAACGACCAGCTCATCATCACCAACGACCGGATAACCCTCTCCGACGATGGCCACAGCTTTGAGTGGCTGGGTCGCGCCGACTTCGTGATAAACAGCGGCGGCGTGAAGGTGCAGGCCGAAAAGGTGGAGCTGGTGCTGGAAGTGGCCCTCACGGAGCTGGGGCTGGGCCGCCGCGCCTTCGTGGCCGGCCGCCCCGACCCGCGCCTGGGCGAGCAGGTGACGGCATTTCTGGAAGGCGCGGCCCTGCGCCCGCAGCAGCAGCAGCAGCTTCTGGCCCTGCTCAGCCAGCGCCTCGACAAGTACGAAGTACCCCGCGACATGGTGTATGTGCCGCAGTTCCGCACCACCGCCTCCGGCAAGCTGGATAGGCTGGGCACGGTGCGCGGCCTCGCGCCCGCGCCGGGCGTGGGCGGCCGGTAGCGGGCTGGCGCAAATATTAATTATGTGAAATTATCCGTTGATTTGTGCAAGTTCCTACTCTGCACCCGATCAATGAAGCGTACCCAAGTTTCTGTAGCGGCCTTGTTGCTGGCCAGCCAGTTGGTGGGCGGCTGTGCCACCACAGCCAGCACCACCACTACCCCCACCACTGCCGTCGGCAATGCGACTACTGAGGCCGTGAGCCAGCTGGGCGCGGCCGCCGCAGTGGTCCAGGAGGCGCCGGTCGCGCCGGCTTCGGCTGCCGTGCCGGCTGCCCCGCCGTTTCAGGTGGTGGCCGAGCAGTTTGCCGATCTGCGCGTGCTGCGCTACCAGGTGCCCGGCTTCGAGACACTGGAGCCTCAGCAAAAAGAGCTGCTCTACTACCTGTATGAGGCGGCGCTGAGCGGGCGCGAAATCATCTACGACCAGAACTACCGCCACAACCTGCGCGTGCTGCGCACCATTCAGGCCGTGTGGACGGCCAACGAGCAGCGCCGCACCGCCAGCACCAACCCGCGCGAGCTGGACCAGGCCACCAAGTTTGCCACCTACGCCAAGCGCGTGTGGTTCTCGAACGGCATCCACCACCACTACAGCACCCGCAAGATGCTGCCCGAGTGCACGCCGGCCTACTTCCGGGAGCTGATTTTTGCCGTCGATGCCAAGCAGCTGCCGCTGGAGCCCAGCGAGAGCGTGACGAAGTTTCTGGGCGCGATGACGACCATCCTGTTCGACCCCGCGGTGGCGCCCAAGCGCGTCAACCAGGAGGCCGGCAAAGATTTGGTGAAGACCTCGGCCATGAACTTCTACCAGGGCGTGAGCCAGACCGAGGTGGAAGCCTACTACAAGCGCAAAATCAACACCCAGGACCCGCAGCCCATTTCCTACGGCCTCAACTCGCGCCTCGTGAAAGACAAGCAGGGCCAGCTGCAGGAGCGCAAATGGATGACCGACGGCCTCTACGACAAGGCCCTCTCGCAGGTGGTGTTCTGGCTGAACAAGGCCGTGGAAGTGGCCGAAAACCCCGAGCAGAAGCTGGCCCTGCAGAAGCTGGTGAAGTTCTACCAGACCGGCGACCTGAAGGTGTGGGACGAGTACAACATTGCCTGGGTGCACGACACCAAAAGCCGCACCGACGTGGTAAACGGCTTTATTGAAGTGTACGGCGACCCGCTCGGCTACCGCGCCAGCTACGAGTCGGTGGTGTCGTTCAAGGACCTGGAGGCCACCAAGCGCATTCAGGCCATCGGCGACGAGGCCCAGTGGTTCGAGGACAACTCGCCCATCAAGCCCGAGCACAAAAAGCAGAACGTGGTGGGCATCACGGCCAAGGTGATTACGGCCGTGGTGGAAGCCGGCGACGCCGCCCCCGCCACGCCCATCGGCATCAACCTGCCCAACGCCACCTGGATCCGCAAAGAGCACGGCTCGAAGTCGGTGAACCTGGGCAACATCGTGGACGCTTACGGTGCTGCCGATGCGGGCGGGATGCTGGATGAGTTTGCCTACGACGAAGCCGAAATGCAGCGCGCCCGGCAGTTTGCGGGCATGGCCGGCAAGCTCCACACCGACATGCACGAGGTTATCGGGCACGCCTCGGGCCAGATCAACAAAGGCGTGGGCACACCCAAGGAAACCCTGAAAAGCTACGCCTCGGCCCTGGAAGAAGCCCGCGCCGACCTCGTGGCCCTCTACTACCTGCCCGATGCCAAGCTGGTGCAGCTGGGCGTGGTGCCGGCCGGCGGCGAGCTAGCCAAGGCCGAGTACGACAACTACATCCGCAACGGCCTGATGACCCAGCTGGTGCGCCTGCAGCCCGGCGAAACCGTGGAGGAAGCCCACATGCGCAACCGCCAGATGGTGGCCAAGTGGGCCTTCGAGAAAGGCCAGAAAGATAAGGTGGTGGAGAAAGTGACCCGCGACGGCAAGACCTACTTCCGCGTGAACGACTACGAGAAGCTACGCGGCCTGTTCGGGCAGCTGCTGCGGGAGCTGCAGCGCATCACCAGCGAAGGCGACTACGCCGCCGGCAAGGCCCTCATTGAAACCTACGGCGTGAAGGTAGACCCCGTGCTGCACAAAGAGGTGCTGGCCCGCTATGCCAAGCTCAACATCGCGCCCTACGCCGGCTTCATCCAGCCCAAGCTGGTGCCGGTGCTGACCAACGGCCGCATCACGGACGTGAAGGTGGAATACCCCACCGACTTCGCCCAGCAGATGCTGGAATACGGCCGCAAGTACCGCCTGCTTCCGAACTACAACTAGCACGCTCGCTTGAGTGGAACGTCGTTCTATAAAAAGAACGTCATGCTGAGCCTGCCGAAGCATCTCGCGTGCTGATGTTGCGTTACTGCTCCTGAGTCAGCACGCGAGATGCTTCGGCAGGCTCAGCATGACGTTCTCTTTCAAAACGACGTTCTTTTCGTCCCATATCAACCTCTCAACCAACCACACCACATGAAACACCTTTCCGCCCTTTTCCTGCTGCTGGCGCTGCTGCTGGTTGCCCCCGCCGCCCGCGCCCAAACTGCCCCCGACGCGGCGCGCTACGAGTACTGCGAGCTGCACCTGAAGGGCGCCGACGTATTTGCCGATTTCGGCTACGGGCCCGAGAAGCTGGGCGGCGGCTCGCTCTCCAAGCTGGAAGCCGGCAAGCTGCAGGTTTTCGCCACCCACATCAGCGCCCTCAACTACATGGGCTCGCTGGGCTGGGACGTGGTGCAGGTGTACGGCGACATCAACTCCGGCAGCGTGCGCAACAAAGAGCAGTTCTTTATGCTGCGCCGTCTGCGCTCCTCGCAGGGCGTAAACGTGAACAAGCAGTAAGCAGACGAATTACCTGTTAAATGGCTGCATGGTTAACTGGCTGGCCGTTCTACTACACTCAGTAGAATGGCCAGCCAGTTAACCATGCAGCCATTTATCCATTAAACCGCTACCAGTCGGCGCGGCGCAGGCCCTGCTGGGTGAAGAGGCGCTGCCGGCCGCGGGCGACTTTGTACAGGTCGCCGAGGGAAAGCTTGACGCGGCCGTAGAACACCGGGCCGTTGAGCTCGCGCTCCGTGAACTTGTTTACGAACACCGGCTGCCGCCAGCCCAGCCCCGTGCCCAGCGCCAGCCAGCGGTACACCCGCATCTGCCCCGACAGAGAGGGCTCGGCCAGCCAGATAATTTTTCGGGGCGAGCGAATGACAGTGCCATCGGGCAGCGCGTAGCGGGCGTAGGTTCGACCCACGCCCAGCTGCAGCTGCGTGGCTATTTCCCAGCGCGGGTTGCCCAGCACCACGTACTCGCCGTAGGCGGCCACGTAGCGCAGCCGCAGCTCCGATCGGGTAGCGGCCGGCAGCTCCGAGGGAATCGGCTGGCGCGACGGGATGCCGTTGCTGAGCAGGTACACGCCCAGACCGGTGCGCAGCCGCCCGCGCCATTCCACGCCCAGCTTCAGGCCCGGAATGGTAACCAGATGGTGGTTGATGATGGAGTTGCGGATATCCAGCTGAAACACCGGCCGGCGGTGCGGATGCCGCACGCTCACCGAGTCGTCGGTGGTGGTGGTGGTGGGCAGGGCGGGAGTAGCCGCCCGCGCAGAAGCGGCGGCAGCGCCGGCCAATAGCCACCCGGCTCCCAGGGTCAGGAGCCTTTTTCCCAAACGAAACTTTTCCGATGCTAACACGCCGCAAAGGTACGGCTCGCCGCCGAGGTGGTTGCCGCCTCTGCTGCGCATCGGCCAACGGCTGACCCCACCGCTGCCAACGGTTCAACGGCCTTGCGCGTCAACTCACCCCGTTTGCGGATGGCAGGGCCCTGCCGGCCTGGTATCTTCGGATCATCATCTAGGCCCTACTCCCATGCCCCTCACTCCCGACTCCCTGTTTGCCTTCGCCAACCCTGTAGCGCTGCTGGGCTGGGCCCTGCTGGTGCTGGCGCCGCGCTGGCGCGTCACGCGCTGGCTGGTGCTTAGCGGAGTGTGGCCGCTGCTGCTGGCCGTGGCCTACGCTTTGCTGATTGGCGGCCACTACCTGGGCCCGCACGCCACGGACGGCGGTTTCAATTCGCTGGCTGAGGTGGCGGCGCTGTTTCGCAATCCGTGGGCGCTGCTGGCCGGCTGGGTGCACTACCTGTGCTTCGATCTGAGTGTTGGCATCTGGGAAAGCCTGGATGCGCGGCGGCGCGGGGTGCCACACCTGCTGCTGGTGCCGTGTCTGCTGCTCACGTTTCTGTTTGGGCCGGTGGGGCTGCTGCTCTACGCCGTGGTGCGACGCTTCTACGCGGCTCCCGCCCCTGCCGCGTCCACTTCCCTTTCTGCTTCTCTTTAACCTTTCTGCGTCATGGCTACTCTTGACTTTTCGCTGAAATCCGGCGCCGCTGCCGCCGCTGGTTCTACCGTTGCTGGCGCTGCTTCGCCGGCCGGCTATGCGGCCACCTGGCTGCGCGTGCTGCACCGCGTGAATCCGGTGCTGGCCTGGGCCGGCTGGCTGCACGTAGCGCTGCTGCTGCTGGCGTTGGCGCTGCTGCCCTTCGACCACCGCCTCGTAACGGGCCTGCCCGTGTGGATCAAGCCGGCCAAGTTTGCTCTTTCCGGCCTGCTCTACCTCTGGACGCTGGCCTGGCTGCTGGCCGACCTGCCGGCGGTGGCGCAACGGTCGGTGCGCCGCATCAGCGGAGGCGTGGCTTTGAGCATGGTGGTGGAAATGGTGTGCATCACCACGCAGGCCGCCCGCGGCACCAGCTCGCACTTCAACGGCGCCACGGCGCTGGATGGGGCCCTGTTCAGTGTGATGGGCGTGTTCATTGTGCTCAACACCGTGCTGACTGTCTGGGCGGTGTATCTGGTGTGGCGGCACCGGCCCCACGGCCCGGCCGGCTACGTGTGGGGCGTGCGGCTGGGGCTGCTGCTGTTTCTGCTGGGCAGCCTGCTGGGCGGCATGATGATTCACCTCAACCAGCACACCGTAGGTGCCCCCGACGGCGGACCCGGCCTGCCCGGCCTGGGCTGGAGCACCCGCGCCGGCGACTTGCGCATTGCGCACTTTCTGGGTTTGCATAGCCTGCAGGCATTGCCGCTGCTGGGCTGGTGGCTGAGCCGGCACCTGCCGCGCCGCGCTGCACTGCTGACGTGGCTGGGCGCCGCCACCTACGCCGGTCTGGTAGTGCTGCTGTTTGCGCTGGCCCTGCAGGGCGTGCCGCTGCTGGCTGTCCGGTAACCAACTACTTCGTGTAGTCTACTTCTCATCGATACTCTCCCTTGCATATGTCTGCTTTCCAACTCCTGTTTCGCCAGTTACTGGTGGTTTTCGGCCTGCTCCTGCTTGCTACCCCAACCGCCATAGCCCAGCAGCGGGCCGGCCGGCTCACCAACGGCCCCACTGCTTTGCTCACCTCCGATTCGGTGCAGCTGTACGTGCGGGTGGCGGGCCAGGGGACGCCGTGCGTGTTTGTGCACGGCGGACCGGGGGCCGGCAGCTATTCGTTTGAGAAGCTGGGCGGCAACCGCCTTGAAGACAAGCTGCGCCTGATCTACTACGACCAGCGCGGCAGTGGCCGCTCCGGCAGCCCTCGGCGGCCCAACTACAGCATGGCGCGCATGGTGCAGGATCTGGAAGAGCTGCGGCAGCAGCTGAGGCTGGAGCGCTGGGTGCTGATGGCCCACTCATTCGGGGGTACCATTGCCACGGCCTACGCCACGCAGTATCCGCAGCGGGTGCAGGCCCTGGTGCTGGTGAATGCCGTGCTGAACCCGCCGGCTTCGCTGGAAAGCATGGTGCAGTACGGCACCACCCTGCTGCCGGCCGCCGCCCAGCCCAACCCCGGCCTGCCGATGATGCAGCGCGTGGGCATGGTGATGGGCGCGCTGCAGCAGCAGAAACTGGCCTGGCAGCTGCAGTTTTCCGCCGACTCGCTGGCTGCCCGCGCCAGCCGCGTGAGCCGCAGCGTGCCCGCCAACCCCGATTTCGGCACCCAGGTGTTCAGCGGCCAGCTGCCCGACTACGGCCAGGATTTCGTGCCTGCCACTGCCCAGCTCCGCATGCCCGTGCTCAACATTGTGGGCCAGGACGACCGCACCACGGGCGCCGCGCCCGGCACCTTCCGTTTCCCAAAGCAGCAGACGGTGGTGCTGCCCGGCAAGCACAATTCGTTTCTGGAGCAGCCGGCGGCCTTCCGGCAGGCCGTGGTTAGCTTCGTGCAGAAGCTACCGCGCTAACCGTAGCTTAGGCGGCGCGGCAGTAGCGCGAACTGTGTAGTTCGCGCCCTCGCGCCGTTCAGACGACTTTAATGGCGCGGAGACGCGAACTACACAGTTCGCGCTATTGCCGCTCACTGAACGCCAAACGGATTTACTACTGCATGCCGCTTCCCGCCGACCGCCCCGCTGCCTTCCTGAACGACCGGTGGTTTCTGCTGCTCGGCATCCCGACGCTGGCCTTGCTGGTGCTGCTGCCGCGGGGGCTGCTGCAGGTGCCCTCCGTGCCAGAGGCGCTGGGCGCCTGGGTGGTGTCGCTGGGCATTACCACCACGTTCTGGCTGGCGGGCCGGCAGCTGTGGCGGCTGCTGCTCCGGCGGTTTCCGCGCGTCGAGCAGACCACGCGGCGGCTGTGGTGGCTGGCCGTCATCAACACGTCAATCACGGCCGTCGTCACGCTGGGCATCGGGCTGCTGGCGGCGTGGGCGCAGGGCGGGCAGCTCACGGGGCGCGGCTTCCTGGCGGAGTTCGGGCTGAATATGGTGCCCACGGTGGTAGTGCAGCTGATTTATGAGAGCTGGCACCTGTTTCAACAGTGGAAGCAGAATCTGCGCCGCGCCGAGCAGCTGCAGAGCGCCGGCATCCGAAGCCAGCTCGAAGCCCTGCAAAGCCAGCTCGACCCGCACTTCCTGTTCAACTCCCTGAACACGCTGTCGGCACTGGTGGAGCCCGAAAACGAAGCGGCGCAGCAGTTTCTGGAGCAGCTTTCGGATGTGTACCGCTACGTGCTGCTGGCCCGCGACAAGCCCACGGTGCCGCTCGGCGAGGAATTGGCCTTCGTGGATACCTACCTAGCCCTGCACAAAACCCGCTTCCGCGACAACCTGCGCGTAACCACCACCGTGCCGGCCACGCTGCACACCCGGCAGGTGGCGCCGCTGAGCGTGCAGCTGCTGGTGGAAAACGCCCTCAAGCACAACGTAGCCTCGCGTGAGCATGCGCTGGAGCTGCGCATTGGAGTGGATGCCGGGCAGCAATTTCTGGTGGTGGAAAACACGCTACGCCCCCGCACCGCCGGCCTCGCGCCCGGCACCGGCACCGGCCTGCGCAACGTGCGCCACCGCTACGAGCTGCTGCAGGCCGCCGCCCCCGTAACCGTATCAGCCGCCGACGGCTGGTTCCGGGTGCAGCTGCCGTTGTTGAATGGGTGATGAGGTGAAAAAGAACGTCATTCCGAGCATGTGGCGCATCAAGCCAGTGACGAGGAATCTCGCCAGAAGCTAATCCCCTTTCCTGGACTGATAGACTGAATCAGAAATTCTCCCACAATCCACCATATTACCGGATTACTAATCTGGCGAGATGCTTCGGCTCCGCCTCTGCATGACGTACCACATATCACCCAAAAAAATGACCGTTCTGCTGCTTGAAGACGAATACCCGGCGGCCGAGCGGCTGCAGCGGCAGCTGCTGCAGGCCGCGCCCGAAGCCCAGGTGCTGGCCTTGCTCGACAGCGTGGCGGCCACCCTGCAATGGCTGGACAACAACCCCGCGCCCGACCTGATTCTGAGCGACATCCAGTTGGCCGACGGCCTCAGCCTGGAGGTGTTCGAGCAGGCCGTGGTGCGCAGCCCGGTCATCTTCACAACGGCCTACGACGCTTACGCCATCCGGGCCTTCCGGGCGAATAGCGTGGATTACCTGCTGAAGCCGGTGAAGCTGCTGGAGCTGCAGGCGGCACTGGCCAAGCTGCGCGAGTGGCGCACGGCCACCGCGCCCACCCCGCCGGCCCAGCGCCTGGAGCACCTCCTCGACAGTTTGCCGCGGGCCGAACGGCCGTACAAAACCCGCTTCCTGGTGCGCCACGGCGAGCAGCTGCTGCCCCTGCCCGCCACCCAGGTGGCCTGGTTCCAGAGCCGCCACGAAACCACCACCCTCGTAGCCCAGGACGGCCGCCGCTTCGTGGTCGACTACACGCTGGAGCAGCTGGAAAGCCTCCTCGACCCGCGCCAGTTTTTCCGCCTCAACCGCCAGTTTCTGGCCCAGCTGCCCGCAGTGCAACGCCTGCACCCGCACTTCAACGGCAAGCTGCTGCTGGAGCTGCACCCCGCCCCTAGCGAGGAAGTGCTGGTAAGCCGCGAGAAGGCTGGGGCGCTGAAGCAGTGGCTGGAGGGCTGAGTGCGCTGTCATTGCGAGGACGAAGGATGAAGCAATCCGTCCTCTCGTGGCAGACACTTTCCTCGCAGCAAAGCCCTCCGGCGCTAGTGTAACACTACTGCCGGAGGGCTTTGGGTTGAGGGTAGCTTAGAGCACGGAGAGGACAGATTGCTTCGTCCTTCGCCCTCACAATGACAGGCAATTTACCGATCCAGCCAGGCCTTGAACGTGCTTACTTTCTCGCGGCTTACCAGCACGGTGTCGTTGTCGGGTGGGGTGGGCTTGAGGACGGTTTGCAGGCGGGAGTTGGTGTAGTGGATGATGTCATGGATGGCGTCGGCGTGGGCCAGGTAGGCGCGGTTGAGGCGGAAGAATTCCAGCGGATCGAGCAGGCCTTCGAGCTGCTCCAGCGTGTAGTCGACCACGAACCGGCGGCCTTCGCGGGTATGCAGCAGCGTCACTTTTTCCAAGCTGGCGAAGTAGGCAATCTGCTCCACCGGAATGGCCTTGAGGTGCTCGCCCACCCGCACCACGAAGCGCGTTTTGTACTCCTTGGCGGGCTGGGTTTGCTGCAACACCCGCGCCAGCAGCGCCGCATCCAGCTGCGGTGTGGCGGCCTCGCGCTGGCGGTGCAGCTTGGCCAGGGCAGCCGTCAGCTCGTCGGCGTCGATGGGTTTGAGCAGGTAATCCACGCTGTTTACTTTGAAGGCCCGCAGCGCGTACTTGTCGTAGGCGGTGGTGAAGACCACCGGGCTGCGGATTTCCAGCCGCTCAAACAGCTCGAAGCTGAGCCCGTCGGCCAGATGGATGTCCAGAAACAGCACGTCGGGCGCGGGCTGCACGGTGCGCAGCAGCGCCTCCGCCTCGGCCACCGACTCGGCCGTGCCCACCACCTCTACGGGCTGGGCTTGCTTGTTGAGAAGCCCAATCAGGCGGTTGGCCGCCAGCGGCTCGTCTTCGATAATCAGGGCGCGTAGGGGTGTTGGCATAGGCGAAAGTAAACAGGTAAAACCTGTTGTAAGCATAATTGCGCGGTGTAAAGACGCAATACGTTGCGTGTCGTCGTTGCGGGTAGCGTATGAATCGGTTTAGACACTGCCCGCCAGTAGCGCGAACTTTGCAGTTCGCGCCCCCGCACCGTTATAGCCATCCGAACGGCGCGGGGACGCGAACTACAAAGTTCACGCTACTGCGCTACTGGCCGCGCTACGTCAGCTCCAGCAGCGGCAGCGTCACCACAAATTCGGTGTCGGTTTTCTCGATTAGCACGGGCTGGCTGGTCAGGAACTGGTAGCGGGCCTGCAGGTTGGCCAAACCCAGGCCCGTCGATTCGCCGTCGGGCACGCGGCGGTAGCGCAGGGCGTTGCGCACCACCAGCTGCCGGGCCGCTACGTCCAGCGTGAGGCTGAGGCGCAACGGGTCGCGCTGGGAAGTGGCGTTGTGTTTGAGAGCGTTTTCGAGCAGCAGCTGGACGGCTAGCGGCGGCACCAGCAGCGCGTCCAGGTCGGCGGCAGGCGGCAGGCTGATGTCCACCTGCAGGCCCTCGCCGAGACGGGTTTGCTGCAGATACACGTAGGATTCCACGAACCGCATTTCCTCGCGCAGCGGCACCACTTCCTGCTCCTGCGAGTCGAGCACGTAACGGTATACCTGGGCCAGCTGCCGCACGAAGCGCGTGGCGCGGGCCGGGTCGTGGTCTTCGATGAGCGAGGTGAGGGCGTTCAGCGAGTTGAACAGAAAGTGCGGGTCCACCTGCCGGCGCAACGAATCGAGGCGGGCCACGGCGTTTTCCTTTTCCACCCGCTCCACCCGGATAGCGGCCTCGCGCCAGCCCATCAGAAACGAGCGGCTGTGCATAAACAGCGACACCACCACCGTAATCAGCAGCGGAATAACGAAGGGCCGCCAGGTAAGCGAGCTGAGCGGCCGGTGGTGGTAGAACACCAGAAAGCCACCGGTCACAAGCAGAATCACGAGCAGTGACATCACCACCGACAGTAGCAGCGTAATCAGGAAGCGGCGGAACGGGTGCAACGTCCAGTCGACGCGGCGGTTCAGCCACTCGCTGGGAAAGCCGTTGGCCAGCCACAGGCCGGTGGTGTAGCAGAAGTTGTAGCCGAACGTGACCAGAAAATCCTCGCTCAGCAGCGGGCACTCAGAGCAGAACGTAAATGACAGCACCAGCGACATGGCCAGCATCAGCCCCAGCATCATCGCCCACTTGCGGTGGGGGTAGTATTGCCCCAGGTTGGCGAAGTGCCTGGCTGCCGGCGGCGGGGTGGCCGCTGTTTTCGGCGGCGCGGCAAAAGCGGATTCCAGCATAAGCTAAAGAGGCCTAAAGGCCGGTAGTACGAGCGAAAAGATACCACTTGTGCCGCGGATACCCGGCAGGCCACAGCCCGGCAGATATCCGCGGCACTGGCCGCCGGCTTACTTCACCGAGGCCGTTTCGTAGGCTTTCAGGCGGCCCAGCAGCTGCCGCTCGCCCCAGTTGGGGGCCGTGGCGGAAACCGGCGTGAAGGCGGCGTAACGCTTCTTGGCTTCCTCGTACAGCGGCTTGGCCACGTCGGCGCCGCCCCCGAACATGGCGGGCGTGTAGTACACGTTGTTGGCCTGCACCAGGTAGATGCGCGGGTTGGCGGCGTTCAGCTTCTTGGCCTGCTCCAGGGTGGCCGTCACCATGCCCGAGTACTTCATGGAGCGCAGCATCGGCGACACGCCCAGGCGGGCCTGATAGATGTAGGCCTGCAGCACCAGCAGCTCCGACTCGTCGCCGCCCAGCTTGCGGGCCTGGGCCAGGGCGGCTTCGGCTTGGTCGAGGTATTTGTCTTTGGTGTCGCCGTCTTCCTTGCTCTGGAAGCAGGTGATGAGGCGGGCGTAGGCCTGGTAGTAGCGGGGCAGCCAGTCTTTGCCGTTGACGGCAGCGGCGCGCTCTAGCTTGGCATCCACCTGCTTGAGCTGGGCTATGTCGCCGGTGCTCATCAGCTCCTTGATGGTCGCCGTCATCATGTCGGTGTAGGGGTCGTTGACAGCGGCAGTGGTAGCAGCGGCGGGCTTGGCGGCGGGCACCGTTTGAGCAGTGGCGGCGAAGCAGGCGGCAACGAGGGCGAGGGTGAACAGCGACTTTTTCATGACAGGAAAATGGTTTGTGGTGGTTGAGTGATTCAAAGGTGGGCGGCCCGGGGCGGCCCTGAAACTTGCCGTTACCGAAGCGTCGGATTTGACGGATGAAGCGTCGGTGGGGAACCTCACCCCAACCCCTCTCCAAAAGAGAGGGGCTCTAGTTTTAGCATCTAGAGGATAAAGACTAGAGACTAAGACTAGTCCCCCCTCTCATTTGGAGAGGGGGCTAGGGGGTGAGGTCACTCCGGCCGCTCGTTCACGTCGCCGGGGCTTTTCTTGTTGATGGAGATGAACACGCCCACGAACAGCATGCGCGGGGCGGTGGGCGTAATGGCCACGCGGCGGTACTGGCCGGTAGCGGCGTCGGGCGTGGTGGCGTAGCGGTAGCCGAACACGTTGGGGCGGCCCAACACGTTGGAGGCCGACACGTGTACGACCGTGAACTGGCCGAACAGCCGCGTGAGGTAGCTGGCGTTGAGGCTCAGGTCCTGGTAAGTGGGCAGCACGCCCTGGTTGTAGCCGTCCTGGTTGGGGTCGTGGTAGCGGCGGGAGCTGCCGTAGCTCCAGGTGGCCCCGAAGAGCGTGGTCAGCTTGGGCACCCAGTATTTCCCCACCACCGACACGTTGTGCTTGGCGGCAAACGTAGGCACGGCCGACACGGGGTCCTGGCGGTACTGGCGGCGGGTGTCGAGCAACCCGTAGCTCACCCAGTACTCCAGGTATTTCACCGTTTTCCGGTCGCGCCACAGCACGTCGAGGCCGCGGGCGTAGCCGGTGCCGTCGTTGTTGTAATCAGCGGGGTTGCGGGGGTTGCGGCCGTCGAAGCGGGTGAGGTGGGCGTAGGTTTTGTGGTAAGCTTCGGTTTGCAGCAGGCGGCCGTTGTGGTTGTACTGGTAGGTGAGCACGGCGTGCTGGGCCTGCTCGAAGCGCAGCCGGGGCTGCACGAGCAGCAGCGTGTTGTCGGGCGTCTGGTAGAAGCGGCCGTAGGCGCCTGACACGGAGCTATGCTCGGTGGTCTGGTAGGCCAGCGCCAGGCGCGGCGCGGCGTTGGCCAGCCCCAGCAGCGCCGAGTACTCGGCCCGGCCGCCCACCCGGCCGGCCAGCCGGTCGGTCAGCTGAAAGTCAGTTTCCACGAAAGCGGCCGTGCGCTGCTCCGTGAAGCTGGTTTGGTAGCTAAGCGCCGCCGTAGCGTGCGGCTGATAGGTTTGCGTGACGCGCTGGCCCACGCCTTCCAGGCCCAGCTTCAGGTTCCAGCGGGTGCCCACCGAGTCGTTGGTGAGCACCACCCGGCCCACCACGGCCTGCTCCAGGGTGCGCAGGCGCAGCGTGTCGGGCTGCAGGTCTTTGTCGTCGCGGCTCAGGGCCACGCCAATCTGGATGCTCCAGCCGTGGCGCAGGGGGCTGCGGAAGGTGGTGTTGAGGTAGGCGTTGTGGTTTTGCAGCGCTATCTGCTGGCGGCCGGCGGGCTCGGGGCTGGGCTGCCCGATAACGAAGCGCTGCCCGCTCCAGGTGCCGTACGCTTTCAGCATGCCGGCCTGGCCGGTGCGGTGGCTGAGCTTCACGGAGCCGCTGCTGCCGCGCGGGGCCTGCACCCAGTCCACGTTCTGCGGCAGCAGGCCCATGTAGGGCGTCAGGTTGGTGTAGTCGCCGGAGAAGTCCAGCGAAGTCCGCTCCCAGCGCTTGGTGCGCGAAGCCCCCACGAACACCGACGACACCGACACGCCGGTCTGGGTTTCAGCGGCCAAATCGGTGGAGTTCAGCTGCAGCACTCCCGACAGCGCCTGCCCATACAGCGCCGAATAGCCGCCGGTGCTGAATACCGTACCCCGGAACAGCGTGGGCGCAAACCGCCCGCGGGCCGGCACTGCGGGCACCGAGCCGGCGTAGAAGTTCTGCACCAGCAGGCCGTCGAGGTACACTTTGGTTTCGTTGGCAGCCCCGCCGCGCACAAACAGCTGGCCCTCCTCCCCTACTTTGGTGGTGCCGGGCAGCGTGTTGAGAGCCGCGGCCACGTCGGAGAGGGCGCCGGCGGTGGTTTGCACGTCGCGGGTGTTGAGGGCGGCGCTGCGGTGCTCGTCGCTGGCCTCGAAGGCGCCGGCCGTCACCACCACCGAGCCCAGAGCGTGCGGGGTGCCTTTCATTTTCAGGGCGAGGCGTACCGGCTGCCCATTGAGCGCCACGGGTAGCTCCTGGGGCTGGTAGCCCAGCAAGCTCAGCACCAGCACGGCCGCCCCGGTCTGCCGGGTCTCAAACCGAAACGCGCCCACCGAGTCGGTGCTGGCGCCATCGAAGGTGCCGCGCAGAAACACGTTCACGCCCGGCAACGCGCCCCCCGACGCGTCGCGGACGGTGCCGGAAAGCGTGGTGGCAGACTGAGCCAGCAAAGGCAGGCCGGAGGCGAGGAGCAGCAGCAGCGCGAGTAGCAGACGTTTCATGGGAGTAGCGGCGAAGTGATGCTCAAAAGTGAGCACCCGCCGCAGCCCAGGAAACTTGCCGTTACCGAAGCGTCGGATTAGGCGGATGAAGCGTTGGGAAACGGGAAGAATCTGCTTGCGGCAAGGTCGCGGGCATTGCTATCCGCACAGCTGAATGCCTGCCTGCACCATTAGCGCCCTCCCGCCGTAGGCTCCACATCAAGCTGTTTTTTTGATTTATCCGACGCGGTTTTGTGCGCGTCAACGCTTTATATTTGAAGCAGTTCAAAGACTTCGTTCCTACTGTTTTATCCTTGACTATTATCCGTTGCTGATGCGCTTGTTTAATCCTACTGCCAGCGTTGCCAAGGGCGACCAGCTAACTCCCGGCTGGCTGAAATCGGGCTGGCTGTATCTGCTGCTGCTGCCGGCCCTGGTGTGGGGGTTCTCTTCGCTGTCGGTGGAGCGGAGCGTGGCCTCCGTACTGCTCACGGTGTTTACCGTGGGGCTGGGTCATTCCATCGGGCTGCACCGCGGCATCATTCACCGCTCCTACCGCTGCTCGCGGCTGTTGCGCGGGGTACTCGCTTACTGTTTCGTGCACTCAGGCCTGGGCGGGCCGCTCTCTTGGGTGCGGGTGCACTACTTCCGCGACTACTGGCAAAACCGCCCCGACTGCCCCGCCTACTTCCGCTACGACCATTCCATATGGCAGGACTACGCCTGGAACCTGCACCTGGCGTTGCGGCCCGCCGATGAAGCCCGTTACGCTATTCCTGCCGAAGACCTGCACGACCCGTGGCTGCGCTTTCTGGAGCGTACCTGGTACTGGCACGTGCTGGGCGCAGCGGCCCTGATCTGGAGCGTATTCAGCTTCGAGGCCATGATTGTCTGCGTGTGCGTGCGGATCAGCGTTACCATCCTGGGGCACTGGTTTGTGGGCTTCGTATCACACAAATACGGCTACGCCCGCTATGATATTGACCAGGCTACCGAGCATGGCTACAACAACTTCGTTTTGGGCGCACTGTCCTTCGGCGAAGGCTTCCACAACAACCATCACGCCCACCCCAGCTCCGCCAAAATGAGCACCGCCTGGTACGAACTGGACCTTGGCTGGTACCTGATTGCCACGCTGCGGGCTCTGGGGTTGGTCTGGGACGTACAAGTGGTGGGCCAGACGCCGACCCAGAAGCCTCAGGCCAAAGCCCGCGCCTACCGCTGGCACTGGCCTTGGCAAGAGTAAGGCTGCCTACAATTACTACAAACCAAGCCATTATGCTGCTTTCCTGTCTTCGGAAGTGGCACAGTGGCTTTTTCTATGCCGAGGGCCTGCGGCTAACCGGAATTCATTCAGCAATTGAAACGAGTACAGTCAGCATACAGGCGGGTACACCCTACCGAATCACCCGGAAAATCAGCAGCAGAATAATCCCCACAATACCTACCAGCGCGGCCAGAAACAGGTAGTCGGCGAGACGCTCGGCCCGCTGCTCTTTGGCGCGGTCGGCAGTGCGGATGGAGAGGAACGAGAGCAGGCACGAAAACGCGAACAGCAACGCAATGAGCGAGGTAAACTCGTCGATGAGGCTGCTGGTGGCGCTGTTGGTGATGTGCAGCGAGGTGATGACGAACAGGCAAAAGCCCAGCAGATTGGCGGACGTGGGCAGAATATGTTGCGACGTGGTATTGGCCATAGACCAGCAATCTGGCGTTTTTGCGGCGTATTTCCGTGCCTGACAGGGTACGGCGGTTGCGGGCCCGGGCTACTACCTTCGGGGCCGCTAAAGTATCCGGCGGCTTGGGCCGACTACCAAGTTGGCGGCCACGGGCGCCGCTTCCCCGTATTCTGTGCGTATGCGTATTTCTTGGAAACTGATTGGGCGGCTGACCGCCAGTATTGTGGCGCTGCTGCTGGTGGCGGGCGTGGCCTTCGCCAACCTGAGCCCGCAGCTGGGCGGCTCGCCCTCCAAAGCTCAAAAGGCCGCCTACGCGCAGTCGGGGCACTACATGGATGGCGAGTTCCGCAACCTGGTGCCCACTGAGCTGATGACCGGCGGCAGCACGTTTTCGGCGCTATGGAAATTCGTATTCGGGAGCAAGCCCGCCAACGTACAGCCGCCCGCGCCGCTGCCCACTCGCCCGCTCGATTCGCTCAGTATCGTGCGCAAGCCGGCCGGGCTACTGCGCGCCACTTGGTTCGGGCACTCGGCCAGCTTGGTGGAAATAGCCGGCAAAAACATCCTCTTCGACCCCATGCTGAGCGTGAAAATGGGCCCGCTGCCGCTCGTCACGCCCAAGCGCTACAACCCCAACCTGGCCATCACGGCCGAGCAGCTGCCAGCCGTTGATGCGGTGCTGATTTCGCACGACCACTACGACCACCTCGACTACGAAACCATCCGGAAGCTGCGCGACAAGGTGGCGGGCTTCTACGTGCCGCTGGGCGTGGGTGCGCACCTGCTGGCCTGGGGCGTGGCACCGGCCCGCGTGCACGAGCTGGACTGGAACGACTCGGTGCAGCTGCCCGGCGGCCTCACCATCATCAGCACGCCGGCGCGCCATTTTTCGGGTCGGGGCCTCACCAACCGCAACTCCACTTCCTGGAGCTCTTGGGTGCTCAAAACCCCTTCGCAGCGCGTGTTCTACAGCGGCGACGGCGGCTACGGCCCGCACTTCAAAACCATCGGCCAGCAGCACGGCCCCTTCGACCTGGCTCTGATGGAGTGCGGCCAGTACGACGACCAATGGGCCCAAATCCACATGAAACCCGAGCAGACCGTGCAGGCCACGCTGGACGTGCGCGGCCGGGTGCTGCTACCAGTGCATTGGGGCGCTTTCACCGAGGCCAACCACGCCTGGAACGAGCCCGTGCGCCGCGCCTCCGCCGAAGCTGCCCGCCTACTGCTGCCCATCACCACGCCCGAGTTGGGACAGCCCGTCACGCCAGGCGCGGGTGCGCTGCCGCAGGTGCAATGGTGGCAGTAGCTGGCAGGCACAAACTATATAAAGCCCCAAAGCGGAAGGCAACCACTAGGTTCACCTTCCGCTTTGGGGCTTTATAGCGCTGGTTGCCGCAGAAAATGGCAGCTTCGGTGAATGGCGCTACAGGTTGTTCTGCTGGTTGCGGCGGGCTTCTTCCTGAGCCGCCCGCTCGGCCTTTTTCTTGTCGCGACGGTTGCCGATGACGGCGCCGCCCACAGCACCGGCGGCGCCGCCCAATACGGCCCCGCCCGTGCCACCTACGGCACCACCTACTACAGCCCCGCCGGCGCCGCCAATGGCCGCGCCGGTGCCGCGGCTGGTAGAACAATCCGTGAACAGAAAGCAGGCCGCAGCCACGAAAGCAAAACGTATAGTTCTCATGATTTCTTTGATTTCAGGTAGAAAATGATGCTTCCCGGCTGGGAAGGTGTCTCCGTAAAAACGGCCGTTGCAGGGAGTGGTTGGGGAAAGCAAAAATTATGTACCTACATTACTTAGCCTACCACAACGGCTAGCCTCCCTACCTTTGCCCCATGACCCTTACCTGGACCACCCTCCCCTTCGACCTGCTTTCCGTGCCCCAGCTCTACGCCTTGCTGCAGCTGCGCAGCGAGGTATTTGTAGTAGAGCAGACCTGCGCCTTCCAGGACATCGACGGGCAGGACCAGGCCGCCACCCACCTGCTGGGCTATACCGAAACCGGCGAGCTGGCCGCCTACGCCCGCCTGTTTGGGGCCGGCATCAGCTACCCCGAGGCCAGCATCGGGCGGGTGGTGGTCAGCCCGAAGTTCCGGCGCTACGGGCTGGGCCGCGAGCTGCTGCATCAGGCCATTGGCGCCGTCGAGCAGCTGTTCGGGGCCCAGCCCATCCAGATTGGGGCGCAGCTGTATCTGCAGGCGTTTTATGAGAGCTTCGGGTTTCGGCAGGTGGGCGAGGGCTACCTCGAAGACGGCATCCCGCACATCCACATGGTGCGCGCCTGAGCTGGCAGATTGGGCGGTATCGGGCTGATTGTGCCGCCAATGCTTACCTTACTGTGGAGCTTTTATAACCGCTGGCTTTGCGTCTATATTTGCCGGCTTGCTGCCGCCCGCAGCAGCCGTATTTCTGCTTCCCGTTTTTTCATCTGCCTGCTGCATGGCTTCTGCATTTCCGGTCGACTACCAACAGCTTTTCCGGGCCCTGCCCGAGAACTTTCTGCTTATTGCTCCCGACGCGGAGGCCACCATCGTGGACAATACGGATAGCCACGCGGCCGTGTCGCTGAAAAGCCGGGACGAGGTAGTGGGCAAGCCGCTTTTTGAGGCCTATCCGGCCACCAACGAAGAATCGGCTGCCATTATGCAGGATTCGCACGAGCACGTGCGGCAGCACCTGCAGCCCCACACCATGCCCCTGATCCGCTACGACCTGGAGCGGCCCGCAGCCCAGGGCGGTGGCCTGCAGGAGCTCTACTGGCAGGCCACGCACTACCCGATTCTGGACGAGCAGGGCCGGCTGCAGTTCATTCTGCAACGCACCCAGGACGTAACCGAGCAGCACCTGGCGGCCCGGGAAGCCACCCGCGTAGCCCAGGAACTGGCCGAAACCCAGCAGCGCAACACCTTCATTCTGGAAAACCTGCCGGTGATGGTGTGGACCAACCGCGCCGACGGCACGCCTGACTACTACAATCCGCGCTGGGAAAACTTCACGGGCCTGACGCTGGCGGCCAACGCCGAGTGGCAGGAAACGCCCGGTCTGATTCATCCGGACGATGCCGAGCGGATTGCGACGGAGGTAAGCCAGGCCGTGGGCGCCGGCCACGAATACCAACTGGAATTCCGGCTGCGCCGCCACGACGGGCAGTACCGCTGGGTGCTGGCCCGCAACGTGCCCCGCCACAACGAGCAGGGCGAGCTGGTGATGTGGGTAGGCAGCGGCACCGACATTCACGACCAAAAGCTGCTGGTGCAGGAGCTGCTGGAAACCAACGAGCAGCAGGCCCTGCTGTCTGAGCAGACCTACCAAGCCCAGCGCCAAGCCCAATACCAGCGCGAAAGCCTATACGACCTGTTTATGCAGGCCCCCGCCCTGATTTCCCTGGCCCGGGGCCCCGAGCATCGGCACGAGTTCGTGAACCCGCCCTACCAGGCTCTGTTTCCGGGCCGGGAGCTGCTGGGCCGGAGCGTGGCCGAGGTGATTCCGGAAGCGGAAAACCAGGGCTTCATTGCGATTCTCGACCAGGTGTATCAGTCGGGAGAACCCTTTTTCGGGCAGGAAGTACCGTTTTTGGTGTCAGATCCACAGACCGGCGACAGTACCGAGCGATTCTTCAATGTAACCTATCAGCCAGTGCGCGAAAACGGGCAGGTAGTGGGCATTTCGCATTTCTCCTACGACGTAACCGAGCTGGTGCTGGCGCGCCGGGCGCTGGCTGACTTCCGCTCCGGGGCGCAGTAAGCCTGTCTTTCTTTAGTATTCGGACTACTACTCCCCACGGCGGCCATGGACATAACCAACCTCGACTTTCAGCAGGCCCGCATCAAGCAGGTGCTGTTTAAGTCGCGCCTGCGCTCCGTGCTCTACGGAGTGCGCGAGGCGGATGACGCGCTGTTTTCGATGCGCGAAAACCCGCTGGGCGAGTGGCTCCACACCATTGTGAAGCCCAAATACAGCGCCCACCCGGAGGTGCGCGAAATTGAGCGGGTGCTGCAGCAGATGCTCATGGCCGGCCAGACGCTGGTGCGCCAGTACCAGCGCGGCCAGCTCGAAGAATCGCGCACCGGCCTAGAGCAGATTGACGGCTACGCCGAGCAGATTGTAGCACTGCTACAGAAGATGGAGCGCGCTTCGGCTTAGTTGTCAGTTGTCAGTTGTCAGTTGTCAGTTGTCAGATTGAAAATACGCTGACAACGAGCAACTAACCACTTACCTCAGTCCGCCTTCCCAAGGTGCCAGGGCGGCCTGGTGCTCGGCGTACACGCGGCGCACCAGCACAGAATCGGGCTGCGTGACCAGGTACAGGCGGGTGCCCCGCTCCCGCGCAAACGGATCGGTGATTTCGCCTACCTGCCGCATGGACTGGCAGTGCGCAGCCACGCCGGCGGGCTCGTCATCCTCGACTAGCAGCAGATACGGCCACGGCTGCGCGGGGCGCGCCGGAAACCAGTATAGGTAGGAGCCATTGAAGCTGTGGGCGGCCGGCAGCGGCCGGTGGCGGTTGAAGTAGTTGATGGCGCCGGCCTGGCCGTAGTTGTCGCACTTGATGAGGGTGCGGGCGCGGGTGGCGGCGGGCAGCGTCTGGTACACCTGCCACACCTAGTCGGCCAGTTCCTGCCAGCCCAGCATGTCGGCGTAGTCTTGCGGCAGCACGTGCTCCACGCCGTCTTCCCAGCGCGTGAGGCCCAGGCTCTGGTAGTTCTGGCCGATGTGGCGCATGTAGGCCGGCGGGTAGAGCGTGAACAGAAACGGCAGCAGCGGCAGCATGGTCAGCACGGGCAGGGCCAGCAGCGCCGGCCGCCACGCGCGCGGATGCCAGCGGCGCGCCACCCACTGCTCCAGCCACACCGCCCCAAATGGCAGCAGCACCGGGTAGTAGCCGAGGCTGTAGTAGCTTTTGCCGTGCAGCACCGTCAGGATCAGCAGCCCCGCCACCCACAGCCAGCCCACCACCCGAAACCGCCGGAACTGGTGCGCCCGCAGCAGCGCCAGCAGCCCCGCGCCCCACACCCACACCACCGGAAAGCACATCAGCAGTTGATCTTTCCAGAAACCGGCCGCCGACACGTGCACCAGCTGCGAGTCGTGGAGCAGGGCCATGTGGTGCCGGAACGGAACGCCGTGCAGCAGCTGCCACCCCAGATTCGGGAGCCAGAGCAGCAGCGCCAGCGCGGCCCCGCCCCACAGGTGGCGGCTGGCCAGCACATGCCGCTGAGGCGACACCAGCAGCGCCACCCCCAGCGCGGCCACATAAAACAGCGTGGTGTACTTGTTCAGCAGCCCCAGCCCGACGGCCGCGCCCAAGACGTAGAGGTAGCCGGACCGATGGGTTTGCAGGTGCCGCACCAGCGCGTAGCCGGCCGCTGTGAAAGCCAGCACCTCAAAGGCGTTGGGCTGAAACAGGAAATTGAGCCGCGCATACGCCGCCACCATGTAGCCGATGCTGGCCAGCGCCACCGCCCAGGCGCCGCCGCCCAGCTTCAGCACCAGCCGCCCCAGCAGCAGCACCGTGAGGCTGCCCCACAAAATCGGCCAGAGCTTCACCCACACCCAGCCGCCGCCCAGCGCCAGCGTCAGCCAGCTTTGCAGGGCCGTGAGCGGCGGCACCTCCAGGTAGCCCCAAGCCAGATGCCGGCCGTAGTCGAGGCAGAGGTACTCGTCGCGGTGCAGCTCGTAGGCCCGGCTGGCCAACCCGTAGCCCGACACGAACTTGAGCAAAGCCAGCAACGGCGGCAGCAAACGGCGGGAAGGTTTCATCCCTCAATATAACTCACTGATAACCGGAAGACTACCGTACGGCCGCTACAGCGGCTGCGGCAGCCGGATGTGGCGCAGGTACTCGCTCAGGCCGCCGGAGTGCTGAAACAGGTGAATGAACAGCAGATGGTCCTCACCTTGCACCCGCCACTCCTCCGCGTAGAAGTCGCCGAGGGCCAGCAGCCGCAGCACGAAGCTGTCCTCACGCCGCTCAGCCAAGAAGTGGCCGTGCTGCCGGAGCAGTTCGGCCTGCTGGCCCATGGGAAGCTTTTTGAAGACGCGCAGATTCATGTAGTGCCGGGCAAATCCGAAGATACGAAGTTGGGGGAATGAGGTGAGTCGTGGTGATGAGGTGACAGGTAAAGAAAGAACGTCATTCCGAGCGGAGCGAGGAATCTCGCCAGCGTAGTAATTCCCCAAAAACACGGTCGACTGAGAAAAATTCGGGTGTCGCCCGAGAAAGGTCATCTGGCTCCCCATCTCCATGGGAGAGGGTGCCGGGGGGTGAGGCCCACGCGAGATGCTTCGACTGCGCCTCTGCATGACGTTCTCCCCTCATCCCCCCATCACTTCATCACCTCATCACTTCACATCCCCTCCCACCTTACCTTCGCGGCATGAAAACGATACGCTTCCCGCATCCGCTGGTGCTACTGGTGGGGTTTATTCTGCTGGCCTGCCTGCTGAGCTACGTGCTGCCAACCGGCGTGTTCAGCCGCCACCCTGATGCCGCCACCGGCCGCGACGTGGTGGTAGCCGGCTCCTACCACCGCGTGCCCGCCACGCCCGTCAGCCCCCTGCAGGCCATCGTGGACAT